>CAYNVO010000004.1:0-184754 GCA_964400675.1 uncultured Dehalococcoidales bacterium | reverse complement strand
ATAAATCGCTAGCCCGGAGAGTAGTCTTCATCACTGGCGATATTATAGGTGCGGACACCAAAAAGTTTCTCTCCGAGACTAAAGTTGCCCATCTTGACAAGCCCTTTGATACCGAGCAGTTAAGCAGAGAGGTGCAGCGCGCTTTAACCGCACGCCGATAGAAGGTCACATCCTGTTGCACAGAAGCCTGTTTTGTTATTTACGTTAATAAAGTAGGATAACTTCAACGCGTAACTGTGACTGTTCCGGACCACCTATTGAGCTCATTGCCATGATAATATACGATGTACGTTACAGTTGTAGTGCCTGTCTTGGAATACTGGAATGAATGGGTCACTTCTATTGAATTCCCACCAGGTACTTTAACTGTACCTTTAACCGGGCTTCTGTAAAGATCCATCGCTAGATCTGAGTCCCCGAAATAGTCAATCGTAACATCAGTATTTTCTTTATTGGTCAATATGAGGGTATGATTCACATGTTTAAGTCCTATATTTCCCAACGAAACAGTGTTCGGTAATACCACATTTTGAATCTCGACAGCTGGTTGCAATGTGGGCTTGGGTAACGGTGCAGGTTCCTGGCTCGACCATATTCGAAACCAAACTCGCATATTGGTCCCCTTTTCGCCATTATAAGAATTAATCCCCCAATTTTGGGAGGGATACCATGTATTTTCATACTCGCCGAGATACCATTGCCCCGGTAATGAATCCAATATTGCTTTAACATTGCTTGCTCCGGTCTGTCCCAGCTCGTTAAGAGCAGACAAGAAGCTTTTTTCAAAATCTATATCTGGATCTACGTCGTATGCTCTGATAGAAAGCTTTAAATAATTAGTTGCAGAATCAATGTGTAATCCCCTAATGTTAACTTCCCATATATCAAAATCATCCATTCGTTGATAGCCTGTAAATGGCATAGTGCGTTCGACTAATGTTCTGCCGTCACTGACGACCACGACCAATTTCACCATTGCCTGGTGTGGACTTAATACATGACGATTATAAGCAGATAAGATTCCTGCATAGTCGATTGCTATATTTAAAGGGGGCCCACCTTGTTGTGCTGAAGCAGGCGTCTCTGTAGTTTGTGCCTGTGCCGGAGGGCTGGATTGAGGAGGATTCTGTTGACCTGTTGGATAATTGGATGGCGGGGAGTACGGCGCACATGCGGCAGCCAAGCCAATCAATGCTAAAAGTGCCACAATTGAAAGGACAGTCTTAGCCATTTTATCACCTCCTGCTGGTAGCTATAATGCTCTTGCAGCTTCAACCCTTCCTCGATTACTATCTTTAGTGGAGTTTGTATGTAAATGATACTTATAGTCTGTAGACTCATTGTATACATGGCGCTAGCATTTAGTCAAGGATTACACGCTAGTTGCCAAAACAATTGAGTAACATACAAAAACAATTCGGGAATAGGATCCGCGACCTGAGATTGGCAAAGGGCTTGTCTCAGGAAGAGCTAGCATTTAGAGCAGGTATACACAGAACATACCTTGGGGGTATTGAGAGGGGAGAGCGTAACCCGGCATTAAAGAATATGGCAGCCATTGCGCGGGCTTTAGGTGTCAAATTGTCCGAGCTATTTTCTTTCTGAACATAAAAAACGGGCCGACTGCTCTTTTGCAGATTTTGACTTGTCTGCCTCGCTTGTTATTTCAGCTAATTGAACAAAAGACCAAATTGTTACTCGCTTAGCCGGATTTTTCTCTATCCAGCAATTGCCAATATAACGGGCGATTGTGCGGCAAATTCAGCAGGAGGCATTTCCCCAAAATCGTACGTTTTTCGTACCTGCAGGGGGAGGGGAGCCCCCCCCTTCCCCTGGGAATCCCTCAATGAGGTCGCACCTTGGAGTGTCGCACCTATGGGACCGCACCTGTGTGAGGGTATACTCTTCGTACCTATGCCTGTAGCCTCGGACAAGTGCGGGTTGAACACGTGTAATAGCACCTGTGCAAAGGTGCGAAACAGTGCGCTCACTTGCACCTATAAAGACACCACAGTAAACTGGCAGGATATGACAGGCGCGTTTCTGTAGGCTAATTCTCCGGACATTAGGCGAAATTTGGCCTTGACAGTGGGTAACATATGTGCTATCATTGTATTTAAACAGAATGGGTTTTCTTTATGGACAAAGAGGCAATCAGAGCGCTGAGGCACAGACTTGGCTTAAGCCAAGAAGGATTGGCTCGAAAGTTGGGAGTCAGCGTACTTACTGTGAGGCGCTGGGAAAAGGGAAGCTTTAGCCCATCTCCTCTGGCAAGGGCAAGAATCGAGAAGATAGCAAAGAAAATAAGTAGTGAGGGATAAAAATGAACACGGGACCAAAAAGAAAACAGACTGGACGCACCGGCATAAACGATAAGGCAGCACACCTCTTGCTTCGTGGCCCTAATTTCGTATCTGGCCCCGGAGACCTCGAAGCTAGCCCCGCACCTCTTGCGTGTGAAGCAAGCGCTCTAACCACTGAGCTAACCGCCCTGAAACACGCCTATTTTAATAGGAAAAGGAAGCTTTGTAAACATATACCTTTGAGATTGCGTGGGAATGCCGCCTTTGGGTAGTGAGATTCTTCGTGGAGTTTATGCTGAGCCAAGGATATTCTTCGACAGGCTCAGAATGAGCGAGGTAGAGATTCTTCGGTCGCTACATTCTCTCAGAATGACAGGAGAAGTGGTCAGAATGACAGAGAAGGCGAAGTGCTCTCTGGATAGAAGCTTATTCTTTCTTGTCTGGTAGCCGGTGTACGCTGTTCGATTTGCACTTAGGGCAAACCCGCTCTTGAGGACCTCTCTTGTTATCCGCAGTTACCCTATATTCGAAGCCGCAGTGAAGACACTTTAGTTGCTCTTCCATCTAATTCATACCTTTGCTGTATCGCCCAGATCATCTTCGACGGCAGGCTCTTTCTTAGCTTTCAGCCTCTGCTCGGCGAGCACCCTCCGGGCTTGGGCTATCTCATCAGGCGTAACTTTCTGGCGCATCTCCTCGAGTTCGCGCATGATTTGAGCAAACCGGGCACCTTCAGCAGCACTTATCCATTCCAGTTGCAGGCGTTCAGGGCGAATACCCAGCTTTTCCAGCTTGTCCCAGAGCCTGTCAGCCCGGCGCATAGTCCAGTGATTGGCACTTATATAATGGCAGTCACTCAAATGACAACCGGAGAGCAGCACCACTGGCGCACCTTTTTCGAATGCATGGAGTATAAAGCTCTCATCCACTCTACCGCTGCACATGGTGCGGATGAAGCGGTTATTCGGTGGGAACTGCATCCTGGAGACTCCTGCCAGGTCACCGGCGGCATAGCTACACCAGTTGCACAGGAAAGTAATGATTTTCTGCTCCGGGTCTGTCTCCAAAGCAGCATCTATTTGAGCAATCACCTGAGCGTCGCTGAAATGTTGCATGGTGATAGCATCGAAGCGACACTCAGCGGCACAGGCGCCACAACCGGCGCAGGCGGCAGCTATCAATTTTGCTCCAGACTTAGCTTTGACATCGACTTTTATAGCTCCGTAGGGGCAGACACGGGCACAGACGCCGCAGGAGGTGCACTTGTCAAGGTCAATTATGGCTTTAATAGCCTCGCCTTTGATGACACCGGCATTCAAGAGAATTGAACTCCGGGCGGCGGCGGCTCCAGCCTGGGTGACGCTGTCTTTTATGTCTTTAGGCGCTTCGACACAGCCAGCGAAAAAGATGCCCGGCGTCGGTGCATCTACCGGCCTGAGCTTGGGATGAGCTTCCATTAGAAAGCCATCGCTGGTCTGTGATAGGTTCAATATACCGGTGAGCTTCTTCAGGTCAGCCTTTGGCTCAAGCCCTACCGAGAGCACCACCATATCCAGCTCATATTCTTCCACCCGCGCTGTTGTGGTATTCTCCACCCTGACGAGGAGATTCCTAGTCGACGGGTCTTCCCTGATTTCTCCAGGGATGCCTCGAATGTAGCGCACGCCGACCTCCCGGGAGCGACGTACCAGGTCTTCAAATCCTTTACCGAAGGCACGAATATCCATGTAGAAGACGAAAATTCCTGCGTCTGGGTCATGCTCTTTAATCAGCAGGCTATCCTTAACCGTATTCATACAACACACATTGGAGCAGTAGGGATGGCCACGGTTCTCTGTCCGCGAGCCTACGCATTGTATAAAGCCAATGCGCTTGGGGGTTTTGTGGTCAGAGGGACGTACCAGGTGACCTTCAGTAGGTCCACCACCACATATCAGTCTTTCGAATTCCATGCTGGTGATTACATTTTCAAAACGGGTATAGCCGTACTCATCAAGCTGAGTGGGGTCATAAACACCCATGCCGGTGGCTACGATTATGGCACCAACTTCAAACTCTATTATCTTATCCTGCATGTGCAAATCTATGCACTTCTTTTCGCAAGCATCCACACATTTGACACAGGCTACAGGTTTATTTCCCAGGCAATGCTCCATGTCGATAAGGAATGCTGAGGGTACTGCTTGAGGAAAATCGATATAGGCTGCCTTGCGCGAGGAAAAACCCTGCTGGAATTCATCGGGCAATACCACAGGACAAGCCTCAGCGCACTTGCCACAGGCGGTGCACAAGGTTTCATCCACGTAACGGGCTTTCTTACGGACGCGGACCTTGAAGTTACCCACATAGCCAGATACATCTTCAACGCTGCTGTAGGCAAACAGCTTGATCCTGGGGTGGCGACCCACATCCATCATTTTGGGCCCGAGCACACATATAGAACAATCCATTGTAGGGAAGGTTTTATCTAACTGAGCCATGATTCCACCGATAGATGGCTTCTCCTCCACCAGATATACCTGATGCCCGGCATCGGCAAGGTCCAACGCCGCCTGAATCCCGGCTACACCACCACCGATTACCAGGGCAGCATCAGTCACCGGGATTTCCATCTCCTGCTGCGGCTGGAGAAGTCGCGCCCGGGCTACCGCAATCTTAACAATATCTGCAGCTTTCTTAGTAGCCGACTCCCGGTCATAGAGGTGCACCCAACTGCAGTGCTCCCTGATGCTAGTCATCTCCAGCAGGTAAGGGTTAAGTCCAACTTCAGCTACGCACTTACGGAAGGTGGACTCATGAAGCCGCGGTGTGCAAGAAGCTATAACCACACGGTTCAGTCTGTGTTCACTGATATGCCTTTTTATTTCTACCTGGCCCGGGTCAGCGCAGGTATATCTGTTTCTCACCGCAACCACCACGTCGGGAAGCTCTTCTGCCGACCGCCGTACCTCTTCCGTATCCACAGACCCGGCAATGTTAAGCCCGCAATCGCAAACAAAGACACCTATTCTGAGTTCATCTTCAACCAATTAGCTTACCTCCTGGTCAAGTGAGCGGGCTACCAAGCCAGTCAGGTCCTGTATATCGATTTCAGGCGTTCTCCCATTTCGGCTCCGCTGGGCACACTTTAAATGAATCTGGCACTTTGGGCAGGAAGTCACCAGTATCCCGGCCCCAGTGGCCTCTGCCTGAGTAAGGCGCTCATCCTGTATCTGCCGGTTCGCAGCCCCACAGTGTACCCAGGAACTTGCCCCGCAACATAGTGCCTTCTCCCGACTCTGTTCCATTTCCACTAATTCCAGACCATCCACGGCGCCCAGCACCTGACGAGGTGAATCAAAAATCCTCAAGCCCCTTCCCAGAGTGCAGGGGTCCTGATAAGTAGCCTTTTCCTTGAGTTTTCCGATATGCAATTCGCCGCTCTGTAGCAACGGTGCTACAGCATCTGTCCAATATACCACTTCCGCCACTGTGCTGCCCAACACTTTGGGATAATCAATCTTCAATGAATAGTAACATTCCGGGCAACTGGTGATGACTTTTTTTACGCCAAGTCGGTCAAACTCCTGCATATTTGCCCGTGCCAGAGCCACAAAGCCCTCTTTATCTCCCTGGAGCAAAAGGTCACGCCCGCAGCAACGCTCGTTAGCCAGAAGATTAAAAGGTATTTTAGCTCGGTTTAGCAACCTCAAAGCTCCCTTGACACCTTCCAAAGTATTCACTCCCAGGTCTTTGAACATAACGTCGAAATATGGCGCGCAACCTACAAAAAATATGGTATCGTATTTAGCAGATAGCTTAATATCTGGTGGTAGCCAGCCCAACCTCTCCTGATGCAAGTTTCCACCGGTCATTAGATGCATCATAGACTGCAATACCCCACCATGGCTGCATTTCGCCTGGGTTCCTTTGCTAAGCGCCTCAGTTCTCAAAATACGAATAAACTCGGGGAATTCCACGCGGTAGTTGCACCGCTCCAGACACATATAGCAATTGAGGCAAGACCAGATTGTTTCATCCTGAAAATTCAGGCCCCTTTGTTCTGTGTTTCTCTGTACTATAAGCCGTGGGTTAAACTCCGGGTTGTATTTCGCAACCGGACATACTACCGTACATTTGCCACAATCGAGGCAAAGATGTATGCGAGTATCCTTTATTTCCGGTTTACCATTAAACATTACGTTTTCATATCCTATTGTGGAGCCCGCTCTATCTCAGCGATGAAATCCATCACCTGCTTCACAAAGCCTTCTCCATCGCAACGCAGCAAACGAGTAAGCCTGAGTCTATCGGTACCCAAACCCAATAACCCAAGTACCCCACGCGTCTTCTCATACTCCGCTACATTGAACCTGTCACCCTTCTCGTAATAGCAATTGCCTGGCTCGCATCCCAGGAGCATCACCCCACTTGCCCCCAGCTCAAAAGCCTTGAGTATCAAACCCGAATGCACCCGTGAAAGGCAGCTCACCCTAACCACTTTTACCGATGGCGGATAGTTAAGACGGCTTTGTGCCGCCGCCTCAATGCAGCTAAGGCCATCCCAGTTGCAAGTAAAAACCACGATATCAGTATCAGTTTGACTCATGCGGTCATACCAACCTTGCCAGGCTTCTCCAGCATGGATTCTAACGTATTAATTATGCTGGAATCGTTTTGAACAAGCTGAGTTATAGCTCCGGTAGGGCATGAGGTAAGGCAAGTTCCACAACCCAGGCACAACACTGGATCAACACAAGCATGAGCGGTGCCTAGTTCATTAATTTTCATCTCTATGTAAGGACACACTGCAGTGCAATCACCGCAGCCGCGACATAACTGTCTATCGATAGTAACCGCAGTAATCCGCGGTCTAAGTATGCCCTGGCTCAAATAAATCGAGGCCCTGGCTGCCATCGCCTGTCCCATAATGACCTGTCTCTCAGGCGACTCCGATGCGCCTGACGAGACGATAAATATGCCGGTTGGGTCTCCAATAGCAAATTCTCGTAAAGTGAAACCTAAAATTGCCCTGTTGTCTGTATGAGTATTCCACGAGAGAATACGGCCAACAAGGCTTGTCTTGAAAGTAGCATCGGCCCGAGCAAGCATTTTATCCAAGGCTCCAGAATCCAATATGACAGCACCGACCTTGAGGTTAGCTATTTCAGAAGATGATTCAAGCACAGCTTCATAGTTGCCGGGCATACCATCAAGCCTTAATGTTCTGGGCCACGACATGACAGACGCACCCAGTTCCCCAAGCTCCTTTAACAGACTAGCTTCTTTTTCGAGGTATTCAGTTGTCCGCTTTCCCTTTTTCTTTTTCAATTCTGAACTGTAGACGATAGCTACCGGATAAGACTGAGATGCTAAGCTCATTGCAGTTGCCAGACCTGGAAGCCCGGTGCTTATCACCAACGCACCCTGGATAATCGGGCGCCCGCTGAGTGTTGCCGACGAAATGTCTTGAGCCCTGACAATCCCCGAAGCGACTATCTCTATCGCCTTATTAGTAGCATCTGCAGGATTGTCGCTATGCACCCAGGCACATTGCTCACGAATGTTAACAAATTCCACAACTGTACCTGGTTCTGTATCCAGGTATCGGCTCAAATATTCTTTACACCTTACTCGCTGCTCCGTGCAACTGAAACAGACTTGCTCCAGATTGCAACACCGGCAAGCGGCTATAACCAGCCTGCTGAGTTTTTCAGCCGTGACCAAATCTTTAATCTCCCGCGCTCCATATTCAGTGCACACCTGAGATAACTCCCGTACACAAGAAACGCCAGAAAGACGCTTTATTTCACTAACTACCTCAGAAAAGTCAATGACCGAACTAATGCTGCCACCGCAGCGGCACAGTACCACGCCAGTACGCCCATCATCAATGCTTAACAGTTCTGTTACAGCTGGCACGAAATCCAGCCTGCCACCATTATTACTATCAGCATCTTCACCAGTTGAGGCAGCTTTCTTTGGTAACTTCAACCACCGCGCTACATCCAGTGCAGTTGCCGAAGCACGACTGAGTTCATCCAATAAATCGCCTTCGCCTTCTACAACAAAGACACCCTCACCGGAAACTTGAAGAGCCCTGCTTTGAGAAGATTTGGGTCGGGGTGGGGCAGCATCGCTACCGTGAGAAGCAAAATCAACCACAGCTCCGGCTTCTATTTTCACCGACTTGATACTATCTTTATGGGAAACAGCATTTACCTGACATGCCCGCTCACATTCCAGACAGCCACTACATAAGGCACAACTTAGGCAACGCTCAGTCTCGGTCTTGGCCATGTCTGGAGATAGGCCTATCTTAGTCTCTTCAAATGTCCCCATTCTAGCAGCATGAGGAAGAATAGGCATTTCAGCCCGCTTGTGAGGCGAGACATACCTTGCCTCAATATCAACTTCAGCCTGTTTCTGTTTTTCCAAACTACGACCCTTCCTCAAGTCACCCCCGCTGAGATACCTGTCAATAGATTCCGCAGCTCTGAGACCGGCAGCCATAGCTTCAACAACAGTATTAGGACCGGTGATACAATCGCCGCCAGCAAAGATATCAGGTATGATGGCCTGAAGTGTCAGTAGGTCCACATTTATAGTTTCATCGTCATTGAGCCTGATATCCTTTAATTTAAGTAGGCCTGTACTTGGGCGCTGGCCTATAGATACCACAACGTGATCAGCGTCTATAGTAAATTCCGACCCCTCAATGGGCACCGGCTGGCGCCGTCCAGTAGCATCAACTTTGCCCAGTTTCATCCGCTGGCAGCATATTCCGGTAACTTTGGTCCCATCGCCAATAATTTCAACAGGGGCAGTAAGATATTCAATGAGCACGCCTTCCTCAACGGCTTCCTCAACATGCTCCTTTATGGCGGTCATTTCATCTGATGTGCGTCGGTAAAGTATCCGCACAGTGCCTTTACTTCGCCTCTTAACTGCCCTGGCCGAATCTACGGCACTGTTACCACCACCAATGACCACCACATTTGAGCCGACTGTTGCGCCTACCTTCAAATTGAGCGCAAACAGCATTGATATGACGTCGACAACGCCTTCGAGGTCTTCTCCGGGGATATTTAGCTTATTATTCAAACCAGTGCCTATAGCCAGGTAAAAAGCTTTATAACCTTGCTCCCTCAGGTCAGAAAGCGTTATGTCCTGACCTACCATTACACCTGTTTTAATATCTACACCCATGGCTATGATTGCCTCCACTTCCCTCTCTCGCACCTCACGGGGAAGACGGAACCGAGGTATACCTGTAGCCAGCATACCGCCGACCACAGCATGGGACTCAAATATAGTGGGAGTATATCCACGTCGGGCTAGTTCCCAGGCTGCTGTCAATCCAGATGGCCCACTACCGACAATAGCTATTTTGTCTTCTCTGGACTTGGCCTGGCTTCTGGGGTTGTAATTAATGCTGCCAGAAGCATTATCGGCAGCATATCGGTGCAGAGCGCGAATAAACACAGGACTATCAACTTTAGCCCGCTGACAATTATCTTCGCATGGATGACTGCACACCCGTCCGAGTATCCCGGCTAACGGTGCAGCTTCATCGATGAGATTTAGAGCTTCGTCCGCCTTACCCTTAGCCAGCAGACAGATGAAGCCGGGTATATTGATACCAAGGGGGCAGGCCACCCGGCAAGGCGCAGTGTCATTTTTATCTATAGAATAGGCTGACGGTACCGACCGATTACCCATTAACAGGGCATGGATAGCACCGTGTGTGAGCACACGACCGTCATAAGAAAAGGGTATTTTTACCGGGCACGCTTCCTGGCACAATCCACAGCTAGTACATAATTTCTCATCTACATAGCGGGGTAATCTCTTTATCTTTACTACGAATTCTCCACATTTCCCTGTTATAGCTTCAACACAGGAGTTAGTGTAAAGCTTAACCCCGGGATGAGTCGCTGCCCTGAGCAAAAATGGCCAGATGTCAAGACATCCACTAATGGCACCAGATGAGGAATCGCTATTTCCATTACTGTTTAGGCTTAATGCCTTGGTAGAGATAACGAGGCTAACCTCAGCACCCATTTTAGCCAAAGTCAGGGCGCACTGAGCTGCTCCAACACTATTACCAATTACTGCGACACTACTCGCCATCTATACCTAAGCTCTACTTCGCTTTGGCTTGTTTCAGCCCGTATTCATATCCCAGAGTGAAAGCCTTGATGTTAAATTCCCCTGTGCCTTCGGGCACAGTCGACAAGATAGATTTTTTGAGCGCCTGATGAGCAACCACATCGCTGACTGCTGCCAGAAATCCAAGCATGATGATATTGGCTACTACCACTCGCCCCATCTCCCGAGCAAGATTAGTAGCCGGGATCGAGAATACCTTAAGTTTCTTCGATGCACTGGGTTTGACCAGGCCAGAGTCTATAATTACCACCGTGTCTGGGCTGAGATTTAGTGTGTACTTATTGTAGGCTTCTTGTGACATGATAACTACTACCTGTGGGCTTATCACATAGGGATAACCTACAGATTCATCCGAAACAACAACTTCAGCGGAGCAGGAGCCACCTCGTGCTTCTGGTCCATAGCTTTGGGTGAAGGTAGCAAATTTCCCTTTTTCATATAAGGAAACCGCCTGGCCCAGAATCTGGCCAGCAAGCACAATCCCCTGTCCGCCAGCACCACTTAATCTTACTTCTGTCCGTCTCAAGTTCTCTCCTCCAAGGAGTTCCCTTACTAATCAGCCATATAATACCGGCTACCGTTTTTTCGACTTGTTTGCTCTATCAAGCATCTGCTGGTAGCAATCCCACAAAGTAGGCCTTTCTGTGTCAACAAATTTGCCTACCACGATGGGACCATCTAGAGATATCCCAACGTCTTTCGGGTCAGCTCCATCCCTGATGATGCTTCTTTCCTTATAGCTGCGCATTTCATCCAGACCTCGCGGCGATTTATTCTGTCGCCCGTAGACGGTAGGGCAGGGACTGAGCACCTCTATAAAACTGAAACCGGGCTTGACCAATGCTTCAGCAATTGACCTTTCCAACTCTCGCAAATGCAACACCGTCCATCTGGCAACATAGGTAGCACCACAGGCAGCAACCAAGTAAGGCAGGTTAAAAGGATACTCGAAGTTACCATAGGGTGAAGTAGCACTTCGAGCACCAAGCGGCGTAGTCGGTCCCATCTGTCCACCGGTCATGCCATAGTTAAAGTTGTTAATACAAATGACGGTCATATCGATATTACGGCGGGCAGAGTGAATAAGATGGTTACCCCCGATAGCCGCGATATCTCCATCCCCAGAAAATACCACCACATTCAATTCCGGATTCCCCAGCTTAAGACCAGTAGCGAAAGGGAGAGCCCGGCCGTGTGTGGTATGGAAAGAGTCAAGTTTAATATAGCCAGCAACTCTACCTGAGCAGCCGATCCCAGAGACCACAGCTACTTTGTCTGGCTCCAGCCCGGCGCGGTCAATAGCCCTGAGGAAACATCCGGCCGCTGGTCCGATACCACAGCCAGCACACCAGATATGCGGTATTCTGTCTACCCTGAGGTAGCAGTCTATAGGATTCACCTCTACCGTCAGCATCTTTGTCATCTGGCTTCCTCTCGTATAGCTTCTAGAACTGTTTCGGGGAGATGCACGCCACCGCCCATGTGCGATACCAGCCTTGCCTTTGCTTTGCCTGCGGCACATCGCTCCACCTCCCTCACCATCTGTCCATAGTTTATCTCCGGTACTATAAATGCTTTCACTTTGGATGCTAGCTCTCTTATGCGGTCTTCAGCAAAAGGCCATACTGTTATCAGTCGTAATAGGCCAGCCTTTATCCCCTCGCCCCTTGCCTTCTGCACCGCATATCGGGCGATACGGGCCGATATTCCATAGCTAACCACAACTACCTCAGCGTCATCAATATCTATTTCCTCACATCTTATTATCTCTTTGGCATTTAGCCGTATCTTATCTACAAGACGTCGTATCAATTTGTCCTGAGCTTCGGCGGTCATTACCGGATAGCCCATATCGTCATGTGTCAGGCCGGTAACATGAAAACGATACCCCTCACCGGCTATAGCCATCGGAGTCACCAAACCCTCTCTCGAATCATAGGGCAAATACTTCTCCGGAGCGACCGTAGGACGAGGCCTGCTAACCAGCTTTTTTTGGTTTATCCTTGGTATAACAACCTTCTCACTCATATGTCCCACCGATTCATCAGTCATAAGCAACACAGGCACCCGGTACTGCTCTGACAAATTAAACGCCGTAATGGTCAGGTCAAACACCTCCTGCGGCGAGTCAGGAGAGAGAGCGATGATCTCATAGTGCCCATGGGCGCCCCATCTGGCCTGCATCATGTCTCCCTGTGCAACCAGGGTAGGTAATCCTGTAGATGGGCCTGCCCTCTGGACATTGACCACAACACAGGGCGTTTCCAGCATAATGCCCAAACCCAAATTCTCCATCATCAAGCTGAATCCTGGCCCGGAGGTAGCAGTCATCGCCTTTACTCCAGCCCATGATGCTCCGAGTATTGCATTCATGGAAGCTATCTCGTCTTCCATTTGAATAAAAACACCACCCACTTGAGGAATACGCTCGCTCATCCTCTCAGCCACTTCGGTTGCAGGGGTAATGGGATAGCCGGCAAAGAAACGGCAACCAGCGCTTATAGCCCCTTCGGCACAGGCCATATCGCCGTTCATAAAAAATTCGCCGCAGAGTACTTCCTCTTTAGACATGTGTTGCCTAGACTTCTTTTACTTGTTTATCTTCCGTAATGAGATAAATTCCAAACTCGGGACATATAGCCTCACAGAGACCACAGCCCAAGCATTTACTCTCGTCAACCACCCTGACCATGTCATAACCTTTAGGGCTTAGCTCACCGGTTATCTCCAACACTCCTCGAGGACAAAATTCGGCGCAATAGCCACAACCCTTGCATCTGTCTACGTCAATGTGTAACTTGACTGGATTAGGGGCCTTGTCCGCCATATCAAAAGGCTTTCTCCATAACTTCATATAGTCACCGCTCGCAACTTTTATTTGAGGTGGTCTCCAGAACTTTATAAATAACAGCCAGCACCGCTGACCATAACCACATTAAGGAAAAAGTATAGCAAATTCGTATTTACTTAACAAATTGTTGAGATTCAACGATATTAAGGCTAAAATTCAGACAATGCATAAGCTATTGTTATTGGTTTTAGTATTACTTGCGCTTATTACTGGCTGTGCTCGAGAACCAGAGCCTGTCTACATACCGGCTCCAACAGCAGATTTTGCCGCCAACCCAGAGGCGGGTATAGCCCCCTTAACGGTCAGTTTCACCGATTTATCTACCGATGACATCAGCCGCTGGCACTGGGATTTCGGCGACGGACAGTTCAGCAGCCTGCCACAACCCGGTCATACTTATACTACAGCCGGGGCCTACTCTGTTTCACTGGCAATAATGGGGCCAGGAGGAAGTGATGTAGAGACAAAAGTCGAATACATAAAAGTAGGCAGCGGGATCATGAGCTGGGAGGAAGCGGGCAGCTATATCGGCCAGCATAAAGTGGTCGAGGGAATAGTCGTTGGAACTCACTACGCGGCTGACATTAAAAGCCAGCCTACCTTCCTCGATTTTCACAAGCCTTATCAGGACTATTTCAAATGCATAATCTGGGGTCGCGACAGGGAAAATTTCATAAACGAGTTTCCGCCCAATCCCGAAAGTTACTTCCTAAATAAACATGTTCAGGTCACTGGTTTAATCGAGGACTATCCTAAAGGGTCAGGCATACCGGAGATAGTTCTCAGAGACACGTATCAGATCAAGGTTGTCGTAGAACAGCTTCATCCATAAGCAGACTGTGTAAGGCAAGAAATCTGACGCTCATCCAATCGCGCCAAAATCACGTCATTTAGACCGTGATGGTGCAGTTAGTCTTTAGTAAGACGCTATCCCAATGACTAAAGTCATAGTTATCCACCCAAAGATTTATTGATGTTCTGCAGCGCTCTAACGTATACTATTTGTAAGAACAACGTGTAACGAAGGCCATTTTACGAACAAAGATAACAAGCTATTATGAAAAACGAAGCTATTAGGCGCTTAATCTCATTTACAGTGCTGCTCTTACTAACACTTAACCTGGCTGTGGCTTGCGCTCAGCTGGAGCCAAGTCCACCACCAGCACTACCTGAACCTCCACCGGCACAGCCACCAACCACTAGCGAAAACCAGCCGCCAGAGGAAGCACCTCCAATCGAAGAAACCAAAAACGAAGAGGAGTGGTACACGGTAGAAATCTTCAGCGGTGAAGTGGGCGAGACGACGCCTACATTTCACATATATGGCACAGAATGGCGCATCACCTGGACAATAGATGCCGAAGACCCTGAAACAGCCATCTTTAAACTGGTTATTTACCAAAAAGATGCGCCTTATGCGGTATGGCAGACTGTCTCTAACTCAGGCGGCAGTAGCGGCGACGTCACTTATGTTTTACTTTCAGATTTATTTTCAGAAGCCAGGCGCGATTTCTTCATTAATGTCACAGCTCAGAATCTGCGCCGCTGGACTATTATCGTAGAAGATAACTCTCCTGGGACAAACACTTCTCCTGTCAAAATAACTTATATTCACTACAATGGTACTTTATATCCACCAGAGCCGGACAAAGGCATTTGCTACAAGAGGGTCGAGCCCGATGAATATGTGGTTATCAAAAACCTCAGCGAGTGCTTTGTGGATATTAGTGGCTGGGTACTAAAAAACATCAGTAGACCAACAATCCCATCATTCACTTTCCCGTCCTGTATACTGCTCCCTGGTGGCATCATACGGGTTTATACAGACGAGGTCCATCCCGAAACTGGCGGCCTTTGTTTTTACTGGGGCCTTGGCGATATCTGGAGTAACGACAAGCCCGATATAGCCGTTTTATACGACGCCCAGGGCAACGAGGTCTCCAGAAAAAGCTATACACTCCCGATGAAAATAAATGAGGCTAGCCAGTGAACAGCGGAATACATCGGGCTAAGGTGATATTCAAGAAGAACCCTCTCGTTTTTTTATTGAGCGCGCTCCTGGCAATACTTCTAATACAGATTCAAGCTTCCCACTCGCCGGCACTTGCCGAAGAACCTAAACCAGAAGGCTGGGCGGTCATCATAGGTGTAACAGAGCGCCAATATCCATTCTGTATGTTTGACAAAGAATGGAACGTATATCCGGTAGGGATAAAACATCCTGATGATGATGCGCGAGACTTAGCCCTTCAACTATCTCCCATCATCGGTGAAGACCACATTAATCTACTGTTAAATAATGAGGCAACAAATGCCGATATCTATTACGCAATCCAGTGGCTGGCTGAAAGAGCCGGTGCTGATGACACCGTGCTGTTCTATTTCTCGGGACACAGTGCACCTCAAAACCTTGCGTGCTACGATAATCTTATTTTAGATTGGCAACTAGCTGACTGGCTGGACAAACTACATTCACAAAATGTCGTCGTCATTCTGGACACTTGCTATGCCGGTTCCTTCAGAAAAGAGCTTGGTCGGAACGGTCGTATAGTCCTGATGGGTTGCCAATCGGATGAAAGCTCTCTCGAAGACCGTGAGCTCAAGCACGGTGTTTTCACGCACTACATCTTGCAAGCATTCAGTGATTTCAATGCCGCCGACACGAACCACGATTATAAGCTCTCTGCTGAGGAGATATTCGAGTATGCCGAGCCTAAGACCATAGAAGAAATCGTAGCACCTTTCGCTAATTTGCCGGCTTTCTCAAAGGGAAATGTGCAGCATCCTGTACTTTATATCCCCCCTTATGAATTTGGTGAAATTAATTTGTTCATGAACACCATCTTCAATACCAGCGCAAACTTTCCATCTGACGCCACTGTCCTAACCCTGGACGGAAAATCATACTTGCCAGGAGAGTTGCCCGCATCGTTCATCTGGTTATCAGGTTCGGCCCATCATCTCGATATTCCCCTACAAGTGAACACCGGGGAGGGAACGAGGCTAGCGTTCACCTTGTGGAACGATGGCAATAAGTCCGTTTCAAGGACAATCACACAGGGCGGCGAATATGTGGCAAATTATACAACTCAGTACAAACTCAACATTGAATCACCCTACGGTAACCCTACGGGAGCAGGCTGGTATGATTCAGACTCAAGAGCTACAATCTCAATAGACCCTACAGAAGGAAATATGATTCAGCATATCTTCACTGGCTGGAGCGGAGATTTGACGGAACAAGAAACCACCGCGTTGATGACCATGAATAAGCCGAAGACTATCAAAGCTGAATGGGAAACTGATTACCTGCGGCTCTACCTGCTCATATTCGGCTTCATAGCCCTGACTGGAATCATTGCAACAGTTGTGATATATATAAACAGCAAAAAGAAATCACTATAGGAGTCCGCCATCTATTCAGCATTATCATCAGCACGTTCTCCACTTTTGTACATCGGATTGTCACTGCTGGTTGCCAGTTCGATTATGGCGTGCGGGCCAACGATACCAACTACACCAGCAACAAAACCCGATACACAACCACCGAACCAAGTTGAAAATCAAATACCTCCGGAGGCTTCTCAACCTGAGTCTCCACCTGAAGAGACTGCAAACGAAGCTGAATGGAGCACCGTCCAAACCTTCAGCGGCAAAGAGAGTAAGACTACACCCCCATTCCACATATCCGGCACGGAATGGCGTATTATCTGGACGGCATCAGTTCAACAGCCCGAATACGCAGTTTTCGAAATCATTGTCTATCCACAGGACAGGCCAGGTACTATTACAAAGAGGATTTCGTACTCAAACGGCACTCCTGGAGACATTATTTACATTTACGAGGGCGGGCGTGACTATTATTTGAAAGTTATTGCTGCAAACTTGAGCAATTGGACTATAACGGTGGAAGGCTATGCAAACCAAAGTCTAACCCACCCTGTCCAAATAACCTACATCAATTACAAAGGCATGGACTACTTTCGCAGTACAGGGGCTGGCCATGAAATACTCGAATTCGACGAGTATGTAGAAATCAAAAACTTTAGTGATTCCCCGCAGAACATAACAGGTTGGGTGTTAAAGAATATAACAAAGGGTGGTCCTGCGTTTACTTTTCCAATCTTCCAACCGTGTTCGTGCGAATGGTACGGCAACCCGGCAGATTGCATTGAAAACTGCTATCCCCCACACCCGTGTGTAATAGAACCGCATAAGAGCATTCGCGTTTATACTGGCGAACCGCATTATGAATCGGGAGGTTTCTGTTTCGACTATTCTCCAGGTGACATCTGGAACAACGAGACACCCGATACAGCCGTCCTATATAATCTTGAAGGGCAGGAGGTATCTAGAAAAAGCTACATAATACCAATTAAGAGCAATGTTACGTCAGACAAGTAGCTCGGGGCAGTCCAGACAAGACGACAAGCAACAGGTTGAAGACAAATTCTGCCCACTGTATAATTTCAGAAATTTGACAATTTGACTATTGCTTTCTCTAAACCATCAGATGTATAATCTTTATAATATAAGGTTCGGACTTAGCATAGATAACTAGTTAAACTTTAGCAGGAGCAGAAGAAAGACAGAAGGCTGAAATATGCAGCAAAGATGCCCTAACTGTGGCGCGCCAACCGTGCCCGGCCAGCGGTTTTGCGGTGGCTGTGGCGCTCAGATGAGCCTTTCTTGCCCTCAGTGTAGAATCACAGTTAGCCCTGGAACCAAGTTTTGTCCGAACTGCGGGGCTACGTTGGGCGGAGGCATGCCCCAACAGCCCGGGTGGGGACAGCAGCCAGGCGGGATGCCACAACAACAATCAGGTTGGGGGCAACAGCCAGGCGGGATACCACAACAACAACCAGGTTGGGGGCAACAGCCGGGTGGTGTGCCGCAGCAGCCAGGTTGGGGGCAGCAACAAGTATGGGCACCGCCAGCACCAGGTAGCCAGCCAGCATCGTCGAGAAGGCCGCTTCTAATACTATTGTTATTCGTCCTCCTTATCGGCCTTGGAACGCTCACTTTTATGTACACACCCATCGGTGATACTGTAAAAGGCCTCCTCGGATCTGCCACCGGCGGCACCGGTTCTGGTCTGGATATCACCAAGCCAAAAATCACAAATGTTCAGGCAACCGCAGGCCAAACAAACGCTCGCATTGATTGGGCAACCAATGAGCCAGCCAGTAGCCAGGTTGAGTATGGCATTAATCAGCAAAGCACCTCGCTCGAACCCGCCCAACCTGCAAATGACCCGAGTACGGGCACTTCCGCGGGAGTCGTTACCCACTCCGTAACTCTGACTGGCCTTAGCCCAAGCGACCCCGCAGGCAACATTACGTACTATTACAGGGTTAGGTCAAAGGACGCAGCCGGGAACGAGCAGGTGTCAGACTGGAAAACCTTCGAGACGGAACTTTCCGATACGTAATCACAGCTGCCCCTTCGTTTTAGTCTAATTCAGACAATAGCTTAATATGGCTTTAGCCTTTGTCCACCGCCCACCAGGTGCAATTCCAAGACCAAGACTAAAAAGGCGAAACTACATTTTTACTGCCACAAGTTGTATAATCAAGCAAGTCAGGCTATATAGCCCCAAAACACAGGGGAGGTCACTATGAAATCTATATATCTACTAGCCGTCACTGCTATTTTACTTTCGTTTGGAGGTTGCGCTCCGATAAATGACACACCTCGTCATACAGCCGACGAGATGATAACGATAGCCAGGAGCTTCGATAATTATCAGTGCCGGCTGCAAGTAGGCGAGAACTGCAGCCACTGAGGCCCCCCTACTCCTCTGTATGAGGAGGCTAATCCGACTTTTACTGCCGAGTATATGGGTAAGGGAATATGGAATATAAGCAAGGTCTGCCCGATAAACTCAGAATATGACTATCACTGGTATTTCTATGATAATACCAATGAATTAGTATGGAAGTGAGACTAATGCTGGACGATTTAGCAAGAACTGAGGTTAAAAGTGAGTGACATCCTGGATGAAGCCCAGTCATTGCTTCAATGTAAGGCTTGCTCCTGGTATAAAAGCTGCGTCTTGCCCATGAGGCTGACGGAGGAGGACTTGAGAAAACAGTTGGAGTCTTCTATACCCGGAGCCGCTACCCCGGGAGCAGAGCAATACGGCATGCAACAATTATTATCTGGCCTGGCTGCCGCTGCTGAAAACTCTTTACTTGAAGGTTGCCCGATATTCATAAACAGGCTTCGCTCCAGCCCCAGCCTCGCCAAACAAATAAAGAAACTAATGCAGGAGTGGACAAAGGAGAGCCAAGAGCAAACTCCCTGAATTAAAAGCTAATCTCTGCGCTCAAGGTCAACAGCCAATATCTTAAAAGAGCCACGCGCACAATTGAAGTGATGTATTAGCTAAATGAGCTACCTACCGAAATTTGGATAGTAGCCAATTCGCCTAATCTTTTTGCTACCTTAGCAGGAATCCAATTACTAGGTTTCCATGCCCCTTTATAACTTGGCAACAAAACTAGATAATAACCATCATTGCTCGTTATACCTATCTTGCAGCCATCATCCAGGTCAATTATTTCCTTTGGTTGCCAAATCAATGGACTTTCACATACAATATTATCCATCTTACCCCCCATAAAAAATAGTTACACCTGCAGTAAGTGACATTATCGCTCTAAAATAGATACCAGGCGCAGAAAAAGAAAACCAGACACACAAACAGGAAACTGCCAAGTATGGCGATAAGTTCTTTGTTCATGGTCATTTGTAACACCTCTCTCTGATTTCTAAATATACAACGAACCAGAGCCGAAAATGGTTTAGTCCTCAGCCTTAAAAAAATAGATTATGAAGATGAAACTTAAGTGGTTTTCCATAATAGCTCTAACATTTGTCCTCATGTCAGTCATAGCCTGCAATCAGCAAAGGGTGCAGCAGGAACCACAATTCCTTAACCCCTGCGACAAGATGAAGTATTACATAGAGCAAGCACAGGCCATCGCCTCAGAACTCGAGGATTTCAACTGGAATGAATTCTCCAATATCGGGATATTATACCCCCCAGCGGGAATATGCCCGGTGGGCAGCCTGCCCATAGTCGAGAAAGGCTCGGCGAAAGAAGAGTTTATGGAACGCTGGTTCCCTCTAGTTGAACGGTTGCCATACCCACAGACGGCAAAGACCTACTCTATACAATGTGCTAGCTGTTTGAATCTTGCCACTGAGGTTTGTTCGCATAGCCACTATAATGAATCACTAACACTCACGCCGGAGGCAGAGGAACTAACAGTAACTCAGTGGCAAGAGCTGTGTAGCCAGCTACAATCAGCCCTACTAGGAGCTGAGTATCTAGCCTTCAGATATAAAACCATCGCCGCAGAGTACACATTTCCTCAACTCCTGGCTTATTTCACCGACTCGGATGAAAAGATAAAACAGAAATATCTTAATAAATTTATTACCGAGTCCGATAAGTATATTCAATTGCACGATAAATTTATAGATAATATACAGCAGGCAGAGCAGGTGGCAATCGAGCTAGCGCCAACTGGCAATTAAATCGGGCTTATATACTTGATGCGGGGTTTGTGGTAAAATGGGAGGTATGGGGAAAAGATGGAAATCTGCTCCGCAAAGAGCTGGCGAGGATTACAGGGAATGGCTACGAAACCACATCCTTCTACAGCCACTTTCCTTTCTTGTTCCTGGGGGTGGAACGATGGTAGCCACCTTTTATCTTCCTCCTGACGTAAGTATACTTACTGCTGCTCTGAATTGACTAGTAAAAGACTTGTTGCAAATAAAGTTGAAGATTATGATGATAATAAAGGCTGGAATTGGCTTAGACTGGAAGTAGAAAATCCAACAGCAGTATCTATTCAGAAGTGTTACGGGAAATTACGTGCACGCCGGATGATAACAGTTAATCCGATTCAACCTGAAATACCGATTGCATATGGTCAACATTGCAGGAAGTACCCGCAATTGCCGCCTGAAGGAACGAGATTTACTTGGTTGCCAGAACCCTCTGAACCTCTAATGACAATTTCTGGTAATAGTAGTGAGTACTTGTATTTTGTTGCTAAGAAAGCGGATAAAGGCGCATTTAATTTTCAAAGCGAAACGGGGCCAAGCTATGACAATTTTAGTTTGGGGGATTTCGAGTTAAAACTAGAAGTTGGTTCTGAATCTGAATCCTTTAGCCCTACAAGGGTAAAAATCATATTCAGAGCAGGGGGAGGAAATTTGGAAGTAATAAATATGGAGGTTCTCAATTAGTTTCCTTATACAAGACTACATTCCACTTGGTTTTTACCCCGTCTTATAATCATCAGCTAGGAGCGGAGTTATGAAACATAGGAAATTGGAGCGTATATTCTATTCAATTTTAGGCAACGCAATCTTTGTTCTTCTGGTATGGCTTGCGTGGCATGACTTTCATGGAGTAAATTGGTTTATGGGTTTTTTCATCGTTATCGGGATGATTGCGACATTTCTAGGTATAAACTACGCAGTTGAACTAAGCACAAGAGTAAAGGCTGATTAAGGATTGGTTTTAATTAGAACTTTATATTCGAGGTTATCAGACTTGATAAGTTTCAATAAGGTATCTCTAAACAGATATGGATTCTCACGATTGTTAAACCGCCATTCTAACTCATCAAGGTAGGCTTCAAGATGTTTTTTAGAGACTTTATGATACGAACCAACGAGAGAGCGTTTAAGCAAGCTCCAGATGTTCTCAATGTAGTTGGTATGAACATCGCCCCTAACCCATTCGTCAGCGCTGTGATTAACTGTCTCGTGTCTTGTGTCCTCGTCTGCTATGCCGTCATAAGCAGGCCAATCATCGGTGTATATCGCCTCTGCATCAGGGGCTACGTGCTTCTTGATAAACTGGTGCAGGACTTCACGAGTTCTATCGTCAATGACCTCAAGCCTAGCTTCGCCATCACGCTGCGCTGCACCGGCCACGACAACCTTGTTGCCTTTGTAGCCATGCCCGACATTCTTGCGCTTGCCACCTACCCATGTCTCATCAACCTCGAATATCTTGCTCAGCGGCATAGGATTATCAACAGTCATGGCAGCCCTGATTCTATGACAAAGATACCAGGCTGTCTTGTAGCTTACTTCAAGTGTGCGTTTCATTTGATTGGCAGAGATACCCTTGCGGGATTCAATCATCAGGTAAACAGCTGCAAACCATTTTGGCAAGGGCAAATGAGAATCGTGGAAAATAGTCCCCGATGTTACGGAGAAGTGGTAGCCACATGAATCAGAATTGCACTCGTACTGATTGCGGGCATAAGCCCGTGAAATCTTATCGCTTCCACAGCGAGGACACTTCACACCATCAGGCCAGCGCACATGCTCCATATACGCACGGCATTGCTCGTCTTTGTGGAAGCGTACCATCAGCTTCATTAGATTCATTTCCTGTTTGTGCCCATTACCGTTATTGTTTTTCATTGGAGACCTCCTATGCCTAGAAAAAAGAAGCGAGATATAGACTTAACTACTGAAGAAGTAGTGAAAAGGCTTTTTCCGAAAAAGGTTAGAAATGAGCTAAAGAGGGTAGCCCATGAAAAGGACGATAAAAAAGATAAAGAGTAGCTTATCATATAGATATGATAGCATATTTTTTACCCCGTGTCAAGTATATAATCCCGAATTAAATTATCAGGGCGCTGAATAGCAGCAAGGCACGAGAAACGTGGGGTAAGTATTCTTTTTGCTCTGGTTCGGTGTATAATCGAGGCAAACTGGAATACGCAAGTTACCGAGATGAAAACTAAACATAGCTGGTACATCTTCCTATTTTGCAGCCTGACTCTACTGTCAGCTTGCGTATTTGTTTCCTGCCGACCAGAACCGCCAGCCATTCTTCTCTTCAGCGCTACCCCGCCAGAAATCAGTCTCGGCGATTCAACAACCTTAAAATGGTCCATCAAAGATGCCAACAGCGTGACTATAGACCAGGGTATGGGAGAAGTTGCATCTACGGGGTTAGTGAAGCTATCACCCGCTAAAACCATTGCCTATACCTTAACCGCCACAAACGCTGGCGGCACTGTCAGCAAGTCGGTGGTCATCCACGTCAATATCCCAACACCCCAACCACCAGCTCCTGATACCACGCCACCTGTAATCAAAAACATCTCGGCATCATCTGAAACTGAGACAAGCGCTGTCATCACCTGGACGACAAATGAGCCGAGCAACAGCCAGGTTGATTACGGCAAAACTACAGAATACGGCTTCACAGCCACTTCGGATGAGCTAACCACCACCCACAGCATAACTTTGAGCGGATTGGAGTCCAACACCGCCTACTACTATCAAGTAAAGTCTGGAGACAAAGCTGGTAATGAAGCCTCGTTAGCAAACAATACTTTCGTTACACTCCGAGAAAAATCGCAATACTCTCTGGAATTGCTTTCGCTGGAATGGGGAAGAAGAACAACAGGAGAAATCACGGATCCTGGCTGGGGCATGATCCCAGCAGAAGGGGAAAAATATCTCTTCATCAAATGCACATTACAAAACAAGAGCCAGGCAACTCTGCGGGCTGTTATATGTACCATGAACTGTTGGAACGACAACAACCTTGTGAAATACGAGGTATATGTACATCTTGGCCCCGCCCTGCCGGGACAGAACTTCACCTTTGAAATTCAAACTGCTGATGACCCGACAGTTAACAATGTGACCATAGAATTTGCCGATGCCATGGGTAAGGAAATCAATATAAAAACAGGAGGGCAATAGACTATGGATTGGGTCTTTTTGCTGGTGGCGGTTGTTCTCCTTCTCATAGGCACGTCTATAGTAATTCTTGCAGTCAAACGGATAGAAAAGGGCTTGCTGAGAAATTTCCTGTTGACTGCAGGGGCTTCGCTAACAGCTTTACCTGTCTTTGCCCTTATACACAATCTGCTGGACAGCTTATCTATCTACCCGTTTGTGGCAGGTTTCTGGGGTAGAATTGGCCTGACAGAAGAGCCTCTCTTCTTTCTTCTTGCTACTCTGGTATGCCCATTGGGATTTTTTGTGGGAGCAATTGGCAGTGCAATTCTTGTACTCAAGCGCTCAGCAACCAAGCCATAAAACCATTCACACAAGCCTAGAAAATTATCATTACTAAGTAACACTAAGCTAGCAGGGCGCGCGAAATAACTACCCTTTGGACCTGATTGGTGCCCTCGTAAATCTGAGTTATCTTGGCGTCCCGCATCATCCTCTCAACCGGATGGTCTTTTATATAACCATACCCACCCATAACCTGCACGGCGTCGGTTGTCACCCTCATGGCTACGTCAGAAGCAAACGTCTTAGATATCGCCGATATATAACCGAGGTTGGGAACTTTATTGTCTATGGCTGATGCCGCCCGATAGACGATAGCGCGTGCCGCCTCGACCTGTATTGCCATGTCGGCGAGCATGAACTGTACCCCCTGCAAACTGGCGATAGGTGCATTGAACTGCTACCCTTTCTTCAGCTAATTTACGGATGTTCTGGCGGAATTTCTCCTGCTCCGGGGTCGTTATATACTGCATTGGCTTCTCCTTCCTGAGATACATTTTTCTATTTTACCTGCTCTCGAAGCTATAATGCTAACCAATTAACTTAAGTGGACTTGTATGATTTCTTCCACTGCTCTTGCCCAACCTTCTGGACCTATCCCTTCTACACGACGAAGATTAGGTATATCCATTTCCTCCCAACCTCCTTCAGTCTTTTGAACCAGAACAGGGATGTCTACTGCCAAGAGCATAAGTAAATCATTGGGGCTGTCACCGATAGCCACTGTCTTTAAGCGACCTAACTTTCGCTGAAACAAATCAATAACGATTCTTGTTGCCTTACCCTTATCGTTAGGCCCCATAATATCGTAATAACGTCCACCACGCACATAGTTGAGTCCAGCTTCTTTTATTGCATTCAGCGTCTTATTAACCTCATCAGGAGGCCCTTCAAGTTTAAGGGTCTCGGCATATTCCCTCTCCTTCGCCCGTCTGGCAGCATGGAGGTCCAACCCTGTGTCAGCGGCTACCTCATGGTCGGTCATATCACCGAAACCCCTAAAATTAACCTTGCCATCAGCTCTTATCTGCTCAAGCATCCGCCTTACCTCACGGTAAGCAATTCCCAACTCGATTATCTGATATCCATCTTTAGCTTTGTGATAGTCAAATTTGAATGGAAAGTAGCCTTCGGGAATGAAAACAGCACCTCCGTTTTCCACCACAAAAGGATGGAATAAGCCTAGCTCATTTCTATATACTTCTTGCTCTGCTCTTGTCTTAGATGAGCAGAAAACGACGGGTATAGCCTTTTGCAGCAAGCGCCTTACTGAAGGTAAAGCCTTATCGTAGGAATAGGTAATCCGATCAAGCAGCGTACCATCAAGATCAGTGAAAACAACAACCTCGGAGTGATGTTGCTTCTCCATACTATCTTTTCACCCTAAACAAATATGCAATTTTAGTGCTGCCCCTGTCAAGAAGTTGCTGCTCTTAAAAGTCCAACCCGAAGCCTTCGTGAATCAGGCCTTCTGCAAAAATTCCTCTATTTTCGACCTCTCCGCTTTGTTAAGCAGGCCATTGTCATAAGCTATCGAATCAAGGAATAGTTGCACATGCTGCGATACCTGCCAGAGTTCCTCGTCATCATACTTATAACCATAGCGGGTAGAGCTGGCCAGTTTCTCCTTGCTGACTTCTTCGCTGTTGTATCCTATACTAGCTACCAGTCGGGGAGTAAAACCCTTCTTTCGCGCTACCGTATCAAGGGCGTCATGAATGCCGGTGCCATGTTGGGCCGCATTCTTGCCTCTACAAGCATATTCTGCTGGAAGTCCTAGCCTTCTAGCCGCTTGCCGGTGAGGATGTTTGCCCATAGTATCTTTACCTGAGGTCACTTTCAGGCGAGGCGATACACTCATCGCCAGCTTGACGATCTCGTTGTCAACATAAGGGAATAATTGCTCCACCCCGTGAGCCAATGCAACCTTATTCTCCCTATCGAACGTCTCTATATCGCCCCTGGCCAGGTCATCCTGCATTGTCTGCAGCAGTTTTTCATAACTCCCACGGGCGATAAGTTGAGGATACCAAGTATAGCCACCCCACAATTCATCCGGACCTTGCCCCGAAAAAATGGCATTAACGCCATCCTGGCTTGCCATCTCAAGTGCTGCGTATATCCCGATTCCAGCTTCTATCTGCACTATGTCTCTCTCCTCAACAGCAGCAACCACGCTTGGGACGTAAGATTCAACTTCGCTTTGACTCAGTCTCCTTACCCTGTGCTTTAGTCCTAACTCCCGAGTAAAATGCTCGGCATGCTCAAAGTCAGCCGCCCCATATGTTCCCGCCGTATAGGCTGTTACTTCAACGCCTTCTTCGGCAGCAGCTTCTGAGGCTAGCTTGGCTATCAGGCAACTGTCAACACCTCCCGACATAAGCACTCCAAATCTCTTAAGGTTTTGCATTCGCTTCTCAATAGCCGATATAAGCAAATTGCAGTAACTGTTAACAGTGGTATCTAGATCATCAATGACAACCTCGCTACCCAGGTCTTCTAATGTGTATGCTTCATCCAAACGAATGCCATTTTTACTGAAAGATGCGAGCATCCCGGCTCGTAGAGGCTTTACGTTGCGCAAACCTATGTGCCATAATGCCGTTTTCTTTGAGGCAAATGCCTGTAAATCACCGTTTTCAGCATAGAAAACAGGCCTGAGACCGGCAGGGTCTCGCACCAAAATAATTTCAGCACCGTTGTTTACTGCTATACAATACGGCCCATCAAGTAGTCGCACCACCTTCTTAATCGCTCCGGCCAGGTTGTCTTCATATACTTCTTCCAGCATGTGAGCAACTATCTCAGACGCGCTTCCATTTGAAAGCTTATGACCGGGGTCGAGCTTTGCCTCCAGCGCCTGGCTGTTATAGAGCTCCCCTTCGAAAAGCACAGCCAAATTGCCAATGCAGTCAAAACTGGGACGTTCTATCGGCTGTTCCCTTATGCTGAAAGACACTTGTCCCAAGACAAACCCTTTTACCGGCTCATCGCCTCCTTGCCACCTCTTTGCCACCCCTTCAGAGACCAGCCAGGCTTGGGCAGCGCTTTTGTGATTCAAAGCGCGCATCATAGAATTTATCTCAACGGTTACATCTTCATTAATTCGATTGAATGCTCCGCATACAGGACTCATTTAAAAACACCTCCTTCTAATTGCGGAAATTTATCTATCCGGGCGGGGCAACTCGGTGTACGTGATGGTGAACCAGCTTATAGCTAGCCCGATAAAGTTGGGGGCGGCGTCTAGGGGCCCCTTATATTCCACTCGTCGATGCAGTCTGACCAAGCCGCAGCACTTTTGGCTTTGGTTTCCACAACACCACAGATATCCGGGTAATCCTGGGGAAGGTCAGAATTACAGTCTATGAGAACAGTGAAGCCGTGGCAATATATTTCTCCAGATAGAGCAACAGCTGCATCAGCAAAAGCAATTTCAGGATACACAAGTGCCATAGTCATATCGCAGGTCAGCGGCTGTAACCCGATTGCCTGGCTATCAATGAAAAAAGCTGACCTCATTATCTGCCTCTATCTATCCTCCAGTGCCGAACAAGATGCCATATGCCCCTCCATAACCTTTGTGAACTTTTGCATATCTATATTCTTAGGTGGTGGGCTGATCTGCGGCATCGGCGGCTCTTCGCCGGAGTTGATAGCATTTTGCTGTAAGAGCTCAGCCATAACTTTTTCTTTGGTTTCCTTTTCGCATAGTTTGGAATGGTAAATAGTTGCAAGCCCGGGTAACAGCATGTCTCGTAGATGTTCTGTGCCCCTGTCTTCGTGCAGGTGAGGATTCCGTGTCTCTATTTGAAATATCTCAATTCCGTGCTTGGCTGCAGTCTTGCAAGCCATGGGTAAGACTCCACCAAAATCCTCAAAAATAGATACCAATTCCTGTGGCTCCACGGCAAATCTTGAAGCATACGAAAGTAGCCCGGCCAGCTTCAAACTCATGGCATGTTCCCCTGCATTACTCGTCTTTATGATATCTGTTTCAAACCCCGTTCTTATCGATACCAATGAGTTCATGCATCTATTCGTTACTTCAGAAACACGGCCCCATTTTCTAAAATAGATTCCTTCACCTATTTTGGGTTTGTACCGCCATATAATCCTGACCATGGCATAAGGGGAGCGAGACATATAGAAACCGGATGCATAGCACTTCACATATTCCCACACCGCACCGGGCGAAAAATTGTCGGCATCGACAAAGCCTATATAGTCTTTCTTCATCATCATAGCTATAAAAATAGCTGCCAGCATGCCCTCAGCTTTGCCATCCCTGACCAACCCATCCTGGCCAATGATGTATTTGTACCCAGCCCCCGCCATCGCTTTAGCCAGTACAGGGTCCTTCTGATGAACCAAATAAGCCTGCCGTCTGGTAAAGTGGCAATATTGATTCAGTGTATCTTGCTCCATCTTAAACCTGTCGATTCTCTTCCTCTGGCTGTTTGAAACCACCAATATCAGGCATTCGTGAGGGATGCCGCTTATAACTCCCTCTAGAAGCTTCAACTTCTCGTCTTTGGTGGGAATTACTATGACCATCTTTTCTTCGAAATCTTTAATGGCGTCTTCTTCGATTTTTTGCACTGCAACGTTTTCATAGGGTGTCAGCTCCCTGGCCCTGCCGGAGTCGAGCTCCAGGACTTTCTGCACCTCGTTAATTCTTACTGCTCCGAAACGTTCAGTGTATCTAGCACCTTCTACTCGCATAGCATACTCCTAACATCTATTGGAAATGACAACGCCTTCGTATCTAACGGCAACTTTTCCAATGCCAACCTTAATGTGACTATCTCAAAGGGCGAGACATCCATTTCCAGTAGACCATCTTTGATATCTAGTTTAGATTCCTCTTCTTCCAACAAATTCACACAACTGGCTGATTTAATCTGGTTTGGGATTTGCAAAGTTGCGTGGCATTTTTCGCCCCTTGTTTCAAAGAACCTTACAATAACTGCATCGTCTTTTTCGGCTCTTTTGAGGGCAGAGATTATCAGGTTGTCTGGTTCCAGTATAAAGCTTTTGAATTCATTTTTCAAGTTTTGACTATCTGTCTGCATCGCAAAAATACGATGGTTAAACTCGTGGCCACGCTGATGAATCTTTGCTTCCTTCCAATCACCAGAGTGGGGATAAACTGCGTATGTATAGGTATGCTCGCCCAGTTCCATCGCTTCCGGTGTTGGTATCAATGGGCCGCTTTGCCCATCCGTTGATAAGACCGAGACGCTTCTCAGCAGTGTGCAATATATATTCCCCGCCTTAACCTCGTTAATCGGCACCCCCCGGCTGAAAAAAGCCAGGCCATGGCTTCCCTCCTGGCAGTTGAACCAATTAAGCGAGGGGAACCTGACGCTTTCCTCAAGCGTCTTAGTCAAAGGCAAATCAATCACACCGAACTGGGTTTGCCTGGTATAGTTAGGCACTATCATGCAGGTGTCGAATCTCACCCGAATCCTTATGTGCGATTGTGCCGAACAGATTGTAGTTCGGAAACCGATCCGAGGTATGTCATTATAGACCATGATTTGCTTGCAGATGTCCAATGTCTTGTTCCTCTGAAGGATTGAGCCAAATTTATCAGTTAGATAGTATGGCCATTGTAAGCAATAAAAGGAGTCTCGGAACGTAATTACTGTCCTTACAGGCCCCTTTTCTATTTTAAGTTCTTCCGGCATGAACGTACTAAAATGGATACCCTTGCCGCTCTCGGAGCCAATCGGCTCGTCAAACTGACTTTTATGAAAATACAGGTCACCGATTTCTTGGTCTATAACTAATTCGTTTCCTTCGAGCAGCTTTTTGCCATCTTTGTTGAACACAGTCACGATTCCGGTTTTGCTGTCTACAAAGAGCCTGAAGTATTTGTTTATAACCTCGTTCTCCCTGACCTCTATACCGGAATCATATCCCTTACTCCTCCTCACTAGCTGGTAAAGGCGGTACCCCAGCGGTGGAACGGTAGCAATAAAGCCGAGCCTGGCTCTGCATCTGCCAACATTTTCCCTATGCTCGAACTCCAGCACTTCAGACGGGATTTCCTCCCCGTTTAAGGCTATGCCAATCTCTTCATCCCATTCGGGCCCTAAATCTAATTCTGCTTCCACCCAGTCGGTAATCTCCCAATTGTTCGGATTGAAAACCGCAATACTATTTCCCGGATGGTCACCTTTGGCTAAATAGCGTACGCAATCCTCCATCAATTCGTTTGCCTTTTCCTTTATCTCAGAGATGTATTCCCAAGCTTCGCCATAAATCTCATCTATACCGCAGCATGAAATAACATCGTGGTTGACCAAAAAAAGCATCTCCTTCCACATATGCGCAAGAACGTCAACAGGATAGGGTCTCCCATAAATCCAGGCTAATGTAGCCATTTTTTCAGCCGTAATTAATGAGTTTTCACAATCCTTGAAGGCCAGTTTAAGACTTATACGACTGGAGACGACATCAGGAAAAACGTTTTCCAAATCCGGGCTGTAGAGCTCTCCACTATATTCCGCTAAGTCCCCAGCTTCTCTTTCCAGGCTCTTAAAAAAGTCGCTGGGCACTGAAATTACCATGTCTGAATCATCGTGTTCGCTGTTCCATTGCTTAACCTTATCCGGCGTTTCAATCTGCGGTGGCACACCACCGCTTCCGCAGGGCATGAGTATGCTAGACGTTGTGGCAAAGCTCGATAATGTTCGATAACTGTCTTCCCATTTATCGATTTCCAACCCGGCACGATATCCTAACGGCATCCAATGGCTCAGAACCTTCGAGCCATCAAGACCCACCCAAACAAACTCGCTCACGCGGTAGCCAATGGTCTTAGGTAGCCCTCGCCTGAAAGCAAGCCACTTATATCCTGATTTTCTATACACCTGAGGCATTTGAGCATTAAGCCCGAAACCATCAGCAGCCCAGGCAACCGGCACATCTACGCCAAACTTCTCTTTACAATACTTCTTGCCCAATAAGATGTCTCTAACCAGAACTTCTCCAATCGGCATCATCGGGTCGGGCATTACATACTGACCATCAGCTATTTCAATCTTGTTCGCAATAATGGCTTCTTTGATGTCTGAAAAAAGGCTTGGATTTCTCTCTTCTATCATTTCCAGAAGGTAGGTTTGCTCTACCAGAAACCTGAAGTCGAAACTCTTTATCATCTCAACGGCACTCTTCAAAATCATTTCATTGATATGATAGTAGTCTTCTTTGTTAAAAGCCCACACTACATCATAATGGGAATGCGGCGTAACATAAATTGTCTTTTTCTTCTCCATCATTTATAAATTCTAACAAATCTGAATCCGCGCTGTCGATTGTCCGGTTTTATATGAGCTGTTGGAGGCACCCATCTGATGACTTGCCTCGTCATCTGCTCATTATCGGCTACGGCGATTGCTAAAGGCTCCTAGAAGTGTCTTGTTATCGATTGGCGCTTTAGCTATACTTCGTTATATAAGATAAATAGTCGTTTAACCCGTGAGCAGAAAGAGGATGCTAAATACGAGATGAAGGTCGGTATTCTCGAATCCAGAAATGATACCTTTATCAACGACGTCCTCTCCAACCTGAGCGGAGTCGAGGTCGAGTTCCTCTCCTTCCGCCAACAGGCAGCACCCATCTCCGGTGACTATAGAGTCATAGTTGATAGAGCAAGCTTCTGCCACACTTTCCTGAAAGAGACAATGAAAAACCTGGCTTTAAGCGGCGCATATGTCATCAATAACCCATTCTCCGCTACAGCAACTAACAAGCTAATCGATATCAGAGTGGGTAATACCATCGGAATCTCGTTTCCGAAAACCTTTGTCCTGCCCGGTGCCAACCTTACCGAGGAAACAGAAGAGTGGATAGGAGAGCCTATCTGGGAGCAGATAATTGACGATGTGGGTTTGCCCTGCATACTGAAGCCATTCGACGGTTACGCGTGGACCAATGTATATACCACGAATTCATTAGAGGAATTAAAACAGGTCTATTATTCTATGAGTCCCGGCCAGGTTATGCTGGTTCAAAAATTGATTAAATACACAGATTTTTACAGGACTTTTTGCATCAGCAAGAAAGATGTACTATTCGTCAAATGGATACCAAAACCCTTCAGCATGGGGCAATATCTTTACTCAGATTTGAAACCGATAGAAAATATGAAGGACGTGCTGACCAGGCTCACCATTGAGTTGAATGCTTGCCTGGACCTGGACGTGAATGCAGTGGAATGGTGCATCGACGAAGAGGGACACCCCTGGGTTATCGATGCCTTCAACGAGGTCCCCGAGATCAAAAAGGAGGCATTACCTGAAGAATATTATGACTGGATGGTACAGAAGTTCGCGGAGTGCATCGAAGATAAACTGGATTCCGATAAGAGAAACAAGACAGTTTTCTTGCTTAAAGAGGACCTCAGCGATAAGGTCTTTCGCATTTATCCTCCACCTCAAACAAATGCTTAACCCGCCTGTGGGGCTAGGAGATTAGATGTATGCCGATGGATTGTTTCTACACTAACATATCTTGTAATATAGAGATGCTGCTGGGAGGTGAAGCGTGATCAAAATTGTCACAGACAGTACTTCCGACATTCCAAAGGAGAGCGCCTCGGACCTAAATGCGGTAGAGTTCTATCTACCATAGGTTTTGCAACCTGGATTTTGATTATGGAGGTACATTATGAAAATCACGGTAGCTCTGTTACTTGCACTGCTTCTGCTTATTCCTGGTTACGCATGCATGCCTGAGGAAATACCCGGACTCGGATTAACGCCTAAAATAAACCAATTTGAGGCCATGCCTTCCGTGATAAATCAGGGAGAGGCAACATATCTTCGGTGGAGCGTAGCAAACGCAGATTCTGTTTCTATCGATAACGGCATTGGAAGCGTCGCTCTTACAGGGGAAATACCTGTTTCTCCAGGCAGCACCATCTTCTATACCCTGACGGCGAGAAATTTTGCAGGAGAAACGGCAGCCAGAACACAAATAATAGTCAAAGGCGAACCGACCATTCATCCTATTGTCAGCACGGGGACACCACCTACGATAGTCACCTTTTATGCTAACCGCATCATAATAACTCCCGGCGAGCCTGTGACACTAAGCTGGGATGTGTCAGATGCAACTAAAGTAACCCTTGAAAATGTTGGTCAGGTTAATGCAAAGGACGCCATTACGCTAAGTCCAGTTAATACAACCACATATGTCATAACCGCGACCAACGCAGCCGGAAAATCAACCGCGGGCATCACTGTCACTATTCAACCTTCACTGCCTGCAGAACCAATATATGAGGGAATGATAATACTGAAGGCTATACCAGAGGAGTCTGGTTCTCTGGTAAGGGGAACCGGATACCTGGACTATACTAAAAATGAGACTGTATGTGCCGGCGACACCACACTGAATATGGCCAGCAGGGCGTTTTTGAGTTTCAATATATCGTCGATACCCAATAATGCCATAATTGAAGAGGCTATACTTGACTTGAGCGATTACACCCAGTATGGTGACCCTTCATATATGCGTTCTAGCTGGGGGAATATGGGCGCCCTGGAAGTATATCATCTACAGTACGGCAGCTTCGAAAACCTCGGTTTTTCAGCGTATACCGAAACAGCAAAGCTTACTGAAAATGGAGAATTCACCAATTATCCTATTTCTCCATGGGCATGGGACGTGAAAGACTCGGATAATGGAGAACCTGTTATACAGAACTTGATTGAACAGGGGGCATCACGCGCCCAATTTCGAATACAGTTCTTCACCACCACTAACTGGGATTCAACTAGCGACATGCTTTGTTTCGATGATGCCTCGTTGACCATAAAGTACGTAATAAAAAAATAAGAGATTCGATATGCAGCAAAATTTGACCGATACTAAAAGCGACCGGGGCAACGAAAACACATCAGGGCAGGGGCTTTCAGCCGCCGTACCTCCAGAAATTACGGGATGGAATTGGGGTGCTTTCTCTCTAACCTGGATATGGGGCATAGGTAACCGCGTATGGCTGTCGTTTCTAGCCTTGATACCAATTCCACTCGTCGTCCTAGCAATGATGGTCATTCTTGGAATTAAAGGCAACGAATGGGCATGGCAGTGTAAAAAATGGGACAGCATAGAACAGTTCCGCCACAGACAGCGCATCTGGATGTACTGGGGTATCGCCGGCTTACTGGCGCCATTTGTATTTATTATCGGACTGACGCTGATTATAGTGGGGCTGCTGGGTTATTACGGCTATATTGGATAATGTAGATAACTGCCAATCCCTCGCCCTCAAATAATAAAGCTATGGACAAAATAAAGATATTCGATAGCCGCCAAAACAAGGTGCTGCTCATCGATAAAATTCACAAGATGAACGCAGAGTGGAAACAGATATTAACGCCCGAGCAATATCAAATCACCACCGGTAAAGGGACGGAGCAACCGTTCAGCTGCACTTTCAATGACATCAAAGAGTCCGGCATATACCAGTGTGTCCGCTGCGGCACAGACCTTTTCAAAGCCACAACCAAATTCAACTCGGGAACAGGGTGGCCCAGCTACTACGAACCGGTCTCTGATTTCAATATCATACTGGAAAAAGATGACAGTTTCGGCATGTACAGGACCGAAGTGCTCTGCGCCAGGTGCGATTCCCACCTGGGCCACGTTTTTGATGACGGACCGCCACCAACAGGAAAACGCTACTGCATTAACTCGGCAGGCCTAAACTTCGTCAAAGAAAAGTAACGATGAACACGGAGCAAGGACAAATCAATCGGACCAATGGCAAGCAAGCGGCAACGCTCGCCGGAGGCTGCTTCTGGTGCCTTGAGGCAGTTTTCAAAGAAGTTGAAGGTGTAGAGAATGTAGTATCCGGATATTCCGGCGGCACAATTACCAACCCGTCCTATAACGAAGTCTGTACCGGCTCAACAGAACATGCCGAAGCAGTACAACTAACATTCGACCCCGATAAAATTTCTTTCCGACAAATCCTGCAGATTTTCTTCGCCGCACACGACCCCACCACATTAAACAGGCAGGGAGCCGATATCGGCACCCAGTACCGCTCAGCAATCTTTTATCACAGCGAGGAGCAAAAAGTCACAGCCGAAAAAGTTATCCAGGAGCTAAATGTCGCCCATGTCTGGAAATCGCCCATCGTAACAGAGGTCAAGGCTTTTGAGGCATTCTATCCGGCTGAGGACTATCACCATGAATACTTCAATCGAAACCCGTCACAGCCCTATTGCCGCATGGTGATTGCTCCCAAACTGGATAAATTCAGTAAACAGTTCCCCGAGAAAGTAAAAGAAAGATAGACGCTTTTCAACACATCAAAAGTACAATCGAATACGCCTCACCACTAAATTCACATCCTCATCACGAGCCGACGGTGTTTTCTTATTCAACCTGGCGATGTATAATATCCCGATATTTGTGAACAGAACTACACCGGGAGCAAAACTAGTGAGAAATAAATTAATCGGAGTTCTACTTGCTTGTGCCATTATATTGATGCCTGCCGCCTGTCTCCAGATACCTGAGCCAGATAATACCGCAGAACAGGCAGCGCAACTAGTTAAGAACGGTGATACGCTCAGCCAGCAGGAACGCTACGACGAAGCCATCAGTGAATACACAGCAGCCATAGAATTAGACCCCGACTTCGTCGACGCCTATTTGGCTCGCGGTCAGGCATATTACTTCAAAGGTAAAAGCCTTATGGCAGTATCCGATTATTCCCGGACAATCGAGCTGGACCCCGAATCTACAGCCGCATATTACGGTCGGGGCTGGGCGCATCTGGCTAACCGCGCTTACGATGCAGCCATCTCAGATTTCACCAAAGCTATTGCGCTAGACCCTGCTCTGGACAAAGCATATAACGGTCGCGGCTGGGCTTACCTCAACAAGGCGCAATGGCTCTTCGAGTCATACAACTACCTTTTCATTCTTTTCGAAAGCCACTCTGACCTGGCAAAGGCATTTAAAGGTAGAGGCTGGCTGTACGTCAAGCAGCCGCAATGGGAGCTGGCGGTCATTCCCGACCTGACAAAAGCAATGACACAGGACCCTGACCCGGCGGAGGCGTATTTCAACGTCGGTTTCGCTCATGCTAAAGAGGCACAGTGGGCACATGCTATCGCAGATTACCAGGCGGCAATCACTTTAGACCCCAAACTCGACTGGTCGCGCTTCAACAAAAGCTGGGCACTGGGCATGAAAGCGAACTGGGACCCCGTCATCACAGACTACAGCAAAATAATAGAGCTTACCACGGCACAGTCTCCACCCTCCGCTGATTCAGGTAACATCACTACAGAGGAAGAAGAATGGGACATGGCTATCGCCAGCTACAACAAGGTAATTCAACTGTCGAAAGACCCCGCACTGGTTCAAAAGACTGAAGAGGCAATAAAGCTCATAGATGAGATACGCCAGGATATCAACAGATAGCCTACCCCAAAAACGAGGGGGAGGTGAATTTTGCGAATACGATTACTGCCTGTCGCCGTATTCACGATTATCGGGCTATTTTTAATCAGCGGATGCGCTGCTGAAAATACCGGTGCGCCGGCTACACAACCTGCCGTAAAACCGCCTCCTGTTAAACCGCCTGTCGTTGAATATCCTGATATCGACAGAGAAAGCAAGATACCATCGAGCCAGGCGAAAATGACGCCGGAAACCGACCTTTTACCTCCAATATTGCATTCGGATGAGTATGAACAACCTGTACCCATGCCCTATCCCATAAATACCGCAGGTGCCGAAGACTCCGGGTTCATGATGCCGGATGGAAACACATTCTACGTGTGGTTTACTCCGAACCCACAGATACCACCTGAAAAACAAGTTATTGACGACGTCACCGGCATTTATATGTCAAAGAAAGTTAACGGGCAATGGCAAAAACCGGAAAGAGTATGGCTGCAAGACCCGGATAAGCTATCCCTGGACGGATGCGAGTTTATACTAAATAATAAAATGTGGTTTTGCACAGCCAGGGAGGGGTACACAGGCTTACACTGGTTCACAGCAGACTACGTGAACGGCAAATGGAAAAACTGGACAAACGCAGATTTTGACCCCGCTCATGAAGTCGGAGAGCTTCACGTTACCGCGGACAGCAATGAGCTTTATTTCCATTCCCCCAGAGCCGGAGGTAAGGGACAATACGACCTCTGGGTCTCGAGGAAAGAAAACGGCGAATGGCTGCCCCCACAGAATATAGACACAGTCAACAGCCCTGATACGGAAGGCTGGCCGTCTTTAACACAGGATGGCAATGAGCTCTGGTTCACAAGAACCTACATGGGCTCGCCGGCTATCTTCAGGTCAAAGAGAGTAAACAACGAATGGCAGGAGCCGGAATTAATCATCTCACAGTTTGCCGGCGAATCATCAATTGACAATGAAGGGAATATCTATTTCACCCATCACTTTTACAAAGACGGAGTAATGCTAGAGGCAGACATTTACGTTATCCAGAAAAAATAAAAAACCTTTGGTAACGATAAATTCGAAAGTGGTACAATAACCACTACTCCACATTGTTGTCTGCTCAGGATCGTTTACGAGCAACTTCCTCCATGAGTTCGGTCTGGACTTCCTGAATCTCCAAAAGTCTCTGCCATTGATTGATTAGGAGATGATCCATTTTCTCATGGAGGTGACGAATCTCCACTTCGGCCTTAAGATTAACTTGATAGTCATTTTCGGCTCGCAGGCGATCTTTTTCCTCTTGACGGTTTTGACTCATTATAATTACTGGCGCTTGGATGGCAGCAAGGCACGAAAGGAGCAGGTTGAGAAGAATGAATGGGTATGGGTCGAACGGTTTCCAGATCAGTACAACGGAGTTCACAGTAATCCACAACAATAGCACTACAAAGAAAATGCTGATGAAGCGCCAGCTTCCAGCATAATCAGCTAATTTGTCTGCCACATGTTCACCAAACGTTAACCTGCGTTCAAACACAATATTCACGTTCTCTGATAACAGCCCTTGCTTTTCCAGGCTTTTCACGACTTGCTTTTCCAACGCCGAAATCTCACCCTTGTCTCTCTGGATAATGTCCTCAACGTATTTCGCCCTGAAGTGATTGAGGTCAGAAATACAAATGAAGCCACTGGAGGACCAATCTGGGTGGGCCTTGCGGATAATCTTAATTACGGGTTCACGGATCAGTTCCGCAGGTATGACTTCACTTGGTTTCTTATGTTCCCCGCAAATCTGACAAATAGGCGTTTTTTGTTGTTTCCTTGCCATCTTATTCTCACCTCCTGCTTCGCTGTGTGGGCATATCGCTTATTATCATAACGCTAAGTCCACGCAAAATCTAGAGATGCTGATTTGTATAATGGCTCAGGAATGCCAGATTCATCCGGCTTATAGACCCTCATTCACCTGGGCTCATGGCACGCTGGTAACCCTAAATTTGAAAGTGGTAAAATAGCCAGGGACAAAACATAGAACTAACGATTAAGAAAGGGCAAGAGCGAAAAGTATGAGATGGTTCGGCTGTGCGCTATCTATTTTAGGGATAATACTTGTTATCTTTATACTCACGCACCTCACCGAGGTCTGGCAATTCCTGGAAAACCTGTTCAACAGGATTAGTTCATAATCTACGCAAGTGGCGTTGGTGGAAATAGAAAATCTAATCCGAAGAAAAATACCTGACGACGGGGAACACATTTGGGGGTTCGCCGATTTAACAGGCTTGCTCCACCCGCGTTTCAAGGAATACGACTACGGCATCGTGGTCGGTAAAAAGCTGGACGATAGCATCATCAACTCCGTTATCGACGGACCGAACACGGAATACCACAAGCTGTACGTTGATACCAACCGCTATTTATCCGGACTGGTGAAGGAAATTGCCGAGGAGTTAAGCGCCCTGGGCGTTAAGAGCCTCGCCATCAACCCGACGCCCAGCGAGGTTGACCGCGCCGACGATTACGACCAAACACTGAGGCACACATTCTCTCAAAAAATGGCCGCCACCCGCGCCGGTCTGGGCTGGATAGGCAAGACAGACCTGTTCATCTCGAGGAAGTTCGGACCCAGATTAAGGCTGGCATCAATACTGGTGGACTACCCTCTAAAACCCCTGAATCCACCCATCGACGAAAGCGAATGCGGCGAATGCAACAAGTGCGTGGAGGCCTGCCCGGCAAAAGCCGCCAACGGCAAGCTGTGGAATATCCACATCGACCGCGATGAGTTCTACAATGCCTCCAAGTGCAAGGAAACCGCCAACCGCCTTTCCCTGAAAAGAATTAACCAGGACATGCGCCTGTGCGGCATCTGCGTCTCGGTATGCCCCATAGGGCAGGTCAAGCAACACTAATTTTATTAAGGAGTTGAATAATGTCTGAAAAGGTGCGTTTCTATGACTGGTTTATTGACAACTGGGCGATGGCAAGTCTACCTCTGGCAATCATTCTGTTACTTATTAGCCCGTTTGTCTACAAAGGTATCGGCCTGGCAGCCTTTCTGGTCTTCCTTACCCTGCCGTTTTATATGCTCCACCAGTATGAGGAACACGCCAGTGGTCAGTTCAAGGCTTTCGTTAATAACATGATTGGAAAAGGGCAGGAAATAATGACTGATAAAGCCATCTTCCGGATAAACGTGCTGTGGGTATGGCTGAGTACCCTGCTCGTGCTTTACCTTTGCGTGTACGTTAACATTGTCTGGGGGCTATTTGCCGGATACATGGTCGCATTTAATGGAATAGTGCATATTAGTACGAGCATAAGAATGAGGAGATACAACCCCGGGTTGTGGACAAGCGTGGTGGTCTTTCTGCCACTCGGCATCTATATCATATACCTAGTAAGTAAAATATCAGGCACCGGTCTGCTCTATAACGGCATATTTCTGGGTGTCGCGATATTGCTGCACGCCATGATTATGCTCAACATGAGACGGCAGGTCAGGCGCGCTTAACACCACCCCTGGAAATTTCTGTAATACTTCTCCGGATTATCCGTATATTACTGTAGAAAAACGGATAAAAGGAGGTTCGCCATGAAAGGCTCAAACTCACTTGCTCATCGGATTCTACCTCTTATTCTCCTCTTCGTGCTGCTGGCTACGGCTCTTATCGCAGCCTGCGCACCGGCTCATGAAGAATCGAAAACTACAACTCCACCGCCAACACAGGCTCCAACTCCCCCGTCGGGGGCCGTCACCTCCCCCTCCTACCCCCCACCACCGACTGAAGCATCGGTAGGAGCCTCCGGTAAAGGATTATTCCCATCATCGGTCTCCGAGTGGTGGCGCGATTCGGACACCATAGGGCTGGCGGTAGGCGGCGCCAAGGGCATCGATAACTTCCGCGCTAACATCGACAACGGCTACCTGCCCCTGCCCACAGACATCACCTATGAAGGTTTATTCTACGAGTACTACTTTGACACCGGGCAGACGAAATCATGTAACAAGCTCTTCTGCCCCTCTTACAGCTACGCAGTTACCAGGGACCCCTTCTCCAGCAAGACGGAGTACTACCTCTCCGTAGGCTTGAACTCGGGCATGGAGGAACGCGATTTCGAGCGCAAGAAGCTGAACCTGGTTATCGTCCTCGATATCTCCGGCTCCATGTCGTCCCCATTCAATCAATATTACTATGACCGGTTCGGCAATCAGGTGGAGCTTGGCTGGAAAGAACGGAATACGCAAAAAATCGAGGTCGCCAAGGACGCCGTCATCGATGTTCTGGACCAGCTGAACAACAACGACCGCTTCGGCATAGTACTGTTCAATGACCGGGCGTCCCTGCTTCAACGAATGACCCAGGTACGGCATACAGACATGGACGACGTCGAGGACAGCATACTCGATATAAGGGCGAACGGCAGCACCAACCTCGCCGACGGTATGAAACTTGCCACAGAGCTTGTGGAAAAATACAGCGATTATGACCCGTACGAGTATGAAAACCGCATCATCTTCCTCACCGATGCCATGCCCAACACGGGAGAAACCGGAGCTTATAGCCTGCTCCGCCTGCTCAAGAATAATGCCGGCGACAATATCTACACCACATTCATCGGCATCGGTGTCGATTTCAATACCGAGCTCATCGAGTCCATCACCAAGACCAGGGGCGCCAACTACTATTCCGTGCACTCGCCCGGCGATTTCATGGAACGGATGGGCGAGGAGTTCGATTACATGGTAACTCCACTCGTCTTCGACCTGCGGCTCACGCTGGACTCAGAAGACTGGGATATCGAAACGGTATACGGCAGCCCCGAAGCCGATAAAGCAACCGGCGAGCTGATGAAAGTGAACACGCTGTTCCCCTCCAAGAAGGAGGCCGGTGAGACCAGGGGCGGCTTGATACTGCTGAAGCTAATGCACAGAGGCGATGACAGCGGCAACATCCGACTCAATGTAAGCTATGAAGACAGAGCCGGGAAAGAAGACAGCAGCACCGCCAAAATCTATCTCGATGATGAGCGACCGGAATACTTCGATAACAGCGGCATACGCAAGGGCATACTGCTCGCCAGGTACGCAGACCTGATGAAGGACTGGCTCATCGATGAGCGGAACCATGCCCACTGGAGCCGTCCCTGGGAACCGATGGTCAACCCGGAATGCGGCATCGTCCTGCCGCCGTCACCGCTGGGCGAATGGGAACGCCAGTCGCTGCCATTGATGGTCTCAAGAGAATACCGAGCTCTGTTCGAAGAGTTCAGCGACTACTTTGCCGACGAGATAGATGAAATCGGCGATTCAACACTGGAGCAGGAGCTCGACATACTCGAATCTTTGATTGGCTACCGTGACTGAGTCCTCCTTTTTTAAGCCCCTGCCCGTCCTTCCCCCAGAGGAAGGAGTGGGCAGGGGCAGATAGCTAAAATCGGGAAAATGGGTTGATTGAAATACCGAACGTGCTAAAATGTTACAACGGAACACTGAGTCGAGAAAAGACATTGGCAGACAAAAATATTGCCCATCACGGCACCGCCATAAGCGGCTTTACCGCGCTTTATGAAGAGCACATGAGTTACGTTTTTCGCTATATAAACTATCGGGTAGGCAACCGAAATGAGGCAGAGGACCTGACATCTCTTGTCTTCGAGAAAGCCCTGGCTGCCTTCCACAGGTATGACCAGAAGAAGGCGGCACCGCAGACCTGGCTGCTGACCATCGCCCGGAATACGGTCACGGACTACTTCCGAAAATCATCCAGAAGGAATACCATGCCGCTGGAGAACGCCTTTGGCGTTGAGTCCGATGACCCCTCGCCGCCGGAGGAGACGGAGCGGAGAGAGGAATACGAGCGGCTGCGTGTCTGCATGTCAATACTGCCTCAGCGAGAGCAGGAAATCATATCGCTCAAGTTCGGTGCCGAGCTCAATAACCGCCAGATTGCCTCCGTGCTCAGCCTGTCGGAGAATAATGTCGGCACCATACTCTTCCGTGCCATCTGCAAGCTGAGGAATTGCTTTAAGGACTGGTCAAATGAAAAAGGATAAATACACCGAGCAACAGTTCATCGAATATCTGGACAGGTTGCTGGCGGGCGAGGAGATAAGCCTCGGCGACGACGTCAGCGATGAGTTGCGGTCAGCCCTCGAGCTCGCCCGGAAGATGCTTGCCTACCGCGATGAACCTTCAGCCGACTTCAGGGCAAGCCTGAAAGACAGATTGCTCCGCACACTGGCTGAGGAAGAAGCCGCCGCCCCGGCAAAGAGAGGTGGCTTCCGGGAATGGACAACGAACCTGTTCCCTCCCAGACCCATCTTAATCGGCGTTACCACCACCGTGCTGGTGGTGCTGCTCGCATTCGTCGGCACTGTCTGGTACTCCACCAGATATGGTGGTGCACCGATGCCGGCTGAAGCACCAACACCGCCTGCGGCTAAATACTCCGTCAGCCTGCCATCGAATATCGCTCCGGAAGGCGTGACCTTCGTTGCCAGGACGTCGCTGCCAACCAAACCCGGACAGGCACCTGTGTACAGGGTAGAAAGCGCCGAGGTAACAATCGAGTCCGTTACCGAGCTGGGAAGAAAGCTTGGATTCAGCGGCGAAGCCAGGTTTATCGACGGCGGAGACAAAATTGCCCTGTTTGACGGCGAAGGCGACGAGATGCGTGAGCTTATCGTCTGGACCGCTTCCGGAGCCGTTGAGTACGGCTACGTGGAGCCTGATAAGCTTTATCCGACGTACTCGCCTGACCTTCCGTCGCAGCAGGAAGCAGAGTTTATAGCCTATGACTTCCTGGAAGAGGCAGACCTGCTGCCGCCTTCCTACCAGAGTCTGGCTAAGATAAAAGACGAGACAACCGTAATCGCCGGCGGCAGCTACAGCGTCGGCGAGAGGTACGCGGAGGAAGCCGCACCACCAGCCGCTGCAGCACCATCTGCCCCGTCCTGGCCATGGGAAGCGCCGTCACCATCGGAAGAAGCTGCACCATCAGCGCCGCCCGTCGCTACCTACTGGCTGGTCGACTTCCCGTACTTTGTTGACGGAATGGAGGCTACGGGACCCGGCTCGAAAATCGAGGTCAGCATCGGCGATAACGGCGAGGTCGTCAGGCTGCTCTGGCCGTGGCGGCAGATGACTCCACGCACCACAGAAAACATCATTTCCCAGAAGCAAGCCTATGAAGACCTTATACAGGGCAAAGGCAGCCTTGATATTCCGCTCGACTGCGACCGGGTGGTCATTGAGGACGTTCAGCTCAAATACTGGCTGGACCCGCCCTCTGAAAAGCAGGCTTATGCCGTGCCCGTGTACGAGTTCACCGGCGAGTGCCTGGATAAAAACGGCAGGCACCTCGAGGACTTCACCGCCTGGACAGAAGCCCTGGCCAAAACCTACTAAACGAAGACCTGGCTTCCCCCGCTTGACCTGTTCCGGATAAATTGCCCGAATTTTCATTCGGGGGTATTCCATTCCGAGATATGTAGATGTATAATCGTAGCCAGACCAGTTCTTTTACAGGCGGCTAAGAATGAGTGTGCGGCATCAAAGTCAAAAGCTACTACAGAGCCGGTTCGATATTGTCTGGCAGCGCCTGGATGAAGCCGGCGAACAGCAGATGGTAACGCCAGACGGTCACAAGTTTATCGCGCTGGCTTCCCGGCGTAAAAGGACTCCGGAAGACCAGGACCCCAGGTTTATTGCAGTCAAACAGCGCGGGCGGGAGTTTGCCCGTATTTACCCCTGCTGCTGGGGCCACACCACTAATTGCAATGGCACGCGAATAGGCGGCTATAGTGATGGGCTAGATTCATGGGCTAAAGGTTTGATGATAACTAAGGAGAGCCTGACTTTAAAACCTAATGATGAGGTCATTCACCTGCTCAGCAAGTTGCTCAACTCAGAGGAGTTAGACTACGAACAGGCTTGCGGACATCTTCCCACAAAACCGGGAGTCTATCTAGTCTACGATAGAAAGCAAAAGAAATGTATCTATGTGGGCAGAACTATGGATATACAGAAAAGAATTCGGCAGCACGCCCAACATCAAAACAGGCTGTTTGGATTTAGCAGTCAACCGATTCAGAAAGGGCTAATCGATAAAAAGCTTTGTGCCGACTCAAGTGAAGCCCAGAAATACTTATCCGCTAACTGCACTGTTCGGCATCTGGTCGTACTCGATGAAAAACAAAGAAAGCAGCCCTGGAAGAAGCGCGTGCTCCTGGAGCATTACGCTATTTGCGTTATCGAACCTGAATACAATATTTCCGAAGAATTCGAACATTAGCCAGGCCAGTACTCCAATAATCATAGTATATGTTAAGGAAGAAGATGTTCCCAGATAGCCTTGGCTATGTTTCTGGCAGTCAAGGAGGCTGAAATGAGAAGATGGCAGTTTCCCCTTCTGATTATAGCACTAGTTTTGATATTAGCTATATCTATTGCAGGTTGCGGCTCTAGCTCAGAAACGACAACCGAGGCTGAACAAACAGACGATATAGAGTTAATAAAAGAAATGGCGGTCTTGATTAGGGAATATACGCTTGAGTTGAAGCATGCTGAAGCCATTAGAAATAAAAGTCTAGAGCAAGTTTCCAATGCACTACGTGAGGGAGATATCACGATCTATAAATATAGAAAACGGGTGTATCAAATCGAACTCATAGAAGCAAACACAATTGAGTTCATTGACAGTAAGCCAATCTATAGCCGTCTGCATAATTTTATGTGAACGGAAGATGGTAAAGCACCTAAACTTGCTTGGAGTGTTCCTGAAGCCGAGTCTGACCCTGAAAAATGCGAGGCGCAATTTGAGGAATATCTTCAAGACTATATATTCATTCATACTGACACGGTGGAGAAGTTCACTGACTTTCTGCTAAAGGAAGCAGAGAAATTTGACATAAAGATAGCTCTTCCTGTAGAGAAATTCTGGGACGACCCTTAGATATTCTTCCTTCAATGAATTATTGCGCATAAAGGAATCGGAGCGAGATAATGGGAATTCCGAAAGAATGCAAAATGCCTGATTTGTCAGGTTTGGACACTCTTATAAACCGTTTGATTGTTCAAATATTGATAGGTGATCCTAGTTTAAGTCGGAAAGCAGCGCTTTACAGAAAAAATTTTATTCGCCTAGTAGATAAAGCCTTAAGGGAATATAAAGAAGCGAGAGGAGCTATTCTTGCTGATGTGGCAGAAGCAAATCGTCCAGTAAAAGAGTTGAGAAAACGAGGACGGGAAATACATGTTATTGAGTTTACAGACCACATCGAAACCTGCATTAATGCCGTCTCAAGGCTATTTAATCTATTAGAAAGAATCAAGTCAGAGAAGCAATCACCAGGATGGCCAAGAGAACTGCGAAGATTATTAGAAACAAAAAGTGAATCCATAGCAAACATTCGAAATGCTGTGGAGCACATAGACGAAAAAATTCAAAAGGGTGAGATAGGTCCAGGCAAACCAATTATGTTGACTGTTAGCGAAAACGATGAAGCTCTTATAGTTGCGAATTACGAAATAAAATTTGAAGAATTAGCTATGGTTTTAAATAAAACGCACGAAGTAGCACAATATATTTTAACGATAAAGAAACTGAAAGCCGGATGACAGGTCATTCGGGCTTTGAGACCACAACAAGACTACACCTCTTATGCGCCTCCACCGCATCATGGCAACCTACCGCTTAGTAATACCTAGTTATCATCATCAGCGTCGTATGCATACCAGCTACTGACTTTGTTATACCGGTAGCTCAATGGGAGGGCAGCTGTCTGATACACAATTGGTTGGGGATTTGAGCCCCTTCGCCAGGGCGTGACTAAGGGTGAGAAGTAATGGCAAAAATCGTGATTACGCCTTTGGAAGGACCGTAATACCAGAAGACTCTATAGGCTGCGGGTGTGCTCTGCTCTGCATATGCCTCAAAAACCTTCTCCCCGTCAGGACTTTTCAAACTGATATATTCATGGGGCTGGAGGCTGGGATGCCGAGGGTTCGCTGCCAGGAACTTGACGGTCTTTTTGACAGCTTGGTAACGTTCCCTCTGGGAGGCAGTACTTTTAAGCAGATTGTAGGTTTTACTTGCCTCCGCTGTCCATTGTAATTCAAACAAAAGCGCCTGACCTTACAGGGCGTCGAGGTCGACTTTCGACACCCTGCCTCGTGCAGCATCGGAAAGCCCCCGCCTGACCGAGGCGAGAGCCTTCGGGTTATTGAATAGCCATATCTCTGAAGCAGGTATGGTTACCTGCGGGTCCAGTAAAATTTGCCCGATGCTGTTGCGGTATATATGATAGCTGACGCCTTCCTGCACTTGAACCTTTTGCAGAACTACGCGCCTTTTAGCGTCCGGTTTTACGCTATCAGCTACCTTCTCGAAGTCTGCATCCCTTATTATTTTAGCCATGGCAGCGATATCGTACCATGAGTGGGATTAGATGTCAAGTGGGATTTTCCCACTATCTGGCTTATCCCCCCAACAATGCTATTGAAACAACCCACCGACCGGCAATATCAGGTCCCTCTAGCTAAAAACCATAGCTTATCTCATCAGGACTATCTAATTCCCTGCCGGAAGAGATAAGCCATACAGGTTGGTTATGCTGTTACTCAAATGCTCGTTGTCAAAAATACTAATCTTTTTTAGATCCCAACCTTTCGACGGTCCCCCTGATTATGTAAGTGAAATACGCAGACCAGGCTATTATCACAAGAGTAGAGCCGATAATAAATATCACAATTGCCGCTTTAATTAAATCAGACCATGGTCCAGCGGGAACCAACCCGGTTAACCAGATAGCAGAAAATATGGCAATGGCTGTCACAAAAGCAGTAATTAGAATCGGAATAACGATGCGAAGAGATTTCATTTTTTACCTCCTATAAACGCCCTATTATTTTTAATGGGTATAATATGGCTATAATTTCCTTGCATAGACTATTTCTAATAAGGCTGGATATCTTCTTTTTCGGATATCCAGCCTTAAAGGTTTTGTGCCCCTGCTCAACTTCAGCTTCCCTGCCTCCTTCTTTCGAGTTTTACAGTATGTTTCTTAGCCGGTTGTCTTTGCTGTGGCAACTTTCTTTTCTCGGGCAGCTCTTGCCTCACGCATAGCCTGCACAATACCACCGATGTTCAGGTACCACACGAAAGCCGCTGGAAAGAGGACTACTGGTATCGTTACCGCCAGTGCTATTATCAATTCTAACTGCATTGTTTTTAACCTCCTTTTTTATTATTTCTGTGCATTCCTTTACGTACTGTTTCTATTTAGCGTAGACTTTTACTTTGGCACCCTTCTCTTGAGCAGCTTTCTTGGCTCTGGCTTCTTTAACAGCCTCATAAACTCCGCTCAGGTTCGTATACCACACGAAAGCTGCAGGGAACATAATGACTGGCACCGCAATCACTAGAGCTACTATAATCTGCCATTCCATCTTAGTCACCTCCTTCTTTTATTTTCTATTACCAGCTTACCAGTTATTGTTTAAACTAACTTCCGCTGTGATACCTATTCTCAACTTCCGGTAATACCTAAAATTCAGGTCCTCGTCATGGTATTTATAACCATCAGTAAACTGAATATATAGAGCAATTATGCCTATCGGAAGCCGGGTTGTATTATCGATGCACTCGTATGGCATGTGAATTGCAGCATTAGCGGTCGGTAGCCCTAATTAGGGAAGTGATATAATCCGTAATTGTGCTTCTATTCAACTATTCGACTTGCGTAATCTGGTGAGCTGCTCAAACGTAAGGGGGGCTTGACAACGCCCGACAACGGTGTGATAATTCTAATGGGGAGCAACCCAAAAAAATAGAGGAGGTCAACTAAATATGGCGAAGGGGAATACTAATATCGCAGGCATGATCGGTTTCTGGGCATTTATCGTCGGTCTGGTGATTGCCGTAGTAGTAGGCATCATGGCAGCTCTGGGTATGGCGGCGTCTTTTATGTCCGCAGTTATCATCATTCTAATTATTCTCGGTCTCGTTATAGGGTTCCTGAATATCACTGCAAAGGAAATTCTGCTTTTCCTGGTGGCAACCATTGCATTGATAGTCGTTGGAGGCGTGTTTGCACCTCTTAAGACACTTGCCATCGGCATGATTCTGGACAATATACTGGCATTGATAGCCACCTTGATGGCACCGGCTGCGATTGTTGCGGCAATAAAAGCGCTGTGGGCTGTGGGAAGGCCTGGTTAATTAGTTAATAATAGCTATTAATTGAAGATAGCCTGGATTCCCTATCCCGGTACTACCGAAAGCATAAATACGGTCATAGCCCAACCTAGCTTGGGTTATGACCGTGTGTTATTTCCAGCCTGATACCAGCCCCCCATCTGGCAATACCGAAGTGATATAATCCATACCGTGCTTCTGTTCAACTATTCGACCATTATCGACCCGATACTGAGGGACATCAGGACCTGTGTAATTGAACTTGCCGGCGTCAAAGCGGGCGGCATGGTGCTGGATGTCTGCTGCGGGACGGGCGACCAGGTGTTCCACTACGAGCAAAAGGGCGCCATTGCCATTGGCGTGGATGAGAACCCCAATATGATTGAGCTGGCGGAAAGGAACAGGAAAAGACAGGGATTTAACAGCACCTTCCGTATGGCCAGCGCCGCCGAGCTGCCGTTCCCGGACGGTTACTTCGATTGCGCTTCCATATCGTTGGGGCTGCATGAGATGGAAAGAGACGAGCAAAATAGAGCCATCTCCGAGATGAAAAGGGTGGTGAAAAAGCAAGGCGTTTTGATGTTCATCGACTTCCAGGTCCCATTACCCGGAAACCTCACCGCCTATCTCATCAGGGCTATAGAATTCATCGCCGGAAGAGATAATCATAGATGCTTCAGGGACTACCTGGCTCAGGGCGGACTTAAAGGGATATTGAATGAAAACCAGCTCATTCCACAAGAGGAAGCCCTGCTTCTGAGCGGGAATCTGCAGGTAATAAAGTCAAAAGTTAAAAGCTAAAAACAAAATGGCAGATTCACCCTCACCCTAACCCTCCCCCATCGAGGGAGAAACGTGCCGGACGAGTACAGAGCCAGGCAATACTAAATTAAGAAATGATACAATAAGGGGCGTTTAATCGATTGCCTGCGCAATGCTGGCAGGACTGCAAAAGGAGACTGAAATGTCTGACGTTTATGAGAGACTTCGCCAGAGACTGGATATGTTCCCCCAGGGGTTCCCTAAAACCGATAGCGGCGTGGATATAGAGGTACTGCAACATCTGCTCAGCCCAGATGAAGCCGAGATTATGCTGCACATGGGACCCCGCCCGGACAAAGTATCGACTATAGCACAGCGGACGGGTAAGGATGAAACTGAACTGGGGAAAACCCTGTACGACATGTCGAAACGGGGACTTATAATGCGCTATAGAGCGCCTGATAAGGAGATTTATTACTTCCTGATGCCGTGGATGGTGGGAATCTGGGAGTTCCAGTTGAATAGCATGACCAAGGAAGATATCGAACTGTACGAGAGGTTCTACCAGGAGGGAATGATACCTGCCTGGAGAAGCTCAAAAACGGGTGGCTTCCGCGTCATTCCCGTGGAGAAGGAGATACAGGGCGGCAGCGAAGTCCAACCTTACGAGCAGGTGTCCCAGATAATCGAATCAAACACCAGGTTCGCCGTTGCCGACTGCATCTGCCGGAAAGAAGCCAGAATGCTTGGAAAGGGCTGCGACAAGCTGCTGGAGGCTTGTATGAGCTTCGGACCGGCGGCGGATTTCTACATCGAGAACGGACTGGGCAGGGAGATTTCAAAGGAAGAGGCAAAAAAGATACTTCAGAAAGCCGAGGAGTCGGGCTTGATTCACTTCTCCTCAAACCACGCCAGCAACAAGATATTTATATGCAACTGTTGCGGCTGCTGCTGCAAGGCTTTGGCAAGCATAACAAAATACGACAGCCCGGGATTCATTGTCAGGTCGAACTACTACGCCACTAAAGATGTCGACACCTGTATCACCTGTCTCGTCTGCGTGGACCGGTGCCAGGTAAACGCCATCAAAATCGAAAACGACCTTACCGTCATCGACAGGGGGAAGTGCATCGGCTGCGGGCTCTGTGTATCTACGTGTCCCACAGGGTCGATTTCCATGGCTAAAAAATCGCCCGATGAAGCTTCCGCCGTTTTCTCCAATGAACTGGAGATGCTGCAGGTTATAGGCAAGGAAAAGGGGAAAGAATACCCTTTCAAATAAATTTGTGATACGCCCCTAAAACAAGGCCGGATTAACCTACAGACACGTCAACCTTTACTTCGACTTAGGTCGGCTTGGTAAGAAGCACAGAAAGAATAAGAAGAATAGAAAGAAAATAAAGTACAGCCTTGACATTGTGAATCCTGAGAACCCTAAGAATCCAAGAAATCCCAACCATCCCAACTTATTAAATTTAGTCTGCATATTTTGCGCCTCCTACTATCAATAACTTGCCCCAGCTCGATGGCTATTTCTTCCTATACTTACGATACAGTTCAATAAAGGTAATATTCAAGGCAATCGCCGCAACATCAAATACGGGAGAATAATCTAGCCAGCAATGGACTCTCCAGCAGAATAGCTCCCTCAGGGCACGTTTCCTGGCAGCAGTAACAGCGTATGCAGAGGTCATATTTGTGTGTGGGTGGCCTGGAGGTATCAACTGTGTGCCAGTTAACAGCTTTTGGGTCGACTGGGCACATCATAACGCAGGTGCCACAATTGGTGCATTTTGCTTCGTCGATAACCGGTCTCTCGCATATTTGATTCTTGACGAAGATTCTCAATCGGCTACTGGTGCAAGGCACCGGAGGAGTCCGGATTACTTCGAATTTGCTATCGAAGAACTGCTCGATATTTTCTCCGACTATTTCGATGTTCTCAGCATGGTATGTTCCTAGCCCGGACTGTTCCCCCGGTTTAGATGTTGGCACAACTGCGGGATCGAGGTTTATTATCCTGCAAGCTGTTGCATCCAGCGCAATAGGGTCAGTGGATAATAGCAGTACGTTCATCTTCTTTGGCTTGCCGCTTCGCGGACCATTGCCCTCCATAGCCATAATGCCGTCCATAACACAAAGACGCGGTTTGACCAGAGTATTCAAATCAACAAGCATGGTGGCGAAATCGTACGGGTCGGGCAACTTAACATGGTACTGGCTTTTCAGCAAGCCGGGTACACAGCCAAACTGATTTTTAACCGCCCCGGTAAACCGGACAAGAGGGTGCGTTTTTAACTTCGGCAGGCTTACCAACCCGTCAGAGTCCAGGACTCCGTTAGCAATCACGAAGCTCTTCACCAGTAACCCACCTGGGTGACTGACCGGCCTGCCGGCGTCAAAATCAGCCAGATTGAACCCCGACTCATCCGCGACCTGTTTCAGGCCGGCTCTTCTCATATTAAACTCAGCCTTGCCAAACGCCGGTGAGTCGCCATAGTAGACACTGGCACCCGCTTCCATGAGCGATCGCCCCACCGCTTTGAACACTGACGGATGTGTAGTTACGCAGTTCTCTGGATTAGCGCCAATGAGCACATTCGGTTTCAGTACGATTTTTTCGTTGCCTTTTGCGAAAACGGAAGCTCCACCGAGAAGGTCGAGCCCTTCCTGAACTGCCCCGAAGACACTGTCCTCCTGGTATGTATCGCATCTTACCAGAGCAACTATTGCCTTGTTCATAATTTCCGTCATCAGAGTATAGCAGGAAGACATGTATTTGTTATGGCTATTTCTTCCTGTACTTGCGGTACAGCTCAATAATGGTGATATTCAAGGCAATCGATAAAAACAGGGGTACCAGCAGCAGCCACGTGTTTTTGTATATATCGATGCCGAAATACTGGCAGATATAAACCATAATGAAGGTTATTACTATTCCTAATGCGGCGCAACCTACCGCAAAATAGATAAGCTCCAGTATGAAACTATCTCGTCCGCTCATTTCAGGCTATTGCTCCCGAACCAATACGCAGCCCTACGATAAGCGACAGCGTGGCGAAAGTCAAGACGCTGTCACATTGACTAAGCAGATAGCCTGGAGTTAAAATCAAAACATAATAAGGAGGGTAAAGAAAATGTCACGATTATTGCCGGTTACCTTAGTTTCAATTATTTCCTTAGTCCTCATATCCGTAGTAACATCCTGCGCTCCCACGGTGCCTACCACCAGTCTATCAAGCGGCGATATTGAGGCTTTCAACTCTTCGCTAGAGAGCGACTTCACTTTGAAACTGGCGCCGTTTGTCCATGTGGACTTAGTTAAACTATACGAAGCCGGGAAATTAGCCAATGCCTGCGGCAATAACGCCGGCGCACCTTATAAAGGGGTGTTCGGTGCTATTCCAGACAATATAGCCATAAAGGATGTGAAGGAGCTATCTAATGCTCAAGACAAAATAGAAAGTTGGCTATATGGTACTCCCGGGCTGATACAGGGATGGCAGATGAATCCCGATGAGGCGATTATCCTGGTCACAAAGACCCCTCCGGAATGCGCCTATTTCAGCTACTGCGGCTTCATTTTCTATAAATACTACGAAAAAGACCAGCAGCGTGAATGGGTTTTCACCAGCTATAACGACCCGCTGAATAACCTAACTATCAAAACTTCGGGTACACCTGATGGGGCAAAGGGTAACCCCTTCAACCAGGATACCATCATCATCGTCACGGCTGACAAGGGTACTGACCAGCGCATACGCAGTGCTGCTGCATCAGCAGGATATCCGGCAGATATCATAAACACGTATATAATACCGAGTTCAATGGTCAAGCTGGGCACAGGCCCTGAGTTCGACACCATTGTCTTAGGGCACCGCATGGCGCTCTTCGCTGATGAAAAAGCAGGGCAGGAATACGTAAATACCCCATCGGCAGCCATTCGGGTAACACCTAAATCACAGACAAAGCTCGACCCGTTTCCGGCGCCTGCGCTGCGTGTCAGGGGTACGGGCAAAACCGAGGTGGACTTACAGCCGGCGCTGGATGACTTGCGCCGGGCTATACTGGCAAAGTACAGCAATCTTTCGGCGAATGAGCTGGAAACTTCTGTCTGGCTTCCTGAATCCTACGAGGCAGTCCAGACAGAGACTTATGTGGCAGGAGAGAGCCGCGACACGGTCTACCTGCGCTGCGATACCTTTACACTGGGCGATGACCCGGATGAGTTTGTCATTGTATACGGTGTCAACCATGCTGCCAGCGGAAAGGCCACGTACTCGAACTGCTCTTTCTACGGCGAGGCTGGCTGGAACGGGGTAGCCGGTATCTATAGTACCCAGTACACAGGCAGCGCCGAGGAATATTTACCCGGCAACCCGCTGGCTAAATATCTTTACGTGTGCAAGTTTACGCGTAGCTGTAGCTCTGAAAATAACTGTGTTGTAGTGCCAACGGGTCCCGAAGCACATGGGGTCGGACTAGATGAGCCTGCCTTTGTGGCGATTCGCGCCTATTTAGAGCCAGCTACCAGGGTGGGCCCAGCATATACGGAGCTACTTTACGACCGGGCTATCAAATTCAGCAGCCGCTAATGGCATAACCTTTGATTTTTTTGAGACATTGCCACGCCCTTCCGCTGAAGGGCTGGCAATGGCAATTCTTCCTGTCATCGCAGGGACGTAGCCCCGTGGCGATTTCAGCACAGGCACAAGGTCAAACAACCGATAAAGCCCTGATAATCATATAGTACTATTAAATACTCAGTACTATCAGGTGTTGAAAATCAGTACTTAATGATGATTCCCTTTCTCTATATCAATGGTAAACTAAAGTCAACTAACGTGAAGGAGAGTTAAGCATGTATAGCATCGAATCCGAAAAGTCTGAAAATCAAGTAAACTGGCAGCCCAAGGAAATAATCGACCTGGGTGACGGCTGCAAGATAGGTATAACGACCAATGATGGCTACTATACGATCTTGTTGCCAGGCTATAACGGCTCCTGGAAACCCACTAATTGGATTCCGGCCAGGGCGGCAAAACGATTAGGCGAATTAGCTACCATACAAATCGGAGTGGGTAGCGCGTTTAAATTACAAACCACCCAATCCTGAGACTGCTACCTACCCAAGATAGCCTGCCAGAAAGGCACTTTTTCTGTTTTGTAGACCATCCGCTGTTTCTCGACCTGGTAAGGTACCTGATACGGTACCTGCTTTTCCAGGGTGACCGTCTTTTTGCCCATTGTTTCATCGACCCATACCAGTTGAACACTTCTTATGGAATAGGCGTGCCAGGTAGTGGCGAATATGCCGAACTCCCTTATTCCATCAGCACCAAAGATAATATAGTCATCCATTCCTGCGCCAGTGCGCACCTCACCCAGGAGGCGTGTACCGTTGAGCGTGTAATTAAGGCTATTCAACCAGCTCAGTTCATCCGGCTGATACCAAATTTCTTTGAACGGGGTTGGGCGTGGAGGAATCTGGCCTATGCCGGTAAGGTCGTAAACCCGCACCAGCCCTTTTTGCTGTTGCGCACCTGACGAAACACGGACTTCCACCTGGGCTTTAGAATGCCCCGATGGGTCAACCTGATAGCCATAGTAGTATGTGCCGCCTGAACCTTGATACCCGGAGACAATCAGGTCGGTATACCATTTTACGCTGGGTCTAAGATATTTTCTCCCCTGCCGAGAGTTCACGACGGCATCCACAGTTTCCGTGTAGGTTTCAGTCTTGTATTCAGTCCTGTATTCGGTATCGTAATAAGTCTCCACCACCGGAACTTCCACGGTGACACAGGACACTGCACACAGAGGCAACGCCATCATAAGAATGGGGAGGAAAATACCCAACTTTCTCATTTCTCAATTTGTAAGATACGGCGATTGCATACGGTTGTCAACACGGGAGTAGATGGTGGCAGCGGCTGGATTTGAACCCTATTCCTTAAAAAGTTACACAATAAACCTCCCATTTTTGACGTGCTTCCAGACGCCCATGTCATTTGCCTGTCAGCTGTTTAACCAAGCTGCCTACAAATTGAGCTATGGCAGGCGAGGCTGTCAAGCCGGGCGACTCAATCCCGATAAGATTGATAAATCCCGGTAGGCCTTTATCACCTTCGTCCCTAATCACAAAATCTTTGATCTCTTCCCCAGGCCCCTGAAGCTTTGGCCTAATGCCAGCCATTTCGGGTTCTAAATCGTCATACTGGATAAAAGGTAGGAACTTCCTTACTGAGTCATAAAAGAGCTGTTTATGCTGATTGCCGATAGCATAATCTATACTATCTACATAGTGGATACTGGGACCTAATCGCATCACCCCTTCTAGATCAATGGTGACATGAATCCCTAAGCCAGCGACTCCAGGTGGTGGTAGTGGAAATATTAACTTTTGAACTAACCCATTTTTACCCCTGCCTACGCTGAAGTACTCCCCTTTGCAGTAATGCAATTTGTACGCCGCCTTTGCTATATTTATGCCAGCTAGTTCGGCAACCCTATCAGAGTAGAGGCCAGCACAATTTATAAGAATCATCGTGATGAATTGGAATTCTCCTGTGCGATCTCGTACAGTGACTTTGTATCCCCCGGATACCTTTTCTATTCCCACCACCCTTGTTTGGTAAACTATTTGAACTCCTTGGCCCTCGGCTTTAGCAATGAAATATTTCATCAATTCATGTGAGTCAATAATGCCGGTTGAAGGGGACAGAATGGCAGCGACCCCTTCTACATTTGGCTCCAACTCCTTCATTTCTCGTCTTGAAAGTATCTTGAGCCCCTCTGCTCCGTTTCTCTGGCCTTGCTCAAGCAATATTTCCAATTCATCAGTTTCTTCCTCACATACTGCCACTATCAACTTTCCTATTCTCCTGTGACCTATACAATACTTTGCGCAAAGCTCGTAGAGCATCTGATTCCCCGCTACGCACATCTTCGCCTTTAGTGAGCCTTCGGGATAATAGATGCCAGAGTGGATAACCCCACTGTGTCTACTACTTGTTTCTTGACCAAAAATTTCATTCTTTTCCAGCACATAAATATCTCTATCATCCTCCGCCACTTGTGCGGCTATCGCCAATCCAATTATGCCAGCCCCAATAATAGTAATGTCAGCCCTATATGCCATAGTACGAAATGCTCCGAACACTAAGCGAACTGCATATGCCTTTCTCCAAGTTAATCCCTAACCATAAAAGTATAGCATATGGTCATGGTAGATCTACCAGCGGTCAAAAAGGCGTGGATTTATACCTGATGGTGGCAGCGACTGGATTTGAACCAGTGACCAAGATTGACAGGTTGTGCTATTCTAGAAGCAAGATGAAACACAAAATAGGAGGCATTGATTATGATATTTACCATTCCTGTATTTGTCGCTGTTTGCATTGTTGCCTGGATGCTTAGACCTCGAAAGAACCTATCTAAACCCCGTAAATACGCAATATTGTCAGTAATACTTCCATCTCTGGTTTTAGCTGTAACCGCTGTGGTCTTCCAGTTATTACAAAATGCAACTGGAAACGTTGAAGTATCGGACATCTCAAACAATCTTTTTATTACGGGCATGTTTGTCATTGGTGCAGCTCTGCTAGCATTGGCTGGTTTTGCAGTTACGCGTAAATGGGAAATAGCGAAGGGTATAGGTTTCGGTATTTGTATCGCCGTTCTTGTATCTATTATAGAGTTTGGGTTGTTAGAGGGGTTGGCTGGAGTCTAGTAACCGTACCAGGCGCAAAATGGCTAGGTGAAGCTAAAACATAAGTGGCAGCGGCTGGATTTGAACCAGTGACCAAAAGTCGAGTAAAGCCTAGAATAGTAGCCAACTGGTCAAGAAAATCTCGTATTACTTCTACAGATTCGTTCTTAACCATCAAAAGCAACGAGGAGATTGCTGAGGATAAATCAGGTTTGTGGGCGGGATTATGGTGGCAATAAAGTTATCCAGAGTCTTCGCCGTACAGTTTATAATCGTATGGCACTATTTACTTTGTCGGTCAAAGCTAGTACGATGTCGGGCTGGCAACATAATGTGGATATGGCTTGAAGCCGTGTTGCATACGTTGCTGAATTTCAAAAGTAAAGGGGGTATAAAAAATGACGATTACTATTATCAATTTGATCCTGACTACCGTAATATTCATTTTGGGCATCTGGGCGTATATTAAGAGGAAGTCTGACATAGCTCTTCACAAACTCAGTAGTAGCGAAGCCTCAGCACCTGGCAGGGCAATGGCTATTCCTGAGGTATCTCTTTACATCGGCATCGCCTTCGGTTTGTTTGCCGTTTCTCATGCTCTAACGCTGGCGGGACTGGCAGCGAGTTTAGAAGCGTTCATAATTATCATCAGGATAATCGGTTATCTGCTGGTCATGGTTGCCCCGTGCCGAATATTGATGAAAAAATAGCTCGAAACATCTAGGATAATATAAAAGCCTGTCTTCGTAGACAATTTGCCCTATTACAGCAAGCTGTTAATTGCTTGTTCAATCGGGGAAGCTAAATAGCCTTGAGTATGTTGGGTAAATCCTTGTTCTTTATGAGGTGTTCTAGGGATATTGGTGGCAGCGGCTGGATTTGAACCAGCGACCAAGGGCTTATGAGTGCCAGTGCCGCTATAGTTGGTATTGTACCACTCATATTGACCTCCTTCAACGCGACGATAAATAAGAATCAGGAGAAGGTCAATAGGGATGTAGATATAAGCTTAGGAGTAAAATAACCATGTATACTCGAGATAACGACGGTGCTATAATAGCGAGACGTTGACTGGATAGAGGTGAATCATGTCACTTATACCAGCTTTTGAGATAGGCGTATGGAATCTGTGGATTTTCTGGGTAGCCTGGGTGTTTTTTCATGTAGTGCCTCTTGATTGGCCGATATTCAGGTATGACTACAAAGCCCAGTTCAAAAAGTCGGCTGCCTATCCCCCACCCAACAAATCAGAAAAAATAATGAACAACTTTGGGACGGCAATTTTGATTATTCTAATCATATACTCCATCTTCCTGCCACTGCCCTTGGGGACGCCATTGCTTTATGCAGGTATCGCCCTCTTCGTAGTGGGACTGATAATTTGTGTGATTGCAAGAATATCTTGGAGGACTACTCCTATAGATGAACCTATTACCAAGGGACTATACAAATATTCAAGGCATCCAATATACATCGGGGTATTTGTACAATACATAGGCATTGGCATTGCTTCTGCTTCTTGGCTTTTTTTGTTGCTTATAATCGTACATATAATCCTTGCAATTCTCTGTGCACCTGCCGAAGAACGGTTCTGTCTTGAAAAATATGGTGATACCTATCTTAAATATGTGAATAGAACCCCAAGATGGATAGGAATTCCCAAAATAGTAAAATCGAAATAAAAGAAGTGGCAGCGGCTGGATTTGAACCAGCGACCAAGGGCTTATGAGTCCCCTGCTCTGCCACTGAGCTACGCTGCCAAGCGTTAAAAAGTTAGCACAGTTTGACTTTGAGTGTCAAACCTTGATGGTCTTCTTCGGCCGTTTCTTTGAGCCTGTCCTGAAATGCTGACCCAGCGCTGCCTGGGCGCGGTAGGCTTCAACCTGTCGTTGCTGTTCAGCCTTGCTCCACCCCAGCAGGCGCCCCATCTCTTTTGCCACCGCCTCCACGCCATCCAGCCCCTGACATGCCTCAAATCCCACGGCACTGCGCCGCAGCATAAAGTCACTTACTGTAAGGGCACTTTCCTCTTTTACGCTGTATTCTACCTGCGCCAGAATATCCTTACAGTGAGGGCAGATGGGCTGACCGGCTCGTTTGTCACGCTTCGCCAAATTCAACACCTGCGAGAAGCGTGAGCCATACAGGTCGGCAAGGTGCTTTACCGTCTCAACGGGGAGGTCGCTATCTCTAGCTGCTTTCGCCACCCTGGGCTGAGGCACAGCCGGTGCCCCGGGGAGAGGAACTTCCGCTGTGGTACACTCTGCCTTCACGCCGAGCTTGCGACAGACCATGTTAACAGCATCCTTAGCCACGGCGCGGTAGGCGGTTATCTTGCCTCCGAGCACTGTGATTAAGCCTTCTATTCCATCCCTCCCTTTATGGTCAAGCACCTTGTGTTCACGCGTAATATTCGACGCCCTTTCACCGCCAATGTGAGCCAGGGAACGTAACCCGGCGGTAGTATAAATTATGTCTTCTTCACACAGCCTGGGAAATGCCTGGTGTAGTCCATTAAGCATATATGCCACGTCAGATTCGTCAGCGCAAACAGCGTCAAGGTCTCCATTATAGTCGGTGTCTGTGGTGCCTATAAGAGTGTAGCCCAGCCAGGGCATGACGAAGAAAAGGCGACCATCTGTGGGAGAAAAGAGAACCAGTGCCTTGTTTGTCAGCTTCGGTGTAAGCAGATGTATGCCCTTGGTTCGGCGTACCGTGCTGGCAGGGCCGCCATGAAGCAAATCCCTGACACAGTCAACCCAGTGACCGGCGGCATTAACTACCAGCCGCGCCTTCACCTTGTAGGTCTCTCCTGATATACAATCAAGTACTTCTATCCCGCAGACATCGTTACCATCTCTGAGAAATCCGGTAAGCTGAGCATGGTTTATGATGGTGGCACCATGCTCCGAAGCGCAGAGCACATTCTCTACGCCCAGACGCTCCGTAAACGGCGCCTGGCAATCGTAGTAAACTATGGCACCTTTCAAGCCCTTTATCTCCGCAAGCTCCGGCTCCATGTCCAGAGTCTCACGCCGCGACAGATGCTGATGGGAGGGCATAGACTTGCCCGCAGCCATAAAATCATACAGCCGCACGCCCAGGCTCAGAGTTATCTGGTAATAAAGGTTGGTCAGTGGTATGACGAAAGGGTAGGGATGCACCAGGTGAGGTGCGATTTTCAATAAAACTTCTCGCTCGTGCAGGTCCTGACCCACAAGGTGAAACTCCAGCATACGCAGATAACGCAGACCTCCGTGAATCAAGCGCGAGGAACGAGAAGTGGTACCGTAGCCAAAGTCTTCCTTTTCAATGAGCAAAGTCTTTATGCCGCGTAGAGAGGCATCACGGGCGATGCCTGTGCCTATGATGCCGCCGCCTATGACAATCAAGTCGAATTTTTCCCGTGCGATGGCGTCAAAATCTCTCTTCATATAGTTTCTCTCCCAAAGGGGGATTATTCTATGAGATGAACTCAGCTTTCTATCCAGCCGCGGGCGCGTTCCACGGCGCGTTTCCAACCGGAATAAAGTGTTTCCCGCTCGTCGGCAGACATGTTTGGTTCGTAGGTCTTAGCAGCACGCCACATTTGGGCGAGTTGAGCAGTATCTTTCCACATGCCCACCGCCAAGCCTGCCAGATAAGCAGCACCCAGAGACGTAGTCTCAGCCACTGATGACGGCTGAATGGGTACTCCCAGCATATCAGCTTGAAACTGCATCAGGAAGTCATTGGCAGTGCCTCCACCATCTACCCTGAGCAATGCCAATTGAATACAGGCTTCATCGCTCATCACATCTATTACGTCACGAACCTGGTAGGCAATGGCTTCCAGGGTAGCCCTTGCCAGATGTCCTGCAGTGGTGCCTCTAGTCAGACCGACGATGGTGCCACGAGCATACATGTCCCAGTAAGGAGCACCCAGACCCACAAAAGCAGGGACAAAGTAAACTCCGTCATTATGAGTAACGGAGCGGGCAAGCGGCTCGCTCTCAGCAGCACTTTTTATCAAGCCCAAGCCATCACGCAACCACTGTATGGCAGCGCCGGTGATGAAGATGCTCCCCTCCATGGCATAAGTAAACTTGCCATCTAATCCCCAGGCAAGTGTTGTCACCAGCCCTTTCTCGGAAGGAGTCGGCTTATCACCGGTGTTGAGCAGGATGAAAGAGCCCGTGCCATAGGTGTTCTTTGCCATGCAGGCATCGTAACATGCCTGGCCAAACAGTGCTGCCTGCTGGTCGCCAGCTATGCCTCCCAGAGGCACACGAGCATTTCCCAGCAGCCCAGCAGCAGTCTCACCATAAACCTGACTGGAAGGCATAACCTTGGGAAGAACAGCCTCCGGTATGCCCAGTATATTAAGAATCTCTTCATCCCATTTAAGAGTGTGGATGTTGAATAACATGGTACGGGAGGCGTTGCTGTAGTCGGTGATATGTACAGCGCCACGGGTAAGATTCCAGACGAGCCAGCTATCTATGGTGCCGAACAACAGGTCGCCCTGCTGGGCACGGCGCTGCCCCTCGGGTATGCGGTCTAAAATCCAGCGGAGTTTAGTAGCAGAAAAGTAGGCGTCTATGGGCAGCCCGGTCTTCTCCTTAATAAGCCCGCTCAATCCTTTTTGCTTAAGTGCCTCACACATCGATGCGGTACGACGGCACTGCCAGACAATGGCATTGCTGACCGGCTCACCGGTGCGGCGGTCCCACACCACGGTGGTCTCCCGCTGATTGGTGATGCCCATGCCTTTAACATTAGAGGCGGACACTTTGGCTTTTTGGAGAGCCTCCCTGGCTACTGCCAGCGAGGTGCGGAAAATCTCTTTGGGGTCGTGTTCCACCCAACCGGGCTGAGGATATATCTGGGTTATTTCACTATCTGCAATGGAAACAACCTGTCCCTCCTCATCGAAGAGAAGAGCGGCGCTCCCCGTGGTTCCCTGGTCGATAACTAAGATGTAGCCGTTACCGGGCATAAAGCATGCTCGACGAGATGATTTTTAAACGGGCATAGTATAGCACAAACGAACGGCAACTGATAGTCTTGATTTCAGTAAGTCGGTTGCTTCTCTATGCCTGTCATGCTACGCTGTAAATTAGAAGGCTTTATGATGAGACCTTTTGTCTTAATAAATACTAACGTCACCCGCCCCCCGGTCAGTCCAGTGGGGCTTGAATATGTAGCCGAAACGCTAGACCAGGCAGGAGTTCCCATACACATCCTCGACCTCGTTTTTGAAGCCGATTGGCGGAAGGCTATAATCAAAGAGCTAAGGAATAATGAGCCACTGGCTGTAGGCCTGACCGTGCGCAATGTCGATGATTCATCCTTTGTGTCGAAAAAGTCTTTTTTACCGTGGATTTCCGAGCTTGTAGAGGAGACCAAAAAACTAACTGCAGCGCCTATCATACTTGGCGGTATCGGCTTCTCCGTAATGCCCGAATTTGTCCTTGAGGTTGTCCGTGCCGACATCGGAATTTATGGCGATGGCGAAGAGACAACACTACTCCTGGCTCAGTCCCTTATCGCAGGTGAAGACATTTCAACTCTACCTAATACCGTCTATCAGTATGGGGGAAAGATGGTGCGCAATCCCAGGGTTGATGTTGACCTCGACCACTTTCCGCAGCCTCACCGCAGACTATTCGATAACCGAAAATACGAGCAGGTGGGTGCTATGGTAGGTGTAGAGACAAAACGAGGTTGCTCGGAAGCATGCATTTTCTGCGCTGACCCGGTAGCCAAAGGGAAAAAGGTGCGTTTTAGGCCAGCCGCTATCGTAGTTCAGGAGCTTCAAGACCTTGCAGAACAAGGTATATCGTGGCTACATCTCTGCGATAGCGAATTCAACCTGCCCATAACACACGCCAAAGAAATATGTCAGGCCATTATACGGCACCAGTTAAATGACAGGCTAAGATGGTATTGCTACTGCTCGCCGATATCATTCGACCGCGAGCTTGCCAGGCTCATGAAAGGCTCAGGTTGTGCCGGTGTGAACTTTGGTATCGACTCTCTATGCGACGAGCAGTTGCTCAGGCTGGGCAGGAGGCACAGACTAAAAGACATTGCCGAGTTGGTGAGCATTCTCCGCCAGGAAGAGATTAACTTCATGTTCGACCTGCTCGTAGGCGGACCTGGCGAGACAGAGCAAACGGTGACCACGACAATCAACAAGGTAAAAGAGCTGGATATTCCATTGACTGGAATCTCAGTGGGTGTAAGGGTATACCCCAACACTCCTCTCGGTAAAGCTGTGATAAGCGGCTTTGGCAACGAAGGGCTGCACCCCGTGACAGCTTCACTGTCCGAGCCCGTTTTCTATTTATCTCCATTGCTGGGCAACGAGCCCTTAACCTTAGTCCAACATCTTGTTGCTGACGACCCTCGTTTCCTGTTCCTGGCTGCACCTTCAGATAAGGAAAGCTACAACTACGCTGACGATGATTTCCTTTGTAAGTTGATAGAAGCAGGTAGCCGAGGAGCCTACTGGGACATCATCCGGCGAGCTAAAAATACAGGCTAGAAGGTATAGTCTAGAGTTGAGTACAATGCCCAATTCCGGCTTTATTTTTCTTCCAGGGCTTCAATTGCTATGCAGCTATGTGCCAGAGCACCGCCGGCACGCAGGGATGCAGCCACAAATATCGCCTCAGCCAGCTCTTCAGCCGTGGCACCTGCTTTCTTTGCCTTCTTCGTATGTCCATCAATACAGTAGGGGCACTGGGTAACGTGAGCACAAGCCACAGCAATCAGCTCTTTTGCCTTAGCGCTCAAGGCGCCTTCAGCGAAGACCTTGCCATCGAAAGCCATAAAGGCTTGCAAAAGCTCCGGCTTCAGCTCATACAACTTGCCAAGCTTCGAGATGCTCTCTTTGTGGTAATGACAATCAGCCATCTTTTCCTCCTTGTTCGAAGCATTGAGATTTTTACCAACGTAGTACGAGACTTGAACCTGGCTCAGCGACTTGGTCAGGTCAAATGTGCTTGATTAGCCAGGCTTCCACATCAGCCATAACCAGCTTGTGCTCTGGCTCGTTGAAGATTTCGTGGTAGAAACCATCGTATAATTTCAGTGTCTTATCTTTTGCGCCCGCTCGTTCATACAACAGCTCACTGCCTCGGGGGTCAGCTAAACGGTCGGCACTTCCGTGCATAATCAGCACAGGCAGCTTTATCTCCGGCATCTGCTCCGGCAGCGTCTTCCACATTTTAGCCAGCTCAGCACCCATCCGAGCCGGGAGCTTGCCACGATATACGAGCGGGTCATTAACGTAGGCGTCCACAACGGCCTGGTCCCGGCTGATGGCAGAAGCATCAAGCACAGTTACACCCATCTTCGGGGCTAACGCCGAGATTACCCCGGCTATAGCAAGTAGCACTGGCGACACGCTAGAGCTTGCCACAAGACTTGCCCCGGAAACTACTAGCCCGTCCAGCTCCTTTTGATGGCCGACGGCATAGGCAGTAGCAATCGTCGCTCCCATGCTGTGACCGACAAGGAAAATCTTGGCATCTTTATGCTCTTTGCGCACTATACCGAAAAAGGTTTTCAGGTCGGTGAGGTAATCAGAGAACCGGTCAACGTAGCAGCGCACACCTTCTGACTTGCCATGACCGCGGTGGTCAATGGCATAGACAGCATAACCCTTGGGAACGAAGTAATCGACCAGGTTTTTATAGCGTCCGCTGTGTTCAGCCAGGCCATGCGCCACCAGCAGCACCGCCTTTGGGCTCTTGTCAGGCAGCCAGTACTGGTAATATAAGTCAAAGCCTTTAAGCCCTTTGAATTTACCCTCTTTATGTTTCATGTGCCCGGCTCCTTTCTCTTATAATTTGCCGAAACGCGATATCTGCAGGTGTATCTGTCACATAAATAGCGCGCCTTGCTGACTAGTTTTGCAAGCAGAATACGCCGTTGCTTTTAAGGTCGGGACTCGTGTCTTTCAACTCTTTCGAGTTTTCACAGCAGCCAGGAGATACATGAATGGCAAGAGGAACACCCAGAGTGCCCACAGTGCGTAAAATGCGACCCAGTCGAACTTTCGCGTCCTCATTGCGGTAGTAGACTAATACTTCTAATAGGCGATGTCAAGTGGTCAGCCTGGCACAACTGTAGACTTCGTTCAGCCTCATAACCGGTAAAGGATAGAATACATGTAAAGACACAGTTGGACAGCCTCGGAGACAGCATCGTGGAGATTTGATATCCGCGCCTTCAACAGGTCCTCAATGCTAACATGGTAGAACTGTTCAAAAACCTTGAAATAAACCTTGTGCTCACTATTGATAGCGTCGGCCAGCTTGCAGGATTCTACCCATGGTATGACATCATCGGTAAGGGTGTGGATAATGGCAATTTTTGTTTTGAGCTGACCAATCTTCGTGTGTGGTGACAGATTATCAAGAGTCTGGCGTATTTCTGGGTCGAGCCTTACCCAGAGCTCTCCTGCCCGTTCAGGTTCACGATTAGCAAGCAGCTCATACATAGCCTGTCCTGAAGGAGAAAGGTTGCTCTTAACAAAATCCGGCGAGTCACCCGCTAGCATCTTCTCAAGGCAGGCTCTGTCCGAGGTATTCGGCAAAAGCTCGATGAGCCATTTAGGGGTTTCCTGTATCAAAACGGGGCGAGGTTTCCATGGTTTAAGCTCACCATCATCAGTATAGTGCCGCGTTATAACAGCCTGCAGCCAGTCATTAATGTTGTAAAAGCCGCCCCAGGAGCTGACAACAGCTAAACCCCGCCTAACGTCAGGCTCAGTGGCAGCCAGCAGCACCAGCGGAGCGCTTATACAGACGCCCAGCATGCCTATCTTGCCATTGTTGAACTCCTGTGTGGCAAGATATTGAAAGCTGGCAATCAAAACATCTATATCATTCTGGTGAAGCCGAAACTTACACAAGTTATCCAGTTGAGGCACCAGAACTACATAGCCGGCGCGGGCCAGGCTCTGGCCGGCTAACCTCAACGCCTGGTCATTTTTCCCATCCTTGATAGCGCCGTGAGCCAGGATTAGACCGGAATGTCGCCCCCGGCCATCCGGACGGTACAAATCGGCTACCACATCTCGGCTACCGCAGCCATAGGTGACTTCGGAGACAAGAATGCTTCTGGGTATGATTTTAGTATTCCGCTTGTAGCTAGCACCCAGGTCCAAAATGAAAGCAGTGACCTTGAACCATACTCGAACCGGCTTGGCTAGCAGAGCTATTGCCAGCAAAGCAAAAAACATTAAGCCTAGCAATATCCACTGCCAGTTAACGGTCAAAAACTCAAGCATCTGTTACACCGGGCGATTCACACTTTAATCGGGAAGCCCGTTTTTGTCAAACCCTTCAGGCTTTAACATTGGAGCATTATTGGTAGTTTCATATTGCCTGTGATATAGTTTTCTAAGGATACAGCACTCTTGCCGCTGGTTCGTTGCGCCGAGCCAGTCAAACTTTTGAAGGGGGATCGATATCATGACCACAGCGATACCTGAAAAACCAAGATTCGTTATCAAGGAACCGAAGAATCTATCATCGCGAATTAAATGGCTCCGTGACTATTACTTCCAGGGCATCAACCGCAGATGGAACAACGAGTTTACTGCCTGGACTACGGGAACTCCCTGGGACTTCCAGTTTCAGGAAGGGCAGTACTACATAGTTCCCGAGACTTACGCTTTCTTTTCAACCTTCACCGGTGCCTTCAAGCAGACGGCGAAAAAGGTAAAGTTACACCCCGATTTCTGGAAATGGAGCCTGCCAGAGCGCCACGCCTGGTTTATTAAAGAAGTGATGGTGCATTATATGCCACACGAGATTCTGCCCGGCGATCTTATTGCCGGGGCACGTTTCAATCTACAGGCATCCACCTGCCTCAACAAAAAAGAGGCCAAGCAGTATCGGAAATTGGTCTATGGCAAAAATGGAGTCAGAGCCGCCATTCTTTGGCTTCACAACCACGGCTATGGGAACGTCGGCGCCACCAGCGGTCATCTTATACCTGACTACGCGACAATCATCGAAAAAGGCTGGAAGAATATCTACGCCGACATCGAGTACTACTATAAAGCACTCCCCGAGGCTGAAAAGAAGGGAAAGAAGGCCGCGCAACTCAGAGCCATGCTGACTGCAGCAACCATGGCTCAAGACTTGGCAGCACAATACAGTCAGGTCTGCGCCGAGCTTGCCGCTAAACAGTCTGATGAGACCAGAAAAGGCGAACTACTCCGGATGGCAACAATGTTGAAAATGGTTCCCTGGGAGCCATCACAAACTTTCTGGGAGGGTGTGCAATCTCTGTGGCTCACCCATATGCTTATCATGAGCGATGAGAGCTATCCAGGCCCCGGCCTCTCATTCGGCAGGATAGACCAGTATCTATATCCACTATGGCAAAAATCAATCGGTGAGGGTATGGACAGAGAATTCGGCAAGGAAATATTAAAGTGCTTCTGGATTCACTGTAACACAGCCTATGATGCCATGATCCGTACCGGTGGCAACCAGGGTATAACTTCCGGCTTTGGACAGGTAGTTACCATCTCCGGCATGGGCCCCGATGGCAAAGACATGACCAATGACCTTACTTATGCTATGCTCGAGGTGATCGACGAATTGACGCCAATCTTGGAGCCAAAGCCAAATGTTAGGCTGCACAGAAATACTCCCGACCAGCTCTATGACAAGATTATAGACATGATTTCCTCAAGCCAGGGGGCGCCATTCCTCATAAATTTCGATGAACGCTCCATTGCTGGAATGATGCGGGAAGCCAACACAGCCGGTGTCGAGCAACTTATCAATCAGAACAATGTTTATGATTACGCGCCGGTCGGCTGCCTGGAAAACACAATGTGCGGCAACGACCGCTCCGGCACTGTTGACATTAATCTCAACCTTTTGAAAGCGGTGGAACTGGCTCTTACCGGTGGATATGACCTCATCCCCTACACAGACCCGATGACAGGGAAGACGGAGCTGCACAAACGATGGGGTCTCGATACAGGCAATACCTATAGCTTCAAGACTTGGGAAGAATTCTGGAATGCCTATGTTGCCCAGACTAAGTATATAGTCAGAAAGATTGCCGAACTTTACGAAAGAACTGACGAGATAAGAGCAAAATTTTTGCCAACCCCTTATCTCTCGTGCCTAGTCAAGGGTTGCGCCGAAAAGGGTAAGGACATCAATGAAGGCGGTGCCGAGCTCTGCTTCACAACGCTCGAAGCAGTAACTTATGCCACGACGGTTGATTCCCTGCTGGCTGTGAAATGCCTGGTATTCGATAAGAAGATTTGCACTATGAAAGAGCTAATAGATGCACTGAAAGCCAACTGGGCAGGCTGCGAGGTGCTGCAAGCCCAAGCTCTCAATAAAACGCCCAAATACGGCAGGGACGATGACACCGCTGACGAAATTGGCAAAAAGGTGATGGAACTTTGGACAGAGGAAACCTGGAAATACAAGTCTAAACCTACCGGCAAGCAGTTCCGCCCAGGTATGCTTAGCTGGAACTACTGGATTTCCGATGGTTACATTTTGGCAGCAAGTCCTGACGGAAGGCCTAAAGGCAAATTCCTATCAAATGCCATCTGCCCCTCAAACGGTGCTGATATCAACGGGCCGACGGCCAACGTAAATTCGGTAGGCAAAGTCATTGGCGGTAAAGCCCCTCTAGGCAATGGAGACTGGATGGAATACTACAACCTGCTGCCCAACGGTGCCAGCCACACCATCACTTTCAATCCCTCGCTCATACGCAACCAAGAGCATAAGGAAAAGTTCAAGGCATTCCTACACGGCTACGTAGAAAACGGCGGTACTTGCCTGCAAATCAACATGGTCAATGCCGACATGCTGCGCGACGCCCAGAAATACCCTGAGAACTACAAGCATCTGCTGGTTCGCGTCACCGGCTACAATGCCTATTTCACCGCCATCGGCAGAGAGCTACAGAACGAGATTATAGCCCGCGAAAGTCACCAGATTTGATAAAGCTACTTAAACATGTGTGCAAACGCCGTGCCTGATGACCACGTGATAACCAAAGCCAGAACCCGAGAGGATACAAAGAAGAACCTCAAGGGGATGATACTGCATTTGCAGAGATTTTCGACAGAAGACGGCCCTGGCATACGCACCACCGTATTCTTCAAAGGATGCCCACTACGCTGTCTATGGTGCCACAACCCTGAAAGCATATCAATGAAGCCCCAAATACAGTGGCTGGAAAACCGGTGCATTGGCTGCGGTACATGTATCAAAACTTGCACCCAACTGTGCCTGACTAAAACAGAACAGGGAATTGTTATAAACCGAGAACTCTGCACCGGCTGTGGTGATTGCGCTGAAGCTTGTCCGGCAAATGCTATGGAACTTCTAGGCAAGACAGCCAGCATAGATGAGCTTTTCAACGAATTGATTAAAGACCAGATATATTTTGAAAAATCCGAAGGTGGTGTCACACTTTCCGGCGGAGAACCTATGATGCAGCCAGATTTTGCTGCCGCACTACTCCGTAGCTTGAAAGAAGCAGGAATCAACACCGCCATTGATACCTGTGGAGTATGCTCCACCAGCTCTCTCGATAAAGTGTTGCCCTACACCGACAACGTGCTGTTTGATTTAAAAGAAGGAGAACCTCAAAAGCATTACAACTTCACCGGACTGCATAATCAGAGGATTTTCGAAAATCTCCTGTATATACGTGATTATATCCTAAATGTGGCTCCTGAAAAGGTATTATGGGTCAGGACTCCGCTGATTCCTGAAGCCACAGCCACGTGCGATAACATCACCGGACTGGGCGCTTTCATCGCCAAAAACCTGGCAGGCATCGTTCACCGGTGGGAACTATGCGCCTTCAACAATTTCTGCCGGGATAAGTACCGCAGGCTAGGGGTTGCCTGGCAATATGCCAGCACACCGCTGATGACCAAAGCTAACATTAGCGAGATGGAGCAATATGCCAAGCAGTCCGGCATTGACCCCAAGATTGTGTTCGCCACTGGCCCCACAAAATTGGAAAATTCATAGAGGGAGACAGAAATGAGCAACAAAGAGGTACATAAAACTTTTTCCGAATCAGATATAAAGAGCTTCGAACCGGAGATGAAGGTGGGGCTACTGGCCACCACAAACGGAGATGGTCTACCACACATCACCTTGCTTTCTACGCTGCGAGCTAGCTCGCCTACAGGGCTGGTCTTCGGACAATTCTCCGAGGGCTTAAGCAAAATCAACATCAGGAAAAACCCGAAGGTCGGATTTCTCATCCTGACGTTGGACAAGAACACCTGGCGGGGAAAGGCAAGTTTTACACACTCAGAAAGAAGCGGCAAGAATTTCGACATGTTCAACAATATGCCTATGTTCCGATATAACTCTTATTTTGGTATACACACAGTTTATTACTTCGACCTATTAGAGCAATACGGCAAAGAGCCTCTGCCCATGGGCAGCATTGTACAAGCAGCTTTGAAAACGTTGGCGGCAAAAATGTTCGCCCCTAAAAGAGGGGGGGAAGACGTTCTCAATGTGTGGACACGCCAGCTCATAGATAAAATCGCGAATTTGAAATTCCTAGCTTATATCGCCGAGGATGGCTACCCTACGATTGTCCCTGTCATTCAAGCCCAGACCTCTGGCACCGAACATGTAATTTTCTCGGCTTCGGTATTCAATGAAGCTATCAAGGCGATACCCGTCAACGCGACGGTTGCTTTCTTCTGCATGTCGTTCGATATGGAGGATGTACTGCTGAGAGGCATATATCAGGGGATACAGCGAGTAGGCGGCATGCAGTGTGGCAGCATCTCAATCAACTGGGCCTACAGCCCCATGCCACCAAAGCCGGAGCAAATCTATCCGGAGACCAAGCTGGATGCAGTAACCACCTTTTAGCTGTGCTGGCCCAAGGCTCTACCTAAAATTCCTGCTGCCCTTGAATGCTTCGATTATTCTGTCGCGCGCAAAAAGGACGACTTTTCCATTGAGATGTACTTCATCGGCAGCGTATGCCTTCCTCATAAACCCATTTTCATCCGCGGAAATCGACTGCACATCTATGTAAGGAATGCCTCTCTCCCGACAAAATTCTCCCAGCTGCTTGTTAAAGTCTCTGGATATTTCACCACGTTTTTCCGGGGTACCGAGGAATGGTAAGTTTGACACAAAGTTTTCTCGTGCCGCTGGCGGGATGCCATGAACACAAACCGTAAATCCATCGTCCTTTAATCTTATGATAGTCTCTCCATATTTCTCCACGGTTTTCTCTATAATTCTATTGATGCTCATCTTTTCATTGTTTTTCTTATACTGAAGATAAATGTGCACCCGAGCGTCTATTTCGCCGAAAACCAGAAGTAGAACGTCTCTTTCTTTGTCTATGCCGGGCAAGAATGAGTTCAAGTACCTCTTTGACTGGGAGAAGCTGTCATCTTTGTTCAGGTTGTAGGCAGTCGCCTGTGATATGTGATGTAACAAAAAAGGGCTCCTAAAAACAAATGGCTTCAAATGACTGTCACCTATAACATGAATTATGGCTAGATTAAATAATTTCGCCTTTAACATGAGACCTATGTTGTATAAGCAGAGCCATGGATACTTGAAAACGACGTCAATATAGTTGAAATAAATGGAGCCTCTTTTTGATAATGCTTCTCTGAACGTCGTATTTGTGATTTCGAAAACGGTTTCCATTGCCAGCATCTTCACAATGGCTCTACTTTACCACCCGGCATAGGTGAGTTTCAATAAGAGACACAGACATAGATGGATTGGAAACTATGTTGGTAATCTGATGGCGGTTCCTCTAGGTCGCTTGGAGGAACGATGGTGAAGTTAAAGCCTTATTCATACATGCACTCTAACAAAAACAAAAAGCCCCGAGTAACCTCACCCGTTCCTGGCTTTCCCTCCATCTCTCCTCTCGGTTTCGGCTTACCTTGCTTGTGCCCGCCCGGCTACCACACACCTCTCAGCCTCTACCGAACTCCATCCTGCCAAGTCTAAGCTTGACCACTCGGGACTTTAATAATGATAGCACATTTTAGCTTGATTTGTCAAATATTATATCTGGTAGTCAGGCAAATGGTAGCATAATCTTACGATTAAGAGACAGGACTTCTTTTGTCAAAAGGTTTGTACTATGTTTAGCAACTTACTCGAAGGTAAACCCCTTCTTAGTAAAGAGGCTTATGCAAGCATCCACCACCTCCGGGTAATAGAGAACGCCTTTTTGCTGCAAGATTTCTAAAAGGGCCTCTTCCACGCTTAGAGCCGGACGGTAAGGCCTATGAGAGGCCATAGCTTCAACGACGTCAGCCACACCCATTATCTGCGCCTCGACCAGAATTTCGCCGCCGGAAATCCCGAGAGGATATCCAGAGCCATCCATCCTCTCGTGGTGTTGGAAAACTATCTGGGCAACAGGCCAAGGAAATTCTATCTTATTAAGCAGATCATAGCCCACCTGAGCGTGGTCCCTGACCAGATTGATTTCATTTTTTCTTAGTCGTCCCGGCCTGCTGAGAATCTCCGCGGGCACATATATTTTGCCGATATCGTGCAACGTGCCGGCAACACGTACCCCTTCGATTTGCTCTTCGGTAAGGCCAAGTTCCTTGGCGATAACACAGGCTAGCTTAGCCACGCGGTGCTGATGACCAGCGGTATAAGGGTCTCTGAACTCGGTTGTCAAAGCAACGGCATTGATGGTACCTTCGATAGCCCTTTGTAATCTCTCCGAGCTTTGCCTTAGCTCTTCTTCTGTCCTTCTGCGTTCAGTGATATCATGTATAACGCTCAGTATCAACTTGCGACCGCCCGCCTTGATAATGCGACTCTTTACCTCCACCGGCATCAAAGAGTTGTCTTTACGGATATGAGTCGACTCGAAGGTTAACCTGCCTTTTTTCATCAACTCTTCAATTTTTGCCTCAACGGTATTGACATATTCCGGGGCATTAAGCTCATAAAAGTTAATCCGCACCAGTTCTTCTTCTTCATAACCGTGACACCTGCAAGCCTCATCATTTGCGTAGATGCATTTGCCATTCAATTCATGAACCATGACTGAATCGGTGGCGGCACTGAAAAGCTGGACATTGAACTCCATCTGATCCTTTAATAGTTCATGTCTGCCAATAATGTGTGCCAAGAACCACGACCCCACAGCCCCCGGGATAAGCGTGATTGCCAACGCCGCCAGAAAAAGCCTAGCAGATGCGGCATCAATGACAATCCGGAAAGGGTTCGAGGAACTGAGAGGCGTGGCTTGATAGTAGAATAAAATCAGAACAGCTACCACCAGAACTGTCAGAGACAAAAATATAGCGAGAAAATACTTCAACACTTTCCCGCCGAACCAAAGGCCCTGTGGAGATATTAGTGGTGGCTTATGGCTCATGAATATCTTCTTTAATGCCGCTGACATGTTAGCACTAACTTTAATTCTTGGCAATAATCGCATAGAGACAAACAAACTTGACGCGCTTTAGACTTTTTGCAAATTTAACTGCCTGTTCTCTACCACGGGGTGATAAGAAAACACGTGCAACGGAAAATCTTAGTGAGCATTGTAATCTGGAAATCATCGTGCTATAATGCCGCAAGTTCAATAGTAGCTTTCCGAGCCTTTTGCCCTAAAGGAATAGCCAGGGGCATCGGCCGGTAGGGTGCCGCTGGAAACGGTGACGCCTCCCATGTTTGGAAAGGAGAGCCGAATTGGAAATATTTAAATTTGCCATTAGAAACGCCCTGATAACAGCGGCGTTTTATTCTTGGGACAGAATCCGCTCATATTTTTGCGCTTTCTTACCTGACCGTTTCTCCGCTCTAAACATTTCAGTATCCCGCTTAAATTTGTTAGTTTTCTAATTAAAAGCATTAAATCCAATTAAAAAATTACAAGGAGGATAGCCAATGAATAAAAGGTTTTTTAGCAAATTAGGAATACTTACCACAGCAATAGTACTGTTTGCACTTTTGATTGGATGCGCACCTGCTACCCAACCTGAACAAGCAGCCGCGCAATATCCACTGCATGCCCCTGAAACAAGGTTCAAAATCGCTACCACGACCAGTCTATACGACACAGGGCTGTGGTATTATCTGGAGCCCATGTTTGAGGAATATGCTGATGTAGAAATGGATATCATCTATGCGGGCACGGGAATAGCACTTGAATATGGCAAGAGAGGTGACGTGGACGCGGTTATTGTGCATGACCGTGCCGCTGAAGATAAGTTTATTGCCGAAGGTTACGGACTGAACCGAAGAAACTTTGCCTATAATTTCTTCCTTATCGCCGGTCCGCCCGGAGACCCTGCCGGCATTAAAGGTTCAACAGCAACCGAGGCATTCGAGAAGATATACGAAGCAGGCATGAAAGACCCGGATACCGTCAAGTTTATTTCCAGGGGCGATAACTCCGGGACTCACTCCAAGGAAAAAATTATCTGGAGTAAAGCCGGGTATAAGTATGAGGATGTCGAGAAGTCCGGGAAATGGTATGTAGAAGCTGGTAAAGGAATGGGCACTACCCTGCTGATGGCTAACGAAGAGCAGGCATATGTACTTGTCGACATATCCACCTTTCTCGCCTATACAAAGAAAACTAACTTAACCATTGCACCCATAGTAGAGGAGGACCCTGTGTTCCTCAACGTATATGCAGCTATCGCTGTCAACCCTGATACGACAAATGTGGCAAACATCGATATTGCCAATAAGCTCATCAACTGGCTCATCTCACCCGAAATCCAGAATTTAATCGGGACTTATGGTAAAGCTGAATACGGCAGGTCTCTTTTCTTCCCACTGGCTGACGGTGGCTGCAATATGGAAGGTTGTCCGTCACTTGAAGAATATACGAAACCGGTTCCCTAACAGGTCTATAGAAAGTTGAAAAGGCTGTAATAGCCCTGCCAAATTGATTCTACAATCATTCAGGGTGGTAACATAAATTGGCCGCAATATGGGAAGGGTTTCTAAAAGCAATCCAACTTATTGTTACGCTCGACCCTGAAGTTTTGGAGATCACCGGTAGAACGCTGGCAATCTCCATTTCCTCAACCATTATCGCCAGCTTGATTTGCTTACCTCTTGGCAGCCTGATTCATTTCAACAACTTCCATGGCAAGAGGACTCTGATAAACTTGATACAGACTTTCTACAGTGTGCCCACGGTGGCGGTTGGCTTAATCATATTCTTGATTTTCTCCCGCTTCGGACCACTGGGTTTTCTGGAACTCCTATTCACACCTCAAGTCATGATAATAGGTCAAGTAATACTTATATCGCCGATAATGCTGGGGCTGGTGATAGCTGCTTTAAGTGGTGTTGATAAAGCTACACATGAAACCGCAGTAGCCATCGGCGCCAGTCAATTTCAGGCGACAACCATTGTCATAAGAGAAGCCAGATATGCCATCTACTCTGCTCTAATAATGGGGTTTGGTAGAGCTATATCAGAAGTCGGCCTGGCTTTAATGGTAGGTGGTAACATACGTGGATACACCAGGGTAATGACCACGGCTATTTCTTTGGAGACGTCGAAGGGAGATATCGTGCTGTCCATCGCGCTCGGAATAATACTGATCAGTCTGGCGCTAATCATTAACTTCGCTCTCAGTAGACTACAGCAGAGGTGGCAATAGATGGCGTTACTAGAAACCGTAAGCTTGGTACAAAAATACGATGGGCGCCAGGTCTTAAAAGACATAAGCCTGAATGTCTCCAGGGGTGAGGCTTTCTGTCTAATCGGCCCCACAGGCGCCGGCAAAACGACACTGCTCAGACTGCTGGACCTCCTTGAGGTGCCCGCTTCAGGCACAATTTATTTCGAGGGTGTGGATGTGACCCGCTCCGGAAAGAGCAGACTGGAGACACGTCGCAGGATGTCATTTGTGCAGCAAAAGCCCATGGTGTTCACCATGAGTGTCTACGACAACGTCGCCTGTGGTCTCAGATGGAGACGGGAAGAGAATGATACTATCCGTAAGAAGGCAGATAATGCGCTGGAGCTCGTCAATCTGACCGAGTACAGGAACAGAAATGCCAAAACGCTCTCCGGAGGCGAGACACAGCGGGTTGCTATTGCACGAGCATTAGTTACGGAGCCAGAGGTACTCTTTTTAGACGAGCCTACCGCTAACCTCGACCCCGTCTCGGCATCACAGGTAGAGAAAATCTTGAGCAACATTATCCTTGAGCACAGGGCAACTGTGGTAATGGCTACTCACGATATGCCCCAGGGGCAACGCCTTGCCGACAGAATCGGAGTGCTTGTAGGTGGCGAGATATTGCAGATAGGCAGCCCAAACGAAATATTCTGTATGCCCAGGAATATGGAGGTGGCACAGTTCGTCGGCATAGAAAACATCCTCAAGGGAGTCATAGAAGACAAAGATGGCAGTCTGGTGACAATAAAGGTGAACGATAGCGCCATCCAGGCTGTCTCAGATTGTGCGATAGGCGAGGAGGTCTATGCACTCATCAGGCCCGAAGACATAACCTTTACACCGACAAAAGGCAAGACCAGTGCCAGAAACATGTTTCGTGGGGAGATAACAAGAATGACCCAGGTGGGACAGCTTGTGAGAATCGAGGCGGACTGCGGCTTTGGTTTGCTCGGTGTAATAACAAAGACATCGGCAGAAGAGCTAGACATTGACATCGGCAAGAAAGTTTACGGCAGCTTCAAAGCCACGGCAATACACGTCATAAGAAGATGAACTCAGCAATCCGACCGCTATTAGCCCAAGTAAGAGCCTATGACACCCAGGCAATTTCCCGACCCGGTGTGCTGGACTAGCTTTTTATTTTCGCCAGTCCAGCGAATATCGCCACACTCCATCATAATCTCGAGATGAGCCCTGATTTCATTTTCCGCCAATGCTTTCCCCATACCAGAGAGCCGCGAAGGAGGAAAATGCTGGACTACAATATCTTCTATGCTAGTCGGTCTGCCGTCAATAATTCTCAGGATATCGCGGCAGCGGTCAATATGAAACAGGATGGCTTCCTTAGCCCTCTCAGAACTATCAAGCAGATTGAACTGACCATTATCAAACAGGCGATGGGCGGGGAAGGTAGCCTTAAGTGACCGAGCAGCAAGATGGGCTATCTTGCTTAAAGACTTGATATAGTTCATCAGCCCATATACATCATTTCTTTGTCGATATTCTTCTGGCAAAATCCGATGATTGACCTTAAAAGCATACGCCAGGGAAGGATGAGAAGTAATACCAGGCAACAAAGTATCACCGGGAAATATAGCTTCCTCCTCTAAAACGATGCACAGCGAGTCAGGACTGTGCCCCGGGGTAAATAAGAAGTTTAGATCCTCGTCCGGCAGTTCCTGGTCATCCTTAATAGCAAAGTCGACTTTGAGGGAACTTCTTGCCTTATGATATGTCAGACAGTTCTCAGAATAGAAGACCTCAGGCATTGTACAGAGACGACAAGACCCAGGTAGCTCAGGATGCGGGGCACCATCCGTTACATGAGGATGATAAGAAATCATCTGGCGGTAAATTGTGTGTGCCCACAACTCAGCCTCCGATACAGAGATTATTTCAGCCAAATTGCCATCATGGTCTTCATGGCTATGGGTAATAACGATTCTATCAATATCCGAAAATCCCTTGCCAGTCAACTTTAGAAGAGAACCAAAAACCTCAAAGTTTCCAATCCTGCCAGTGTCAATAAGAGTAGTCTTCCGGCCAGCAATCAAATAGCACCACGTAGGCCCAAGGTCCCAATCGGTATGGGTATATATGTTAGGTATGGCAAGTCCAAAGACATCGGTCCCTTTGCTGGTCTTGTAGTGTATAACCATACCTTCCCCATTATCTTCTGCCTTAACGATTACCTCCGGTGTATTCATTGTTCGATCTCTATACTTTCCACGTAGCATTCTCGTCCGCTAATCACGTCAAGGCTAGTGCCCTTGCAACTCGGGCAGACCCAGGCTGAATCCTTCGGCTTAAAGGTAGTCAGGCAATCTCGACATCGCAGCTCTGCTGGCACCAGTTTAAAATCAAGTACGGCCACTTCGGCTGCATTGCCTTTCTTAAGAAAATCGAAGTAGAATTGCACGCAATCGCTGACAGTCCCTGACAACTCGCCGATGACCAAATTTATCTTGGTGACCTTATTCGCCTGAGCCGATTCTGCCTCTTTTAAGACAATATCCAGTATATTCTGTGTAATGGCTAATTCATGCACCGTATTAGCTGTGAAACCTCCTTAAACTTAACCTTTGAATTATAGGCTTTCGCCTTCAGCTTTTCAAAAATACGGGATACTCGTCCTTGACAAAAAGGGGCGGACTCGCTAAAGTCTTTAATCACCATCATAGCTCTGAATATTCAGGGCTGTTTTGATAGACGAGGTAAACAAATTGCTAATTGCCGTAGATGCTGCAGGCGGTGAATACGCTCCACGGGAAGTAATTAAAGGAGCCATCGAAGCAGTTAAAGAGTTCCCGATAGATATCGCTCTCGTGGGCAATAAAACCGTACTCGAGATGCTGCTAAGGCGCTCCGCGAGAAAGTCAAACATTTCCATCGTCCAGGCCAGCCAGGTCGTCATGGACGGCGAAGAGCCAATACAGGCAGTACAGAACAAGCCGGATTCGTCAGTAGCGGTCGGAGTCAGGCTGGTAAAAGATGGCATTGCCGATGGCTTCGTCTCCGCTGGCAGTACAGGAGCCACAGTAGTCGCCTCCTTTCTCAATCTGAAAGCGATAGAGGGCGTCCAGCGGTTGGCATTATGCGCCGTAGCCTATCTCAACCAACCTCAGCCGACTCTAATTATTGATGGCGGGGTCAACGTCAACTGTCGCCCCATCTTTCTGGTTCAGTTCGCCCAACTCGCCAGCATTCTAGCCGAAAAGGTTATCGATATAAGCTCACCACGAGTGGGACTATTAAACGTCGGCGCAGAGGAACTTAAAGGCAGCACTTTGGCTAAGGAGGCTTACCAGCTCATAAAGAAGACCGACCTGAACTTCATCGGCAATATAGAAGGTTTTGATGTCCTGCAGGGGAAGGCTGATGTAATTGTTACTGACGGCTTCACCGGTAACGTATTGGTTAAGACTATAGAGGGATATTCGCAAGTTGTCCAGAGTTTGTTGGAGTTGGGACAAGCCGCTCAAATCGACCGTTACCTCACGGGTGCCGCACTAGCGCAGTACGTACAACTGAATGCGACTGTTAAAAATCTGGACTACAAAGAATACGGCGGAGCTTGTCTTCTGGGGCTGGAAGGTAACATCGTCGTAGCTCATGGCCGTAGCCGGGCCAAAGCTATCACCAGCGCCATCTATCTTGCCTATCACTCCGCAAAGCAGAGAATAGTCGAAGCCATCAAAAACGGCAAATACGCGTCAGAATAGTAACTATATTCAAAGTTGGTGGTACTGGTAAAAACAGCCTGTTTAAAGTCCGTCCTATGACAATTGATATTTTGCCGCCATTTAGAAGCACATTAAACATTAAAAGGAGGTAGCAAATGGAGCACTATAAACTGTTTATCAATGGTGAATTTGTCGATGCCGCAGACGGAAAGACCTTCGAATCGATCGATCCCGGTACTGAATCTCCTATAGCCACAGTAGCGCAGGCAGGAAAAGCCGATGCAGAGGCGGCTATAGCGGCGGCGCGTAAGGCTTTCGATAGTGGAATCTGGAGCGGTCTTACTCCGACCACGCGGCTGGCAAAAATGCAGGATTTTGCAGATCAGATAGCACAGCAGGGACTGCGTCTGGCTGCAACCGAGTGCATGGACTCAGGCCAGGTCATGTCGCTGGCCAAGTTCATGCCCTTAATCAGTATAACTTTGATACGCAATTTGAGCCTGGCAGCAGTCACAAAATTTCCCTGGGAGGAGGAAATACCGGTATCCGGGAATGCGTTTGCTCCTGGCCGTGAATTTATCCGCAGGGAGCCGGTTGGAGTGTGTGTGGGAATCGTCCCCTGGAACTTCCCCATGTATATAGCCTTCTGGAAGCTCACCCCGGCTCTTATAATGGGGAATACCATCGTTTTGAAACCAGCTTCGGTGACTCCATTGAGTTCACTTATCATTGCTGAAGCCGCCAAAGCGGCAGGTATTCCCAATGGGGTAGTAAATGTCATAACCGGACCTGGAGGAGAGCTGGGCAAAGTCCTCTGTACACACCCGGATGTGGACAAGATAGCCTTCACTGGAAGCACAGAAGTCGGGCGTGAAATCATGAAAATGGCGTCCGATACGGTGAAAAAGGTTACCCTCGAGCTCGGCGGTAAGTCGGCCAATATAATCCTCGACGATGCGGATATGGACCTAGCCGTGGAAGGCGCCTGCTACGGCACTTTCTTCCACCAGGGACAGGTATGCTCATCTGGCACCCGCGTACTGGTCGCCTCAAAAATCTACGATGAGTTTCTTGGCATGATGAAAAAACGAGCTGAATCTCTACGTATCGGATACCAGATGGACCCGACCTCTCACATGGGGCCTCTCGTCAGCAAGGAACAACTGGCCACGGTCGAACGTTACGTCAAACTGGGGCAGGAAGAGGGTGCGGAATTAATAACCGGCGGCAAACGTGTCGAGGTTGCAGGAATCAACGGAGGGTTCTACTATGCTCCAACCATCTTTGCCAATGTAAATAACAAAATGCGCATTGCGCAGGAAGAGATATTCGGCCCGGTTGTCTGCCTCATAAAATACGACAGCGACGAAGAGGCAGTAGCCATAGCCAATGATTCCACATACGGCCTGGCAGGCGGAGTATTTTCGACCAACACGGCCAGGGCCGAGCTTGTAGCCCGCGGCGTCCGCACCGGCACAATGTGGATAAACAATTACCATATCTTTTCCGATTTCTGCCCCTTTGGCGGCTACAAGCAGTCTGGTGTGGGCCGTGAATTCGGTCTGGAAAGCCTGCGCGAATATACACAGGTCAAGCGAATACATATTAGCTCTATGGCGGATGCGAAGAGCAATATGTACTTCCAGCTTTTGTCAGACTATAAGAAAGTAGACGGTTTTGGATACAACTGCCCCACTAATGTAGTCGCTGGCCATGGGTCACTGGCTTCAATCAGCAAGGCTGTTGTCGACCTTGGCTGTCTCCGGGCTCTGGTTCTCACCGATCCCGGCGTAAGGCAGGCAGGGCTTGCCGAACTGGTTAAAAACGCACTTGCCGATTTCTGTGTGGGCATATATGACAAGATCCCGTCGGACCCTGACCTGGAAACTGTAGATGCAGCCACCGCCATGGCCCGTGAACTGAAGGCGGACTGCATCGTCAGCATCGGCGGCGGCAGCGTTATCGATACTGCCAAAGGGGTCTGTGTAACCTTAAATAATGGCGGCAAGGCAAACGATTACCTAAACTTCCTGGTACTTACTGAGCCGCAGACCCCTCATATCGCCATTCCAACAACAGCGGGAACTGGCAGCGAAGTAACAAATATTGCTGTCCTTACAAGCAAGAGTGCCGGGCGTAAACTCTTCATTGTAGACGCACGAATAATGCCGAATGTGGCTATTCTGGACCCGCGCCTTACCATATCCCTGCCTAAAGATATGACTGTTAGTACAGCTATGGATGCCATGACACATGCCATTGAGGCGATGACGAGCACAATGGCAAACCAGATATGTGATGGTCAGGCATTGCAGGCTATACGCCTTATCAACGAGAATCTGCCGCTCGTCATAGCTGATGGCAAGAATGAAAAGGCACGGCTCAACATGCAGCTAGCGGCTACCATGGCAGGATGGGCCTTCACCATTGCCCAGGTCGGCCTGGCGCATGGCATGGCACATACCATAGGAACACTGCACCATGTCCCACACGGAGCGGCCTGCGGCATAATTCTCCCCAAGGTGATGCGGTACAACGTTGATCATGCCACTGACAAACTGGCTCTGGTAGCACAGGCCCTGGGCGTTAACACTGCTGGCATGACGGAGCGGGATGCCGCCCTGGCAGCAGCAGACACAGTAGAAGCACTGATGATGAAAGTAGGCCATCCCATGAGGCTGCGTGATATGGGCGTACCGGAGGATAACTTGGCAATATGCGCCTTTCATGCCATTGCAGACACGGCTGTACTATTCAATGGGCGTCCTGTCCATGACCCGAACGAAGTTCTACAAATTTACACGCAGGCTTATTAAAATATAGCGGCGGTACTGAAAACTGAATACCTGGCATCTAAATAAATACCCGGCCAGGAATCATCGGGAACCTGTCTTGCTTATCTGAAAACGCTTTAGAAGCATAAGCAGAATCAGAATTAAAGGATATATTACCAGAATCAGGGGTGCTCTCTGGATAAAAAGAAGAAGAGATAACGCAACAATCAAAATTGCAGTCATCAGCCCCGATTTCTTTCTTTTCATGATGAGGAATATAATGAAGGCTGCTGCCGCCACTACTAAAAACTGCCACCACACCAGGGTAACAAGCACTCCAAAAATTGTCGTTGCACCCAGCCCTCCTCTGAATTTCAAAAAGACAGACCAGTTATGGCCAACCACCGCAGCAAAGCCAGCAATCAATACAACTAATTGAGAATCGGTAAATACGTCTAATGGAGCATCGGTGAGCATTTTGGCAATCAAAACAGACAACACCCCCACGCCCACATCCATTATGACAACCACTACAAACGGCACAACGCCCAGCTTCCTGTGCACAGCCGCTGCGCTTATCTTTCCATCGCCCTCCGGACGCAAATCTATCTTGCCCACTAAACGCCCGATAATATAAGCTGACGGAATGGAACCTATCAGATAACCCAGAACTACTGCTATGACCTCATTAAGCAAAGCTGCCCTCCTTATAGTAAGCCAGAGCGAGTGTCCCCCGCCCGGTGGCATAACCCATAACAGGGCTTAAATCAGTAATGAAACTCTCAACGCAATTGAATTCAGCGGCTACTTTTTCCTTGAGCCTTTCGGCTTCTTCCAGAAACTCATATGTCTGAGCCGAACTCAGGTCTATAACGTCTCGAGAAATCTGACCATTGAACAGTATATTGACCGGGATTATGCTAATCCCGTAGTCTTCAGCTTGTTTTTTCGTAATACAGGAAATGCTGTCAGCGATGATAGCGATGCCCATTATACCTTTGCTACCCATATGATAGTCTATTATGCCTCGTGTAGCGAGGCTATCGTAGCACCAGATATCACTCATGTCAAGCAAGTGTAGCCACCTCTGAAAAAATGGCTCAAATTTGCTCCAGTCACCTATCTAAAGTAAAATTCATATGCTCATGGCTAAAGTTGTCACATTAGAATTGGTGCAAATCAGCGCTCGCGGCGTAGTGCAAGGAGTTGGCTTCAGGCCTTTCGTTTACCAGCTAGCTAGCAAATACAATCTGAAAGGCTGGGTGTGCAACACCTCCGAAGATGTCAAAATCGAAGTCCAGGGTGAAAATAAAGACATTAAGCGCTTCTTGTCCGAGCTTCAAAACAACGCGCCTCCGCTGGCTCACATAGAAAGCATCTCCGTTACCTATCACCCTCCGGCAGAATACACAAGCTTTGAAATCCGCCACAGCATCGCCGAAGAAGGAAAGTATCAGCCTGTGTCCCCTGATATCGCCACCTGCCAGGCTTGCCTCAGGGAAATTTTCAGCCTCGAAGACAGACGCTATCATTACCCATTCACCAACTGCACCAATTGCGGACCCCGCTTCACCATAATAGAAGATGTGCCTTATGACCGCCCCAAAACCACCATGCGCTCTTTTATAATGTGCCCAGATTGTCAGGCAGAATACGACAACCCATTCGACCGCCGTTTTCACGCCCAGCCCAACGCCTGCCCCAAATGTGGGCCAAGGCTGGAACTGCTTGACTCCAAGGGAAATCACATCGAAGCATCAGACATCATTGTTACCGCCAGCCAGCTTCTTAAAGACGGGAAAATCATGGCCATCAAAGGTCTGGGCGGCTTTCTCCTGGCCTGTGACGCCACTAACGAGAAGGTTGTTAAAGTGCTGCGCCAGAGAAAAAGGCGCGAGTTCAAGCCCCTGGCCATAATGGTGGCAGACATAGAAGAAGCCAGAAGCCATTGCTTGGTATCCGAGGCAGAGGAAAAGCTACTCAAATCACCGCAGAGCCCTATTGTGCTATTGCCATGGAAACCGGATTCCACGGTAACTAAGACAATAGCCCCCAATCTAAAATACCTCGGACTTATGCTACCTTACACCCCATTGCATCACCTCTTGCTCAGAGGGGTAGGTCTGCCATTGGTAATGACCAGCGGCAATATCAGCGAAGAGCCGATCGCTAAAGATAATGACGAAGCCATCAGGCGGCTATCAGGTATTGCCGACTGCTTCCTGGTCCACAACCGCGACATATACGCCAGGTATGATGACAGCGTGACTTTCGTAGAACGAGGCATGGCTCAGCTTACCCGGCGGGCGCGCAGTTATGCCCCCTATCCTGTTCACCTGAATTTTAAAGCCAAACAGGTGCTCGGCTGTGGTGCCGAGGAGAAGAACACCTTTTGTCTAACCAAAGACAACTATGCCTTCATCAGCCAGCACATCGGCGACATGGAAAATCTGGAAACATTGGAACACTTCGAAAACACACTAGCTCTGTATAAAAGGCTCTTTCGCATCGAGCCTGAAACCATTGCCTATGACCTGCATCCAGAATACCTTTCCACCAAATATGCACAAGAGCTAGGCAGTCAGTTCAGCCATCTCAGTCTCGTTCCCGTTCAGCACCATCATGCCCACATCGTTAGCTGTATGGTTGACAACGCAGTCGATTCTCCCGTCATCGGTGTGGCTCTGGACGGCACGGGATATGGCAGCGACGGGCGCATCTGGGGAGGTGAATTTCTAGTCGCTGATTACAAGAGTTTCCAGAGAATGGGACATCTTGAGTACTTGCCTTTGCCCGGTGGAACTGCCGCAATAAAAAAACCATACCGGACCGCCGCAGGTTATCTTCTCAAGCTACTGGGAGAGAACTCTATTAACCACAAACTGGCTTTCCTAAAGCAAATCAATGCCGTTGAAATCGAGCTTATCAATCGGCAGATTCAGACCGGTCTCAACTCACCATTGTGTTCGAGCATGGGACGCCTCTTCGATGCCGTATCAGCCTTGATAAGCATCAGGGGCGAGATAGATTATGAAGGTCAGGCGGCTATTGAGCTCGAGATGGCAGCCTATGATGCTCTCGACAAAATCGGCAACAAAAGCTACCCATATTCCATAATCGATACCGATGGGGTAAACATCATCCATCTCAAAGAGCTGCTTTCAGCGATAGTCGATGATTTGTGCCAAGGCGCGTCTAAAGCTACAATATCAGCCAGGTTTCACAACACAGTAGCTCAAATGATATGCGAGATGTGCCAGTTAATAGCCGGGAGAACAGGAATAAACCAGGTAGCCCTGAGTGGTGGAGTCTTCCAGAATCGTTTGCTATTAAGAGAAATCGTGCCTTTGCTTGAGGCTGCAGACTTTGCTGTGCTAACCCACAAGCAGGTGCCCTGTAATGACGGTGGCATTTCTCTGGGCCAAGCCATCATCGCCAATTACAGATGAAAGGAAAACCATGTGTCTAGCTGTTCCAGTAAAAGTTGTTTCAATAGAAGGAAGTGAAGCCGAGGTGGAAATCGGTGGTGTGAAGCGCCGCGTCAGCATAATGCTCACCCCTGAAGTCAAGGTGGGTGACTATGTATTACTCCATACCGGCTACGCAATAAACGTCATTAACGAAGCCGAAGCCCAGGAGACCTTGAAAATACTGGAGGAGATGGCAAGCCTGGATGAAGTTCATTGACGAGTACCGTGATGTTGAATTGGCCAAAAAGCTGGTATCCAGGATAAAGCAGCTATCTACCAGACCGACCAGATTGATGGAGTTCTGCGGTGGACATACTGTCTCTATCATGATGAACGGTATCCGCCAGCTCCTGCCTCCAAACGTTGAGATGCTCTCGGGCCCTGGCTGTCCGGTATGCGTCACGGCTAATGCCGACATAGATAAGGCTATCGCTTTAGCTCATCTGCCTGACGTCATCATAACTACCTTCGGCGATATGATGAAAGTACCCGGCAGCTATTCCAGCCTGCAACATGCCAGAGCTGGCAAAGCCGACATCCGCATCGTATATTCCACACAGGATGCGCTTCAAATCGCCAGAGACAATCCGACACAGTCAGTCATCTTTATCGGCATCGGCTTCGAGACCACAGCGCCAACTATCGCCGCTTCCATACTTCAGGCTGAAAACGAAGGAATTAGAAATTTTTATGTTCTCTGCCTTTCCAAACTATGCCCACCAATAATGAAAGCACTACTCGATTTAGGTGAACTTAAGCTGGACGGCATCGTCTGCCCCGGGCATGTCAGCGCTGTAATCGGCTCCCGTCCCTACGATTTCATCCCCCGCGATTACGGCGTTGCCTGCGTAGTCTCAGGCTTCGAATCACTGGACATTCTGCAGTCCGTAGCCATGCTTGTAGAGCAAATCGAAAGCGGCAAGCCGACGGTTGAAATAGCATATCGTCGAGTAGTTAGTCCTGAAGGCAACAAAACAGCATTAGAGCTGATGGAAAGTGTTTTCGAGATTGGCAGCGCCGATTGGCGGGGCATAGGCATGGTTCCAGCCAGCGGGTTAAAGTTGAGGAAAAAATTTGAGCGTTTTGATGCCGAGCAAGCCTTTTCTGTAACTCTGGAACCAGTTCGAGAGGCGAAGGGCTGTATCTGCGGCGATATACTACGCGGCGTCAAGACTCCTAACGACTGCAAATTATTCCGCAAGGTCTGCACGCCGGAGCACCCGGTAGGACCCTGCATGGTATCTTCAGAGGGTTCTTGCTCCGCTTATTATCAGTACGGAACCGACTATGAATGATGAAACCATATTGCTGGCTCACGGCAGCGGCAGCCGGCTCAGCCATGAGCTGATTGAAAAAAATTTCCTGCCATCTCTGGCTAATCCGTTACTTGCCAAGCTGGATGATTCGGCGGTTTTAGACTTCAGCGGCCGCCTTGCCTTCACCACCGATAGCTACGTGGTCAGTCCCATCTTCTTCCCCGGCGGCGATATCGGCAAGCTGGCTGTCTGCGGCACAATTAACGATTTGGCCATGAGCGGTGCCACGCCTCTATACCTGAGCCTATCATTCATAATAGAAGAAGGCTTGACTCTTAGCGAACTAGCCAGGGTAATTAAATCAATAAAAGCCGCCGCTGAAGAAGCTGGGGTGAAGGTAATTACCGGCGATACCAAGGTGGTGAACCGGGGAAGCGCCGATAAGCTGTTCATCAACACCTCCGGTATAGGCATCGTCCCTGAAGGCATAGATATATCAGGAGCTAACGCCAAGATGGGCGACAAGCTCATACTTAGCGGCGCAATCGGCGACCACGGCATCGCAGTGATAAGCCAGCGCGAAGGGCTGAAATTCTCAGTCCCCGTTCAAAGTGACTGTGCCCCCTTGAACAAGCTGGTATCACAAATGCTGGGAGCCTCATCGCAAATCCACTGTATGCGTGACCCGACTAGAGGCGGCTTAGCCACCACACTTAACGAACTTGCCAGGCAATCTAAGGTAGGCATAAGAATAGAAGAGGGAAAGATACCGGTGCATGACGGAGTACGCGCTGCCTGCGAGCTTCTGGGCTTCGACCCGCTCTACGTTGCCAACGAAGGCAAGCTGGTAGCTATAGTGACTCCGAGCGATGCCGGGAGAATTCTGGCGAAGATAAAACGTAATCGCTACGGTACCGAAGCCTCAATTATCGGCGAGGTTACCGATGAGCATAAAGGCAAGGTGATAATGAGAACCCGGCTGGGAACATCCCGCATCGTAGACATGCTCAGCGGAGAACTTTTGCCTCGAATTTGCTAAAATACCGCTGCAATTCACAGAAATTCTATTGACAATATAAACTTTTAGGTATATTCTATCGTTCATAAATAATAAAAGGAGGTACACAGATGCAAGCGTACTGTATGAAATGCCGCACTAAAAGGGAAATGAGCAATCCGAAGGCCATCAAAATGAAGAATGGTAAGCCAGCCACACAGGGCACTTGCCCGAAGTGCGGCACCAAGATGTTCCGCATCGGCAAGAGCTAAATACCTAACAGAATCTAAAAACAGAATCTAAAATAGAAAGCTGGGCATTTAAATACCCAGCTTTCTATTTTGAATTATGATTTAGATTTAGCCAATATCCCTGCTTTTATTTGGCTTACTTCCAGCCAGACCGAGCTCCGCCTCCCATCATCATGGGCCCTATGGGCCAGTTGAAACCCATAGTCATGACTGCATCGATATCTTCTGGCTTTTCTACGATCCCCTCTTTAAGTACCTTCTGCGCTTCTCTCACCGCAGCAAAATAGATGCGATTTCCTATGAAGCCGGTATCGCCGGGTACGTCTTTGACACGAACCGGGACTTTGCCGACTTTTTGACAAAATCCTACCGCAGTATCGATTATTTCTTTTGAAGCTTCAGGAGTCCATACGACTTCTACTACCTTCATAACACTTACCGGGCTAAAGAAGTGCATGCCACAGAATCTATCTTTACGGTTGGTTACAGCTGCTATATCACGGATTGTAAAAAACGAGGTATTGCTGGCAAAAATTGCCTCTTTCTTGACGATATTGTCCAGCTCCTTAAATACCTTAAGTTTAAGGTCCTTGTTCTCGAGTTCCGCACTACCTCCTCCACCAATTGCCTCGATAAGTATATCCACGTCTTTAAGGTCTTCCACTTTTGTAGTCAGCGTCAAGTTAGCAAGTGCCTTGTCCACTTGCTCCTGGGTTATTTTCCCACGTTCAACTGCGCCCTTGAATCCGAACCGCCCGTTGACCATGCCGTCTTTTGTTTTGGCAAGAATCTCTTCATTTAAATCGCGAGTGATAACCTTGTAACCGGCAAGTATCGATACTTGAGAGATCCCGCCTCCCATTACTCCTCCACCTACAACACCAACAGTCTTGATGTCCTCCAGTTTCATGTGAACCTCCTTTTCGTTCTATTTTGTGTATGAAATCCTAGCACAGTCGCATATTCGGTGCAAGGATATCATAAACCAGAGGGGTATAAGGATTGCAAAGCATGACATCTGCAGACAAGTTCTATTCATGCCGTAGAGATTCTATGGGATCCAGCTTGGCAGCCCTGAAGGCAGGGTAGGTACCAGAAATAACGCCAATTCCAATTGATACAGTAAGCGCCAGGATAACGACACCCACCGAAATTTTAGCCGCGATAGTCAAGTTCCCCATAGGCACATTTTGCATACCCATCGATAGAAGTAGTGCCAGTAGCAGGCCGACCAAGCCGCCGGATAGACTCAAAGTCGCCGCTTCAATGAGGAATTGGACTAAAATATCACGCCTTTTTGCACCGATAGCTTTACGTATGCCGATTTCCCGTGTGCGCTCCGTTACTGAAACCAGCATGATATTCATGATGCCGATGCCACCAACAATCAGTGATATGGCGCCGACGCTGCTCAGGAAAAACGAGAATGCAGCCAGCTGGTCTTGCATGCTTTCCAGTACCTCGCGCATGTCTCTAATCTGGAAATCATCCGCAGCCCCCGGAGCGATATAATGCCGGGCTCGCATTATTGCAGTTATTTGCGCAATAGCAGCATCCACCTTATCGGGGCTGACTGCCTTTACTGCAATCTGTTGGATACTGCTGCCGCCAGATATTTTGGACTGCATGGTGGTAAGAGGCATCAGTATATAGCTATCCCCGGCAAAACCGCCCATTTTTTCAATAAATCCGACGACCTGGAATTTCATGCCTCCAATACGTATGCTCTGACCCAGAGGGGCCTGGCTGCCAAATAAGTCCAAAACTGTCTGGTAGCCAAGCACCACCACGTTCTCTCTTGCTGTCACATCCTGGTCAGATATGAATCTACCTCCTTCAAGGTTATAACTCTTTATTTGTGTTATCATCGGAGTGACGCCAGTAGCCTGCACATTCACATTGTTGTTACCGTAAGACGCGCTTACGCCTGCGTTGAGCGCCGGTGAAACCACGGCTATTGCCGGAGCTAATGCTTTATTTTCCAGGGCTTGCGCATCCTCAATCGTGAGCGGGCGCAAAGTTTTTACCGTCTTATCTGTCGAGCTATATACATAAAGAGCGCTAGCCCCCAAGTTCTCGAAAGTTTGCTGCATACTGACCTGAAACCCCGTACCCAGAGCCACCATCAGCACCACGGCACTTACACCGATTATGATGCCCAGCATGGTGAGAGAAGACCGCAGCTTATTGGAAAATATGGATTTCCAGGCTGTCCTCACGCTCTCCCATATGTTCATCGCTTTTTTTCCTCGACTATATTCCCATCCCTGAGATATATAGTCCTCTGAGTATATGCCGCTATGTCTTCTTCATGAGTCACCACGATTATGGTTATGCCTTTATTGCTCTGCTCAAGCAAAATGGACATGATATTCTGGCTCGAGTGAGTATCCAGATTACCCGTTGGTTCATCAGCGAGTATTACCAGAGGATTATTTACCAAGCAACGGGCGATTGCCACCCTCTGCTGCTCGCCACCGGACATCTCGCTGGGGTGATGACGTGCCCTATTGCCAATGCCGACCGATTCCAGCGCCGCAAGGGCGCTCTCCCTCCTGTGCCCCTGACCAGCATATACCATCGGCAATTCCACATTCTCCAGCGCAGTTATTTTCGGCAAGAGATTGTAAGACTGGAAAACAAAGCCCAATTTCCTGTTTCGTATCACTGCCAGTTGATTATCAGTAAGTCTGGATACATCCTGCCCTTCCAGCGAGTATTTGCCACTGGTCGGCTTGTCAAGACAGCCAAGTATATTCAATAGCGTAGACTTCCCGGAACCGGATGGGCCCATGATGGAAACCACCTCACCTTTTTCACAGCGAAAAGAGACGTTATCCAGGGCATTCACCTTTATCTCGCCTAAGTCGTATATCTTGGTTACATTGTTCAGTTCAATCATTCGTTGACACCAAATTTATAAAGATTATGTCATGCACAGGGCCGCCCTATTAGTGAATTGGAACGCCGGGGGCTCCGCGCGGAGTCCCCTGGCCCGATGTACTGGTGCCGGGTACATATTCCGAAACTGTTACTTTATCTCCTTCATTTAACCCCGATAGCACCTCAGCATACTGGAAGGTCTGTTGCCCTAAAGTAACCTTCCTGAATTCGGGCTGTCCAGTAGCCTCGTTAACAACTGCTATCACATGTCCCGAAGGTGTATTTACAATTACAGATACTGGCACCAGCAATACGTTCTTAGCGTTGTATATGTCTATATCGGCAGTGGCGGTTAAGCCACCCCTGAGTTCTGCATCATATGAGTCCAGGTCAACTGTAACAGCAAATTTAATAACATTACCGGACTGCGTACCAAAGGGAGAGATAAATTTCACCATTCCGGTAAATACCTTGTTCGGTATCGCATCCACGGTGATTTTAGCTTTTTGTCCGGGTTGGACTTTCATAATGTCGATTTCATCAACAAGTCCCTGGAATCTTATCGAGCCGGTATCGACAAGCTTGATGGCTGTCTTGGATGAATAGTCCTGCGCAGAAAGGACAGAGGATTTTTTAAGGTCTACACTGACCACAGTACCGTCGGAAGGGGCTATGATAGCTGTCTTCATGATATCCTGCTTTGCCTTGTACAAAGCTATTTCGGCGCTTTGCAGGCTAAGGTTGTATTGCTGCAATGTCTTCCAGTTGATACCGCCTCCACTCTCAAAAATCAGCGTCTGATTTTCCAGTACATCTCGCCCAACAAGCAGGTTAAGCTTGGCGATATACAGCTGCTTGGCAGCCTCTATCGCTTGAGCATCATTCTGTGCCAGATAATCCTCCAGCTCCTGCAATGCACGCAGAGACGATTGCAGAAAGGCAACGCTGGTGGGGGTGTCGGCGAACTCAAAAACGAACCTGCTCTTGATAGATATCGTGCTCTTGGCTAGCTGGTAAGCGGTTAACATTTCCTGCTGGGCAGCATCGAGTTCACGTGCAACTTTTTCATAATCCCCGAGTTTCATGCTATTGCTGATATCCAGCAGCTTCTGCCGATAACTCTGCAGGTATTTAACCACCATCTTATCATTCTCATCACTGGGCAGCGCAGTTACGGAGGTGCCCGCATAAGGGTCGGGATAGTAAGTTGAATTTATCTTAGCTCCGGCTAACACGGCGGCATTGGGTTTGGATTTAATCAGATTTTCGCCAACTTCGACGTCGAAATAAGCCATAATTAAATAATACCCGGCGTCCTTGTAGTTTCCCTGCTTGAAATAGCTAACGGCTCTATTCAAATCTTTTTGTGCCTCATCAAATATGCGTGGTACGCTTAAATCCGGGTAATTGTAAGGAAGGTGGTCGGTGCCACAGCCAAATGCGATGGTGTTTTGCGCCGTCTGTATGCTAAACAGTGCTGTCTTAATTGCATTCATCTGGGCTGAGCTGTCAAGCTTAGCCAGAAGTGCACCCTGATTGACCTTGTCGCCTTCTTCCACCAGTATTTCATCGACCTGCCCATTGGTCCCAAAACGCAGGTCGAACTCATCGGGCATCGTCAGATTACCATCGGCAGACACTATGACATCGAGGTCTCCCCTTGTCACCTCAAAAATCTGCCCGGGTGTTGTCGCGGCTTTACTGCAGCCACCCAACAACAGGGAGAGCAAACCCATAGTTGTTACAAATACAGTTATCAGCCTTTTTCCCATCATACTATCTGCTCGGCGGCGGACTTCCAGAAGACCGTGTTGGAAAACCAGTTATTATAGGTGCCCCTGTTATCTTCTCTTCGACGATTACTTTATCTCCCTCCCTTAAGCCTGATAATACCTCGGCAAACTGCAAGTTTTTACCACCGAAGGTAACCTGTCTTTCTTCCGTCTTGCCTGTCGCTTCATCAATTACTGTGACAAAAGACCCAGCAGAGATGGTGGTAACTGCCGACAAAGGCACCAGCAACACATTTTCCACACTGTATACAGAAATATCAGCCGTGGCGGTAAGGCTGCCCTTGAGCGCTACGTCAGTGGGGTCAAGCTTTATGGTTACCGGAAATTTAACAACATTATTAGCGTCAGGCGTGCCATAGGGCGAAATGAACGAAACCGTGCCCGTAAAAGTTGTATTGGGCACGGCATCCACGGTGATACTGGCTTTTTGCCCCGCCTTTATTTTTAAAATGTCTATCTCATCAACCGAGCCCTGAAACTTAATCTGGCTGGTATCTACAAGTTGTACGGCAACCTTGGACGCGTAGTCGACGGCAGAAAGTACGTCATTTTTCTTGACGCCTACGCTGACCACCGTGCCATCAAAAGGAGCCAGTATCGCCGTCTTGAGAAAGTTGTCCTTGGAGTTCCCGAGTGTGACTGAGGCCTTTGCCAGGTCAACCTTGTACTGCTGCTCGTCTTGCAGGGAGAGTCCATGCTGCAATACATAGTAGTTGCTGCCTAAAATGCTGTTGCAGATTTGCATATAGTGTTGAGCGATACGCAGGTTGTCACGCAGTTCAGGCGAGTCCAGACCATCCTTTTCTATGCCTTTAAGCGCCGCATTCAATTTTTCCTCTGCAGCTTCATAAAAATACAGGCTTATGTCTTCGCCGTAAACGCTAGTATAGTTGTGCGTTTTTATCACGTTGATATTGTTGACTACTGCTTTGCCGATGTCGTTTGTACGCTTGAAAAGCGGGGCGAACATGGCATTCGCTTCCTCATATTTCTCCTGGGCAATCAATCCCCTGACCGTTTCCATATCCGCCTGCCCCTGCTTTATCAGTTCAACCGCCTTGCGCAGCTCCAAGATATAAGATACAGCGAACGACAGGTCTGCCTGGAGCTGCAAAGCAATTATGCCAGCTTCATCATCGGGCACAAACTGCGCCGTGTTGCCCAGACCCGACTTTGGATTATTTATGGTATCCTCAAGTATTTGTATACAGGCTTCCAGGTCGGCTACAGCCACATACAACTCAGATGCAGCCTCAGCATAGTTATCTGCCTTCAACAGTTCACGCGCCCGGATAATCTCATCCTGCGCCCATGTAAAGGACGACAGAGCCGTGGCATTGGGGTAATAAGATGGATAGCCAACACCTGAAAAGAGTGTATTAGGTATAGGTTTAATAGTAGTCTTGCCAGGCGTGGTAACGGTCCCACTAGGCACTAAACCCCAGTATCCAGGAGGCACTGGAAGTGGAAGCGGAACACGACCCCAAACAGTAGTGGTCTCAGGAGGAGTTGTAGTGCTAGCATAAAGTTGATCCGGAAACTGGGGCAGCAGCGGCACGGTCTGATAAAGGTTGCTTAAAACCGTCTGCACACTGTTATTGGAGGATTGCACATCCAATCGCTGCGTCGTGTTATCCAGCCATGCCAGTACTGTCCCTTCCCTGACGAAATCCCCCTCTTCCACCAGCACGTCATTGACATCGCCCGGGGCACCGAAGAGCAAATTAAACGCCTGGGGCATGACCAGACTGCCGTCCACCGAGACAGACACTGTAAGATTGCCTTGCTGAACAGTAGCAACCTGCTTGGCTGTTTCCGGCGAGTTTGGTTTTGAGGCGCAGCTAATACCCGAAACAAAGAGGGCAGATATGCAAATAATGGTAACTAATCTATTAACTATTCTGTCCACGTTTTTCCACACAGTTTAGCAAATATCACTCTAACATGGAAATATTAAGACATTGTTAAGGCGGTGATGAAACGAAGCAACCACGGTTCTGACATCCTAATCATCGAGCGAGATAACCTCAGTTAGCATAAAAGCAAGGTGCTAATGAAAAGAGGTAAGTTGCCATAAACTTCCTATTCCCCTGGCTATTGTAACGAGGAGCATAGACTAAAGACCAAAGATATGTTTCGCCCCTCTTTAAAACCTCTTCCCCCGACATGCTCGTCGTGTTGCGTCAAAACCGGTACTCCCCCGAACTCGAGTGTCTCACTACCTGCTAAAAACTGTTTGACCTGTTCTGTGGTAAAGATGTACAATTTGCTGTTGGTTGGCTCGGCTTAAGTACGCATTCTTCGGGGGACTCATGTTCATATATTTAGAGTGCGTTTATGTATAATTATGTGTGTTCAAAGGTAAACATCTGAGATTCGAGGTTGGCACTACTTCCACATTAGATAGGCTGACATAAACCGCAGAGGAATATAGATATATGGTGATTGCACAATTACCTCAACCAGTCAAACCTGATTCTAAGTTTCGCAAGGAAGTCGAGGAGCTAAGCGGAGAAAAGGTCTCTGCCTGTTTTCAATGTGAAAAATGCACCAACGGCTGCCCGGTCACATTCGCCATGGACATAGTCCCCCATAAGCTTATCCGCTCAGTCCACATGGGTCTAAAAGACGAGGTCCTGAGTAGCGACACTATCTGGGTCTGTGCTTCTTGCGAGACATGTACCACCAGATGCCCTAACGGCATCGACATTGCCCATATTATGGATACACTCAGGCAGATGGCACAGCGCAAAGGAAATAAAACATCACAGCATAATATCCCCGTCTTCCACTCAGCATTCCTTTCCTCAATACGCAGGCACGGGCGTGTAGCCGAGATGGAAATGGCTCTCACCTATTATCTGAAAGCTGAGGGGCCCGCCGGGCTAATAAAGCAAGCCAGCAAAGGACTGGGGATGTTCCTTAAAGGCAAAATTAAACCAATACCAAGTCGAGTCAGGGGGCTGGGGCAGGTGAAATCTTTGTTCAAGAAGGCGGAGAAACGAGGGTAAGCCATGAAAGTCTCTTACTATCCTGGGTGTTCTCTTGACGGCACTGCTAGAGAATACGGTGAATCCGTTGAGATGGTATGCCGGGAGTTGGGAGTTGAACTGGAAGAGTTGGAGGACTGGAGCTGCTGCGGGTCTTCTTCAGCCCATGCAAGCAACGACATGCTGGCTGTATCTCTCGCCGCACGAAACCTCGAGATTGCTGCCAGCGCAGGAATGGACCTGGTAGTCCCCTGTGCAGCCTGTTACCAGCGATTGAAAGTCGCCGAAAAAGAGCTCGCAGCCGGGGAAAAAGTAGAAGAAGTTTCGAAGAAGTTACAGGGAGGCATCCAGATCAAGCACATCTCCGATTTCTTCTGGGAAAATGTGGGCGAGCAATTAATTAGCGCAAAGGCTAAAAAAAGCCTGAGCACTTTGAGCCCGGTTTGCTACTATGGCTGTCTGACATCCAGGCCACCACGGGTAACTGACGCCAGAAATCCAGAGGACCCCCAAAGCATGGACAACGTGCTCAAGACCCTTGGTGCCAACGTCAAGAAATGGTCATACAAGACTGATTGTTGCGGCGGCAGTCTGCTCCTCACACGCCCGGATGTGGCCTGGAAACTGGTGCAGAGGATACTGGACATGGCCACAGAGGCGGGTGCTGATTGCATCGCCGTTAGCTGTCCTATGTGTATGACAAATCTGGATAGTACACAGAAGGAAATCTCAAGGGAAACCGGCAAGGAGTACCATATCCCCATACTTTATGTGACCGAGTTAATGGGCATATCCTTTCAAATTCCATCATTTAAGAAGTGGCTTCGCAGGCACACATTAGACCCTCAGCCTCTGTTAAGTCGAGCAGAATTAATTTAGAAGGTGCAATGTTTAACATGGCAAAGGTAGCAAAATCCAGAAGCAAGGACAGTAAAAAAGTGGGAGCCGTCATGGTGGTGGGAGGAGGTATCTGCGGCATGCAGTCCTCCCTGGACCTAGCAAATTCAGGTTTCAAGGTTTATCTGGTTGAAGAGACCACATCTATCGGCGGACGGATGGCACAGCTCGACAAGACCTTCCCCACAAACGATTGCTCCATGTGCATGATTTCCCCAAAGCTGATAGAGGTAGAAAGGCATTTAAACATAGAAATTATATCCAATGCTCAACTCATGGCTCTAGAAGGAGAAGAGGGCAATTTCAAGGCAAGGGTGCTGAAACGACCGAGGTTTGTCGACCTGGCAAAATGCAGCGCCTGCGGTGATTGTGTTGACGTATGCCCGGTGCAATTACCCAGCGAGTTTGAGCAGGGCATTGCCAAGCGCAAAGCGATTTACAAGCGTTACCCTCAGGCCATCCCCAACGCCCTGGCAATAAGCAAAAGAGGGACTTCGCCATGTACCATCGCCTGTCCTGCTCATATCAGCGTCCAGGGCTATGTCGCGCTAATCGCGCAGGGAAAATACCGTGAGGCACTGAACCTTATCAGGGAGGAAAATCCCTTCCCGGCAGTATGCGGCAGGGTTTGCGTTCATCCCTGCGAGACCAGTTGTATGCGCGGAAAAGTGGATGAGCCCCTTGCTATATGCCACCTCAAGAGGTTTGCTGCTGACGAGGTGATGCAGGCTGGTGAGTTAAGCCTACCCGAGCGGGCGCCGAGCAATAACAGGAAAGTAGCCGTTGTAGGGTCAGGGCCAGCGGGACTTACTACTGCTCACTACCTGGCCTTGTGGGGATATCAGCCAACTGTGTTCGAAGCTCTGCCGCAAGCCGGCGGGATGATGCGTGTCGGCATCCCTGCTTATCGCCTGCCGCGCGACATCCTCGATGCCGAGATAAAATTAGTCGAAGGCATGGGCGTCGAGATAAAAACCAGCCACAGAGTCGATTCGCTGGATGAGCTTTTCAGCAGCGGCTATGATGCTGTATTCATCGCCACTGGCGCCCACAAAGGAGTCAAGATAGGCGTCAAGGGAGAAGACAATCCGGCCGTGATAGACGGCGTGGCTTTTCTAAGAAAGGTTAACCTCGGTGAGAAAGTAAAAATCGGCAAGAACATAGCTGTTATCGGCGGTGGCAATGCCGCCATAGACTGTGCCCGGAGTGCCCTTCGAACTGGAACCGAAAAGGTCACTATAATTTACCGCCGCACCCGTGATGAGATGCCGGCTGCCCTGGAAGAGGTTGAAGCAGCTTTACACGAAGGCATAAATATCATCTTTCTGGCGGCGCCCAGTGAAATACGTGAAAAGAAAGGCGGGCGTCTGGAACTAGAATGTATAAAGATGGAGCTCGGCGAGCCCGATGCCAGCGGCAGACGCCGTCCCGTGCCAGTGCCTGGCAGCGAGTTCGTAATGGAATTCGATAACATCATATCAAGTATAGGTCAGGCTACCGATATTCCCGCGGGTTTCAAAATCCATCTTGGCAAGGGAGATGTTATTCAGGTGAACAGCAAGACGCTGGCTACCAGTAAGCAAGGCGTGTTTGCCGGTGGCGATGTGGTAACTGGGCCAAAGTATGTAATTGAGGCTATCGCTGCCGGAAAAGAAGCCGCTATATCCATCGACAGGTATTTGAAGGGAGAAGACCTGGAGGCCGGTCGCGAGCGAATCTTTACCGAAGCAGAAGCCACTATCGAGGGAGTTGAGAAACGACCGCGACATGAAATCCCAACGATTTCCCTTGCGGAGAGAAACGGAAATTTCAGCGAGGTTGCCCTCAATTTCACTGAGGAGCAAGCCAGGGCAGAGGCTGAGCGCTGTCTTAGTTGCGGGATTTGCAGCGAATGCTACCAGTGTGTTGCAGTGTGCCAGGCAAAAGCCATTGACCATAATATGCGAATGGAAGAGCTTGAGATCGAGGTCGGCTCGGTTGTCCTGGCACCCGGCTTTGAGCCATTTGATGCTACACTTAAAGGGGAATTCGGCTATGGCCGGATGCCAAATGTGGTCACCAGCATGGAATTCGAGCGCATCCTCTCTGCGTCAGGCCCGTTCCAGGGTCAGGTTCTGCGCCCCTCCGACGGCAGGCACGCCGTGAAAATAGCCTGGATTCAGTGTGTCGGCTCGAGAGACGAGACATGCGGGCATGACTACTGCTCCTCAGTATGCTGCATGTATGCAACTAAAGAAGCCATCATCGCCCAGGAGCACTCCAGCGATATCCAGCCGACAATTTTCTACAACGACATGCGAGCTTTCGGCAAGGGCTTTGAACGATATTTTGAATCGGCAAAAAATAACTTTGGCGTCCGTTATGCCAGGAGTATCGTATCTGCCGTCAAGGAATTGCAGCAGAGCAATAATCTTCTACTTGAATACAGCACCGAGGATGGCCAGAAGGTTCAGGAGGAATTTGACATGGTGGTGCTCTCCGTGGGACTGGTTCCTTCTCCAAGTACGAAAGACCTGGCGGAAAGACTCTCCATAAACCTTGACAGGTTCGGCTTTTGCAAGACTGACGAGCTAAAGCCGAATATGACCTCACGCCCCGGCATCTATGTCGCCGGTACTTTTGAAGCACCAATGGATATACCCGAATCTGTGATGAATGCCAGCAGCGCTGCTGCCCTAGCATCGGAAGGCATTGCTGCCGCCCGTGGCACAATGGTCACTGAAAAAGAATATCCCCAAGAGATGGATACCAGTGAGCAGGAGCCCCGCGTGGGAGTCTTCGTCTGCCGCTGTGGCTCAAATATTGCGCGTGTGGTTGATGTGCCCACCCTGACCGAATACGCCAGCACTCTGCCCAACGTCGTACACGCAGAAGAGAACCTCTATACCTGTTCCACCGATACACAGAGAAGGATCATCGACGCCATCAACGAGAAAGGTATCAACCGCGTGGTGGTAGCATCTTGCAGCCCACGTACACACGAGCCGCTTTTCCAGGAAACTATACGTGAGGCAGGACTGAACAAATTCCTCTTTGAAATGGCAAACATCAGGGACCAGTGCTCATGGGTGCATGCTACCCACCCGCAAGAAGCCACTGACAAGGCAAAAGACCTGGTTAGAATGGCTGTCGCCAGGGCTGTAACTCTTGAGCCGTTGCACATGTCACCGGCACCTCTTACGCGCAGCGGGTTGGTCATCGGCGGAGGGCTGGCAGGTATGACCGCTGCACTGGGGCTGGCTTCACAGGGATTCGAGGCTGCCCTCGTTGAACGCGAAAAAGAACTGGGTGGAAACCTGAAAAATATCTATTATACCCTGGAGGGCTCTGACCCGCGGGCATTACTGGCTTCGCTACTGGAACAGATAGAAAAAGAGCCACGGGTAAAGGTATATAAAGGCGCCGCGATTAAGGACTTCGCCGGCTATGTAGGTAATTATAAGACGGTGATTACCACTTCAGAAGGAAAGACCGAAGAAATTCAGCATGGCGTGGTTATTCTGGCAACTGGAGCCACGGAATATAAGCCAGCGGAATATAGATACGGGGAGTCTAAAGGTGTATTGACCCAGCACGAGTTCGAGGAAATGCTTATATCAGGTAAGCTTGACGCCAAAAAGCTGGACTCGGTCGCCATGATACAGTGCGTTGGCTCAAGAGAAGAAGACCACATGTACTGCAGCCGTATATGCTGCAGCCAGGCTATCAAGAATGCCCTCAAGATTAAGGACATCAATCCTGATGCAGAAATCTATATTCTCTACCGCGATATACGCACCTACGGCATGAAAGAGCTAAAGTATCGCGAAGCCAGGGACAGGGGGGTGACATTCATCAGGTACGATATCACCAGGAAGCCCGCTGTAGATGAAGAAGATGGCAGGCTAAAGGTAGCGGTCTTTGATACTGTGTTGAACCGGGACATTTTGCTGGCACCAGATTTACTTATCCTGAGCAGCGCCGTACGCCCGCAACCTGATGCTACGGAGTTTGCCAGCAAATTGAAGCTGCCGCTCACACAGGATGGCTTTTACATGGAAGCCCATATGAAACTACGCCCGCTCGATTTTGTAAACGAAGGCATGTTCCTGTGTGGCCTGGCTCATGCTCCCAAATTTATCTCGGAGTCAATAGTCCAGGCGAAGGGTGCCGTTTCGAGGGCGGTTACCATTTTATCCAAGCCTCATCTTATGGTGGGAGGCATTATATCAGTAGTGGACCCGGAAAACTGTGTTGGCTGTCTCACCTGCGTGCGTTCCTGCCCCTTCGGCGTGCCAAAGATAAACGCGGAAGGCGTGGCTTACATAGAAGCTGCGGCCTGCCAGGGATGTGGTATTTGTGCCAGCGTATGTCCCCGTAAGGCTATAAAGGTACAACACTATGCTGACAGGCAAATCACCGCTAAGAGTTCTGTAATATGTTCGGTCTGAGCAAGGAGGTAGCAAATCATGAGTGACTCTTACAGTCCCAAGGTTATAGCGTTTTGCTGCAACTACTGCGCCTACTCGGCTGCTGATCTGGCAGGCTCAATGCGGATGGAATACGACCCCAACGTGCGCATAGTTAAGGTTGAATGCACTGGCAGGGTGGATACAATACACCTGCTCAAGGCTATTGAAGATGGCGCTGATGCTATTTTTGTCGCCGGCTGAGAGGAAGGCGATTGCCATTTCCTGGAAGGAAATCTGAGAGCAAAAAAAAGAGTAGCACAGGCAAAAAAGCTGCTCAAAGAGGTGGGGTTGGAGGAGGAACGAGTGGAGATGTTTAATATGGGCGCCTCTGACGCCCCGCTGTTCGTGGCTGCTGCTAAAGAGATGACTGATAGAGCGCGGCGCCTGGGCCCAAATCCATTGAAGGAGAGGAGGAAAGCAGAATGATTGTCGGAGAGAGAAAACCATTTGAAGAAATAAAAGAGGCTATTCAAGGCTACAAAAAGGTACTGGTGCTGGGCTGTGGCACGTGTGTGGCAGTGTGTATGGCAGGCGGTGAAAAGGAGGTCGAGCTTCTCGCCAGCGAATTGCGAATGGCAAACCGACTTGACGGCAAAGACATAAAGATAAAAGAAGCAACTATTCAGCGCCAGTGCGATGCTGAATACATCGAACCAGTAATTGAGATGGCCAGGGAATGCGATGCCGTTCTATCAATGGCCTGCGGCGCCGGCGTCCAGTTTGTAGCTGACATGGTGGAGCCCATACCAGTCATCCCGGCGCTGAACACACGCTTCATCGGTGTGACCCAGGCTGAAGGGGTCTGGTCAGAACGTTGCCGTGCCTGCGGTAATTGCGTCCTTGGAGATTACGGTGGTATTTGCCCTATGACTATGTGCCCGAAGAGCCTCGTCAACGGCCCATGCGGTGGCAGCAAAGATGGCAAGTGCGAGACCAGCAGCGAAAGAGATTGTGCCTGGATACTAATTTATGACCGCCTGCGCAAGCAGAATAAGCTTGATACTATTCGAGATATGCCCACAAAGCTCAAGAATTACCGGACTCAGACTCATCCGGCCCGCCAGGTTAATGAAGCCTACGTAAAGCCAGAAATGACCGGAGCCCACGGCAAGAAATAAATTGTAAGGGTTACTGGAGGCTTGCCAGAGCCAGTATTTGTAATTTGTAAATTGCACAGGGGCGCAAGATTAAAGATACAATGATTACCTGTGCCCCTATAAGGAGGAAACGGCAGCATGAGTTTACGTGAAGCAGTTAAGAGCGGAAAGTTTGTGGTTACCGCTGAAATCGGACCAGCCAAAGGCGTGGACATCCACGAGTTCAATGAAAATGCCGATTTACTAAAAGACAGAGTTGATGCCATAAACTGCACCGACCAGCAGAGCGCTGTGATGAGGCTCGGCTCACTGGCTGCATGCCTTTTGCTTAAGCAAAAAGGCATAGAGCCCGTGTTCCAGATGACATGCCGAGACCGCAACCGAATCGCTCTCCAATCTGACCTGCTAAGCGCTTATGTCCTCGGTGTTGAGAATGTACTTTGTCTCACTGGAGATTATGTTACACTGGGAGACCACCCTGAAGCTAAACCGGTATTTGACCTGGACTCTGTCACCTTGCTGTATGCTGCCCGACAACTTGAGCAGGGCAAAGACTTAGCTGGCAAGGAGCTGAAAGGCACACCAAAGTTCTTTCTAGGCGCCTGTGTAACCCCGGGAGCTGACCCTCTGGAACCACAGCTTATCAAAATGGAGAAAAAGGTAAAGGCGGGTGCCCAGTTCTTCCAGACCCAGGCTATCTACGAGCCCAAAACTTTCGAAGCCTTTATGAAGGAGGCTAAAAAATTCGGCGTGCCGGTCCTTGTCGGTATAGTAGTGCTCAGGTCAGCAGCTATGGCAAGATTCATGAATAAGAACGTAGCCGGCATACATGTCACGGACGAGCTTATTGACGAAATGGACAAAGCCGAGAATAAATTGCAGAAGGGCATAGAGATAGCTGCCCGCCTCATCAATGAGACGAAGGACATGTGCCAAGGTACTCATATCATGGCTATCGGCCTGGAATCTAAAATACCAGCAATCCTCGACGCCGCAAATTTGTAATGGCCGGATAAGGGGGCAGCTGTGCGCATCGTTAGCTTTGTAGCCCGGGGTAGAGCCAAATATGGCCTGCTAACCAAAAATAACATAAGCGGATTTCGCGGTAGCCCCTTTTCTCATTTTGAGAATCTGAGTAGCCCATCTATACTCGATGGCAGCAACTACGCACCGGATAAGGTCAGGCTATTAGCCCCCTGTCTTCCTTCCAAGATAGTTTGCCTCGGGCTCAATTATCGCAGCCACATCGAGGAAATGAAACTGCCTGTGCCTACCATACCGCTCATCTTCCTCAAGCCATCTACTGCCGTCATCGGCACTGATGACAACATCATTCTGCCCCGCGGGCGGAAACACATCGACTACGAAGGCGAGCTGGGCGTAGTAATCGGCAAGAAGGCAAAAGACGTTCCAGAAGAGGAAGCAAAGGAATACGTGCTCGGCTATACCTGTTTCAACGATGTCTCCGACCGACATGCCCAGGCTGCCGATGGCCAGTGGACCAGAGCCAAGGGCTATGACACTTTCGCCCCGATAGGTCCCTGGATAGAGACTGAAGTTAACCCGGATAACCTTAAAATTGAAACCTACCTCAACGGCGAACTCCGCCAGTCTGCTTCCACCAGCGACCTCATCTTCGGAATATCCAAACTGATAAGCTTTATCTCCAGTGTAATGACGCTGCTACCGGGCGATGTTATCGCCACAGGCACACCGTCAGGAATCGGCCCTATGAACCCGGACGACGTTGTCGAAGTAAAAATCGAAAACATCGGCACGCTGAAAAACTTCGTCGCCTCCCAAGATTAGCCAGCCTGAGTCATACCTCGTAACAAAACTTCTTACGGCAACCTATCGTGGTCAGAGATTGACAGTTACACGCCTCCGTGCTAATCTGCCTTACAAAGATATTCTGAGCAGTAAAGGGAGTTGCGTTTTTCTTGATAAATCCCACGGTTCCCCGGCTGCCTTCTTAAGCCAATTTTAAAAATACTGGGCCTTATACACTTGTATTTGGATAACAAACTGCAGATGACTGGAGGTAATAAATGAATTTAACAACAATTGAAGCATACACTATTGGAGATGCCTGGTTCCAATGTCTTGAGAAAGCTCTTTTGGAAGGAAGGACATATCGCATAGAGCAAGGTAGTTTTGAGGGCACTCACCGGAAAGAGATACCTCTGGTCGCAGTTATAATCCGCACTCCCTGGGTAAGACCATTGAGACCTGATATACCTATGGGAGTGCCGTCACCTACAACAGACGAAGTTATCGAAGAATACATGTCATATCTGATGACTGCCACCAAGCAGGAGAACGAAGAATACACTTACGGGGAAGACCTGGCTGAACAAATTGATGAGGTAACCAGGCGCTATAAGCAAGGTTTTGACACCAACCAGATGTGCATGACGGTTGGTAACCGCAACAGCATTTACTTGAAAGACCCTCCTTGCCTGAGGTTAGTGGACACTCGCATTCAGGATGGCCGCCTAAATTTCGTTGTTTACTTCAGGAGCTGGGATTTATGGGGCGGTTTCCCTACAAACATGGGCGGCCTCCAGCTCTTAAAAGAGCATATGTCAAAGGAGATTGGGGTAGATGACGGTTACCTGATCGCCTTCAGCAAAGGGCTTCATCTATATGAACACTGCTGGGACCTAGCTAAGATGGTGCTGCGCATGCCACTGGAATGAACAGCCTGATGCCACGACAAATCCAGCACTCCTTTCCCTCCTGCCTCTGATACCGACTTCCCCCAATATTTCGCCATGCCTCCATCACCGCGTAAAAGTAATTAAGACAACAATTTAACCAGCTAATTCTGAGAAAGAACCATCAGTGTATTTAGTAAGGTGACGAATCTTTTATGCTGGTGCTGGCCCACAACTCACCGACTGGCCAACCGCCGCATAATCTTTGCTCTCTCCTGAACCTTCTTTATAATATCTCGTTTTTCGATGAAATCTGTTGTGTGCTTTCCTGCTTTAAATGTTTCATCGTCCAGCGCCACCTGGTGAAACAGAATTATTGTCTCTATTCCCTCAATTTTCATCTCGCTAAGAGCTCTCTGCATGCGCAAAATAGCTTCTTCCCTTGTCTGTCCTCTTACCATTAGCTTAAGCAGCAAAGAGTCATAATCAGGGGGAAGTTCGTATCCCTCATATACACCTTCATCAATTCTGACTCCCAAACCATGAGGAAGTCGCAGGCTCGTTATTTTACCGGGACAGGGGAAAAAGTTACGCGAAGCATCCTCCCCTGTTATCCGACAATTTATGGAAGGAGCAGTGAGGACAACCTCATCTTGGTTATAACTCAACCTCTCTCCAGCAGCAATTCTGATTTGCTCCTTGACTATATCCACATTGAAAGCAAGCTCAGTTACGCAGTGCTCCACCTGTAAGCGAGAGTTCACCTCATTAAAGTAGAATTCCTGAGTGTCCGGCACGTAAAAGAACTCTACGGTCAGGGCATTTATGTACTGTAGCGCTACGGCTACATCGAGTGCGGCTACATACATCTTCATTCTCAAGTGCGGCGATAAAATCTGGCACGGCGCTTCCTCTATGAGCTTTTGAAACCTTCTCTGAACGGAGCAGTCCCTTTCGCCCAGATGAATAACATTGCCATGCTTATCGGCAAGAACTTGAACCTCTATGTGTTTCACACCGGTGAGAAGTTTCTCAACATAAAATGAGGGTACACCGAAAGCTTTTCTGCCTCTCTCCTCCACAAAACGCACAGCTTCTCCCAGCTCCGCTCTGTTTCCAGCCACGACCATACCAATACCGCCACCACCACCAGAGGGCTTGATAATAACAGGATAGCCAATGCTTTCTGCCGCTTGCTCAACTTCAGCAATTTTCGCTTTAGATAAGCCCGTAAAAGGCTCATCAGAACCCGGGACTACAGGTATATTAAGCATCCTCATCAACTGCCGTGCTCTGTGCTTTGGCTTGACTTTATACATGCATTCGCTGGTAGGACCTATAAAGACAATTCCATGCTTTTCGCACATTTCTGCGAATTCAGGATTCTCGGCTAAAAAGCCATAGCCAGGGTGAAGAGCCTCGGCTTTGCTCCGCATGGCAACTTCGAGTAGCTTTTCCGTGTTCAGGTAGCTCTGGGCAGCATCTGCTGGCCCGATATGATAGGCCTCATCAGCAAGTTTAACATGGAGCGACTCGGCATCAACGTCAGAGTAAACTACAACCGTGCTTATCCCCATCTCTTTACAGGTACGTATTATCCTGATCGCTATTTCACCGCGGTTGGGAATCATAATTTTGCGAAACATAACCTTGCCATCCCCCTTATATAAGCCTGAAAATAATTAGACTCAATCCAAATAAGTAATGCTGGCAGTTGGCCGCTCCCGCACTTCGAACTCCATATCGGCTTCGTTGAACAACTCCACAAAGGAGTCATCAGCATATTTGCCGAAGGTGACAAATCGCTTTATCCTGGCATTGACCAGCATCTTGGCACAGAGTATGCACGGCGTGTGGGTGACATAGACCGTGGCCCCCTCGAGGCTGACTCCGTGAAGCGACGCCTGTATGATTGCATTTTGTTCGGCATGGATACCACGGCATATCTCGTGCCTCGTCCCCGATGGTATCTTCATTTCGTCTCTAAGACAGCCAAGCTCAAGACAATCCTTAAGCCCGGCAGCAGCGCCATTGTAACCGGTGGCCAGTATATGCTTGTCCCTAACCGCCACAGCTCCAACATGGTGTCGACGGCACGTTGAGCGCTCCGCCACCACAGAGGCTATCTTTAGAAAATATTCATCTACATCTGGCCTGTTTACGTTACTCATCTCAAAGCAGCCACAATCTTCCCAGCTTCCCTGGTTAAGTCTTCCAGAGAGGTCTCATTTATAATGGTGAAGTCCGCCATGGCTATCGGACCACCTTTATTGGTATTCTCCAGCTCGGCAACATCCCGACTTTTAGCTTCTTCCTTCGTTAGAGGTCGAACCTTTCTCTTCGATAGCCTATTATACCGCATCTCGGGCGATGTCCAAATGGCGACCACATGGAAATCATCGCCATATCGACTTTTGAGCAATGTGTACTCTTCCCAAGAATAAAGCCCATCCACAACAACATCCGAGGACTTGAGCATGGCGTCAATCTTCGGCAGGTTCAGTTTGGCGTAGGCCGCCATCCCATGCTCTTTTCTCAATTGCTGCCTGACATTTCGTTCGTTCTCCTCGTTAAGCTCAAGCCCCCTTTTCTTAATTTCCTCGTCTGTAATATCACCGAATCTTATCCTCTTGAAACCGTTCCTCTCAAATACTCTGGCCACCTCGGATTTGCCCGAGCCAGCCATGCCGACAATCGATACCACTTTCATTTATCAAACTTCTCCGGGCAAAACTCGTCTCCACATTATATGGAAAAACCTCGCGTCGAGCAAAGCGCTACAATGATGAACTCTTTTGAAGCCCTGTTCCCCCAATGTTATAATTGCTCTACAGAATCTCATGAACACCCGCAATCGAGCCAATTTCTGCCGAAGATTAACCACAAGATAGAGGAGGATACAATATGAAAAAAAACCTGTTCACAGTGCTTGCTCTGGCAGCTCTTGTCACTCTGGGTCTGATTGCCAATCTGGGCTGCGGCACCACCGGCTGTGCCGACGTTTATCTGGAAGGTGTAACCATCGGCTCAATGTCTTTTGAAGGAAAACCGCTTAGCGGGCTGCCCTCGCAAAAGGTGGACATTGTCCTGAATGTCAACGCCAACAGGGTAACCATAAGCACCAATGGCGAGGACACCACCATTACGCTGAGCCCATCGAGTGCCGTCATCGTCAGCAGCCCGAACGGAATAACATTTACAGGCGTCAAGCCAGAACAAATAGAAATTAAGTGGCAGGCCGCCACAGGAACAAATTAATTCGAAGAACTTATGGACGTTTTAGCTGAACTGAACCCGGCCCAGAGAGAAGCCGTCGAAATAATTGACGGCCCGTTGCTCATTGTAGCCGGACCCGGCAGCGGCAAGACAAGGGTCATCACCCACCGCATCGCCTACCTGATAAAGGTCTGCGGCATAAACCCCCATCGCATCATGGCAGTCACCTTCACCAATAAGGCTGCCCGGGAGATGGCGGAGAGGCTGGAAAAGCTGCTGGGGCAAACAGCAGGCACCCTAACTCTGGGCACCTTTCACGCTATTTGCGCCCGCATACTGCGTCAGGAGGGCAAGATAATCGGGCTCGACTCCAGATTCGTCATCTATGATGAGGAAGACCAGCTAAGCCTGATAAAGCAGAGCCTCCAGGAGCTAGACCTTGACCCCAAGCAGTACGTACCGAGAGCTATTCAATCAGCCATCAAGTACGCCAAAAGTCGGCTGCTGACCCCTTCAGATTACGCCCAGCAGACCAGCAATTATTTCGAAGGCATAGTCCATCGCGTCTATGAGCGCTACCAGCAGTCCCTCATCCGTAGCCACGGAGTCGACTTCGATGACCTGCTGATGAGAACGGTTCAGCTCTTCAACGACCACCCCAATATTCTGTCCAAATATCAGTCACGCTACCGGCATATACTTGTCGATGAGTTTCAAGACACCAACATAACGCAGTATATGTTGATAAAGCAGCTAGCCGGAAAACACCGAAATGTCTGCGTTGTCGGCGACCCTGACCAGTCCATCTATTCCTGGAGGTTCGCCGACTTGCGCAACATACTCAGCTTCGAGAAGGACTACCCTGATGCCAGGGTGGTTTTTCTGGAACAAAACTATCGCTCCACCAAGACCATACTGGATGTAGCTTCCAGCATCATCTCAATCAACTCACGTCGCAAACCTAAACGCCTGTGGACAGAGAATGAGGCCGGCGTTCCAATTTCTGTCATCGAGGCTTATAACGAAGATGAAGAGGCCCAGTTCGTCATCAGCGAAATAGAGAGATTGGTGGAACAAGACCTCGTCTCGCCCGGCGGCTGTGCCATTATGTACCGGGTAAATGCCCAGTCACGAGCTCTGGAGGAAACCTTCATGCGCTACGGCGTGCCCTACAAGCTTGTCGGCGGCACCCGCTTCTACCAGAGGCGCGAGATTAAAGACATCATCGCCTACTTACGGCTGATTCAAAACCCTTCCGACAGCATCAGCCTGTCCCGCATAATAAATGTTCCCGGCAGGGGCATCGGTCAGCGCACCCTGGCCGAGCTATCGGGCTGGGCAAAAAATCAGGACATGCCTCTATATGAAGCACTAAAGCTGGTTGCAGATAAAAAAGGCCCAGCCTTAACACCGCGCGCCAGCTACGCCCTGAAAAGCTTTTTCGACCTGATTGACGAGCTTGTCACCAGAAGCCAGGAGCTAAGCCTTACAGGCTTGCTGGATTCGGTACTGGAGCAGACAGGCTACAAAGAGCATATACTTAGCGAAGAAGACGGCGAGGAGCGCTGGGAGAATATCCAGGAGCTGTACACCGTAGCCAGAGACTACAATGATTTGACCCCGACGGAGGCATTAGCCGCTTTTCTGGAAAAAGCAAGCCTATACTCAGATACAGATGAACTCAATGAAAAAGGTGAGGCCACTACCTTAATCACCCTGCATCAAGCCAAGGGGCTGGAATTTCCCGTGGTTTTCATCGTCGGCATGGAAGAAGGCCTGCTGCCCCACCGAAGGTCGCTGGACGACCCTGACGAGCTGGAGGAGGAACGCCGCCTGTGCTATGTAGGCGTTACCCGGGCACAGCAGCGGGTCTATCTGCTGCACGCCTACCGCCGAAGCCTGTTCGGCAACAGCTCGGCAACTCAACGCTCCCGCTTCCTCCAGGACATCCCGCCGCAGTTCGTAACCCGCAAGGGCCTGGGGGAGGAACAGGAAAAGGACGAAGATTTCACGCCGGTAACCGCCCTTTATTCCAGGTCGACACCAAGGCCATCTAACAGTTTGAGACTGGAAATAGGCGACCACGTCCATCACAAAATATTTGGTGACGGCGTGGTCATAAACTGCTCCCCGAACAAAGACGACCAGGAAATCACCGTCGCCTTCGAAGGAGCCGGCGTTAAAAGGTTATTGCTCAGCCTGGCGCCTTTAGAAAAAGTCGGGGGGAATTAAAGGCTTTCTTCAATTGAAATGATACACAAATCCGGGTAGCGTGTCACTTTAGATTTTAATGATCTTTAATACGATTGGTAATATTGGTGAAACTATGATATAAACCGCAGCAATTGCCACACATACAATGCCGGATATCCTTGCAGCTTTCCCAGCCCGTTTGGTGCTAGCCTAATTTTCTAATGCGCTTACTTGAAAATACAGAGATAGGCCGATTGCTGCGATAATTAAACCAATACCTGATAGTAAATGTATCAAATTCGTAATATGCTAGCTAAATAAAGTCTATGTCAACATTAAATCGATACTATTGAGTTGGCGTTTCCCTCCCAGTGCAAAGTGGGATAACATTAATCCCTCTTTAGACGATATAAAAGGAGGCGCATCTTGAGGGAATCCCAGTTCATATTTTAATGCGTTATTAACCGCCTCATGCAAAATCACGTCCATCCCAATTAGTTTTTCTACATCGTCAAAACTAAGATCGTTTGAACCATGAAGCAATTGTCTTAACCTCCAAAGCTCATCTGCGTCAGATTCTTCTATCCCTAAGTTATCAATAAGAAACATCTTTATACTTTTACCCATTTCTTCTTTTAATGTCGGCTGTCCGCAAACTGGACAAGTTGGGATTTCATGACCACACATGGCGATGTAAGGACTTTTGATACTGACCTTACTTGCTGACCGCAATATTTCTAATGCAATCCATAGGAATATGAATTTATCTATAACTAAAGGCGAGGCTATGGCCTTAACGTACCAGCGTAAAGCGGAGCGACCGTGTGGTGAACATGACTTCGCACAAAAGCTTAGATCAGGGTAGTAATTCGTATTAACAGCTGGCGGAAATGCAGATAGCGATTTTGGTGATGGATATCCCAATGGGGGAGGGAATGTTGAATAATCTCGTTCCATTCCTTCAGATATAGGCGGAGTAATGTCAATAGCCTCAAGTTGCATAACCCTGATCGCAGATTGTAATTGAAAGGACAAGAAATCTAATACAGAATCTAAAATAGGAGTAATTATTTCTTGAGCATGATTAATATTATCATCTTCTGTGATAATAATGAGAGCAGCCGCCTCATTCATATCGCCAACAGATTCTGGTGGAAAAGGTGACCCCGGCCATTTCTTCAGACTTACTGATATACCACTAATTTCTATTGTAGCATTAGAGGGAATCCGACTGTTCCTTCTTAGAGAGTGCGGAAAGGGGCTACCAGGCGAAGGAGGCGAGGCTGCGCTTAATTGCATCGGAAAATTAATTACAGCAACAAACCTCCAAACTCGCCGATATCTTGTAACTTCACTCTCAACTTGGGGCATAATCCACCTCCCTAACGCCGATTACAACAGTATATCAGAGATGTCAATCAGGAAAAATAAACCATAACTATTGCGTGGCCGTAGGATATTTTGTATATTCAGAACATGGGTTGCGTTATAATCAATGAAATAACCTGTAAATATTGTAATTCAAATGACATCGTAAAATGCGGCAAGTATAGCAATGTCCAATATCTATACTATAAAAAGTGCCAGCGTAAGTTCACTGAACTTGATGCTTTACACGATATTGAAGAAATAGTGAAGTTGACTAACGAACTTTAACTATATAGGAACAGCCCCCTCGTTAGAGGGGGCTGTTTTTAGCCAGCGTTACTCACGCATGGCGTTGTTAATACGATTGTATAACATGTTATACTAGAAAGTCAATAGGCTAATTACATATATAATGTCATGAAAGGCGAAAGGGTAGCAGCCTATGTAGATGGGTTCAACCTCTATTTTGGCCTAAAGGAGAAGGGGTGGCGTTGTTACTATTGGCTGAATATTTATCTACTTTGCCAAAATCTATTAAGGCCACCCCAACATCTTGTTCTCGTAAAATATTTCACCTCACGTATTACCTCGCCACCAGATAAGAAGAAAAGGCAATCTACCTTTCTAGAAGCATTAAAGATTGTGAGCGGTATAGTACCCCATTATGGCATATATCAAGAAACTCCAGTTCCCTGCGAGGCATGTGGGTACATAAACAATATTCCAGAGGAAAAAATGACGGATGTCCAAATATCCTCTGAAATGGTCTCGGATGCACATCTTAATAAATATGACACAGCCTTGCTTATGACGGGAGACCGTGACTTAGTTCCAGCGATAGAAAAGATTAGGTCGGAGTTCCCTAAGAAACGTGTAGTAATGGCATTCCCACCGATGCGTACCAACGCTGACCTTCGTGGAACTGCAAATGCCTACGTACACGTTACTGAAATTGAATTAAAAAAGAGTCTACTTCCTTCAGAAATACCAACAATCAGTGGATATATTTTGAAATGCCCTCAAAGCTGGCATTAATTTCAAAATGATACACCACCCTAAAACGTGTAAAATAAGCTGACATGCCCATTAAAGTTTTAGCCCGGGAAGTTATTTCCAAGATTGCCGCTGGGGAAGTGGTAGAGAGGCCGGCTTCAGTGGTGAAAGAGCTGGTGGAGAACGCTCTGGATGCCGGCGCCACACAGATATCGGTCGAGGCACAGGGCGGTGGTGTAAGCCTTATCAGGGTCACCGACAACGGCAGCGGCATATCAGCCAGCGATGTGGAGCTTGCTTTCCACCGCTACGCCACCAGCAAGATTGGCGTACTAACCGACCTGGAAAAAATCTCTACACTGGGCTTCCGCGGCGAAGCTCTGCCAAGTATAGCCGCCGTGGCTGAGGTGGAAGCTTTAACCAAAGCCGACGGCGATGCCGCCGGCACTTATCTCTACCTCAAGAACGGCAACGTAGTAAAGCGCGAGAAACGCAGCCGACCTCAGGGCACCACCGTCACCGTGCATCGCCTTTTCCGCAACTTCCCGGCACGACTGAAGTTCCTGAAGTCAGCAACTACCGAAAACGGCCATATCGCCAACCTCTTGAGCCAGTATGCCATGGCTTTCCCTGAGGTAAAATTCAATCTTGTGCTGGACGGACGCCTAACCTTACGCACCCCGGGCAACGGCATACTCCGGGATGTTGTTGCCGAGGTCTACGGTCTGGAAATAGCCAAACAGATGCTGGAGATTGGCGAAGCAGACCAGTCTCCCGGCGTTACTGGACTGGTAAGCCCACCTTCCCTAGCCCGTTCCAGCCGGGGCTATCTCAGCTTCTTCGTCAACCGTCGCTGGGTGCGCAGCAGCCTGCTAGCCCGAGCCTCCGAGGACGCCTATCACGGCTTGCTTATGACCGGCAAGCACCCTATCGTGGTCTTAAATATCTCTCTGCCGCCGCAAGAGCTGGACATAAACGTCCATCCCACCAAAACAGAAGTAAAATTCCGCAACAGCCAGACCGTTTATACAGCGATACAGAAATCACTGGGAAAGGTGCTGGCAAAAACACCACCGCCTGAAATCAAAGCTGGCGCACCGGCATTTGCTCCACCACCAAGCCTTTGGGAGCCGAAAGACACCGTAAAGGCTTCCTTGCCCATACTCAGGGTGTTAGGACAATTAGCCAGCAACTACATACTGGCTGAAGGGCCAGAAGGACTTTACCTTATCGACCAGCATGCTGCCCACGAGCGTGTACTGTTCGAGAAAATCCTGGCTCAACGCTCACAACAGAAGATAGAAGCTCAAGGGCTACTCGAGCCGGTGAACATAGAACTAAGTCCCAAGCAAGAGGAGGCGTTGAAAACGAAGAGCGAGCTTCTCAACGAGTTCGGCTTCAGCCTCGAGCCATTTGGCGACAGAAGCTACCTGCTAAGAGCTGTGCCAGCCATGATGAAGGAGGGAAATCTAACTGAAGCAGTGAGAGAGTTGTTGGATTCGCTAACCGCCGAAGAGGAGCTATCGAAGCGTGAGGAAAAAATAGCTCAATCCGTAGCCTGCCACAGCGCCATCAAAGCCGGGGACTCACTAACATCTGAGGAAATGAGGGAACTTATAAAACAACTGGAACAGACCAAACAACCCCACACCTGCCCCCATGGCAGACCTAGCATGATACACCTAAGCTCACATCAACTGGAGAGGGAATTCGGCAGAATCGCCTAGCCGTATTCCTTCCAACTGCGTTCACATAAGCCATTCTCTACCGGCACGGTCATTAACACTACACAATGACAAATCTTCGGAGCCGGTGCGCTTCTTATTTTCAGGAATAGACCTGACGCAATTTCTGTTGCACGAATCACACAGGACTATGTCGCTAAATCTGCCTTCCTGCGCCTTCTTCGGCCAATAAGGGTCAGCTATAAGCTGGCGCCCCAGAGCTACAAGGTCAGCCTTGTTCTGAGAGACAATATCTCCGGCTAGCTGCGGCGAGTTAATTCGCCCCACTGCAATTACGGGGATATGTACTGCTTGCTTTATCGCCTCAGCCTGGGAAACATAGGTGCCCATGGGCTGCTTTTTTGAAGGCATAATCTGTCTGGGAAACCGACCGTAAGAAACATCTATTACATCGATTCCGACTTTTTCCAGAGCCTGAGCCAATTTAATGCTCTGCTCTAGCGTAATGCCCCCCACTATCCCCTCTTCGGCAGACAGCCTCCAGAACAAGGGGTAATCCTCGCCCACAGCCTTCCGGACTGCCTTGAGGCACTCGAGGGCAAAGGTCATCCTCTTTTCCACGCTGCCTCCATATTTGTCGCTACGCTGGTTATCCAATGGTGAGAAAAACCGGTGCAACAAGTAGGCGTGGGCACCGTGGAGATTCACAAAATCCATCCCGGCTTCCCTGGCACTGGCCGCGGCAGCAGCAAACTTGCCAGCTATCACTTTAATCTCAGCCGCCTTGAGCTCCCGGGCATCTCTCGTGGGTGAAGGGGCAATCAATTCCCCCTGCACACCGCTGAGCCCGGCAGGAAAATGGAAACCATGCCATAACTGAATGCCCACCCTGGCTCCAGCATTATGAATATCTGCAACCAGAGACGATAGCCCCTGCAAAAATGAGGCTAAAGCTCCGCTTTTTCCCCAGGCTTCGTCAGAGGCTAAAATATCCACCGCTATAGCCGGCAAAGTGATGGCACCTGCACCTCCCCTGGCACGCTCGAGATAAAAAGCCCTTGCCCTTTGGCTACGGAATCCCAAACTTAGCTGCAGCGGCGCCATTATTATCCGGTTCCTGATTTCCAGGCTTTTTATTGTAATAGGCTTAAACAATGCAGATATGTTCTCCTGTGGCATCTCTTGTCAACCTCTCCTTTTTTCGTGATAACTTATAAATCGGTCTAGGGCTATGGCTGCGCCATGAACCGAGTGATAAACAGGGATTCGCGCCTGTTGACATCTTTGCTGACAGGCAATGGCAGTTTCCCAGCTTTCAACATTGGTAAGCTGGTCGATAACCACCACCATCGGTTTATCAGTCTCATTGTAGACCTTAATGGCATTATCCAGTATGGCAATAGCGAACTCCCTGGGAAAAGAGGGAAATGGCGGATTTATGCCCAAATGCAAATGAAAGGCAAGGACATCTATGCCGCTATAATCAACCAGCATTTTCATGAGGGGGTAGGTGCCTAAGGTATTAAAGTATTGACCGCCGAGGTCGAAAGGATTGTTAACGCTCAGCCCGGCGGCACTGGGGTCGAGAAGGCCCCTTGCTTTCTGGCGCAACCCTTCAGGCAACTGTGGTAACTCAAGGCCGGCGGAAACATAAGCATCGGTAGCCATAACCGCAGCGCCACCGCCAACATCAAGAACAGCCAGTCTTCTCCCCCGAGGCACGGGCAAATAGAGAAAAGTAACCAGTATATCACCCAGCTCATCCAGAGTAGCTACCGGAATAACTCCCGCCTGCCGCACGAGTCCATCCCATATCTTGGACGAACCAGCCAGAGCACCGGTATGAGAAGCCGCCGCTCGAGCCCCAGCCTCAGTATAACCACCTTTAATCACTATCACTGGCTTGACTTCCGCCGCCCTTCTAACGGCTCTACTAAAACGCCTTCCGTCCTTAAATCCCTCAATATAGGCAGCTATTATTCCAGTCTCAGGGTCATCGGTGAAATATTCCATCAGCTCGTTTTCATTAATGTCTGCGGCGTTACCAAAGGAGATCACCTTACTGAAACGAACGCCGCGCTGAGCCGCATACCTGATGAAATAAATTGCATTGCCGCCGCTCTGGCAGATATAAGATACCGGCCCGCTCTCTGTAGGATAATCAGGGGCAAAAGATAAGCCGGATTTGGGAGAATACACTCCCATACAATTAGGGCCGATAAGCCTGATGCCACCTTGCTTGGCCAGAGCACAAACCTCAGCTTCCAGTCTTATGCCTTCATCAGTGCCATTTTCGCCGAAACCAGAGGTGAAGAACTGCACTACCTTCACCCCTTTGTAGGCACAATCCCTGATTAATTGCGGCACTGCAGCCGCCGGGATACAGGATATGACATAATCAAGCGAACCCGGCACATCCTTAACGCTGGGATAGAGTTTCAAGCCTCTAAACTCGCCGCCTTTGGGATGAATGGCATAAATCGGGCCATTGAATTTGCACTCGACCATGGCCTTCAAATAAGTCTCAGCCATAGCGTCATAGCCCCTGCTGGGCGAAATACCAGTTATAGCCACCGATTCAGGGTTAAAGATAAAATCCAAGTTGAGGTTACCTGTCATTAATACATCTTTCAAGCTGTCAGTGCCAGCGAAGCAAGGCAATCACACCTAGCACCCAAGTCTGCCCTAGTTGAAGCCTCTACGGGACTTTTGCCTCTCGCGATGACAGAAGAGAAATTGAAACTGCTTCGTCGCTATGCTCCTGGCAGCAATGCCTGATAACTACACCCTATAACAAACTTCAGGAAGTTGCTTCCCCGGATTGCTATCTCTTACGTATCTAAGCATATGAATTACATAAAGAATGACAAAGCCAGCCAGGTCCTCCCCCTTCATCAGCTTTATCCTGTCACCGGAGAACAGAACCCTCAGATTGTTGGGGAACTCATCATCGGCACGGTTAAAAACAAAAAAGACCAGCACACCGGGAAAGATTTCTTTGCTTATTGCCCAGTCCTCGCCAACTCCCAATGATTCCACCTTGCCACCGATAAACTCGGCTAATTTAGGCACGTCAGATACATACTCAAGGGCTTCCTTCCGGGCCTTCAGAGCCATATCAACCTGCTTTGTATGCGGGCTTACCGCTCCCTCGATTTCCTGCAGGCTAATAAATTTCTTATCCTTAAGCCCCATGTAATACTCTCCCGCACAAGCGACTCATAGCCCAAGCTTTGAGATTATTTCCTTTGCCGCCTGCCTGAGCGGCGAATTTTCAGGAAGCTCAATTATAGGCTTGCCCTTTATATCCAAATCGGTAAGATTCTGGTCCTCAGGTACAGTAGCCACAAGGTCAAGGCCGAAATCGCTTACAGCCTTGCCTATCTCCTGCGGCAGGCCATTCTTAACCCGGTTTACTGCCAGACCTATTTTCCCCACCTTAGTTCTCATCTCCTTGATAAGATCTTTCATCCGGGCTGCCGTAGTGATACCCCGCATGGTAACATCTGACACAATAAGCAGAAAGTCCACATCTCGCGTCGTCTGGCGGCTTATATGCTCCATTCCCGCCTCAGAATCGACAACCGTATAATCGTAGTTCTTAGCTAATCTATCGATAAAAAGGCGCAACATGTGATTGGCGGCGCAATAACATCCCGGGCCCTCAGGCCTTCCCATAGCCAGCAGATCAACCTTAGCTGACTCCACCAGGGCTTCCCGTATCTTCATATCCAGAACATCTTGCTTGGGTACCGTGGGGGAAAGACGCCCCTTCTGTATATCATCAGTAATATCCTCACGAGCCTTGCCTACGGTTCCCGCCAGCGGCAGACCTAAAGCAGCATTGAGGTTGGTGGCAGGGTCGGCATCGATAGCCAGAACCACTCCTTTCTTAGACAGCAAATCTATGAGCAGGGCAGCGATAGCCGTCTTGCCCACACCACCTTTACCAGCTACGACAATCATTTTCCCCATTTCACTCCTCCAAATTCACACTTGAACAATTGGGGCTCAATCTTGCAATCAATATACCGCCGCCTGTTTTCGCAACACATTATTATACCCTGAAATTGAATCCATAGCCATTTCAGTCCCGGCAGTCCTTCTTCGTGGGGAGTTTTAACGGGCTCTTGCAAAGGGCTACCCTTTAATGATATAATGTTCGTTTAGTGGTTTCAGTTTAGGTTATCACAAACTTAGTTAGATTATTTACATCCACCCAAGTATTGGATGACCCCAACTCGAGCCAACTATTTATAAGAGAGGAGGTCATCCGATGAGTTTTGAGGACAAGTCAATCCAGTGTTCCGATTGCGGAACTACCTTCACATTCAGTGCTGAAGAACAAGAACTCTTCGCGTCCAGAGGCTACACCAACGAGCCCAAGCGCTGTCAATCCTGCCGACAGGCGAGGAAGTCAGAGCGTTACGGAAACGGTGGTTACAGGTCTCAACGGCAAATGTTCCCCGCAACTTGCGCCCAATGTGGCAAAGACACCGAAGTGCCGTTCGAGCCGCGCGAAGGCAGACCAGTATATTGTAGCGATTGCTACAATAAGGCCAAACTAAGCAGATAACTTTAGTCTGCACTTAAAAACATACATAGGCTGGGAATACCCGGCCTATGTATGTTCCCATTACACATTAACGAAAGGAGGTACCAATTGAATATCTATGTGGGTAACTTAGCTTATGAGGTAACGGAAGAGGAATTGCGAGAAGAATTCGCAGCTTTTGGAGAAGTGGCGTCTGCAAGCATCATAAAGGACAAATATAGCGGGCAATCCAAGGGATTTGCTTTTATTGAAATGCCGACTTTGTCTCAAGGCCAGGCAGCAATTACTGGACTGAATGGTAAAATGCTACACAACCGAGCAATAGCTGTGAGTGGTGCCCGTCCTCGCACCGATAGCAGAGGGGGTGGTTCCTATGGCGGCAGAGGTGGTTCTTACGGTGGCGGTAGAGGTGGGTACAGTGGTGGTGGCGGCGGCGGTAGAGGTGGGTCTGGCAGAGGCGGAGGCGGCAGGAAAAGATATTAAAAAGCCTATTCGCCTCAGCAAATGAATAACAAGATAACGAACAATATACACAGCAAAAGGATAAAACTTGGCAGCCTCAACATTCGCTACTTTTCCGGTGGGCAAGGCGAGCCGCTGGTTATAATTCACGGAGGCGGCGATGGTGCCAGGGCCTGGCTTAAAAATGCCGAGGAGCTCTCCAAGTATTACAGCGTATATATCCCCGACCTCCCTGGCTTCGGCCGCAGCCAGTCGGCTAATGATAAGTTTCACCTACCAGAATACGTAGCTTTCATAGAAGACTTCACACAAGCACTGGGCATCGAGAGTTTCCATCTGGTGGGACATTCGATTGGCGGCGGCATCGCCCTACATTACGCACTGAAATCTCCCCAGAAAGTAAAAGGGCTGGTGCTGGTAAGCAGCTGGTGCCTGGGGATTGAAGCTGCGCTGTGGGTCAGGCTACTGTCTCATCCGGCTCTTTGTCGGTCTCTCGGGGAGGCTGGCATCGCTGTCCTAAAGGGTGTTAAATGGCTGGCTCGCCTATTTTATGCTCCTTTTAGATTTTCTAACCCTGTTACCCGGGTAAAGATAGACGTAGGGAAAACCATGATAACGTTGAGAGGGCAGACTACAGTGTTACAGGACCGGCTTTGTGAGCTGACTATGCCCACGTTGTTGGTCTGGGGTTCCGGGGACCGTATCGTACCTGCATCTCATGCCTACGTTGCCGCTGAGCTGATTCCCGATTGCCAGCTACATATCTTCGAAGGCTGCGGGCACAGCGTCTACAAGCAAAGAGCCGGGGAATTTTCACAGCTTGTGGCAAATTTCCTGGACTAAAAGCCGCAAAAATTTACGAAACCCCTTCAGGTATGCCCATTACCCCCTTTCCAACTGGTTTTTCAAGTTGTATACTACGTCCATTAAGCACCACAACTTCGCCGCAAGCTGCAAATATTTAAACACAGAGAGGGGGCAAGCAATGGGCGAATATAAAATCTACAGATACAGATGGGTTATTCTGGCTATCTACATGTACATAGCCGCGCTTACTCAGTTGTACTGGCTGAACTTCGCCGCCATCGATACTTTTATTGAAGAACGCTTCAGCATACCAGCAAGCAGCGTTATGTGGTTCACGCTGGTTTTTCCACTGGTGCAGGTTCTACTCACCATGCCTGCTGGCATGGTTATCGATAAGAAGGGGTTTAAATACGGCGTTGGCATAGGTGCCCTTTTTATCGGCATATTCGCCATGCTTCGCCTGGTTAATCCCGACTCATTCACCGTACTCCTGATTTCCCAGATAGGAATTTCAATAGGACAACCTTTTGTGTTAAACGGCGTTACCAAGCTTGCCGTAACCTGGTTCCCACAGAAAGAAGAGGCCACCGCGGTAGGGCTCGGCTCCATGGCACTGTTCATAGGCATGATGATTGGGCTGGGGGCAACGCCAGCGCTGGTGCAATCACTGGGCTATGAAACAATGCTCATAATCTACGGCGCCATGGGCATTTTGGGCATACTGTTTTTCTTCTCGCTGGTAAAGCCACATCCGGCAACCCCTCCGAGAGAAATAGAAGTCCACGAGGAAATCACAGGCTGGCAGGGAATTAAGCATATTCTAAAGATGAGGGACTTTGTCATTCTCGGCTTCATCGCCCTGATAGGTATCGGGGTTTTCAACGGGCTGGCCACCTGGCTGGAAAAAATGCTGAACGAACTGCACCAGATTTCAATGACCGATGCCGGCACTATATCCGCAATACTGATTCTCAGCGGCATGATCGGCTGCATCATCATCCCTATGGTTTCAGACAAAATAATGAAGAGAAAGCCATTTCTAATACTGGCATCTGTGATAGGAACTGCGGCCATCGTCGCCCTGATGCTCTCCAAGGGTTATGGGCTTAACATGGTCAATGGCATATTTCTGGGCTTCTTCCTGATTTCCGCATTGCCCATAATGCTGACCATGTCCGCTGAGATTACGGGCGCCAGGTTCGCCGGTATTTCCGTTGGTTATTTGCAGCTCTTGGGAAACGCCGCTGCCGTACTTATAGTTCCAATAATGGAGTTTATGCGCGGAACCACCGGGCAGTGGATTCTACCGCTGACGTTCATCGCCGGATTGTTGGGCATAAATTTCATACTGTCGATAGTGATAAGGGAGCCGGTTAAAAACCAGTCGGGCTAAGACTACCCCTCGCTCTCACCATAGATGGCAGCGAAGAATGCCTGCTCCAGCTCAACCACCTCAGGGGCAAGCTGGTTAACCTTGCCCAGACTCAGGGCAGAGACGTATATTTTCGCCATCTCCTCCGCCAGCTCGCAGATAGTCAGAGCTTCACGCATGTCCCTGCCTACAGCAAGAACGCCGTGGTTTGCCAGCATAACGGCGTTTCTCGGTCCCAGTGCCGAGACCACGTTTTCCGCCAGCTCCGGAGTGCCGGGGAAACCATATTGGGCAACCTTTATCTCCCCGCCGATTAAGATGACCTGCTCATCGATTAGTGGGGGTATATCCATGCCGGCAACGGCAATGGCACTGCAAAAAGGAGAGTGAGCATGAACTACAGCGTTTATCTTTTTCCGCGCCTTGTGAACCTCGATGTGCATTACCATCTCTATGGTAGCTTTTAGCTCTCCTTCAACCTTCTGTCCGGCAAAATCAACTACCACTATGTCGTCAACCTTGAGCGAATCGTAATAGCGGCCACTGGGAGTAATCGCCAGCAGTTCCCGACCATCGGGGTCTTTGAGTCGCATGCTTATATTACCCGCCGTGCCCACCACCAGCCCCTTTCTCTCCATCTCCTGAGCCGCCTCAATCACCTGCTTCTTTTCAGACTCCCACATCGCTATATAACCTCCTGATTCTTAAATATTACACTTCCAGATGGTCAGCCCATCATCTATAACTAGAGCTAGGCAGCCGTTAACGGCGGTTTTCTGTCCCGCCACGGATGAGCTTTCTCAAATGCCGCCGCCGCTCTCAGTACCAGCGCCTCATCAAGACGTCTGCCCACTATCTGCAGCCCTACGGGAAGCCCCTCGGAGTTGAACCCACAGGGGACTGAAGCCGCCGGCTGGCCGGTGAAATTGAAGGGATAGGTAAAACAGACCCAGGAGCTCGGACTAGCGTCCTGACCATTCACCTTCGCAGGGGCCAGCGGTCCCATGTCTCCAGCTTCGAAGGCTGCCGTAGCCAATGTCGGAGTCAGCATCAGGTCATATTTCTCAAAGACCTTGCCGACCTGCTCGTATAATTTGTAACGGTTGAACTGCACCCTGATTACGTCGCGGTTATTGTAGGCTGAGGCAAACTCTATGAAGGGCAGATAAGGAGGAAATACAATCTCTTTATACTTATCCAGCTCATTTTCATGGGCGGTTAGAGTTTCTGATAGTAAGGTTACCAGCAAATCAGACTCCATATTAATCCAGCCTGGCTTTATCTCCTCGACCGTACAGCCGAGCTCCTTAAAGCTAAAAGCTGCTTTCCGGCAGATTTCAAGCACCTGGCTGTCCACGGAAAAACCGCCGCCGAGGTCAGATGAGAAAGCAACCCTCAAACCCTTGATATCGCCCTTCATGTCTTTCTGGAATTTGCCCGGATATTGCGGCAACGAGTTCTGGTCGTAGAGCGAAGGACCCGCCATCACATCGAGCATAAGCGCATTATCCTCGACCGTTCGGGAAAGGGCTCCTTCATGATTAATGGTCTCCCAGCCCGGCAGATGGGGATAGGTCGGCACCCTGCCAAAAGACGGCTTTAAGCCAAACACGCCGCAGAAGCTTGAGGGTATCCTTATGGAACCGGCGCCGTCATTGCCGTGAGCCACCGGGCACAGGCCGGCTGCCACCGCTGCCGCGGCACCGCCGCTGGAACCGCCTGATGTCCTGCTCAAATTCCACGGGTTCACCGTCTTGCCAAACACCAGGTTATCGGTAATACCAACCAGTCCGAACTCCGGCAGGTTGGTCTTGCCCAGTATGACGGCGCCGGCGTTTTTCAGGCGCTCAACCAGAATGGCATCCCTATCCGGCACGAAATTTTCGTACAGCTTGGAGCCGAAGGTGGTCCTGATGCCCTTAGTGAACACATTGTCCTTAATGGCAATGGGCACGCCCTCCAGAGGTCCCGGCTGTCCTTTTTGAAAGGCTTTTTCAGACCCCTTTGCCGCAGCCAGAGCCATCTCGTTAGTCCGGGTGACAAAGGCGTTTATCTTTGGATTCACCTCGTCAATTCTTGCCAGCAGCGTTTTCACCACTTCCAGCGGCGACAGCTTCCCCTTTTTGTAGCCAGATAAAAGCTCAACAACCGACATCCAGCAAATTTCAGACATATTTAGAACCCCCCTAGTTAAGATGGCTTTAGTATAGACTTCGACCACGGGCACGTCAAAGAGGTTCTGCTATAACGTGGTTGATGTGAAATGACTGTGAATTCATGATTTTATGTATTAAACCACATAGCATGTTTTCGTATCTTGCTTCTGTAGTAGGTATTGGTGGAATCCCTCACATAGGCAAACACCACTTTTACATTGCGTTTCTTGGCCTCTTCCGCTACCTCGTCTATTATAGATTTTGGGAAATAACAAGATGTGCCGTCTCCGTCTTTCAGCCATCCCAGATTACCTGGTTCTCTAGGGTTAATCATCTTCGTCTTATCGGAAAACATAAATCCAACCTCTTTAATGTTGATTGGGCGGAGTCCATTGTTTATAACTTCAATCGCTACCATTTCCTGCCCACCAAGTGCACCAACCCCGAATGCATAATTAACACTAACTGTAACTTTACGTCTTTCTCTGAGAATATTCCAAATAAGTGCAATAGTGGCAACAATAGCCGCATAAGCACCTACGCCAAGAGTTATCCAATTAGAAGACGTCATGGTGATATTTTAACATATCAACCACGCGATATAGCAGAACCAGCCAATTAGACCGTTTATTCGGGCTTCTTAATGTCTGAAACCGGCACCAGGCTGGGTGGGGAGAGGCGGATGACGGCGTTATATTCCGGTGGGCAGACGAGCTGGCAACTGCCGCACTTGGTGCACTTAGACTGGTCGACTACCTTTATCCCCTTCTCGTTGGTAAGGATTGCCTCTACCGGACAGGCGAGAACACAATGCTCACAGCCACGCTCGCATTTCTCAGGTAGAATGTAATAGGCGATAAGCTCCTTGCACACCAGCGCCGGACATCGCTTCTCGAGGATATGAGCCTCGTATTCATCGCGGAAATAGCGGATAGTGGTCAGAGCCGGATTGGGCGCCGTTCTGCCCAAGCCGCACAGTGAACCACCCCTTATATCCTCACCCAGTTCAACCAACAACTCCAGGTCTTCAGGCTTACCCTTACCAGTAGTAATATCCTCTAATATATCCAGCATCTGCTTGGTGCCAATGCGACAGGTGGAGCACTTGCCGCAGGACTCCTTCTGTATAAAGTCAAGGAAGAATTTGGCCGTATCAACCATGCAGTTGTCCTCATCCATGGCAATCACACCACCCGATCCCATAATCGCCCCGGCCTTACGCAGCGAATCGAAATCCACCGGTGTCTGTAACATGCTTTCCGGCAAGCAGCCTCCCGAAGGACCGCCTATCTGCACCGCCTTGAACTTCTTTTCACCGCGAATGCCGCCACCTATGTCGAAGATAAGCTCGTGCAGCGTTGTGCCCATGGCTACTTCCGCCAGCCCGGTGTTGACCATCTTGCCGGCCAGAGCGAAAACGGCTGTGCCTTTGCTGCCTTCAGTGCCGATGCCGGAGAACCAATCGGCACCTTGAGCCAGTATCAAAGGCACGTAGGCGTAGGTCTTGACATTATTCAGAACCGTAGGTTTGTCCCAAAGCCCCGACTCTGAAGGATATGGCGGGCGTGGTCTTGGCATCGACCGTCTCCCTTCTATCGCCATAATGAGAGCCGTCTCTGCACCGGAGACGAAAGCACCTGCTCCCTGGGCTATCTCTATATGAAAACCGAAACCACTGCCCAAAATATTATCGCCCAACAGCTCCAGTTTCTCTGCCTGCTCCAGGGCAACCTGCAAGCGCTCAATAGCCAGAGGATACTCAGCCCGAATATAGACAAACCCATCGTGAGCACCGACGGCATAAGCGGCTATAGTCATGCCTTCGATAACCTGTTGTGGGTCGCTCTCCAGGACCACGCGGTCCATGAAAGCCCCCGGGTCGCCCTCATCAGCGTTACAGATTACATACTTCGTCTCGCCGGAAGCCTGTCGGCACTGCTGCCACTTCCTCCCTGTGGGGAAGCCGGCACCACCTCGCCCCCTTAGACCCGACCTCTTTATCTCCTCGATTATGGCATCGGGCTCCATCTTCAGAGCTTTAACCAGACTGCTGTAACCACCGTTGGCGATGTAGTGGTTTATGTTAACCGGGTCGATATAACCGCAGTTTCTCAGCAGCAGACGATATTCATGCTCAAATCTGGAAAGCTCTGGAATGTAAACTGCTTTGCCATCACCGCCGTCGAGGGTACCCAAAGCAAGGTCGAGACAGGGGTCTTCACCCAATACATAGCCTTCAACGAGGGTGGACACAACCTGATGAGTTACATTGTTGTAGCAAACGGCGAAGGAATCAGGCTTGATTATGGTTACCAGCGGCTCTAAGGAGCAAAGGCCGATACAGCCGACCTCGGTCACCTTAGCCCTAGCATTACTCTTGGCCAGCTCTTTATTGAAGGCTTCGACTACCGGCAGTGCACCGGCAGCTCTGCCACAGGTAGCTGTACCGATAAGTATGTGTGGTACTTCGCCATGATAATGGGAGTCCCAGTCCGCCTTAGCCTGCTTCTGAATCTCTTCAAAGGTCATGTAAAGTGCCACCCTCACCCTGACCCTCTCCCATCAAGGGAGAGGGTATATAAATCACGCTCCTGATTGCTCCTGACTTACCGGCTTGACGGTCACCAAGACCTCCTCCACCTTCGGGGGCGTCATCCTTGGGTAGACGGAATCGCCGACTACCACAACTGGAGCCAATGCACAGCAACCAACGCAGGCTACCCTATCCAGACTGAACTCGTGGTCAGTTGTGATGCCACCGACCTCGATATCAAGCTCCCTGGCCATGGCCTCAAGGACAAGCTTTCCCCCAGCCAGGTGACAGGCGGTACCCACACAAACCTTAACCGGGTGCTTGCCGAGAGGTGTGAAGCGGTACTGGTTATAAAAAGTGGCGACGCCGTATACCGTGCTTTCCGGAATCTCCAGAAAGTCGGCAATGGCCAGCATCGCCTCGTTTGAAAGATAGCCAAGCTTATATTGAACTCGCTGAAGAAGGGAGATTAAATAGCGTCTATCCTTCTTGTCTGCAGTCAGGATATCCGCCAGTTCTGGCTTCAGTTCTGCCACTTCTTCACTAGACTCGGTAAATAGGCTGGTATCTCGCCAGCTTCTCTGGGGCCGACTATGATTTCCCAGTCGGGCAATGCCTCTTCTAGCTCGCCTCTAATGCGGGCTACCTTCCCTGGAATAATTAGTCTCCTGTGCTTTACTTTACTTTCAATTCCCGACTTCTTAACAAATGGTCCGATGGAATCGCCGGAAAATTTGCCCGCGGCCCAAGCGGTCAGAACACCAAGCCCTTCCGCCTCCTTAACCAACAACCAGGACGGAACTTTGCTGCCTTCGATCTCTCCCGACACAATGAAGTAAGTCAAAGCCCAATTACTTGTAACTAGAACCGGTGATTCTTCGTTCGGTTCCAGTACTTCGTAGACCTTCTCCTCTACTGACATAGGTATTCGCGGATCGGTATAAATATTGAGCCTCTGCACCAGCAACGGCAACAAGGAGTATCGGTCGAGGTCAGACAGGACAATAACACCCGGATATTTAATCACAAACATAGCAGCAAGCAGAATTTCTCTGACCTCATCTTTAGCAATGAAGCAGGGAAACCCAATAGTGGGGTAACCCAGAGGCCTGAAGTTCTGTTTCAAAGCCGCTCGACGAATGAGCGTCTGGTCTCTGATGGCTTCCTGCATATTCTTGGCGATTGGGTCCAGGACTATCTCCTCGAGGCCAGCCTCCTTCAGCTTAGTGGTCAATGGTATCAGCTCCTCCACGCTGTGCCCCCTCACCACCACCGGCGTCGGCGAGCTCTTCAGTCCAGCAATTATCCTGTCGATATTATCCTTGGTAACAGAGTAAAGCAACGGCTTCCTGTCACCACATATCTTTCGAGCTGAAAGCAACGCTTCGACATCTTCGGACATCAGCACCACAGGCAGGTCGTTGTCATCACAGACCTTCTTCACCAATGCCTCAAATTTGGCCTTATCGCCCGACTCAAAATGCAGTGCCAAAACATCTGCCGTAAGAGTCAGCCCCACCCATGCGAACTGCAGCTCTTTTATCTTCTTCAGCTTCTCATCTACTTTTGCATCAGGTTCCTTGTCTGAGATAAGCAGTGCAATGCCCGGCTGATGGACAAAGGTCTTCTCATGCCTGTAAACCACCTCTTCGCCGCCAATGGCGAGAGCATTTTTGCCAGAGCCAATGGTTACCGACTTGATAGGTGGTGCCAGGGCTTCTTCCAGTTCAGCCTTGACATCTGTTGGCAGGTAAGGGCATTTATCAAGCGAAACACCTCCTGAAGCCAGCTTCATGGCAAAGGCAAAACAGGTGGGAAAGCCACATTCACGGCAATTCTTTTTGCCTCCTTCAGGAAGCTTCTTTACAACATCAGTTCCTTTTAGCGCCATATCGTTCCTCCTATGAGATTGTTTAGCAATTCGCAACCTGCTACTGCGAGTGCCGATGCAATCGGGACGCGGCAAACTCAGAGATTGCCGCGCTTCGCTCGCAATGACAAATTACACAGGTAGCTCTACCTCACCCTTCACCCACGGATGGCCTACCTTATCCAAAAACGCAATCAGCTCATCAACGTTTTTAGCGTCATCTTCTGTAGCTATTTTATCGTACACATCTGCGGGTATGGCGTCCTTATATTTCTCTTTTATCTCCTTAGGCGCCCATACCAGCCGCCTCAATCCACCGTCAGCCTGGAGGAACTTGGGCGAGCGGAGATACTCCAGCGCCAAGCCCAAGAAGCCCTCTACTTGCCTGCCACCGCTGGTATCCGCAGCCATAGTAGAGAAGCGCACACCGACTACGCTCTCACCGACGAAATCCCGGTGGACGAGACCAAAGGCATCGACTTCAGGGATATAAAACCAAATCGCCTGAAAGCAACCGCAGGAGGTATGAGGATACTCAAAGGCGCTGTGAAGATAGACACGGGTATAAGCTCCCATTGATTTCTCTGCTGCCAGTTGATTAGCTCCCGTATATTCACCCCTGATCGGGTCTGTGCATTCACCTTTTTTTACCTCCTGTATTGGACCCTCAGGGTCGAGCTTATAAGCCGCCTTGCCGTCAAACCAGTTGATAGCCCCACAGTTGGCAATTCTCTCTGGAGTTATGGCACATATATGGGTCGGGGCGAAGCTCTGGCATAAGGCACAACTATAGAACTCCTCTACATCCTCCTCCTTCAGCCCCCTGGCTTTCTCGTCCCTCTCGTTATAGATTTTTATAGAATCAGCCAGAAGCTCTTCTACCTTTTTTTCATCAGTAACGAAAGTTATGGCAATTTTCTCGATAATGTCTATCTCAGAGGTATAAAGGAAGATCAGTATCTTGCCTATTTCCTCAAACGAATTGAGCCCCTTATTGAAAGAATCTTTGTTAAGCCTCATCCAGATTTCATCTCTCTGGTTCATGTGATACAGGCCCTCTATGTAGTTAGCATAAAGGTGCATCCTTCGCTCAAACACCGGCTCCATGTCTTTCTCCAGCTTTCCGCCGGCGACATCAATCAGCAGACCCAAGGGATAACTCCCACCTTCCTGCATGTCTTTGATGTCAGGGCCGATGACCTCAATTTTCTGGTCCTCAACCTCGTCAATGCCCTTTAGCGTCACCAACTCAAATTTGCTCTTCACTTGCGGCCCACCGAACTCGACATATAAGTCGGCTTTCCTGATTACCTCGCCTTCATACTGGGGACCAACATCTACTGGAAAAATTCCTGCCATTTTGCTAAGCCTCCTTACTCTTTAAATTTGTAATTAGATTATCTAGAAATTCCTTCCACTGCTCGTCTTTTCTCATATTAGGAAGAGAATAGCTGGCATGTGGATAATAGTATTTGCACAAAGTCATAGTCTTGAGGTGCGGGGCGTAATGTTTCAGGGTCGACAAAGCCTGCCCACCAAAGTCAGTCCTGAACCCTAGAAACATCACCAAGTCGTGATTGCCCTCCTTCTTAACCCCCCGCCACCCCGGGTCCTTGAGATGGTTAACTATCTCGGTTGTGTCATAGCTGCTGGCTGGCTCAACACCCAGCTCAAGCAGCTTCTTTTTGGTGTGAGCTGTAGCGCATATCGGAATATCAAGAGCCTTAGCTATCTCCACGCCATACTCTATGAGCAGTCTACCGCCCAGAGTCGTGGTAAGAGTCCACGAGCCGAGCACCAGCAGCGGCCTGTCAGCACGTTTAACCAGGTGGGCATACTCGCTGGCGTCTTCGATAATTCTAGCTGACTTGGTCCCGGTTAATACATTAACTCGATGATATGGTAAAGTCGTTGTCATAATAAAACCTCCTTGCTCATGTTACTTTCGCCGTCTTAATAGCCTTCTCTATCGCCAGTTTGGTCATAAGGCCACCACGATGCATCAGGGTGTCTTCAAACTCCTGATCCATCCCCATCGTTGCCAGGCAGGGGTACTGATGATGCAAAAGCCCGGCTTTTTCCACTGCGTCCCTTTCCCAGATTCCAACCAGACCATCAGCCACATACGGGCTGCAGCCACAAGGAGTCCCCCTGATAACTGCGACCCGCTTTATTCTATCCTTATCGAACTCTATGTCTACTTCCGGCCTGCCGAAATACCTGGCAAATTCTTTAATATACGAATTCTGGCTATCCTTCTCTGCCAGAGTACAGAAGGGAACCGGATAGACCATGTCCACACCCATAGACTCCAGCTTTCGCTTAAGCTGCTTGGCCAGGCCGGGTGGGAGCCAGACACGGTTATCCGCCGGGGCAATCACCGCTTTGGCACCACTCTTTTTCACCATGTCAGGAATCATCTGAGCCACCCCGGCATGCTCGCCTAGAGATATCAGTAAATCAGCCTCCGGCAACTCTTTGGGCAGAAACTCATCAGCGTCATCGACTATGGCTGGCAATTCCTGAGAGAAGGTGTAAGAATAAACCTTCCAGTCAGCCGGCCCATATTTCCTTATGTTATCGGCAATCCTCTGGCCATAATGGCCCTGTATAGCTACCAGAATACGCATAAAATTCTCTTTCTAATCTCCTTAGTGGACAACCGCATCTAAAGGCACCTCTGATGGATAAGTCCCGATTAAGGTAGGCAAGCTCAGAACCGGTTTCTCCTTCCAGCCGACCTTCTCCAGATATGCCAGTACTTCCTTTTTAAAGAAGATAGGTATATCCGAAGTCTTTCTCACGTAAAGATAAAGGTCATCAGGCAAGGTTCCCAAATATTGCTTATGGAGGGCGATATAATGGGTAAGTTTCAGCTGTCGCCCTTGAGGAGTATCATTTTTTCTGATGCACAGCTTTGCCATGGTAACTATAGCCCTTTCCTTGGACTCTACCACATAGGCTATATGCTCTGGCGACGGCTCTTCAGTATCTACCAGCTTTTTCTCCCTACCGTCCATCACCGTCCAATCATCCTCTTCCTTGCGGCTTACGTATTGCCTTCTATACTTTGAGGAATGGGGGCCTAAGACCACCGGGATTCCCAGCCGGTTGCAGCCCGTGGCGATAGACGCCGCCTTCTGAGACATAGCCCCCCAGGCCAGGCCGCAGGCGCCCACCCGGTTCAAAACGTAATCGGCTATGACTTCATAGTTGCCCCTCAGAGGCAAGGCAGCGAAGATGTTGGCAATCTTCATGGCGGCACCGGTTATGTGCGCATTCGACACACAAGAGCCAATATTGAGAACACCGCCAGCATCAAAGTTTGGCGGATATTTCTCATAAAGGGTCTTGCCATCTTTGTCCTTCTTCATCGCTACCGCCATAGCCGAGCAGCCGGTAAGCATCACGATGTATTTCCTCTTGGCAAACTCTTCGGCTATGTCAGCTACCTCACTGATTTCCTCAGGAAAGTTGGAGCAGCCAACGATGGCAATCACCCCAGGTATAGTACCGAGAACAATTGGCGCTCCGACTTTTCTTATCTCGGTATCCATAATCGGTCCTCGGCCGGCTCGCACTTTCCATGTTTCATTTCCGGCCACAGCTTGCATCATCTTGAATATAGGCACATGACGAGGGCACTCCTGCTCACACTTGCCGCAGCCGATACATTTACTGAACACCTCGGCCAGTGGCTCAAGGTTACCATTCTTGGCCGCTTCGATAGCATCGCCAACCGGCAGCAAGTTGGGGCAGACCTGGCTACACAGGTTGCACAGCCGATGGTCCTTGGCCAGCTCGGGTACCTGCTCTGGTGTCACCAGCTCTTTCTTTCTCTTAGGCGCCAGCTCCAGAGCTACCTTAACCGCCACCTCGGCTGCCTTATCCGGGTCAAATATCAACGTTTGCTTACCATTGTCCACCATATCTCTAATTATCCCATCGGCTTCTTTCTTGCTGACATCCTCAAGCCCGTAGGAAGCTTTGTCTGTTGTGGCAATGAAGGCTGAGCCAACTTTCGCAGCCTGTTGAGGTATATCTGTTCTGATACATTGCTCATCAGTAACTATAACATCAGCGAAGCCGGTTTTAACGAAGTAGAGCTGCCGGGACAGCGGCCCGACTATCTTGGCTCTCTCACTATACCTCGTCACCTCCAAGGCGGTGCAGCAAATACCTCCGACCTCAACCTTATCCTGCAGCCCGTGCTCGTTAATATAATCAACGATGGGAACAGCCGTTACCGGATTGTGACCGACCAAAAGAATGGTTGGCTTCGTTTTATCTATAGCCCCCCAGCCCATGTCCACCAGCGGAGTATCAGCCACGGATGCCGGGAAGCCAAAGCCCACAATCTCGGCAATATCGCAGACTTCCATGCCCACATGGTCTAGCATCGAAGCATGAAGGGCCTTAGACTCATAGTCTAGAGCAGAACCCTCCTGCCCAGTGTGCAGTGATGAGATAAGGTGTATAAGCTGGCTCTCCATATACTCAAGAGCTTTCTCCAGGTCGCCCAGAGTTTCCGGCTTGAGCCCAAGGACTGTCCTTATATGCGGAGCTTCCACATTTATCTGGTCTCCCAGGTTAATCGGGTAGTCTCGGCCATATTTCTCTATCAAATAGTGAAGCACGTGGCGGCCATGCCCGCCGTGAGCTGACATTCCCATGCAACAAGCCAGGAGGACAACCCTTGCCTGCTGAGTGGAAATATCGATGCCGCAAGCTCCCCTCTTATCTCCAGTGAGATCACACTTGCCATAAGTGCAGAAGCAACACAAATCACACATAGGCGCATATAAAGGCTTATAGGTTTTCATCAGCCTCATATCCCAGTTTCTTAAGTCTGGAATCTCAGGCATCGGCGTATGGCCAACAGGCTCCCAATTATCCTCGGCTCGTATTATCTCGTTAACCGTATCCTTCCTGGTATGTTTCTTCTTCGCAGCTACTGCCATGTCTAATTCCTCCTTATATAAAGCAATTATGTTTGAATTATATCATTAATAAGAATGATTATCAATACTAAATTTTGCCGTCTATGGCCTCTCTCATAAGCTTACAGTTTTCAGGCTGCCTCAATATCAAGACATTAGCTCCAGCCAAAAGGAGACTGATGGCCGTAATGCCCTCCCACAACAGACCTTGCTTCTCACTTTCCTTCGCCTGCTTAGTTTTGGCACATTCGCTGCCTAGGTCGGCGATAATGGGCATCTGCATGGTATTATCGCCGAACATGACGCCGATGTGCTTGGTTCTCTCCATTATGGTGAAGCTGTATTCCATGCCATAACCCAAAGCTGAGCTTAATGGGTCGATGACTATCCGCTCACGGGGGAAGGTCTTCAGCAGCTTTACATTTAATTCCTTCTCCAGGTTTATGTCCAGTGGGGTCTGGGCTATTATACAATGCCCATGATCCAGAGCCGCCTTGCTTATAGGCTCATAATTCTCCTTGGCCAGCGGACCCAGGAGGAGATTTTCACCGGCACAGACTTCCGCCACCTTGGTCAAAACCTCGATATCTTTCGTCTCATCTCCAGAGCCGTAGACGATAAGCGGTGTGTTTATGGCCGATGCTACCTGCTTGACCACCGCAGCAGCTTTATCCGCCGGAGCATTTGCCGCCGCCGGGTCAGTGCTCACCAAGCGCAGACAAACGAGGTCAGCACCGAAGTCCAGGCATTTCTTCGCCCATGCCACCGGGTCGGAAAGAACATCCTTATAAGGACGGCATTCCCATTCGGTCCAGTTCGCCGGCGCAGCGTCAGGGACTTCCAAAGCCAGCCGAGGCCGGTTTTCTATCTTGCCCTCAAAAAAATGAAAGGGAAGAACGCTCTCTCCACCGATTTTTAAAGCTTTCTCCCCTTTACCGATAACCACCTCGGCTACTTTTCCTGAATAGGTCTCCAAAGGTGCCTTGTAATCCATCGTTCACTCCTTTTAAAGAATTCTAACTCTCAAGCCAGGCATGAGAGTAAAGCGTCTCTCCCATGAGCACTTTTGTAGTTTTAACGTAATCTCGCTCCTTTTGCGACAACGAAGCCAGGTCTACAACCTCACCGTCCATCGTCTTATAGATGAGGTCAACGATATTAGGGAGCTCGCCCTTGTTCAGCTTGACCAGCTCCTCGTCCAGTACATCTGCAATCGCCGAGTACAGACCCCCTCTTCCCAGCATTGTCATGTAGGTACAATTGAGAATGCCTCTGAGTTCATCGGGTGTGCCGTTGGACACGTTTGAAAGCCCCACCGTGGATTTCACACCGGGCATCAGGTCCTGCAGCATACCGACAAACTCCACTGCATCGGCAACTTGCTTCTGGTCAGCACTCACCGGCAGGATTATGGGATCAACCCAGATATCTTCATTGGGGATGCCAAGTTCGTTTGCCAAGGCAATTGTCTCCATAATGCTCTCTATCCGGGAATCGATGCCAGGAGGACATCCCTTGTCAGTGAGAACGGAAATAACCACGTCAGTATTATATTTCTTAGCTAATGGAAGCATGCGCTCTTTGCTGTCAGTTCTTCCAGAGGAGGAGTTAAGCAGAGGCCTTTTCTTACAGGCTTTAAGGCCAGCTTCCATAGCTACGGGATTTAAAGTGTCTACAGATATGGGTAAATCGATGACTCCTTGAATTGTATTGACCAGCCACTGGGTTACCTCTTCCGGGTCTCTCTTCGCCGGGCCGAGATTCAAATCTATGTAGTCTGCCCCGGCGGCAGCCTGTCCTTTGGCCAGGTCTTGGATTACCTTTGTATTGCGTTCCTTGACAGCATCATTGACATCTTTGGAAATAATATGAATACTTTCGCCGATTAAAACCATGCAAGCCCCCTTCTATTTACTAACTCCCCGAAAAAGGAAAATTTTCAGGAGTAATTGTATGATTATGCCGAACCAAAGGGATATTGTATCACCTCACAATATAAGCGTCAACAATATTTGCACCTACTAAGGGAGGGGTCAACCTTGTATAAACAAAGAATTGAAAGCTTCAGCTAATGAAAGCTATAATTGACCTTTGTGAGCTAAAGAAGATGACCAACCTGGATGACATACTCTATGAGGTCTCCAAGCCGGCACGCTACAGCGGCGGCGAGTGGAACAGCATAGTCAAAGACTGGCAGACGACTCCTATCCGAATCGCCCTTGCCTTCCCCGACGTATACGAAGTCGGCATGTCCAATCTGGCATTACCGATACTCTACAAAATACTGAATGACCAGCCCGACGCACTTGCCGAGAGGGTCTACGCCCCCTGGGTGGACATGGAGGCACTGCTCAGACAGCATAACATCCCGCTGTTCAGCCTCGAGACCAGACACCCTCTGAAAGATTTTGACATAATAGGCTTCTCGCTGGGCTACGAGCTTATCTATACCAATGTGCTGAATATGCTCGACCTGGCTAAAATTCCGCTGTTCAGCCACCAGCGGAATGATTCGCACCCTCTAATAATCGCCGGAGGCAGTTGTGCTCTTAATCCGGAGCCAATTGCTGATTTCATAGACCTGTTCGTCATCGGCGAAGCCGAAGAGACAATACTTAAATTCTTGGAAGCCTACCGAGCCAGTAAAAACAATAATAAAGAACAGGTGCTGAAACAGGCAGCAAAACTCCCCGGCGTATATGTGCCGAGCTTATATGAAGTGTTCTACCACAAGGATGGCACCTTTGCCAGCATAAAGCCAAAGGTGCCCGAAGCCAGGCTACCAATAGAGCGACAGCTAATAGATGAACTGCCGCAGCCTGTTACCAGGCCGGTGGTACCTCATATCAAAGTAGTGCACGACCGCGGCGCCGTCGAAATTCAGCGGGGATGCAGCCGAGGCTGCCGTTTCTGCCAGGCCGGAATGATTTACCGGCCAGTCCGTGAGCTTCCCGAGCAACAAATAATCGAAGGCGTGGCAGAGCTGATAAGTAACTGTGGATACAACGAAGTATCCCTGGTCTCTCTAAGCACCGGGGATTATCATAATATAAGCGAATTAATCGGTCAGCTGTCACGCAAATACTACCACGACAACCTAACCCTGTCCGTGCCCAGCCTCCGCCTAGATACGTCGTCAATAGACCTGGTGGAATCACTACCTTACCGGCGCAAGACCACTCTTACCTTCGCCCCCGAGGCCGGAACCGAGAGGCTGCGGCAAGTCATAAACAAACATATACCCGAAGAGGCAATGCTTAACACCTTCGCCGCTGCCTTCGAAAAGGGCTGGCTGAATCTCAAGCTATATTTCATGGTCGGACTGCCTACCGAGACCATTGACGACATAAAGGGCATAATAGAGCTGGTGACCAAAACCTGCCAGCTAGGCAAGAAACTTAGAAACAAGCCGCCAAGGATTAGAGTCAGTGTAGCCACCTTTGTCCCCAAGCCTCACACCCCCTGCCAGTGGTTAGCACAGGATACAGAAGAGCAGCTAAACCCCAAGCATGAAATGCTCAAACAAGGCTTACGCCGCACTGGAGCCCACCTTTCATGGCAGGACACTAAAATCAGCCAGCTTGAAGCAGCCCTGTCCCGTGGTGACCGCAGGCTGGGCAAAGTTATACATAAGTCATGGGAACTAGGCAGTAAATTCGATGCCTGGCAGGAATGCTTCAACTACGATAACTGGCTGCGTGCCTTTAATGAATGTAAACTTGACCCCGCCTTCTATGCCAATCGGGAACGACCCACGGATGAGGTGTTACCCTGGCAGCATATCGATATCGGAGTAAACTCAGCATTCCTCGAGAAAGAACTTCATTACATGCGGCAAGGGAAAGAAACCTCCGATTGTCGTCATGGACATTGCAACGCCTGTGGACTCCAGCAAAGATATCTGAACTGCCAGCAAAAATTCAAGCAAAACGCCAAACTGGTATAATAATAATACGTCAAGGGAAGGAGGGGAGCTATGGTAAAAACATCTTTACCTTCTGAAGCGGTATACTGGCCTTTCAAGAAATACATGGATATGTATAACCGCTCAATACAAGACCCGGAACATTTCTGGGCCGATGAGGCTCGCAAGCTGGACTGGTTCAAGACCTGGGACAAAGTCCTTGACTGGCAACCACCTTTCGCCCGCTGGTTTGAAGGCGGCAAAATTAACGCCAGCTATCAATGCGTGGACCGGCATGTTAAGACCTGGAGGAGAAGCAAAGTCGCCATATACTGGGAGGGCGAGCTGGGCGATAGCCAGGTCTTAAGCTATTCCACACTATACAGATGGGTCAATAAATTCGCTTCAGTCCTCAAAAATTTGGGTGTCAACAAAGGGGATACGGTCGCACTATATCTGCCGATGATTCCCGAATTGCCCATATTCATGCTCGCCTGCGCTAGAATCGGGGCCCCACACACCGTCGTCTTTTCCGGTTTCAGCGCTCAGGCTCTGGCCGACCGAATCAACGACATCAATGCCAAAGTTCTGGTAACAGCGGATGCCGGTTTCAGAAGAGGTAAGTATCTGGAACTTAAAAAAATTAGCGATGAGGCCGTAAGTATGTCGCCATCAATTGAAAAGGTAATAGTGGCTAGAAGGGCAGGCACACCTACGGATATGAAACAAGGACGAGACTTCTGGCTGCACGAGTTACTCGATGACGCCAGTTCCTTCGTGCCTGCCGAGCCAGTTGATGCCAGTCATCCTCTTTACATTCTATATACATCGGGCACCACCGGAAAGCCTAAGGGCATTGTCCACGGCACCGGCGGCTATCTCGTTTTCACCAATTCCGGCTATGAATGGGTCTTCAATGTTAAAGAGGAGTCTGTTTACTGGTGCACCGCCGATGTCGGCTGGGTCACCGGACACAGCTCCATAGTCTACGGCCCCTTATGTCATGGCGCCGCCATAGTCCTTTACGAAGGAGCCCCTGACTACCCATCGGTAGACAGATGGTGGGACATCGTAGAAAAATACGGGGTTACGATATTCTACACATCACCCACGGGCATCAGGATGTTGATGAAGTATGGTGAGGACGTGGTCAAAAGGCACGACTTGAGCAGCCTTGAGCTACTGGGCAGCGTTGGAGAATCCATAAACCCCGAAGCCTGGCAGTGGTATTACAAGGTCATCGGCGGTGAAAGGTGCCCCATAGTAGACACCTGGTGGCAGACTGAAACCGGCGGCACAATGATATCGCCAACACCAGGCATCGAACTGGTACCCCTTAAGCCAGGCTCAGCAACCTTCCCCCTGCCCGGGGTCAATGCTGATATCTTTGATGACAGCGGTAAATCAGTGCCAGCCGGAGAAAAAGGCTTTCTGGTTATAAAATCACCCTGGCCGGGGATGCTCACGGGCATACACGGAGACCCAAAAAGATACGAGGAAACATACTGGTCTAAATTCCCCGGCATGTTCTATACCGGCGACTATGCCATCCGGGACAAAGACGGCTATTTCTGGCTGCTAGGCAGAGCCGATGAGGTACTTAAAATAGCCGGACACAGGATAGGCACAATAGAAATAGAAGACGCCGCTGTTTCTCACGAGGCCGTGGTCGAAGCGGCTGTAGCCAGCAGGCCAGACGAAGTTAAGGGTGAAAGTGTGGTCATCTTCGCCACGCTCAAGCAAGGGATAGAACCCTCGCCGGAACTCAAGAACAAGATAAGGCAGCATATACGCAAGACGCTGGGTCCTGTAGCCACTCCTGACGAAATCTATTTCGTGGCTAAACTACCAAAGACGAGGAGCGGCAAAATAATGAGGCGAGTCCTCAAAGCGGTAGCCAGCGGCACCAAAATCGGCGACCTGACAACGCTGGAAGACGAAGTCTCCGTGGAAGAGGCGAAGAAAGCCTTTGAGGAACTTCAGAAAAAGGTATGATAGTGCCGCACGTAGACCTATTGACGCTTCGAGGGACGCGCAGTATACTGTTTCCTAACTACCCAAGAAGGAGCGAATACGTCCTGTCGAGTCAAGTTTCCTCAGACACGTGAGAGCAAACCAATCTAGTGGGAGGTGCCGTTTGTGATGTCAAAAACTAAAAACCTCGTCAAGTTCATTGTTGCGTTGTTACTCACCTTAGTCCTGGGCGTAGCTAACCTTTCCTGTGCTTTAGTGAAAATAGGACCTGAAGGTGAAATCACCGTAGACTTCTCTCTAAAGCCTGACGGTCAACTACCAACCATCAATTTGTTCTTTGCCCGCCCTTCGAGCATCACTCTTGGCAATAGCACGACTATTGAATGGGATGTATCTAGGGCTACCGAGGTTAGCATAGACCAGGGAATAGGAAGTGTTGTCCATGCGGGTAGCGTTGAAGTTTCACCGATGGCAACTGAGACCTTCACTCTAACAGCTAACAATGCCACCGGCAGTGTAACTCAGTCGGTTACTATTGAGGTTACTTCACTGCCAACTACTTCACCGCCAACTACTCTGCCACCAACTACTCTGCCACCAACTACTTTGCCGCCAACCACTTTGCCCGTTATCCTCTCCTTCACCGCCAGCCCCTCCAGCATCATCCCCGGAGGAAACTCTAACCTTAGCTGGAATGTTACCGGGGTCACGTCTGTTAGCATATCCCCTGGAATTGGCTCTCGTCCGGCTTCGGGAAGCACTCCAGCAAGCCCGGCTTCAACCACCATCTTTACCCTGTCGGCTACCAATACCACCGGAACTGTCACCCAGCAGGTTACGGTTACAGTGGCTGCGGCTCCTCCGTCTTCGTTACCAGTTATCCTCTCCTTCACCGCCAGCCCCTCCAGCATCATCCCCGGAGGAAACTCTAACCTTAGCTGGAATGTTACCGGGGTCACGTCTGTTAGCATATCCCCTGGAATTGGCTCTCGTCCGGCTTCGGGAAGCACTCCAGCAAGCCCGGCTTCAACCACCATCTTTACCCTGTCGGCTACCAATACCACCGGAACTGTCACCCAGCAGGTTACGGTTACAGTGGCTGCGGCTCCTCCACCACCTAGCGGGGATGCTGCAACCTGCGAACAAGCCTTGTTTGACGCTGTGAATGCATTAAGGACAGCCAACGGTGTACCTGCTTTAACCAGAAATGCTTATATTGACGGGCTATGCCGGCCGCACGCCCAGTACATGGCAACAGCGAACACGCTCAGCCACGATAATTTCAGTACCAGATGCAGTTCCATCTGGGCAAGCATCCCCGGTATGCACGCCTGCGCAGAGAATGTCCTTCAAAACAACGTTCCCTGCGATGCCAATGCAATGGCACAACAGTGGTTCACCTCGCCGGGACACCACGATAATATGCTTGATGTACACCACACTCATACTATCTCAGGCATGGGTATTGTAATAGACGCCAGCGGGAAAATCTGGGCTTGCCAGATATTCGCCGGGCCGTAGTATACATGGGATATTGTTTCTAACATTAACGTGTCACTCTGGGCGAAGAATGACACATAAATGGAGTTTACAGACATTCCCATGTGGTGAATTTGACTTCTAATTCAAAATCCATTAAGCTTTAGGCTTCGGAGTATCGAAAGAGGTAACAAGATGAAACAACTTGAACTCGAAGTTTCCAAAAGAGACGTAACCGGCAAGAAAGTAAGATTTCTACGCCGTCAAGGCATTGTTCCGGCCAATATCTATGGACACGGAATCGACTCCACTTCCATAAATGTGGACGCCAGAAGCCTGAAGAGCCTAATGGTTCATGCAGGCATGACCGACCTTATATCCCTCAAGGTTGATGATTCAAAAAGCCCGGTAAAGGTGCTGATGCGTGAAGTTCAGAAGAATCCTCTAACTGATGAGCCTCTACATGTTGACTTCTACCAGGTCAGGATGACCGAGAAGATAAAAGCAGATGTTCCTGTGGTGTTCATCGGTGAGGCGCCGGTGCTGAGGAATATCAAGAACAGCTCTATGCTCCACCTTATTGATTCCCTGCATATTGAAGCTTTGCCTGACGACCTGCCGCACAGCTTTGAGGTCGACGTATCAAACATCGAAGAGCTCGACCAAGCAATCTATGTCAAGGACATACCTCTTGGCCATGGAGTTACGCTGCTCAGCGACCCAGAACAGATGGTAGTCAAAGTTGCCGAGGTTCGCAAGGAAGAGGTCATAGAGGTGCCGGTAGAAGCCGTGGCTGCAGAAGAGGCTGAGGCTGCCGGAGAAGCAGAAGAGGGCGCAGAGGCCAAGGCAGAGCCTGGTGAAGAGGAATAACTAACACGCCAGCGCTAGCTATGGGCTGAAACAAAGTCTTTCAGGGCCTGCAGGTATTGCTCCGTGCCACCCATGAAAATGGTGTTGTGGTCAACTCCGGGGATTATGAGCAAGCGCTTGTCTTTGGCAGCAATAGTCTCATAAAGCGCCTTGCCCTCCTCAACAGGCACTATCTGGTCATACTCACCGTGCATAACTAATGTGGGAAGAGAAATCTTCCTAATAAGTCCAAGGTTGGAAGGCACCTCCGGCACAGCGATACCAAGAGCTTCGAGCGGGAAGCCCAAATAGCCAAATAAGTTAAATACATTGGCAAAGCCGCTTTCTATAATCAGGCCGCTGAGCTGACTCTGATAATGCGAGGCAAGCTCAATAGCAGAGGCACTGCCCAGCGAGCGACCCATCAGAAAAAGTTTCCCTGAAAATTTATTCTCTTCCAAAACTCGCTTAAAGCCTTCGAATGCAGGATGGGCATCTTTTATCATGTTGCTGAGCGTAGGCTTGCCTCCACTCCTGCCATAGCCTCTGTAATCAGCCACAAATAGATTCACCCCGATTTGATTATATATAGAGCCAATAGACTCATAATCGCTGGCTACTTCACCGTTACCGTGAAAGAACAGCATATTAGGGTGCTTCTTATCACTGAAATAGAAACAATAAGAAATTGAAACAGCCTCGTCAACGGGAATGGTGCCAGTAATAGCGTTAGCTGCTGCCGATGTTTCAAAAAAATCTTTCCGGGGATAAAAGATAAACTGCAAAATCTCCGGCTTATCTAGTGCCTCAAGCTCATGCCACGGCTCAGCCAACATAATCTCCTATTTTCCTTTGCCATTACGAACTATTCGCCTCGTGTCACTCTGAGGGAGCAAGGCGACCGAGGAATCCTTTAGTCATCATAGAGATTCTGCGCTTCGCTCAGAATGACAAAACCCTCAATTATCAAATCCTTACTATTTCCCCTTGAACATCCCGGTCAATTGTCAGGATACCAAAGGACTGATGTCCCGGACCGGGATTAAAGAATAGAATATTTCCAATTTGTTCAATCTTTGCCCGGTGACTATGCCCGTAAATGATGATATCCACGTCATCAAACAGCACCCTCACCCTTTGCTCTATGCCTTCCGGGCCACCCCAGCCATGGGTAACCCCGATTTTCTTGCCTCCGACCACCAAAAGCTCCTTGTCGGGTAGCAAGCCTCTAAGCTTCATCGAATCCACATTGCCGTGCACTGCCTTCACTTCACCCAGCCGCTTCAGCCCTTCAAGCACCGCTGAGCCAACGAAATCACCAGCGTGCACTATCAAGTCCACTTCTATAAACGCCTTAAGTATCTCCGGAGAAATTTCTTCCGCCGAATGCATGTGGGTATCAGAAAGCACACCTATTCTCATCACAAATCTCGAACAGGCTAAATCAGTATTCTAAAGGCCGTTCAAAAACGTCTCAATTGCTTGATTCGCTTCCTGGGGTTTTTCCAGAAAGAAATGATGAGAGCCACCTTGAATAATAGCCAGCCTTGCGCCAGCGATTTTACCTGCTAAATACTGGGAGTACTTGACCGGCGTCATGTCATCCTCAGCGCCACAAATAATCAGTGTGGGAGCTTCAATCTGGTGAACTTTATCCATGATGTCGAATCTGTCACAGCATCTGAAATCGTTGAGCTGCACAGCAACTCCTACATCGATCACTCCAGCAATGACTTTTCCCCTAACTTCAGGAGCCACCCGGCTATAAAGCGGCTCAAGCATATTCTTCGCCCAGTCTGCAGGAGCATCGATGCCCTCTTCCAGCAACTTAAGAAAGTCTGGCCTTACTCTAAGTCTGGCTCCCGTGCCAAGGAGTATAAGAGCCTTTACATCCCTGGGATAAGTCAGAGCATACATCTGAGCCACGGCGCCGCCCATAGAATGTCCCACTAATACAGGCTGCGAATAACCTTTTTTCTGAACATGTCGATGAAGCCATTCGGCATAATCATCGATACTAGTGCAAGGTTCGCCTTGTGGATGACCGGGAAGGCTGATAGCTTCAGAATCGGCAAAATGTTTAGCTTGATAATGCCACACCAGGCCGGTGTTGCCGGCACCGTGAATGAAGACGAGTTTCATCCTAATACCTGCAGAACGCCCTGGCGAATCATCTTTATGGCAATAGCCGCCAAAAATAGACTGACTATTTTGGATGTAGCTCTGACCCCTCCCTGCCCCAAAAAAGCCACTACCCGGTTAGCCTGCGCAAAAAGCAGCCAGCCTATTGCTAGATTCAGGATGAAAGAAATTATTACGATAATAATCGAGTACTGGTCGACCAATATCAGCAGCGTGGTAAGCACTGCCGGGCCGACTACAAGAGGAGTGCCTATGGGTACGACACCCAGCATATCGGCTCCAACTGAAACCTGAGTTTCAATCATCTTGCCGGTGATTAAGTCCTTGGCGGCTAAGAGGAAAAGAATGAGGCCGCCGGCGACCAGAAAGTCGGATACATCTATGCCCAAAAAGAGAAAAATACCCTTGCCGATAGCAACAAAGCCTAAGCCCAATCCCAGAGCTGTGATTACCGCCAGGAGCACTGTTCGACTGCGCTCCTTAGCCTTCATATCCTGTGTCAAGGGAACCAGTATAGGCAAGACACCGATGGCATCCATAGCCACAAAGAGAGGAACGAAGGTCAAGCCGAACTCTTGCAGAATTTGTAGCACTTTTTCCATGACTAGCAGATAAGAAAGGCGTCCCTACTCGGCCTTAGTCTTGTCACCTCCCCTGACATTCTCCTGATGGACAAAGGCCATAGAAGCAACACTGTCATCCTGATCAATCCTGTTTACCCGCACCCCCTGTGTATCTCTGCCAAAGAGCGAGATCTCCTCATCTACAGGAACACGGATGATGATACCTTTAGATGAAATAATAATGACGTGTTGATTTGGAGGGACAAGTTTAGCTGAAATAACACAGCCTGTCTTTTCATTAACCCGATGAGCGATTACCCCCTTGCCACCCCGAGCCTGAAGAGGGAAATTCCGCGCACGGCTGCGCTTACCAAAGCCTTTCTCCGTAATTGTAAGCAGGTTAGCATCAGGGAAGATGGCATCCATAGCCACCAAGCAGTCGCCAGGACTAAGCTTGATGCCACGCACGCCACCACTAGCCCGAGATGCTGGTCGCAAGTCCTTCACAGCGAACCTTATACCTTGCCCGTTTTGAGTTACCAAAACAACTTCGTCTTTCTGGCTAACCAACTCAGCCGCCACCAACTCTTCATCTCCTCGAAGCTTCATTGCGATAAGCCCGCTGCTTCTAACCGAAGCAAAATTATCGAAACTTGTCTTCTTCACTATACCTCTCGAAGTAGCCATAATCATAAACAGGCCGGGGGTAAAATCTTTTACCACCACCAAGGCGGTTATCTGCTCCTTCGGGTCGATAGACGATAGGTTGGCCAGAGCTGTTCCTTTCGTAGTTCGCGACACATCCTGGAGTATATCGTAGCATTTGAGCCGGTAAACCTTACCCCGGTTGGTAAAAAGCAATAAATTATCATGCGTATCAGCTACCACAAGATGTTTCACCATATCGGTTTCCCGGGTCACCATTCCTATTTGACCCCGACCCCCTCGATGCTGTTTTTGATACGTTATAGCCGGTATTCTTTTTATGTACCCCTGTTCACTCAGCGTAATCACCACATCCTGATGTGGAATAAGGTCCTCGTCCTGAAACTCCTCAGCCTCCTCTCGCTTAATCGAAGTACGCCGACCATCACCATAACCCTTCTTAAGCTCGGTGACATCCTGCTTAATAAGAAAGAGTACTTTCTTCGGATTTGCCAGAAGGTCTTCGAGATAAGCGATGTTCTTAACCACCTCGCTGTACTCATCGACTATTTTCTTCTGCTCCAGCTGTGCCAATCGACGTAGCTGCATATCAAGTATAGCCTGAGCTTGAATCTGAGACAGGCTAAAGTTCTCCATCAAGCTGGACCGAGCCGAATCCACCGTCTCTGCTTTTCGTATAGTCTGAATAACTGCATCCAGATGGTCAAGGGCAATCCTGAAGCCTTCCAGAATATGGGCTCGGTCCTTCGCCTTCTGGAGGTCAAACTGGGAGCGACGGGTGATAACTTCCCTACGGAAATCTATGTAACAGGTCAAAACTTCCTTAAGATTAATGACGCGAGGCTGCCCATCAACCAGAGCCAAAATGTTAATGAAGAAGGAGGACCGCATGGGAGTATATTTATAGAGGTTGTTGCAAATCTTGGTAGGTTGAGCATCCTTTCTCAGCCCTATAACTATCCTCATACCATGTCGGTCAGATTCATCACGAACCTCACTTACCCCCTCGACCCTTCTCTCCCTGACCAAGTTGGCTATTCTTTCCACCAGGGCGGCTTTATTGGTCTGATAAGGAAGCTCGGTTATGACTAATTGCTGACGTCCACCTCTCAAATTTTCATCAGTAACCTTAGCCTGGACCACCACTTTACCTTGCCCACTGGCATAAGCGCTCTTAATGCCCTCCCTGCCTAAGATAATGCCTCCGGTGGGGAAATCGGGCCCCTTCACAATCTTCATCAAGTCATCGACATCGGCCTCAGGGTTATCTATAAGATAATTGACGGCATCGCATATCTCACTTAAGTTATGAGGTGGGATATTGGTAGCCATACCGACAGCAATGCCCGATGAACCATTCACCAGTAAATTGGGCAACCTGGCTGGTAAAACCGTTGGCTCCTTTAAGCTATCGTCAAAATTAGGCATAAAAGCAACGGTTTCTTTATCAATATCAACCAGCATTTCCTCGGCTATTTTTGCCAGGCGAGCTTCGGTATAGCGCATAGCTGCTGGTGGGTCATCATCCATACTTCCGAAATTGCCCTGCCCGTCAACAAGCCTATACCTCATGGAAAAGTCCTGTGCCATTCTCACCATGGCCTCATATATGGGGGCATCTCCGTGCGGATGATACTTACCCATAACCTCACCGACTATGCGAGCGCTCTTTTTATGGGAACTGGTATGACGGAGACCCAGCCCATCCATAGCATAAAGGATGCGACGATGTACCGGTTTCAAGCCATCGCGCACATCAGGCAGGGCTCGAGAAACTATGACACTCATGGCATAGTCAAGGTAGGAGCTCTTCATCTCCTCTTCGATGATGACCGGTTTTATTACTCCAACTTCCATTTAATCTTCTCCTGAAAAATTCGCTCGCTTGAGGGGCAATTAACTACTCCTCCATGAACTCTTCTTCTGTCCCAGTCTCCTCGTCAGGGGCGACTCTCTCAAATATGGAGAAGCCTTCGGGTATAAGCTCACCCTCTTCTAATTCCATATCTTCTGCCTCTTCCAGCGCCTCCTCCTCCACAGCCTCATGCCTGAGCAAGGTATCTCTAACATGGGGTTGAAAGCCTTCAACCGCTTTAACCGGAAAGGAAAGACGCCCAACCTGGCTCGGGTGCTGAAAAACCTCTCTGATGATAACCCTCGCGCTGTCATTATTAATGCTGACAAGAGCCGCAGTGTATTTATTCCCACCTTCTATCATTCGAGCCAGACGAAAACCATGAGGCGGCTCAATCAGTCCTAAATACTCCCCCTGGTCATTCTCCACGACAAGCTGCCGTCCCTTCACTTTCAGATGAACTTGATTACCAGCAGCCATCCTAGCCAATAACTCGCGAGGTGCCAGACTTTGGAGGTTTACCACCCCAGCCTTTCCCATCTCGCCAATGAAAAGGTCCGGGGAGACCTCGCGGCGTTTCTCCTTTACTTTAACCTGAGCATCGGGCAACAAAGACAGCCGCTGCAGATTTTTTTGAGCAATTGAATTATAAGAGTCAAGTTCTAGAGCTCGAGTGTAGGCTTCTTTAGCTTTGGCAAATTCGCCTAGCTCCATAAATGCTCTACCCAGCCGGTTGTAGGCATCTATATCTGTAGGTAAAAGTTCTATTATGCTCTGATTTACAGTTACCGCTTCCTGCCAGCGACTCTGCATAGCCAAGGAAATAGCTTCTTGGCTCGCCTTTCGTTTCAGCCTGGCTTTATCTTCTTCACGGTCGGGCATTGCTTACTCCCAATATTATTTCTCCAAGACAACCTTACTATTTTACCGCAGTCACTGTGGCAAAAAAAGTGAACAATGTCAAGTGTCTCAAGCTAAGTCGAGAGGTAATTTTGACAAAAAAGACTGATTATGTTAGCTTACCACAGCAGTAAATACAAGCGAAAGCAAGAGGGAGAACCTGTGAAAGAAAAGGTACAAGAAGTCCTGAACAATATTAGACCGAGCCTACAAGCGGACGGGGGAGATGTAGAATTAGTTGACGTTAAAGAAGGTATAGTTAGCCTCAGACTAAAGGGGGCATGCGCTGGTTGTCCTATGTCAACCATTACCCTCAAGAACGGCATTGAGCGAATACTGAAAGAAGAGATATCCGATATAAAAGAAGTAGTCGCTGTATAGCGTTAAATTGCATCTCGTTCCAGGTCAAAAGCCTTATGTAACGCCTTAACAGCGTCCTTGACCTTATCCTCAGCAATAATGCAGGTTATCTTTATTTCAGAAGTAGTAATCAACTGTATATTGATACCCTGCTCAGAAAGAGCCCGAAACATATTAGCCGCATAGCCCGGCGTATTCAGCATACCGGTGCCAACAACGCTAACTTTAGCCAGCGTGGAATCGCTGACGCACTGCTTAGCCCCGATAGACCTGGCTATCGGTTGCACCAGGGACATTGCCTTGTCCAAATCACTTCTAGCCACAGTAAAGGTTAAGTCTGTAATATTGTCGATGCTGGCATTCTGAACGATAGTGTCCACACTTATATTCGCTTTAGACAACGGTTCGAAAATTGCTGAAGCTATCCCCGGCCGGTCAGGAACACCAACCACTGTAACCTTTGCCACATTAAAGTCATGCGCGATGCCACGCGCTTTGTTTCTTACTTCCATCGGAATCCCTCCATGAATGATAGTACCAGGTTTATCACTAAAGCTGGAAGCCACCATTATCGGCATATTATAAACCTGGCCCAACTCCACCGCCCGAGAATGCATCACCTTGGCACCTAATGTCGCCAGCTCCAGCATTTCTTCATAGCCGATTTCCTTAAGCTTACGGGCTTCAGGCACAAGGCGAGGGTCAGCAGTAAACACGCCCTCAACATCCGTGTATATCTGACATATCTGACCCTTAAGGGCAGCAGCCAGAGCCACAGCCGTGGTATCCGAACCGCCTCGACCCAGGGTAGCGATATCCATATCATCAGTTATCCCCTGGAATCCAGCCACAATGACGATATTTCCCTTCTCCAGCTCTTTAATAACCCGTTTGGGTTCAATGTGCAGGATGCGAGCTTTGCTGTAGGTAGTGTCAGTCTGAATGCCCGCCTGGGCACCGCTCAAGCTCACTGCCTCATAGCCCATTCCATGCAAAGCCATGGCCATTAGTGTGCTGGATACTATCTCTCCGGTGGACAATAAGACATCGAGCTCACGCTCCTGAGGTTTTGGGTTAATCTGCCTGGCTAGCTCAATCAGCTCATCGGTGGTATCACCCATGGCAGAGACAACCACAATCACCTCGTTGCCCTTCTTTTTGGTTTCAGCTACGCGCCGAGCCACATTCTTTATCTTCTCGGCATCAGCCACCGAGCTGCCGCCATATTTCTGAACTACCAGTGCCATCTTTCTTTCCTGCCCATTCTAAAACATCTGTAAAGCGTTTTCCACTAACTAATCCCGCGTCAGCTTAGTCATAATATTATAACCTTCATCAATAAAAACGCCGGCGTTCTTTGCCTCTGCCTCAGTGAACCTATCCGCTCCACTGGCAGCAAACCCGGAACCCCAGAGCACAAACGGTACCGGCTCATCAGTATGGGTCTGAATCTTTATCGGCGTTGGATGGTCAGGCAGTATTAGAATTCGAAGCTCATCCTTATTCCAGGAGCGTATCCGGCTGACAACTTCTTTATCCACCATCTCTATTGCCTTTACTTTTTCATCAATCGAGCCGACATGAGCCGCCTCATCCGACGCTTCGACGTGGATGGCAACCAGCTCGTACTTCTCCAGCGCCTTCAAGGCTCCAACCGCCTGAGCCGCATAATCATTATCCAAACCATCGGTTACACCGGGGATATCAAGCACCGCCATATCCGCCATCCGGGCTAAGCCTCGGAGAAGGTCAACTCCGGATGTTATAGCCGCCCCGAGACCATATACTTGCTTGAAGGGCGGCATTTCAGGTATTCTGCCGCTGCCCCAGAATAGCCAGAGCATAGTCGCCGGTATATCGCCTCTAGCCTGCCGCGCTAAATTCACCGGATGACTCCCGAGCGCAGCCTTAGACCTCTCCATAAGGTCTCGCAACAGCTCGCTACCCGGCCCCTGAGGTAGAAACTCAGTAACTGGCTTGTCCGGTATATCATGCGGAGGAGTGCAGATAGCCAGAAGTGTATCATCATGCCCCTTTATCTTACATATATGCCGGTAGCGAACACCGGGATAAAAACTTATTTCATCACTGCCAAGCTTTTCATTTAGAGTAGCGATAAGCGCATGGGCTTCGTCTGTGTCGATGTGTCCTGCGCTATAGCTCCACATCCTGCCGTCACGAACGGCAACCAGGTTACAGCGGAAAACTACCTCGTCATCGGCAACTGGAATGCCCATGCTCTTAGCCTCAATACCGCTCCTCCCCCGATAATAGACCTTCGGGTCATAGCCAAGCACCGACATGCAGGCACAGGCGCTGCTGGGCTCCATTCCCTGCGGCACAGTTCGAACCAGCCCTACAACCCCTTCCCTCGCCATCGCGTCCAGATTCGGGGTATGGGCAAGCTCCAGGCAGGTCTTACCACCTCGTTCCGGCAACACCCAGCCGGCAGCGCCATCAATTATTAGAACGCAGTACTTCATCTTGCTTTAGCTCCATGTCACCCTGAGCATCCTTCTGTCATTCTGAGCGTAGCGAAGAATCTAACCCCTTACTTATCGAAAAACTACAGCATGGACGCTGTTAGTTTACAACGCTTGCCCCAAAAGTTAAAGCCGCTTATAATAAGCGGTGGCGGGGCGTAGCGCAGCCTGGTAGCGCGCAGCGTTCGGGACGCTGAGGTCGGAGGTTCGAACCCTCTCGCCCCGACCATCTCATCCTATCACTCGCTTGGCTTCTTCCCACAAGGCGTTCTGCTCATCCAGGGACAGGCTGGCTAAGTTGATACCGCGCTCACGGCAGATTTCTTCCATGCAGGCAAAGCGACGACAGAAGCGCTGGTTAGCCGAGCGTAACGACATCTCCAAGTCTATGTCCAACCTGCGCGCTACGTTTACCAGTGTGAAGAGCAAATCACCGAACTCTTTGGCTCTCTCCTGTTGGTCGGGAGCCTGTTTAATCTCTGCCACCTCTTCAGCCAGCTTGTCTATGATTTCCTCCACCTTCTCCCAATCGAAGCCAACTCCCGCTACCCGCCGCTGAATAGATTGGCTGTATGACAGGGCTGGCATTTGCTCGGGCACGCCGGCTAAAAGCGATTCCCCTTCCTCACGCTCTTCCTGCTTCAAAGCCTGCCAGTTCAGCGCCACCTCGTCAGCATCCTTCACTTTCTGGCTCCCAAAGACATGGGGATGACGATGAATTAGCTTGTTTCTAATACCCCGGACAACATCATCTATATTAAACTGCCCCGCCTCAGCGGCAATCTGAGCATGAAGCATAATCTGAAGCAGAAGATCGCCTAATTCCTCGCAGAGCTTCTGCGGGGTCCCATCCTCCAGGGCTTGCAATACCTCGTAGCACTCCTCAACCAAGTAAGGTCTCAATGAGGCATGAGTTTGCTTCTTATCCCAGGGGCAGCCATCCGGACCACGCAGCCTGGCAATGATTTCCTTGAGTTCAGCGAAGCTGTCTGGACTCTTTTTCTCAGGCAAATGCGACTCCCAGTGAGAATTTGCTTGTTCCGGCGCAATTATAATAGGGGCAGGTATGAGTTGGCAATGGCAACGTTTACACCCCCACCGTGAGATTCTTTGCTGCGCTCAGCATGATAAGGGAAACAGCTAAGGATGGCAAGAGAGATGGTTGATACAGGCAAGCAGAACCAGGACCTATCTTCTCATGCCCAGGGCAATCATGACAAAATAGAATAATTGAGCCACCGCCTGGAGTGTAGCCGCCACATAGGTAAGGGCGGCGGCAGACAGAACAGCGCTGGCTCCGTCATACTCCTGAGTAGAAACCATGCCGGTGCTGCGCAACATTTGCCTTGCCCGATTGCTGGCATTGAACTCGACAGGCAATGTCACCAGGCTGAAAATCACCGCCAGCGAGAAGAGAAAAATTCCTACCCAGACAACTGTCATACCGAACATGGCGCCGAACATCATCAGAAACATGCCCAAGATAACACAGATAAAGCCGAAACTGCTGCCCAGGTTAGCCGCCGGCACTAAAGAGGTGCGAAACCTGAGAAAGGCATAGCCGGACTTATCTTGTACGGCATGTCCTACCTCATGAGCCACGATTCCAAGCGCGGCAACGGACGGCGTATTAGCCACCGCCGGCGAGAGGCGTAACACTTTTTTACTCGGGTCGTAGTGGTCGCCCAGCTTACTTTTTACACCTTCCACTCTGACATTATTCAAGTCGTTGGCACGAAGCAGCATTCCGGCTGCCTCGGCTCCGGTGATAAGCTGGGAATTAGCCACCTTGGAATATTTTTTAAAGGCAGAATTCACCTTTATCTGGGCATAAATCATAAAGACAAAGGGCGGCAGCATTACCAGAAACCACAGCGGGTCAAAGAAAAACATTATCTAAATCACTCCCCAACGCAATTTAATTTTAATTAAAGCGTGGAATCCTGTCAAAGCAAACGGCTGCCGATAAAATCCCGCTGCCCGCGCACAAATTCCTCCGCTGACATCTCTTTCTTCCCCTCCAATTGGACCCTGAGCAGACCCAGAACTCCATCTCCAGTTTTAACTCCAACAGGCACAGGCACCGACAGAGACAAAGCTATCACCTCGCCAGGTTCACCAGACCTCTCACCTTCCAGCGGCATTACCTGACCAAGTTTTAAACGTTTTCCTTGCCACCAGGCGTAGCAACCCGGCCACGGGTCAAAGGCACGGACACATCTCCATAATTCCAGAGTTGACAGTCGCCAGTCTATCTCCCCATCGCTTTTATTGATGACTTTGCTATAGCTAGCCCGGCTTTCCTCCTGAGGCTGCGGCTTAATTTGCCCATCAATCCACAAGGGCAACGTCTCCGTTAGTAGCTGAGCGCCGGCTTGAGCCAGCTTAATGCCAAGCGAACCGGTGGTATCCTCAGTGGATATCGGCACCTCTCTCTGGCTCAAAATGGGACCGGTATCCATGCCAGCGTCCAGCAGCATAATGGTAACACCCGTGACTTCATCTCCCTGTAGAATAGCGGTGGTTATGGGCGAGGCACCCCGATGCCGGGGCAGCAGAGAGGGGTGGACATTCAGGCAACCAAGTTTAGGCAAATCCAATATCTCAGCCGGTATAATCTGCCCAAAAGCCGCCACCACAATGAGGTCGGGAGCAAACTTAGCTAACCCCTCAACTGTACCAGCGCCTTTCAGGTTCTCCGGCTGAACTACCTGCAGCTCATGAGATAAAGCCAGTTGTTTTACCGGAGAGGACATGACTGCCTGTCCTCTCCCAGCCTTCCTGTCTGGTTGCGTATACACGGCAACTACCAGGTAATTGCTGCGAATCAAAGCCTCCAAGCTAGGAACAGCGAACTCCGGAGTGCCCATAAAAATGATGCGTTTTGACATGGCAACAATAGTTTAACAAAATTTTAACAACTTTCTCCATTATGTCAAAAACCCCCTTGACACCCCAACAGACCGCTGTGTTACCCTTAGGGAGTTGTGGTGTGGGTCTTCCGGTCTATCTGTTTTAACCTCTTCATCACAAAACTGAAGCTTAATACAGACCGCAAAATTTGAAGATGCAATAGATCTGAGGGTGGGGATTTTTGTTTCATTTGCGGGGATTTTAAGACTATTTTTGGCAGGTAATGAGTTGAAGTCAGCACAAGAAATCTGGGAAACCGCTCTAGGAGAACTTCAACTTCAAGTAAATAAGCCGAATTACGATACCTGGCTTAAGGACACCAGCGGGATAAGCTATAAAGAAGACGTCTTCGTTATCGGTGTCCCCAATGTATTCATCGCCGAATGGCTAAGAAGCCGCCTCCATTCTCTGATTAAAAGGACATTGACCAGCATCACCGGTAAGACCATTGATGTACAGTTTGCAATTCGAGCCCTCAGCCAGGATATCTGCCAGACACCCGCTTATCAGGCCGACGGCGGTACAAGCGCCAGACTGAAAGACCCAGCAATACCAGTTTTCAGGCTCAATTCAAAATACACCTTCGATAGCTTTGTAGTCGGGGAATGCAACCGCCTGGCTTATGCAGCAGCCCTGGAGATTGCAGAAGATCCCGGAAACAGGTACAACCCGCTCTATATCTACGGTGACACCGGCACAGGCAAGACACATATGCTGCATGCCATCGGACACGCAGTCAAAGCTAAGGGCCTTCGCATACTCCTGGCCAGTGCCGAGCAGTTTACCAACCAATTCGTAGTCGCCCTCAAGAACAACAGGATTGATGACTTCCACCGCAAGTTCAGGAGTGCCGACTTTTTGCTGGTCGATGATATCCAATTCCTTAGCGGCAAAACGCAAACCCAGGAATGCTTGTTACACATTTTCAACGACCTCTATGAAAATAACTGCCAGATGGTGATTACCAGCGACCGTCCGCCAAGAGCCATTTCATCGGTCACCAAAAAATTAAAGTCCCGACTTGAGTGGGGACTTATCGCCGACCTGGGGCTACCGGATTTAGAAACGCGACTGGCTATCTTAAAAGTTAAAGCTCGGCAGTTAAACACATCCCCTCCCCCAGATGTGACACGGTTTTTGGCAACACATTTTCAGCACAATGCTCGAGAATTAGAAGGTGCACTTAATAGAGTCGTCACTTACTCGAGGCTGAGCGGCACGAAGTTAGATATGCAACTGACCATGCAGTCACTGGTAGATATAATACCAAAAGACAGCAGGCAGGAAACCACCCTTTCACCCAAGCTCATAATGACCACTGTAGCTAACTACTACGACGTAGACCTTGAAGGAATAACCGGTAAGCGGAGAGACAAAAAGACCGTATTAGCCCGTCAGGTCGCCATGTACCTGCTGCGCGAGCAAAATCACTGCGGCCTGGCTGAAATCGGCAAGATGCTGGGAGGCCGGGACCACACAACAATAATGCACGGCTGCGAAAAAATCACTGCTGAACTAGACGTTAATCCACAACTCCGCAACTCAATAAAAGAAATCCGACAAAATTTAAGGCCCAGAAGAGCCTCTTCCACATCTTAACGTCGGTGCTTGTGGAAAAGCAGCACCGGATAGTGGATAATTTCCCCAACTCTGTTGATAAACACCCATATCAAAGGTTGCAAAGCCAGGACTTTCCGCCCACAATGTGCCTCCGTCCACATGATGATGTTTCTTATATATTATTAATAATTTAAGACTATAATATAAGATAAAGATATTATAAGGATATTGATTCAGTGGATAGAGTAGATATTATAGTATCGGGGGGAGATGGTGGGCATGGGGTAGTTAGTTTCCGTCATGAGAAGTTTGTGCCGCTTGGCGGTCCTGATGGAGGGGATGGAGGGGGTGGTGGGAGTGTTTATCTTTCCGCCGATAGGAGTGAAACTACCCTGAATTACTTTAAGCGCAAGATGCGTTTTAAGGCGATGTCCGGCAAGAGCGGTGGTAAGCAGAAGAAACATGGCGCAAAGGGCAGTGACATTGAAATTAAAGTGCCGTTAGGAACGATGGTGTTTCTTAAGGAGGGGGAACAGGAAATGCTGTTGGCTGATTTGAGCCAGCAGGGGCAAAAGATTCTGGTGGCTAAAGGGGGTCGTGGTGGTTTGGGTAATGTTCATTTCGCCACGTCCAGAAACCAGGCCCCTAAAACGGCTACTAAAGGTGAGCCTGGCGAAGAGCATTGCCTTGCCCTTGACCTTAAGCTTATTGCCGATGTGGGCATTATGGGCTATCCTAATGCAGGTAAATCAACCCTTTTGGCTGCCGTGTCTAAAGCTAGGCCGAAAGTAGCTGATTATCCTTTTACCACTCTCGAGCCAGTTTTAGGTGTGGTTGAAGTAGACATGAAGACATTTGTTTTGGCTGAGATACCCGGGCTTGTAGATGGTGCGCATCTGGGCAAGGGTTTGGGGCATGAATTTCTGCGTCACGCCGAGAGAACTAAGGTTTTGCTTCACCTGATAGATGGTAGCTCCCCGAGTATAATTGATAATATGAACAGGCTGAATACGGAGCTGGCTTTGTATAAGCCGGAGATGGCGCAAAAGCCTCAGCTTGTGGCGGTAAACAAGATAGATTTACCGGAGGTTCAAGCTCGCCTGCCAGAGATTAGGCGGCTCTTTGGCTCTTTGGGGATAAAGGTATTCTTCGTTTCGGCGATTACCGAACAAGGTTTGCCCGAGCTTAGGTCAGAAATAATCAGCATGTTGGATAGGGTCGGGGAAGAATTTGCTGGTTCGGAGGCGCCAATAGCTGTCTTCCGACCTAAGCCAAAGGTTAGGCGGGTTAGAAAATGAACATAGGCATATTAGGCGGCACTTTTGACCCTATTCATTCGGGACATCTTGTCATAGCCGAAGAAGCCAGGCTAAGGCTCAGCCTGGCGAGGGTTCTCTTTGTTCCCGCAGGGCAGCCATGGCTTAAAAAGAGCAGGACTATTACTCCAGCAGTCCACCGTGTAGAGATGGTGAGGCAGGCTATTGCCGCCAGGCCTTATTTTGAGCTTTCGACTGTTGAGATAGACCGCCCCGGCCCCTCTTATAGTGTGGAAACTGTAACTATTTTGCAGCAAAAATTAGGTGCCGAGGCGAAGCTTTCTTTCTTAGTAGGCTGGGATAGCCTGGCTGAGCTGCCTCAATGGAAGGAGCCGGACAGGCTGATTCAGCTCTGTAAGCTGGTGGCAGTTACCAGGCCGGGTTTCAGCCGTCCGGATTTGAAGGCTCTGGAATCAGATGTTCCCGGTGTAACTCAGAATGTGGTCTGGCTGGATATAACGCCGGTCGACATCAGTTCTACGGACATCCGAAAGAGGCTGGCTCGGGGGCTATCTATTCATGGGCTGGTGCCTGAAGCGGTGGAGAGTTATATAGAAGAAAAGAAACTATACCGGAAACGGAAATAAGTCTGAAAGCTAGACATCCAGGTTCCTCACGCTTTTGGCGTGGGCCTGAATGAATGATTTTCTGGGTGGCACTTCACTGCCCATCAACATATGGAATATCCTGTCAGCCGCCATGGCATCCTCGATTTCCACCTTGAGCAGGGTTCGCGATTCCGGGTTCATAGTGGTGTCCCATAGTTGCTCGGCGCTCATTTCTCCTAATCCCTTATATCGCTGAATCTCCGTTTTATTGCCCTTAAGCTCCTGGAGCTTGGCTTCCTTTTCTTTCTCTGAGTAAATCCAGAACTGTTGCTTACCCGCTTGAATGCGATATAGAGGTGGCTGGGCGATAAAAAGGTGGCCCTGGCTTATCAGCTCTGTCATGTTTCGGTAGAAGAAGGTGAGAAGTAGTGTCCTTATGTGAGAGCCATCGACATCGGCATCAGTCATAATGATTATGCGGTGGTAGCGCAATCTGGAAAAGTCGAGCTGGTCACCGATGCCGGCTCCTACTGCGGTGATAATGGCACGGATTTCTTCATGGTCCAGAATCTTGTCTTTGGGCGCCTTTTCTACATTAAGGATTTTACCTCGTAGCGGCAAAATTGCTTGGAAGCGGCGGTCTCGCCCCTGCTTGGCTGAACCTCCGGCTGAGTCACCCTCAACCAGGTAAATCTCACACTCGCGAGGGTCAGTCTCTGAGCAGCCAGCCAGCTTTCCAGGCAGAGTGCCGGCTTCTAATCCGCTTTTCTTGAAGATAAGGTCGCGAGCTTTTCGGGCTGCCTCTCTAGCTTTAGCCGAAACCAGGCACTTCTCTATGATTGATTTGGCATCATCGGGGTGCTGCTCCAGATACAGCGAAAGGCCATCGGCTGCTATGGCTTCGACCTGTGTTTTTATTTCAGGATTGCCCAATTTGGCTTTAGTTTGCCCCTCAAACTGGGGTTCAACCAGCTTAACACTGATGACCGATGTCAGCCCGTCACGGACGTCATCACCTATCAAATTGGGGTCGGAATCCTTCAACAGCTTGTTTTTCCGGGCATAGTCATTCAGGACGCGGGTTAGCGCTGAGCGGAACCCGGTAAGATGGCTGCCTCCGTCTATGGTATTGACGCAGTTGGCAAAGCTGAGCGTAGATTCGGAAAAGCCGTCGTTGTATTGCAGTGCTACCTCTACAACGGTGCTGTTCATTGTGCCGACTATGTAGATGGGCTGGCGATGCAGGACCTGCCTGTTCTTATTGAACCGGCTGACAAGGCTGGCTATACCACCTTCGAAGAGGAATGTTGATTCCTGGTCAGTCCTCTCATCTTTGAAGCTTATTTCCAGGTTCTTATTCAAAAAGGCCAGCTCTTTGAGACGCTCGCGGATTGTATCAAAACGGTAGTTAATTTCACCGAAGATTTCAGTGTCGGCCAGAAAAGTGATGGTAGTTCCCGTTTCTTCTGTATCGCCGATAATTTCTAAATCGCAGGTGGGTTCACCACGTTCATATTTCTGGCAGTAGACTTTTCCCTCACGATTAACTTTGGCATCGAGCCAGGCAGACAGGGCGTTTACCACTGAAGCACCAACGCCGTGCAAGCCGCTGGATACTGTATAGGTGCGACCGCCGAATTTAGCTCCAGCGTGTAGCCGGGTCATCACTGCTTCCAGGGCTGAGGTATTGGTTGTCGGGTGAATGTCCACCGGTATGCCCCGGCCGTTGTCTATAACTGTTACCGAGTTGTCTTTATGAATTATTATCTCGGTTCTATCACAATATCCGGCCATTGCCTCGTCTATGCTGTTGTAGACAATCTCATAGACCAGATGGTGCAGCCCGTGTTCATCGGTGCTGCCTATATACATACCCGGGCGGCGGCGCACCGCCTCCAGTCCATCCAGAATACGTATATCTTCCGCAGTGTAGTCTTCGAATGTATTATTATTGTTTGTATTGTTGTTGGCTTGTTTTGGCATGACTACAGAAAAATCCTTCTAAGAACTCGGTAATTTTAGATTGGCCATAATCGGGAAGCAGGCAACCTGTCAATCCCACATTTAGTGTCTGCTAATCCTAATTCTACAAGGGATTGCACTGGCTTAATTTTACCACATCTTAGCGGAAACTGAAAGTCCCTCTCACTCTAACCCCCCAAGTAGAAAGAACTAGTTTCCTCTCCCTCGATGGGAGAGGATTAAGGTGAGGGTGAAACCTGAAATCCCGAATCAGAAAATCTTAGAATGAGAGAGAACTAATGCAAGCTGTCGTGCTTATAGCTGTTCTGGAGAAGCTTGATGATGCCCGAACCCTTAAGGTCTGTGGAGCCACAGCCGCTGCTGTCGAAGTGGCGACACACAGTGCAGGTAACGCTGTACTTATTAACCTCGCTTATGTTTACGAAGAGGTCACAGTTCTCAGCGCTGCGGTCGAACAATTCCTCGAGTATTTCGGCGGTCTGCGGGAAGTGAGATCTGAAGCTTCTTGCGCTGAGGAAACCGAAGCCAGCAGGGTCGCCTGGTGGAAGATAAATGCGCATTTGCAGCCTCTTCACTGTACCGAGATGCGAAACTCACACATACCATCCTGGGGCAATGCCTTCGGCATATCGGTGTTTACACGGTCGCCGGTCTTCTCTGCCGCAGCCTCAAAGCTGGCAAGGCAGAATCCTTTACACGGGAGTCCCTTTATGCCAGCCTCGCTGAGCGCCTTGTGTACTGCACAGGCAGAGGCCTGAAGCACCAGCTCTTTGGTAGTTGCCCTTGATATGTTCCAGCGGTCGGTAGGTCTCAGTCCAAAGATGGACAGCTCTATATATCTACACAGGCGATGGGGGAAAGAGATACCTGTCTGCTTGTACACCTTCTCCACCATCTCCCCGGTGCGGTCCATATATTTGGTGTCAGCTAGCTCGATGGTGAGCTTCATCACTTCCTTGCCCAGTTCTTCGAGAGTTTTGTATGCCTCCTGCTCGTCCTTGCCTTGCAGGCTTTTTGCAAAAACCGCTATATCGAACTTTTTAGTGATGTCCTCTACCAGACCTTTATCGGCATCGAAGAGCAGCGCTTTCCCGGGCTCTTCCAGAGTCATCAATCTTTCCTTTTTTGTCTTGCCGTATTTCCAACCTGTGGTCATTTCGCTCATACCTCCGTTCAGAAGCTCACCTGGATGGCGTTCTTGGGGCAGACATTGACACAGTCCATGCAGCCGGTGCATTTTTCAAAGCGGACGCCGGCTACTATAAAGTGGCTGGGGTCTATTTCTTGGAACTTTCTAGGACCCACCTTGGTGCCCAGCCCCAGTACATGTGTCGGGCAGATGCGAAGGCACTTGCTGCAGGCGAGCGGGTCCTGGCACTTTTTATCATCTACGGTTATAGTTGGAAGCATTTTTAATACCTCTCTGTGATTTTTTACCAGACATTTGCCAGCGCCGGTAAGCTGGCTCGCTCCACCATGGTTATAGCATCCTGGGGGCATTCCGTGGCGCAAAGCCCGCAGCCAAAGCACTGGAACGGGTCGATATAAGCCTTGTTCTGGGTTGCGGAGAAGCTCAGTGCCTTGAACTGACAGCGGTGAATGCACGAGGCGCAGCCGTTACAAAGTTCATTGTCGACGTGGGCGACATGATGTCCTTTCCACAGGAATTGTATGCCGTGGTCGATTGTAGTTCTTATGGCGCTGCAGTTGGGGTAGTCGCAGTTGCAAATACCGCCGATGTATGGGGTGCCGAAAGTAAACAGGGTTTGCACCAGGCCCCTCTTGTTCATCTTGGTGACAGCGTCCCTGGCTTCATCCGGGGTGAGGAACTGTATACCGCCTCGGTAGGTCTCGGGCCACCTCTCCCACTTATACATTCCCGGCCCCATACCCATACAGGTGAAGTTCTCCTCGTCGGGAAGTCCCAGCATGGAGCGGCGACAGGCACAGGTCATAAGGGCGATTGGGTATATGATGTCTATAACCTTCAGTGTATCCTCCAATGTAACAACCTGCCCGAAGTGTACAGTCCAGGCGAGCTGCTCCACATCATGCCTCATCTTGGCGATAGTTTCATGGTCTTTCCTGTCCAGAGCCTCCACGAAGCTTCGGTCGATAAGAGCCATTCCGCCGGCAACTACGGGGTTGGGCTGTATCTCAGGACCTTCGTCCTTCCTTATTTTATATAGCTTTCTGGCGTAGTTTGCCGGGTTGAAGTACCATCTCTCGTAGCCTTCGGCATAGCGCTCGCACCATACGCACATAATTTTCGTCCTTCCTTTATAATATAGTTGATGATAGTCAGGCTAACACTTTTTGATGTGGACTAGCCAGGCCATTGTTAGCCCTGAATGATAGTCTATGCAGGTCGGGTAGAATTTGGAGATGTGTAAAACTATTTCCATGGCTAAATCCTGTAGTATTTTAACACAATGGGTTATTTGTAAAAAATTCTTTACCCCAAGCTAGGAGGAATATGACAAATAACCAGGTGTTGTCAGCTGGGGCATCTTCTCTATCTTAGCTATTATTTTATCAGCTTGCCTAGTTCACTAATTTAGAATACTATCGGTCGGTTACCTATTTCGGTGGCTGCCCTGTCTTCTTCTGGCGAATTTCGTTCAGATATTGAATTAGCTCTTGCCGTTCCTCCTCTGTGATGTCTAGAAATGGGTCTGTTTTTACGTTTTCAGCATCGGCACTTGTCATTATTAGGGGAAGCTGTACCGATTCCGCTCTCTTTAGGATTTCTACAATGGAAGTCCCATATGCTTTGGCAACATCATGCAGTATGACACCTTCAAGTGATTTCTTTGTTCTTTCGCCTATTTCTATTCTGCAAATAAGGTACTTGGACTTACCAAGATCGTCTGCTACTTCTTGCTGAGTCTTCCCTTGGGCTACTCTACATTCAGTCAGGTACTTACCAATAGTCTTTTCCCGCTTCTTCCTGAACGAGCCTCGTCGTTTTGTCATAATTCGATCACTGAAACCTATGAGTTAGTCTTACTCGATGAGTGGGATTATCTCGTTAAGTTGACAAAAAGTCAACAAATGAGCTATAATTTAATATAAAGGAAAGACATTGTCCTATTGCAAATTATCAAGGAACTGATTAAAATTGAGGTCTCTTGAGGCTCTGTCTTTCAGTTGATGCCGATAGGCAAGACAAAGGAGGTGAATTATATGGAAGATGATTTAAAAAGAGAGATCGTATTTTCAGTCATTTCCCTTATGCCTAATTTAGGTAAAACTAAGTTACAGAAGAGCCTTTATTTTCTTCAGGAATCTCAGGGTGTCCCTTTAGGCTTTGATTTTGTGATGTATCATTATGGGCCTTATTCAAATGATATCGATAGTGTGCTGACTGAGATGTCCGCGCGCGGCACAATTGAGATAGTAGGTTATCCTCGTGGGGATTGGGTTGGTTATGAAATTCGTCCCACCAAAGAAGAGGCTGCTGTTCCTCCGGAGTATGCCAAACAAATTGAGCGTGTGGCTGGGTTTTTCTCAAGACTTGATGCACAGCAAACGGAGCTTTGTGCAACAATACATTTTGTTAAGTCGATATTAGCGGAAAAGAAGCAAGAAGCAACCAGAGATGCTGTTACCCGCGAAGTTATCAATATTAAACCTAAATTCAGTTCGGAAGTTGTCAACGAGTGGATTGATAAACTTGTTGCCGCGGGCTTAATGGCTGGTATTTGAATACAAGAGCTCGAATACACTGTATCATATAGCAACTGCCTAGATTTATCCCCTGTTTATTTACGTTTATTCCAATTATCCACCAGAGATTCGGCGGTATCGTAATGATTAGGATGTACGTAAACCCTATATTGGCATATTTCGTATAGGTTTTCTATTACCTTGGACATGAATGCGATGTCCCGTGTTTGCTTATTCTTTAACATTACTAGTAATCTTTCCTCACCCTTTTTATAATCATAGTTGTAATGGGCCTTGATTGATTTATCTTTGATCACGAATTCCTGTCCAAGTTTATCACTCAGGCGGTTCGATAGTTTTTCAAATTTGTCGACCTCCTCGCCGTATGCGTACTCACCGGTCTGTTCCGCAAGGCGGTAGCGGGTACGGTTTTGAATAAAAGTAGCCTCTTCCAGTTTTCCTTCTTTTGCTTTCTTTTCTATAAAGGAAAATATGGTATGATCATCAATATTCAGATATTTTTCCACATCTTTGGGGAATTCCCTGCAGCCGGTCAACTCGTTTAATGCCTCCTGAATAACTCTCGTTAAATGAATATCGTATATCCTTCGTATTTGGTGAAAATATACTTGGGTAAACATGAAATATCGCGCTAATAATAAACCCTCTGCTGCGTGCATACCGCTCTCCTCAACTGCTATTACCAAACTCCCATCATTTCTTTCTAATAACCCCAACTTTTCAATGAGTCTATCAGAGTCAAATCTTCCATATTGAACACCTGTGTACAGTGAATCACGTAACAAGTAATCCATCCTATCCGCATCTAAATCGCCTACGAACACATTTCTTAGTAGGATATTCTCTAGCCCAAGTGTATTCTTATTCATGAGGTTCAACACATCAGTCTTGTCAACGTCAGTGTCTTTCGAATGCCTATCTATTATCTGGCTAATTTCTGTTTGGTCTACAATCTTTTCTCCATATGTTTCGTGGCTCTCTTTTTTTCCTGCTGTATTGGGGAAAAGATCAGCAGCGTGTGAAAATGGAGCATGCCCAACATCGTGTAATAGTGCAGCCAGTCTGAGTTTGTTTCGAGCTACCTTGTATTTGCTATCATTCCAGTTGAGTCTTTTTTTAAACAAAGGTCTATATCTTGCCCATAATGAATCAAGTACCTTGCTGGCAAAATTCATGACTCCTATAGAATGTCCAAATCGCGTATGTTCTGCGCCATGATAAACCAGGCTCGTGAGTCCTAGTTGCCTTATGCGTCTCAGTCGTTGAAAAGGCTTAGAATTTATGACATCCTTTTCGACTCCATAAACCTTTATGAATCCATGTATGGGATCACGGAATATATCATACGGCGGTTCCGATGCCATATTCCTAGTATACAATATTATCTAGCGATAGTCCTGTCATCTATAGGCTATCAGGGATTCACGATGTAGTTACGAACACTCTTACAAATACAGATTAGTAGAATTGTCAACTTGTTGACTTTGTTTTATACTTGTGTTATATTGGTTCTTTGTGTCTACTAGCCATTAGTCTGGGTTCAGAAGACCTGATTAAGCCGGCTGGTTGAATCGGGATACAAACCCGTTGGGGGAGTAGACCGGTAGACAACTAGGTGGCTTTTTACTTGGTGTAAATAGAAGGAATGGTGAAATGCCGACGGTAAATCAATTAGTTAGAAAAGGACGACGGAGGCTTGGTAAACATACCAAAGCTCCGGCGCTGGGTGTTACTCATAATACCCTGAAAAATATAACCCGGCGAGATACACACTCACCTCAGAAGCGGGGGGTTTGCGTACTGGTTAAGACGATGACTCCCAAGAAACCTAATTCTGCCCTGCGCAAAATTGCCCGCGTGCGGTTGACCAACGGTATTGAAGTCACTGCTTATATACCCGGCGAAGGCCATAATTTACAGGAGCACTCTGTGGTGCTTATCCGTGGTGGCAGAGTGAAGGACCTGCCTGGCGTTCGCTACCATATTGTTAGAGGTGCTTTAGATACCGCTGGAGTGGAGAATCGACAGCAGGGGCGGAGCAAGTATGGGGCTAAGCGAGGCAAAGCAGTGAAGATTGCGGCAGGGGGAGGAATAAATGCCGAGACGAGCTAGGGTAATAAAAAGACAGACACCCCCTGACCCGAAGTACGGAAATGTTACTGTGGCTATACTTATCAAAAAAATTATGTTAGACGGCAAGAAAGCCACGGCTGAGCGGGTTGTTTATGACGCTATGGATTTGGTTAATAAGCAACTAAATACGGAACCTCTGGCGGTGCTTGAACAGGCACTTAAGAATGCCACTCCTGTACTTCAGGTAAAATCTCGGCGTGTTGGCGGCGCTACCTATCAGGTGCCAATTGAGGTTGAAGCCGCACGCGGGCTGTCCCTGGCTATGCGCTGGGTAATCGGCTTTGCCAGAGCTCGTGGCGGTAAATCTATGGCGGAAAAATTAGCGGCGGAGATTATAGATGCTTCTCAAGGGCAGGGGGCAAGCATTAAGAAGCGTCAAGATACTCATAAGATGGCCGAGGCAAATAAAGCTTTTGCTCATTATCGATGGTAACTACAGCAGGAATTAAGACCCAACAGCCTAAAAAAGCTGTTGGCATAGGAAACAATATCATGACCCGGACTTTTCCTTTAGATAAGGTGCGGAACATAGGTATCATTGCACACATTGATGCTGGTAAGACAACTGTTACCGAGAGAATTTTGTTTTATACAGGCCGCACCTATAAAGTTGGTGAGGTGGATGAAGGGACGGCGGTAATGGACTGGATGGCACAGGAACGGGAACGAGGGATTACTATCACCGCAGCAGCTACAACCTGTCACTGGCAGGAGCATCGCATAAATATCATTGACACGCCGGGACATGTGGATTTTACTGCTGAAGTTGAGCGCAGCCTTCGAGTTCTGGATGGTGGGGTGGTGGTGCTGGATGCCGTGGCCGGTGTAGAGGCACAATCTGAGACGGTATGGCGACAGGCTGATAGATATGGTGTACCAAGGATCTGTTTTATCAATAAGATGGACAGAGTTGGTGCCGATTTTAATCACACAGTCAGTATGATTGAGGAGCGACTTCGAGCTAGAGCTATGCCGCTACAGCTGCCCTGGGGAGAGGAAAATCAGTTTAAGGGCGTGATAGATTTAGTTGACAATAGGGCCTGGTTGTTCTCTGATGACGTGAATGCTCCGCGGGTGGAATCGCCTATTCCAGAAGAAAAGAGACAAGAGGTAGATGGGCATAGGCAGTCATTGATCGAGCAACTGGCTGAGAATGATGACCAATTGATGTTACTTTATGTTGAAGGTGGGGAAATTAAAAGCAGCGAGATTAAAGCTGCAATAAGAAGGTTGACTTCGGCTAATCGGATAGTGCCTGTGATTTGCGGTAGTGCTTTGAAAAATAAGGGAGTTCAATACCTGCTCGATGCCATTGTGGATTATCTTCCTTCTCCGCTGGACGTGCCTCCGGTTAATGTTATCGACTTGCAGACTGGAGAGGCGGATATCAGACAGACCAGCGATGATGCCCCGTTTTCAGCTTTAGCTTTTAAGGTGGTCGCTGACCCGTTCATGGGCAGGCTGGTTTATTTTCGAGTTTATTCAGGCAAGGTCAAAGCGGGAATGCAAGTCCTCAATTCCAGCAAAGGGCGTAAGGAGCGTTTGGGCAGGTTGATTCTTATGCATGCAAATCGCCGTGAAGAAATTGAAGAGACCGATACCGGTAGCATTGCTGCTACCCTGGGACTGAAGGATACTTTTACCGGGGACACGTTGTGTGACCCGGCTAGCCCGGTGCTTCTCGAAGCTATCTGTTTCCCCGAGCCGGTGCTTTCGATGGTTGTAGAACCTAAAAGCAAGGCGGACCAGGATAGGCTTGGTGAAGCCATGAACAAGCTTTCAGAAGAGGACCCAACTTTTAAGGTTCGTAGCGACAAGGAAACCGGCCAAACCCTTATTTCCGGGATGGGCGAATTGCATTTAGAGGTTTTAATAGACCGTATGCTTCGTGAGTTTAATGTGAAGGTGAATGTTGGGAAGCCACAGGTAGCCTATAAGGAGACCATTACTGTACCCGCAGAAATAGAAGGTAGATTTATCCGTCAGTTTGGTGGGCGAGGACAATATGGTCATATCTGGCTCAAGCTTGAACCGGTGGAGCGAGGTAGCGGCTTCAGGTTCGTTGACAAGGTTCGGGGCGGAGCCATACCGAAGGAGTATATTCCAGCGGTCGAAGCCGGGGTGAGGGAAGCTTTGGAGACCGGTGTGGTGGCAGGCTATCCGATAGTAGATGTAAAGGTAACTCTGTTTGATGGTAGTTACCATGAAGTTGATTCCTCCGACCTGGCTTTTAAGATGGCAGGCTCGATAGCTTTGAAAGATGGTGTCAGGAAGGCCAAACCAATACTCCTCGAGCCAATTATGAAATTAGAGGTGGTGATGCCAGCCGGGTTCCTGGGGGACGTAATCGGCGACTTGAATTCAAGAAGGGGTCATATTGAGGGCATTGAGACTCACGGCGAAACATGTGTTGTTCGTGCTCTTGTACCTCTAGCAGAAATTTTCGGTTATGCTACTATTCTGAGGTCATTGAGCCAGGGTAGAGCAACCTATTCTCTGGAGTTTAATTGTTATAGAGAGTTGCCGGCTAGCCTGGCGGGGCAAATAGAGGTTAAGGTCAGAGGTAGATAAATGCCTAAACAAAAGATTCGGATTAAAGTCAGAGGGTATGACCACAGGCTGGTTGACCAGTCCGTGGAGCAAATTATGGAGACTGCCGAGCGTACCGGTGCTGTGGTTGCCGGCCCCGTACCTCTGCCTACTCACATCGAGAAGTTTTGTGTTATTCGGTCCCCGCACATCGATAAAGATTCACGCGAACAATTCGAGATTCGCACGCACAAGCGTCTTATCGATATCCTTGGTCCAACCACTAAAACTATAGATGCGTTGACTCAGCTTCAGCTCCCTTCCGGGGTTGAGATAGATATTAGATTGTAGCCAGAAAATGATTAAGGGTACTATTGGTAGAAAAATAGGCATGATGCAACTTTTCCGTGATGATGGAGAAGTGGTAGTGACAGCTATTGAAGCAGGTCCTTGCTTTGTTACACAGGTAAAGACCGAGTCTAAGGATGGTTACAATGCTGTCCAGCTTGGATTTGGGGAAGCCAAGCAACTTAACTCTCCACAGAAAGGCCATCTCAAGGAGATAGGTCAGTTCAAACATCTCCGTGAGTTTGGAGTGGAAGATGTCGGCTCTGTTGAGGCAGGTCAGAAAATTGATGTAGATATGTTTAAGCCTGGAGATTTACTTGATGTCACTGGCATATCAAAAGGCAAAGGTTTTGCCGGTGTAGTTAAACGCCATCATTTTGCTGGTGGTCCTAAGACTCACGGGCAGTCTGACCGTCATCGAGCTCCTGGCTCGATTGGCGCCACTACATCTCCAGGGCGCGTATTTAAGGGAACCCGCATGGCCGGGCGTATGGGTGATAGGCGAGTGACAGCGCGCAATATTAAGGTGCTCGAAGTCGATTTGGCTCGCCACTTGTTGCTGGTGAAAGGAGCGGTGCCCGGTGCCAGGAAGGGATTGTTGCTAGTTAAGAAGGCAGGTGGGGGATAAGCAGAATGCAAGTTCAGGTTTATGATTTGAAGGGTAAAGCAGCTAAGCAGCTCGAAATAAGGGATGATGTTTTTGCTGTGCCCTTTAATGAGGCTGTTGTACACCAGGCGTTGGTCAGGCAGTTAGCTAATCGCCGTCTGGGAACTGCCGATACTAAGAAGAGAGGCGAAGTTAGAGGTAGTACCAGGAAAATTTTTGCTCAAAAGCATACCGGGCGAGCACGTCGCGGCGATATCAGGTCGCCAATGCTCGTAGGAGGTGGCGTTGCTTTCGGTCCTCACCCTAGAAGTTATCGGCAGGCCATGCCCCGAAAAATGCGGCGTTTAGCTTTGAGGTGCGTTCTTTCAGCTAAGGCAGGTAGTGGAGAATTGAAAATTGTTGATAAGCTTGAATTTGATAGCCCAAAAACCAAGGCAGTGCTGGATATGTTGATAGCCTTGGGGATTAGTGATTCTGCCATTATCGCTACCGCTGAAGTTGAGGCTAATCTGATTAAATCGGCGCGCAGCTTAATGGGTGTTAAAACAATGCTGGTGCCTTTGTTTAACATCGCTGAATTACTTTCATATAAATATATAATAATGACTGTGGATGCGGTGCGGAAGGTGGAAGAACTATTGGGTGAGAAGTCAGTCCCGGAGGCAGTGGGTAGCGTTAGCTAAGCCAAAAATTTGGAGTTTATTTAGACATGCATCTTTATGAGGTAGTAAGACGGCCTTTAATCACTGAAAAGGCTACCCTGATGAAAGAACAGAACAGGTATGCTTTTAAGGTGGCGGGCGGGGCTAACAAACGCCAAATTAAGGAGGCTGTTGAGGCGGGATTTAAGGTTAATGTGGTTAAAGTCAGGGTGATGAATGTCCCGGGTAAGATGAGAAGAATAGGCAGACGGTATGTCATGACTCCGTCGTGGAAGAAAGCAGTTATTACATTGGAATCAGGTCAAAAGATAGAGTTCTTTGAAGGCGTTTAATAAAGTAGGGGATGTAAAATTGGGCTCAGTTATCAAGAAACGAAAGAAGAAAATGGCGAAGCATAAGCATCGCAAGCTCCTGAGAAAGACCCGATGGCAAAGGAGGCATCCCTAGAATTAGGGTAAAGTAAGCTGTGGCATTAAAAACCTATCGTCCAACATCACCGGGCAGGCGGGGCATGGTTAGCGCCTCTTTTGAGGAAGTAACCAAGACGGTTCCCGAGCGGTCACTATTGTTGCCCATTAGGAAAAAGGCAGGGCGTAACAATAGGGGCGTAGTAACTGTGCGGCATCGCGGCGGTGGTGCTAAGCGTAGATTACGCATAATTGACTTCAAACGGAATAAACTTGGCGTTCAGGGGAAGGTAGCTGCTATAGAGTATGACCCCAATCGCTCGGCTCGTATTGCTCTTATTCATTATGTGGACGGAGAGAAACGTTACATCCTAGCCCCTCTGGGGCTCAATGTAGGTGACATTATAATGGCGGGGGAAGGTGCGGATATAAAGCCTGGTAATGCTTTGCCGCTAAGCTCGATGCCGGATGGCACTTTGATTCATAATCTTGAATTTGAACCTGGAAAAGGCGGGCAGATAGTACGTAGCGCTGGTACAGCGGCGCTGCTTTTGGGTAAAGAGGGAAAATATTCACTTGTTCGTTTGCCTTCTGGAGAGGTACGGCGTTTTTTAAGTAGTTGTCTGGCTACTGTGGGGCAATTGGGCAATGTTGAACGTCAGGGCGTAAAGTCGGGCAAGGCCGGACGAATACGGTTGTTGGGACGGCGACCTCAGGTTCGCGGTTCAGCTATGACGCCGCGTGACCATCCTCATGGAGGAGGCGAAGGCAGAGCTCCTCGGGGAATGACACCTAGCACTCCGTGGGGCAAGCCAGCTCTGGGTCCGAAGACACGCGTTAACAAGGCTTCAGACAGATTGATTGTCAAGCGTCGGAAATAGGAAGGAAATTGAAAAGGCAGGGAAAGAATGTCACGCTCATCTAAAAAAGGTCCTTATTGTGACGTTAAGCTACTTAAAAAGATAAAGGCGCTTAATAGCTCCGGGGAGAAGATAGTGATAAAGACCTGGTCTCGTGCCTCCACCGTCATGCCGGAAATGCTAGGTCATACAATTGGGGTGCACGATGGTCGGCGGCATGTACCCATCTTTATTACTGAGAATATGGTGGGGCACAAACTAGGAGAATTCGCAATGACCCGGACATTTCGTGGGCATGTTAGTAAGGCGCAAGTAGCTGTTCAGGCAAAAAAGCAGGTGTAGTTTATAGACGATGAAAGTAGCAGCGATATCTAAAGATGTTCGTGTTTCGTCTCGTAAGGTTAAATTAGTTGTGGATACTGTACGGGGCAAAAAAGTCGATGAGGCTTTGACCATTCTTAAGTTCTTGCCGACACCGGCAGCTCAGGCTGTGGCTAAGGTAATTAAATCGGCAGCGGCAAATGCGGAGAACAATTTCCAGATGGAACCTACTGAGCTTAAAATAACCGATATTTTTGCTAATGAAGGGCATACCTTTAAAAGATTCCGGCCACAGGCCAGAGGACGGGTTAGCCCTATCTTGAAACGCTGCACTCATATCAGCGTTTTCGTCGCTGAGGAGGAAGAAAAAAGTGGGACATAAAGTTCACCCGTACGGTTTCCGAATTGGTGTCATTCGGGGCTGGTCTGCTAAATGGTATGATCAGAAACACTATACCGAGTTCCTACATGAAGATTTGAAGATGCGCAAGGCTGTCCAGGAGAAATGCGTTGATGGTGGTGTTGCCAGAGTTGAAATCGACCATCAGGGCAATGAGATTCTAATGACTTTATATTCCTCGCGCCCTGGTATTGTTATTGGTAGGGGAGGACAGCGTGCTGAAGAGCTGAGGTCACATTTAGAAGGTATATGCGGCAAAAGAGTGCGATTATCTATTAAAGAGGTCGAGCAACCTGAGCTTGATGCTCGTTTGGTAGCCAGGAATGTAGCTGACCAGCTTGAACGTAGGATGGCTTTTAGGAGAGCGATGAAACAAACAGCTTTTCGTACGATGCAGGCTGGCGCTAAAGGAGTGAAGATAAGCTGTGCTGGAAGGTTAGGCGGAGTTGAGATTGCTCGTCGTGAAACTACCCTCCAGGGGCAGTTACCACTACATACACTTTGTGCTGATATCGATTATGGTTTTGCCGAAGCTCGCACTACGCTGGGTAATATCGGAGTTAAAGTCTGGGTTTACAAAGGTCATGTTTATCCTGAGGTAAGGAGAGAAAGTGTTACAGCCGAAAAGAGTGAAGTATCGTAAAACTCATAGAGGGCAAATGAGAGGCAAGGCACATGCCGGAAGCACTATTGCCTTCGGTGATTTCGGGCTGCAGGCTCAGGAAGCGGCGTGGATGACAGCCAGGCAGATTGAGGCTGCTCGCCGTGTCATAGTTCGTTATTTACGTCGTGGTGGTCAGATGTGGATTCGGGTATTTCCAGATAAGGCGGTGACCAAGAAACCAGCGGAGACGAGAATGGGTAGTGGTAAGGGTAGTCCGGACCACTGGGTAGCTGTAGTCAGACCGGGAAGAATGCTGTTTGAAATAGGTGGCATAAAAGAAAACATGGCTCGTGAAGCATTGCATCTGGCTTCCTATAAACTACCTATTGCTACCAGGTTTGTAGCAAAAGAGACGGTTAAAGAAGGGGCGAAAAGTTGAAGGTCGAAGAGGTTCGTTCCTTGAGCGACCCAGAGCTATTGAAGCGGTTAGCAGAAGCTCGCCAGGAGCTTTTTAACTTACGACTTCGCATGTTTACCCGGCAGTTGGCAAATCACCGCGAGTTGCCCAAGGTCAGGAGGAGAATCGCGCGGATCGAGACAATAATAAGAGAGAGGGAATTTGGCATAAGGTAGCTTTATGAAAGAGAAACGAAAAACCAGAACCGGCAGAGTAGTAAGCGATAAGATGGATAAAACGGTAGTGGTGTTGGTTGAAAGCCTAAGGCGTCATCCTCTTTACAAAAAGGTGGTCAAGCATACCTCCAAATTCAAAGTCCATGATGAGGCTAATGCCTGTAAGATTGGTGATGTAGTGAAGATTATTGAGACTCGCCCTTTGTCTAAGGATAAACGCTGGCGAGTGGCAAAGATAATAACCAGGAAGGAAGTAGTCGAGGTCGAAACTGCTGAGATAATCTAAAGAGATAAGATAATGATTCAGACTTATACTAGACTTAAAGTGGCAGATAATACTGGAGCCAGGCAGATTATGTGCATCAACGTGCCTGGTGGCACGCGGAGAAGGTACGCTACTGTTGGTGATATTTTTGTGGGAACAGTAAAGCGAGCCATACCTGGCGGTGTGGTGAAAAAAGGCGATGTGGTGAAGGCAGTGGTTGTGCGCATAGCTAAACAACATCATCGTCCAGATGGGTCTTATATTAGATTTGACGATAATGCTGCGGTTATCTTGGATGATAAAAACAATCCTAGAGGCACTCGCATTTTTGGTCCGGTAGCTAGAGAGCTTCGAGATAAGAATTTTATGAAGATAATATCGTTGGCTCCTGAGGTTCTGTGAAATGAAGATTAGGAAGAATGATACGGTTCTTGTTATTGCCGGCAAAGACAGAGGAAAGAAGGGTAAGGTGCGAAAGGCTTTGCCTAAGAACGAAGAGGTAATAGTTGAAGGCGTTAATATGGTTAAGCGCCATTCTCGAGCTCGTCGCGAAGCCAGGCAGGCTGGCATAATTGAGCTGGAAGCACCAATGGCTGCTTCAAATGTGATGTTAATTTGCAATAAGTGTAATAAACCGACTCGAGTTGGTTCCCGTTTTCTTGACGATGGCAGGAAAGCGCGAATTTGTCGCTCCTGTCATGAAGTGCTCGATTAATTGAAAGGTACATTTTAGGGATGTCTCGCTTAAAGGAAAGATATGAGAAGGAAGTGGTACCCGAGCTAATGGGTAAGTTCGGGTATAAGAACGTGATGCAGGTTCCAAGGCTTAGTAAGATCGTGCTGAATATCGGTTTGGGCGAAGCGATACAAAATCCTAAGGCTTTAGAAGGTGCTGAGAAGGATTTGGTGGCTATTGCGGGACAACATCCGGTAATAACGCGAGCTAAGAAGTCAATCGCGGCTTTTAAACTGAGAGAAGGTATGCCTATAGGGATGATGGTGACATTGCGGGGTAAACGAATGTACGACTTCTTTGATAAGCTCGTCAGTGTTGTTTTGGCGAGAATCAGGGATTTTCAAGGAATACCCCGCGATTCGTTCGATGGAAAAGGCAACTATACTTTAGGAATTAAGGAGCAGATTGTTTTTCCTGAGATTGACTATGATAAAGTGGATAAATTGCGGGGATTTGAAATAACCGTAGTTACCACTGCAGCTAGTAATGAAGAAGGCAGGAGTTTGCTTGAAGCTCTGGGTATGCCTTTTAGAAGGAGTTAATTTCTCGGTAAAATGGCAAAGTTATCTAAAGTTTTAAAATCGCAACGCCCTCCAAAGTATAGGGTGCAGCATCGAAATCGATGCAAGTTGTGTGGCAGACCCCGTGCCTATATACGCAAATTTGGTCTGTGTCGTATTTGCTTTAGACAGTTGGCTTTAAAAGGTGAAATTCCTGGAGTGAGGAAATCAAGCTGGTGATTGAAAGTGCTGGAGGCATGAGTCCATGGTAACTGACCCTATCGCTGATATGTTGACCCGAATTCGCAACGCAATCATGGCCCACCATGATAGTGTGCTTATGCCAGCTTCTAGGATTAAGCTCTCTATCGCCAAAATACTCAAAGAAGAGGGGTTTATAACTGATTATACTGTTCTCAAGGGTAAGCCACAGCGAGTGATTAAAATATCATTAAAATATATAAATGGACGTCCTGCTATTGCTGGTTTAGAAAGGGTTAGCAAGCCAGGTCTTAGATTATATAGTGGGCGTAAAGAGATTCCCCGTGTCTACGGCGGACTTGGCGTTGCTATTTTGTCCACATCCAAAGGTGTTATGATCGGCCAGGACGCATGGCGTCGGAATCTAGGCGGTGAATTGTTATGTTATGTTTGGTGAGTAGCTTCTCGGAGGCGAAATTGTGTCCCGAATAGGATTGATGCCTATACCTGTGCCGCAGGATGTCAGGGTAGATGTTAAAGGCAATGAGGTGACTGTGGAGGGGGGTAAAGGTAAGCTGACACGCTCATTTCACCCTGATATGTCAATTACGCTTAAGAACGGAAACCTGATAGTGGCGCGGCCTACCGATAACAGAAATCATCGTGCTTTGCACGGTTTGACTCGTAGCCTGTTGGCTAACATGGTTGAAGGCGTTACCAAAGGTTTTGAAAAGGTTTTAGAGTTGAGTGGTGTTGGCTACCGGGCACAGAAAGCTGGCGATAAACTATCGCTGCAAATTGGGTTCAGTCATCCGGTAGATTTTTCTCCACCAGATGGCGTAGAAATTGTGGTGGAAGGTACGAACCGGGTTCGGATTATTGGTATCGACAAGGAGGTTGTGGGTGAGGCAGCGGCTCAGATTAGAGCTATACGGCCTGCAGACTCTTACAAAGGTAAGGGTGTCAGGTATGCCGGTGAAAGGGTCCGGCTAAAACCTGGCAAAGCGGGCAAGGCAGCAATGAAAGGATAAAAGGCGTTGGCAGTTAAAGTAGATACAAAGCTGGCGCGAAAGCGACGTCACGTTCGGGTTAGAGCCAAAGTAAGCGGTACGGCGATGAGACCGAGGCTTTGCGTTTTTCGCAGCTTGAGCCATATTTACGCTCAGGTTGTAGACGATTCTGTGGGATGTACCATGGTTTCGGCGAGCAGCTTGGACGCAGAGATAAGGAACAAAATCGCAGGAAAGAAAAAAACGGAAGTCGCTGAGCTGGTTGGCTCCCTTGTGGCTCAGCGTGCCTTGAATAAGGGTGTTAAACAGATAGCTTTTGACAGGGGCGGCTACCAATATCATGGGCGAATTAAAGCTCTGGCAGAAGCTGCCAGGAAAGCTGGACTGGACTTTTGAGGTTTGTATATGAAAGCAATTAAGAATCTAATTGAAGAGAGAATCAAAGTTGATGCTAGCGAGCTCGATATTAGTGAAAAACTAGTGTCACTTAACCGGATAACTAAGGTTGTCAAAGGTGGTAAGCGTCTTCGTTTTAGGGCGTTGGTGGTTGTCGGTGACGGCAACGGGCATGTGGGTGTTGGATTGGGCAAGGCTAAGGAAGTGCCCGAAGCAATTCGTAAGGCCGGAGTCGTAGCTCGTAAGGATCTTTACAAGATAACTATGTCAGGAACTACTATACCGCATGAAATTCTGGCTAAGTCAGGGGCAGCGAAGGTATTACTTAAACCGGCGCCGCCTGGAACAGGAGTCATTGCTGGTAGTAAGGTTCGCGCAGTGCTTGAAGCTGCAGGCATAAAGGATGTCCTTAGCAAATCTCTGGGTAGTCCTAATCCTGTAAATGTAGTCAGAGCTACTGTGTTGGCTCTAGCTAGCCTTAGAAACCCTGAGGAGGCTGTAGCAAGGCGCAAAGCTGAGCTTGAGATTAAGGGAGACGGAGAACAAGCCGAGTGAGTAAAATACGCATTAAATGGATAAAGAGTGATATTGGATATGCTAGGGAGCAAAGGCTAACCTTGAAAGCTCTAGGCTTCCATCGCCTTCACGAAACGGTGGAACATGAAGATTCTCCTCCCGTTAGAGGAATGATAGCTAAAATCAGTCATTTAGTTAAAGTGGAAGTGATCACCGATGCAGCAGCATAACTTAAAGCCTCCAGCAGGTGCCAAACGCAATAGAAAACGCGTGGGACGCGGCGATGGCAGCGGGCATGGCAGTTATTCAGGGCGGGGCTGTAAAGGGCAGAAATCACGTTCCGGAGGAGGAGTTCGCCTTGGCTTTGAAGGAGGTCAGCTTGCTCTAATTAAGCGTTTGCCTCGGAAACGAGGGTTCGTTAATATTTTTAGAACTGAGTATAGCATAGTTAATGTCGGCGAATTGAGAGTATTTTCACCTAATACTGAGGTTACTCCAAAAGAATTACTTGCATTTGGCCTGATTAAGTCTTTTAAACATCCGGTTAAGATTCTTGGCAATAGCGACATCGATTGTCCGCTTGTAGTAAAAGCCAACAAATTCTCTGACACTGCTGAAAAGAAGATCGTGGCTGCTGGTGGTAAAGTGGAGGTAATTTAAAAATGCAGCAGGTTAGCGGAAGACCACGTCTTATTCAAGCATTGCTTGATGCCTTTTCTCTGCCGGACCTGAGACGGCGTCTCCTTTTCACTATAGGTATGCTGGTAATTTTCCGCTTCATAGCTCATGTCCCTCTGCCTGGTGTGGACCCACAAGCGTTGAAAGAACTTTTTGAGCGGAATCAACTTCTGGGTATGCTTGACCTATTTAGCGGTGGGGCTATGAGGAACTTCAGCATTGCGGCTATGGGAGTTTATCCCTATATAACTGCTTCCATCGTTATGCAGCTTTTAGTCCCGGTTATTCCCCAGCTTAGATCCTTATCTCAGGAGGGGGACTCCGGGAGGCGTAGAATAAATCAGTTCACTCATTGGTTGACCATACCTTTGGCAGCTCTTCAAGGTTATGCTCAGTTGACGCTGATGCGTAGCCAGGGCGCGATTGCTACAGCTGAAGCGTTACCTACCATAGCTATAATAGTGTCGATGACAGCGGGTACAGTCTTTCTCGTCTGGCTTGGTGAGCTTATCACAGAGCGAGGCATTGGAAATGGTGTGTCCATAATAATCTTTGGCGGCATTGTGGCTGGTTTACCTGAAATGATGGGTCGTGGCATGATAGCCAGGGAGAATATTGTCGGGCTTATCGCCTTCCTTATTGTTGGCTTGGCCACGGTGGCTCTTATAGTTATATTCACAGAGGGTCACCGCCGTATCCCAGTGCAATATGCACGCACTGCTTTTCGCGGGGCTCGCATGTATCGTCAAACGGGTTCAACGCATATTCCACTTCGGGTGAACACTGCAGGGATGATACCTCTCATCTTTGCTATGTCGCTGATGATTTTCCCGGCAACGATAGCCAGTTATTTTGCCAGCCCCCAGGGGATGGACCCCAATTTTGCCAACACAATTGTGAGGTGGTTCAGTCCTAGTACACCTCTACCTGTGGGGTTGTTTTACTGGGTGCTTTATTTCGTTATGGTAGTAGCTTTTGCCTTTTTCTATACCATGGTGATATTTGAGCAGATGGACTTGGGGCGGACTTTGCAGCGCCAGGGTGGCTTTATCCCGGGCGTACGTCCTGGCAAACCCACGATAGATTATCTCAATAAAGTTATTAACCGCATAACCTGGGGTGGCGCCCTGTTTTTGGCTTTTGTGGCGGTGCTGCCATTCTTGGTTCGAGAAGTTACAGATGTTGGTGTGCTGACTTTGTCTAGCACCGGTATACTTATCGTTGTGGGCGTGGCTTTGGATACTATGAAACAAATCGAAGCGCAGCTGACAATGCGCCGCTATGAAGGATTCTTGAAATAAAGGAATGGGCAAATGTTTTTAGTTTTTCTAGGTGCTCCAGGTGCAGGCAAAGGGACTCAGGCAGCTGTAGTTTCCCGAAAGTTCGGATTAGCTCATATAGCTTCGGGTGACCTTTTCAGGCAGTCTGTGGATAAAGGAACCGAACTGGGAAAATCGGTCAAAGCTTATATGGATAAGGGTGCCCTGGTTCCTGACGAACTGACGGTTCAACTTATCTCAGAAAGGCTGAACGAACCTGATTGTAAACTGGGGTGTGTTTTTGATGGCTTCCCCCGCACCATTGAGCAGGCCAAGGCGCTTGATGAAATGTTGGGGGGTCGTGGGTGGGCTATAGATAAGGCAGTATACATCGATGTGCCTGAAGAAGAACTTTTAGAACGTCTTGGCGGGCGCTGGATATGCCGTAAATGTCAGGCACCTTACCATGAGGTGAATTCGCCACCAAAAACTGCAGGTAAGTGCGATAAATGTGGTGGAGAGCTATATCAGCGTTCAGATGATAATGAAAAGACGATAAAAGAGCGGCTGAAAGTCTATTTTGCTCAGACTACTCCTGTCCTCGATTATTACAAAAAAGTGGGTAACCTTGTAACAGTTGATGGTAAGCTTGGTATAGAGGAGGTATCCGAGAAAATAATTGGTCTTCTCGGGACTAAGTAGGTGAAAACCTAATGACTGTGATAAAGTCACCGCAGGAAGTGGCTATCATGCGTCAGGCTGGAAAAATCGTGGCGACTGTTTTGCAAAGATTAAGAGAAGAAATAAAGCCGGGGATTAAGACCAGCCACCTGGACTCGGTGGCTGCAAATGAACTGCAGAGATGTGGAGCTAAGGCTTCTTTTAAAGGTTATAGAGGCTTCCCTGCATGTCTGTGCGTTTCGGTGAACGATGAGATTGTTCATGGTATTCCTGGAGAACGGCGACTGAATGAAGGTGATATCGTTTCCTTGGACTTTGGAGCCATCGTTGATGGTTTCCATGGCGACGGAGCGATAACGGTTGGGGTTGGTAGTATTAGTTCTAAAACCAAGGAGCTCTTGACGGTGACCGAGGCTGCCTTGATGGTTGGAATAGGGGCAGCACGTAATGGTACCCGCCTGGGAGGGGTTTCGGCAGCTATCCAAAACTATGTTGAAAAAAGGGGCTTCTCTGTGGTGAGAGAATATTCCGGGCATGGAGTAGGTAGGGACTTGCATGAAGACCCGTTGGTGCCAAACTTCGGCTCACCTGGCGAAGGTCCTATTTTGCGAAAGGGCATGACTTTGGCAGTGGAGCCGATGGTAACTGTTGGAGACTGGCGGACGCGGCTTGCTGAGAACAAATGGACAGTGCTTACTGCAGATGGCAGCCTTGCCGCACATTTTGAGCATACTATCGCTGTTAGCGAGGATGAAGCAGAAATACTGACTCTATTATAATATAATATAGAAGTGTAGTATGCCTAAGAAAGAAGCAATAGAGGTTGAAGGTGTAGTGATTGAGACTTTACCTAATGCCACATTTCGTGTGCAATTGGCAAATGGGCATGAGGTTTTAGCTCATATTTCAGGTAAGATGAGGAAACACTATATTAGAATTTTACCGGCAGACAAAGTATTAGTGGAGCTTTCGCCCTATGATTTGAGTCGGGGTAGAATTACCTATAGGTTTAAGTAGTTATGAACAGGTTACGGTTTGACATAAATGCTAATAAAGTTTATTATTATAGGGTTTTTTGCTTTAAGGTGATTGAATGAAAGTACGTTCTTCTGTTAAACGTCGTTGTGATAAATGCAAGATTATCAGGCGCCGCGGGGTAGTCCGGGTTATTTGCCAGAACCCCAAGCATAAACAGCGTCAAGGATAATGTAGGAGTTATCAGATATGGCACGTATCGCTGGTGTGGACATTCCAAAAGATAAGAGAGTAGAGATTTCTTTACAGTACATCTATGGTATCGGTCCTCATTCAAGCCGCCGGATTTTGGCTTCCAGCGGTGTGAACTCTGATACTAAGGTGAAAGACCTTAGCGAGCAGGAGGTTAGCCGTATTCGCGAGATTATCGATAAAGAGTATAAAGTAGAAGGTGGACTTCGCAAGGAAGTTAATTTTAATATTAAGAGACTTATTGAAATCGGCAGTTATCGTGGTCTCAGGCATCGTCGCGGGTTGCCGGTACGAGGGCAGCGGACACAAACTAATGCTAGGACCAAGCGTGGTCTCCGCAAGACAGTGGCTGGCCGTGGACAGAAACGTGGAGCGACTAAGAAATAAAGAGGTGATGTAAGGAATATGCCTAAGAAGAAGAAAACCGGAGCAAGAAGGCGAGAGCGTAAGCAGGTTGCCGAAGGCAGAGCTTACATCCAATCTACCTTTAATAATACGGTCATTACTCTTACCGACCAGAAAGGCAACGTTATCGCCTGGGGAAGTCCCGGCACAGCTGGGTTTAAGGGCTCTCGAAAGGGCACTCCCTATGCCGCTCAATTGGCGGCGCAGGGTGCTGCTCAAAAAGCTAAGGAACATGGTTTGCGTCAGGTCGAAGTATATGTCCGAGGTCCTGGTAGCGGTCGCGAGGCAGCTATTCGAGCCATCCAGGCTTCGGGGATTTTAGTGACCGTGATTAAGGATGTAACTCCTGTTCCGCATAATGGTTGCCGACCTCGTAAGAGAAGGCGAGTCTAGAAATGGCACGATATACAGAGGCTAATTGTCGTTTATGTCGTCGAGTTGGCGACAAATTGATGCTCAAAGGGGACAGATGTTTTACCTCAAAGTGTGCTTTCGAGCGCAGGAATGTTCCCCCAGGGTATACTGGAGCCGCAAAGCGGCGCCCAAAGAAGTCCGACCGCGGGCTTCAGCTACAGGAAAAACAGAAGGCTCGCTATACCTACGGGCTTTTAGAACGACAATTCCGTAAATTCTTTGCTGAGGCGGAAAGGCTTCCTGGTATAACTGGCGAGAACCTGTTAATTTTGCTTGAGAGACGGCTGGATAATGTAGTTTACCGATTGGGCTTTGCTACCTCTCGCTCTCAAGCCAGACAACTGGTATGCCATGGTCATGTTCTTTTAAATGGTCGCAAGACCGATATCCCCTCTTGTCTGGTGAAACCAGGAGATACTGTTTCTTGGAGAGAGGGTAGTACCAAAAGCGAGTATTACAAGATGCTGGTTCAGGAAATCGAGGGCAGAAATATTCCCGGCTGGTTGACATTGGACAAACAAAAACTGGCCGGTCAAATAGTCAACCTGCCTACAGCTGAGGATATTGAAGCTAAGTTTAATGAAAAGGCTATCGTTGAATACTATTCCCGTTAAGGAGGCTTCTTGGCTGGTTTAGCATTACCAAAGGTGGAATGTGTGGATAGCACCGAAATCTATGGCCGTTTTATTGCCGAGCCGGTAGAGAAGGGCTTCGGAGTTACATTGGGTAACGGACTACGCCGGGTGCTTCTTAGCTCTTTGCCCGGTGCGGCGGTAACTTGGGTCATGATTGACGGTATTCAGCATGAATTCTCAGTAGTCCCTCATGTTAAAGAGGATACTATAGATTTCCTGCTTAACGTCAAAGCAATGCGACTTCGCCATCTTGCCCAACGTTCCGGGAAGTTGAGGTTGGAGGCTAATGGAGAAGGGCAAATCTGTGCTGGTGACATTGAAACAACGGCGGATTTTGAAATTGTTAACCCTGAGCTTTATCTGGCTACTCTGGACTCGCCGGAGGCTAGACTCAGCGTCGAGTTTAATGTTGAGATAGGCAGAGGTTATGTGCCGGCCAGTTCCAGTGATAGCTTACCGATTGGTGCGATTCCTATAGATGCTATTTTCACCCCGGTTCGTAGAGTCAATTACTCAGTTGAGCCTAGTAGCCTTAGAGAGGGAAGTAACCAGGAGAAGCTTAACCTTGAGGTTTGGACTGACGGCTCCTTATCTCCGATAGAGGCGGTTACTCAAAGCGCAGCTATCCTGATAGAGCAGATTGGCTGCTTCCGTGAACTGGCCAAAACCATTACTCAGGAGGGAGCGGAAGTGGCGTGGCAGCGGCTGATCCCGCCAGAGCAGTATGTGATGCCTCTCGACCAGTTGAATTTGTCTACTCATACTTATAACAGCTTAAGAAGAGGCGGTGTTACCACGTTGGGGCAAATTTTAGAAAAAGGCCTCGATGGTCTATGCGCCTTAGCTGGCTTCGGCGCCAAGTCCAGGGAAGAAGTAGAGACAGCTCTTAAGCGATTGGACTTGCCTTTTATCCCCGAGGCTAAGGATAAAAAGGAAAAAAGGAAGGCATCAAGAGCTTCGGATTCTGAAAAAGAAGAAGGCGCTGAAGACACTGAGGAGGAGACTACGGATTGAGACATCGCATAGCTGGACGAAAACTGAGCAGGCCCACGGCGCACCGTTGGGCGCTGTACCGCAACCTAGTGTCTGATTTGATTAAATACGATAAAATCGTCACCACCGAGGCAAAGGCAAAGGAGATTCGGGGACTGGCAGAGAAGATGATTACTCTGGGGAAAGAAGGCAGCCTGCCTTCTCGACGTCGGGCTTTGGCTTTTGTTACTGATAAAAAGCTCGTTGATAAGATATTCAGCGAGCTTGCGCCCCGGTATATGGAACGTCCCGGTGGTTACACGCGGATAGTCAAAATGGGGCGGCGGGTCGGTGATGGGGCGCGGCTGGCCCAGGTTGAGATGGTAGAATAACAAGAAACCGTAGCGGTGAAGCTCTTTAACAGTTTTAACAAGATTGTTCTGGTTGTGGAGTATGACGGCAGGAATTATTATGGTTTCCAGTGGCAGGCTAACTTGCCTACGATTCAAGCGGAGTTGGAAGGGGCTATACAAAGAGTTGCTGGAGAAAGCAGCCGTGTGATAGCTGCCAGCCGGACTGACACTGGCGTACATGCCAGAGGCCAGATGGTTAGCTTCCGGACCAAGTCTGCCTTACCTCCGCAGACATTTGTTAGAGCTTTGAACTACTATCTGCCGCGGGATATTGCGGTGAAGGGTGCTTGTAAGGTGGATATGGATTTTAATGTCAGGCGTGATGCTATGAGCAGGGAATACGATTATTACATATTGAATAGTTCGACCCGGTCACCTCTGTTCGAGGGTTTTGCCTATTTTGTGCCCGGGAAGTTGAATATTAAAGCTATGAACAAAGCATCTAAATTTCTTGAGGGCGAGCACGATTTCGCCTCCTTTGCTACTGCTCTGGGCGAGCTGAGAAGCACGGTGCGTACTGTTTACGATGCCAGAGTGACAAAGGATGATGAATTGGTTACTTATCACATGACGGCTAATTCTTTTTTGCCTCATCAGGTTCGCAATACTGTGGGCTTGCTAATAAGAGTGGGTCTGGGCAAAGTAGAACTTGATGAGTTCAGTCGGATTATAGAGGCAAAGGCGCTGGGCATGGCCTGGCCGACTGCGCCGGCTTGTGGTCTTTGTCTTACTAGAGTCAATTATCCCCAGGATTTGGAGCTGGCAGCATGAAAACCTATTCAACCAAAGCTAAAGATGTCGAACGCAAGTGGCACGTTATCGATGCCTCTGGAAAGACATTAGGCAGGCTATGCACCCAGATAGCAAGCTTGCTTCTCGGTAAGCATAAGCCGACCTACGTGCCGTATCTTGATACCGGCGATTATGTCATTGTGCTCAACGCCGCCAAGGTTAGAGTTACCGGGAAGAAAACCAAGCAGAAAGCCTACTACCGGCACTCGGGATACCCCGGCGGCCTGAAAACTGAGATTTATGAGGATGTGATGGCTGCTCACCCAACCAGAATCATTGAGCACGCAGTCAGGGGCATGTTGCCGCATAATCGGTTGGGCAGAGCCATGTTCAAAAAGCTCAAGGTTTATGCCGGTGACGAACATCCCCACCAGGCACAGGTCGCTGGCACGAAAGCAACTGCAAAAGGGAGTGAAATCTAGTGGTTACTCAGACTTATGACCGGGCTACAGGCAAGCGAAAATGCGCCATAGCGCAGGTGAAGCTGTTCTCAGGAGGCAGCGGGGAGATTATCGTTAATGGAAAGCTCTATCAGGAGCTATTCCCTCGTATCGAGTATCGCCGCACTATTGAACATCCATTCAAAGCTACCGATACCTTGGGTAAATATAATGTCGAGGTCAAGGTGACTGGTGGTGGTAAGACCGGCCAGGCTGAGGCTATTCGGCATGGCATCGCTCGGGCATTGGTTGTAGCTAACGAGCAGTTCAGACCTCTGCTGCGCCAGGAAGGGTTGTTAACCCGAGATTCCCGAATAAAAGAGCGCAAGAAGTACGGACTCAAGCGCGCCCGCAAGGCACCTCAATATACCAAGCGCTAAAGCTTCCGAGCTGGAGAAGCTGGTAAAAACCTGCATGGTTCTCTTTGTCTTTTCCTTTTTGTAGTGGTGGTTGTCAGGGGACCACAATCCGTCAGAAAGTGCGATGGTGTATGGCATATTGCATATGGTATAGTGTTGCTCGATTGGAAAGCTCAAAGCATATTGAATTTACAACTAAAATCAGCCTGGGGGGGGTGGTAGTATCGGACAAATAAGATTTAGCACACTGAGCAAACAATGGTCGATGGTGTTTGCCAGCAGATGAATCTATTAGGGAAAATGTTTTAGGAGGTTAACAGCTAAATGAAAAGGGTTTTATTCTTACTGTTTACGTGTCTTTTGCTCATGGCTTTTGTTATTCCTGCCTGTGGTGGTGGGGGAGGTAACTTCAATATACCACCTAACACGCCGGCGGGGAATATAATAAAGGTCGGCGTCATCGGGCCGATGCAATTTGTACAGGGCCAGCAACAGTGGTTGGGTGCTACAATGGCAGCTGAGAAAATCAACGGGGCTGGTGGTATAAAAGTCGGCGGTGACACATACTTCATAAACCTGATAAAATCGGACTCCAATGAGACGCTTAGCATCACCGACGCATCCGCCGCCATGGAAAAATTGA
>CAYNVO010000003.1:0-269739 GCA_964400675.1 uncultured Dehalococcoidales bacterium | reverse complement strand
CAGAAGGCGAAGGGCTCTCTGAGGATGACAGAAGGCGAAGGGCTCTCTCAGGATGACAGAGGAGAGGCTACCTCACCCTGACCCTCTCCAATCGAGGGAGAGGGAAGTAAAGTCAAAAGTTAAAGATTCGCACTTGTCATTCTGAGCGCAGCGAAGAATCTACTCTTCTGGTGTGATTTACTTTTTGTGAGGTTGTTCGCGGAGTTTATTTGTAGCCAGATCCTTCGGTCGCTTCGCTCTCTCAGGATGACAGAAGGCGAAGGGCTCTCTGAGGATGACAGAAGGCGAAGGGCTCTCTGAGGATGACAGAAGGCGAAGGGCTCGGAGTGACACATAGCGAAGGAGTCGCAATGGCGGTCTTTGGGTTTGGGTCGTTGCCCATCCCGGTAAAAGGGAATGGACTACGTTTATATTTGACAAAGGGAGGCTGGTTGGCTACAATTGTAGTTGTTTAAAACAACAACAATGATTGATTTGCAGAATTATTTAAGCGTGCGTGAAGCAGCCAGGCAGGTAGGCATACATGAGGAGTCGCTGCGGCGGCTTCTCAGGATGGGCAGTCCGCCGGGGGTGAAACTGGGCGGTCAGTGGTTTATACGTAGAGAGCAGTTGACTCTGTTTACAGCCACGTATGATGCTAAGACTGGTAAGAGAAGGCAGCTCATTTAAAAGGTTGCCATCTAATATGAGGAGGTTTATGCGGAAAGAAAGAAGCATTGTCGGCTTCAGCGTTTTGTTGATCGCAGCTTTGTTGCTGAGCTTGATACCTCTGGGTGACATTGAGACGGCGTCAGCCAACCCGGGCAAGATGCTGTGGTCTATTGTGAATACGCCGAGTACGGAAAATAACGTCATAGCTGACCCTGCTAGCCCTTTCCCTTCAGAGGTAAACGTCATTGCCATCGGCTCTGACGACAAGACCTTTTATGCCGTGGGTATACCCAATGGCGATGTTCATAAATCAACCGATGGCGGCGTTAGCTGGACGGTTAATTTAGGTGGCGCTGGAGGTAGTATAGCCGCAGCCGGCGCCAATCTGCCGGTGTGGAATCTAGCCGTAGCCCCGGATGATGCGAACTTCCTGGTGGCTGTAACGGATGGAGGAGGGGTGAATCCTGGTCCGGGAATGGTATTCGCCTCTGAGAATGGCGGCGCCACCTGGTATAATACCAATTTCCCTGCCCTTGGTGGTACCGAATACATCAGCTGCATTGACATCTCTGTAACCTACGGCAGTAATAATCACGATATCGCCATTGGCACCAGGGATGGCGTTCCGACTGGCAGAGTGTTCGTGGCTAAGATGCCCGGCTTCTCTAACTGGATGAACCAGGCTCTGCCAGCAACTGATGTGGTGGCGCTTAAGTTCTCGCCTTCGTACACCAGCGATTCCAGCCTGGTGGTCGTCTCGTCGGATGGTACAGGTACCTTTTTGCGTCTTGGCATTCGTGATACCGCAGCCAACACTACCAACTGGGCTGGCTGGACTCCGTTGGAACTGAGGGACACCGGTCCTCTCCCATCGCCAACCAACGCACAAATCATAACTGCCGACGTGGAGCTGCCTTCCGATTTCTCCGGCACGAACCCCAGTCTCCGTCGTTTTTATGTCAGCACAGATGCTGTTGTTACAGTTGTCCAGTCCGGCGTTTACCGGGTTGATAATATCGTGCCTTATCGGATAAATCCTCCGACGACAATTCCGACGACGGGCAGGATTTCCAGCATGGCTTATCATGGAACTTATGCTGAGGGAACGCTTCTGGCGGGTGAGGTTACCGCCGACCCGGCAACGGGCATGGCATTCGTCTGGAGGACTTCAGACCCCTTCGCAGTAACGCCTACATGGCAGAAATCAGATGAGCGCAAGTCACCGACCGGCGGCTTTGGTTCTGGCTTCGTCAATGCTCAGCTAGCCTGGAACTCTGATGGCACCAGGGCTTACTGCGGCACCAGCTCAGCCAATCCTACGGCAGGGGGCACTGCCTGGTTGGCGGGCCAGTGGCCGCTAGCCTGGACAAACGGTGCTCAGTTTGATGAATCTGCCTTCTCGGTCAGCCCATATGCGCCTGCCTATGAGCAGTTACTCGATATGTACGATAAGTCCAAGGACCCTTACACAGGAAACATCTGGAACCAGCTCAGCCTTATAGATACTCAGATTTCTTCTCTCTCCGACGTTGCCGCGCTGGAAGCTCCTGAGATTGGTGATAAAGCCATTATAGATTACGATATCATCTATTTAGCCTCCGTAGATAATACCGGTGGCATGGATAGTATCTGGCGGAGCACCAGCGACCCACCGGGCAGTACCTGGGAGAGAGTGTTGTGCATTGCTACTACAAATGATGACATAATCCTCCGTGTTAAACAGACGCCTTACGAGGAAAGTGTTAGAAGCGATGTAATTGTCTTTGCCGACCGTGGTACTGACGTGGTCGGTTATTCCAGATATGAAGAATATGGGGCAGCTAGATATAAAGGATATGAGGGGCAGGCATGGGATGTTAGAAATTTCATGGCTGTAACTGATTTAGCTGTTGCCAGCATAGAGGTTATTTATATTCTGGACGGTACGATGGTATACCGGTATAACAGCTCAGGCACTCAGACAAATTCAGGAGAAACACGGCTCGGCACAGGGCATACCATAGCAGTGCCGCTGAAAAATCCCGAGGTAGGCGGGATAGCTGAAGACTGGGTGATAGTGGGTGAGGATGGTCCGCCTACCGGCTTTTCCAGGGTGGTATGGGCTGATTTCTCTGAGGCTGTAATAGATTTTGCTCCGCTCACAGACGAGCGAGTAGAATTGCCTGTACCGGGGAACGTGCATGTCATTGCCGATGATAGATTTGAGGTGAACAAGATTGTATATGCTGCCACCAATGATTTTGCAGGTAACAACGGCAAAATCTACCGGTGGGTTATTGATAAAAGCACCGCATGGGATGAGCTGGAGCCGCCGAACAGCGCTTTTTATGGATTGGCTCAGAGAAATGATGTCCTGTATGGGGCGTGGCTAAGTCCTCAGGTTACAGCAATTACTTCTTTTACTGGCGCTGACCGTACCGTTTACCCCAGAGCCGTTGTGCCGCCAGCTACGGAATGGGATTATTTGACTGTGGGGCTTCCTCCCGTCGTAGTTTTCAGTCGTGAGCCCAGCTCGCTTAAAATCTCAAGCAATGAGGACAACAGCCTGTGGGCGATTGATAACCGTGCCTACAATTGGGCAAATGGGACAGGTTGCCTGTGGGCATTGGCTGATACTGTAGCTAAGGTAGGTCCATGGACAACCTCGCCGGCAAGCGGTGATTTTGTTCCTGTTGACCCGGTTACAGGTAGAGCTACTGAGATAGATTTCAAGTGGCGTCAGCTCAGCTATGCCTCGGCATATGAACTGGAGCTGGCTAAGGACAGCGGTTTCAGCATAGTAGTGCTGCGCAACGCAAATATTGTGCCGGCTAACCAGCTGGCGCCAGAATGTTATTTCCCGGCGGGTGGCCTGGTGCCCACGCTGGCATCCGGCATCGCCGGCTTTGGGAATCTTGAAGCCGGTCACACCTATTACTGGAGGGTCAGAGCCAGGGTTGACGTTGCCGGTGAGGCTGTCCGCAGTCCGTGGTCGGCGACGATGTATTTTACGGTAGGGGCCGGTTTTCCGGTGATGGCGGAATATCCCACTGTTACATTGTTCAGTCCTCCTTATGGCGCCAGAGGTGTCTCCCGCGCTCCGGCTTTTTCCTGGTCTCCGATGCCGAGGACCAGCAGATATGAATTTGTGCTGGCTAAAGATGCCGCCCTACAAGATGTGGTGGTTAAGACTAATGTGCCGCTGACATCCTATCTGTATGATGGTGAGCTCGATTATGGCACCGGCTATTTCTGGCAGGTTAGAGTGATTGAACCCATAGTCAGCGACCCAAGTGCCATAGGCAGCTTCACGGTGATAGCTGAGGAAAAGCCTGTAGAAACGACGACGGAGGAGCCAGCGCCGATACCTTTCTGGGTCTGGGGGGTGATTGCCTTATATGCTATCCTGGTGGTGGCTATGATTGTGTTTGCCGTGGTGAAGCCCAGGCGTCTCAGACCGAAGGCTGCTGCCGAAATTAAACTGAAATCTGTTGACGATAAGCCTAAGGCTGCCCCTGTAATTAAGCTGGAATCTGTTGGTGATAAGCCCCGGAATCCGATTGCCAGGATTTGGGATGCCATGACCGCGGGAGTCAGACGGAGGGCTGCCCCGGTAGATAAGCTGGACATGACTGGTGACAAGCCCCGGAGTCCAATCGCCAGAACTTGGGATAATGTAATAATGAAGGTCAGGGGATGGCGCTTCTTTAGAAAGTCCGGAGATGGCAGCTCTCTCGACAAACTGGAATGAACGAGATAAGCTACCCGTTTGTGTTACAGGCAGTGGCGACTCTCGAGAGTCGCCACTCGAGTTTCCAGTTGATATGCTGGTTGTTGGGGGTGAGGGAATCTCCCTGGCATGGAAAGATAAAATAGCCCTTGACAAGTAATGCGGCTAAATGATAGATTGTCCAGTAATTACCGAATGAGTGGTCAGTCGAAATATTGATATTAATCTAACTTTGCTGGCACATACACAATACTAAAAATATAAGGGAGGTCGCTAACTATGCATAAATATGGGACGCAGGAATGGTACGGTGTGTACATGGAGGAGATAAATAACAGTAAGTCATACGAGGAGTCGGCAAGGACATGGGAAGGTGATTTTTACTTTATCACGGAGAAGGGCGGCCCGGTCAAAGAACCAATATATGGGTACGTAGACCTTTATCATGGCAAATGCAGGGCAGCAGAAGTCGTTACCGACCCCAAGAAGTATAACCCTGAATTCATAATTCAGGCTCCTTATCATATCTGGAAGAGGATATGTCTGAAACAGCTCGATTCCACGCAGGCGCTTATAACCAAGCAATCCAAGCTCATGACGGGCAGCAGGGGCACCATGGCTAAAATCATGCGCTACACCAAGGCGGCTAATGAGCTTACCAATATAACTGCAAAGATTCCCACCGAATGGCTGGACTGAACGTATTTAAGCGTTGCAAAAATACTGGATAGGCATATAATATCCCTAAAAGGAAGGGAGGTTTTGTGATGGCTAAGTTTTTTACTCAAGAGTGGTGCGATCTATACAAGGAGGCGATAAATAGCAACAAGGCATACGAGGAGTCGGCAAGGACCTGGGAGGGGGACTTTTACTTTATTATGGAGGCAGGCGGCCCGGTTAAAGAGACGGCTTACACGTACATTGACCTTTACCATGGCAAATGCCGGAAAATAGAGGTTGTCGCCGACAAAAGTAAATACAAGCCTGAATTCACCATGTCAGCTCCATACCCTGTCTGGAAAAGAATAGCCACAAAGGAGCTCGACCCTATAAAGTCCATGATTACCAGGCAGGCAAAGCTCTCGGGCAACATGGCCAAAATCATGCGCTACGTCAAGGCGGCTAATGAGCTGACCACCAGTACCACACACGTGAAGACTGAGTGGCTGGACTAAGCCGGGTTAATAGTTTACATAATATCTTATAGGAGGTTAGCATGTGGACTTTTTCATGCCCGTTTATTGCCTATGGAGACAATGCCCTGGAGTACATAGCCCAGATTCAGGGCAAAAAAGCTTTCATTGTCTCGGATAAAAACATAGTAAAACTCGGCTTAACAAAGCTGGTTACCGACCAACTGGACGCAATAAACATTAAATGGCAAATTTTTGATGAAGTAGAACCAGAGCCTTCGCTTAACACCGTTAAAAAGGGTGGGGTAGAGGTAGGGAAGTACCAGCCCGACTGGGTCATCGGAATAGGCGGTGGTTCGTGTATGGATGCAGCCAAGGCTATCATTATACTGCTGGTAAGGCCGGACCTGGAGCCGGATTCGATTATTGCCTCCGATACTTATAATTTTAGAGCCAAAGCCAGGCTCATGGCTATTCCCACCACCAGCGGTACCGGCGCTGAGGCTACCTGGGCAATAGTGCTCACCGACACAATCGAAAACCGTAAGCTTGGCCTGGGTACCACCGAATGTATGCCCGATGTGGCAATTCTTGACCCCGTTATGGTTGCCGGCATGCCTCCTAAAATCACAGCTGATACCGGCATGGATGTCGTCACGCATGCCATAGAGGGGTACGTGTCAACCTGGGGGACCAGCATAACCGAGGGGCCAGGATTGATTGCCACAAGGAAAACTTTTGAATATCTGCCCAAGGCTTATAAAAACGGGGATGATATTGAGGCACGCAAGGAGATGCAGAACGCTGCTATGCTCGGTGGCATGTCCTTCGGCAATTCCATGGCTGGATTGGGACATAGCACCGGACACGCCCTGGGAGCAATGTTCCATGTTCCTCACGGGCGTGCTGTGGGACTTTTCCTGCCCTATACCATGGAATACATTATCAACGGCTCTGAGGAGACGACAGCCAAGTATGCCGAGATAGCCCGCTTTTGTGGTATCGCCTCCGGCTCGGACAAGGAATGTGCTAAAGCTTTAGCCGCTAAAGTCCGTGCGCTGGCGAAGGAAATTGGCCAACCGATGTCTGTCAAGGAATGCGGCATCGATAAGGCAAAGTATGATGAATCGATTCCTGGATTGATAGACAGGGCATTGAATGAGGTCATGACGATGACCGTCACCCGAGTTCCCGGCGAGGAGGACCTGGGCAAGATATTCAGGTATGCTTATGAGGGCAAGAGCATCGATTTTTAATTAAATACCTGAAGGAGGATACCATGAATGGATATCATGGCAAAATCCTGATAGTTGACCTCAGCAAGGGTGCGCTTACCGATGAGCCGCTGAATGAAAAATATGCCCGCGATTTCCTCGGCGGTACTGGGCTGGCTGCGCGCTACTTGTATGACATGGTCGATGAGAAGACCGATCCGCTGGGACCAGATAATCCTCTCATACTCATGTCCGGACTACTCAACGGCACCAGCGGTCCCAGTGTCAGCCGCTGGGGTGGTGCTACCAGATCTCCGTACACAGGGCATTATGGTGATGCCAACGCCGGCTCCTGGTTCGGCGCCGAACTCAAGAATGCCGGTTACGATGGCATCATACTCAAAGGCAAATCAGCCAAGCCGGTATACCTTTACATCAAGGAAGGCGTTGCCGATTTAAAAGATGCCAGCGGCCTTTGGGGCAAGGATACCTACAGGACTCAGGAGGAAATCAAGAAGGTATATGGAGATAATCGCACACAAATCGCATGTATCGGTCCAGCATCTGAGAACCTGGTGCTCTACGGCAATATCATGTCTGAGTACGGTCACTGCCTGGGTCGGGCTGGGTTGGGCTGTGTTATGGGCTCTAAGAAGGTCAAAGCCATAGCAGTGCGCGGCAAGATGAAGCTACCCATGCATGATCCGGAAAAGTTCCGCAAAGTGGCACGGCAAGCCACGACTGAGGTGAAGGAAGGCTTTTTCACCCAGTGGATGCATGAAGGTGGCACAGCATCATGGGTGGATTCTGCTATTTCCTATGGCGACGGCCCAACCAATTACTATACTGCCCCAACTTTGCCGGAAGCAACGAAAATAAGCGGAGCCGAGCAGTTCGAGAAATTTCAGACTGACAGTACCCCTTGTTTTGGCTGTCCCATACGTTGCCGTAAGATACTCCAGATAAAAGAAGGGAAGTATTTATATGATAGAGTGGAAGGTCCTGAATACGAAACATTGATTGCTCTGGGGGCAATGATGGGGCTGGATCTCGACATGTCCACAGCTGCTTACCTTAACGAGATGTGTAATGCTTACGGGTTCGACACTATCAGTGGCGGCGCCAGCGCCGGCTATGCTTTTTATCTATATGGTTTAGGTGTAATTTCGGAGAAAGATACCGGCGGACTTAAGCTCACCTGGGGGAATGTCGACGCCGCTGTCGAGCTGTTGCAGCAAATCGGCAAGAATCAGGGCTTCGGTGCCATCGTGGCAGGAGGGACAAAGCGCATGGCGCAGAAATACGGTCGTCCCCCTGGTGAAGCCGTCCAAACAAAAGGTCTCGAGATTCCGATGCACGACCCGAGGGCGTACCACAGCATGGGCATTGTCTACGCAACCGCTCCGCGCGGAGCCGACCATAATAAAAGCAATGCTTACCAGATAGATGGCGGTACAGGCCATCCTGACCTGGATTTTCCTATAACTGACCGCTGGGCTGATGATAAAGCTGCCATGGTTGAGAGAAGCCAGAACTGGGTGGCTGCAAGCGATTCCATAGGTATATGTGTCTGGGCGCTTATACCAGTTACCATGATAACCGGCATGATAAATGCTTCTACAGGCTGGAATACCGACCTGGCTGAGCTGTTGAAGGCAGGGGAACGTATATTCCAATTGCAGCGGGCTCTTTCCTGCAAGCTTGGTATCTCTGCAAAAGACGATGTGCTGCCCGAGCTGGTTATGAGACCGATTCCTGAGGGCGGAACTGAGGGCCATGTGCCCAACATGGAGAAGATGTTGCCTGAGTACTATACCCTGAGAGACTGGGACAGTGCTACGGGCAAGCCATCGAAGAAACGATTAGAGAGCCTGGGTATGCCGGAGATAGCGGCATCAATCGGCGCTAAGTAATACCAGGAACGGATGCAGGTTTTCAACCGCCGGCAACTCTTGGCAGCAAATCAAGATTATCACCATCTTTAAGTACCGGTTCATCTAACTGTCTTATATTCTTGCCGTTAAGCAGGACGTTGCTGCTATCCCAGACAGATTGCTTCTTTTTGACGCCCCGAGATTCAAGTTTTTTGTTATATACATGCCCGTAATTAGTCTCAACATAGTCTCTGGCTTCATCGATATTGTTTACATCGGCTGTTACGGTTCGCACACCCAGGAAAAGCCTCCACGGTCCGATGAAGTTTATGTTGACTTTAGCCAAGATTTCACCTTACAATTGCGACTTATAGTGACAGACATTATAATCTGTTTCTGTGCCATGTCAACAGCCTATTGACACAATAATTGATTGATGGTAAATTATGTCTCATTACATGTCGAGCGAGTGGTCAGTCGATTGTTGGTATCCATTAAATTTCCTCAACTTTTCAATGGTGTGATTTTCGGGCGAATTCTATATTATTCTTTGTAGGGAAGGTGGCTTAATCTCGGGAGTGTATTGTAAAGCGCAGTTATAGCTTGACCACTGACCTGGGAAAGGAGGGTGTATGCCATAGTGAAGGGAAAGTTAAGCCAAACAGAGACCAAAAAAATAAGGAAGGAGGATTGAAAATCGATGAAAAAGTGGTATAACGTTGTGGCAATTTTGATGGCCACGTTTATTGTGCTTGGAGTGTTCGCCATAGGCTGCGCCGAGCCAGCCCCGCCTCAGCCCACCGGGCCCATAACCATAAATATAGGAACACCGGTGCCTCTAAGCGGTCCAGCGGCAAACTGGGGAAAGGTTCCTACGCCATTCTATGAAGCCTTTATTGAGGTGTTCAACAAAGAAGGCTTTCAGGTAGATGGTCAGACTTACAACCTTAAGCTTATTCAAGTTGATGATAAGAACACACCTGAGGGTGGTGCTGCTGCCGCCAAGCAGCTCATATTCGGAGATGGCTGCAAGTTCCTCGTCGGGCACTGGAGCTGGAATTTCCCCTCTGTATCGGCTGTGACCAACCCGGCCAAGGTAATTCTTATTGCCAGGAATGGCAATGAGGCAGTACCTGCCAGTTGGGGTGGGCTGTATGACCCAGAGACGATGCCTTATGTTGTTTTTGGACATCCATCCCAGGAGGAGTATCTAGGTGACGCTCTGGCAATTGTCAAAGCAATCCCTGATTACAAAGTTTTAGGCATTCTGGACTCGACCCAGGGCAAGGGCGCAGGTTGGGACAACGTAGATAATACGCTTGATGCTGACGGAGTCAAGTATCACCACGAGTGGTACACGCCGGGTACAGCGGATTGGGCTCCATACATTACCAGGTTTGCAGAAGCGGGTTGTGGTGTTGTCTTTACTGCTGGGGATATCTCTTCGACCATGATTTTTGCCAAACAGCGTTGGGAGATGGGTTACAAGGACATGCGGGTTGGTCATTCTGGCCCGATTCTTGACCCAGCCATGTACGTCGCTGTCTGCGGCCGTGATGCTGCTCAGGGTCTTATTGGTTCATATTATGCTCCATGGGATTTCAAGGAGATCGAGGTTAACCCCAAATATATTGACATGTGTCAGGAAGCGATGAGTATGGTGTCGGAGGAGCAGGGTAAGCCATATGTTTACACCGGTGGCATAGGCTGGCTGCCAACTCAAGCATTGATTCTGGCTCAGGCACTGGAGAAGGCTGGCACTGTGGATGACCCCGATGCCATTATGGAGGCTATCCGCGGTGGTACCTTTGACACGCCGATTGGTAAATATACGATGTCGGGTGCAAAGACTTACGGTTCGCCGATAGTCTTCGGAAATCCTAACGCTATCTCGCAAATCCAGGGTGACAAAGAAGTATATATTTCTGAATCTCCCTGGCAACCAATCCCATAACAGCACGGAAACAGGATAAGGAGAATTGGTATGCCCCCTGCCGAAATATGGGTTGATGGATTAGTTCAAAGTTGCATATATATGACGATGGCGTTCGGCATGGTGCTGGTATTCAGCATACTGGGGATTCTGAACTGGACACATGGTCAGTTCTACATGCTAGGCGCTTTCGTAGTCTATTACGCTATAACAGCAGCGGGCATACCTTTCCCCATAAGCTTGCTTATATCCGGGGTGGTTGTAGGCGGATTGGGTGCACTCGTGGAGAAATTTATCATCGAGCGTCTCACTGCCCCGGGTTATGGCATGCTATACGTAACTGCGGCGACTCTGGCGCTCATTTTCTTCTTCGAGGGTGCAGCCGGTATGGTCTTTGGCCTTCAAGATAAGGGGTTGGCCATGGTATTACCAGGTGTACTTAATTTGAGTTCGTTTAGCATAAGCTATCAGAAAATTGCTGTAGTTATTTTTACCCTGGTCATCATGATTGCCATGTATATTGTGTTGAACTTTACCAAGGTAGGGCTGGCTATCAGAGCTGCGGCTCAAGAACCGGATGCCGCCAGCTTATATGGCATCAGTGTAGGGCGGGTTTCAGTAATCGTTATGGGCATCGGCTGTGCACTGGCGGCGATGGCAGGCAGCATCATGGCGCCTGTCTACATAGTTAATCCTTTCATAGGGCGAATTCCCATGATTTTCTCTCTGCTGGCTATTATCATCGGAGGCCTGGGCAGCCTCACCGGGGCAATTGTAGGTGGCATAATACTGGGCTTACTTAACAGCGTCATAGCTTATTATGTGTCTTATCTCTCTGAGTTCGTGCTTTTTCTGCTTGTCATCGTTATCCTGCTGGTCAGGCCGCAGGGGTTATTTGGAGCCTCTATAAAATGATACCGTACCTAGATTATAAGACCTTGTTGCCAAGAACAGCGGCCGGATTCCTGGCTGCGCTGCTAGTCATTTTCCCTGTTTTCACCACTAATGTGATAACACTGTCTATATTTATATCAAGCGGAATCTGGGCGATTGCAGTTATGGGCTTTACGCTGGTATTGAGGACAGGGCAATTCAGTCTGGGGCAGGCGGCGTTCATGGCTTTAGGCGGTTATACTTCTGCCATACTCACTGCTAATCTGGGCATGCCGTTCTGGCCCAGCTTTCTGCTGGCGGGCATTGTATCAGGAATCATTGCTTTAATTATCGGCCTGGTGGTACTGAGGGTGGGCGGCATATATTTCTCAATTATTACGCTTGCCCTTTGTGAGATGGTGAGGCTTCTTGCTCAGCAAATGGAAGGGATAACCCATGGTGTCAGGGGGTTGATACCGCCTCCACCACCTCCCATTGTCCTGGGTAGTTTTGAAATAAATTTCTCTACGAGCATAGTGCCGTATTATTACTTTATGATACTTCTGGTGGCTGTAACGTCACTGGTCTTCTGGCAGATAGGCCGTAGCCGTCTGGGCGGCACGTTTTCCAGTATGGCAGCCAATCAAATACTGGCTGAGCATCAGGGCATTCATCTTATGAAATACAGGGTAATTGCTTTTACCGTGGCAGGAGTGTTCACAGGGTTTGCCGGTGCCTATTACGCTCACTTCTTGTCAATAATAACTCCGCTGATGTTAGGACTGTGGGAGTCCATACAGATAATGATGATGAGCATTGTAGGCGGTATCAGCTCGATAGTTGGCGGGGCGTTAGTCGGCTCTCTCGTGTTGTATACTTTGGGTATCTATCTGTCCCGTCTGCCAATATACAATATTCAATACCTGTTGTTCGGCGCTGTCGTGGTGATTGTGCTGCTTTTCCTGCCTAAAGGAACCGGGCTTATAGACCTCTGGGGTAAATTCTGGCGCAAGGTCTTTAGAGAGCCCGATGAATATGAAATACCTGAAGAAGTTGAAGCAGCTGTGGAGTGAATCAGGGGATAAAGTAGAGATGCCGTTAATAGAATTGAAAGGGTTAACAAAATTTTTTGGCAAACTGGCTGCCATAGAGGATGTCGACCTCAGTGTGGAAAAAGGCGAGGTTTTGGGTATTGTTGGTCCTAATGGCTCTGGCAAGACCACGATGATTAATGTTATCTCAGGCTATTACCGTCCCAGTCGGGGGACGATTTTATTCAATGAAGAGAAAATATCAGGGTTGCGACCCGACCAGATAGCTACACGGGGCATAGTCAGGACTTTTCAGTCAAATGTGCTCTTTGAAGGAGCCACAGTGCTGGAAAGCATGCTGATAGGGTCGTTCCGACAGTATAAAACAAAAGATTGGCAGGCTTTTTTCGAAACCAAAGCTTATAAAGATGACCATGAGAGAGTTGTTGGCAGGGTAATTGAGTTATTAAAGACATTCGATATATTTAACGACATATTTTTGCCGGCGGCAGGGCTTTCGCACGGTTACCAAAGGATGCTGGGAATAACTATGGCGCTGATAGCGAATCCCACCGTGCTGCTTCTCGATGAACCGACCACCGGCATGAACCATGAAGAGGCTATGTTTGTAGTTGAGAATATCAAGAAGATCAGTGAACAGGGCATCACGGTATTAGTGATTGAGCACAACATGAAGGTGCTGCTAAATATAGCTACCAGGGTGGTCGTGCTCAACTTTGGCAATAAGATTGCCGACGGCAAACCTGAGGAAGTGATGAATAAACAGGAGGTCATCGAGGCTTACCTGGGTACGGAGACAATATAGATGATGCTGGAGCTTAAAAATGTCTCGGTTTATTATAAAAAACATGTTGCCATCAGGAATTTGTCACTGTCTGTAGATAAAGGTGACTTTGTCACCATACTGGGGGCAAACGGAGCTGGTAAGACGACTACACTTAATGCCATCAGTGGAATCATTAAGGTTAAGAAAAAGAAGACAGGTGAGGGGTTAAAGGGTGAGATTTACTTCAAGGGGCAGAAAATAAGCGGGCTGACAGCGGCAAAGATAGCATCCCTGGGTATTATCCAGATTCCTGAAGGTAGAAAGATTTTCCCGTTGCTGACAGTCAGGGAGAATTTGCGGGTGGGAGCTTATCTGCGAAAAGACGGGAAAGAGGTACACAGGTCACTGGAGAAAGCGCTGTCTCTTTTCCCTGTCCTGAGGGACAAGCTCCATGCCAAGGGTCGAGAGCTAAGTGGCGGGCAGCAGCAGATGCTGGCTATCGCACGCGGGCTGATGGCGCAGCCGGAAGTGCTTTTGTTTGACGAACCCTCTCTGGGGCTCAGTCCTTTACTGCGCCAGCAGCTGGCTGAAAAGATAAAGGAGATTAACCGTGAAGGAATGACGGTGGTGCTGGTGGAACAGAACGCACGTCTCGGGCTTATGCTGGCGTCCTATGGTTATGTGCTCGAGAACGGTGAGCTGATATTGCAGGGCAAGACATCTGACCTGATTAACCATGAGGACGTGCGGAGAGCGTACCTTGGAGTTTAGAAGTGCGTAGCAGCCAGTGGCTGGTCTTAGAAGCTTTTATGAAAGCTGTTGACAGGTTGGAGGAGAAATTATATGCAGGATTATTCGTGGTTTAAGAGCTATGACCCTGGTGTACCGCATACGCTGCAGCCCTATCCAGATATTACGGTGCTTGATGTTCTTGCTGATGCTGTGAGGCAGAGACCGGAGCATCCCGTAGCCATCTTTCAGGGAAGGGAAGTATCCCTCCGCGAGGTGGAAGAACACAGCAATGCACTGGCTGCGGCGCTCATTGCCAGCGGCGTTAAGAAAGGTGATAGAGTAATATCTCTTTTTCTAAACTGTCCGCAGAGCTTTATCGCCTTCTTTGCCATCTGGAAGGTGGGAGGCATAGTGGTACCACTCAATCCGTTTTATACGTCATTTGAACTTGAGCACTCTATAAACGATGTCGAAACTGAGGTGGCAATAGTAGGCTCGACATATTATAAGACAGTCAAATCTTTCCAGCCTCACACCAAGCTGCGCCTGCTGATTGCTTCAGATCTGGATACATATGCTGAGTCACCATCGAAGAAGGAGGGCGATTCGGTCAAGCTGGAAAAAGGAGATGTCTGGTGGAGTGACCTGATAGAGAAGTACAGCGGCTCGCCACGTCCAGATATCAAAGTTAACCCAGCGGATACAGCTCTGATATTGTTTAGCGGCGGCACTACCGGCATACCCAAGGGTGTTATGGGCAGCCACCATTCGATTATTATTACTGCTATGTTTCACAGGGCGTGGTATAAGTCGGTGATAGTTGACTGGGAGGATAAAGTACTGGTGCAATTACCCTTGTTCCATTCCTTTGGGGTATATGTCGCTTTCGGAGTTTCGCTAATGTGTCATGCCCCACAGGTGCTGATTCAGAACCCACGGGATATTAAAAATGTTGTTGATTCTATCAGGGACTACAAGATAACCAGCGTTTCTGTTACTCCTACCACGTTGATAGCGATACTCAATTATCAGGGTCTGAAGGCTGGCGATTTGAGATCATTAACACGAGTTGGTTCAGGTGCAGCTCCGCTTATGGCTGAGACTAAACATCGGTTTGAAAAGCTCATCAGCGGACCTGTTGTAGAGGGATATGGTTTAACGGAATCGGGAATTGTTGGTGCGAACTTCCCGGTTAAGGGAAAATGGAAGCAGGGCTCGGTAGGTGTGCCACCTGTAGATGTGGTAGTGCGCATAGTGGATATTGATACTGGCGAGAGGGAGCTCAAGGCAGGAGAGGAAGGCGAGATTACCATAAAGGCACTTCAGTTGATGCAGAAGTACTGGAAGCGACCGGGGGAGACAGCCGAGATCTTGCGTAATGGGTGGCTATATACTGGTGACATCGGGTATATGGACGAAGATGGGTATCTATTTATCACGTCGCGCAAGAAAGACCTCATAAAGTGTGGGGGCTTTCAGGTGTGGCCACGGGAGGTGGAGGAGATACTAATGGCGCACCCTGCAGTAGCGGAGGTGTGCGTTGCAGGGATTCCAGACCCGCGGCAGGTGGAGGCAGTGAAGGCTTGGGTGGTATTAAAAGAGGGGCAACAGATAACACCGGAGGAACTGCAAAAAATTTGCCGGGAGAAGTTAACAGGCTATAAAATTCCCAGGTTCTTTGAGTTTCGCAAGGAATTACCAAAGACACTGGTGGGTAAGGTATTGCGCAGGGTGCTACAGGACGAAGAGAAAGCTAAGTAGACTTATGATCAACTTTGGTAGGTGAGCGTACCCATGAATCACTGCCATGACCATTTGGGTTTTCCTTACGCCGCTGGTCCCAGTCATCTTTCAGATGCTGTACCTCTATAATCGGATATCCGGCGGCTTCGGGAATTTTTAAATCGCTGGAACCACGCGCCAATAAAACTGATTTATGTTCGCACATATCTGCATATTGCTCAAGTGTATAGAAGTGATAAAGGTGCCACCCTTTTATCACCCATGTATGGCAGAACAATTCAATATCAACTGCGGTCATTAATGAGTCACTGGTCTTGAACTGGCCTTCACGACAGCCCTTATCTATTATCTCTTTAAATAGAGCTACTATCCGAAGCTCCGTATTGACTATGTCCTCTAATTGCTCCCATTCTAAGTGTTGCGCTGTGTTATACCAGAAGAGCACCATTCTATCTCTTAAATCAACGAGATATACAAGCTTCCTGACAGCTTTCCGGAGCATTTCCTCGGGCGCTGCATCTGGCATTTCCTTGCGTACTTCTTTCTCCCATTTATTTATATCTCTGATGTGTACCTTGCTGAACATCATGGGGAAATCGTATTTGGATTTAATATAGTAGTAGAGAGTCCCCACACTGATATGGCATGCCTCTGCTATCTCCTTGGTTGTGGTCTGCCAGAACCCTTTTTCAAAAAACAGGTCAGCGGCAACCCGGGATATCTGCTGCAGCTTGGCATTTGCAGACTTCTTTCTTTTGCGTGCCTTAGTAGCTTTAGTTACCCTGCGCACCTTTTTAGACCTATCAATAATCGCTGTTTGATGAGCCATGTTTTCCGACTGCATTATATAATAACAAGCTCACACTCTCAATATATGGCACAATGATGAGTGTAATGGTACTTTGGTTTTAGGTAGGCAATATCGGAGCATCTGAGATGATGGTTTTACCCGCAGTCTTTCCAGGTTTCAAAATAAGTTGCACACGGAGACAGTAAAGCTTTTATCTTTTAAGCAAGATGGTAGCGCATACGGGATTCGAACCCGTGATCTCCGCCTTGAGAGGGCGGTGTCCTAAACCCCTAGACGAATGCGCCCTGTACTATCGATTTCTAACCTGGCTGGGGATCCAGGATTCGAACCTGGCCTTACGGATCCAGAGTCCGCTGTCCTACCGCTAGACGAATCCCCAACCCGTATGGATTATAACAGAGGTCTATATCTATGACAACCGATATAGCATGTTTATGCGGATTGGGGTTTTTGGATTTTTTATCTTATAAATGCGATGTTCCCTCAACATCTAGTATTTTGGTGGTTTTTTAAGACTTTACATATTTATTACTAAGTTCCTAATACCTTGTAGTACTAATTCGCTATTACAAATGTAGCTGATTCGCGGTACAATAGTAATATCGTGCATAGTAAACTTTCAGCGTATGATAAACGTTATAACATGTGTGAGCTAATTTTATATAGGAGGAGAATATGAACAAACACAATTGGTACTCGTTTTTGGTTGCAGGGCTTATTCTGATGTTGTTGTCTATCTCAGCAGTGGCTTGTGGCCCACAGCCACAAGTTCCCGGGACTGGGGGAGATTCATCATCTCAAGGAGATGTCCCAACAGCTCCGATTCCTAAGGACTACGCTGACTTTGAGGTCGGGCCTCTTACCGTAACCCGGGGTGGTGTATCGGTCGGTGAGGTGACAAATGTATCCGCAGTCGTGACAAATACAGGAGATATGGGAGGTACGTATAATGCAGTTCTGGTCGTTGACGGAAAGGAAGTCGATAAAAAAGATGTCCCAGTTGGGCCCAAAGGTACCGAAAAGGTTACCTTCCAGGTAGCTAAGAATGTTTCCGGCAGCTATAAGCTGGAAATTGGGGAATCTGCTGCTATGCTGAATGTGTACGAATGGCCATATAAAATCCAGTATGATTCAGGAGCTGCTTCTCCAGACCTATTGAGCGTAACAGGGGATTTGGGGCATATGGTTCAGTTCTCACCACCGGCAGTACCCTTTAAGGTACAGAAAATTGAGTTATATGTCCAGACACATGTGCTTGATGATAGCGATTGGGCCGATAGATATGCCACAGTGAGGATTTGGGACAGTGGTAGAAACAATCAGTTATGGTCGGTTGATGTTCCGTGGCGTGCTCTCTGGGATGAAAAGAAGAATTTCTGGAAAGAGATTGACGTTCCGAACGTCATCGCTAATGGTGATTTCTATGTGGAAGTAGTCACACACAGTGAGCGATCTGGCGATGAAATAATGCCTTCGCCCTGGGTGCCGGAAATTCCTCCTGCCATTTTCTTAGGTTATGATAAACCTAAAAACCCATATATAAGCGCTCCTGTGTTACCTGAGAAAACCCATTCAAGCGTGTCTAAGATGGGTGAATTTGTCGAAGTTCCAGTTAAATATCAGGGAATCAACTGGCTAATCCGAGCCGAAGGCGATGGCCGGCTTTGACGTTGTGAATATACTGAGGTAGCGTCTTCTTAGCGGAAATTGCAGATAAGGCAATGAGTTGAGGCGGGACGAGGCAATTTTACATTGCGCGTCCCGTCTTGCTTTGTGACGAACCACTCAAGCCCCCGAATTTTGCTAGTGTTGCCTTGAAATTGGTTGCCTCTTTTTAGTCTGATGACGTTCTATGTGCCAAGGTGATTTGCCACCGTTGCTAACTCATTGCTATACTCAGATGAGAAGGATTGAGTGACTTTGGTAGATTGGCAAGCTTTACAGCAAGCTATCGGAATAACCTTTCGAGACGCATCTCTGCTTCAGCAGGCTTTTATACATTCCTCTTATATCAATGAAAATCCGGGTTCCAATTTTTTAGACAACGAGCGTCTTGAATTCCTCGGCGATGCTCTTTTGAGCCTTATAGTTGCTGAGAAACTATATCATGAGTTTCCTCATTTTGGTGAAGGGGAATTGACTGAAATCCGGGTATCGCTAGTTCGGCAAGAGACTCTGGCAGAGATTGCCGCCGAGCTTAAGCTTGGCGATTACCTGTATCTGGGAAGGGGAGAAGATAGTGGTGGAGGACGCCAGAGACAAACTAATCTTGCCGATGCCTTTGAAGCCCTGATTGGGGCTGTATTTCTTGACCAGGGGCTAGATGTCGCCAGGGATTTCGTTGTAAGCAAATTACACAGCCAGCTTCAGGGAGTGAGGGCTAAGGGGATAGGGCGGAACTATAAAGCCCTGTTGCAGGAATTCACTCAGCCTAAATATAAGCAACTTCCGGTCTATCGTCTTGTGGAAGTTTCGGGTCCTGACCACGATAAAGTTTTTGTTGTCGAAGTGGTGCTTGGAGACAGAGTATTGGGTACCGGTTCGGGTAAGAACAAAAGGGCCGCTGAAATGGAAGCGGCACGCATAGGCTGGGAAACGCTTAAGACTGAGTGAGTGCCCTCGATTTGTGTAGGGGGGGTATCGCCTTATGAGGCTGGCTCTAATATTACAATTTCAGTAGCCTGTGGCAGCTTGCCTACTTGAAGCTCTACTTCGCTGGAATTCACATTCCTTACGTTTTCCTTGCCAGCCAGGAAATCCTCGATAGTGTTTAGCGGCCAGTTGCATTTGGATGTCTTGCAGTGCATGGGTATGGCGACCTTTGGCTTTAAGTCATCTATCACCGAGCTTGCCATCTTGGCATCGATGGTGAAGGTACCACCAATCGGTATTAACAATATGTCCACATCGCCGATTTCATCAATTTGCTCCTTGTTGAGTCTATGGCCCAGGTCGCCTAGATGGCAAAGCTTTACTCCGTCAACAGAAAAGCAGAATATTGTATTAGCCCCCCGCTCTTTGCCTTGTGAATCGTCGTGGTGGGTAGCGATACCCTTAAATTGAATTCCTTTGATGTGCTTGATGCCGCTCCCGGTGATGATTTCGGGTTTGCCTGGCACTGATGCGACATTGTTGTGGTCGAAGTGGTCATGGCTCACTGTAACAACGTCGACAGCCTCGTTGAACGGTGCGTAGCTGAGCCCGCTGCCTTGAGGGTAAGGGTCGGTAATAATCTTGGTCCCACTATCGGGACTGATGAGGAAGGAAGCATGTCCCAACCATTTTACTTTCATGATTCGCCTCCTTTTTCTAGCTTACTTTGCTTGAGCCAGCGCGAAATTGACCAGTGTTCGCACGCCGACGCCGGTAGCACCCTTAACAATATAACCACGCTCCTTTTCGGTTTGGGCGGTACCAGCCATATCGATATGCACCCAGGGTTTATCACCGACAAACTCGGAAAGAAACTGTGCTGCGGTGATAGCGCCACCCCATCGGCCGCCGCTGTTCTTTATATCAGCTACATCGCTTTTGTTCTTCTCTTTATATTCTTCGTACATAGGCAGTTGCCATAGACGCTCCCCAGCTTCAGCGCCAGACTTAACAACCTCATCTATCAGTTCCTGGGAGTTGCCAAATATCCCGCTGCAGATGTCTCCCAGTGCTATGTGGCAGGCGCCAGTAAGGGTAGCCAGGTCGACCAATGGTGAGAAGTCTTGCTTTACGGCATAACCCAGGGCATCAGCTAGCGTGAGCCTTCCTTCGGCATCGGTGTTAAGCACCTCTATGGTCTTGCCGTTTATGGCTTTTAGAACGTCGCCGGGCTTTAGGGCGCTACCTCCGGGCAGATTTTCGGTAGCTGCAACAACCGCAGTGACATTGATTTTCGGCTTCAGTTGAGCGATGGCGCTTAATGCTGCCATGACTGCAGCGGCACCTGCCATATCACCTTTCATTTCTGCCATGTTTTCGGATGGCTTAATAGATATGCCGCCGGAATCGAAGGTTATACCTTTACCAACAAGCCCCAGGGTATCAGGTGCCTTCTTATCTCCTTTGTAATTCAATACTATCAGTTTTGGCGGCTGACGACTTCCCTGGGCTACTCCCAGCAGTGCTCCCATACCTTCCTTTTCCATTTGCTCACGGTCTAATACAGTTAACTTAAGACCGTAGTTTTTCGCCAGTCCTTCTGCCACCTTTGCCATATCGCCTGGCGTCATGTAATTGGCGGGCTCGTTTATCAGGTCACGGGCTAAATTTGTGGCTTCCGCAATTATCCGTCCTTTTTTACAACCCTCCTTCAGGGCTGTTAGCTTGGCTGCATCCCCTTCTACAATAATAATTTCGGCTATATCATGGTTTTCAGGCTCTTTAGTCATGTGTTTGCGGAATCTGTATAGTCCCAGTATACCGCCTTCGGTTATAGCCTGAGATGCTGCTTCAGGTTTTATGCCACCAACACCGGCGCCATGGACGATGGTGGCTATCCGCTGGCAATGCAGCTTTCTTAAACATCGGCAGACCTCTGCGGTTAAAGCGCGGATTTTGTCGAGTGTAAAATCGGACTGTTTGCCCAGTCCGACAACAGCCACAACCCGCACTGGAATCTTGTCCAGGCTATGGATAATGCTGATTTCATTAAGCTTCCCCTTGATTTCGCCTTGCTCGATAAGTTTAGTGATGGCTCCATCCAGAGCCTTATCCACGGCGCCTGTGGCGCCTCCGGGACGTTTCACTCCTTCAAAAAGGTTGACCACGATGGCATCAGCTTTGACATTTATAATATCACCGGCGATTACTTTTATTTCCAACTTTGCCTCCTCAGCGTTTAACTCTCCTCTTAATTCCTGGCTTTTATGGTTTCCGAGGCTTAGATATCATCTATTTTATCTCATATTATCATGGAAAGGAATGCCTTGGGTGCATTCCTCGTTATGATTTCAACGATTTATAGTACGTATTATTTTGTCGATCGCAGGGGCGATATCAAGTGAGGTATCAACTGCAAAATGGTTACGAAGTATTTTTTGCGCTCTTAGTTTCATCTGGTTGTAAACTTCCCAGTCAGCATCGGATTTATTCTCCGGGGCAGCTCCATTTTTCCGCGCTTGAAGGCGCTGGTAGGTCACTGCTGGCGGTGCTTCGACGCGTACTAAAACCAGCCTGGCTCCAGTTCTGTCGCCAATGCGATAGAGATGCTCGCGGTGGCGTTCCGACAGGTTGGTAGCATCGAAGATAACAGGTACTCCATTGACTAGAAGCCATTCTATAAGGCTGTGACATGCAGCGAAGAGGCGAACGCTTTCCTCAGCGCTGTAATCAGGGGAGGGGAATAGAGCTTTACGTAGCGCATCGCTCTCGAGGATACAGAAGGGTTGCCTCTCAGCCAGTTTCCGGCAGAAGAATGTTTTGCCCGTTCCCGGTAAACCGCTGACAACCACGAAGCCAGGGTTGACCGTCGCTTCGGGAAGCGAGCCTAAGCTTTCCCTCAGTTTTATCAAGTCCTGATTAAGCTGGCTTTGCTCCATGTGGCCTCAGTATAGAATATTTCTCGAATTCATGCCATCGTTAGCCCTGTTTGCCCGCAAATTTGACTTGCCTCTCTCTGTGTTATAAAATGATGTTACGGAAATTATTAATCTTCCGTAACGCAATGAAAGATGTAAACATTGGCGCATATAGCTCACTGCTGAGTGTATGCCAGCATGGTTATTCTCTTAGCAAGACCCTGGTACCGGGCTTTGACGACAGTGAGGTTCTTGCCAGGGTCAATCAATCTCAGCCGCTCACTTCTATCGATGGTAGTTTCAAGAGTGAAGTGCTAAAAACTGTATTTAATATTGGCTTGAAAAAGACTGAGGGCAAACCCTTGTGGATAGTGCCCAATTCTATACGGCATCGTAGTTATGGGTTTCTGAAGAAGAGTAGTGCAGTGCTTACGACCCTGGGGTTAGAATCGTCTCAAAGCAGCCTGCACCGCCAGTTTGCCGGTCTGGTAAAAAAGGACGATAAGGATATACTGGAATTCGCGAACAAGTATGGCTTATTGAAGCGTCAGTTGGTTCACGACCTGGTATTCAGGAACCAGGATACCGGGCGACAGTTTCAATTAGGGGAATCCTTGCTTTGGTGGAGGGAAGAGATCGCAGATTTGGCTGAACGTCTGGAATTGTGGGATATGGTCCTGGCGGGCGATGAAGAGCTGAAAAATGTTGTCTTGTGGCATCGAGATGGCATAACGATAGGACTGGGCAACAGTTATGTGCAACTGGTGGGCAGGGCGAACATGAATCTACTGGGCAGATGGCATAAGGGGGATACCAGAGGACCGGCGTTGTATTATCTTTCCCTGGAAGCGGATAAGCGCTTAGTCAATACATTGACCCCGAAGATGTTAGATTCTCAAAGCCGCGACATTTACTTCTTCCCCGACACTTTGCTGGCGGTGATATGGTTGATGTTTCTCAGGGAGATTAGCGGTATAGCCAGGTCCATACAATGTCCTGGCTGCGGTGAATATTTCGATGCCCGGGACCCGCGGGCGAGGTTCTGCTCTGCCCGTTGCCGGATGAGGAACTACCGGAAGCGCAGCACCCGGAAATTGGGAAAGCGAAAGGCGATAGAGGAAGATAAACAGACCTGAATGCGTCCCTGGAGGGATTCGAACCCACGACCCGCTGCTTAGAAGGCAGCCGCTCTGTCCACTGAGCTACAGGGACCCGGCTTTGAGTGTAGCACAGGATAACTTGGCTGACAAGAGCGGTTAAGCTGCCGGCTGCGGTGCTTTCTTAGTTTCGCCTTTATCTTCTGTCTTGGATATTTTACTTATTGTGCCTGTGCTTTCAGATTCACTTTTTCTATTGTCGGTCGAATAGAACCCGGAACCCTTGAAGATTACAGGCACCGGGGAGAAAAGCCGCCGTGCACCATTCTGGCATTTGGGGCAGGTAACTATAGATTCATCAGAGAAGCTCTGTTTTAGGTCAAATTTCAGGTTGCATTTCGGACATAGGTACTGATAAATCGGCATAGCTAACCTCCTGATTAGCCGAGATAATAGCGCTTATAATCTGTATCGCCAGCTTTTAGCCAGCAAATTAGCACTCTCATTTTCTAACTGCTAATTTTATAACAAAGACTGGGATTTGGCAAATCATATTTCGGTCAGGGATAACTCGGTGCTGCTCGCTGTAAAATTGATGCAGGTGGTTGTGGCGCTATGATATACTATTGCCGCGAATAGGGTGGGGGGTGGGTAGCTGATTTCCAAACAGGATCCTCGTATCACATGGGCTCGTAGCTCAGTGGCAGAGCGGTCGGCTCATAACCGATTGGTCGCAGGTTCGAACCCTGCCGAGCCCACCATCTTAATTCAGTTTAAGCAGACATCAACATATTGGAAAGTCATACTTTACATAATATGCAGAAATTAGGACGGCTGGTCTCATGCGGAAGACTAGCTTCTCTCGCGGAGGTATTTGAAGGCGGATAGGGCAGCGGTGGCGCCGTCGCCGACGGCGCTGGCTATCTGGCGGGGTGAATTTTTACGGATATCGCCCACGGCAAAGATACCCGGTGATGAGGTAGCCATCATCTCGTTGGTTTTGATAAGCCCTGTTTCATCCAGCTCCACTATGTCGGCGAAGCATTTGCTGTTGGGTACAATACCTATGGCAGCGAAGACGCCAGACACCTGCAGGTCGGTGATTTTACTCGTTTTCACATTGCGCAGCCTGAGTCCGCTTACTTTATTATCTCCTGTAACCTCGTCGACCACCGTATCCCAGACGGGCTCCAGTTTGGGATGAGCTAAAGCCCGTTGTTGAAGGACTTTGCCGGCTCTAAGCTGGTCCCGCCGGTGGATAATGTAGACCTTGCTGGCGTGCTGGCCTAACTCCAGGGCATCGGTGATAGCCGTGTCGCCGCCTCCGATAACAGCTACATCCATATTTTGAAAAAGGAAACCGTCGCAAGTAGCACAATAGGAAACGCCGCGGCCCAGGAGCTTCTCCTCGCCGGGAACTCCGAGTTTGCGATATTCTGAGCCGGCAGCTATAATCACCGCTTCGGCTTCGAAATTGCCCTGTGAAGTGATGACGCTGTAGGTATGCCCTGGCTTAATTGCTGTAACCTCGGCGGTGATGGTCTCCAGTCCATATTTGGAGGCTTGGTGGTGCATTAGGGAAGCCAAATCAAAGCCGGAGACGCCTTCGGGAAAGCCGGGATAGTTATCTACCTGGCTGGCATTCACTATCTGGCCTCCGAAAATGCCGCGCTCTATAAGCAGGGACTTGAGTCCGGCTCGAGATGTGTATAAGCCGGCGGTAAGTCCACCCGGTCCGCCGCCGATAATGATGACCTCGTGTTTGCTCATTTCTCCTCCATTAGTTCGCTAGGATGACTTGACATAATATTTAGAGTTAACCTTTGTTTCTGCTGTGATAAGCCTGATGGACCTCTTTTAAGTGCCTGTTGGTGACGTGAGTATAGACCTGGGTGGTGCGGATGCTCTCGTGACCAAGCATTTCCTGGACAGAACGAAGGTCAGCGCCGCCGATTAGCAGGTCAGTGGCGAAGGAGTGCCTCAGGGTGTGTGGGGTGACCTCGATGGGTAAGCCGCATCTTTTGGCGTATTTGTTGACGATTTCCTGCACCGACCTTGCTGTCAGCCGCATCTTCTCGCCATCTTTTGTAGCATCGACTCTTCCGCTGTAGCGTCTAAACAGCGGCTTGAAGCTGTCTTTTCGTGTTTGCAGGTAGCGCTCAAGCCAGTGCGCTGCCGTATCAGAGAGAAAGACCACCCTTAATTTGTCTCCTTTGCCTCTGACGCCAAATTCTTTGCGGTCCAGGTTTATCTGGTCGCGATTCAGTCGCACCAGCTCGGAAACCCTGAGTCCGGTGCTGAACAAGGTTTCAAGGATTGTCTTATCTCTAAGTCCTACCTCGTCTGATATCTTGGGGCTGTTCAGCAGTCTTTCTAGCTGCTCCGGGTTCAGGAAAGTGACTAACCGCTGGCTTTGCTTTGGCAACTCGATTTTGTCCGGGGATAGGGTAGAAATGTCACGCTGAACCAGTAAATAGCGGAGAAAAGCCCTCAGGGCGATAATGTGGTAGGTTTGGGTGATGCGTTTCAGTGGTTTGTCGTTTTGGTCACGTAAGTGAGCCAGGTATAAACGGTATCTTCTAATAAGCTCCGGCGTTATTTCCGCAGGTGTTGTTGCTTTTGAGTTTGTCTTAATCCAGTCGAGGAAACGGTTTAAGCAATGTCTGTATTCACGTATCGTAAGAGGCGAGCGTCCTTTTTCGACCTCGAGATATTCCAGAAAATCATCAATAAGCGGCTCTAGCATTTTCCAACCCGACTAATTTCCCTTATCTGCACCTCGCATAAGTGCCATTATCAGAACCTTAATAATTTCTCTAATTATACATTATTTATTTTAGTCAAGCTCTTTCCGGGCCAATGCCCTGCCGTTATGAGCGGATTGATGATTTGAATTGGCATTTATCTCTCTAGAGTTTTGTAATAAATTCCCAAAGTTCTTTTTGTGCCCGTAACGCTTTACCTAATGCCTTTACAGTTAAAATACTGGGGTTCGGCGTAGTGCCATTTTCAATAGAACTGATTAAGCTGGGAGACAAATCAGCAAGTTTGGCTAGCTCGATCCGAAGCAAGCCACGCTCTTCGCGACGTTGGCGTATGAACTGTCCTAGTGTTGTGGGTTTCTCGCGCACATTGCTATCCTTTGCCCTGTCCGTCATCACGCCCTATTAAAAATATAATAGCACTTATCATTGTTTTTACCCAATCCGTCACATTTCCGGGTTTTGATGTAGATATGTACTAATTTTGTCTAGAAGGATATCCAAACCCCAGCCTTTTAAGGCTGAGATGACTATTGTGTTATCGTCTGGTGGTTTAACGAGTGTGTTTTGAGTCAAGGTGTTTATTTCTTCTTGGTTTCCTGCTAAATCCATCTTGTTTAAGACTGTAATCTGAGGCTTGTTAGCCAGGTTGAGGTCGGCAAGGATCTCCTCTACTGTCTGGAATTGTTCAGCAGCGTCCTGATGTATTATGTCAACTACATGCAGTAGCAAATCGGCTTCGGTTAACTCTTCGAGTGTGGCTCTGAAGGCGGCTACTATGGATGGTGGCAATTTATGAATGAAACCAACGGTATCGGTTAGCAGAAATTGCTGCCCTCCGGGCAAAACCAGGCGTCGGGTCACCGGGTCCAATGTGGAAAAGAGCTTGTCTTCTGTCAGGACGTCAGCCTGGCTCAGGGCATTGAGCAAGGTGCTTTTGCCGGCGTTAGTATAGCCGACCAGGGCGACTACAGGAATATGGCTCCTCTTGCGCTTCTGGCGATAGAGTGCACGGTGCCGTCTTACTGCCTCAATTTGATTCTGTAGTCGGTGGATTCGTCTACGGATGAGGCGCCGGTCTGTCTCTAATTGTGATTCTCCTGGTCCTCTGGTGCCAATGCCGCCGCCCAGACGTTCGAGATGGCTCCATTGCCCGGCCAGGCGCGGCAAGAGATACTGGTGTTGAGCCAGTTCTACCTGTAATTGACCTTCGCGGGTTTGGGCTCGCCGGGAAAAGATGTCCAATATCAGTGCTGTGCGGTCGATAACCTTGACTTCCAATGCCTCTTCTAGGTTTCGCTGCTGGCGTGGTGATAGCTCATCATTGAATATGACCACGCTATATGTCGACTGCTCCCTGATCTTGATTAGCTCTTCTAACTTTCCTTTGCCTAAATAATAAGTTGGAGAAGGTCTTTCCAGTTTCTGGGCTAGTTTGCCAACTACTCTGGCGCCGGCTGTCCTCGCCAGGTAAGATAATTCCTCTAAGGAACTTTCAATCGACCAGTTGTCAGCATGGGCTTTGCTATCAATCCCAACCAGAAAAGCCTTCTCTGCTTCAGCGTGGGTTTTAAGTAAGGTCTGCCGCATATTGTGACTTATTTTGTCTTAGTTCTGTGCCAGCTCAGCAATCGGCTTATGCCTTCATCGAGACGGTCATCCGGTAAGGCTAATGATATACGGATGTAGCCTTCACCGGCGCTCCCGTAGCCAGTCCCCGGAGTGACTGCCACATTAGCCTTGTCCAGCAATTCAGTGGTGAACTCTACCGATGTATAACCATCGGGTATCCTAGCCCAGATATAAAAGCTGGCTTTAGGCAGGCTAGCTTTCAAGCCCATGTCGTTTAGTGCCTTAACCAGTTTGTCCCGGCGTCGCTGGTAAATAGCGTTATGTTCGGCAATGCAGTCCTGAGGACCATTTAATGCTTCGATAGCTGCTTGCTGAATTGCCTGTGGAATACCCGAGTCCAGGTTGGACTTGAACCGGAAAAGAGCGTCTATCATTCGGGAGTTGCCTACAGCCATGCCTATTCTCCAGCCGGTCATATTGTAGGTCTTGGACAAAGAATGAAATTCTATGCTGACTTCTTTAGCCTCAGGTACCTGTAAGAGGCTTGGTGATTGATAGCCATCGAAGGCAACTTCCGTATAAGGGGCATCGTGACATATAGCCAGATTGTGTTTCTGGGCAAAATGCACCGCCTTCTGGAAAAAAGCGATGTCAGCTACTGCTCCGGTGGGGTTATTCGGGTAATTCAGCCATAGTAGCTTAGCATTTTCGAGGATTTTCTTAGGGATGCTTTCCAGGTCGGGTAGAAAATCATTTTTCTCGGTCAACGGCAGCAAGTAAGGCTCGCCGCCAGCCAGTAAGGTGCTCATGGAGTAAACTGGATATCCCGGGTCAGGAACCAGGGCTACATCGCCGGGGTCAATTAAACAGAAAGAGATATGTCCGATGCCTTCTTTAGAGCCGATGAGAGGCAAAACCTCTTTATTGGGGTCAAGGACTATGCCAAAACGCCTATGGTACCACCGGGCAATAGCCTGGCAAAGCTCGGGCAGTCCTGCGGTTTCCGGGTAACGATGATTAGCCGGGTCACGGGCAGCCTTACATAGCTGGTCTATTATGTGTTGTGGAGTTGGCATGTCGGGGTCACCGATGGCAAAGCTGATTATATCCTCTCCCATAGCTTGTTTCTCGGAGATTTTACGATTGATTTCCACAAAAAGATATGGTGGAAGCTTGTCAAGACGATGCGAAAGTTTCATTTTAGCCACTCTCCAGTAAAGACTTCTTCGACTGGGCCGCTGAGGTATACCTCCCCTACCCCATCCCAGGTTACGGTCAAGTTACCGCCTTGTAACATTATGTCAAGCTTATCGCCTGAGTAGCCTTTCAGCTTGGCAATTACGGCTATGGCACAGGCACCGCTGCCGCATGATAGAGTTTCGCCGGCTCCCCGTTCCCAGACTCTGGCTTCTATTTTATTTCGGTTGATAACTCTGGCTATCTCAAAATTTACTCGTTGTGGGAACATAGGATGGTTTTCTACCTGCGGTCCTATTTCACAGAGAGTAAAATCTGCTACAGGCTGGGATAAAAAGTTTACAGCATGAGGGTTTCCCATAGACACAAAAGATAGGGTTAGCTTTTTCCCGTTAACGTTTAAAGGGTAATCAAGAATTGGCATTATGTCAACTTCTCCCCTGCCCTTCTGGGATTTGTCTATCAGGGCTGGTATATCTTCAGTTCTAAAGCGTGGCATGCCCATGTTAACTTTAGCCTGGGCAACTTTGCCACTGGAAAGAGAAGCCTCGATGGTCCTAATGCCTGCCATGGTCTCCACGGTTAAGTTTGGTCCGGGAACTATTTTTCTATCAATGGCGTATTTGGCAAAGCATCTCAAGCCATTGCCGCTTATCTCAGCCTCGGAGCCATCGGAGTTGAAAAGCCGCATTTTTAAGCTGGCAGTATGTGAGGTCATTACCAGCATTATACCGTCGGCACCCGCGCCGAAATAGCGGTGGCACATATCTCGGGCCAGCTTTGCCCAATCCCGCTCCATATTCCGAGCGTCTATTAAGATAAAGTCGTTACCGGTAGCCTGCAGTTTAGTGAATTTCATGATTGACCTGTTTGCCATGAATCCCAGTCAGAAAGGATGCCACTAATTTGGTTGCTTCTTTCTGTATGTCGTCAGATTCGCTGAGCCAGTGAATTCTGGCATCGTTCAGGTGGAACCAGGCATATTGACGACGGGCAAAGCGATGTGTCTCGTTTTTCATTTGCTGAATGGCTGCGGGCAAAGCCAACTTTTCCTGAATGAACATATCTATCTGTTTGTAACCTATGCCAGACATGGAAGGTAAATCTGGACTATAGCCCTTTGCTATTAAATCTTTCACTTCGTCTATTAGCCCTTGTTTTATCATCTCGTCCACCCTGAAGTCAATTCTACGATATAAATTGTCTCTTTGCATAGTTAAGCCGATGATTATAATTGGGCATGATGGCGGTTGTTTTTGCCATAACTGAGACACTGTTTGTCCTGTTGCCTGGCATATCTCTAAAGCTCTGATAACCCGTCGCAGGTTGGTGGGCATAATCTTAGTGGCAGCTACCGGGTCTATTTTCTGCAGTTCTTGATATAGAGCGTATCCCCCTTCTTCTTTGGCTCTTATCTCAAGGTTGTGTCTGAACTCTGTATCTGGAGCAACTGGTGGTATCTGCCAGCCTTCTATTACCGACCAGATATAGAGGCCGCTGCCGCCAACCAGAAGAGGTAGTTTATGCCGCTGCTGAGTGTTCTCAATCGTTTCAAGTGCCAGTTTCTGATATATGGCTAAGCTGAAGGGTTCATCGGGATTAATTATGTCAATGAGATGATGGCGAACCAGTGATAGCTCAACGGGACTGGGTTTGGCTGTGCCGATGTCCATATAGCGGTAAACTTGCCTGCTATCAGCATTTACTATCTCACCATCGAAATCTTGGGCTAGGCGTAAAGCAAGCTGGCTTTTACCTACTGCTGTTGGACCTATAACAGCAACAAGGCACTTCATTGGGTTGCTTTAATATTGGCTGTTTGCCTGACGATTCTTACGAACTCGTCAGCTTTAAGGCTGGCACCGCCTACCAGAGCACCATCGATATCAGGTTCGGCAATGAATTCAGCGATGTTGTTGCCGGTGACGCTGCCGCCGTACAGTATACGCACTGCTTTGGCTGTTTCCTGGTTCCATATATTAGCCAGTGTGTTGCGAACAAGGTTGATTGTGGCATTGGCTTGTTTGCCTGTAGCTGCTTTACCGGTGCCAATAGCCCAGATTGGCTCGTAGGCGATAACAAGTTGGCTTGTAGGATTTATCCCTGATAAACCAGCATTTACCTGCCTGGTTATTTTTTGTTCTGTTCTGCTAGCCTCGTTATCTTCAAGGCTTTCTCCGACACACAAAATAGGTTTAAGTCCAGATTCTAAGGCTTTCTTTACCTTTTTATTGACTAACTCGTCTGTCTCGGCGAAATATTGCCTGCGCTCTGAATGCCCAAGGATTACGAAATCGCATATTCCGACTAGCATAGAAGGTGATATTTCACCGGTGTAGGCACCTTTGTCCTCAAAGTACATATTTTGAGCGCCGAGCTTAATTGATGTGCCTTTGATAATCTCCTTTATGGTGGCTAGTGAGACAAACGGTGGGCACAGCACCTTTTCTACATTGTCTATACTATCTAATTGAGTCAGCATAGCCCGAACGAGGTCTTCAGCCTCTTCAAGCTTGGTGTTCATTTTCCAGTTACCAGAGATTAAAGGTCTGCGCATATCAAGCTCCAAATTTTGTTAGTTTCAAAGCGTTGGCCATAGACAGAGGCATGATATCTGTAGCATGTATTCTGCCCAGTCCGCCTGAGATGCAGGCAGGTTCGGAGAATTCTTGAACGTTGTCAGGCCGGCACCATTGAGAGTAAAGCAGGAGAGGTACCGGATGCCAGCTGTGCCCTTTCAGCATGGCTGGAGTCGAATGGTCGCCGGTGACGATGATAACATCTGGTTTTAGATCCAGTAATTTAGGCAAAGCCGAGTCAACTTGCTCAATGACTTTGACTTTTCTATTGAAATCTCCATCCTCGCCGGCACTGTCTGCATGTTTGACATGAACATAGAAGAAATCGTGTTGATTATAGCAATCGGCCAAAACCTTAAGTTCTTCCTGGATGCCACCTTCGGCACTGAATACCTTCATTCCTACCAGCATGGCAAGCCCCTTATACATAGGGTAGCCGGCTATGGCTGCTGGCGTCAGCTTATATATATCACTCATGGATGGGATATCAGGTATTTTAGAGAAGCCTCGGAGCAGAATCATATTGGCAGGGTGATGTCCTGCCAAGATTTCCGACGCTTTTTTGATAAAGTTATTCACGATATCAGCCGTATACTTGGCTATTTGTTTTGTGTGCTTAGCTGGATATGGGGCTGCTCCTGTCTTTTGTGGGTCAGTGTCATTGAGCTCGGCATGTAACTCACTGCCACGTAGGATGAATGAGAACCGGTGTTCTTTGACTGGAAAGACAAAGCTTTTAATTCCTTGCAATTTGATGCGGGCTAGTAGAGCACACAGTTCGATGCATTTATCTGTAGTAATACGGCCAGCTCTACGGTCAGTGATAAGCCCTTTTTTGTCAACTGTGCAGAAATTACCTCGAGCAGCAACGTCGTTCTTTTTGAGCTCGAATCCAATTCCTAATGCTTCTAAGATTCCTCGCCCTATGGCGAATCTGATTGGGTCATAGCCAAATAACGCCAGATGCCCTGGTCCACTGCCCGGAGTAATTCCTGGGCTGACCGGGTCGGTGAGTCCGCATACACTCTTCTTGGCCAGTTGATCAAGATAAGGGGTGTGAGCTGTCTCTAATTCTGTCTTGCCTGTCTTAGTATCGGGTAACCCTCCGAGGCCATCGATGACCAGCATCACTATCTTGGATGGCGAAACTATGCTGATTTGTTTTATTTCTTCTAGTGGAATCATTTTTCTTTATCCAGCAGCACGGTTACACCGGGCAGCATCTTTCCTTCCAAGAACTTCAAGCTGGCACCGCCACCTGTGGAGACATGTGTCATTTTATGCGTCAAGCTCATCTCTTCAACGATTTCAGCTGTTGAGCCACCGCCGACAACAGTTGTTGCTTTCATGCTGGCTAATAGTTCAGCCATGGCCTTAGTTCCCCGAGCAAATTGAGGTATCTCATAAACTCCCATGGGGCCGTTCCAAAAAACCGTTTGGCATGGTCTTATTTTTTGTGAAAATAGTTCAATGGTTTTCGGCCCGATATCGACGATGCTTTTATCTGCTGGTATACTGGCTACCGGGACTACCTCGCCTATCGCTTCTGTGTTTATGCTATTGGCTACTACAACATCTTTGGGCAGGAATAAAGACACCCCGTTTTGCCTGGTGATTTCCATCAATTCATGGGCTAAACCTATCTTGTCGGCTTCTAATAAAGAAAGGCCTACCTCGTAGCCAGAGGCTTTCAAAAAAGTAGCTGCCATGCCACCACCAATGAGTAGCAGGTCAACTTTGTCTAATATATTTTGAATAAGGCCGATTTTATCGCTAACTTTGGCACCGCCCAATAGGGCGGCAAAAGGGTGCTTGGGATTGGTGAGAATAGCGCCGAGAGCCTTCAATTCCTTTTCCATTAGAAAGCCGGCGACTGCTGGCAGATGCTTAGCTACCCCTACTGTTGAGGCATGAGCTCGGTGGGCAGTGCCAAAGGCGTCATCAACATAGATGTCAGCCAGCTTAGCTAATGTTTGGGCGAAAGAAGGATCATTGGCTTTCTCCTCAGCGTGAAACCGTATGTTTTCCAGAAGCAGAATGTCGCCTCCCTTGAGATTGTTTACTGTTTTCTCTACGTCAGCGCCTATGCAATCAGGGGCGGTTGGAACTGGTAATTTTGTTAATTGGGAAAGCCGTTTTGCTATGGGAGTCATTCGCAATCCTTCTACTACCTTGCCATCCGGGCGTCCCAGATGAGAACACAGGATAACCTTCGCCTTATGGTCAACCAGGTATTTTATGGTGGGTATAGCAGCCCGAATGCGGCTATCATCGGTAATGGTACCTGTCTTTACATCCAGCGGCACATTGAAATCAACTCTAACTAGAACCCTATTTCCCTCTACTGCTATGTCTTTAATGGTCTTTTTATTCAATTTTTTTCCTTGAGATGGTTTGTTCTAGCTTTTCCATTATATTCTTGGCGTCAGTGACTGCGGCTGGAGCTGTATCGAATACACTTTTTCCTGCCCGGTCAGCTTCGGCGACTTCAGGATGATAGTTAATAAAACCCAGAACGTCGAAATCAGGCAGGTTATCAATAATAAATTGACGTTCAGCATCATCATGTGTTTTCGAGCCGACAATATAGCACCTTTTTACGCCCAGGTCTTTAGCTAAATCTCGAATGGCTCGAGCTGTTTGAAAGCTACGTTGCCCTGGTTCGGCTACTATGATAAAAGCATCCACGCTCTTAGCTGTTCCGCGTCCCAGATTCTCTACGCCGGCATCCATATCCATAACGACCACTTCGGACCTACTTAAAACCAGATGGCTGACTAGACTCTTGAGCATAGCCCCTTCTGGGCATAGACATCCACTGCCTCCTTTTTTGACTGTTCCCATGACCAGGAGCTTTATTCCATCTTTTTGAATTGAGAACCGCTCGGGAATGTCGTCAACTTTGGGATTAAGCTTAAAAAATGTGCCGAAGCTGCTTGACTTAGCTCCTGTGCGTTCCTGTATCAACTCTTGGAGGTCGGCAATTGGGGTTATACGGCGGGATTCGTCATCACTGATGCCTAAGGCTGTAGCTAAATTAGCGTCGGGGTTGGCATCAATGGCTATAACCTTGTTGCCTTCAGCGGCATATATCCGAGCCAGAAGGCTTGTTAGTGTAGTTTTGCCTACGCCACCTTTACCAGTAATAGCTAGCTTCATGTCCTATTTCTGTGTGCTCAAGAAAGTGCTTTTATTGGTAGATTATCCCGGTCCATGGAGTTATCATTTCTGTAGCCAATCTAAATGGAGTATATCTAATGATGGAGCCAAAATCAAGGTTTTTTTCTCAAATGGGTTCTCAAGTTAATTAGAGCAATGCTATAATATGACAATGCGTATAGCTATTATCGGGCTTGGTCTTATTGGCGGTTCTATAGGATTGTCTTTGAAACGAGATAATTGGCGAGATGCTGAAATAATTGGTTATGCTCGCCGTAGGGAAACAGGCTCTTTGGCTCTGAAATTGGGTGCTGTTGATAAGGTTGAATTAGACCTCCGGAAAGCAGTCAAGGATGCTGATATTGTCATTATTGCTGCACCAGTCCTGGCTATAAAAGATATTTTCAAGCAAATAGCCCCTGTGTTGTCAGATGGTTCTATTGTTACAGATACTGCCAGCACTAAGGTGCAGGTTATGCAATGGGCAGAAGAGTTGTTACCATCAAAGACAAGCTTTGTTGGTGGACATCCCATGGCGGGCAAGGAAATTTCAGGCATTAGAGCTGCTAAGGATGATCTGTTCCATAACTGTATTTATTGTTTGGCGCCGTTACCACAGACTAAACCAGCAGCAGTGCGGATTGTAAAAGATATGGTAAATAAGCTGGGAGCTATTCCCATGATCATTGAAGCTGAAGAGCATGACAGGTTGGTAGCAGGCGTTAGTCATTTGCCATTATTGCTATCGGTGGCTCTGGTATCGGCAACTACCAAAAATCCATCATGGCGGCAGATGTCGCGTCTGGCAGCTAGTGGTTATCGTGATCTTACTCGTCTGGCTTCGGGAAATCCAGAGGTTAGTGCACATATTTGCCTTAGTAATCAGGCTGCTATTGTCTCTTGGATTGATGCGTTTATCGACGAGCTGCAAAGACTACGTAGCTTGATAGCTGATGGGACTGATGAAATAGAGGAGGTCCTAACTCTTGCCAATGAGGCGAGGCAGAAATGGCTAGAAAAGCGCTGTTGAAAATAATCTCATCACCTAAGCAATTGATCGGAGAGGTTGTCGTACCCGGTGATAAATCTATTTCACATCGTGCCCTTATCCTCAGCAGCTTAGCCTCAGGCGATAGTAAAATCAGCAATCTATCGCCGGGCAGAGATTGTGTTTCGACCATAAACTGCCTGAAGGCACTTGGAGTAAAGCTGGAAAAACAAAAAGATAAGCCATCAGCCATACTCATTCATGGAGCCGGTGGTACGGGCTTGGCCGAAGCTAAAGATATTCTCAATTCTGGAAACAGTGCTACAACGATGCGTCTTCTCAGTGGGATACTTGCATCTCAACCCTTTCTTTCTATTCTAACTGGGGATTCTTCTCTTCGCTCTCGGCCGATGAAACGTCTGGTAGAGCCACTTCGTTTGATGGGTGCTGAAATCTACGGGCGTGGCAATGATTCATTTGCCCCTTTGGTTATCAGGGGTAAGAAACTAAACGGTGTGGATTACTCCTTGCCGGTACCCAGTGCTCAGATTAAATCTGCAATCTTGTTGGCTGGCCTTTTTGCTCAGGGGAACACTACCGTAGAGCAGCTTCAGCCATCTCGTGACCACACTGAGCGACTGCTCAAACGAATGGGTGCTAAACTTGGAGGCGATGAATACCATGTCTCCTTAGCACCATTGGAGGCTCCATTAGCCCCAGTTGATATCCGTGTGCCTGGTGATATAAGTTCAGCGGCCTACTGGTTGGTTGCCGGGGCTGTTCATCAAAATGCCAAGATTAGAATAGTAAATTGCGGTGTTAACCCAACACGTACCGGTATTATCGATGTCCTTTTAGCTATGGGTGCCAAGATTAGAGTGGAGAAACAACGATTGGAAGGCAATGAGCCTGTTGCGGACTTGTATGTGGAGTCCAGCCATCTGAGGGCAGTTGAAGTCGGTGGAGATATAATGCCTCGCTTAATTGATGAAATACCATTGCTAGCTGTGGCAGCCTGTGCAGCTCAGGGAAAGACGGTAATCAGAAATGCCGGGGAACTGCGGGCTAAAGAATCTGATAGAATTGTAACAACAATCCGGGAGTTGTCATGCCTTGGCGCAAAGATTGAAGAATTACCTGATGGCATGGTTATTTATGGAGGCAGGGCATTGCTAGGCGCAAAGGTGAGTAGTCATTCCGACCATCGGCTGGCGATGAGTTTAGCTATTGCAGGGCTGATTGCCAGAGGAAATACCCTAATCAGGAATTTCCAGGTAGCCGAAATATCTTACCCAGGTTTCTGGGAAGGGTTGGAGGAACTTGCCAGATATTAAATTTAAGACGTGCTGGTGGTTTAAACTCAGGAACTGCTGAGGAATAAGAATGACTCGTGATAAGTTAGACACGGCTCAATATAAATACCCACTCTTGATCGTTATATCTGGCTATTCGGGTGTTGGTAAAGATGCTACATTAGACAGGATGAAAAAGGCTGGCTTTCCCTTCCACCGTGTTTTGACTGCTACTACTCGCCCGAAACGTCAGGGAGAAAATGACGGCGTTGATTACCATTTCTTGTCCGAAGGTAAATTCCGTCAAATGATTAAAGCGAATCAGTTTTTAGAGTGGGCGGAGGTTTATGGTAACTACTATGGCGTGCCTAAGCAAGAAGTGAGGGAAGCCTTGAAAAAGGGGCAGGATACCATCGTAAAAGTAGATGTTCAGGGAGCAGCTACCATCAAGCAGGTTTTGCCTGATGCTGTTTTTATTTTCCTAATGCCACCATCAATGAGCGAGTTGGTTAATCGGTTGGAACAGCGTTATGGATTGGCTTCGGCTGAGCTAGACTTGCGATTAAGTAAAGCTCAGGAAGAAATGAAAAGCTTACCTCTTTTCGATTATGTCGTAATAAATCATACAGATGATCTAGACCTTACCGTTAATCAGATAAGTGCTATAGTTGCTGCTGAGAAATGCAGGATAAAGCCGAGAGTTGTAAAGTTATAGGAAGCTCTAGCGCAGTTCCATGGTTCTTTGTTGCAGCTGGTGCAGGCAGTCCTCTATATATTTGTTTACCTTGACAGCTGGCTGATAGATGCCGAAATGTCCTTCGCACAATATGTCGGCCTTAAGTGCCATTAATTTTTGAAGTGAAGTGATTGCTTGGTTTGGGTTACCTCCCCAAGTAGCCTCATATGGTCGATATGGCGGTGAGTAGTGATTATGAAACTCAGTTTTTCTGGGGCAAAACCCAGGGCGAGAATATTGTCTATCAGACAGTTAAAACTTTATGGTTATGCCATTTTTGAGTTTACGCGAGTTCCAATCTTTCTAGAATCTCCTTTTCTTTAGCTCTCATCTGCTGATTCTCGTGTGGGAGTTCGTGGTCATATCCTAAAAGATGAAGTATTCCGTGGATAATTAGTAATGCTAGTTCTTGCTCTACGCCATGGCCATGTTGTTGGGCCTGTTTGACGGCTTGAGTATATGAAATTACCACTTCGCCAAGATGATTCACTCCATCGGGAGGATTTACAAATAGTTGTTCATCTCTTTGATTTATGCTGGGAATCATACGGAAGGCGAGTACGTCGGTGGATTTATCATCACCTCGATAGGTTCTATTTAGTTTCTGAATTGTCTTGTTATCAGTGATGACCAACCCTATTTCTGCCGATGAGACAATACCTTCAATCTCAAGCGTTTTAAGGACTATTCCTTGAAGCCAGCTTTCCTTTAGCTGTACGCTTAAACTACGTTCCACAGAGATATTTATTTCCGGCTCAGTCATAATCTATTCCTACTGAAGCATCATATCAAAATAGCTTATTTCAATAAAGGTCAACAGGTCTTCTTTGAGTTGAAAGTAGTAAAAAAACTGTGATATATTGCATCTAGCCTTTTTATGTTGGAGGGATCGCATAGTGGTCTAGTGCGGCCGCCTGCTAAGCGGTTGCTCCGAGAAATCGGGGTCATGGGTTCGAATCCCATTCCCTCCGCCATGTCAGACATGGGATTGCGGCGCAATGATTGGTTTTTACGCATCATGCATTTGATTTTTAGCCTGTTGTAATTAGGTTGTAAATAATAATCTCGAATTTCTTTATCCACAAAACATGTAATCGTAAATTAATATCTTGCTATACCCACAAAACTGACCAAATAACTTCGGAGGTAAGTACATGAATCAGCCGTTGGAAGGAATCAGGGTCTTAGAACTTGGGATGTTTCATGCTGGACCTGGTGGTGCTGCTATTCTGGGTGATCTGGGTGCAGAGGTAATAAAAATTGAGCAGCCGGGCTCAGGTGACCCGATTCGAAAGCTGGATTTTGTGGGACAAGTGCATCTGCAACTTGAAGGTGGGCGTAGTGTATGGCATGAAGGTGCCAACCGCAGCAAGAAGAGCGTGACCATAGATTTGAATAAAGAAAGAGGCAGGGAAATAGCTTATCGGTTGGTAAGTAAATCGGATGTTTTTCTTGCCAGTGTGCGCAGGCAGGCTGTGGAGAAACTGAAGATGGATTATGCCACACTATCCAGAATTAACCCGATGATTATTTATGCATGGGTTTCAGGCTATGGCCCAAAAGGTCCTGATCGCAATGTGGGTGCTTTTGATTATCAAGGTCAGGGTAGGTCAGGGATGATGTTTTGTGTAGGAGAACCGGACATGACGCCGCTTGTCTCTCAGTTCGGAATTATTGACCAGGCCACATCGATTATGGCAAGCCATGAGATAATCACTGCTTTGTTGATGCGAGAGCGCTTCGGAATTGGGCAGGAAGTCCATGTTTCTATTCTGAGCACGGCTCTTTATATGCTCTATTGCAATATTTTAATCACTCTTGTTGGCGGTTTCGAACCACCACGGCATCAACGGTCAAAAGAGCACCCACTTAGGAATTATTACAAATGTGCTGACGGCCGCTGGTTTATCTTAACAGCGGGTATGTTTGACAAATATTGGTCACCACTTTGTCAGGCAGTAGGACATCCTGAATTGGAGAGTGATCAAAGGTTTGACTCTGCCGAGAAACTGCGTGTTAATTCCGAGCAGCTCGTTGCTCTTTTTGACCGGATTTTCGCTACCCTGCCCAGAGACGAATGGCTCAAAGTCCTTGCCAAACATGATTTACCTGTGGCTCCTGTTAACAGATTATGTGAACTTGTCGACGATCCGCAGATAATGGAAAACGAATATATTATTGATTTTGATCATCCCAGATTGGGAAAGATAAAGATACCAGGTTATCCTGTCCATTTTAGTAAGACTGATGTTAAAACCAAAATTGCTGCCCCTGAACTAGGAGAGCATACTGTTCCAGTTTTAAGAGAGATTGGCGGCTATTCAGACAAGGAAATAGATCAATTCAGAGATGAGGGTGTAATTTGAGTTAGGCCAGGCATTGAGAAAGATACAGCTTTTTTTGCTGGTTACTCCTCTAAAAGTATGCTAATGTGGTGACTATGGTAAAAATCCTTTGATGGTGGCTTGCAGCAGAATCAGGTTTAGCTCTCATCTAAGGAGATTCTAAAAAATCAGGAATAGATATGTCTAAATATTACATTTGGACAATAGGTTGCCAAATGAACAAAGCTGAATCGCAACGGGTAGCTGATTATCTCGAGCTACTCGGCTATCAAGCTACAGATATGCTGCAGAATGCTAGTCTGGTGGTACTTAACACCTGTGTAGTTCGTCAGAGTGCTGAAGGCAAAGTTATTGGCACCCTTGGTTATCTCAAAGGCATCAAGAATAACAAGCCTGATTTGTCAATCCTAGTTACAGGCTGCTTTGTTGATTCTAACATCGAACGGCTTGAGAAGAGCTTTCCACAAGTTGACCTGTTTTTCAAGTCTGGCGATTATGCCGGATTGCTCAGCTGGGCTGAAAAGCGGGATATTGCCATACCTAATTATGGAGCGCACCTACCTTTAAATAATGAAGTAGCAGTTAGCGCTCTTATCCCCATTATTCAGGGTTGCAATAATTTCTGTTCATACTGCATTGTGCCTTATCGTCGGGGGAGAGAAATAAGTCGGCCAATTGAGGAAGTGGTTTGCGATGTGACAGAGTTAGTAAAGCGTGGGGTAAGGGAGGTTACCTTGCTGGGCCAGAATGTCAATTCTTACGGGCATGACCTGCCGGGACGACCTAAACTTGGCAATTTGCTCACCGAACTAAATTATATTGGCGAATTAGCTAGGATTCGTTTCTTAACCAATCACCCCAAAGACATGAGCCGAGAGCTTATACAAGACATCGCTCCCCTCGATAAGGTCTGCGAGTATATAAATCTTCCTTTCCAGGCTGGAGACGATGATGTGCTCAAAGCTATGCGTAGAGGGTATACAGTAGAACAGTACCGACAACTTGTTGGTGTTATACGAGATTGTATTTCTGAGATAGCCCTGAGCACTGATGTAATTGTTGGCTTTCCTGATGAAAGTGAAGAGCAATTTGAACGTACGTTGGCTATGCTTATGGAAATCAGGTTCGATACCGTTCATGTTGCTACCTATTCTTCACGTCCCGGAACCATCGCCTCGAGAGAATTTGAAGACAATATTTCGCCTGACATTAAGAAGAATCGCCTGAACAGAGTTGAAACACTTCAGGCTAAGATAGCGGGTGGTATCAATTCCCAGCTTACGGGTAAAACAGTGGAGATTTTAGTAGAGGGCAAAAAGGGTGTTAAATGGTACGGGCGTACACGGAGTAATAAGTTAGTCTTCTTTGAAAGTGATAATAATTGCATGGGACAATTATTAGATGTTACTATAGCTAGAACCAGTCCATGGGCATTGCAGGCAGGAATGCAGGCGTTGGTAGTAAAATAGAAGAGTTGTAATAGTGATTTATGATTACGTTGTAGTCGGCAGTGGTATTGCTGGGCTTTATACCGCCCTGCTAGCCAAAGAGTCAGGCAGTGTTCTGGTATTAACTAAGGGCAGCACTGAAGACTGCAACACCAGGCACGCTCAAGGGGGTATTGCTGCTCCTATAGGGAAAAATGATTCTCCGGAGCTTCATTTCCAAGATACAGTGAATGCTGGTGATGGCTTGTGTGATACTGAGGCAGTGCGCATTCTGGTCAATGAGGCACCTGACCGTATTGCTGACCTTATAAAATTTGGTGTTCCCTTCGATACACTAGATGGTGAGATTGCCTTGACCAGAGAGGCTGCCCATAGCGTTCCTCGTATTATACATGCTGGTGGTGATGCCACTGGTGAGCATATTGAAGTCACCCTCAGCCGACGGGTGCGCATGTCTTCGATAAACGTCCTTGAATATTGCTTAGCCACTCAAATTCTGATAGAGAATGGAAAGGTCAAGGGCGTAAGAGCTCTCGATTGCCGTACAGGCTTAGTTGAAGAGTATGAATGTCGCTTTGTTATTCTAGCTACCGGTGGTGCCGGGCGACTCTTTAAGTATACTACTAACTCTGAGGTAGCCACTGGTGATGGTATTGCATTGGCTTTTAAGGCAGGTGCTGAAGTTACCGATATGGAGTTTTTCCAGTTTCACCCGACTGCTATTCGTCTTCCCGGAGTTCCGCCGTTTCTTATCAGTGAAGCTGTACGCGGCGAAGGTGGCATCTTGCGTAATGTAGATGGCTATCGCTTTATGTCCGATTATACGCCAGAAGCTGAGCTGGCACCTAGGGATGTAGTAGCCAGGAGTATTATTTATGAGATGAGGAAAACTGGTAGTGATAGAGTATTTCTGGATGTTACTCATATACCTGCTCGCAGGATTGCCACGCGCTTCCCTCATATTTATCGCTTCTGTCTTGATCATGGATTAGATATCACTAGGGGTCTTATCCCGGTAGCTCCGGCTGCTCATTATCTGATGGGGGGTATTAAAGTCAATACTTGGGGAGAGACTAATGTCGCCGGCCTATTCGCTGCTGGTGAAACTGCTTGCACCGGTGTTCATGGTGCTAATAGATTGGCCTCGAACTCGCTGCTTGAAGTAGTGGTCTTCAGTAAAAGGATTATAGAGAAAACTCGGGAAGTGTCCAAGTCCAACCTGATATCGGAAACTACCAGAACTGACTGTTACCAACTTGAGAAGCGTAAAAAGTTAAAGACTGTCTCGCAGCTAAACTTATCAAACCTGCAGTCTCTTCTCTGGGATAAGGTGGGCATTGTTCGTTCTGGCGATTGTCTGTCTGAGTCTGTGGCTATCCTGGCTACCTGGCAGGCTTTATTGCCTGAACCGACAGACCGCCCTTCCTATGAACTGAATAATACCGTATTGAATGCTCGCCTGATAGCTGAGGCTGCTCTAGTTCGTCAAGAAAGCCGAGGGGCTCATTTCCGTACCGACTTTCCTAAATCTTCATCAGACTGGCAGAGACATATCATTTTCAAGGCAAGCGACCACTTGTAAATTCAGGCTGCACATTCCACATATAACTCCACTTCTTCTTAAATCAGTAGCTTGTTATTTTGGGGGTAGTTATTTTATCCTTTATACTTTATAAAGGGGCTAAAATATTGTGCTATAATTCCAGAAGTAACGTATTGGAAAATGATCAAGCTTTTGTTGATGGAGATGATTTATCGAAGGGGTCTGTTATGAAAAAGAGAGTTCGTGATGTGGATATGCTAACAAAATGAGGATCTTATTCCCATGTTGTTGAAGCAGGTGGATTTATTTTCGTGTCTGGCATGGTTTCCCGCGAAAATGATCTAGTGATAACGGACGATATAAGGGCAGCCGCTGCACTAGTGCTTACTAATGTGAAGAGAGTGTTGGAGTCATGATGACGTGCAGCAGTAGAGACATTTTCAGTTGAATGTTCTCTTATTAATGCAAAGTATGTGGAGTATGTAGTGGTATTTGATAATAATTTTAAGTGTGGCGGCTTAGTATATACTCCTAAAGGAGGAGCTTATGAGTATGAATGGCAAAGGCTGTAAAGAACTGTTTGACGAAGTTATTGATGTTGGGTTATGCGCCTTATGTGGTGCCTGCGCCGGTGGTTGTCCTTATCTGGTTTATCATAAAGGTAAAATAGCACTTCTGGACAATTGTACAAGAGTGGATGAATCGCAGTGCTACGAGTATTGCCCTCGTACTTATACAGATATGAATGAAGTTAGTCAAAAAGTATTCGGAATGCCGTATGGCGACGATGAAATAGGTACTGCACAGGAAGTATTAATGGCGAGGACAACAGATGCAGTTATCAAGGAGAAAGCGCAGTATGGTGGTGTTGTAACAACGCTCTTGGCATTGGCATTGGCAGAGGGGTTTATTGATGGTGCAATTTTAACAAAGACTTCAAATAACAAAGCTCCGAGTTCTTTTTTGGCTCAAACTTTTGACGAGATGCTTCAATGTGCCGGCTCTAGCTACATGGCCTGTCCTGTGTTAGAGAGATACAATCAAATCCCCAAAGATAATGACAGCAAGCTGGGATTAGTGTCCATGCCATGTCAGGTTTTGGCTGTATCCAAGATGAAAGCACATCCACCCCAAAATAGGGTTAACATAAATAATGTTAGATTGATTATCGGACTGTTCTGCACTTGGGCTCTGTCTCCGGACACATTCTATCAATTCTTAAAAGAGAACCTTGACTTGTCGGAAACTAAGAAATTTGATATTCCTCCACCACCAGCGAATAGATTCGATGCTTTTACTGAATCAGGCAGAACCTCTTTTGAATTGGAGCAAATCAGAAAGTTCACTATGCCGGCCTGCGCTTATTGTTTGGATATGACATCAGAGTTTGCTGATATTTCAGTTGGCTCTGTCGAGGGTATTGAAGGCTGGAATACTGTCATAGTTCGTACTGATAATGGTGCTAAACTTATGAGTATAGCTAAAAGGAAAGGAAAACTTCAGATTGATACTTTGCCTCCGGCAAGCTTGGCACATTTGAAGGAAGCATCCCTGCTCAAGAAGAAGCGCGCATTGAGTGCGATCGTAAAAAAGAGTGGTAATAGGAGTAATCTGCTTTATGTTGGCCTATCACCGCGATTGACCGAAAAACTACTGGCTTAGAAGCGTAGAACCGAGGAGGTAGCGATATGGCGAATATTGAGATAGACGCACCTGGCACCAGCCAGCTCTTGATTGGTAACGAAGCTATTGCACGTGGGGCATTGGAGGCCGGGATAGGATTTGCTGCTGCATATCCAGGTACGCCATCATCAGAAATTCTGGGCAGCTTAGCCCAGGTGGCGAAAAAAATGGGGATCTATGTAGAGTGGTCGATAAACGAGATGGTAGCTATGGAAGCTGCCGCTGGTGCTTCTTTTGCTGGTATTAGAGCCCTTGCTTCAATGAAACAGAATGGGGTAAATGTCGTCTCTGATTTTTTGGCGAACTTGGTTATGACTGGCATAGGTACAGGGGGGTTGGTTTTGGTAAGCTGCGATGACCCATCGGCCATATCCAGCTCGAATGAACAGGATACACGGCCAATAGCCAAATGGTTGGATATCCCCCTTTTGGAGCCAGGTGGCTTTCAAGAGGCCAAAGATATGACAAGATGGCTTTTTGAACTCGCTGAAGAATTGGGCACGCTCTGCATGTTGCGCAGTGTAACTCGTATTGCACATGCTCGAGGTAATGTGAAACTAGGTCAGTTCTCTGAGAAGCAAAAGAAGGCTTATTTTGACCAAAGACACGATTTAAGGAACTTAACGCCTACCAGATTTATGCCATTGCCAAGTCCCTTGAGACATTTCTTTTTGCATATGAAAATAGATAAGGCGCGAGAGAGGTTCGAATCATCGAAATTTAATAGATATGTCGGGCCGGATAAAGCTGATTTGCTGATTGTAACTTCTGGTAGCTGTTGGCTGTATTCTCAAGATGCAGTAAATGCACTGAAACTGGGTGATAGGGTAGGAATTCTCAAATTGGGAACCTTGTGGCCAATGCCAGAGAATTTTGTCGGAGAGCATCTCAACAAGTCAGAAAAAATACTGTTCGTGGAAGAAATAGACCCCTTCCTTGAGCGTAATATTATGGAGATAGTTGCTAATCTGCCACCGTCGAGCCCACGCCCTATTTTCTATGGCAAGCGCTCAGGCCATATAAACGCTTATGGAGAGTTGAATCCAGATATGGTCATTAAAGCGATATCTACCATACTTGGGCTAACATACGAACCTCGTGACATTGAGTACGGCAAAAAGGCTGAAGCTTTTGCTAAGGGCAATGTTCCTGAAAGAAGCATGACCTTTTGTGCTGGTTGTCCTCATCGTGCTACATTCTGGGCGATTAAGAACGCGATTAAGTTAGATGGTCGAGGTGGTGTTGTTACTGGTGATATCGGCTGTTATTCCATGGCATTGGGACCTGCCGGCTTCTTTCAGGTTAGGACAATGCATTGCATGGGCGCTGGGGCCGGTGTGGCTAACGGGTTAGGTAAATTGGCGCAGTTTGGTTTTGACCAGCCAGTGCTCGCTGTGGTTGGCGATTCTACTTTTTATCATGCTACTATACCGGCGCTGATAAACGGCATTTATAATCAGTCTAATTTTATCCTTGTCATCCTCGATAACAGTGCCACTGCTATGACTGGTTTCCAACCTCATCCCGGCACCGGAATAACAGCTATGGGAGAACCGACAAAAGTGATAAGCATGGAAGCTCTGTGTCGCTCTTTGGGTGCATATGTTGAGGTCTGTGACCCCTTTGACTTGAAGGGTACGACTGCAACACTGCTGAATATGATGACTGAAGGCGGTGGCGCCAAAGTAGCTGTAATGAGGCGGCAGTGCGAGCTGGTGAGGGCTAAAAAAGAGAGACCACTGTATAGGGTATACATAGATACTGAGAAATGCATTGGAGAAGTCTGTGGCTGTGACAGATTGTGTACCAGAGTTTTTCTATGTCCGGGACTGACATGGGATAAGGAAGCTGGCAAATCTAAGATAGACGAGGTTATTTGTAGTGGGTGTGGGGTGTGTGTAGACGTGTGTCCACAGGGTGCCATTATAAGGGAGGCAGCATGACAAAAAAACAGTTGGCGAAAGACCCGCTTAACTTGATTATTACCGGCGTCGGAGGGCAGGGCAATGTGATGATATCTTTAATCATTGGAAATACTTTTGTGAGGGATGGTTACTTTGTGACTGTTGGGGAGACCTATGGAGCATCCCAGCGTGGAGGTCCTGTAATGAGCCACATGAGAATCTCCAAGGAGACGCAGTATAGCCCGTTCATTCCTGATGGTTGCGCTGATATTATCCTCGGCATGGAGCCAGTGGAAACATTGCGAATGCTGGGCCGATATGGCAACCCCAATGTTATCACTATAATAAATCCTAGGCCCATATACTCGATTGATGTTACTGGTGGTCATGCTGAGTATCCTGATTTAGATAAGCTGATTGAGACCGTGAAAGAGCTATCGTCTCAAACATGGGTCATCAATGCCACAGAAGAAGCACAGAAAATGGGAAGCCATATGTTTGCCAACGCAATTCTCATTGGTGCCCTAGTAGGCTCTGGTGTCTTGCCACTGGACAAGAAATCGGTGGAATCGGTGTTGCGCGAGACTTTCTCTAAAGAGACCGAAGCCAATCTGGCAGCGTTCAACAAAGGTATTAAATTTGTAAGGTCTTAGAAATCGCCATCCTGATTTAAAGATCATATCTCAACTCCTGTTCCCTGTCAGGCATGTTAACTTGTTCTCTATAGTTTCAGGCTGTCTATTATCCTTAAATTTTTGTTTTTAAATCACGCTTAGGGGCTTGACAAATCCCTGGAAGATGTGTACACTTGTTTGTAGAACATTGGTTTGTAAAACATATGTTTGAACAAGGGTGTCTATTATGAGAAAGCCCGGTGTAAGTGAGACAAGACAACGAATACTGAAGTTTATCCGTGGTTTTATAGAGGAGAGAGGTTATGCACCTACGGTTAGAGACATTCTAAAGGGGTGCAATATAAGTTCTACAGCTGTTGTCCAGCATCATTTGAATATATTGGAGAGAGAGGGTCATATCCATCGAGATCCGGAGATATTCAGAAGCATTCAGCTCCTTGATAGAAAAAACGTTGTTAAGGTACCCCTGTTAGGCAGCATTGCTGCAGGTGAACCAATCCCTGTGCCAGATTTAGGGACATGGAAAAACGAAGCTATAGATACATTAGAATTGACTGATGAGCTGACTCAAGGCAAGGAAGTCTATGCCTTGAAAGTGAAGGGTCTTTCAATGATTGATGCCCTGATTGACGATGGAGATATTGTCTTAATAGAGGCAACAAACACGGCAGATGATGGAGACATGGTTGCTGTCTGGCTAAAAGATAAGCAGGAGGTTACTCTAAAAAGACTGTTTCAAGAGAAGCAAATGATTCGCCTTCAGCCGTCTAATGCGCAGATGGAACCGCTATATGTAAATCCCAAAAACGTGGAGGTTCAGGGAAGGGTTGTCGGGGTTATAAGGAAATTGGGAGATAAGAATAAGAGGCGATTATTGCCTTTATTTAAATAAAACTTGGAGGTTAGAAATGGCTAAGCTACTTGAAAAACCAGAAGAGTTGAGAGTGACCGCTAATATTGAAGGGACGCCGTTAACTATCGCCAGAAACGGCAAAGCGGAGCGCGTGACCAGAATATATCAGCAATGGCAGGTGTCTGAGCAACTCTTCGAGCAGGAGATTCTAAAAAGTTACTTCAGGGTTAGAACGAGCAAAGGCGTTATTTGCGATATTTATCGTGATACAGCGTCAAATTCCTGGTATTTAGGACGGCTTTATGATTAAAGCTAAATTTACTAAGAAGTCTTCACCCGCAGCTAGTCTATAAATTAATGCCATTGATTAAAGGGAGGAGGTTTTTTCAATGATGCAGGCTGTAAGAGATAAGGTCCAATGTTCGAGATGTGGTTGCATTGCGCTACCCGATGCAACAAGGTGCCCCAAATGTGGTGCATTATATAATGGCAATGGAGCAAAAGAAGCAGTTAGTGTAATTAACTATATTTCAAGTACAACAATGGAAGATGCCGATACTAGAGTAGTGCGGGCATACTATCAGCTCACGTGCAGCCGTCATGGCAGAATTCATATCAAAGCCACAGTAATCGATTCTCCTATCAAGTGCCCCTTCTGTCAATAGATGTGGAGTGTGGTTGAAAAATACAGAAAGCACATTTGACGGCATGATGTTCTGGTGTCCTTTGTCTGTGTTTTGATGTGCTTAGCCAACGGTGCTATGTGCTATAGCAAGTCGGGGTGAGAGGATTTGAACCTCCGACCTCATGGTCCCAAACCATGCGCGCTAGCCACTGCGCTACACCCCGCAGCGAAAAAGTATAGTCAAGTAGTTTGATATAGTCAAGGAGTCCAGGTGTGGTTTTTGGCTAGTATAGCTATTTGCAAGTGGGACAGATATCGAAGAAATCTTCAGGTAGATTCCACTTTTTCTTGATGTAGTCTAATTGCTTTTCCGGCGCCCAGTAGTTCCCACATACTTTGCATTTCTTAAGTTTGAATTCTACCTTCCAGTTATAGATTATCCTGGTGTCTTTTCTGTCCTCCATTTTTATGGCACCAGTTGGGCATATATAGTAGCAAGAACCGCAGCCTATGCAATCTGCGGCTGGTTCGAGAAATGGCGATGCTGGTTCTTTGGTTATGCCTCTATTGACCAAGCTAATGGCGCTTACTCCGACAACTTGCTCGCAAGCTCTAACGCATAAACCACACACAATGCAGTCGTTGTCTTCTAGATACTCAGATTTGAAAGATGGTTTCTCAATGCCTATTTGCGAAGCTAGTTCCATTATCACTTTGTTCTTAGAACAACGTGCCAGGAGTAGCTCCAGTATCATTTTACGATTACTTATTACTCTGGGCGAGTCAGTTTTAACCTGCAGGCCTTCTTCCACCGGATAAAGACAAGATGTGACGATTTTAGTACGTTTTCCTTTGAAAATTTCCACGATACAGAGCCTACAGGCACCGTATGGCTCAATAGCTTCATGGTGGCACAAGGTGGGTATATCAATACCGTTTTCTCTGGCTACCTGAAGTATCGTCTGTCCTTCTTCAGCCTTAAATTCATGGCCGTTTATAGTTAAGGTTATCATTTTATTTTCTACCTACAGCTCCTAGTTTGCAGACATCGTAGCAAGCCCCGCACTTGATACACTTCGACTCGTCCAGAACAACCGGTTTCTTTTTGCCTACGAATGTTATGGCTTCCTGAGGACAAGCTTTAACACAAAGTCCACAGCCCGGGCATTTTTCGTCTATTATGTAGAAATGGATTAGAGCTTTACAGACACCTGCTGGGCATCTTCTTTCCTTGATGTGAGCTTCGTACTCATCTTTGAAATAGCGGATAGTTGAAATGACAGGATTTGGTGCCGTGCTGCCCAGAGCACAGAGAGAGCTATCTACGAGGGTGGCGGATAGCTGTTCCAGAAGGTCAATATCTTCTTCGCTGCCTTTTCCCTCGGTGATATCATTCAGAATTTGTCGCATCCTTTTTATCCCCTCACGGCATGGCACGCACTTACCGCAGGATTCTTCTTCGAGGAAGGTAAGGAAATACTTGGCGATGTCTACCATGCATGTAGTCTCATCCATGACAATCATGCCACCTGAGCCCATCATCGAACCGGCTTTAGTCAACTCGTCGAAATCTACTGGTAAGTCAAGGAAGCTTTCAGGGAGGCAGCCACCAGAAGGCCCACCGGTCTGCACTGCCTTGAATTTCTTGCCGTCTCGAATGCCGCCGCCAATATCATAGATGATTTCCCTTAAGGTTATACCCATTGGCACTTCTACAAGGCCTGTATTATTAATTCTACCCACCAGGGAGAAAATTTTTGTACCCTTGCTGCTCTCAGTGCCTAAGGTACGGTACCAGTCAGCGCCCTTATTGATTATTACGGGCACATTAGACCAGGTTTCTACATTGTTCAGATTACTTGGTCTATCCCATAGGCCCTTTTCCACTGTATGAACATATTTAGCTCTTGGCTCTCCGACCTTACCTTCGAGGGATGCCATCAGTGCCGTAGACTCACCGCAGACGAAGGCACCTCCACCTCTGGTTATGCTGATATTAAAATCAAGCCCTGACCCTAGTATATTTCCCCCAAGTAGACCTAATTGCTGTGCTTGGTTTAGAGCAGTTGTTATGTTAGCCAATGCTAAAGGATATTCGTTGCGCACGTAAACATATCCTTGACTAGCTCCGATAGCATAAGCACCAATAATCAGGCCTTCAAGTACGCTGTGTGGGTTGCCCGAAAGTAAACCTTCGTTAGCGTAGGCTCCAGGGTCACCCTCATCAGCGTTCACGATGACATACTTTATATCTCCAGGTGCGTGGCGGCATGATTCCCACTTTGTTCCTGTAGGGAAACCTGCGCCACCTCTTCCCCTTAAGCCTGAGCGTTTGATTTCCTCTATTATCTGCTCTGGGGTCATTTCGAACAGTGCTTTGGCTAAAGCCGTGTAGCCACCAATGGCGATATAATCGTCTATCTTAATTGGGTCTATTTCGGTGTTATTTCCGAGGATGTTTCGTCTTTGCTTTCGGTAGAAGGGAATCTCATGCCTATGCACAATCTTGCTGCTGGTAGTTGGGTCGGTGTGAAGCAACCTGTCGATAATATTTCCTTTACGGATGGTTTCGCGTAGTATCTCAGGCACGTCTTCCAACTTTACTTGTTGGTAGAAAATATCACCAGGTTGAATAACTACGATCGGGCCTTTCTCACAGAGACCATGACAGCCTGTTATTCTCAACTCTGTTTTATTTCCCAGACCTTGTTGTGATATTTCTTGCTTAAAGGTTTCTATGAGTTGGGCGCAACCATAAGGATGGCAAGCGGTACCGTTGCAGACTGCAATCAGTGCCTTGTCTGATTTTCTTCCATTTATTAGCTCTTTTTGTAGAGCCTCTAAATCTTGCTTTGAACGGAGTTTGTTTGGCATTTCGTTTATGTTAGTATTCACTCAAATTTGGTTAGCACATTGTCTACTTTGCCTGTACTCATATGTCCGAAATATTCATCGTCGATCTTCACGGCTGGTCCTACGGCACAACACCCCATGCAGTTGACTGTCGCTAATGTGAATTTGTGGTCTTTGGTAGTTTCGCCTCGCTTGATAGCTAAATTTCGCTCAATTTCCTCTAGTATTCTGGAGGCACCTCTGACGTGACAGGCAGTGCCCAAACAAACATTAATTAGATGTTTACCTCTGGGTTCGAGACTGAAAGCTCTGAAAAAAGTAGCTACGCCGTATATTCGGCTTGCAGGTATGCCCATGGTTTCACTTACCTGAATAAGAGCTTCTTTGGGGAGATAATAGTATTCAGTCTGGATATCCTGAAGTATGGAAACCAGTTGGCCTTTATCTCCATTGTATTTATTTATAATAGCGTTAATTTTTTCATTCATTGTTAATAATCGTTCTTGGCAACTCGCTCTTTAAGTTTGGCATATTTAGCGGCTACCCTTTCTTGGATTTGCGATATTGTCTCTTTTGAAAGATGCCTGAATCTTCCTTGCAGTTTGAAATAATCCTCTACAGGACGCAGCTGTGGGAAGTCTAAATTCAGGGTATATCGGTCCTTCTCCACCTCATAGAGAGGGAAAATGCCTGTCTCAACAGCTAGTCGCCCTGCCCTGATAGTTAAATCGGAGGGTAGTCGCCAACCTGTAGGACAAACCGACAGTATGTGAATATAAGATGGTCCTTTTACCTCCACAGCTTTACTAATTTTGTTCATAAGGTCAAAAGGATAACTATGGCACGCTGTAGCTACATAAGGTATATCATGAGCTACAGCGATAGCTGGCAGGTTTTTCTTCCATGTGGTCTGCCCAATGCTAACCTTGCCTGCGGGCGAGGTCGTGGTAGAGGCACCAAATGGAGTCGAACTGGAGCGCTGAATGCCGGTATTCATGTATGCCTCGTTATCAAAACAGACATAAATAAAGTCATGGCCTCTCTCAAGGGCACCGGATAGAGCTTGAAAGCCGATATCCGCAGTGCCGCCATCACCGCCCATAGCTACCACTTTAGTTTTCTTGGTATATTTACCTTTGCGGCTCAGGACTTTTATTCCGGCTTCTATTCCAGAAGCCACTGCTGCGGTATTCTCAAATAGAGTGTGGATCCAGGGAACTTCCCATGAAGTGGAGGGAAGTGGTGAGGAAACGATTTCCATGCAGCCGGTGGCATTGGCAATGATTATATTTCTACCCAGAGCCTTACACACAAGCCTTACAGCTAAGGCTTCGCCACAGCCCATGCAGGCACGATGCCCCGGAGCGAAATATTCCTTGGTCGTTACTAATCGTGGGACATATATGGCTAGGCTTTCCACTACCCTCTTACTCCTATCATCTCGAATTCATCAAGCTCGCCTCGCTTCGCTTTATCTACCCCATGGCGAATCAAGTCTTCAAAGCCTTTAGCGGAGACCTCTCTTCCGCCGAGACTGCCTACAAAACTTATAATCTTCGGCCTGGTTTTTAGCGGGTAAAGTGCTGCTTGTATCTCGGAGCAGACCGGCGGTGCACCTCCAAGAGAAAGGGCTCGGTCAAAGATGATAAGCACTTGAGCTTTGCTTACAGCCTGGCGAAGCTCTTCAGTGGGAAATGGTCGCCACAGGCGCAATCTTATTAGTCCTACCTTTTCCTCTTCAGCTTGCATCTTATCAATAGCCATCATAGCTGTTTCGCTGAAACTCCCCATACATAGCAGCAGAACATCAGCATTTTCTGTTTTGTAATTCTCTACTGGTGCGTAATTACGCCCCGAGAGCTTTCCAAACTCTTGCCACACTTTGGTAATTACTTTCTTAGAGTCTCTTAATACGACCTCGTGTGCTTTCTTGGTCTCAGTGTAAATGAATGGAGGACCAAATGCGCCCATGGTCACCGGCCTATCCGGATCAAGAGGATAAGGATAATGGTATTCGGGAAGGAATTTGTCTATTACTGATTGCCCTAAAATTTCTACGGGTTCGATTGTGTGTGAAATGTAAAATCCATCAATGTTAACCATTGTAGGTAGTAAGACAGCTGGGTCTTCAGCGATACGGAAGGCACATAACATCAAATCAAAGGCTTGTTGAGCATTTTCTGCAAAGATCTGAATCCAACCGCAATCACGGGCCGCCATTATATCAGAATGGTCTGTCCAGATGCTCAATGGCGCTGAAAGTGCTCTGTTGGCTACTGTCATAACTATTGGCAATCTGAGTCCTGATGCCACATATAGGACCTCATGCATAAGCTCCAGCCCCTGGCTGGCGGTAGCAGTAAAAGTTCTGGCACCTACAGCCGAAGTCCCTAAGCAGGCGCTCATCGCTGAATGTTCTGATTCCACTGGTATATATTCGGCATCTAGCTCACCGTTAGCTACAAACTCAGCTAGTCGCTCCACAATGTGAGTCTGAGGTGTAATGGGATAGGCAGCTATTGCTTCGACACGGGCTAGCTTGATAGCCTCGGCTATGGCGAATGAGCCTTCCATGCCTACTCGCTTTGTTGCCATTTTTTATTCTTCCTCTACCATCTTTATAGCCTCTGTCCAGCACTCGCGGGCACAAATGCCACATCCTTTGCAATAGTACAAATTGGCTTCGAAGTAGCCATCCTCATTTTGTCCGATGCATCCTTCGGGGCAGAAAAGATAGCAAATTCCACATTTTATGCATTTCTTATGGTCCCATACTGGACGCTCTGATTTCCAATCCCCAGTGCGATACTGCTTAGCATTACCCGCTTCAGTGATAATACAGCCGGGTAGCAATTCCCGCCAGGATGGAAACGTTTCCGCTTCGAACTTTTTGCTTGGCTTTTTAACCACGCTGCTAAGTTCAGCTATTTCAGTTTCTTCATAGGCTTTGCTACAAGCATCCATATTACCCTTGGCTCTAGCGCCGAAGCGCTCTTTGAGTGGCTCTGTTAGCGATTCTAGCTCTACTATATTTGCAGCCTTTATCAAAGCACCGAGCATTGTAGTGTTGACGATTGGAACGCCAATTGCCTCTCTAGCAATAGAAGTTGCATTAACCACAGCCAGTTTCCACGGGCCGCTCAATTCTGACTTTATGTCAACCATAGTTTTGGTGGTATTGATTACTATAACGCCGCCTTCCTTTAGTCCCGCAGTGACATCTGTGATGTAAATTAAGCCCGGATCCAAGATTACCACGATGTCGGGATTTGTTACCGAAACTCTGGCTCGAATGGGTGTGGCATCGCTAACGCGATTAAAAACCAGCACCGGTGCACCCCTTCTCTCCGGACCGAAGCTGGGAAAGGCCTGTGCAAATTTACCTTCTTCTATAGCTGCCAGTGCCAGTAGTTCAGCTGATGTTACTGCCCCCTGACCACCTCTCCCATGCCAGCGGATCTCGGTTATCTTATCTTTTTCTTTCAATCTAGTTAATTTCCTTAAAACAAAGCGCCCCTGGAGGGACTTGAACCCTCGCGCCCGGCTCCGGAGGCCGGTGCTCTATCCCCTGAGCTACAGGGGCTTTGGTTATTTTAGACACTGTTGTCTTATTTGGCAACCCTGTACAGCTTAGGTGTTTACTCCTCTAAAGTTAACGCTAGAAATGCCTACTCCTCTTGCTGAAAAGGTTTACTTTCGCCTTTGGCCGGTTCAGAATTCACTTTAAAAAGTGGTTTTAGCATCGCTGGCGTTATAAGGGTTGTTATCACACTGACTGCAATTGCTGCACCGAATAAATCTCGGCCTATGGCTCCTGCCAGAAGTCCAGCCCCGGCTATAATCAGGCCTACCTCACCTCTCGGTACCATACCTATGCCGACTATCATGCTTTCGGTATGGTTCATCTTGCCTGCAAAGCGGGCTGGGATATAGCAACCAGAAATTTTACCAAGTACAGCAGCTATTGTCAAAACGACTGCTATTATGGCTCCACCCCATAATAGTCGCATGTCCACTTGCATGCCCAAATAGCAGAAGAAGAATGGAGCAAGAAACAGCATTATCGGCCTTGTTTTGTCCAGGATATCCTCTCTCTCATCGGTGGCAGCGAACATAAGTCCGGCTACATAGGCACCGACCACAGGGTGCAGTCCAACCAGCGTAACCAGATACGCTATTATAAACCCCATTATAAGCGCAAAAATAGGTGTTGTACCCGATCTCTTGAAAGGATTGAGAAAGAAACGTGATATATATTTGTGGAGTTTTACACCGATGATTAACAAAGCAAACCAAACGGCAAGGCCAATGGCAAGGATTTTAAGGGCATCTAAGCTGACATGAATCATGTTTATCTCACCGCCAGCCTTTACTGCGGAGCTTATTCCAATAACAATCGACAGAATAACTATGCCTATTATATCGTCGATCACGGCTCCAACCAGTATGGTTGTTCCCGCTTGTGTCTGGAGCTTGCCCATCTCCATTAGTATCCTTATTGTGACTCCAATGCTGGTAGCTGTTAATGCTGCTCCAATGAAAAGCCAGCCAGCTATTCCTGCTTCAGGGGCCAGCCACATGGTGATAAAATAGCCAAAAGTAAATGGAAAAATAACACCACCGACAGCTACCAGAGCGCCGGTTATTCCTTGTCTTAAAAAAGCTCCGACATCAGTTTCAATCCCGGCAACGAAGAGCAATGTAACTACCGCTATTTCTGAAATAACCTCCATCACGTTGAACTCGTGGAGCCCGAAAGCACCCTGAATAGTGGCAAAATGCAGAATGATCGGGTCGTTTATAAGTCCACCTAAGGCAAACGGTGAAATAATAATCCCTGCAACCAGCTCGCCTAAAACTGGTGGTTGCTTTAAGTAGCGCTCGAATAACTCGCCACCCACTCTGGCTGCCAGCAGAATTAAGCCAAAGGTGAGCAGGAACTTAAAATATATGCCGATTTCCATCAGGTTTTCTGATTCTCCAGCGAATTGAGTAGTATATCGAAATAACTTATTTCACCTATAACCTTCATATCCTTATCCACCACAGGCAGTTCATAGAAATTGTGGTCGAGCATAGTATTTATAGCATCTTCGACACCATTGTTAACATAAACGCTTATTGGGGCGCTCATTATGTCTTTTGCATACTTTGAGGTGAGAAAATGTAAGATTTCGGGGCCAGCAAAAAACCGTCCTCTGACACCTCCAAATTTCCGTACCTCAAGTGCTTCCAGGATATCCCTGGGAGTAAGCACACCTTTAAGTTTGCCTTCTTTGTCTACGACGCAGGCGATTTTGCCTCTCGTCCTGGTGGCTATCTTCTTAACTGCTTCGTATATTGGTGCGTTTTCAGGCACAGTGTTGCATTCAGTTGTCATTAATTCTCCTACCGGCTTTTTCATAACTACCTCCAAAACTCGAAGATGGTGTAAATCGAGTAAAGTTTAACAGATTTGATGTCATGATTGTACTCAGCGCCGACTCATCACTGTATTCGGTGTATTACGAGGCATCTTTCAGTTTACGGTTCTATGATTGCTGGTTAGTCATCAGATACTGTGACCAAGTCTTTGGGTTTCAGTGGTGAACTGATAAGTTTGTAGATCTCGGCGGCAATAAATATTGTCGAGGCTGAGAATATAGCGACCAGCCAGTCTGTGAGGGTTAAGGCATGTACATGAAATATTTCTTCTAGGTAAGGCACATAAAATATCGGGACGGTCATAGCCATGGTGGCCAGTATCGCCCAGATAAGCCATCTGTTACTGAAAGGGCCAATTTTAAAAAGGGAGTACTCTAAAGAGCGGCAGTTAAAGGCATTGAAGAACTCAATTAATATCAGGGTAAGAAAACAGACGCCTTGAGCTTCGAGCGGGTCCTTGCCCGAATTTACTGCCCAGAGGAATACCGCCAATGTCACTAGGGCTGTCCAAATTCCAGCGCCAGCCAGATATCTCAGGACGGGTGTTGTAAAAATAGTCTGGCTCCTGGGACGTGGCTTTTGACTCATTATATCAAGGTCAGGCGGGTCAACGGACAAGGCTATAGCTGGCAAGCCATCAGTTGCCAGGTTGACATACAAGAGTTGAATAGCAATAAGGGGTATAGTCCCCGCAGGTAAGCCAAAAAGTGGACCGAAAAGAATAACAATCGCCATAAGCAATATTTCACCCAAATTGCAGGAGAGCAGATAGACCAGATATTTTTTGATGTTATTGAAGATGCCTCTTCCTTCCTCTACAGCGGCTACAATTGAGGCGAAATTGTCGTCAGTCAGCACCATATCAGCCGCTTCTTTGGTGACATCGGTACCGGTTATACCCATAGCTATACCGATGTCAGCTTTCTTGAGTGCAGGAGCGTCGTTCACCCCATCACCTGTCATAGCTACCACATGCCCTCTCTTGGTTAAAGCCTCCACCACACGGAGTTTATGAGCTGGAGAAACACGCGCATAGACTTCTATTTTCTCTACCCAAGCTTCAAATGCCTCGTCACTCATGTTGTCGATTTCAGCACCGGTTAGAGCAACACCTTCTTTGAGTAGGCCTAACTCTTTAGCGATAGCAACCGCAGTTAACTTATGGTCACCGGTTATCATTACTGACTTGATTCCGGCCTGGTCGCAAAGTTTTACTGCTGCCTTAACTTCTTCACGAGGTGGGTCGATCATACCGACGAGTCCGGCAAAAACCATATCTCTTTCTATTGCCTCAGTTAGATTAACGGTATCAGGAAGGCGTCTGTATGCCAGACCTAATACCCGAAGAGCATCGCCAGCCATTTCTTGAGCGATAGATACAATATTGCTCTTGTTCCCGTCGGTCAATTCAATTTCTTGCCCATTCTGGTATATGTAACTACAAGAATTTAGGATTACCTCAGGTGCCCCTTTGGAGTAGGCAATCTTACCTTGTGGCGTTTGATGCATAGTGGTCATTCTTTTCGTCTCGGAGGAAAAAGGAATTTCATGTATGCGAGGAAATTGACTCTGAAGTTTCTCTTGCCATAAGTCGGCTTTAGCTGCCGTTACTATCAAAGAGCCTTCCGTAGGATCGCCTTTGATCTTCCAAGCATCATCAACATAGACAAGAGAGGTATCATTGCACAGGCTGCCTATCTGGAGCAGCCTTTGTAAGGCAGTGTCTTTTTCAGCATCCAGAACTTTTCCTCCAAAATGAAACTCGCCTTTCGGTTCATAGCCGACTCCAGTGACATCAATCAGCCTGTCCTCCACATAGATGCGTCGTATCGTCATCTGGTCCTGGGTGAGCGTGCCGGTCTTGTCTGAACAAATATAGGTGGTGCAACCAAGTGTCTCGACTGCCGGAAGTTTTCTAATGAGTCCATGGCGTCGTACCATCTTTTGCACGCCAAGAGCTAGCGAGATGGTGACCACAGCAGGTAAGGCTTCAGGAACAGCCGCCACCGCCAAGCTCACCCCCCAGATGAGCATTTCCAAAATCTCATGTCCTCTCCAAACTCCAATTCCGGCTAGAATAAAGCACAGGGCTAGCGCGCCGATGCCGATCCACTTACCCAACTGGTCGAGGTTAATCTGGAGCGGAGTTTGTTCCTTCTTGACCTCTTGTAACATGGTAGCTATCTTGCCAAACTCAGTTGTCATACCGGTAGCGGTGACAACTGCTGTGCCCCTGCCATAAACAGCCGCCGTTCCGGTGAAAACCATGTTCCTCCTGTCGCCGATGCTGATTTCTCCTTTTAGAGCCGTATTTGTTTTTTCCAATGGAACCGATTCGCCGGTTAGTGAGGCTTCGTCTATCTTTAGATTGACTGCTTCAATGAGGCGTGCATCTGCTGGTATACGGTCGCCGGTTTTGAGAATAACTATATCTCCGGGCACTAAATCGCATGCGGGGATTTCGATTTCTTTCTTGTCTCTCAAGACTGATGTAGTAGGTGCCGCCATTCTTTTCAGTGCTTCCATGGCTCGTTCTGCTCTGTATTCCTGAATAAAGCCCAATCCAGCAGCGAAGAGGACGATGACGAAGATGACAATGGCATCAGCCACCTCACCCATAACTGCTGACAGTGCTACGGCAACAAGAAGGATGATAATGAGGAAGTTCTTAAACTGTTCAAGGAGGATTTTCCATGCTGAGGTTTTATCTTTCTCGGTTAGCTCATTGGGACCACATTGAGCCAGGCGGAGCTGGGCTTCTTCATTACTCAGGCCATTGCGGTCCGAGCTCAAAGAAGCTAAGACTTCTGATATCTCTAAATTATGCCAGTTCTTGTTTGTTTCCATGAGTAATATCTGTTTTGGACTATCTGAACATGGGTACCAGCATCAGCATGGTGTCTTCAGTTACTAGAGATGATATTGCATCCTGCTTCTGGTTTGAATAATAGCAATTTGCGGGTGGTAAAGTGAAATCATAGCATAACGTATTTCTCCATGTAAATATGTGCCTTTGAGGTTGCCTGCAAAGCTAATTGGATTGCAGTATGACTGATGCTGGCATTATGGAAGCTAACCGTTCCTCTATTTACTTGGTTATCCTACCATGCTCAGAAATATGCCAGCAGCTATAGCTGTCCCGATAACGCCAGCTATGTTTGGTCCCATAGCATGCATCAAGAGGAAGTTTCTGGGATTTGCCTCCTGCCCCAGTTTTTGGACTACACGGGCCGACATAGGCACTGCGGAAACCCCGGCAGCGCCTATCATTGGGTTAATTGGCTCCTTTGACAGGGCGTTCATCATTTTACCCAGAAGCACTCCACCAGCAGTAGAAACTGCGAAAGCCAATATACCTAGAAAGAAAATAAATAAAGTCTGTGGTTTCAGAAATAGTTCTGCTGGCATTGATGCCCCGACGGATATACCCAGCAGAATAACCAAGATATCAATAAAGGCTTCGCCGGCGGTCTTAGCTAATCTGTCAGTAACTCCACTGACCAGCAGTAGATTACCAAACATGAACATGCCAATGAGAGGTGCTGATTTAGGAACAAGCAATATGATAACTATGGCCCCTACCACTGGAAAGAGAATTCTCTCTATTGTCGATACCTCTCTTAATTGTGGCTCCATATAAATGGCTCGTTCCTTTTTTGTAGTCAGAGCTTTTATTACTGGTGGTTGAATAAGAGGTACCATTGCCATATAAGAGTATGCAGCTATTGCAACCGTGCCCAGTAGATGTGGAGCTAGATTGGCAGATAAATAAATAGCAGTTGGCCCATCAGCTCCGCCAATAATACCGATGGAACAAGCCTCTTGAATATTAAAGCCAAAGAAAAGCGAAACAAAAAAGACAAAATAAACTCCGAATTGTGCTGCGGCACCCAGAAGCAAGGTTTTAGGATTTGCGATAAGTGGGCCAAAATCGGTCATAGCTCCTAAACCGAGAAATATAAGACATGGGACTATTTCACCAGCAATTAGATAGGTGAAAATCTTTGCTAGCAATCCTTCAGGTATTCCGTCTACATAATCAAATAATCCCCCCAACGGCAGGTTGGCAAGCAGCATGCCAAAACCTATTGGGATCAGTAATAGTGGTTCATACTTTTTGGCAATGCCCAGATATATAAAGCCGAAGGCGATAAGCCACATGACCAGGTGCCCCCAGTAAAATGCGCTAAAACCAGTCTCGAATAGTTCCATAATTTTTAGACTATTTATGTATTGACTTTGCCTTTCCCCGCCCACCAATGATTTTGCAAACTGCCAGGTTTACAAGCCATAGTGTAAAGGACAAAACGCCGAGAACTGCAAAGACTGTTAGAAAACCAAAGCTGGCTATTCGTATGGCTAAACTCCAATCTAACATCACATATTTCCTCAGCTATCCTATAAGTTGCGGATTATAACATGTCACAACTATTGCTACAATCAAAACACAATATCTTTTGCCACTGTGATTAAGAATGATATAATCTACATGCTCGCGGAGAGGTGTCCGAGTGGTTTATGGTGCCGCTCTCGAAAAGCGGTGGGCGATTAGCCTCGTGGGTTCGAATCCCACCCTCTCCGCCAGGCTCATGGAGAGGTGCTGGAGTGGTCTATCAGGCGCGCCTGGAGAGCGCGTGTCGCCATTGGCGACCGTGGGTTCGAATCCCACCCTCTCCGCCAGCTATCATCAATCCCATGTTTTTGTTGATATTGACAGGTGCCTTGTCAACTGACCGTTGTTTGCCTATATTGCCTATGCTACAATGTTTCAACTCGAATGGTGAAGAATAACGAGCTGAAATATTGGGTAGGCTTCTCCAGGATGCCAGGCATCGGTCGGGTGAAAATCTCGCAGCTATTGGGGCATTTCACTACTCTGGAACATGCCTGGAAAGCCCCGGCTGCCGAACTGAAAAGAGCCGGGCTTGATTCAAAAACTGTAGATAATATCGTGAATCTTCGGCCCAGGATTTCGCCGGATGTCGAGATGGACGGCATGGAGCAATATAAGGTCAAAGCGCTTACCTGTGATTCATTGGCCTACCCACAGAGACTGAAGGAAATTTATGATTATCCACCGGTGCTTTATTTCAGAGGCACCCTGCTGCCTGAAGATGAATGTTGCTTGGCTGTAGTCGGCACCCGTCGAGCTACTGTATATGGACGTCAGGTGACCGAAGAGATTGTTACTGACCTGGCTCGGAATGGAATCACTATCGTTAGCGGCCTGGCTAAAGGAATCGATTCTATAGCTCACCGAGCTGCACTGGGGGCCGGCGCCAGGACTATTGCTGTCTTCGGTTGCGGATTGGACATCGTGTATCCAGCAGAAAATGCAAAGCTAGCCCGAGAGATTATGGAGCATGGCGCTTTAATAAGCGAATATCCTCTGGGCACCAGACCCAAAGCCGATAATTTCCCAAGGCGAAACAGGATTATGAGCGGGCTGAGCCTTGGTGTTCTGGTGATAGAAGCCGGTGAAAGCAGCGGGGCATTAATCACGGCTAATCAGGCATTGGAGCAGAACCGTGAAGTCTTCGCCGTCCCGGGCAGTATTCTATCTCCAGCCAGCAGAGGGACAAATAATCTTATTCAAGAAGGTGCGAAGCTGGTTCGTAATTATGTTGATATTCTAGAGGAGCTTAATCTGGCCATGATGGCACAGCAATTGGAGATGAAAGAGCTTCTGCCTGCCGATAAGACTGAATCGTTGCTGCTAAAACAACTGAGTCGTGAGCCGGCTCATATTGATGAGATTTGCCGGAATAGTGGACTGGCGGCAGCTCTGGTTAGCAGCGCTCTAACAATGATGGAACTCAAGGGGATGGTCAAGCAAGTTGGCGGTATGAACTACGTGCTGGCCAGAGAGATGAAGGAAGAATATCAAGCTGCAAGGTAATTTGAATCAATGAAACTTGTTGTTGTGGAATCACCAGCCAAGTCAAGAACGATAAGCAGAATACTGGGTGCAGACTATGCTATCAAGGCAACACTGGGGCATTTGCGTGACCTGCCCAGAAGCGAGCTAGGCATAGATGTAACCAATGACTTTGCTCCCAAATATGTGATGATAAAGCAGAGAAGAAGCGTAATCAATGAGCTAAAGAAGTCGGCTGGTGGTGCCTCAGCGATTTATCTGGCCACTGACCCTGATCGTGAAGGCGAAGCAATTTCCTGGCATTTGCTTGAAGCCATTAAGCTAGATAACAGCAAAGTTCCCGTACACAGGGTTGTCTTTCACGAGATAACTAAAGAGGCTGTGGAGAAGGCTTTTCGCAGTCCTCGCTCTATTGATATGAACCTTGTTGATGCTCAACAGGCGCGGCGTCTCCTGGACAGATTGGTTGGATATAAGCTGAGCCCGTTGTTGTGGCGAAAGGTACAAAGAGGGCTTTCCGCCGGCAGAGTTCAGTCAGCAGCCTTGAGAATAATTGTCGACCGTGAGCGAGAAATACAAAAATTTGTTATCATGGAGTACTGGACCATTGAAGCTGAATTGGCCAAGGGGTTGCCAGCAACTCCGAAGGCCGGTTTCAGAGCGTTGCTTGTAAGCCTGGCTGACGGCACAAAGATTGAGATACCGAATCAAAAGGAATCCCGGAGAATTGAAGATGAGTTGAAGAGGGCTGGCTATGTGGTCAAAAAGGTGACAGTAAAAGAGATGGCTCGCCAGCCGGCGCCACCGTTTATCACCAGTACCATGCAGCAGGAAGCCTGGCGCAAGCTACGATTCACTGCTCAGCGCACCATGCTTATTGCTCAACAGCTTTATGAAGGGATTCCTTTGGGTAAAGAGGGTTCGGTGGGGTTGATTACCTACATGCGCACTGATTCTACGCATGTGGCTGCCAGCGCCATAGCTGAGACTAGAGACTTTATAAACACCAAATATGGTGCTCGCTTTGTGCCTGCGCATCCGCGTTCTTTTGGCAAGAAAGGTAAGTGGGCACAGGAGGCACATGAGGCTATTCGGCCTACGAGAATTCACCGGGAACCTGAGCAAATTCGTTCCTATCTCAAACCGGAACAGCTTAAGCTTTATGAGCTTATCTGGAAACGGATGGTAGCAAGTCAGATGGCAGCGGCATCAATGGAAAATACCGCTGTGGAGATAGACGCAAAATGTCCTGAACCACAAAAGGGATATCTGTTGAGAACAAGCAGCTCAGTAGTAAAGTTCCCCGGTTTTATCACTTTGTATAGTGAAGGGAAGGATGAGGACACAGAAGAGGAAAAGGCAGTTTCCCTTCCGGGATTACAAGCAGGTGACAAACTGGTGCTATTGGGACTCTTCCCGGAACAGCGTTTTACCCAGCCACCGCTTCGGTATAATGAGGCTACGTTGATAAAAGCGCTGGAACAAAGGGGAATCGGACGCCCAAGCACCTATGCTCCAATTATATCTACTATTCAGGAAAGAGGTTATGTATATAAAGAGGGTGGCAGGCTTTGCCCCGATGAGATAGGTTTTATTGTAAGCGACCTCTTAGCCCAGCACTTTCCTGGTATCGTCGACCTTGATTTCACGGCTCAACTTGAGGAGGAGCTGGATGAAATCGCTCGTGGTGAGAGAGGATGGGTGTCAGTCCTGAAAGATTTTTATACACCATTTGAAGAAACACTGAATCGGGCCTCAGATAAAATAGAAAAGATAATAATTGTTAAGCCGACAGAGGAAATCTGCCCCGAATGTGGTCGCCCTATGGTAATAAAGACAGGACGTTTCGGCAAGTTTCTAGCCTGTAGCGGTTATCCCGACTGCAAGAAGACTATGCCTTTCCTAGTTAAAACCGGGGTGCTTTGTCCGCAGTGCGGCAAAGATCTGGTGGAGAGGAAAACCAAGAAAAAACGTGTTTTTTATGGTTGCAGTGGCTTCCCGAAGTGCCAATTTGCAGTTAACCGCAAGCCGGTCCCACAGCCCTGTCCTCAGTGTGGCAAGATGCTAATTACATATAGAGAAGGGTGGGTGAAATGCACCGCCTGCGAATACAAAGATAAAGTGGAAGAGTTAGAAAAAATAGGAGCGGCGAAATGAAAATTTTGGTTATCAACGGACCAAACCTCAACATGTTAGGCAAGCGAAATAAGGCTGTTTATGGTGATAAGACATTGTCACAGATTGATGCCGTTTTAAAAAAAGAAGGGGGAAAACTGGGCATAGATTTAGTTACCTTTCAATCTAATAGCGAGGGTGAGATCATTGACTTTATCCAGAAGAATGCTCCTAAATCCAGCGGCATAATCATAAATCCCGGTGCGCTAACTCACTATGGTTTTTCCTTGTGTGATGCTCTGGCTGACAGTGGCTTGCCAGTTATTGAAGTTCATCTGTCCAACATCTATGCTCGTGAAGATTGGCGAACAGAATCGGTCATTGCCCCTATTGCCAAAGGGCAAATCACCGGTCTGGGTTGGCAGGGGTATGTTGCTGCGCTGCGAGTTTTAGTTAGTGACTTAAGGTAAAAACTTAGCAATGAGTCGGCTGCAAAAACTAAGGCAGGGTTTAAAACAAAAGGAACTGGATGTTCTTGTAGTTTCTCAACAGGAGAACCGGCGCTATCTCTCTGGTTTTACCGGCTCATCTGGTTGGCTGCTGATTTCCGATAGTAATGCCTACTTAGCCGTGGACTTTCGTTATGTGGAGCAAGCTAGAAAGGAGGCGCCCGATTTTGATGTGATTCACATAAAAGGTGACATGGCGACATGGTTAACTAAATTAACTTCAGATTTAGGCTTCAAGAGGGTTGGCTTCGAAGCTGACCGACTTCCTTTTGTTATTTACCAGCAACTATGTAAAAAGATAAGCGATGATGGCTACCAATTTCAGCTTATTCCGACCATCGGCATGGTTGAGTCCATTCGCGCTGTAAAGGAGCCTGAGGAATTGAAGTTTATAGCCGAGGCAGTTAAGCTAGCCGATGCTGCTTTTGACCATGCCAAATTAGTGCTACGTCCCGGAGTGAGTGAAAAAGATGTAGCCTGGGAGTTGGAGAAATTCCTCCGAGAGAAAGGCAGCCAGACGGTTCCTTTCGACATTATTGTGGCTTCCGGTCCTAATTCGGCTTTGCCACATGCCAGGCCATCAGAACAGACTATTCTTGAAAATGTGCCTGTGGTGGTCGATTTGGGGGCGCGGGTTAACGGCTACTGCAGTGATTTAAGCCGGACCTTTTTTCTAGGCGATGACGACAAGACATTTTCTAAGATTTATGATATTGTTTTGGGTGCACAATTAACTGCCCTGGCAACAATAGTGGCTGGCATGAACGGTGACCAGGCTGACCAACTAGCCCGGACAGTTATCGAACAGGCGGATTATGGAGATGCCTTCGGGCATGGATTGGGTCATGGTGTCGGCTTGGAGACTCACGAATCGCCCAGGCTTGGCCCTAATTCGTCAGATTTGCTAATCGATGGCATGGTTTTTACCATAGAGCCTGGAATTTATATCGCTGGCTGGGGTGGAGTTAGAATTGAGGATACAGTTGTTATGGGGGAAGGCAAAATCAAAGCTCTTACCATGGCGGAGAAGATAGCACACACTTGTTAGGAGGACAGTCACCTTATGATTGATGCTGGAGAATTAAAAAGAGGCATAACCATTGAACTGGATGGGCAGTTATACCAGGTCTTGGATTTCCAGCATATTAAGATAGGTCGAGGCTCAGCTCAGGTTCGTCTGAAGCTTCGCGATCTTCGCGCTGGTCATACGACTGAACGCTCTTTCCAGGCCAGTGAGACGTTCACCAGGGCTTTTTTGGAACGTCGTCCTGCACAATACCTTTATAATGAGGGCAGCCTCTACTATTTTATGGATACTAAGACCTTTGAGCAGATGCCTCTTGATAAATCGATGCTTGGTGACGCGCTGAACTATTTGAAAGATGAGTCGAACCTGGAAATACTGACACATAAAGGCAAATCCGTAGGAATACAACTACCCGTTTCGGTGGAGCTTAAAGTCACCGAGACAGGCCCCGGCTTCAAGGGTGATACAGCCTCAGCAGGCACCAAACCGGCTGAGCTTGAGACAGGACTTACTATTAAGGTCCCCCTTTTCATAAACAATGGCGATACTATTAAGGTTGATACGCGCACTGGTGAATATCTAGAGAGGGTAAGCTGAACCTTTGATCAAAGCTGACCTTCATCTCCACACCGCCTATTCTATGGATTGTACTATGCCTCTTGAGCAGATAATCTCGCGTTGCCTGGAAGTTGGTATAAACTGCCTCGGTGTAGCTGACCACAACACTATCGCTGGGGCACTGAAGATGAAGGAAATGGCACCATTTACAATCATCGTCGGTGAGGAAATACTGACTTTGGATGGTGAGGTCATCGGATTCTTTCTCAGCCAGGAAATTCCCAGCAAATTGTCCATAAAAGAGACTGTGGCGCAGATTAAAGCTCAGGACGGGCTGGTATGTATTCCGCATCCGTATGACAGGTTGCGTTTATCGGTGTTTAGAGACCAGGTATTCGAGGACATAATGCCTGATGTTGATATTATCGAGGTCTTCAATGCCCGTAGCCTTTCGCCACGTAGTTCAACTAGAGCCGCTCAAATGGCACATAAATATGGTAAGCTTGCCAGTGCTGGCAGCGATGCTCATACGCTTCCTGAAATAGGCAACGCCTATGTCGAGATGCCGGAATTCAATAACAAAGACGAGTTCCTGGCTTCACTGGCTGAAGGAAAAATCTCCGGCAACAGAACAAACCCGACTGCTCATTTTGCCAGCACCTGGAACAGATTGAAGAAGCGCTTATCCTAGGAGAGGTTACCGTGTTGACCATCGGTTGGTTTTCCACCGGCAGGGATGAGGCGGCAAGACAACTTCTGCAAGTTGTAGATCAGAAAGTCAGCACCGGTGAGATCGAGGGCAAAATTGCTTTCGTCTTTAGTAATCGAGAGTCTGGTGAGGCGAAGGAGAGCGACTTATTCCTTGATCTGGTTCAAAACTATCATATTCCACTGATTTGTTTTTCCTTAGATAAATTCAAAGGCTCGCAGGATATAAGGGATAAGACAGATGGCGAAGCATTACCAAAATGGCGACTCGAGTATGACAGGGAGGTTATAAAAAGGCTAAATGGCTTCAGCCCGGACCTGTGTGTGCTTGCCGGCTATATGCTTATCGTCGGTGAAGAGATGTGCCACAGGTATGATATGATTAATCTGCATCCGGCAACCCCTCAGGGGCCTAAAGGTAGCTGGCAGGAGGTAATCTGGACATTGATTGAAAATAAAGCTACTGAATCCGGGGTAATGATGCATCTGGTAACGCCCGAATTGGACAGAGGGCCGGTGATAACTTATTGCACCTATCCCATCAGGGGTAAGCCTTTTGAAAGATACTGGCGGGAAGCAGAAAGCCGCTCTGTAGCTGAGATGAAAAGAGAGCAGGGTGAAGGCAATGCACTTTTTAAGCTAATCCGCCAGCATGGGCTGGTGCGAGAGTTCCCGCTTATTGTGTCGACTTTAAAAGCCTTCGGTCAAGGCGAGGTTAAAATAGAATCTGGTAGAGTATTTGACTGCCGGGGAAGGCAGATATCAGGATACAATCTAAGCGACGAAGTAAATAAAGCAGCAGGGTTCTAATGAGTTTAATCTGTTTTGACCTGGAAGGTCCACTGGCTACTCAGGATAATGCCTATGAGCTTATGAAGCTCTTTCCGGAAGGAGGCAGGATTTTTGAGGTTATAAGCCGCTATGATGATTTGCTCACCATGGAAGCCAGACTGGACTATGAGCCCGGTGATACCCTGGCGCTTATTGCCCCCTTCCTGGTATATCATGGGATAACAGAGGACGACATTTTTACCCTGGCACGAAAGGCAACTCTAACCACCGGTGCCATTGCTTTGATTTCCCGTCTGAGCGCTCAGGGCTGGAGAATATTCTGCATAAGCACCAGCTACGAGCAATATGCTAAACGTATAGCTTTTAGACTTGGTATTTTCTCCCAGAATGTTGCCTGCACCTCTTTCCCGCTGGATAAGTTCTCTAACGAGTTATGTAAAGAAGACTTTCGCTACTTGGAGGCGGTGGAGAAGGATATTCTAGATAAACATCCAGTTGATGATAACTGGATAAAGAAAAGGCTCGACCGCTTCTATTGGAAAGAATTGCCAAAGACCAGTCTCGGTAGAATTATAGAACAGGTGCACCCTGTTGGTGGTCAGCGCAAGGTAGAAGCCCTGCGCAATTTCGCCACATCTCATGGACAGCCTTTCTCCAACTGTGTAGTGGTTGGTGATAGCATTACCGATTTCAAGATGCTCCAGACGGTTGACCAGGCCGGCGGACTGGCGATTGCTTTCAATGCTAATGAGTATGCTTTACCCTATGCTACCATAGGTCTGGCCTCTACACGTCTTGATGACCTGCGGCCGGTCCTGGAAGTCTGGGATAAGGGTAAACGTCCGGCAGTGGAAAAGCTGGTCAAGGGAAAGGAAAAGGCTGGCGGAAGTGGCGATATTGGCTATTTCCACTGGCTTTCCGGAGTTAAGAATATAGGTGGTCCTCTCAAAACCCACCAGCTAATCCGCCGTGTTGTTCGAGAAGAAGCAGCTAAGCTGGGCTAAATGCATATGGCTAAGATTGATATAGTCGGCTTTGGGGCAATGAACATCGACGGTTTGTACCGGGTCGATGAGCTGGTTGTTGATGGTGAGCAACAGGTGACAGATTTTGACTCTCTCCCCGGCGGGTCTGCAGCTAACACTATTTACGGCCTGGCTAAACTCGGTGTTAAGACAGGATTCGTCGGTGCCGTGGGCAACGATGAGGCTGGGAAAGAACTACTCAGTGATTTCGAGGCTGCTGCTGTTGATACCGGCCAAATCAGGGTTAAGAGAACAGCCACAGGTTCCACAATCTGCCTCAGCGACAAGCTGGGAAGGCGAGCCATATATGTCTTCCCCGGAGCTAACAACCTGTTGAACTCTAAAGATATAGATGTCGCTTATTTTAATAATGCCCGGGTGGTTCATCTGACTTCTTTCGCTGATGACAGGCAGCTCAAACTTCAAGTAGACCTGGTGAAAAGGCTGAAGAGTTCGGTCAAGGTCAGCCTGGCTCCCGGTATGCTTTACGCTGTTAAAGGATTGAAGGCTTTAATGCCTTTGCTTAAAAGGACTCACATTGCCTTTATGAACCGTGAGGAGATTGAGGGTCTGACAGGCAAAGATTTCAGGGCTGGAACTCGAGAACTTATGAAATTAGGCTGCCGGATTGTTGTGGTAACTTTAGGCAAAGGTCTGGCTGAGAGCAGAGTCGGGATGGTGACGGCCCGTATCTGCGACGGAAAAAAAGAATATGAGGTCGGGTCTGAAAAAGTAAGCCCTAAATCAGTATTGGAGACTACCGGCGCCGGAGACGCCTTCGCTGCCGGATTTCTCTTCGGCTTTCTCAAGGGCAATAGTGTTGAGGAATGCGGTCTGCTTGGCGATATAATGGCTGGCTTTGTCATTAGAGAAGTTGGAGCCAGAGCTGGATTTCCAACCTTAGCCCGGTTATCTCAGAAATATCTCAAGCGCTCAGGGCGTAGTCTGTAAATACTTATCCCTTTTTCTTTTCCTTGTCCGGCGCCCCGCTCAAAATCTGGTCAACGATGCCATATTCCATAGCTTGTTCGGCACTAAGGAACAAATCTCGGTCAATGTCTTTGATAATCTTATCCAATGGCTGGCCTGTATGCTTAGCTAATATATCTGAGACTAAACTGTCCAGACGCTGAAACTCTTTGGCGGCTATTTTGATATCAGTTATCTGGCCTTGCGTACCAGCTCTTCCTTGATGCATATGTATAGTTGAGCTAGGCAGTGCGTAGCGTTTGCCTTTGGCCCCTGCACAAAGAATAATAGTTCCCATGCTATATGTTGCTCCAATAGCTATTGTAGACACATCTGGGTGAATGAGTTGCATAGTGTCATAAATTGCCAGGCCGGCAGTGACTACCCCGCCCGGTGAGTGGATATAAAGATTTATGTCCTTATCCGGATCCTCGTGTTCTAGATAAAGTAGCTGGGCGACAATGATATTTGCTATCTGGTCATCAATTTCCGTACCCAGAAAAATAATGCGTTCTTTTAACAGCAGTGAGTAAATGTCAAAAATCCGCTCTCCCCTAGCGCTACTTTCAACGACATGTGGCATTGGTATTTGATATCTTTGGTCCAAGCTCTTCATTTCACCTTCTCCTTTTTAGAACTAACAGCTCGTTTTTTCTCTGTAGCTATCTGAACTAACCGCTCAACGGTTTTTCTACCTGTCAGAAACTGCTTGATAGACTCACGTGCCTCAGGCAGGCTGAAAAATCTCTTCATATCCTCAGCCTCTTTATCGGCATCCTTCACCATCTTTTCTATTTCCTCGTCTATCTCTGAATCAGTTACCTCCACCTTTTCGGCCTCGGCTATTTTACCCAGAACCAGCGACCTGACGACACGTTGACTTGCCACAGGGCGCACTTCTTCCACATGTCCCTCCAGCGTCTTACCGATGGTCTTCAGATAGTTATCCAGTCCGCCGATACCTTCGGGGAAGTGTCTTGACTCGTCTTTGAGCAATCTTTCGATTTCCCTATCCACCAGTACCGGTGGATATTCCACTTCGCTGAGTTCCACGGTAGCATCGACAGCCTTCTGTTCCAGTTCCAAACGAACCCGCTCTTCAGCCCGGGCTTTGAGATTAGACGATATTTGCTCTCTTATCGAAGCCATATCCTCTTTACCCAGAGCCTTAGCGAATTCATCGTCAAGCTCGGGTAGCTTTTTTTCTTTTACCTCACTAACTGTAACCTTGAAGGCATGGTCCTTTCCCGCCAGATCCTTCATCTCGTAGTCGGCAGGATAGGACAGTGTAAAGCCTTTCTCCTCGCCTTTGACCATACCCTCCAGCTTTTCGGAAAATCCGGGAAGAGGCAGTTTGGTTTCCTTGTTAACTTCATACACAACATCCTTGCGGATGGGGAATGTCTCTCCGTCTCTCTCGCCCTCGACGTCTATGGTGGCTATGTCACCGAATTGTACCGGACGGTCTACCGGTGACACTATAGCCTGTTGATGGCGTAGCTGTTCGATGGTTGAGTCGATGTCCTCATCGCTGATTTCAACCGGCTTGGATGCAACCTTTATTTTTACATAGTCCCCGAGCTTGACTGTAGGTTTAAGCGGCACAACAGCTTTGAAAATCAAAGGCTCGGTTTTGATAAGCTCAAACTGAGGTTGGGCAATTGGCTCTATCTTCTGCTCTTCTAGAGCCTCTTTATAGGCTGCCGGTATCAGGTCTTCCAGAGCTTCCTGAAATAAGGCATCTTTACCGACATGGCGCTCCAGTATATCCCTCGGCGCCTTCCCTTTGCGAAATCCGGGAACGGAGACTCTTTTAACCATGCGGTTGTAAGCCTTTTCCATGTATTTATCTATCTCGGCAGGCTCCATTTCAATATTGAGCGCTACCTGGCTGTTCTCAACCGGCTCTGTAGATACCTTCATTTTTTACCTTTCTATATTATACCACTTAAGACAGGCTCTTCCGCCAAAAACAGTCCTCCCTCCCCTGGTGGGAGGGGGCTAGAGGGAGAGGGAAGACCTGTAGCTCAAGCCTTCTTCGTCTCCTCATCTGTCAGCTTCAAGTGCAGCTCTTTGAGCTGGGCTTCGGAGACCGGAGACGGCGAATCGCTCATGACATCCATGGCGCTCTGGTTTTTGGGGAAGGCGATTACCTCCCTGATGTTTTCCGCTCCCGCCAGCAGCATCACCACGCGGTCTATGCCCGGCGCAATGCCGCCGTGTGGCGGTGCCCCATAATCGAATGCTTCCAGCATGTGACCGAATTTTGCTTCTATATCTTCATCGCTGTAGCCGAGGAGGCGGAATATATTCTGCTGCAGCTCACGGGTATGAATCCTGATGCTGCCGCTGGATAGCTCGTATCCGTTGCAGACAATATCGTAATGGCGAGCGCGCACCTTTGCCGGGTCCTTATCCAGCAGCGGTATGTCCTCTTCGCGGGGCGACGTAAACGGATGGTGCATAGGCTCCCACAGCTTTGTTTCCTCATTCCAGTCCAGCAGCGGAAAGTCAACAACGAAAAAGAAAACCAGATGGTTCGGGTCAATCAAGCCGAGGCGGCGTCCCATCTCCCGGCGCAGCTCATCCAGCACTTTGTTCACCATCTTGAGTTCACCGGCAACGATTAGTATCAGGTCTCCAGCTTTAGCTTCAAACGTGCGGACTATATCTTTTAGCTGCTCCGCAGTCAGGTATTTGGCGGCTACCGATTTGACTTTCTCCGGTGTCAGTTGCTCCGGCTTGTCGAAGCTGTCGGCAGGCAGCGCCATCGTTACCAGCCCCCTGGCTCCGCAGGATTTTGCCAGCTCGGTAAGATCCTCGAGCTGCTTGTGTGAATAGTCGGCGCAGCCGGGCAGGCATATACCCCTGACCTTGCCACCGCCCTGTATGGTGGAGCGGAAGACGGCGAACTCCGATTCGGCAACTATTGCAGACAGGTCTTTCAATTCCAGACCGAAGCGTATATCAGGCTTATCCGTGCCGAATCGCTCCATTGTTTCAGCGAAGGAAAGCCTGGGGAACGGCTTAAGCAGCTTCATCTCCGGTTTAATTGTTTCCACCAGCGAGGTGAACAGCTCTTCCAGAAGGCTGAGTATGTCCTCCTCGTCGATAAAGCTCATCTCCATATCGAGCTGTGTGAACTCGGGCTGGCGGTCGGCGCGCAGGTCCTCATCGCGGAAACATCGGGCTATCTGGTAGTATTTCTCGAAGCCTGCCACCATCAATAGCTGCTTTAGCTGTTGTGGGGATTGAGGCAAAGCGTAAAACTTGCCCGGATGTATGCGACTGGGCACCAGGTAGTCCCGTGCACCCTCCGGCGTGCTCTTGATTAAGATGGGCGTCTCAATCTCGACGAAGCCCCTGGCATCCAGAAAGTCGCGCATGAATTTCTCCACCTTGTGGCGGAGTATCATGTTATCTTTAACTCTGGGGCGCCTGAGGTAGAGGTAGCGGTACTTGAGATACAGGTTTTCGTCGACTTCTATATCTTCATTTATATAGAACGGCGGCGTTTTGGCAGTATTCAGAATCTGTATCTCGCTGGCAACGACTTCTATTTTGCCGGTGGGCAGCTTCAGGTTCTCGGTGCCGGTGGGGCGTTGTGCCACCTTGCCGGTTATTTTAGCCACGTATTCGTTGCGCAGCTCATTGGCTGTCTTATGTGCCTCTTTTGACGTCTCAGGATTAAAGACTACCTGGGCTATACCTTCTTTATCTCTTAAGTCAATGAATATCAGCCCTCCGTGGTCGCGTCGCCGGTGCACCCACCCCGCCAGGGTTACTTCTTTTCCAACGTGATTATCTCTCAGTTCTCCGCAGCTATGGCTCTTAAGCAAGTAGACCTCCAGATGTGTTTGTGAATTATAGCTTAAGGCAGCTTCTTGTTCAATTTAGTTAAATTATAGAAATGGCCACCAAGCTTGTGACCCGAAGGCCGTCGGTTCGAATCCAACTTGGGCTACCATCTTGGAAGAGATTCTGTATCTCGCCGATAAAAAATTTCGGCTTCAAAATGACCTATTATCCTCACCCTCTCCCATCGAGGGAGAGAAAACAGACGACCCTAAAGGGGCGCAGGCGCACTCTGTGTTTTTCGCTTTGCTCGTGTTACCGTCGCTCGTCTTTCTCTCAGTGCATCATCAACCATCTTTATTAGCTCAGTATAATCGAATGGCTTGCTCAAGAATGGTCTCCCCGTTGAGGCGAGGAGGTCCTGCGTCTCCGGCGTGACGGTATCACCGGTCATAAAGATTACTCCTTCGGATGCGTTCGGATACTTGTTTTTCATGATTTTGTAGAGCTGCTCCCCACTCATGTCGGGCATCTTGAGGTCGAGTATGTAAATGTTGTGAAGGTTTTCTTCCAGCTTTCTTAAAGCATCTTTGCCGCTGGATGCAGTATGGACCTGATAACCCTCTTCAGAGAGTATTTCGGTCAGGATGCCACGAATTGCTGGCTCATCTTCAACAATGAGGATGCTTTCCCCAACCTTCCGCCGGCGCCGTGGCCTCTTTTTCTCAGCAACCGCCTTCTCTTTTATCACCGCCTCGTCTCCAGTTGCCGCCGGTAAGTCGATGATAAAAATAACTCCCTTGCCATTGGTGCGTTTGACACCTATATTGCCGCCGTGCTCGGTGATAATGCTGTGGCAAACGCTGAGTCCCAGGCCCGAGCCGCTGCCCACTGACTTGGTGGTGAAGAAAGGGGCAAAGACCTTGTTGATGTTCCCCTTGACAATTCCTGGGCCATTGTCAGCGATGGAAATTCTAACGTAGTCCTTGTTCATGCCTGTTGTCACGGTAATATTGCCTTTATGCTTTACTTCAGCCATAGCCTGCATGGCATTAACAACGATGTTTAAGATGACCTGCTGGATTTGATTGTAATCAACCATGATCCAGGGGAGGTCAGCTGCCAGCTTGGTAGTGAGCTTGATATTGCTCGTTTTTAACTTGTAAGTCTGCAGTTCCAGGGTTCTCTCTACGAGTTCGTTTATGTCTGTGAAGCTCCTATCGGCCTTATACTGCCGAGCGAAGCGCAGCAGATTTTGAATGATTTTGACTGCCCTCTGGCCTTCCTGGTAAATTATGTCCAGGTCTTGCTTGATGTCCTGGGGAATGTCGTGCCTCGACGTTAGCAGTTGGGCATAGCCTAGGACGCCGGTAAGGGGGTTGTTTATCTCGTGAGCTATGCTAGCAGTGATTTCACCCACCGAAGCCAGCTTGCCTGACGTGAGCATTTGCTGCTCTTCCTTTTTGCGCTCAGTCATATCGCGACTAATGCCGCGAAATCCGATAATCTTCCCTTCTCGGTCTAGTAAGGCAGAAACGGAGGCATCGGCAAATCCTTCATTCCCATTCTTTCTGACGAATTTCCAGGAAAAGCCTTTGTTTGGCTTGCCCGTTCGAAAGACCTCACTATAGACCTGATACACTAACTTAGCATTCTCTTCATTTGTGAAGTTTCTATAGTTCATTCCTTTCAGCTCTTCTCTGGAATAGCCCAGGCTGCGGCATGTTGAATCATTGGCGAAGGTGATGTTGCCGGCAAGGTCTACCTCGAAATAGCTGTCTTCTATATCCTCCAGGATTGTCCGATATCTCTCCTCTGATTGTCTCAGGTCTTCTTCCGCCTGTTTGCGCTCGGTTATGTCGCGGCCAACGCCACGGTAGCCGCGTAACTGGCTGTTGTTATCGAAGATTGGCTCGCCGCTGGTTTCTAGTATCACCGGATGGCCGTTCTTGTGAAGGCTTGTGTTTTCGAGCCTTTCAATTGGCCTGCTTGTTTCAATGATATCCTTAAACTTATTAGCAATTCGATTTGCTTCCTCAGCGGGCATAAAATCGAAGGGTGTCTTACCTATAACTTCTTCTGGCTCGTATCCCAGCAGTTCCTTTACTTTGGGACTGGCGTAGGTGTAGATACCATTACGGTCAATTTCCCAGATCAAGTCACTCGTGCTTTCGACAAGGGAACGGAATTTCTCCTCGCTCTTCCGTAGTGCCTCTGCCTGCTTGCGGTCGGTGATGTCACGAATGTTACATTGAATAACCTTTCTTCGGCCGACAAAATATGAGTTGGATACAAATTCTACTTGAATCTGCTGCCCGTCTTTTGCTTCCAGTGGCAAATCTTCGTAACGGATATAGCCCTTTTCTTGTAACTCTTGAAAGGCGGCTTTAGCTGCCTCGGCATCTTTGAATGAGCCGATTTCCCAGAGGCGCTTGCCTAAAAAATCCTCCCTACAGTATCCCAGCATATTTATAAGAAATGGGTTAACATCAATAATTCGCCCTGTGCATCCATCGAGAATCAATATCCCATCTTGAGCTGCTTCAAATAGACGCCGATACTGAGCTTCAGATTCAGCTAATTTCTCCTCTGCCTGCTTACGCTTGCCCACCGGATTATCAAGTGAAAGCTTGCCAGCTTTTCCAGCAACCCTTATAGAAGCTTGATGGGAATAATCAGGTGTATTGTTAGCAACTTCAACTCTCATATGACTTTTCCTTATATTTTTAGTAGTAAATAGAAAACGTACTGCGGAGCACCTCAGAGACCGTGGTGATGCCGTCTTTCACTTTGAGCATTCCGTCGTGCATCAGAGACACCATGCCGTCCTTAATCGCCTGCTTACGGATTTGATCTGCAGTGGCACCACTAATGAGCATTCGTCTGACCTCCTCGGTTACGATAAGAACCTCTAACATGGCGACTCTGCCCAGATATCCGGTATCAGCACAGACATTACATCCTGCCCCCTTGTAGAACTGAGCCGGTAGCTCATCCATTTCTTGTTTGTAAGCCGCTAGCTCTTCCGTGGCTGGGTCATAGGGTTTACGACAGTGTGTACAGATACGCCGCACAATGCGCTGGGCAACAGTGCCTGCAAGGGCTGAACAGACGACAAAAGGCTCGACTCCAAGGTCCAGGAGTCGGAACATAACGCCGACAGCATCATTGGCGTGAATGGAAGATAATACCAGGTGACCTGTAAGAGCTGCCTGGGTTGCTATCTTTGCTGTTTCGGTATCTCGTATCTCCCCAACTAAAATGACATCCGGGTCCAGTCGCATGAAAGAACGAAGACTGTTGTCGAAACGAATATCGGCTTTAGGATTGATTTGAAACTGGTTAATGCCTTCAAGATGGTATTCAACGGGGTCCTCGATGGTCATAATATTACGTTCCATTCGGTTGAGTCGATTAATAGAAGCATAAAGGGTGGTGGTCTTTCCACTACCGGTGGGCCCTCCAAAAAGAATCATCCCAAAGGGAAGCTTAAGCAGTAGTTGATATCTTTCGAGCATGCTTGGCAAGAAGCCCAATTCTGACAGGTCCAGCAGAGAAGCGGACTTGGCTAGAAGACGTAGCACCGCCATTTCGCCGTGTATAGTATTGCCGCAGGCGACGCGTACATCTACATCCTGTCCATCTACACTGATGGAAAACTGCCCATCTTGAGGTCGCCTTTGCTCAGTGATATTCATAGTCGCCATAATTTTCAGCCGCGACATAAGTGCACGGTGAATGCTCAGGGGCAGGGACGCCGTGTCCTGCAGCACGCCGTCGATGCGGTACTGAATCTTGAGGCTATCTTTCTGAGGCACAATGTGAATATCCGAGGCTCGACTCTTTAAAGCTTGTTGAATGAGCAGGCCAAGCTTGTGGATGACTGGCGCTTCGGCTTCTGCGGAGATGAGTTCCTCCGCCTCTGCTTCTTCTTCCGCTTTGATTGTGTCGCCAACTTTGTAGTTGCGGTCAATGGCACTACGGACTTCATCTGGATCTGCCATCATCGGCTCAATCCGCATCTTTGTCACAGCAGAAATACTGTCGATAGCCTGCACATCCAGCGCATCTGCCATCACGATGGCGAGAGAACCACCGATGATGTCTAATGGCAGGACATTATATTCCCGAGCCAGTTGCTCGGGGATTAGACTAAGGACTTCCGGATAAACACGGTGCCTTTTGAGATCAATTATTGGCACCTTCCATTGAATACTGATAGCTGCTAATAGCTCACCAGGAGTAAGCAATTTTTGCTCAACCAGAACATCCTCAACAGCCTTCACATCTTTTTGCCCAATTTGCAATGCGTTTTGCATCTGCTCGGCACTAATAATGCCTGTCCTTACAAGTATCTTGGCAAGGCTCTCTCTTGATGAACTATAGGCAGCCGCTTTTACCTTTACTCCCACATTTCGTTCCGTATTGAGACGTTCCATTTCTGACCCACCTCCCTCAATAATTTCGGTCCAAAGATTATCCACCGGCAATAATCTTATTCGTACTGGCAAGCAGAGTCTCTACCTTTGCCAGTATCGTTTCCGGGTCAACCGGTTTACCCAAGTAGTCATCTGCTCCCATCCTGAGCCCGACATTCTTATCATCTTGGCGTGCCCTACCTGAGACCATGATTACAGGTACAGTGATAGTTTCAGGTTTTTGACGCAATCGATTGCAGATTTCATAGCCATCCATGCCAGGCAGCATTACGTCTAAGATGATAAGGTCGGGGTGCTCATCTTGTGCTTTCTTGAGCCCTTCCAGCCCGTCTTTCACTCCGAGCACCTCATAGCCCTCCTGCTCCAGGGTGTAGGCTAAGAACCTCGTAGTACCCGGGTCATCTTCTATAATAAGTATTCTTTTTGCCATGTTAACCTCCATACATTCGTATTGTGCCTAAACCCGTCTCACTTTATCACTGCGCCTCTGTAAGCGTTTCCTCTATTTTTATATTATGAAATGTTCCGGTTGTCCTTATTTCTGACTTTCCTGCACCCTGAGCGTCCCATCTAACTGTTGTTCAGTAATGAGCCCATGTTCAACCAGAATCTGTCCAAGCTTTTTACGCTTCTTTTCTGAGGCTTTAGGTATAGCGAAGAAGACCGTAGTCCCTTTATCAAGTTTCGATTCGACCCGGATGCGCCCACCGTGTGCCTCAATAATCTGCTTTGAGATATAAAGGCCAAGCCCGCTGCCACTAACATTCCGTGTCATTGACCCATCACCTTGATAGAACCTTTCGAAGAGGTGTTTCATAGCCTCTTCGGAAATACCAATTCCATAGTCCGTGACCTGTACCAGCACCTCATTGTCCTTGACCTCGGCCTTCACAGTGATTCTGCCATCATTGTTACTGAACTTGATGGCGTTGCTGAGCAGATTGACTATCACCTGCCGTAGCCGTTCTTCATCTCCTTCTATCTCGGGCAGCGCTGTCGGTATGTCCACAGTGATTGCAATGCTTTTTTGACCGGCTAGACTATGAAACCCATGCACCGCATCATAGATTACGTCACTTATTGACAGGCGTGACTTTTTAATCTCAAAACGGTCGGATTCGATGCGCTCTATATCAAGCAAGTCTTCGATCAGGCTACATAGTTGCTCACTCTGGTTATCCATAATAGTCAGGAATTCCTTTTGCGTTTCAGGGTCAGGCACTTTCCCATGCAGCATCAACTTGGTAAACCCCACAATTGACTGGAGTGGGGTGCGGAGCTCATGCGAGATATTTGAGATGAATTCAGTTTTCATACGTTCGAGTTCGTGCTGTGCCTTCTCCATCTGCTTGCGCTCAGAGATGTCACGGACGACAACTTGCATCGCCGGCTTGCACTGGTAAACTAAAGGAGCTGCCCTCACCTCAACATCAATCTCTGTACCATCGATCCGGCGGAACCTTTCTTCCAGAGTGGGAGGTGTTATTCCTCTTTCTATCGCCTTTCCCAGTCGCTCGGCGACAATTTCATGATAGTCCGGGTGAATAAAGTCCATCACAGGTTTTCCCAAGATTTGGTCGGGGCTCAATACGCCTAATAAATTCATTCCAGCACTATTCGCGAAGACATACTTGCCTTGACTGGCAACAATAATGGCGTCAGGAGATAGTTCTACCAGAGAGCGATAGTGTTCCTCACTTTCTCTTAAAGCCTCTTCCATCTGCTTGCGCTCTGTGATATCGATACTGATTCCCCGGAATCCGATGATCTCGCCTTTTTTGTTTCGTATAGGGAAGGCTGAAGTTTCGCGAAATCCTAATTCCCCATCCTTGCTAACAACTCCGTGATAAATATTCCTTTGTTGCGGCTCACCGGTTCTGTAGACCTTGTTGAAGGCATTATACATGGTGTTGATGTCCTCTTTGGCTGTGAAGACCCGGTAGTTCATCCCGATTAATTCTTCCTCGGAATACCCCAGCAGCCGACAGACTGAATCGTTCACGAAGGTGAAGTTACCAGCAAGGTCTAGCTCATAATACGATTCATCCATTATATCCAGTGTGGTCCGATATCTCTCCTCTGACTCTTTTAAACTCTCCTCCATCTGCTTGCGCTCTGTGATGTCACGAATGTTACATTGAATAACCTTTACTTGGTCGACAAAATATGAGTTGGATATAAATTCTACTTGAACTAGCTGCCCGTCCTTTTTTTCAAGCGGCAAATGTTCGTAACGGACATAGTCTTTCCCTATTAACTCTTTAAAGGCAGCTTTAGCTGCCTCGATATTTTTAAACGGGCCTATTTCCCAGAGTTTCTTACCCAGTAATTCATCCTTAGTATATCCCAGCCGATTAATTATAAATGGGTTAACATCAATGATTTTCCCTTTGTCAGCATCGAGAATCAATATCCCATCTTGAGCTGCCTCAAAGAGACGTCGATACTGAGCTTCAGATGTATATATTCTCTTCTCTGCCTTCTTGCGCCCGGTGATGTCATGGTCAATACCCTGATAACCTCGAAACTGGCCGTCCACATAAAATATGGGTCCCCCACTGCTCTCCAACACGACCAATCGGCCATCCTTATGTAGGTTAATATTCTCAACCTTATCGAAGTGCTTGTGGGAGTCCATAATCAGTTGGAGTTCCGTTGCGACACGTCTGGCTTCTTCTGGGGGCATAAGATCGAATGGAGTCTTGCCGATGACTTCCTGCGGCTCGTATCCCAATATATCTGCTATTCTTGGACTCGCATAGGTGTACTTGTTTCCTTTATCAATTTGCCAGACCAAGTCTGGTGTAGTTTCAACCAAGGAATGGAAACGCTCCTCGGATTCCCACAGCTTATCATCCGCCTGCTTGTGCTGACTAATGAGATCAACCACCAGCACCTTGTTACCGTCCTTTGCCAGATAGCAGGCGCTTCTCAGGCGCGGAGTGGTCTTTCCCGTGCCACCATTGTGATTAGCGAAAGCCACCCATTCCGCTCCTGGCATCTTACTAATCAGCTTTTTCTTGCAGGTTTGCTTATCCGGCACCCTGACTCTGGTGTGGGGGAGAGAAACCCGTTTCCCCAGGTCCTTCTCGATGTTATTCCCTTGCCCAATAGCCATTAGCTCTCCTTAAATACTTCCTGCCGCTGCTTAACTGTTGACCTTATCGACCTCGGTTTTGATTCTGTTGATATCGCCGTTAGTAAATAGTCTCCAGCCTCTTCTATCCCTGTGCTGTGCATCCTGAATGAGTCCTATTGCCAGCCAGCGGAATAGGGTAGCTCTGCTTATTCCAGTTAACTGACAAGCCTCCGACGTTCTATAGAAGGTCTCACCATGCAATTCTATTGCCATACGATTCCTCCCCATGAAAAGCCTTGATACGACTCAAGACGGTTAATACTAATTTAAACAAACGAGGCTAAACAGAGGCTAAAAATGGAGGGGAGATTTCTAAATATTTTCTAAACTTTCCCCGGATAGCAAGACGGGCACCCCGAAAGGGTGCCCGTAACTTTGTTATTTGCTGTCCAGGTTGTGTGCTAATGCTTAAACTGATAGCCGACGCCAGGCACTGAGATAAAGTATCTCGGATGCGCCGGCTCAGGCTCTAGCTTAACCCGTAGACGACTTATGAAAACGTGCAGATACTCTCGCTCCTCCCTGTACTCAGGACCCCATGCCCTGTTTAAGAGGTAGGTGTGAGTGAGAACCTTTCCAGCATTAAGGACGAGTTCCTTTAAAAGGCAGTATTCCGTTGGTGTCAATCTGACCTCGCGGCCGGCAACTGTTACTTTCCTTTCGATAAAGTTAATTTCCAGGTCTTCGCGAATGAAAACAGGCTCGGCAGGTACAGCTTTAGCTGCTTCAGCGCGGCGAAAAACTGCCCTGACCCTTGCCATCAGTTCCTGGGTGCCGAATGGCTTAGTGAGATAGTCATCAGCACCGAGGTCAAGGCACTTTACCTTGTCTGCCTCATGCTCGAGAGTGCTTAGCATTATGATGGGTATCTGTAACCAGTCACGAACCCGGCGGCAGACTTCAAAGCCATCCATATTGGGCATCAGTATGTCCAGAATTATCAAGTCGAGGGGCTCCTTTTCAATGATTTGGAGAGCTTCAGCACCGTCAGTAGAGGTCAGCGTCTCATAGCCTTCTGCTTGCAGGTTAGCTTGTAGAAATCTCAGCACCGCAATGTCATCATCAACAATAAGAATGCGTGGTCGGCGCATAATCCTACCATCTCCCCTGTGCTAGCTCGCGCTGCACCATAAACTCATCTCTCAACATCAAAATACTTAAACCCGAGCCTTCCCATGCCGCTTTACCCAAACCCGTGCACCCTCGGTTAAGATACGACTTATGTCCTTATTTAACTGTTCTGTATCGAAGGGTTTGACGATATGAGGGGCTTTGGTCCTGGAGAGGAAAGCCGCAGTGTTGACTCCTAAAACGTCGCCGGTGATGAAAACCACTTTATGGGCTAGCGATTTATCTATCTTTTGAATACGCTTGTATAATTCAATGCCACTCATATCCGGCATCTTGATATCAAGCAGGATAAGACTGTACTGCTGACTCTTAATCATTTCCAAGGCGTCCCCGCTATTATCTGTACTTTGGACTTCGTGTCCTTCATCAGTTAGCGCTTGTGCTAAGAATTGCCTTACCCCTGGCTCATCGTCCACTACTAATATCCTGGCATTAGTTACCTTTTGATGTCCCTCAGCAATCAGTTCGGGCAATTCCATTTGTTCGTCTGCAGTAATTACAGGCAGTTCTACGATGAAGGTAGCCCCTCTGCCTAACTTGCTTTCGGCATGTATCCTGCCGCCGTGCTCAGCAATGATTCCGTGACAGACGCTCAGTCCAAGCCCGGTTCCTTCACCAACCTTTCTGGTAGTAAAGAAGGGGTTAAATATCCTTTCCAGGTTTTTCTTAATTATACCCGGACCATCGTCTTTAAACGATATGCGGATGATGTTATCCATCTGCCTTGTCCTAACTGAGAGCTTACCTTTACCGTGCGCCTGTTTCATCTCCGTCTCGGCATTTACGATTAAATTAAGGAAGACCTGCTGGAGTTGACCGGCGTCGGCAATGGTAGTGGGCAGGTCAGGAGCCAGCCGGGTGGTAACCTCTATGTTATTGGTCTTCAACTGATAGCTTCGCAAGTTGAGGGTGGTTTCGATTATGTTGTTGATATTGACAAGTGTTCGCTCTAGCTTGTACTGGCGGGCAAAGGTAAGCAGTCTTTTTATGATGCCGGCTACTCGTTGAGCCCCATCATTAATGATCCCTAGACCTTCTCTAATGTCCTCAGGGAGTTCTTTTTTGCTTAGCAATTGGGCATAGCCGATAACACCGGTGAGTGGGTTATTTATCTCGTGGGCAATGCCTGATGCCATCTCGCCAACAGCAGCCAGACGGCTTGCCAATTCGGCTTTCTGCTCTATTTCTTCCTTTTCTGCTTCTGCTAATTTGCGCTGGCTGATGTCACGGATGATGCCCTGGTATCCGAGAATATTCTTGCCATCATCCCACCGGGCAACTGACGTGAGCAGGCATTCGACCTCCGTCCCATCTTTCTTACGAAGCTTAATCTCCCAATCTTTAACAAATCCCTGTTGCCCTATCTCCTGCCGAAGCTTGGCCCGATCCTCGGGATTAATATATATTTTCCGGACATCCATTCCTATAAGCTCTTCTCTCGTATAGCCAAAGAGGTTTATCATTGATTGGTTACTATCAACGATTATACCTTCTTGCGTGGTGATAAAGACCGGGTCTATGGACTGCTCGAAAAGGCTGCGGTATTTCTCCTCGGATCGCCGCAGCGCCTCCTCAGCCTGCCTACGCTCGGTGATGTCTTCTGAAAATCCGATAATCCCTACAATTTCACCCTTATCGTTCAAATAAGGTGTTTTGTGGGTCCGAACCCAGTGAGTGCCCGTGGCCAACTGTAGCGGTTCAATTATATTCAGCTTTGCCTGGCCAGAGGCGATGACTTCCAGGTCGTCTTGCCAATACAATTCTGTATCACTGGGGAAGAGTTCATATGCAGTTCTGCCTTCCACCTGCTCTATCGACAATCCAGTGAGTTCCGCCAATGCCTTGTTCACGCGGATAAAACGGTTATCTTTGTCCTTGTAGAAAATCAGGGAAGGAGCAGAATCGAGGATGATTTGCAGTTCTGCTTGCTTAATTGACAAAGCCTGTTCCGCCTGCTTGCGCTCGGTAATGTCCTGATACAGCACCTGGAATTGCCTCTCACCATCCCACAGCACTTCTCCACGGGATACTGATAGCTCTCTAACTTCACCATCCTTACGCACAATGCTAACTTCATAATTTGGTGGGATATATTCTCCCAGTTTCCTCTTCTTTACCCTTTTCTTATGCTCAGCGTAGCTCGAAGGAGTGTGACGCTGCTTTCTAGGCACCGCTTCCAGTTCCTCAAGGCTACTGTAGCCGTAGATATCCAGCAAAGCCCGGTTGGCGTAAAGAGTCTTTCCGTCCTCGGTGGCAATGCGTACGCCCAGAGGCGAGTTTTCTATCGAGTCGCGGAAGTTTTGCTCCGAGAGACGCAGTTCTTCCTCAGCCCGCTTGCGCTCGGTGACATCATTGAGTACCGTCTGAAGAAACTGCCTATCACCAATACTGGTCAATCTGACACTCAGAGTAGCATCGTATTCGGTGCCATCTTTGCGTCTAAGTTCCAATGGATAGTCAATAACTCCACCATGTCGCCTGACTTCTTGCAGCAACGCTTTTCTATCTGCCTTATTAACGTATGTATCAGCCAGGTTAATCTTAGTGAACTCCTCAGCCGAGTATCCGGTGATAACCTCCATGGCCTTGTTAAGGTTTATCACCTTCCCATCAATCGAGGCAAAACCGATTCCAAACGGGGCGTTATCGAATATATGGCGGTACCATTGCTCGCTCTCTTCCAGCGCCACCTCCAGCTTTTTGCGCTCGGTGACATCCTGTCCAATAACGAGCAAGCCCACTGTATCACCATTTTGGTCTTTGAGTACCTTGTCATACCACTCAATATCGCGGATTCTACCATCTTTGGTAATGATGGCATTGACACTGCTACGGGTCTGGATACCATCTATAGCCTTGAGAAACAGCTCTTTTATTCTATATTGGTCGTCCTCCGGTAAGAACGTGGAAAACCAGTCTCTGCCCTGAACTTCCTCAAGATGGTATCCTGAAACCTCTTCCATGTAGCGATTGAAGTTAACAATACGCCCTGTAGTATCTAGTACCAATATAATAGCCTGTGCCGTATCAATCAGACTTTCTGCAAACTGCTTCTCTTTGTGTAACGCCTCCTCTGCCGACTTGCGCTCAATGGCGTAGCGTATAACACGCCACAACACCCTGCCGTTTATGTCGCCTTTCGAGAGATAGTCCTGCGCACCTTCACGCACTGCCTGGTTGGCAATCGCCTCGTCACCGAGGCCGGTAAGTACCACAATCGGCGTTGTTGGTGTCTGAGTGTATATCTCGTTGAGCGTTTCAAGCCCCTGGCTATCAGGCAGACCAAGGTCTAACAGGACCACGTCGAACTGCTGCTTGATCAGGCACTCCAAACCCGCCGACAGCCGGCTAGCAGACTCAAGGCTATAAGACATACCTGCTACCTCGGCCAGCATTTCCCGAATCAGGCGGACATCTCCGGCGTTGTCTTCAATCAGCAGGATTTTGAGGCTCTTATCGTTCATTTTGCGTAATCCGGCGGCAGTTTCACCACGGTGAGCCAGAAGTTCTCGATGGCTTTGACCACTTCCATAAATTGTTCTAAGTCGACAGGCTTGGTGATGTAGCAGTTGGCATGAAGTTCGTAGGTCTTGATAATGTCCTCATCAGCCTTCGATATGGTCAGGACGACCACCGGGATGCGTTTCAGGTCGGGGTCTTCTTTAATTTCCGCCAGCACCTTTCGGCCGTCCATCTTCGGTAAGTTCAGGTCGAGCAAGATGAGGCCAGGCCGGACAGCATGAGCATACTTGCCCTGTCGCCGCAGAAAGGCCAAAGCCTCCACGCCATCACTGACCACGCGCAGCTTATTTAGCACTTTGGCATCTTTCAGGGCTTCCTGTGTCAGACGCACGTCTCCGGGGTTATCCTCTACCAGCAGAATCTCGATAGGTCTACCTGTTTTTTCGCTTGTCATGCTCCCTCCCCCCTTTCATTTGCCTCTCGTCGCTTGTCACTCGTCTCTCGTCGCTCGGGGCTCGTTTCTCGTTGCTGGTCGAAGTTTATTGATGAGCGTGACAAGCATGCGAGCCTCGTGGTTTATGGCTTCAGATAATTCCTCTGCAACTTGACTCGTTATATAATTCCTTCTGCTGGCAATAACAAGCTGTGTGTCTAGTTCGGCGCATGAGCCCAAGGAGAAATATAGAAATTGCTTGTATTCCTTGGTATGCTTTCTGGCAAACCCCTCAGCTATGTTCGATGGGATGGATATTGCCGACCTCCTAATCTGGCCAGTTAAGCCATACAATTCGTCCTTCGGAAATCTATCTGTCATGGCATATACTTTGTCTACAATTTCGATTCCCTTCTGCCACACCCTCAAATCCCTATAATCTTTTACCTTCATGTCACGTTCTCTCACGAGCTACGAGCGACGAGTCCCGAATCCCGAGCGACACTTCTTTCGCCTGTTGCCTTACGCCTTTTGCCTTTTGCTGGTAGTGTAAAGTAGAATGTGCTCCCTTTGCCCGGCTCGGATTCTACCCAGATGCGCCCGCCGTGGCGTTCAACGATCCTTTTGGCAATGGCCAGACCAGTACCAGTGCCGAGATACCCTTCACCGTGCAGACGCTGAAAGATGATGAAGATGCGTTCGAAGTACTGTGGGTCGATGCCGATGCCATTGTCCTTTACTGAGAAGACCCATCTGTCTCCTTGTGGCTTGGCGGAGACATGCACACGTGGTGGCTTCTTGCTATGAAACTTGACGGCATTGCCGATTAAGTTCTGGAAGAGTTGCAACAACTGTGTTCCGTCTGCCATAACAGGTGGCAGGGGGTCATGGGTTACCACGGCACCACTTTCACGGATAGCCACATCCAGGTTGGCAATCGCGTCATGTAATACCTTTTTGCAGCTTGTGGGTTCCAATGACTTGCCGCCGGTGCCTACCCGGGAGTAGGTCAGCAGGTCATTTATAAGCTGCTGCATGCGCTTGGCTCCATCCACGGCAAAATTGATGAAGTCGTGAGCGTCGGCATCCAGTTTATCTTTGTAGCGCTTCTCTATGAGCTGCGTGTAGCTTGACACCATGCGCAGCGGCTCCTGTAGGTCATGGGAGGCGAAATAGGCAAACTGCTCCAGCTCGGCATTAGAACGCTCCAGCTCGGCCACGGTTTTCTTAAGCTCTTCCTCCGCCTTCTTGCGTGCTTCATCCTGCCTATCTCTCTGTAATCTAGCATTCAGGATAGGTGCTATTTGGTTACCGAGGCTTTCTAATAACTGGACATCCTCCTGCCCATAGTCCGTCATCTTGTTGGCGACTTCTAGGATACCGATGCACTTTCCACGGTGTATAATAGGAACACAGACAACTCTTTCTATAGGTATATGTCCATAGGGCACATGCAAGCCTTCATTCGCATAAAAGGGCTTCTTCTCTACAAGTGCCCGACCCCAGCTGTCGTCCCATGCTTCACGGGGATAGATGATAGTCTTGTTGGGAATCTGAGATTTTTTCCAAATGTCTCGGGGCATAGAGGGAATAACTAACGCTTCCTGCTCGTCGATATATCCAAAGACGCCATACTTGCTTTCCGTGGCATCCAGGATGACTTTCAGTACCTTCCAATACATGTCCTCATCCGAGACGGTAAGGAAGATATTGGCAATTTGATGCCTTAGTGCTAGCTCGAGCTCTGATTCTGATTGACCTTTTGTTTTGCCCGGTGCCCCCTTCCTTGGCTTGCGGTTGGAGATGGCATCACGACTTTTCATCGCTATTCACCTCCTTCATTTTCCCTCTTGTCTTTGTCCTTCATCGTTTGACCTGCTAATACTGATATTGACGTGACCTATGCCATGCCATCAGCGCTACATGCCATATACATGAAGTATTCCTTGTCTGATTACCCCCTTTTAAACAAAAACCGACCACCAAAGTGGTCGGTTTCACCATTGGCTCCCCTCTGTCCCGGTGGCCAATATCTTAGACACCGCTTGCTAGCCCCCATTTCTTCCTTCGTACTCTATTAACTTTCAGCCTAATGATATCATAGACTGTCCTCGTATGCGCTGTCAAGAATTTCCAGGCGGAAGCACTGCGAATTGTGCGTAGATGGGTCAGGGGATTAGAGACAGTATCTACATTGTTTGGTTCAGGCAACGAAAGCTTACTTTGTTCTCTAGGTCGCAATTGCCTGTACTGTTCAATGAGTGAGATGTTATGCCCTGTTGCACGACCCAGGCAAAGACAAAGCTGGCTCTAAAAGTTCTAGATTTTAAACAACTTGGGCTACCAGTTATCTCGGACCAGGAGATAGTGTCATCTTGGTATCGCGGTGAGTGCAGCCACTTTTGCTTCTGGACACAGTTGCCAAAAAGTGTATTACCTGTCACAGTCTGTTGTTAATGCGGAGCTTGACACCAGATTATGTGGTATCTATGCTGAGTTTGACAAGACTTACACTACGATGCGGCGCATTGGTACTTTATCCGTGACTTGTTGGGTCATTATTCTTGTGATTTAAATCCACTGGATGATTTCAGGTTAGGACTTCCTCGTTATAAACTGCCTCTTACAGCGCTGCGACTTAGCAGAATCGCCTGCGGATAGACCGACATACTTATGCTGGGATTAGATGCTTGCGTTGGGTTGATGTCGTGGTGAATTCAGCCATTTTTTCTTCTGGGCAAGTCTGACTTCCTCATCGGTAACCTGATATTGACTCAGAAAGTCGTTTTTGAAAGCTGCGAAGGTACCCTGCCGAATGGCGTCTTCTATTCTCTGCATCAGCCTGGCGATGAAACGAAGGTTGTGAATGGTGGCTAATCTGTAGGCTAACAGCTCCTCGCATTTGAACAGGTGACTAAGATAAGAAGCAGAAAACATGCGGCAGGTGTAGCAATCGCAGTCAGCATCAACAGGCAGCTCCTTTACCCTGTAAATAGCCTTTCTTATGTTTACCCGTCCCTGCGCGGTAAAAAGTGCGCCGTTTCGAGCCACCCTGGTAGGCAGTGCGCTGTCGAAGAGGTCTATACCCCTGCTTACTCCTTCAATAATATCCTCAGGCGAGCCTACACCCATGAGATAGCGGGGCTTGTCCGGAGGTAATAAAGGCGTTGTTTCAGCCACAATTGACCAGGTCGTCTCCTTAGGTTCACCTATGCTCAAGCCGCCGATGGCGTAGCCTGGGAAATCCAGAGAGGTGATGGCAGCCGCCGACTGATGCCTCAGCTCAGGGAAAATGCCTCCCTGGACTATACCAAAGAGAAGCTGGTCAGAGCCTTGATGGTATTTCCGACACCTCTCTGCCCAGCGGGAGGTTTTATCTACAGCTTCACGTATCGCTGCCATACTGGCGCCAATGGCAGGGCATTCGTCCAATGTCATGATGATGTCGGCGCCCAGTTTCTGTTGAAGTTCAATAACTGCCTCAGGAGTCAGGTTATGCTCGCTGCCGTCGATATGTGAACGGAATGTGACGCCGTTATTGGTGATCTTACATAGTCGGGCTAAACTGAAGACCTGATAACCGCCGCTGTCGGTCAGTATCGGCCCATCCCAGGCCATATACCGGTGTAGTCCTCCCAGTTTCTCGATAACATCTATCCCCGGACGCAGATAAAGGTGATAAGTATTGCTCAGGATTATGTTTATACCGATTTCTTTGAGATCTTCGGGTATTAAGGTTTTGACCGTGCCCTGGCTGGCTACGGGGAGGAATGCCGGTGTTGGCACTAGGCCATGATTGGTAATAAGCTCTCCAAGTCGTGCCTGTGTCTCCGGACAGGTCTTTACTACTGTAAAATGACTGTCTATTCCTCGAACTCCTCGATTTTTTGGGAGGTAACCGGCAGAAGCCTGCGAGCTATCTTCCTGATTTTGCCCGGCAATAATCTACAAACTTACGAATGGCCTTTGCCGCCTCATCTATCGACAAATAGGTTGGAATCCGAGCTTCGGCAAATTTAGCTCTCTGCTCAGAAAGTATATTCCAGCGCTGGTAAGACGGTAGATTGCCGGTGGCGGCTTCACTGTGCACCACGGCAATCAGTGGTTTCAATTGCTCATTGTGCAGACCTATATATGCTTCGGTTTGGCGTGCAGCAAGAGCGGTCCATATTTCCATCAAAAAAGGATTGTCATCACTGAATTCAGCGATGAGAAAGTCGAAGTGCGGACTGCCCATCATTAGCCTGGGCAGTTCTCTGATTATCTCGGCGAAACCAACGGACACCGCACCCATTATGGAGATATCGATTGGGTTTCCTATCCAATCCCATACTTCCGGCGCTTTTTTCTTCAATTCCTGCCTGATTGCATGGGGCATCGGTGGAACTGTAAGTCCAGCCTCCTCGCAAATGTCTGCCGACATTACGGATAGTCCCCCGCCGGCGCTGGCTATTCCAGCCCTATATCCAAAAATCGGAGGTAGAAAAGAGAAGGCGACGAGCATATCGACGAGCTCTCGTAAGTCCTGAACCTGTATAACCCCAGCTTTTTTGAAGACTGTGTCCCAAACGGTGGTTGAGCCGGCAATAGCAGCAGTATGCGAGGCAACAGCTTTAGAACCGGCTTTGCCGCGCCCACCTTTTATAGCTATTACAGGCTTTACACGTGCTGCATCGCTTAAGGCCTTTAGAAACTTTCTGCCGTCTTTGACACCTTCGAAATAAGCAGCGATTATATCAGTCTCATCATCCTGTGCCAGATAATTTAAGAAGTCACTTTCATCAATATCAAGTGCATTGCCGTAGCTGATAACCTTACTGAAGCGGAGGCCGCGCAATTCGCCATAGCGTATGAGCATAGTGGACGAACCGCCGCTTTGAAACACGGCACCGATAGTTCCAGCCTCTTTGGGCAAGTTATAGCCGTTGGCTAGCCCGCTTCGTGGATAGTAAATTCCCATGCAGTTCGGACCGATGAGACGGATGTTCAGCTTTTTGGCTGTCTGGAGCATCCTGGCTTCAAGTTCTATGGCTTCCTTTCGACCTGTCTCACTTAGTCGAGCGGTAACAAGGTGAATGACTTTTACTCCTTTGGCAGGACATTCGGAAAGTAAGTCCAGTACCATAGATGCCGGAAGACAGCAGATGACGTAGTCAACCTGTCCCGGAATACTGCTCAAGCTCGGGTAGGCTTTAAGACCCAGGACGGATTCTTTATTGGGGTTCACCGGGTATATATGTCCGGTATAGTTATAGTCCAGCATATGTCGCAGGAACTGGTGGCCGAAAGATAATGGGTCTTCAGAAGCTCCGGCTATGGCAACAGCTTCAGGATGGAAGGCGATTTCCAGTTTGTCTATAAGGTCAGCATCTATATTCATGTTAACCAGATATCTATGCCCATAGTCAGGAAAATTATGCCCAGATAGGGAAAGGCTGATAGTTTATATACCTGCCAGGCGGCTGTCGATGTCATCGAGAATAGCAGGCGGGCATTGGCGTAAATCATCAAGATACCGAGTATGTTGGCAACAATCAGATAAAGCAGGTGAAAATCGGCGGCTACATAGAGGAGGATGGAAACAATATAGAGAAGTATGGATAAGCCGAAAAGTATCTTTACCACGTCCTTGACCGGCCAGTTCAGGGGAAAGTAGCGCAAACCGGCACTTAGATAGTCATCGCGGTTGGCAATCATTACAGTCCAGACATGGATGGGAGTCCAGATAGCCACCAATCCGCATAGAAGGAGAATTGTGGAGCTGAATGCCGGACTTATAGCAAACCAGCCGATGAGCACCGGACTGCAGCCGGCAACAATACCGAGAAAGGTGCACGAGATTGTCTTGCGCCATACCGACGAAGCTATTACGCCTATTAAGCCGAACAGGAAGCAAAGTGGGTGCAATATCCAGGCTAAGACTAGCCCGACAACTATAAGCCCGATGATAAGCGGTAGCGCTTTCTGCGGAGGGTCGATTCGCTTCGATGGCAAAGCTCGATTGGAAGTCCTACTCATACGGGCATCGACTTCACGGTCGAGATAGTTGGTAAGCCCGTTGGAACCGGCACTACCCAAAATCAGGGCAATTAAGACGATAACTAAGACACTGGCTGGTGGATAGCCACCGGCGGCGACAATCGTTGAGAAAATGCCGATAAAGGCAAGCAGGCTGGTCTCTACAGGTTTCAGGACGGTGATATAGTCCAGAAATGACCACTGTCTACTCAGGGCGATTTTCAAGACTTTATTACCTCTTTAAGAGCATTTAGTACTTCTTTTTGGGGCACATCACTGCGTATCACTGCCTTGCCGATGTCTTCAAGTAAAATCCAGCGGATTGCTTTACCCCGAACTTTCTTATCCAGTTCCATGGCAGCTAGCACATCAGTCAAGGACACGCCAGAGCAATCTGTGGGCAGACCGAATTTTTGCAGGATAGCCTTCTGGCGTTCGACATCATGTGACGACAAATGCCCCATTCTATGGCTGAGCCTGGCTGCTGCCATCATTCCAATTGCCACTGCTTCCCCATGTAGAAAACGGTCATACTTACCAGCGGCTTCGAGTCCGTGGGCTACGGTATGCCCGTAGTTCAGCAGGGTGCGCTTTCCGGTCTCCTTTTCGTCTTCAGAAACAATTCTGCATTTAATAGCAGCGCTTCGGGCAATCACTTTGGAAGTAATACCCGGCTTTAGCTTAATCAGGTCTTTAAAATTGTCTTCAAGCAGCTGCAGGAAATCGGCATCTAAAATCAGCCCATGTTTGATAACCTCAGCCCAACCCGAAGTAAGTTCACGCTGGGGCAAGGTAGTCAGGGTCTGGACGTCAGCCAGGACAAGGCGCGGTTGATAAAAGGCACCTATCAGATTTTTCCCCTGAGGGTGGTCGACGGCTACTTTACCACCGATGCTGGCATCTGTCATGGCTATCAAGCTGGTGGGCACCTGAAGCCAGGGCAAGCCTCTTAAGAAGGTGGCCGATACAAATCCAGCCAGGTCACCAACCATGCCTCCGCCTAAAGCAACTATCACGTCGTTTCTTTCTACATGGTGCTCAATGAGGAAGTCATAAATCCTGACAGCCTGAGCGATATTCTTTGAGGCTTCACCGGGTGGTACGGCAAAGCAGTTGACGGCAAAGCCGGCTTTTTCCAGCGTTTTCTTAACCCCGACACCATAAATGGAAAAAACTGTTTCATCGCTGATTATGTTGGCTGTGCCCGACAAGCCAGCCTGTGTCATCTTTTCACCAAGCCTGTCGAGTATTCCCCAATCAACAAAAACAGGATAACTGGCTGTCTCCGTCTCTACTGCACAGGTCGGGTCGATTTTAGCGGATTGGTTGTTTCTGTGATATTTGCTCACATACCGCCAGCCTTTTATCACCTCCCGGCTCACTTCATTGAGAGTCAGGTTATCGGTATGAACTGTCCAGTCGGCGATGGCATAATAGGATTGACGTTTAGCTTTCAGATGCTTGATACGTTCCAGGGGATTATCTCCGGCAAGCAAGGGGCGAACTACAGGATTAGTAGAATATAGACTATCGTTGAGCAGTCGCTGGTGTATGGTCTCCGGCCTGGCTTCCAGGCAAACGACAACGCTGGTCTCAAGGAGCGATTTCTGGTTTTTGAGGTCAATAACAGCTCCGCCACCGGTAGCGATGACTACTTGCTTTTTCTTGCAAGCCTGGCTCAGTACTTTGCGTTCCAGTTGCCTGAACTTATTCTCGCCGTCATGCTTGAAGATTTCCGGGATGGTTTTACCGCTGAGCTTAATTACTTCATCGTCGGTGTCTATTAACGTCCAACTCAGGCGCTCGGCTACTATTTGAGCAACAACTGACTTGCCTGTAGCTGAGAAACCTATGATGGCGATATTGTTATTTGCTTTACTACGTGGCATAACGATTACGAGAGCAGGCAGAGCTAATATAGTTTTTATAGTTGGCTAAGGTTTCCTTCAAGTGGTCACCGCCAAATTTAGCCAGCATGGCATTTGTCAGGACGATGGCCAGCATTGCTTCGCCGATGACTCCGGCTGCAGGGACAACACAGGTATCGCTGCGCTCATAATGAGCCTCGGTTTTTTCCCCTGTTCGGAGATCTACTGACCGCAGCGGCTTGCCAAGCGTGGCGATGGGCTTCACCGCGGCGCGAACCACAATTGGCTGCCCATTGCTTATTCCACCTTCGGTACCGCCGGCGTTGTTAGTGGCTAGATGCCAGGGCATAGTAGCTCTTTTGGGGCTGGCTTCAATTATGTCTTGGAACTTGGAGCCTTTGATACCGGCGGCTGAAAAACCAGCACCTATCTCGACTCCCTTCACAGCTTGTATGCTCATTATCGCCTGGGCAATTTGACCGTCAAGCCTGAGGTCCCACTGCACATGGCTGCCCAATCCGACAGGTACTCCAGCAGCGATTACCTCGAATACACCACCCAGAGTGTCCCCTTCAGCTTTGGCTTCATCTATAGCTGCTGTCATTGCTTTTTCTGCCCCAGCGTCGGCGCAACGTACAGGTGATTTCTCAACTCGCTGCCAATCTATCGGCTTGAGTTGTTTAGCCCGGTGTTTACCTATGCTTATAGTATGGCTACGGATAGTAACGCCGAATTCTGCGAGGAATTTTCGGGCTACGGCACCAACAGCAACTCTGGCTGCCGTCTCTCGGGCACTGGCTCGCTCTAAAATGGGGCGGATATCATCAATGCCATACTTTATTATTCCAGCCAGGTCAGCATGCCCCGGACGAGGTGCGGTTAGCGGCTGTATTTCCTTGTCGACAGAGACAACGCTCATTATCTCCTGCCAGCCTTCCCAAACGTGATTCCATATTAGCAGGCTTATTGGGCTACCGATGGTGAGGCCATGGCGTATCCCTGAGATAATTTCAGCTTTGTCCTTTTCGATTTGCATGCGGGCACTGCGTCCATAGCCTGCCTGTCGCCGCTTAAGGTCTTGAGCTATGTAGTCTTCACTAACAGGTAAGCCAGCTACCATACCCTCGATAATTGCCACCAACCCTTTGCCATGTGACTCACCAGCAGTAAGAAAATGAAACTGTCCCATAATTCCTGATTCCTTTATCAGTCTATCGATACTCCGGCTGCGGGTAAGGATTATTCAGTGTCTCCAGAAGGATAATAGCTTCGGCACCCAGTGACTGCACCTGAATAAAGCTGTGCAGCTTCTGCAATCCCATTCCCAGCAAGGCGTTAAGTAAAGATGAAGTTTCAGGCTCATAATATTCCACTTCTGGCTTCTCAATGCCAGCCAGACTGGCGGCTAAGTTTATAGCTGTACTCAGTCCACCCAATTCGTCAACCAGTCCGAGTTCTTTAGCTTGTGCCCCAGTATAAAGTTGACCTGTGGCCAATTCTCTGACTTTATCCTCACTCAAATTTCTACCCTCGGCAACGACTTGAATGAACTGGTCATAGAGCTGGTCGGTCATCTCTTGCATAATCACCTTTTCTTCTGGAGTTAGCTCTCTAATCCCGGCATACATATCTTTATATTTGCCGGCAGTGAAGACCTCCATCTCTATTCCCAGCTTCTCAAACAGTCCTTTTAGGTTTGGCATTTCAGAGATGACCCCGATACTACCGGTCAAAGTAGCGGGCAAAGCCACTATTTTGTCGGCTTTTGCCGAGATATAATATCCTCCGGAGGCAGCCAGGTTTCCAAAGCTAGCCACAATTGGTTTTTCAACCTTCTCTATCTCTTCCAGAATCTCCTGAGAGGCAGCCGCACTACCACCGGGGCTTTCTACTTGAATAACGATTGCCTTTACAGCCATGTCATTCTTAGCCCGTTCCAGCTGACTTCGAACAAACTTCGGGGTGATAGCACTGCCACCGAAGAAAAGCCCGGAACTCTCTGCTGACTGTACCGGCCCGCTGAGTGAGATAACCGCTACTTTGTTTTCGGCAATGCTGCAAGAAGCCGATACTGCACCCAAGACCAGTAAAGCGACTATGCAAATGATTAGCGTAACTTTACTCATCTATTAACCCCCTATTTTCAGCAAAGCTTGATTGGCTGCCTTTATCATTATGTCAAGTGGCGCTTCCCTACCGGTCCACATTTTGAAGGAGGCAGCCCCTTGATATACTAGCATAGGCAAGCCGCCAATAGTATTAGCCCCAGCTTCTTTAGCTATTCTCAATAAAGGTGTCTCTGAAGGATTATACACCAAGTCGTAAACCAGAGCATCTTTGGGAACTAGACCTGACGCCAGAGGTGATTGGTCTTCTCCAGAAGAACCTTTCATCCCTAGGGTGGTACAATTGACTATCAACTGGCAGTGCTTAAGTGCTTCAGTAAGTTTTGAACTTTGCCACGGCATGGTGGCTATCTCAGTGCTCATCTTGTTTTTCGCAGCATGTTCAGCCAGCGATACCGCTAAATTTTCAGCTCTGGAGAAGGCACGGTTAATGATGATTAAGGAGCTTACTTTTTCCTGCAGGAGGGCCAGGCTCACGGCACGGGCGGCTCCACCGGCACCGAGAATTACCCCCCTCTTATTTTTAGGCTCAAATCTGGCGTCATCTCGCAAGGCTTTGAGAAAGCCAGATGCATCGGTATTGAAACCAACCAGCCTGCCATCACGATTGACTATGGTATTTACGGCACCAGCCACGCCGGCGAAAGCATCAACCTCGTCTATAAGACGTAAAACTGCCTCTTTGTAAGGTACGGTTATGTTAGCCCCCAGATTCTGAGGCTGCCTGAGTTGACTTATCGCATCTGATAAATTCTCAGCTTTTACCTCCCGGGCTTCGTAGCGCATGTCGAGCTTGTAATAATCTAAAGCCGCCTGTTGGAAATTGGGAGATACAGAGTGCTTCAGTGGATAACCGATAACACTGATAAACTGTGTCACTGGTCGCAGACCTTCAGGCTATCCAGGTATCCCTGCAGGATGAAGGCTGCTGCTGCTGCATCCCGCCCCGTCTTTTTGCTAGCCTTTTTATTACCAGCCTCTGCCAGCAAGCGCTCCACAGCCACGGTAGATAATCGCTCGTCCCAAAACTCGATTTTAGCTTTGGTTGCTTTAGAAAACTTTTTGACGAAATCCTTCACCTTGTTAGCCTGTAAACCGACGCTGCCATCCAGAGAGTAAGGCAGTCCAACCACAATTCGCTTTATATCGTTTTGGTCAACCAGCTGAATAATATCCTCCATGGCTTTTTGGTCATCTTCTCTGATTACGGTGGCTAGAGGGCTGGCCAAAATCTCATCGGGGTCGCTGATGGCAACTCCTATTCTTCTGTCTCCGACATCCAAGCCTAATGTGCGCATCCTGAACTATCTGCTGACTTTCTGGACTAGCTGCTTAACCATCTCGAGCGCCTCGTCTAACCTGGTTTTATCTTTTCCACCGGCCTGTGCCACATCTGCCTTGCCACCGCCACCACCACCGGTAATTGCAGCCACCTGTTTGACAATATCACCGGCATGCAGTCCCCTATTTATTAAATCCTCGGTGACCATAGCCACAAAGGCGGGTTTACCATCTTGAACTGTGCCCAGGACTATCACTGCGCTCTTCAGTCGGTCTCTCAATAAATCACCCATCTCTCTCAAAACTGGCAATGAAGCGGCCAGCACTTTAGCCGACAGGACTGTTATTCCGTTCACTTTTTCAGCTTTATCAATCAAGGAGGCAACCGTATATTTAGCCAGTTCTCTTTCCAATGAGGTCGAGCGTTTGCGTTCCGCAGCTAGTTCAGCAGTGAGAGCTTTTACCTTATCTAAGATTTCTGGGGGTGAACTTTTCAACTCCTCTGCTAAAGTTGACACTGTTGATAGACATTCTCGGAGGAAATCTTCAGCTTTTCTACCGGTGATGGCTTCAATACGGCGCAGACCAGTGCCGATGCTGCTTTCACTGGTTATGATGAATAGTCCTATTTCTCCGGTTGAATTGACATGAGTGCCGCCACAGAGCTCAGCGCTTATCAGCGGCTCTCCTATTTCTAATACCCTTACAGTCTCCCCGTATTTCTCCTCGAAAAGAGCGATTGCACCCTCCTCGACAGCCTGTTTATGTGGTGCAACTTTGCTTTTAACAGGTAAATTATCTCTAATCCGCTGATTTACAAGGTGCTGGATATCATCAAGCTGTTGCTTGTTTATGTTGGTTAAGTGCGAGAAGTCAAAGCGAAAGCCCTCGGAATGTACCAGAGAGCCCCTCTGCTGAACGTGGCTCCCCAGCACCTGCCGCAACGCTGCCTGAAGCAGATGTGTTGCCGTGTGGTTCCGGGCTATATCAAGCCGACGGCCTACGTCCACCTCAGCTTTGGCAGTATCGCCAACTGAGATACTCCCTTTAACAACTTGCCCCAGATGAATGGTAGCTCCTTCAGCCAGACTGCCATAAGGAGACCAGATAGTATCTGTGACATCTATCTGGCTCGAATCTGCAGTTATTTTGCCCGTGTCACCCACCTGTCCACCCTTCTCTCCATAGAAAGGCGTTTTTTCGAGGACGACGGCAACTTTTTGATCTTCTTGGGCAGATTCTATCGATTGTCCAGATTCTTGGTCCAGGATATAGCTCACCTTGGAGCTAATCTTAAGTTTGTCATAACCTACAAAATTAGTCTGGTCAGGTTTATAGATTACCGTGGCTTTATCCTTTCCTGCATCCTTATCACTGCCGAACTTATGACCAGCCCTGGCCCGTTCCCGTTGCTTCTCCATTTCGACCTCAAAGCCTTCAAGGTCAACAGCTAGTCCCTTCTCCCGCGCAATTTCAGTGGTCAACTCCAGGGGAAAGCCATAGGTATCCCAGAATCTGAAGGCTTCTTCGCCGGAGATGCCGCTTCTCCCCTGCTTCAAGGCTTCATCAACAGCTTTGTCGACAAGATTAATGCCGGCATCCAAGGTGCTGGTGAATCTCTCCTCCTCCAGCTTAACTGCTTCCTGTATCAGGCTTTGATTTCGCATCAGTTCAGGGTATATGTGTCCCATTCTGGCAATAACGGTTTGTGCTATCTCATTGAGAAAAGGCTCTTTTATACCCAGTTTCCTGCCAAAGAAGCACACTCGACGCAATACCCGACGCAGGACATAGCCCCTACCTTCATTAGATGGCAGAACACCGTCAGCGATCAGGAAAGTGATGCCTCGACTATGCTCGGCTATAATCCTCACAGAATGGTCGGCATTCTCATCCTTGCCGTGCTTTATCCCTGTTAATCCGCATATCTTATCTCGCAAAGGGACGAAGAGGTCTGTGTCATAAACTGAAGTCACACCTTGCATCACAGCGGCGACTCTTTCCAGTCCCATGCCGGTATCGATGTTCGGCTTCGGCAGAGGTGTGCGCTTCCCACCCGAGGCTTGGTTATATTGGGTAAAGACCAGGTTCCATATTTCAGAAAAGCGGCTACAGTCGCATCCAGGCCCGCAGTCAGGTTTGCCACAACCAGTTTCTTTGCCGAAATCGTAGTGTATCTCGCTGCATGGCCCGCAGGGTCCTGAATCACCAGCTGGTCCCCAGAAATTATCTTCTTCACCGAGCCGTACAATTCTTTCTTCAGGGAAGCCAATTCCCCGCCAATAGTCAAATGATTCATCATCATCTGAATAGATGGTTACCCACAGTTTTTCAGGCTTGAGCTTTAGGCGTTCGGTAACGAACTCCCATGCCCAGGCTATGGCTTCCTTTTTAAAATAGTCGCCCACACTGAAATTTCCCAGCATCTCAAAGAAAGTCAGGTGCTTGGTATCGCCTACTGAATTGATGTCGGTGGTGCGGAAGCATTTCTGGCATGAGGCTAAGCGCGGGCTTGGCGGGACAGCCACTCCCAGGAAATAGGGCTTTATTTGCACCATACCTGCAGTTGTAAGCAATAAGGTAGGGTCACCATGAGGCACCAAAGATGAACTCGGAATAATCTGGTGTTGCTTTTCCTCGAAAAATTGCAGGAAGGCTTCTCTTATCCGGTCACTGTTCACTGGTTATCACCTGCATGGATTTTAATGAAGTGGAGCTTAAGTGTCAATCTGCCTAATTAGGCGATAGCGCTTTAGCTTCTATGTTTTTCCCAGTTGTGTTAAAATTCAGGAGAATAAGGAGTTTTGTGTAATGCCACTTTACGAATACTGGTGCCGCCAATGCAAACGTAAGGTAATGATATATTCGCCAACCTTTTCTCAGACCTCACCATCTTGCCCGCAATGTGGTAACGATACTTTACGCCGCCTATTCTCCACTTTTTCAGTGCGTAGCAAAACATACAAGGATACCTATGAGGATATACTCTCTGATGCGCAATTGACCCGGGGGATGTTAGCCGACGACCCTAAGGCTTTAGCTGAATGGAACAGGCGAATGAGCCGGGGTGAAGAAGTAGCCCCGGAATATGAAGAAACGATTGAACGGATGGAAAAGGGAGAAATGCCTGCTGAATTAGCCGGCACAGGTAGTAGCGAGTTATCCGAAGAAACTGACCTGGTCTGATACTATGCCTGTTTATGAATTTTTCTGCCCCGATTGCCGTAAAAAAAGCAGCTTTCTAGTCAGGAGTGCCTCCTCCTTCGAGCCCAGGTGCTCAATCTGCGGCAGTCGTAATGTTTCACGTGTTCTTTCCACTTTTGCCTATCATAAATCACTCGAAACTATACATGAAGAAAGCGGCGAGCCGAGTATGCACCCAAGTGCTGACTATTACAAAGACCCGCGCAATATTGGTAGAGGAATGGAAAAGAGATTTAAGGAACTGGGTATGGAAATGCCCGGTGAAATTCAACAAAAAATTCAGGCTGCCAGAGAAGGTGAGCTGCCTGAATCTGTAAAGGATTTGCAAGATGCCTCGCCAGACGCTGCGTATTCTTGATGCCAACTGCAATCGCATCGGCGAAGGATTACGCTTCCTCGAAGACATCGCTCGCTTTCTACTTAATGATGCTGATGTAAGCCATCAATTGAAAGCGATGCGCCATAACCTGGTTAAAAGCCTGAGTAAATTTGGCGCAGCTACGCTTTCGGAGAGAGATTCTGAGGCAGATGTAGGATTCGGAACTCAACTTAGCCAGCGCCAGGATTTGCCATCACTTGTCACAGCTAATGCCAAAAGAGTAGAAGAGGCATTACGGGTTGTAGAGGAGCTAGCCAAGCTCCCTGACTTGAATACAACATTACACTCAAACGATTTTGAACAAGCACGGTTTAATCTCTATACGTTGGAGAAAGAGTTATTGTCCAGATTAATGCGTCGGCAGAGGATAAAACAGCTAACTGGTCTATATGTTATTATAGATACCCAGATATTAGGACTAAAGGATGTTATTGGCGCAGCCAGTAAGGCTATAAGTGGCGGGGCTAGAGTCATTCAGCTACGCGATAAACAGCATGGCAAAGGCGAGTTGTTGGTTACAGCTAAACAATTGAGAGACTTATGCTTCGAATCCAGTATTTTGTTTATAATCAATGATTATCTTGATATAGCCCTGGCATCTGAGGCAGACGGAGTACACGTCGGTCAAGAAGACCTTCCTTTATCTGTGATACGAAACGAACTGCCGATTGATAAGATTGTTGGCATCTCAACGAAAACTTTGGCCCAAGCACAGAAAGCAGAAGCCGAAGGAGCAGATTATATTGCTATAGGCTCCATATTTTCCTCACCCACCAAAGTAAATGCTACGGTAGTCGGGTTGGAGCATCTGCGTCAGGTAAGAAAGGCGGTGTCTATCCCCATAGTTGCTATTGGAGGCATTAACAAGGAAAATATCGGAGAGGTTACGGCTGCTGGGGCTAATTCAGCAGCAGTTATCAGTGCCGTCCTAGCTCAAAAGGATATAGAATCAGCAACACGCAAGTTGGTGAAAGAAATTGAGAAAAAAACAAAAAGCCGCAAATAATCTGGAGTCCATAGCTGAGAGAATTCGCCTCTATTTCTCTGATAAAGATGCAGCTCGAGAGAAGGTGTTACGCCTAAGCCGTGATGTGATTCGCTACAGCGCCAATGCCATTCGTGCTGTCCATCGCAGGGAGGAAGTCAAAGCAGAACAGCTTTTAGGCTCAGCTCGTGCGTTACTTGAAGAGTTAGCCAACGATGTACTTCGGAACAATGATGAATTAGCTCACGCTGGTATTGTGCACGATGCTCAGAAGGAATTTGCTGAAGCAAGTACGACTTTAGCCATAGTTGCAGGCAAGGCACTTCCTGAACCGGAGGCATTGGGGGTCAGCTATCCGGCTTACTTAAATGGTCTGGGAGAAGCAGTCGGCGAAATGCGACGCTATATTTTAGACAACTTGAGGCGGAATGACCTTTCTCGATGTGAAGAATTATTAGAAACAATGGATGATATCTATGCTGTACTGATGACTATGGATTTCCCCGAGGGAATTACTTACGGTTTGAGGCGAACAAGTGATGCCGTCCGGGGCATTTTGGAAAGAACCCGTGGCGATCTGACTCTGGCTTTGAGGCAGAAAGAGCTGGAAGATAAATTAGAGCAAAGTCAGAAGAAAAAGGGGTGACAAGAAAAGTAGGAAAAGCTACTGCCTGGCGGGTCTGTTATCTCGAAAATGTCTGTACCAAAGTACAATCTTATTTAAGACTAAATAGACTTGACTCTGGACGCCAAAGACGATAAAATCTGACACTTAGCGGGCATTCACAAATCATAGCGCTTATAAAAAATAATTCATAGAAAGGAGGCAAAATGCCTGGTATTTTCTGGCTTGTTCCCATTGCCGCGTTGGTAACGGTGATTTTCGCCGCACTTCTGGCAAGGGACGTACTGCGCCGTGATCCTGGAACGCCGAAGATGAAAGAAATCGGTGATATGATTTTTGAAGGCGCTTGGGCGTTCTTGAAACGGCAGTACAGTACAATCGGGATCCTGTCTTTGGTGGTAGCGGTTATAATTGGTGTTCTTGTAGCATTTCTAGGTGGCGAGAAGGGTATTGAAGGAATGACTGCTTTCGGAATCGGCTGGCGAACAGCAGTTGCCTTCCTGGTCGGTGCTTTCTGTTCTGGAATCTCGGGTTTTATCGGCATGTATATTGCGGTTAAGTCTAATGTCCGCTGTGCCGCCGGGGCTCAAAAGAGCTTAAAAGAAGCAGTGACTGTTGCCCTCAGAGGTGGTGCTGTTTCTGGATTCCTTATTACCGCTCTTAGTTTAATTGGAGTTACCGCTATTTTCTTCGCCTTCGGCGGGGGTAGCAAACCTGAAATCGCACCTCATCTAATCGTTGGTTTTGGTTTTGGCGCCAGTTTCGTTGCCCTTTTTGCGCAGCTCGGCGGCGGAATTTACACCAAAGCTGCCGATATGGGTGCTGACCTGGTCGGTAAAGTAGAAGCTGGTATTCCTGAAGATGACCCCCGCAATGCCGCAGTTATTGCCGACTTGGTCGGTGACAACGTTGGTGACTGTGCTGGTCGTGGTGCCGACTTATTCGAGTCAACAGCCGCTGAAAACATCGGTGCCATGATTCTCGGTGTAATTGCCTACATTGCCACTGGCAACATAGCCTGGATTCTTTTCCCCTTAGTCGTCCGTGCTTTTGGTCTCATTGCCAGCATGATAGGAGTGATAATTGTCCGCGCCAAGGAAGAAGAGAACGCTATGAATGCGTTGAACCGCGGATATTTTGTGGCCATCGCCTTATCAATTATTGGCATGGCTATAACCATACATTTCATGCTGGGGAACTGGTGGCTGTTCGGTTCCGGTTTGGTGGGTATTATTACCAGTGTCGTCATCGTTTACATTACTCAGTATTACACCGAATCGCGATACAAACCAGTTCAAGAAATTGCTGAAGCCTCAAAGACTGGCCCGGCTACTAACATTGTCGCTGGCATAGGTGTAGGCTTTGAAACTACATTTGCAACAGCCTTAGTGATTGGCCTCGCCCTTTTACTCTCTTACTGGATGGGCAACATTAGCGGAGTTCAAGGTGGTGGTGCTTTCGGCACTGCTGTTGCTACAATGGGCATGTTGATGACCTGCCCGTACGTGCTGTCAATGGATACCTTTGGTCCTATAACCGACAATGCTAATGGTATCAATGAGATGGCAGGTGCCGGTAAAGAAGTGCGCCGGATTACCGACAGGCTAGATGCCGTGGGTAACACTACTAAAGCATTAACCAAGGGATATGCCATGGTATCGGCAGGACTAGCTGCCTTCCTACTCTTCCAGGCGTATCTTGATAGGGTTTCATTCCTCAAATTTGGCGTTGAAGGTCAATACACTGTCGTGGACATCGCCAAGATAGAGGTTTTTGTAGGCGCCCTGCTGGCAGTAATGCTTGTTTACCTGTTCAGCTCATGGACAATAAAGGCAGTGGGAAAAACCGCAGCTAAGATCATTCAAGAAGTCCGTCGCCAGTTTAAGGCTGACCCCGGCATTATGGCCGGTACCTCTCGTCCAGATTATGCTACTGCGGTTGATATTACTGCCCGTGCTGGCTTGAGAGAAATGATACTACCCGGTCTTTTGCCCGTGCTGGCGCCAGTAGTTGTTGGACTGCTTTTCAAATGGGCAGGATATGATGCCGCTATGGTGGTAGCCGCATTACTTATGGTGGGTACTATCGCAGGTATCATGATGGCATCATTCATGAACAACGGTGGTGGTGCCTGGGATAATGCCAAAAAGATGATTGAAGATGGACAGCTCAAGGATGAGAATGGAAAGGTTGTAGGCAAGGGTTCTTTCACTCATGCTGCGGCTGTTGTCGGTGACACCGTCGGTGACCCATTAAAGGATACTGCCGGACCTTCACTTCACGTCCTGGTCAAACTGCTCGCCACTATCACACTGGTAATGTGCCCGCTGTTCATTTGATGTAGAAGATAACGAAGGTAGTAGAAAATAATAACCACAAGGGGCAATCACGTGAGAAACGGATTGCCCCTTCTTTCTTCACCGATGGTGCTGGAAGGACCATGACCGGGGTAGACAATAGTCTCATCAGGTAAAGTCATCAGTTTATTTTGAATGCTGTCCATTAGCTTCTCGTGGCTACAACCCGGGAAATCAGTCCTACCAATTCCATAGTTAAAAAGAGAGTCCCCACTGAAGACGATTCCATGACCATATAGACTTATACCGCCGGGACTGTGCCCGGGTGTATCCAGAACAGTGAAATGTAAGCCATCAATGTCTATGGTGTCACCATCTTTCAGTAGCCTATCAGGCGTTGGTGTTTGACTGAAGGAACCTCCCATCATCGATGAAAGCATCCTGGACAAAATCCCAAGCCCTGCTCCGGCTTCAGCCTCGTGAAGGGCAAATTTAGCTCCTGTTCTCTCTTTAACTGCTGCCAGCGCACCAACATGGTCGAAGTGTAGATGTGTAACCACAATTAGCGATATCTTCAGTCCTAAATCACCCACGGTTTTTAGAATCAGCCTGGCTTCAGCGCCAGGGTCAATAATTATCCCCCGTTTGCTCGATTCAGAGCCAATGATGTAACAATTAGTAGCCACAGGGCCGACTACGAGACTTCTCAAAATCATGTTCGTTCTAAGCGTAAAGGTAATTGGTCACGCTGCAATATGAACTGGCAATACCCGCTTACGTTGACCTTATCTCCTCACGCATAAACTTAATATATGAGCCAGCGAAGCATAAAGCAGTCAGCGCTATCAGTGTGGTTAACTGAGGCCAGATAATAAGCAAGCTCTGGCCTAAAGATAAAGGCGTTGGTATCATACCTTTTGTATAGATGCTTAACAGCATCAACGTTGAACTGGGATTACCTAATTCCGGCATCAGCAAAACCTGGATGGTTTCTGCGTAGAGGGTATTTGGTGAAATGCGACTGATAGTGCGGTAGATCTCGTCGTTCTTGGCTATCATTTCTAAACTAGAGTTCTGATCTACAGGGACAATAGCATTAGCGGTAGCTCCGGCAATCATAGATATAAACAGAAAAAGGAAAATCCACAGGGCTATCGAAGCCAAAACCGAAGTGGCCACACGTTTGAAGAAAACCGAAAAAAGGACAGCCAGTGACATCCAGAAAGCGCCATAGATTATACTCACAAAGATAAAGGCGAAAAGCCTGAGTATTTCCTCGGCAGTTGGCGGCACACCAATCATACGCAGTCCCATACCCGCGACAAGAAACACGATACTTACCACGAGTATGGTTATGGTTACCAGTCCGGCCAAAAATTTACCGTTGACTACCGAATCTCGGTAAAGTGGCTGTGATAAAATCCGACTGAGGTTGCCGCTTATCCGCTCACTGTTTACAGCATCAAAACCGAGAGCTATGCCGACAATAGGTATGAAAAGCGATAGGAAAAATGGGAAGGAAAAGGGAAGTGATTCGCCGGAAACAATGAAAAGCCTTAAGAAAATAAACTCGGTGTTTTCAGTTATGCCCGTCCTGATGTTTTGCGCTGCTACATAGATAGTTGTTATGCCTGCCAGGTAAATCAGGGTAGACAAAATGATAAATCGTTTGCTGTTGAAGTGATCAGCCAGCTCTTTCCAGAATATTGCCATCAATCCAGACATATCTATGACTCACGAAAATATTTCATGTAAACGTCATCCAGCCCGTATTCCTCAATCTTCATCTGTATCAACAAACTATCGCTATCCACAACTGCCCTGGCTATTTGAGGTCTCAAATCTTCGTCACAACTAATAAGCAGCTGGTCGCCAGAGCTTTCCACGGTGGACACGCCCTTTATTTTCTTTATAGAGCTAATCAGCTTGCGCGTAGGCTCTGATACCTGGAGTTCTATTCTAAATTTGCCGCCAGCAATTGCTTCCCTACCGAGCTGGTCAACCGACCCTTCAGCTACCAGATGCCCCTTTGATAGTATTCCCACCCGCGAACAAATTTTCTGTACCTGGTGTAGCTGGTGTGAAGACAGAACAATGGTTACCTTTTGCTTGGCCATGTTAGTGATAAGGTTAAGGACTTGTTCAATGCCCTCAGGGTCTATACCTGAAGTGGGCTCATCAAAGAAGGCAACTTTAGGGCCTTTAATCATAACATCGGCGATACCCAGCCGCTGTTTCATGCCATGGGAAAAAGTACCAACTTTTTGCTCACCCACTTCAGATAGTCCAACCATACCCAGGAGTTCGTTGATTTTTCTCGATGCCGCATCTCGAGGTATGCCATTCAAGGCCGCGGTGTAATCTAAGTTCTCCCAGGCGGTCAAGTCTTCATAGAACCCGACCTTTTCCGGCAGGTAACCAGTAAGACGCTTTACCTTGAGCGGCTCTCTAGCAGGGTCGAAGCCACATATCCGAGCCGTACCGGATGTTGGCTCAGTAAGCCCAAGCATCATGAGTATTGTAGTAGTTTTTCCAGCACCATTGGGCCCAAGAAAGCCAAAAACTTCACCTTCGTTTATGCAAAGGTTCAATTTATCCACGGCGGTAAACTTGCCGTAGGTTTTGACTAAATCTGTGGCTTCGATAACGCCTTGCTTATTCATTTTGCCTTCAACGCCTGCCCAAGCGCATAAACATGAAACCTAAGCCAGCGAGAACCAGGATTACAATGCCAATACCTACCCATCCCCAGATTGTAGGTGTCAGGACTGTTACCCTGAGATTAAAACTTCCAAATGCATTCTTGGCTTCCGGTTCTGCCGATATGGTAATCATGTAATCGCCTGATATAGTCTTTGATGTTGGCTTTATGTCAACTTGAATCTCGCGTTTATCCCCTACAGGGAGGGAATCAATGCTTTCGGGATTAAATGTGATGCTCCAACCAGAGGGCCCGCCGGTTATCTTTGAACTAAAATTGATTTTCGCAAGGTCTGCAGACCCGGTGTTGGTTACAGAGACATTAAAATAGTTATCCTTTCCAGCGGTGGCTTTTGTGTTGAGTAAGCCGCTAGAAGGGGCTACATCAATGTCATATTTAGCAGTCACTATAGCTTTAAGGTCAATACTGGCTTTTACTTCTCCTGAACTGACTTCTACAGTTATGGTGTATTCTCCTGGCTCTGGCACCAACCAAACGTAAGGCCTCACTGTAACGCTGATTGTATCCGGGTATGTCTTTTGAGGGTCGAGTCGCACAGCGGCGATTTCTGACGTGTCTCCATAGGCTGGCGTAATAGATGCAGTAAAACCATCTGGCACCCTTGCTTTAAGGTCGAAAACACGTGATTCATTACCACCTGTGTAAAGCAGATCAACTTTATAGGCAAAATAAGAGCCAGCGTAGCTGCTCAGCACAGGATATTGGCAAGTGAGCGTGATTTTTTCAGCGGCCGTTGATGCCTGATTTGCTGAAATTGAAATAGCTTCACGACCTGTATCCGGTATGGCTTGAGCAGTTGATTGAATTAACAATCCGCCAACTATGGACAGGAGCAAGGCTACAGAGGCTAAATAGCAAGTTACTTTAAATCTGTGCATGTTTTTTACAACCTCCCTTGAAATAAAAAGCGCGTTTTAACAAGACACTGGTGCAAAATCAAGCCTACGAGCTAATTACTCTATCTAAAATGGGTTTAGCTGTCAAGTCTGACCAAAACCACGGCAGCGTAATCTCTTTGCGGAAAGTATAGGTTAGCTAGCACTGCTTTCCAGTTCAGTGCTAATATTTCTTACCGGTTTCAGCAAAAGTATTACTGCTACCGAAACAACCGTCAGGCCACAATAAACCAGCCATATTAATTTGTAGCTTCCAGTGGTGTCAAAAGTCCATCCAGCGAGGGCAGGTCCTATAATACCGCCAAGTGCTGAAGCGCCCATAACTATGCCCAGAGCTTTACCAAAGGAGCTTCTAACAAAATAGTCACTGATCATAGCTCCTCTGAGTGTTACGCCACCACCAAGCGCCAGTGCGAATAAGATGACAAAAATGAATATTAACATACCCGTGGATGCAAATGATAAGGCCAACATGCCTAATCCTGCTAGAAGGTATGTTATAGCCATGAGATATCTCTTATCGAACATGTCTCCGAGCCAGCCAAATCCGAATCTGCCAATCAGGCTAACCAGAGGAATAGCGGCGGCCACAAAGGCAGCGCTTGTCCTCGGAACGCCAACCGTGGTTAGATATGGCATGATGTGAATGACAACTGCTGTAAGTATTATCCACCGTATTGCCTCTGCCAGACTGATGAGCCACAGTGTCCGGTGTTTAATTATATCAGAGAAGCGGTCTCCTGCAGCTTCGGACTCTGTCGGATGCTCTGGGTTTACCACAGGCATCTTACCACCATCAGGGAGATAGCCATATTGCTCTGGCTTGTCTCTGATAACTAAGGCTAAAGGTATGCCAATAATCCACATCCCAAATGCCAGGATAATCAAAGCAGTCCACCAATCGTAAATGCTAATGAGCCACGGGATAAGTGGCACCATGATTCCGCCAGCTCCGAAGCCACAGGCGGCAATGCCGAGCGCTCTGCCTATGTGTCTTTTGAACCAGTTGGCAACTGATGTATACAGCACTACGCTGGTACAACCACCTGCCCCCAGAGAAAGAATTAGAAACGCCGAGTAAAGCGTGACAAGTGAGTGCATCTGGCTGAGAAGTAGCAGGCCTAATCCAACTGTAATAACGCCCAATAGCACCAGCTTCCTTGAGCCAAAACGGTCAACCAGAAAACCTATGAGCGGAGCCAGTATGCCCGATTCCAAACCGCGGAGAGAGGCACCGATTGAGACCGCAGTATAACTCCAGCCAAACTCCTGCACGATGGGCTCAAAAAAGGCGGTGAAGCCAAAGAATATAATACCAGCGACGTAAAGGGCGATAAAAAAGCTGGCGGCTACTATCCACCAACCGTAATAAATCCTTTGCATTGTATAACTCTCGATTTAGGCTAACGCAACAGCCAGATAAGGCGCATAAACCCTGTGATTCTACCACTTTTAAGTCCAGGCACCAAAGACTACCAACAAGTTAACACAAAATGTGGCTGCTAAAAAAGGTACCTGACGTTAAATTGAGGGAGTCTGAACTTACTGGCTGCTAAATTTCTTTCTTAGCTTCGGCTTTTCTATTTTACCGGTGGGATTACGTGGCACTTTGTCGAATATAATACGCCTGGGACTGTTATACTTTGCCATGTTCTGTTCGCAAAATTCGAATACCTCGGCTTCGGTCAAGCTCTCGCCTGGATTGGGAGCAATTATGGCTAAAGCTATTTCGCCCAACCTTTCATCCGGAATCCCGATAACTGCAACATCATAGATTTTGAGGTGCCTGTGGAGAATCTCCTCTACCTCAGCAGGATAGATATTCTCGCCGCCAGTGATGATTGTGTCTTTTTTTCTATCGACCAGATAGATAAAGCCCTCATTGTCCATCCGAGCCATGTCGCCGGTGTAAAGCCAGCCATCTCTTATCGTTTCCGCTGTTTTTGCCGGGTTTTTGTAATATTCCTTCATAACACCACAGCCTTTGACAATCAGCTCTCCCACCTTGTCATGGGCTACTACGTCTTCACCGTTATCTTTGACTATGCGGGTTTCCCAGCTAAAACCAGCTTTTCCGATGGCTCCGACCTTTCTCTCGTTTTCTATACCCAGATGTACACATCCTGGGCCTGAAGCTTCGCCCAGGCCGTAATTGGTGTCGTATTGCATGTTGGGAAAGTATTTCTTCCAGCGATGGACCAGGCTCGGAGGTACAGGCTGAGCTCCTATGTGCATGAGTCTCCAGCAGCTCAGGTCGTAATCTTCCTTCCGTAACTCTCCTCTGTCCATTGCTACCAGGATGTCATGAACCCACGGCACCAGCAGCCATACTATAGTCCCCCTCTCTTTTGCAACGGCTTCAAATATGTTCCGGGGATTGATTTCCGTCAGAATAGTGGCTTTTCCACCTACCAGCAAGTTTCCAAACCAGTGCATTTTGGCACCGGTATGGTATAAAGGCGGCATGAGAATGAAGTTATCCTTACGTGATTGGTAATGATGCATTTCCTCGACGATTGCTTCGAAGACCATATTCGCATGGGTTAAGAGTATCGGCTTGGGGTCTCCGGTGGTGCCGGAAGTGAAATAGAGGCCGCATTCACCGTCATCGGTGAGCTGAGCTTCTGTAGGCTCAGGCGACGAGCTTTTAATCAAATCTTCCAGGCTGTCCATATTTTCTGTTGGGCTTTGACCAGCCAGAATATAATGTTGAATCGTGGATAACTGTGGACGGACGTCTTCCACTCTTTCTACAAACTCTTCTCCTAAAAGCATTGCCTTAGCTTCGGCTATGTCAGCGCAATATTTGAAGTCTCTGCTGGTAAACCTGAAGTTAAGCGGTACTGCCCATGCCCCGGTCCTGATAATGCCAAAATAGCACTCAAGCCAGTTAATCGAGTTCATCATCCAGTGTATTACCTTGTCATTCTTGCCAATCCCCTTACCCGTCAAGGCATTAGCTATTCTGTTGGCTCTTTCATCAAATAGCCTCCAGGTTATTTCTTTTCTTATATTCTGGCTCGGCTTGAGTTCAATAAGAGCTATATCATCAGGATACAGCCTGGCATTCTGGGCTAACATGTCTGATATGGTAGTCATTAGTAGTTAATCCTCAATACATAGTCAGACCAGGCAGGAAAGTGGCAATCTGGGGAAACAGCATCAATATACCAACCATAACAAGTTCTGACAGGAGGAAGGGCCATACCCCTTTAAAAAGGGTCTCCAGAGGTACTTCCTTGGCAATCCCCTTCACAACGTAAACATTTATTCCCACCGGTGGTGTGATAACACCCATCTCCACCACCAGCACGATTATCACGCCGAACCATATCGGATTAAAGCCAAGCGCAAGGATAGCCGGATAAAAGATAGGCACGGTGAGCATTATCATAGCCAGTGAGTCCATGAAGCAGCCACCTAGAAGGCAGATAAAAACTATCACTGCCATCACCGCCATTGGTGGCCAAGGTAGAGCGCTCACCCAGTCAGCCAGGAAAAGAGGGATTTTGGATACCGCCATAAAATGTCCGAAGACGGTGGCTCCGGCAACGATTACCATTATCATGCAGGTTATACGTAGAGTATCCTTGACAGCATCAAGAAAATGCTGCCAGGTGAGTTGCCTCCTGGCAAGGCTTATCAGCAGTGCACCGGCAGCGCCGGCACCACCAGCTTGTGTTGGGCTGAACCAACCAAGGAACAGTCCACTGATAACCAGGACAAACAAAACCAACATCTCGCCGATGCCGGCGAGTCCATCCAGTTTCTCCTTCCAGCTTGTGGCTGTAGCCGCCGGGGCAAACGAGGGATTATGCCAGCAAATAAGATACACGGTAGCTATGAATAGCGCAGCAAGAATGAGGCCAGGGAAAACACCAGCTATAAAAAGCTTGCCTATGGACTGCTCGGTCATTATTCCGTAAACAATAAATATGGTGCTGGGCGGAATCAGTATGCCCAGGCTGCCGGCAGCAGACACGGTGCCTGTGGCCAGTGAATCATCATAGTTATACCTCTTCATCTCAGGCAGTGCCACCTTGCCCATAGCAGCGGCGCAGGCATTGGTCGAGCCGCAAATAGCCGCAAAGCCGGCACAACCTGCGATAGTAGCCATTGCCAGGCCGCCGCGCAGTCTGCCTAGTGTAAGATAGCCGGCATCATAGAGTCTCTTGCTCATGCCGGCGCCGGAAGCGATGCAGCCCATAAAGACAAACATAGGTATAACGGTGAGGGAATAAGACGAGAAGGTGTAGAACATGTCTCTGGCCAGGACGCCGAGTCCGGCACTAGGAGAAACCAGATAGCTGAAGCCGACGAAGCCGACCATAGCCATGGCAAAGCCAACTGGCATGCGGAGAACGAAAAATATAACTAAAAGGGCTATTCCTATAATACCTACGGCGGCTGAACTCATTTCACTATTTTCAATACTTCCTTAAGATATTGCAGCAGCAGTACCAGAAAGACAACGACGCAGGAAAAGGCGATACCATAAACAAAGGGATAAAGTGGAACACCCAGCGTCATGGAGACCTCACCGCTTGCCTGCAATGTATGTCCGAAGGCATAGCTTTGCCAGCTAAGCAGCACAAATAACAGCATTCCCAGAGAATAGATAATCCCGGCGATAACGTTTCTGGCTTTTTCCGGGATGCGCGTGACAAAAAACTCGACTTCAATGTGTCCGTGCACAACTTGAGTTTGAGCTATGGCAAAGGCGATTACCACGACGCTGAACAATCCTACTATATCCACAGCACCGGGCAGGGGCCACCTGAATAGCTTGGCGCCGATTATGTCAGCCACTATTACCAGCAACATGAGCACCAGGGCAACACCGGCAACCCAGTTAAGCCACTTGCTCAGAGAATTTATGATGCGCTCGAATCTCTTCATTATATTCTGGTACTGGGATAAACTATTTTCGGGGACACCGGAAAGTTGCCACCCCCACTTTCAGATGCCCCCGAAAGCTAAATTTGCTGTGCCAGGCTTTCCAATCTATTCAGGTAACAGTTCAGTTTCCACCCATTCCACGCAGGCTGCTTCAGAAGGTGACTTAGAGCTCCAGTATTCCACCCGCTCGACTATGTACTCTTCGTAATCAGCAGCCGGCAGCCCTTTAGCCGTCTTCTCTGTAATATACTGCGCAATCAGCGGATTGGCAGCTTCCACCCATTTTGCCATCTCGTCCGGGGGCAACTGTATCAACTCCCTGCCCTCGAAAGTCAGAAAGAAATCGACTCCAGATTTATCAGAGTAAGTCCATGCCTTAGCATGTTTATCTATCCACTCTTCACTGACATCGGTGAAGACCTTCTGGATATTGGCGGGCATGCTATCCCATTTAGCCTTATTTATGACCACAAACATGTCCGTAGTATTGCCCACAGCATAACAATTGGTCACATAGTTCACCACCTCAGCCTGTTTCCATCCCTTCAATACCTCAAGCGGGGCAAAGCTGCCATCTACCGTACCCTTGGACAAGAGCTCGTAAGCCTCTCCTTGCGGCTTGCCTACACCCTTAGCGCCAAGTGTATCCATTATTTTGACACCAACACCTGTACCCCTTATCTGCAATCCCTGCATGTCTGCTAATGTCCTTACCGGCTTATTGGCGCTAAAAACCACGCCTGGGCCGTGTGCATGCAAATAAAGCACATGCACGTCATCCAGCTCCGCGGGTTTGAATTCCTTATAGAAATCGTTGGCTACCATGGTAGCCACCCAGCCATTGGGATAAGCGTGTGGCAAATCGACCAGTTCGCTAGCCGGGAATCTACCCATGGTATATGCAAAACAGGACATACCTATATCGGAGATGCCATTAACTACTCCGTCATATACCCCTGTCGCCGGAGTTAATGTACCGCCCGGGTAGTAGGTAATTTCCACCGCGCCCTTGGTGCGCTCCTTTATCTCGGTGCAAAACTGTTCAGCCAGTATCGAGTTCAAATTTGTGGGCGGAAAGAAATTGCTGTACGTCAGCTCGATGGTCTCGGATGGTGCCGGTTTTGTGCAAGCACCTAGCATCAGTGCTCCTACCATCGTGAGGGCTAACAAGATAAATAGTGTCTCTTTTTTCATTGGTTCCACCTCCGTAAGATTTTAATTTATTCCCTTGACGATTTTATATCAGGCTATGAGTCAAGATGGTTCAATGGATGTAAGTGCTCGCATCATCTCAGAAGAGATGTTGAAACTTTAGAGAAGATGAGCGGCTGATGCTTGGTGGTGTGGATATTCAAATCCGTGACTCCAGAGTTACTGCCCTGTACAGTAACTTACCCCGGAGTCACTGGCGGTAGATGTATTTATTAGCTGGCATCGGTTCTTGTTCTGTAAATCGACTCTTGCGGCATAAAAATCCGCAACAACGCTAAGGATTTTATTATATGCTCATGCTCGTTGTCAATACGTATGCAACCATTGACATGATATTTAGCTCCTGTTATTATTCTTGCTCAGGGCTTTAGCACAGGAAAATTGCTGATGAAAGCGAGTTGATGTGCTAGTTGTAATAGAAACAACTTTAATTTACACCTTCCTGTTAGGCTCTCTCTATCTTCTTGTATCCTTAGGTTTCTCCCTGATTTGCGGCGTATTAAGAATCTTTCACCTCGGCTATGCATACATATTCACCGCCACGATTTATTTCACATGGATGTTTATGAGCTTGTTTGGCTGGGGCTTGATTCCGTCCATAGCTGCCATGCTAGTAATCCAGGCCGGCATCGCCATAGCCATCTACAAGGGGCTCGTTGTACGCTACATGCATCAAGAGGAAATCCTTATACTTGGGCTTTTATTCGTTGCCATTATTCTGGAGCAGGCTGCGCTGCGTTTCTACCCCATACAGGCTGGAGTGTACTTGGAGACAACCATGATACCCGGGCTGAGTAAGATTGGCCAGGTAACCGTGTCAAATCAGCTGATATTCGCAGCTATACTGGGAATAGTAGTAACGGGATTATTTGTCCTTTTCTTTTTAAAAACTAAATTAGGTCTGGCTGTGCGAGCTATATCTTATGATGTATACAGCAGCCGGTTGATGGGCATACGGGTTGAGAGAGTATTCATGTTTATTATGGTGCTGGTGCTTATCCCTGTAATACTGGCTACGCTGGCAATTGCTCCTATTTGGGCGGTAGACCCATCCATGGGTTGGGGATATATGATAATTGCTATACTGGTAAGTGTGCTCGGTGGCCTCGGCAACATCAAAGGTACTATTATAGCCAGTTATATAATAGGCTTCTGTCACTCAGTTGTGGGCTTCGTTATCAATGAGCCTCAATTTATGGGCTTATCAGCCTTGATAGTGGTCCTGATAATGCTGATTGTCAGACCGCAGGGAATAGCTAGAAGTGAAACTGTTTGGTGAACTAGATGGAATTAGAAGTTAAGAGAGACCGACTGGTACTCCGCGCCCGAGGCAATAAATGGGAATGGCATATTGAGCCCAGGTACTGGCGGAATCCCTTAATATACGTTGGCATACTAATAATAGTGCCAGTGGTGGTATATTTCGTATATCGGCCGCTTCTGCCTACGATTATAGAGGCTAACCTGCTGGCTACTATAGCCATTCCTTTAGCCTTGATGACCATCGGCACCGGGCGAATGAACTTCGGACCCCAGTTTTACATAGGCATAGGAGGCTACACTGCTGCTTTGCTCAGCATACATTATCATCTCAACCCTGGCCTGACACTGATAGCAGCGGCACTGGGCGGCCTGCTCTTCGGTTTCCTTATGAGCCCTCTCGCTATTATCTCAGGGGGCCTGTACTATAGCCTTTTAACACTGCTTTTCCCCTTGCTATTTCTGGAATTGACACTTATTTTTGTAGACCTGTTCAAGGGAGATACTGGACTGGCCGGTATAGCACCCCTTGTGTCTGTCGGTTCTTTTAGCTTGAACCTGCTTGCTTACACCTTCATTACACTTATTATGATGCTATTCTATCTGTTTATAGTAGATAAGATTCTCAGGTCAAGATATGCCGTACCGATGGCGGCTATTAACGATGATGAGGAGGTAGCCAACGGCATTGGCGTAAATATAAATAAAGTTAAAATAATCAGTGTTGCTATTCCGGCAATGATGATTGCCATAATAGGCTGGTTTTACGCACACTATTATGGCACGTTTTCTGGACAAACTTTTCTGCCACTCACATTCATGTTGAAGATATTTATGGTGACGATGATAGGAGGACGTACACAGATATATGGCGCCATTGTCGGAGGCTACTTCATCGCATTTCTTGAGCTGATACTTATACGCACTGCCGGAGATATGGCATCACTTATATTCCCCATAATACTGCTTATACTGCTTCTTGTCCTCCCTGAAGGTCTGTTCGGACTCTATCGTAAGCGTCGTTATAGAGAATACAAGCCAACCTTACATGTAAGGAGATAGTTGGTGGCTGAAATACTGAAAGTTACAGATATTACCAAGCACTTTGGAGGCTTAACCGCAGTTAATGGAGTCAGTCTCTCTATCAATGAAGGGGAAACTGTGGGGCTGATGGGTCCAAACGGAGCCGGGAAGACGACCCTGGTCAATATGATATGCGGCAGCTATAGCGCTGATTCTGGCAAGATTGAATTTATGGGCAAGGATATTACCAAGTTGCCACCATGGAAACGATGTAAGCTGGGCATCAGCAGAACTTACCAAATTCCAAGGCCGTTCCCGGAGCTTACAGCGATGGGCAGCGTTGTGGTTAGCGCGCTTCATGGGAAGGACAGACCAAACAGGAGCTTTGAGGATGCCTATACTGAGGCCACTTGTTATCTGGAATTTGTCGGTTTATTTAGTAAAAGAAATATACTGGCGCGTGACCTTACGTTGTTTGAAATGAGGGGGCTGGAGTTAGCCAGAGCACTGGCAACAGGCCCAAAGCTCATTTTTGTTGATGAGGTTATGGCTGGGCTGAATCCAGGGGAGGCAGCAAAGGCCGTAAGGTTGATTGAACGCGCCAAAGACCAGTTCGGCGTGACTGTGCTGTGGATAGAGCATGTCATGGCGGTCTTGATGAGGGCTGCTCAGCGGGTCATAGTTTTGCACTATGGCGAGAAGATTGCCGAGGGGCCTCCTCAGGAAGTGGCGGATAACCCGCTGGTAATTGAATCATACCTGGGTAAATAAAATATGATTGATGTAGAGAATCTCAACGTATCTTACGGCGTCACTCATATACTTCGTGACGTCAGCTTTAATATTAGACAGGGTGAAATCATAGCGCTTCTGGGTTCAAATGGCGCCGGCAAAACAACGCTGGTCAACACTATTATGGGTATGCTAAAACCTGCCTCGGGCAGCATTATATTTGAAGGTGAACATATTGAGAATATGCCTCCCCACGAGATAGTCAGGCGAGGAATTGCCCAGGTACCTGAAGGGAGAAGGATATTCCCTTATATAAGCGTGCGGGATAACCTTTTCCTGGGAGCCTACTCTAATGAAGCCTGGCCAAGAAAAAATGACTCTATGGAGTGGGTATACAGCCTGTTTCCTTTGCTAAAGGAGAGAAAGAATATGCCAGCGGTAACTTTAAGCGGTGGTGAGCAGCAAATGTTGGTTATCGGCAGGGGCCTAATGTCTCATCCCAAGTTGTTAATGGTAGATGAGCCCTCTCTAGGATTAGCCCCGAAGCTACTATCTGAAGTGTACGATATCTTAGGGAGGCTTCGCGAGGATAAAATCACCATTTTGCTTTCCGAGCAAAATGCTCGCCAGGCGCTATCGATTTCAGATAGAGGATATGTAATGGAGAATGGAAGAATCGTTGTTACGGATTCAAGTGATAAACTGCTTGATAGCGAACTGGTAAAGGAAGCCTATTTGGGAAGGTAAAAATGGAAGACTATTTCTCCTATACCAACAAGCTGTTCGACCCGTCTAAGATAAAAGAAAAACCCGAGGTGTTTAAAGGGATTAAAGTTCTGGATTTCTCACACGTAATATATGGCCCCGTTGCTGCCAGGTTGCTAGCACAGTATGGTGCAGAAGTATTTAAGATTGAACTGCCTTTTGTTGGTGACCTGTGGAGGTTTGGAGTCTACTGGGGCAAGTTCTGGAAACACTCCAGTATCTGTTTCCATTTTGTGCAATACAATAAGTACTTCCTGTCAGTTAACTTGAAGTTGCCCAAAGCGAAAGAGCTGATTTACAAGTTAGCCGAACAAGCCGACGTGGTAGTTGAGAATTTTGCTGCTGGCACTGCGGAAGCCTGGGAAATGGGATACAGCCAGCTCAGCAAAATCAACCCTAAAATAATCTATTTGAGTTGTGCCACCTACGGGCAATACGGCCCACTGAGGTTTTTCCCCGGCTGGGACTTGCTGGCCCAAGCTGCTAGCGGCAACCTGAGCCTGACGGGATATCCCGAAACAGATAAATACTATAAGCTGCCCGATTATCTGGGGGATTACCTGCCGGGGAATGTGGGAGCGCTTTCGCTGGTAATGGCTCTCTACCATCGTAAGAAGACTGGCAAGGGGCAGTACATAGATCTGGCACAATCGGAAGCTTTAATGAGGATATTGCCCAATTTTACCTATTTCAGTATAACTAACGAAGAGCTGGAGCGTGTGGGCAACACCGACCCAACTATGGCGCCATCGGGCATATTTAAATCCCGTGACGGAAAGTTCGTGGCTCTGGCAGTAGCCACAGAGGAGCAATTTAAAGCACTGTCATCAGCGATGGGGCAGAAAAAACTGGCCACAGAATATAAAGACGGGTTTGACAGGTTAAAGCCACAAAATGCCAGAGAACTCTACAGAATTGCCCAGGATTGGGTTAGCAAAAAAGACAGCGCCGAAATAGTTGATTTGGCTAAAGAGCACGGCTTCCCCGTTGCAGAGGTAATGGACGATTTGCAAATAGCTAATGATGAATGGCGGAGACAGAGGGGAAGTGTCGTAGCGTTCAAGGACGACATGTATCGAGAGTTGGTGCTGCCGGGCCCATCAGCCATGTTAAGCAAAACTCCAGGGAGAACAAAATGGCTTGCCAGGCCGCTTGGCTATCACAATCGCTATATTTTGAAGACATTATTTGGATTATCAGAAGAGGAAATTAAAAATCTGGAGAAGGAAAGAGTCATAGGGTACTGGGATGATAGGCCTGGCATCAAGCCGCCGGTATATTATGATATGGAGCAGGACACGGTGTTTAACTACCAGGGTAACGGGAAAGAAAAATCACATGGCTAAGAAGAAAGAGAAAGAGCAAGTCTTAGTAAGGTATGGCAGCTCCAGGCGGGAACGCCAAGCGTTTTTAGCTAATATGATGAGCCCCGATGGCAAGCCAGAAGTTTTAGACGGCGTTGTAGTCCTTGACCTGAGCTATGCTAATTTCTCGGGAATCATAGCCGCGAGTTTATTCGCCGAATTCGGCGCTGAAGTCATCAAAATTGAGCCTCCAGAGGGAGACCCGTCAAGAAAAATAACACCTTATGGCGCTAATGTAAAAGGCGTGGGTATTCCTTTTCTCATGGAGGCCAGAAACAAACGGTATATGACACTGGATGTCAGGACAGAAAAGGGCCGTAGGGATTTCGAAAAGCTGGCAGCAAAAGCCAATGTCTTGATTGAAACTTACCCTGCAGGGCAGATGGACTCCTGGGGGATAGGCTACCGGCAGTTGAGTAAAAACAATCCAGGCCTGGTCTATATTGCCATTACTCCTTACGGTCAGTATACAGATAGGGCTAAGGAGTTCCGCAACTTACCTGACTCGGATATAACATCTCAGGCTGCCTCAGGTCTGGCGGCAAATATAGGCGATCCTGACACTTCTCCTGAACCATATAATTGGCCTTTCAGGGCAGGAGCCTGGTTGGGGTGGTACATATCAGGTTTAGAAGCTGCTTTGGGTGGAGCTATGGCTCTGCTGTACAAGGAAACTACCGGCGAAGGTCAGATGATAGATGTAGCCACTGCAGATGCCTATGCCTCACTTGTCGGATATCCGGTATTGATTGGCTATACCTGGGAAAAAGCTCGGCCTAGACTGGGTCGCCATGACTTCACCTTATATCCATACGGGTTCTGGAAGAGCAAAGACGGCGTTGTGGCTATAGCAGCTCCCCGGGACCATGACTTCAGAGCGCTGCTTAAAATTCTTAAACTATGGAAAATTGAGGACGACTGGAGGTTTACCTTTGACCGCATAACGGATATGCTGGACCAGATAGAGGTATTATATGGCTTGATAGAGGCGGAAACAGTTAAATATACCTCAGATGAGCTTGTAAGGAAAGCCCTGGAATATAGCATAAAGGCAGCGCGCTCTAAGTGGAGGGGCGGGGGAGTACCTATTGTCATGAAGGTGCAAAAGCCATCCGAGACTATGCAAAACCCACACTGGGAGATACGCAAATCCTTTCAGAAGTTTGACGATAAGAAACTGGGAAAGTTCATCATCCCGGCTAACTTCATAAAAATGTCAGAGTCGCCACCGAGGGTAAAGTGGATATCCTGCGATATCGGCAAGGATAACGACTACATCCGTAAAAAATATCTGGCTGGCTGAGCTTATCTAGAAATTTGAAAAAGGAAACAGCCTCACCCGAGGCTGTTTCCTTTTAGTTCTAACCTCGTTACATTTACCGACTTTTCTACTGGGCCGACATCTACAAATTCAGACCAGTCCTGAGTGCGGCTACTGCCCAGCTTCTTGGCGCAGTTGTGCCGGAGTCTTGTACTTCTCGGGTTCGGCAAACTCTCCCTTATACCGTGGAGGATTCTCCTTGCTCTTGTATCCGGTGCCCAACAGAACTACGTTATGCTCCCCCTGGAACTGGCCAATCCCACTGAACCAATAGGGCAACACAATTGGGTTCACCATCGTAGGATTTTTGGGGTCAGCTAAAAGGCGCGAGTGGAAGAATGGCGAAACTCTATCCCCGCATATTCCAGATAGTTCTGCTACTCCTACATTTTCTACGGTCAGACCTTCCAGCGCTGGTATTAATTCTTCGACATTTGTGTTGCCGACTTGCTCTATCAGCTTCTTGATAAGATAAACATCGCTGTAGGCCGTGATCACGTTACCCTGTACCGGGATTCCCTTAGCATCGCACATCTGTAGCCATTCAATCCCATGCGGAGTGAGAGGAACTTCCTTTTCGTAAAACGGGCCCATAGCACCCAGACATTTGCCACCGGTCAACCCCCAGAAATCGTAGGTCTGTGATGTTCCGCCATAAAAACATACTTGTATGTCCCTGGCTGAAGATTCAGCCCACTGCTTGGCAAAAACATCGGTGTCCGTGTACCAGCTGGAACAGAAGAATACTACCTCTGCCCCGCTTTGGGCTATGCCTTCCAGCACCGGCAAGTACATTCCCATTTTAGCCCGCACCGGTTTGTTATAGACTGTCTCCAGACCATATGTCTGCTTGGCATAGTCCGGCCAATTCGGCAGATTTGTTTCGGGAATACCATTTTGCCACATCTTCGTCCAGGCCAGGTCTTCCCAGAGCCAGGCAATTTTACTTGCCCCTACCACCTCTTTGAACAGGGCGAAAGTACTCGGTATGGAGGCATAATGGGCGTCTTCAGGGTCATAGTCTCGGAAGCAGAACTTGTATGTATCATAATCTTCCATTACCGGCGTGGTCAACTCTCTACCCATGGGGCCCTGATAGAAAAGTATGTGTGGTCGCTCTTTGTAAAGCTCGACCGCTTTTGGCGTGACGGCCAGGCATATCTCAGTCCTGCCTTCAATAAAGTAGACGAGGGCTTTATGTTCCTGCACCATTCTGGTAACTCCAGCCACAGCTACTGCGGTTTGCCCCAGGCTATCTTCAACCACAAATTTGATCGGTGTACCACCGATGCCGCCGGCGGCGTTCACCTCGTCACAGGCTATCTGCATGATATCCATGGCGGGCTTTATTCCTGCAGACGACACTTGGCCGACATAGCCGATTACTATTGGCTCTGTCGATATTGGCGCTTTCGGCCCGCAGCCAATCATTACCGTCGCAGTAATAAGTACTACGGCTATTAAAATAAAGTAAATTTTACTCACAAATTGACCCCCTCCTTTTTTATTTCTTCTGCCTCGTAGAAGCTCCCATAATAGCTTTTTGCAGCTTCCCCTGTGGCAGCGCCCCCTCGACCCCGATAACCGAACCATAAGCCATGTATCTCAAGTTTTTTGTACCTTCCACCTCCTTTCCAACTAAAAAGGCACTAGCCCTCACCAGATTATCTGGCGATTGCCGTGCCTCTTTTTCGTCCCTGCACTACCGCTGTCCATACTAACGTTATTTAAGGCGTTTTTGCGTTTCTGGCTCAGTCTACCCGCTGGTCTTAATTTTGTCAATCATCGCATAAGTCCTACATAATGCAAGTAGAAGGTGAAATATGGCCAATTACCATACAGACAACCCTACTTAAGAAGTGGTAAAATAGCCCGAGTCAGGTCATTATAGCAATACTGCTCAAGCAGCAGTATAGAAGGCGGTTCTTAAAATGGCAGGAGCATTAGATGGGGTTAGAGTACTCGACCTGGGACGTGTGCTAGCCGGACCTTACAGCGCTACGCTTCTGGCTGACTTAGGTGCCGAAGTTATCAGGGTCGAGCCCTGCGATGTGGAAGACAGGCGCCCGGAAGACTGGGAAAAGTTTAAGCAGAAGTATCCAGAACGCCTGACACCTTATGGCGACGTCTGGGGCTATGCCTATTTGCACCGTAATAAGAAGGCTATATCACTTAATTTTATGGGCCGAAAAGAGGCGAATGTTAAAGCCAGGAAAATTTTGAATGAGCTGGTGAAACACGCCGATGTGGCAGTCCATAACTTCAGTCTCAGCGCTGCTCAGGATATGGGTATTACCTACGATAACTTTAAAGCTATCAAACCAGACATAATCTTCGCCCACGTAACCGGCTTTAGTTCCAGCGGACCGTATAAGAACCGCGTCGGCTATGACCCGGTGGCCAAGGCAATGGCCGGAATCATGCTATTAAGCGGGTCCCCCGGTCCGCCCATGCGCGACGCCATATCTTCTGTGGACTTCGGCACGGCGATGCTGACAACTATCGGCGTGGTAACTGCGCTTTATCACCGGCAGAAGACTGGTGAGGGACAAATGATCGAGACCGCACTTCTGCATACTGCCCTTCAGTATGCGGGCGGGTATATATCGACATGGGAAACAGCCGGACTGCCTCACGAGAGGGCAGGTAATCAGCCTTATGGAATTGGGCCTTCAAACACCTTCCAGGCGAAAGACGGCAGATGGGTCTATATCAGCATGCTGGGCAATCGAATGTGGCGCAGGTTTTGCCGGTTCATCGGCAGGGATGACCTGGCTACCGACCCCGGGTTACAAAACGATTGGGACCGCTGGCTGAACCGCGATATCACCTATCCGGTGGTTACCGAATGGGTAGCTTCCCAAACTGCTCAAGAGGTATTTGACGCGGCACAGAAAATACCTATCCCCTGCGGCATCTGCTATGACATAACCGAGGTCGCCAACGACCCCCATATTAAGGAAACCGGGATGCTGACAGAAGTAGCCGGTCCCGAAGGGCTAAAGTTTGTGGTTAATAACCCCCCGTTGAAAATGTCAGCTACACCCCCGAAAATAGAGCGTCCCTCCCCGGGAAAGGGGGAGCATAACAAAGAAATTTACTGCGGGCTTTTGGGCTACAGCCCTGAGTATTTGAAGAGGCTTGAGGAAGCCGGGGTAATCTAGGTTACCTTCATACACCTGCAAGCTGTCTGATGCTAACCAATCTCAGGGTGAAGATAATAGGCATACATTAATGGCTTTGGCGCTGCAGGGCATAAGAATTTTAACCGTAGAAGAGAAGCTCCCGGTTACCTACTGTTCCATGTTGCTGGGAGACCTCGGGGCCGATGTCATCATACTTGAACGTCCCGTCGTGGGCAACCCGGCGCGTGTCCTGCCTCATTTCCTGGAGATTACCAATCGGAATAAGCGCAGCCTCACCGTTAACCTCAAGTCTCAAAAAGGCAAGGAGCTTTTTCATAAACTAGCCCAAAAATGTGATGTTATCATAGAATGCATGAGGCCCGGCGTCGTCGACCGGCTGGGTATAGGCTATAAAGAAACTAAAGACATTAATCCCCGAATCGTTTATTGCTCCGTTTCCGGCTACGGGCAGGACGGCCCTTACCGGGATTGGCCGGCGCATGACTCCAGTTATCAGGGGATTGCAGGGATATTGAATTTCACCCCCAGAGACCCCGAAGGCGTCCCCCAGCTACCTGGAATCCTCATTGCAGACCTGTCAGCAGGCATGTTTGCCGCTATCAGTATACTAAGCGCTCTCCTTGCCCGCGATAGACTGGGTTCTGGACAATATATCGATATTTCCATGACCGAGGGATTGGTCTCCTGGTTAAGCGTTCCATTAGGGAATTACTTCAGTACCGGCGTGCCGCCGCGGCAGGGTAGCGGAGAACCGGCTATGGGTGTATTTACGGCCAAGGACGGTAAATTTCTAACCCTCAGCATCGCTCATGAGGACTATTTCTGGCGCAATTTATGCCACAGCATAGGCAAGAATGAATTTGCCGATATGCCTCGTGAGCAAAGATGGCAGAGGCGGGATGAACTTGTAGCTGTTATCAAAAAGGCGCTCCTTACCAAAACACGTGATGAGTGGGTCAAGGTGCTGACTGAAGCTAATGTCCCCTGCGCCCCTGTTTTAAGCCTGGAGGAGGTTGTCGACGACAGCCATCTCAGGCATCGCGGCGTTTTCCCCGAGGTGGAGAATGCCAAAGGCGACAAGGTAAAACAGGTGGCTTATCCGGCAAAGTTTTCGGAAACGCAACCTCAAATCAGGAGCCTCCCCCCTGCTCTAGGTGAGCATACTCAAGAGATTCTGGACTGGCTCGGTTATACTCCAACGGAGATTGGAGAACTGAGAGAAAACGGAGATATCTAAGCACATCCATTAAGTGAATTGAGGAGGAATAGATGGATTTCGAGTTTACCGAAGACCAGAAGATGCTTAAGAAAAATGCCCACGATTTCTGGCAGAAGGAAATTGACCCTATAGTCGATGAGCGCGAAAGAGGGGACACATTTACCAAGGAAGAGTATCATCACTATCTCAACATGCTTCTGCCACTGGGTTATGTAACTGGCACTTTATCCGAAGAGTATGGAGGCATGGGTCTTAGCTGGTCGAGCTACGCAGTGCTACTTGAAGAGTCGGCATACTGGTGGCCCAGTTTGAGTTCAGTCATCGCCACCATCGGAGGTGGAGAAGCTAGCATCTCCAGAATGAATGATACACTTAAAGCAAAATACGCTAAGCGCATCACTTCGCTGGAAATGTTGGGCTGCGCTGGGATATCGGAACCCAACGTCGGCTCGGCTGCTCCCCGGGGCATTGAGTTCAAAGCAACTCTGGAAGGTGACTACTGGATTCTTAATGGAGCCAAGACCTGGACCAGCAATGGCTGTGTTTCCGATTATATCACTGTGCTCTCTTTGCTCGATAGGGGTAAAGGGGTCGAAGGTGTAGGCACCATCTTCGTAGATAGAGCAGAATCCCCTTATGAAGCCAGGGAGATGCATAAGATAGGATGGAGATGCAGTTCATTTTCAGAGACCACCTTTACTGATTGCCGTGTTCCCAAGGATAATCTCCTCTCAGGAGCCGGAGATACTGAGTTTGCCAGAGTAATTAATCACGGTCGCGCCGGTCTCTCCGTCAGGTCTGTTGGCCTTGCCCAGGCTGCATTCGATGCCTCCTTGAGCTATTCTCAGGAAAGGAAACAATTTGGCAAGCCTATTGCCGCCTTCCAGATGATTCAGGATATGCTTGTTGATATGGTTACCGAGATTGATTGCGGACGTTTCCTTGCCTATCGTGCCTTCAACGCTATCGATAGAAACCTCTCACTGGGTGAGGTGCGAAAATACGTATCAATGGCTAAGGCTTTTAATACGGAGATGGTGAACCGTGTAACATACAAGGCAATCCAGATTCACGGAGCTGTTGGAGTTCAGACCGACGCTCGCTTGGAGCGATATTACAGGGATGCCAGGCCATTTACCATCCCTGATGGCACCACTCAAATACAAAAGCTTGTGGTGGGGCGTGAGCTTACAGGCATAAATGCGCTGAGATAAATATAAACTGCTTGGAACCTAGATTTAAAGTAAAAGGAGGTAATGGCAATGGATTTGGACCTGAAAGGAAAGGTAGCTATCGTTACCGGCTCAGGCGAGGGTATTGGTCGAATGACCGTGTTGACCCTGGCTGGCGAGGGCGCAAATGTGGTAATTAACGATATAGACCAATCACGGGCGGAGAAGGTTGCCGACGAAGCTAAGGCTCTCGGTGTGAAAGCCTTAGCCATTAAGGCGGCGGTTGATAGTCCGGAAGAGATCAATGCTATGGTTAAGAAGGTGATAGAGGAGTTTGGCAAGGTTGATATTCTTATCAACAACGCCGGACGGGGTGTAAATTGGGAAGCAGGAAAGACTCCTCGCCCCTTTGCCGAAACCGAAAAAGAGGACTGGGACTACACCATAAACCTTTGTCTTTATGGCGTCTTAAACTGTACGCGGGCAGTGCTTCCCGACATGATTCAGAGAAAATATGGAAAGATTGTGAATATGATTTCCGACGCCGGGAGAATTGGTGAACCCTTTATGGCTGCATATTCAGCAGCCAAGGGCGGCATAATCGCCTTCCAAAAATCCCTGGCTAAAGAGGTAGGGCGTCACAATATAAACGTCAACGGTGTCTCGGCAGGAGCCACCCAGACCGAAAGAATCCTTCGGGCGAGCGAAGCCCAGAAGGCAAAGATGGGTGAGGAAGACTTTCAAAAGAGACGTGAGGAAATGTTAAAGGTATATCCCATGCGCCGCTTAGGGGAACCGATAGATTTGGCCAGAATGTGCGTTTTCCTGTCATCGGACGCTTCCAAGCACATAACAGGTCAGACCATCAGCGTTAGCGGTGGATTTAGCATGGTATCATAAGCATATTTAGAGGAGGACTTTGTGATGGCATTCGAGACTCTGCTCTACGATAAAGGGGACGGGATTGCCGTTCTCACGCTGAATAGACCCGATAGCCTGAACAGCGTTAACACCAGGATGCAGGCTGAGATGAAGGAGGCATGGGACGACATCGAGCAGGATAAGAGCATTCGGGTAGTAATTATTACCGGTGGGGAAAAGTGCTTCAGCGCCGGAGCTGATATTAGAGAGCAGTTCCCGCCCGGAGTAACCCGCCACAGTTCGCGGGATCAGTTTAAGAAAATCGAGGATTTTGACAGACCTGCCATTGCCGCCATAAGCGGCTATTGCCTGGGCGGTGGGCTGGAGTTAGCCCTGTGCTGTGACTTGCGCATCGCCTCCGAGACTGCTCAATTTGGGCTGGTTGAGCTAAGAGTAGGAGTGGTTCCCGGGGCCGGTGGCATGCAGAGACTTCCGCGGATAGTAGGCATAACCAAGGCTAAGGAGATGCTTTATCTGGCCGAACGAATTGATGCCCAGGAAGCTTACCGCGTCGGCCTGGTTAACAAGGTTGTTCCAGTGGCATCATTAATGGATGAAGCCAGGAAAATGGCTAACGCACTACTTGACATGCCGCCCCACGGTATAAAGATAGCTAAGAGATGCGTCAACGAAGGCATGCAGATAGACCTCCAAACTGCCCTGAAGCTTGATGTTGACATAGCTGCCCAGGAGATGTCTACACCGTTGGCTAAAGAGAACACGGAAGAAGGACGGCGAGCCTTCAGGGAAAAGCGCAGGCCGTTATTTAAAGGAGGGTAGGAATAAGACAATGACGGCTAACGAGAAAAAACAGGTGCCCGTAAGAGCTGGATTGTGGAGCACTCCATCATCTCCAGATGAGCAACCGCAGTTGATCGGCAGCCAATGCCCTGCTTGCGGAGAGGTCTACTTTCCCAAAAGGGAGCGGGGAGTTTGCATTCGCTGCCAGCACCGGGGTCTAGAGGATTGTAGACTGAGCCGAATAGGAAAGATACACAGCTTTAGCGTAATTATGCAGCAGCCAACGCAGTTCTATGTGGGAAAGGTACCCTATGCTTACGGCATAATAGCTTTGCCAGAGGTCAGGGTGCTGGCTCATTTCACCGGCTGTGATTTCAAAGACCTCAAGATAGGCATGCCCGTAGAGCTGGTTATCGAAAAATTAGGTGACGATGAGCAGGGCAATGAAGTTATGGCTCATAAATTCAAGCCGGTTAAAGAATAGCAATAAAGAGGTTTAGTGCCATGAAATCGATAAAAAAATTACAGGCGTTACGAAAGGTTTACATAGGCGGAATTGGCATAGTCAGGTTTCAGAGATACGATGACCAGGAATATTATGATTTTGGCAGTCAGGCTATATTGAATTGTCTGGAAGATGCGGAGATGGAATGGAGAGATATACAGTCCGCATTCTGCGGCAATGTCTACGCAGGAACAGGCAAAGGCCACCAGGTTATTTCAGAGATAGGGCTAACCGGCATACCGATTATCAATATCGAGCAGGCTTGCTCAAGTTCCTCAGCGGCGTTCAGGATAGGTTACCAGATGGTAGCCACCGAACTCTATGATATCGTAATTGCCCTTGGCTTTGAGAAAATGGGCCGAGGTCTGCTAGCCAGCACTGCCTTTAAACCATGGGAGCTGGCGTTGGGTTTTAACGTCCAGCCGGCAAACTATGCCCAGGGGGTCATAAGGTATATGACAGATTACGGGGCAACCGAGGAGGATTTTGCCCGGGTAGTTGTGATGGAGCGCAAGAATGCCAATCTGAACCCGTACGCCAGGTGGTATCAGGGTGGAGAGGTTACCATCGGAGAAGTCCTTAACTCTCGTGTAGTCGCCGCACCGGTACGCCTTTTGCACGCTGCCGCCATGGTAGATGGAGCGGTAGCCATTATACTGTGCAGTGCTGACAAGCTTAAGTCCCGCATTGCAAAGGAGAAGAAAATTGAAGTGGCTGCCGCTGTTCACACTACCGGATTTTATGGAGGGGAAAGCATCAAGTTTAAGTCGACTACCAATCTGACCAGGGAAGCAGCCAGGCAAGCCTGGGAAATCTCAGGCTATGGTCCGGAGGACATGGATGTAATTGAGGCTTATGAAGCCATGGCGCCGGCATTTCTGTCTGATGTTGAAGACCTGGGTTTCTGTAAGCCTGGCGAAGCTCCACGCCTGTTGAGAGAAGGCTATTTTGACATAGGAGGAAAGCTGCCAGCAAATACAGGCGGAGGTCTTGTGGGTTGTGGACATCCTCTCGGCGCTACCGGAGGACGACAGATTATAGACATAATTACTCAATTACGTGAGGCAGCCGGTTCGAGGCAAGTTCAGGGAGCCAAGATTGGACTATGTCACAGTAGTGGTGCCGGCCCCAATGCCGTGGTTACCATATTAAAAAGATAGTTTCTTGACCTAACACCCGGGGTGCCTATTCATAACTTCGGTTGTTCTGTCTGGAACTGAGTGGAGCTACGATATCGATAGGGAGAACTTTCAGCCTGAACCTCAGGCTTTCTACTAGATAAATTGAACAATACAGGCTAATGTGCAATCATAAACATAAACTGAGTCGAAGAGGAATGCTACTTTGGCTTCTGTATCAACTCAAATATAGCGCCGCCGACTCCACCGGCATCAAGGTAAGCAAAACGGCCTGGGTCATGAACGAAGAGCTTAACCCCCTGAGAGACTAGCTTCTTGACCTCTGCGTCCACATCATCGGCATAACTGCCGATGTGATGTAGTCCCTCCCCCCACACATCCAGGAAGCGAGACTGGAATATCCGTCCCTCGATACATTGAACCAGTTCAATCTCCAGCGGGCCGACATGCGTAAAAGCCATTCTGATTTTCCAGGGCCGGCCTTTGGCGTCGACTCCGCCATTCTCAATATAAGTCCATGGCCCGATGCCATATAGTCTTGACCAAGACTCAATAGCCTTGTCAATATCCTTCACGGCATAGCTAATCTGGTCGATTGACTTGATTTTGAATTGATGGGTTGTGCTGTTCAATTATGCTACCTCCTTATCTCTGAGCATGATGATTGCCGACTCCACTATTTATATCGCACATTATTAGCGATTTTTAACTACAAACTGCACAATTTGGACAAATGTAATATGCTGAACAATAGGCAATTGCCCTGAATGAGAACTAGCGCTGTTCAAGCTGCATTGGTTGGCTCTTTATTTCTTCTTTTGTTCTGTCTTCTGTGCTTTCCTCTCTGTTTTTTGCTCCTTAGGTTTTTTTACATTTTTTCTTCCCTTACTACCCACGTCTAAACCTCCTTATTCAATTCCTTTTTAGGTCTTACTTGCTAACACCTTACCTGTAAATTCTCTTCAGGTCAAATTATAATGTTATCTCCACAGATATCGAAGACATCCGGTGATTTAGAATTTCTCTAATATGACAGATGCGTTGAATTGCACAAGTCGCTAGAATGTTACCTTCGCATGTAATTCAGAATTTGAACCTGCACGTATATATTAGTTTTTTTCTTTACTGGAATTTGATAAAAGATTATACTGATGGATATGTCTAATATTAATCTAATTATCAAAAACGAAAGGGAAAATGATTACAGAACTGTTGAGGAAATGATACGCGAAGCGTTTTGGAATCTTTATATTCCAGGATGCCACGAACATTTTGTTTTGCATAACCTCAGAAACAGAAACGATTTCATTCCAGAACTTGACTTTGTTGCCGAAAAAGAAGGGCAGATTGTGGGGCAGATTGTTTACAGCCGCGGGGTTATTAGATACATACAGGGTGCGGAAAAGGAAGTTATCAGCTTTGGGCCTGTAAGCGTGCTGCCAGCCTTTCAAAAACAGGGCATAGGCAGTGCTCTGATTACCCATACTATTAATCTTGCACGGGAAATGGGGTTTCCTGCCATTTGTATCTACGGAGACCCAAGATACTATAGTCGTTTCGGTTTTAGATGCGCCGAAAAATACGAAATCAAGACCGCCGACGATAAATTTGCAGTTGCCTTGCAAGTACTGGAGTTGCAGCATGGTGTGTTAATTAATATACCCGGAAGATTTATTGAGAGTGCCGCTTTCGAGGTTGATGAGAACGAATTTGCACAATATGATGCCGCATTTCTTTTCAAGGAAAAGGCCGAAACGGACTCGCAGAGGGAATTCAGACTTTTAGCAAGCTTGAGATATTGAGTGCCGGTTAAGCGAAAATTATTAACAGCATCGGATATTCATGTGGACTTAGATGTAAAAAAATTACCTTCACGTTTGGAATAGATGTCACAAAATGAGTACTTGTTCGATTCGTCGAGATCGCACAATAGTAAGTTATGTGCAATTGTGTTCCTGTGCGTGGGACTGGAACACCAAAAATAGAAAAGGTAAGCTCTAACTTTTGCCAATCTCGGTTGTTCTTTATGAAGCTTGGTGGAGATAGGGGGATTCGAACCCCCGACCTCCGCGATGCGAACGCGGCGCTCTCCCAATTGAGCTATATCCCCTCAGAAAGCCATACTAGCAAAGGATGTAAATTTGGTCAAGTTCGGCAAAGAAAATGGTTTGACTCTGTTATGGCTTATCTAGTAAAGTTAATTGCTTTCAGACACTGCCATGTAGAATGCTGAGGTATAGTCAATTTCAGCCGTGGCGCTCTGTATCCGGCAGTCAAGCATGTGTCCACCAACTTTTCTGTCGGCAGTTATGAAGTGGAAGTGATAACCGGGCACATTTATCCCTGCTATATAATCCGGACACCAGAATCCCACAAGAGTACCCGAAACATCATGAAATTCGAAAACCGTCTGTCCCTTCAAGGCTTCATCAAGCGAGGGGTAAGGTTTGTTTTGCGCAGGAACGCTTCTCGCCTTCATATATTCGAAATGGCCATCAATTTTGATGGCGTAGAAGATGTCTCTGCCATGCAACAGGCTATCCAGATGCTGCTTTAATTGCTCATAGTCTGCTACGTCGTCTAAAGATGCGGCTTTATCGGTATCGAAGAATGTTACAATCGCAAAAGGTGTCTCCATGGAATCCTCCACAGGATAGGCTTTGCCATCTGCCTTTATTTGATAGAATTCACCTCCCAGTGCAATCATCTCTCCGTTAAGATTGTCAAAAGTGCCTATCCCGAAATCGCCATGTTGCCTCAAGTCCTTGTATGTCACGTCTCCATCGTAGTCCCCTCCTGAAAGGACGCTGTACATTGAAGTTTGAAACAGCACGTCATTATCTTTTGTGGAGATTGAACAGCCTGACATGCCGATATTTATAACTAATAGAGCCAGCACCAGCGGAAAATAGATTTTCTTCGTGATTCCCTCCATCGGTCTAAGTTTTTAGCAGGCGTCAGCCTGCTTATAATTGTCAGCAATGGGGACATGTGCAAGCATAACATCATGCTGGTGAGAGAAAGCTATAAGGCTTTAACTTAACTAATATTCGCGATTACGAAACGGGTTCTAAAATCACCCTGGCATCAACTGCCACTGCCTTGCTCTTGTAAGCGAAGATAGGGTTAAGGTCGAGCTCTTTTATTTCAGGATTCTTATCAACGAACTCGGAAACTTTCAGCATTAAGTCTTCCAAAAATGGAACGTCAGCAGGCTCCTGCCCCCTGTAACCTTCAAGCAGAGGATAACCCTTTATCTCCTTTATCATCTCATGGGCATCCCTTTTCGCCAGCGGAACTATCCTGAAGGAAACGTCTTTCAGTACCTCAACCAGTATTCCGCCCAGACCGAACATCAGCACTGGCCCGAATTGGGCATCTTTAGTCATGCCGATAATAACTTCTACTCCGGGGCGAGCCATCTTCTGCACCGATACGCCTTCAACTTTCGCCCTGGGATAATGCTTTTTAATGGCAGAGATAATTTCACTATAAGCTTTGCCTACCTGAGTAGTATTGGCTAAACCCAATCTAACACCGCCGGCATCACTCTTATGAATAACATCAGGCGAGACTATTTTCAGCACCACCGGAAAACCCGTCTTCTTGCTCATGGAAACAGCTTCGGCTTTTGTCCGTGCCAGCTTCGATTCAACGACGGGTATACCTGCCTCTTTCAGTAGCTCCTTCGACTCAATCTCGGTCAATTGTGTCCTTTTTTCTTTTCTGGCTTGCTTTAATATTTCATTTTTGGTCATTTAAACTCCCCCTTAGAGTCATCAACTATAAAAGCGACCTCAATTTTAGCTTATTTTATCATTGCACGCAAAAAATTTAGAACAGGCTTATCTAAAATTTCCAGTGTCAAGCCATATGACAGCAATATACAAATGTATGACATCGATGATTATCTCTAACTTAAGAGACAAGAGCTTTCCCAATCTGTGTATAGAAGTGTTATCATATATAAAAAGGAGCAAGTGTGCCGAAATTATCAAAGGACAGACAAGCTTCTAATCTAAAGGTCTTGGGGATTGCCGGCAGTCCTCGCCGTGACGGTAACACAGATCACCTGCTGCAACAGGTATTAGCTGGTGCTTCCAGTCACGGAGCCGAAACTAAAACAGTTGTCCTTAGCGAGTTGAATATATCACCCTGCCGCCACTGCGACGGCTGTATTAAAACGGGTAAATGTGTGGTGGAAGACGACATGCAATGGATACATGCTGACCTGAGAGAATTCGACCGCATAGTCCTGGCATCGCCCATCTTTTTCATGGGAGCTACTGCTCAAACAAAAGCCATGATCGACCGCTGTCAGGCACTGTGGGTAATAAAATATGTTCTCAAGCTTCCCGTAGCGATTAATCCCGGCAAAGAGCGTAGGGGAATATTTGTTTCTGTAGGCGGCACAAGGCTTGCCAATCTGTTTCAGCCGACTATGGCTACTGTCAAAAGCTGGTTCACAACCCTGGAGATCGGCTACACCGGCGAATTGGTCTTTTCAGGAATTGATGAGAAGGAAGCCATACTTCGGCATCCAACGGCGCTGAAAGATGCCTTTGCTGTCGGTCAAAAACTGGTTACAGGCTAATCTGCCAGAGTAAATTTCGCCTCAAGCAAAGAGCCTTTGCCAATACTTTGTCAACCCAATTGACTCGTGTTAAAATGTCTCGGCCTGGAGTTGCAGCATTAACTTAGGAGACCACGCATGCCCAGTAAAAAGAAGCAAGATTGGCAAGAAGACACATTAGCTCCAACTCTCAAGCGCTTTCCGGCGAGACAGGAGAAATTCGAAACCATCTCAGGAATCGATATCTCGCCTGTTTACACTCCGGAAGACGCGCCAGATTTCGATTATTATGCTGCCTTAGGCTATCCCGGCGAATACCCTTTTACTCGTGGGATACAACCTAACATGTATCGCGGTAGATTGTGGACAATGCGTCAATATTCAGGCTTCGGTACTGCGGAGGAGTCTAATAAGCGCTACCGCTACCTGCTAGAACAAGGGCAGACCGGCTTGAGCATCGCTTTTCAATTGCCTACCCAGATTGGCTATGATTCAGACCATCCTCTGGCTAGAGGTGAAGTAGGTAAAGTCGGGGTAGCTATAGATACCCTGGAGGACATGGAAACTCTGTTTAAAGACATCCCTTTAGATAAAGCCAGCACATCCATGACTATAAACTCAACAGCCCCTGTTCTACTCGCCATGTATATCGCTCTGGCAAAGAAGCAAGGTGTTGACGCGGCTAAACTGGACGGAACGATTCAAAACGATATTCTTAAGGAATACATTGCCAGGGGCACGCATATTTTTCCGCCTCGTCCATCGATGCGCCTTACCACAGACATCTTTGCATATTGCAGCCAATACGTCCCACGATGGAACACAATCAGTATCAGCGGCTATCACATACGCGAAGCTGGTTCTACAGCCGCTCAGGAAATTGCCTTTACCCTGGCAAATGGTATTGCTTATGTTCAGGCAGCCATTGATGCCGGTCTGGATGTGGATGAATTTGCTGGCAGGCTATCCTTCTTTTTTAATTCACACAACAATCTTTTTGAAGAGGTTGCCAAGTTTAGAGCTGCGCGTTACCTCTGGGCGAAGATTATGAGCCAGAGGTTTAAAGCTAAAGACCCACGCTCAACAATGCTGCGTTTCCACACGCAAACTGCCGGCTGTACGTTAACTGCGCAACAGCCATATAACAATATCGTCAGGGTAGCAATTCAGGCTTTAGCTGCGACTCTGGGCGGTACACAATCGCTTCATACTAATTCATTCGATGAAGCATACGCTACACCATCTCAAGAGGCAGTAACTATCGCTCTACGCACTCAACAGCTCCTGGCTTGCGAGACAGGAATTGGTGATGTTGTTGACCCTCTCGGCGGCTCCTATTTCATAGAACATCTCACCAGGGCTCTGGAAAAGCAAGCTGTTGAATATATCGAGAAAATCGATAAATTGGGTGGTGCGGTGGCTGCCATAGAGCAAGGTTTCCAGCAAAGAGAGATACAGGAAAGCTCTTATCGCCAGCAGAAAAAAATTGAGGAAAACAAAACCACTGTGGTAGGCGTCAATAAATTTGTATCGCCGTCAGCCAAAATAGCAGAACTGCTCCGAGTGAATCCTGAATTGGAAGGGAAACAGATAGAAAGACTATCCTGGATAAAGAAAAACAGAGATAATACCAAGGTTGCCAGGATGCTTAAGAATTTGGAGGATACAGCCCGCAGCCAGGACAATACTATGCCAGCATTTATCGATTGTGTGGAAGCTTATGCCAGCATCGGTGAGATATGCGACGTATTGCGCAAGGTCTTTGGGACCCAGAAGGAATATCTCGTTTTTTAAAGATAGCTGAACTTATAATATTAAAACCAGGAGGATATCAGATGGATTTTCAGTTAACCGAAGAGCAAAAAATGTTTCAAGCTATGGTGCGTGACTTCGCTACCAACGAAGTCAAGCCCGTAGCAGCAAAAATCGATGAGGAGGGGAAATGCCCGGAGGAAATCATCAAGAAGGTAGGCAGCCTGGGACTTTTCGGCATTACCATATCCGAAGAATATGGAGGCAGCGGCGGTGATTATATATCTATGGCTATTGCTGCAGAAGAACTCTGTCGGGCTTCAGCCTCTGTGGGCACCGTTTTTCTAGCCAGCTTATCGTTAGCCTGCTACCCTATTTACAAATTCGGCAATGAAGAACAAAAGCATAAATATGTTGCACCCATAGCCAGAGGTGAAAAATTAGCCTGTTTCGCGCTAACCGAATCCGGTGCCGGAAGCGATGCCGGTGCTGTAGAAACAACCGCCATGTTGCAGGGCGATATTTACGTCATCAACGGTACCAAGATATTTATAACCAACGGTGCTGAAGCTGGAATCGCTACGGTTTTTGCCACAATCGATAAATCACTGGGAAATCGGGGTATAACTGCCTTTATAGTTGAGAAAGGCACTCCCGGTTTTTCTGTAGGCAAGGAGGAGAACAAGCTTGGTATACGAGGCTCATCGACAACAGAGCTGGTATTTGACAACTGCCAGATACCGGCAGCAAACCTGTTGGGAGAGAAAGGCCGTGGGCTGAGAGTAGCCTTAGAGGCGATTGATTCCAGCCGTGTCACTGTAGCCGCCCAGGCGCTTGGTATAGCTCAGGCTGCATTCGATGATTCTCTCACCTATGCTAAAGACCGTCAGCAATTCGGACAACCGATAGCTAACTTTCAGGCAATCCAGTGGATGCTCGCCGATATGGCAACCCATATCGATGCTGCTCGGCTGCTGACCTACCGCGCTGCCTGGCTCAAAGACCATAACATGCCGTTTATGAAGGAAGCGGCTATGGCAAAGGTCTATGCTGCTGAAACGTCCAGGATGGTTACCAACAATGCTGTTCAAATTCACGGCGGCTATGGTTATTGTAAAGACTACCCGGTGGAACGCTACCTGCGCGATGCTAAAATAACCGAAATCTATGAAGGAACTTCGGAAATGCAGAGAATGACCATAGCCAGAGCCCTTACCAGAGAGGGCTAAAGGAAGAAAATGATTAAGAAAGTTCACCATGTTGCTATTGCAGTCAAAAATCTGGATGAGGCTCTTCAACTTTATGACGACCTCTTTGGTGCTAAGCCCAGCAAGATAGAAACTCTGCCGCAGCAAGGAGTAAAAGCCGCTCTATTACCTATGTCCGAAGGCGGTGAAATCGAGCTTCTCGAACCGATTGACCCACAAAGCGGTGTAGCCAAGTTTCTTGAAAGCCGTGGGGAGGGAATTCATCACATCTGCCTCGAGGTTGAAAATGTCGACCAGGAGCTTTGTACGCTAGCTGATAAAGGCGTTCAATTGATTGATAAGAAAGGACGTACTGGACTAGCTGGCAAAGTCGGCTTCTTGCATCCTAAATCAACCAAAGGGGTACTTATTGAACTGGTACAGAAAGTATAAGGAGAAGGGCCAATGACAGAAGAAATCAAAATCCGAGTGCTGGTTGCAAAACCTGGCCTTGACGGGCATGACCGTGGAGCCAAGGTCGTCGCCAGAGCACTTAGAGATGCGGGAATGGAAGTAGTCTACACTGGAATCAGGCAAACACCGGGGATGATAGTCGAGGCAGCGGTTCAAGAGGACGTCGATGTCGTCGGCTTGAGTATCCTTTCCGGGGCACATATGGAACTTTTTCCACCAATCGCCGAAGGACTAAAGAAAAAAGGAAAGACGGATGTTTTGCTTGTGGCCGGCGGCATTATACCCGATGAGGATGTCCCAGCTTTACGCAAAATAGGTATAAAAGCTGTTTTTGGTCCTGGTACACCTACACCCAAGATTATTGAGTTTATCAGGAGCGAACTGGCTGGTAAAAGGAATTAAACCAGAACATTAGCTTCTAGCTTTGCCTATAACAGTGCTCAGGCTTTGTATATTCTCTTTCTTCATAAATCGCTCAATGCCATCCACCACATCCAGAGCGGTTTGAGGGCTAGTCAGGTTAGCTGTGCCAACCTGTACTGCGCTGGCTCCGGCCATTAGAAATTCTAAAGCATCTTCAGTACAATTAATGCAACCGCAGCCAATTACAGGTATTTTAACAATTCCAGCCACCTTATATACCATGTAAAGAGCAATCGGCTTGATAGCCGGACCTGAGAGCCCGCCAACTATATTACCCAGCGAAGGCTGGTATCTATTTATATCTATTGCCATTCCTCGCACCGTATTAATCAGGGTTATGGCATCAGCTCCAGCCTCACATACTGCTAAGGCAATCTCTCCGATGTCAGTCACGTTAGGACTTAATTTAACGATAACGGGCAAGCTGCTGGCTGATTTCACTATTTTGGTCACTTCTGCGGCAGTCTTCGGGTTGATGCCGAACTCCACCCCGCCAGAGGCTACATTAGGACAGCTTATGTTGACCTCTACACCGGAAATTCCGGGGATGCCCTCTAGCCTGGCAGCAACCTCTCTATATTCGTCAATAGTTTCGCCAGCTATATTAACAATAACTGGCACCTGCCATTTAGCCCAAACAGGAGCCTTTTCTTTTATCACTGCTTCAACACCGATATTCTCCAGGCCTACTGAATTAAGAATACCTGAAGCGGTTTCCACCAGACGAGGTTGCGGATTACCCTCACGAGGTTGTAATGTCGTGCCCTTGCAAACGATAGCCCCCAGTTTCTTTATGTCAACTAATTCACTATATTCAATCCCATAACCAAAGGTGCCAGAGGCTGCCATCACTGGATTAACCAGAAGCAAGCCTTTTCGATGATTTGGGGCTAACTGTACGCTTAAGTCAATCATTTCAAGCCTTAATTGATGGCTGCAACTTGAGCACAGACTCCACTTTGCTATCCATCGTTGCTGACTTATCCCGACGGTCATCGATTTTCAGATGGGTAACCACCCGCAGTACGCCTCTACTAAAAGGAACCTCATGCATTTCGCTGACCGCTGCCAGTAATTTATCAAGAGGGCCTTCGATAACAGTTCCCATCGGCGTCAGCCGGTAAGTTAAATCCTTACTGTTTTCAAGCACCTTAAGGCATGAGGCAATATAGCTGCTTAAGCCAGTATCGCCTGTGCCTATCGGGATAATTGACACTTCAGCAATAACCCGTCCTTTCATCACCACCTCCAAATCAAATAAGTTAGCCGCGTATATAGTATAACCAAGCTATCCTAGAAATGATAGTGTGGTTTTTATCACAACCAAAGAAATATGCTAAAATCTCAACCGACAGTCTATAGAAAGTGAAATCAGGATATTCAGGCCAGCTCATGGATTATATTATCCGACGCATGCAAGATAGGGATATCCCTCAGGCCATTGAGATAGACCACGAGGCTTTTCCGACCCAATGGCCTCACCCGTCTTATACCTCATTCAAGCAGGAACTCCGCAACCGTCTGGCATTCTATGTAGTGATGGCTAAACCAAGAGAACCTGAAACAATTGAACAGGAGAACGACAACAAAACTCTGTGGCAAAGATTTCTACAACTTTTTGACCATGACCGCTTCTTTGGTGAAGAAATACCGCAATCGTCCAAGGAATACATTATCGCCATTGCCGGTTTCTGGATGATGGTAGGTGAGGCACACATCACTACCATTGCCATCCGAAACGCTTATCGGCGGCGAGGCATAGGAGAGCGACTATTAATTCAAATCATTGAAATGGCAGTACAGATCAACGCAAATGTGGTCACTTTAGAAGCGCGTATCTCAAATAAACAGGCCCAAGCGTTATATGAGAAATACAAATTCCAAAAGGTCGGCATACGTCGAGCTTATTATACGGACAACGGCGAAGATGCAGTGATTATGACCACCGATTCCCTGACCTCCAGCGATTTCCAATCTCACTTTCATTATCTTAAACAAGCTCATCAGCATAGATGGGAAGAATTGTACGCAGATGAAAAGTCAAAAGTCGTCTAGCAACCTCCCTTTTTGCACTTCTGTTCTCCCCTGTCGTCCTGAGCACAGCGAAAAATCCCATATATATCATAGAAAGTAGGAAAATGAAACATAAGAGCATGTTACTAAATAGATTCCTTGCACAGGAGCAACGCCATGAGTAAGATGAAAAGCGCCCGAGAAAAAGCTATGGAAAAAGTGGAGAAGCTGGGCAGACTCACCGAAGACGAGATTAAAAGATTTGAGTGTGTTCCAGTTGGAAATAAACTGGCTTCCAGATATCTTCAAGAAGATGATTTTAACCTGGATGCCGAATTGACGAGATATAAAGGCACCGGACTAAGGAAATATATAGCTCAAGGCGCCCAGGAGATATTCTTGCATAATATAATCCTTCCTCAAGGCGAGCGTGATAAACAGATCACAAAGAGAGCCATGTCTGGTTTAAAAATAGCAAAAGAAAACAAAAACCAGCTCGAAACTATCCTGGACCGTATAACTAATTTACTCAATTATTATGAGCAAGCCCGCCAGCAGACCTACTCGCAGTTCAAAAAAGGTTTCGAGGCAAAACTACAAGAGACCAGTCAAGTCTTGCAAAAGCAACCTGGAAACGATGTTCCTATCGAGTTGCAGCTTCAAGCTCAATTCCAGGCAGAGTGGCATAAGCTCAACAGTCAACTCAATGCTCAATACGAAAAGGTGCTCGAAGAACATAAGCATCATATACAAAAAATAGGTTGAGGCTTGCTCAAACTGGCTTGACCTGCAAGAACTTGATAAGACGAAGCCAAAAGATAAACTTACCAGCCAGCATTCCGTTATAATAAAAAAGGGAGAGAGAAAATGAACAAACAGGAATTTGAGGAACTCATGGAACTTCTCAGAGAGATGAACGAACACCTGGATAACATGGACTCTCGTTTAGACAAAATAGACAGTAAGCTTGAGAAAATCAAAGGCGAGACAAAGAAAAAGCGCAGCTCTATGTTCGACCTTTAATTAAAAGGAGAAAAATATGCGTTTTAAATGCGTTACCTGTGGAATCGAGTTCGATAACATAGAACAGCTAGCCAGCCACAAGAAACAGCATCAGGCTGCCACGTCTGGCTCCAAAGGCGTTATTTGCCTGGGTTGTGGCAAGGGCATTCCGTTGGAACCATCCAAGATGAATTACAGTGGTCCGCTCACCTGCCCTAATTGCCATCGGACAATGACAGTGGTCATCGAGGGTGGAGAAGTCTGTGTGGCCCGCCTCGGCTAAAAGATTTCTGGTGCCCCCAAGGGAATTCGAATCCCTGTTTTCAGCTTGAAAGGCTGACGTCCTAGTCCCCTAGACGATGGGGGCAGCACGGCTCTAAGGATAGACAGGCAGGGCTTCAAGCCCGTCAGTCTCAGGAAAACCAAGCATTATATTCATACTCTGTATGGCTTGTCCAGCCGCTCCTTTGACCAGATTGTCCAGACAACTGATAACTATAAGCCTGCCAGTTCTGGCATCAATAGTAGGATAAACAAGGCAAAGATTGCTCCCCCAGGCCTGTTTAGTATCAGGCGGCTTATCAACTACCCTGACAAAAGGTTCCCCTTTGTAATAACTGTTATAGAGTTTTAGCAGCTCATCTTTCCCTTTACTCAAAGTCTCTTTCTTCAGGATAGCGTAACAAGAACTTAATATGCCCCGGGACATCGGCACCAGATGAGGCAGGAAGGTCACCGAAGGAGAAAAACCAGAATCCAGAGTCTCAAGCTCCTGGATAATCTCAGGCAGGTGTCGATGCCCGTGCACTGAATAGGCATGTACATTATCAACAGCCTCGGTATAATGGGTTGATAAGCTTAAAGTCCTGCCGGCACCGGAGACACCAGATTTGCTATCAATGATGATGTCTGGCTCAATAATGCCCTCTTTCACCGCCGGTGCCAGAGCCAGTAAGGCGCCCGTGGGATAACAGCCTGGGTTGGCTACCAGATTGGCTTTGGCTATTTCAGGACGATGGAACTCAGGCAAGCCATAGACGACTTTTTGCAACAATTCTGGCGCTGGATGGGCAAAGTCGTACCACTGCGGATACTTAGCAGTATCTTTGAGTCTGAAATCGGCACTGATATCAACAACCCTGATGCCGCCTTTAATCAAGGGCAATATTACTTCAGCACTTGCCTTGTGCGGCATTGCTGAAAAAGCAAAGTCTACCTTGCCAAGCTCTGCGGTAATCGTCATATCGATATCAGCCAGATGCGGAAAGACTTCGGCTAGCTTCTGCCCGGCAGCACTTCTGCCCGTAACTGAGCCAAGCTTTACCTTTGGGTGCTTATAAAGCAACCTGGCTAGCTCCACACCGGCATAGCCGGTAACATTTATGATGCCAACTTTTATCTGCGTCATAACCAACCTCTGTCCGAATTCTAATTTAGCCCCCGTCTATTTTACCACTTTGAGCACTAAGTTTTCCGATATTCTGAAAAAGCCCTTACCTACCGTCATTCTAGGTATTCTTTCCTCTTGTCATTCTGAGGAGCCCTTCCACAGAAGGGCGACGAAGAATCTCACTCATGCCCAGCCTATGCCCAGATTCTTCGCTTCGCTCAGAATGACAGGTAAGGGATACATAATAACAGATAATAGATTCGTAATAACAGATAATAGATTCGTAATAACAGATACTTATTGAAGTACCCCTAATCTAGTGCTTTCAGGTGGCAGGTGTCATTTATGAGCAAAGCCGAAGGTACGCCACCTCTTACCTCAAAAACATTAACGGCACAGACATCTTGAGTTATCTCCCAGAAATGCGAGTTATCCAAACCCAGCAAGCTGAGAATAAGAATCTGGCAGACCACCTTGTGTGACACCAGTACAATTGTCTCTTTCGGATGCTGTTCTACCAGGTCACCCACTGCTGAAGCGGCTCTTTCCCTGACCTTGACAAGGCTCTCACCGTCGGGAAATTTCACTTGATGCGGGCTTTTCAGCCATGTTGAATAAAGGTCACCATACTTGGCAGATGCTTCATCAGCGGACAGACCCTGCCATTCCCCATAGTCTATATCGATAATACCAGGCAGCAGCTTCACCTTCAGGTTGAAAGGGCGCGCCAGTATTTCGGCTGTGGTCAAAGCGCGGTGAAGAGGACTGGAATAAACCGCCGAAACCTGCCATTCGGTAATCCGGGCAGCCGCGGCTTCTGCCTGATTGATACCCACCTCATCAAGCTCAAGGTCAGCTCTACCTCGAAACCTCTCCACACGGTTCCATTCCGTCCGTCCATGTCTGACTATAATAATTCGAGTCAAAGATAATAACTCCCCCGACCAGTGCATTTATCTTTCTATGACCATCGCCATACCCTGCCCACCACCAATGCACATAGTCACCAGACCCCGGTGCAGGTTCTGCCTCTTCATCTCGTGCAGTATCGTAACTAGCAGCCTGGCGCCGGTACAGCCGATAGGATGCCCCAGAGAGATGCCGCTGCCACGTACATTTGTATTATCTGTGCTCAACCCCAGCTCTCTCATGCAAGCAATAGCCTGAGAAGCGAAGGCTTCGTTCAGCTCGATAATATCTAAATCCTTTATTCCCATGCCCGCTTTCTCCAGGGTTCTTCTCACCGCTGGTATCGGTCCCAGCCCCATGTAAGCAGGGTCAACTCCGCCTGAAGCATAAGACCTGATAACACCCATCGGCTCAATCTTCAATTCTTCGGCTTTCTCACGACTCATCAATACCAGTGCCGCGGCAGCATCATTAATACCGGAGGCATTCCCAGCAGTTACGGTACCATCTTTCTTAAATACCGGTGACAGCTTTGCCATCTTCTCCATACTGGTATCCATCGGACGCTCATCAGTATCAAAAGCCACAGCCTCGCCCTTTTTTTGCGGTATAACCACAGGTACTATCTCCTCCCTGAATAGTCCTTGAGCTATAGCAGCTCTGGCTCGCTGATGGCTTAAAAGTCCAAGCTCATCCTGTTCTTGCCGTGAGATGTTGTATTTAGAGGCAATGTTTTCGGCAGTCAGACCCATGTGATAGCCGTAGAATATCTCCCACAGCCCGTCATAAACCATGAGATCTATAGCCTCTCCCTTGGCATTGACATCCATCCGATAGCCCCAGCGAGCTCGAGGCAGAGCATAAGGGGCGTAGCTCATGCTCTCCATACCGCCAGCGACAATTACCTGGGCATCACCGGACATTATCGCTTGCGCACCCAGGGTAATCGCTTTAAGTCCCGAGGCACATATTTTATTTACAGTGAAAGCACATGTCTCTTTGGGCAAACCAGCATAGATAGTAGCCTGTCTGGCAGTGTTCTGCCCCTGACCTCCCTGCAACACATTGCCCATAATCACTTCATCGACCTGGACATCTTTAAGGGCCTCATCCCAATCATAATAGGTTTTTTCCAGGGCTATCAAGCCGGTATCCTTTACTGCCTCAGGAGCATACCCGAGCAGCTTTTTACCAGCTTTAGGCTTCATACCAGCTCGCTTTAAGGCTTCTTTAATCACCAGTGCACCAAGATTTACTACGGGAATGTCTCTCAAAGAGCCGCCAAAGGCACCAATGGCTGTTCTGACTCCGCTGACGATGACTACATCTGACATATCTATCCACTCCTTATATAAGACTCTCTATTTTCAGACAATTTATTATAAAGCATAAAATCACGTATATTTAAGCTCGACCCTGAAGGGTTAAGCGCAACGAGGCTAAAGCCTCGTTGCTACACTCCTGGTAATCAATTTCTCAAAAACCCCGGACATCCATCAATTTACGGAAAAGCTCAGGGGCCAGGCTTTTAAGAAACTCGCGGCTTGAGCCGTCAGGATTTCCGAATAAAGGAGTAATCGAGACCTTATTCTGCTCCAGTGCCCGGATATCAGTCCCTGCAATCGATTGCCATTCAGACCTGCCGCGCATAATCCAGTGGTATTGCCTCTTGCCATCATGCCCCGGTTCTATCCTGTCAACATACTTTCGTTCGCCTAACCTGGTAATTTCTATACCCTCAATCTTCTCCAGAGGCAGATTAGGCAGGTTGACATTTAACAACATTCTCCGCGACATGGCTCTACCAACGATTTCCCCAGCCAAAAGCTTTGCCAGCCTGGCAGCTACATCAAAATTAAGGCTCCCAAAGGCAGCTATTGAAAAAGCAATGGCAGGAATACCGTAGAAAAAGCCTTGCAGGGCAGCGCCAACCGTTCCTGAGATATAAACATCATCGCCTAAATTCGGTCCTTCGTTAATTCCGGAAACCACTAAATCTACCTCATCCTTCAAAACGAGCCTGAGAGCCAGTATAACACTGTCTGCCGGAGTGCCTTCAACTGAATATGCGGCTACCCCGTCAAGCGGTGCTTTTATTTCAATCATTCGCAACGGCTGGCGTAGCGTTACCGACGTGCCGGCACCGCTCTGGTCTCTATCTGGAGCCACCACGGTTACCTCAGCTATTTCTCTTAGCTCTTTTGCCAGTGCCAACAGCCCGTCAGTATATACGCCGTCATCATTGCTGACCAATATCTTCATAGGAGTAACACCAAAACCGTTCGAGTTTATCACATCAGCCACCGTAGGACAAACTCCAAAATTGCTGGGCAATTCTCCCCGCGTGCCATTGTTAGCATCTCGCCAGATGTCATTCTGACCCTGAACGCGGTGAAGGGGAAGAATTTCGCAGGTCGGTTGTAGAATTCAGTTTGGGCATGATTCTTCAGTCGTGGAGTTTACCCTGAGCCAGATCCTTCGGTTGTTTCACTCCCTCAGGATGACAGAAGACGAAGGGATCCCTCAGGATGACAGGGTAAATGTAAAACGAGTAATCATCTTGCGCCACTGTCAAAACAAGGCTATAATCTCTCTCATAATTAATGTGATGAACCAGAATAGCTTCCCCTCCAGACTCGTTGCCGGCATAATAGTTGCCCTTTTCTTCGGTGTTGCCCTATATCTCCGAGTTGCTCTCCCCTATGACCAGGTATTCGTTGGCGACTGGATAAAATTCACCGGAGTTGACGCTTACTATTTTATGCGTATAGTTGACAATCTTGTTCATAATTTTCCTCATCTTAATTCCTTTGACCCTTATTTGCTCTATCCGGGTGGTGGTGGGCCTGGTCCGCTTAATTTTTTTGTCTATTTCCTCGCCGGCATTACCTGGCTTGTTGGCTTGGGCTCACCAACCCAACACACGGTTGATATTGTTGGCGTCTATTTCCCGGCAATACTGGGCGCCTTGACCGTCATCCCGGTCTATTTCATCGGTAAGACGCTGTTCAATCGCTGGGCTGGTATACTAGCTGCCGGCTTGATTGCCGTTCTTCCCGGTGAATTTCTTGGCAGGTCAATACTGGGCTTCACTGACTACCATGTTGCCGAAGTGCTATTCACCACGGTGGCTATGCTGTTCCTTATCTTGGCGGTGAAAAGCGCAACGCAAAGCGGAATGACTTTCAAACATGTGAAATCCCGGGGCTGGAGGACTATAGTCAAGCCATTTATCTACAGCCTTCTGGCTGGCATCTTCCTTGGGATTTACTTTCTAACATGGATGGGAGCGCTGCTGTTTGTCTTAATTATCTTTGTCTATCTTGTACTCCAGTTTATTATCGACCACTTGAGGGGTAGGGCTACTGGCTACCTCTGTTTTGTCAGCACCATTACTTTCATTGTTGCCCTGCTGATGTTTTTGCCCGCCTCTCCGAGCCTGATGTCTTTAGCCTCTCTCTTTATTGTTATCCTTGTCCCCATAGCTTTAACCGTCCTTTCTAGCTTCATGGCTAGCCGCAGCATAAAGCCAATCTTCTATCCGGCAGCTATCCTCGGTCTTGGTCTAGTCAGCCTGGCAATTTTCCATATCGTTAATCCGGCTCTTCTTCGTGCCATGATAGGAAGTTTAGGCATCTTCGCCTGGCCTACTGGAACAACTGTTTATGAGATGGAGCCACTGCTCTTTCCCGGTGGCAATTTCTCGCTAACCGTCGCCTGGGCTAATTTCACCACCAGCTTTTTCCTCTGCTTTGTCTCCCTGGGCATACTCATCTACTCTGTTATTAAGCGAGGCGAAACCGATAAGACGCTGTTTATCATCTGGAGCCTGGTGATGCTAGCAGCTACCTTGTCTATGCGCCGCTTTGCCTATTACTTTGTTATTAATGTGGCCTTGCTCGCTGGTTACTTATCATGGTTAATCCTTGAGTTCAGCGGCTTCAGAGAGAAGGCTGCCAAGCCTGCAGAAGCACTTATAGAGGCAAAAAAGAAAGACAGGCAAAAAAAGAGGCAACGGGATAGCTCGCGGTCTAGGGCTAATCCGGTGAATATGGCACTGGGCATGATTGTTGTCATCTTCCTTGTCTTCTATCCCAATATAGGACCTTTGCCTGGCGGTGCCGAGCCGCCAATCAACGCTGCTAAATATGCACCGTTTGCCCCCAGCGATGCCTGGTACGAATCTCTCTCCTGGCTGAAGGACAATACCCCGGACCCATTCGACAATCCCGATTTTTACTACGACCTCTACGAGCCACCACTGCCAGGTGAAAGCTATAATTATCCCCAGACTGCTTACGGTGTTACTGCCTGGTGGGACTATGGCTATTGGATAACCCGCATCGGCCATCGTATACCCAAATCCAACCCTGGTACTGGCCATAGGGGGGAAGCTATTGTTTTTGCTGCACAAGATGAGGCTGCAGCTTACTATGCTACCTCAGGCGTGGACTTATGTGGTGCCGACCATGTTGTCCTGAGTAAATTCATCGCCTCCTCCACAGGCTATATCACCGAAATCAGGCTCAACTGCTTTGACTCAGGCAATGTCAAGATAGCCATTTACTCCGATTGGAACGGTGAGCCTGGCACCTTGCTCAATAAAGTTGATACCAGCACGGCGGTGGTATCCGGTTGGAATACCATAACCCTCCCCGCTACCAGCGTCACCTCGGATACCGCCTACTGGCTGGCTTTTAACTCTGATGTCCCTATCGTCGGCTATTCAGGACTAACCGGCACCTGTAGATACAAGGCTGCCTCTTACTCCGACTTCACTTTTCCCAGTTCCGCAGGTATTGGATTTTTTTCCTCTCAGTTTCTACTGCTCCAGGCTGGCTATGGCACTGCTTCTCTACCGCCATCGCTGACAGCACCTATGGTAACCAATGCCAGCGGTGCTTCCAATACCACGGCCTCATCAGCCAGACTCAACGGCAATTTGACCTCCACCGGTAGTACAGCCACCACCGCCCACGTCTGCTGGGACGATAGCGATGGCGGCACCAATCTGGATAACTGGGCTAATGACATCAATTTGGGGATTAAAGATACAGGAGCTTTCTATACCGATATCTCTGGCTTAACCAGTGGTCGCACCTACTACTATCGCTGTTATGCTACCAACGCTGGAGGCATTGCCTGGGCGGCCAATTCCGCATCCTTTATTGCCCAGACTGGTCAAATCCAAAAGCTCATCGGCGCTGACGATATTGCAGGATTGGGCTTATGTGGTGCCGACCATGTTGTCCTGAGTAAATTCACCGCCTCCTCAACAGGCTATATCACCGAAATCAGGCTCAACTGCTTTGACTCAGGCAATGTCAAGATAGCCATTTACTCCGATTGGAACGGTGAGCCTGGCACCTTGCTCAATAAAGTTGATACCAGCACGGCGGTGGTATCCGGTTGGAATACCATAACCCTCCCCGCTACCAGCGTCACCTCGGATACCGCCTACTGGCTGGCTTTTAACTCTGATGTCCCTATCGTCGGCTATTCAGGACTAACCGGCACCTGTAGATACAAGGCTGCCTCTTACTCCGACTTCACTTTTCCCAGTTCCGCAGGTATTGGATTTTTTTCCTCTCAGTTTCTACTGCTCCAGGCTGGCTATGGCACTGCTTCTCTACCGCCATCGCTGACAGCACCTATGGTAACCAATGCCAGCGGTGCTTCCAATACCACGGCCTCATCAGCCAGACTCAACGGCAATTTGACCTCCACCGGTAGTACAGCCACCACCGCCCACGTCTGCTGGGACGATAGCGATGGCGGCACCAATCTGGATAACTGGGCTAATGACATCAATTTGGGGATTAAAGATACAGGAGCTTTCTATACCGATATCTCTGGCTTAACCAGTGGTCGCACCTACTACTATCGCTGTTATGCTACCAACGCTGGAGGCATTGCCTGGGCGGCCAATTCCGCATCCTTTATTGCCCAGACTGGTCAAATCCAAAAGCTCATCGGCGCTGACGTAATGCAAGAGCGGGGCTCAAATTATGTAATCGTCGACTATTCCACAGCCATGCTTATAGGTGGCAAATTTCAGGCGGTGGCAACCCTTAGCGGGAACAGCCCGGAGAAGTTTTTTGATGTCTACTACCAGCCACGGGAAGACAAGCTTGAGCCGGTAATACTGTTGTATCCTGAATACTACCGCTCATTACTTATCAGACTATATAATTTCGATGGAAAGCAAGTTGTGCCCCGCAGCTCTATAGTGATTTCCTTTGAAGAAAGAGTCAGCCGTGAGGGTCAGCCTTACAAGGAAATCACCAGCGCCAAATCCCTCCCCAGCTACGAGGAAGCCGAAGCTTATATCTCAAGCCAGGAATCGGGTAATTACAGAATAGTCAACGACGACCCGTTTGTCAGCCCTGTGCCTTTACAAGCCTTAGAACATTACAAACTTGTTTATAGTTCCAATGGCTCCAAGACAATGCCCAGCGGTGGTCTGATTCCCGAGGTAAAGATTTTTGAGTATATTGGAGATTAAGGTGCAATAGACTGTGTTAAACTTATTTTCATCTTCTCCCATCTAGCGCCTCTTCTAGAATTGAACCTTCAACAAAATGTCAATCATCAGCAATGTAGCCGCGACCTTTTAAGGTCGCTCTATGGTGGGGTGTCGCCTGTCATTGCGAGGAGCATCAGAGACGTGGCAATCCCGCTTACACCATTCTGTAGAGCTAGCTGCCTGCTGACAGCTGATAGCTGATGGCTGACTGCTGACTCGCACCCAGGGTAAAACATCAATGTCCCAAATGTGTTAGAATTTACCAGAAGCAAGGTGACAGAATTAAGAGCAAAGGAGATGGTTAAGATGGCGATTAGAGAACACCTCACCAGAAAGATAAAATCTTTACCGGAGGATAAGCTCGAGGAAATCGCCGACTTCGTCGAATTTTTGGAGGCGAAAGGTAAGGGGCAATCTGAGGTGGCAGAATATGGCATGGGCGACTATTTGGACCAACTATCAGCCTACGAAAAGATGCTGGTCGCTGGGAAGATAAAGTGGAAATAAAAAGAGGAGATATTTTCTTAGTCGATTTAAATCCTGTTGTAGGCGCAGAACAAGCAGGCATAAGACCTGCTCTAATAATACAGATAGACAAAGCAAATGCGGCTAGCCCTCACACGGTTATCATGCCATTCACCACAAGGATACGAGAGGTTAAGCTACCTTCCCATGTGAGGATACCTGCTGGTGTTGGTGGATTAACAGAAGATTCAATACTTTTATGTGAGCAGATAAGAGTCATCGATAAAAGAAGGCTAGTACGCAGGATTGGCAGCATCGGAGAAGAATACTTAATGGAGGTTGGTATAGCTCTCAAGATGATTTTAGGTCTGGAATGAACTGAGATAATGCAGCCGCGACCTTTATGGTCACCCGGGCGGGGCTATAGCAGCGCAACTACATACTTTTATTTTGCCAAATAAGCACTTTTTTAACTTTTTATCTGTCGTTTTGACTTTTAACTTTTAATTTTTGATTTTGCCCCCTGCCCGCTGACTCCTGACTCCTGCCCACTGATAGCTGATAACTGACTGCTGTTTGCTGTTTGCTAACTACTGACCGTTTGCTGACTCCTGACTGTTGATTGCTGACCGAGTCTATTTACTTGGGTCTAATCTTTCCCTATAATAGCCGCTGTTATGTCCGAGATTGTGAACCAGTCTCTTCAGAAGATAGCCAAAGGCACTGCCATTGTCTTTTTCAGTAGTATGATAAGCATGCTGTTCGCCTTTGGCGGCAGAGTGCTTATGGCAAGGTTTTTTTCTCAAAGCGAGTTTGGTATCTTTTCTTTAGCCTTGGTAATATTGAACATCGCTGTTATAATTTCTACCCTTGGTTTTCAACAAGGCACCACTCGCCAGATTGCCTACTACAGGGGTAAAGCTGATGAGGCAAAAGTTCAAGGAGTCATTTCCTCATCCCTGAAAATAGCCATCCTTGCCAGCATTGTATTAGCATTGGTACTCTTTTTTTCTTCCAACATTGTCTCAACGCGAATATTTCACGAGCCAGAACTAGCTTCAACTCTCAAGATATTCTCCATAGCCATTCCCTTCTTTGTTTTGATAAATATACTCGCCTCTATCTTCCGGGGTTTTGATGATGTTAAGCCAAAGGCATACTTCTATGATATTCTAATGAGCGGGTTGTTTCCCCTGCTCTTGCTTCCGGTTATACTGCTCGGTTTATCCTTTTCGACAAGCATATATGCATTCTCTACTTCCATTATCCTTACCGGCATTGCCTTTGCCGTTTTCACGCTAAAAGCGGCTCCTTTCATCCCAAGGAGATACCCGATTATCAGTCCGGCTGACAAGGAGCTCTTGCTTTTTTCATTGCCTTTACTCGGCATATTCCTGCTTGGCTCTATCTCGAGTTGGACAGATACATTGATGCTTGGTTATTTCAAGACCGCGGAGGTCGTCGGCCTCTATAATGCTGCCGTCCCCCTGGCTCAGCTAATCTCAGTAATTCTTGCCTCAATGGGTTTCATTTATGTTCCCATTGCCTCCCAGCTATACTCTCAGAATCTCATGGCAGAGATTAAGAGGACATACCAGGTTATAACCAAGTGGATTTTCTCCGCTTCTTTCCCCCTATTTCTGCTCTTGTTCCTGTTTCCGGAGGCTATCCTGAGCTTCTTTTTTGGCACAGGTTATACCGAGGCGGCTATGGCGCTCAGAATCTTGTCACTGGGGTTTGTTCTTAACGCTTTCGTGGGAGAAAACGCTTGGACTTTAATTGTTTTGGGCAAGACAAGGCTGGTGATGTTAGGTGGCGTACTCGTAACCGGCTTAAATGTGGCTTTGAACATAGCACTTATCCCCAGGTGGGGCATCATCGGTGCTGCCATTGCCTTGCTTATAGCGTATTTGGCGGCGAATATATTTTGTTCAGTAATGCTTTATCAACTTTATCGGATTCATCCCTTTACCAAAAACTACCTGAAACCACTTCTGGCCTGCAGTATAATTATAGCCAGCATTTATACGCTTACTAGAAACTTGTATGTAGTCAACCATTGGATGTTACCTCTAATCTTTGTCCTGTTTCTGGTTGTTTACGGTCTATGCCTATTGCTGACGAAAAGCTTTGATAAGGAGGACATAATGATGCTTCTTGCCATCGAAGATAGGTTGGGGATGAACCTGACAGCGATAAAGAGGATATTGAGGAGATTTGTTTAGATTTCACCAGTGTTTCTAGCAGTTTTACTTTTGTAGAGGGCTAAAGTAAAATTAAAAAAACAGAGTACAAGCAGTAAATGTGGGAAAGGTAGAATATGAAGGTTGTAATCTTAGCCGGGGGCATGGGCACAAGGCTGGGTCAGCAAGTCGAAGCCATACCGAAACCAATGGTGCTTATAGGAAATAAACCTATCCTCTGGCACATAATGAAAATCTATTCGCACCAGGGGTTTAATGAATTTATCATTTGCCTAGGAGAGAAAGCAAACGTTATTAAAAACTATTTTTATCAGTATGAGATTATTAATAACGACTTCACAATTGACCTTTCATCTGGAGATATCAAATATCACAGTTCCCACAGTGAGGACAAGTGGAAGGTTACCCTGGCAGATACAGGACTGGATACTCTAAAAGGCGGAAGGATAAAAAGAGTTGAGAAGTACCTTGATTCAGAAACCAATATGCTGACTTATGGAGATGGACTGGCTGACATAAATTTGCATAAGTTGCTGGAGTTTCATAAATCCCATGGCAAGATTGTAACTATTACTGCCGTACACCATCACTCTCGGTTTGGAGAACTGGATGAAGACGGTGGTCTGGTTCACTCTTTTACAGAAAAACCGCGGTTTTCCAAAAGCTTAATTAACGGTGGCTTCATAGTTTTCAATAAAGAAATGTTAAATTACTTAGCGGAAGATGGAGACTGTGATTTTGAAGTAGGCGCTCTGGAACAGTTGGCAGAAAGCGGGCAGGTTATGGCATACAAACACGAGGGAAATTGGGACTGCATGGACCATGAGCGAGACATCATTTATCTGAATGAATTGTGGAGGACGGGTAAGGCGTTTTGGAAGATTTGGAAGTGAAGAAGTTATTCAACAATGTTTTCGAGGGCAAAACTGTCCTGGTTACAGGGCACACTGGCTTTAAGGGTTCCTGGCTTTGTATTTGGCTAAAAGAGTTAGGAGCTAATGTCATTGGATATGCTTTAGAGCCGTATACAGAAAACGACAATTTCACTGTAGCCAAAGTAGGAAGCAAAATTAAAAGCCACATCGGAGATATTGAAGATTATGACAAGCTGAAAAGAGTTTTTGATGGATACCAGCCGGAGATTGTATTCCACATGGCTGCCCAATCGTTAGTCAGGTTGTCTTATAAACAGCCAAAGTCGACATATGATACAAATGTAATGGGAACAGTAAATCTCCTTGAATGTTGCCGTCTTACTGACTCTGTAAAAGTAATAATCAACGTCACCAGCGATAAATGCTATGAGAATAAAGAATGGATTTGGGGTTACAGGGAAAACGACCCCGTAGGTGGTTACGACCCCTACAGTTCAAGCAAGGCATGTTCAGAGATTATAACTTCAGCGTATAGAAACTCTTTCTTTGACGCCAAAGAAAATAGTAAAGCAATCTCCACAGTAAGAGCCGGAAACATAATAGGTGGTGGAGATTGGCGGGAGGACAGGTTAATTCCAGACTGCATCAAAGCGCTGAAGAATAATAAACCTATTGGCATTCGTTCCCCCCAATCAGTAAGACCGTGGCAACATGTACTTGAGCCCTTGAGCGGATATTTGCTGCTGGCTTCAAGAATGTATGAAGATAGAGAAAAGTATTCAGGAGCCTGGAATTTCGGACCAGCCCATGGCGCAATCATTACAGTAGAGGAATTGGTAAAAAGCCTGATAAAACATTGGGGGCATGGAACATATAAGGATTTATCAGACGGAATGTCATGTGAACCTCATGAAACAAAATCACTAATATTGGACATTTCAAAAGCGATTAATTTGCTAAGCTGGAGTCCCACCTTAAGTGTGAATGAGGCTATAGAATATACGGTGAATTGGTACAAAGCTTCAAATGTTGATTATGATTTCTGCGCAAGCCAGCTCGATGATTATGTCGGCAAGCTGACGAGAGGGCGGAATACAGGTAGCAATGGAGGGTAGGTATTTTATACCCAAGACTACGGGGAGGTGTTTAGGATGCGGCAGAAAATTGCCTGACGCTTTCCTGGACTTGGGAGAAATGCCACCGGCAAATAGCTATATTGAACCAGAAAACAAAGATAAGGAAGAGACGTTTTATAAGCTTGCCGTTGCCTATTGTTCAAGGTGTCATTTAGCGCAGATTACTCACAGAGTTGACCCTGAGCAATTGTTCACTAATTACTTATATTTCTCTTCTTTCTCCAGTGCATTTTTGAAACACGCCGAAGCCATGGTAGAAAGCTTGGCTGCAAAATTCGCCTTAGATTCAAATAGCCTGGTTATGGAAATTGGCAGCAACGATGGATATCTGTTAAATTTCTTCAAAAAGAAGGGCATTCCGATTTTAGGCATTGAGCCTGCCAAAAACATTGCCAGAGTTGCCAATGAAAAGGGCATTCCCACTATGGATGTTTTTTTTGGCCCGGACTCGGTCGCTCAAATCATAAGAGCCGAGGGGCAGGCTGACATTATCATCGGCAACAACGTGTTAGCCCATGTACCATTGATTAATGATTTCTTGCTTTCGGTAAATAAATGCTTAAAACCGACTGGCAGTGCTGTATTTGAGTTTCCTTATCTGAAAGCTTTGTTGGAAAATACCGAGTTCGATACTATCTATCATGAGCATGTCTTCTACTACTCATTGAGCGCCGTTAAGATACTTGCCCAACACGTCGGATTGGAGTTGTACGATGTAAGTCGGCAAGATATTCATGGTGGCTCACTACGTGTTTTCCTGCAAAAGGAAGGGTGTCATGATGTAACAGATAATGTGAAACACATGCTCTTAGCGGAAGAGGAATACGGCATAACGGACAAAGGTTTGTATGATGATTTTGGCAAAAAAGTGAAGGGGTTAAAGACTAAGCTAGTTCAATTATTAGGAGGGCTTAAGAAAACAGGAAAGACCATTGCAGCCTATGGTGCGGCTGCGAAGGGTAATACACTTTTGAATTATTGTGGCATTGGGAGAGGATATATCGATTACGTTGTGGACAGGAGCCCATACAAACAAGGTCGTTATCTGCCAGGGAGCCACATACCTATTGAAGCGCCTGACAGGATGAGAGAGACAAAACCTGACTATGTACTTATTTTACCCTGGAATATCAAGGATGAAATTATGGAACAAATGAGGTATATCCGCGAGTGGAATGGGAGGTTTATTATTCCAATTCCAAAGATACAGGTGATATAAGGTGCTATTTAAAGAAACCAAACTCAAAGGAGCTTATATCATTGAAATAGAGACGGCGGAAGATGAGCGGGGCTTTTTTGCTCGCAGTTTCTGCCAGAAGGAGTTCGAAGAGCACGGATTGAATTTTCGCATTGTCCAGTGTAGCCTCTCATATAATAAGAAGAAGGGCACACTGCGCGGCATGCATTATCAGGTAGCCCCTTACGAGGAAGCCAAATTGGTGAGCTGTATAAGGGGGGCAATATACGATGTAATCATAGACCTGAGGGCGGATTCTCCCACTTATTACCAGTGGTTTGCTGTGGAATTGACTGCTGATAACTATAAAATGGTCTATATCCCTGCAGGCTTTGCTCACGGGTTTCAGACACTAGATGACAATACAACGGTTTTTTACCAGATGTCTGAGTTTTACCATCCGGAATGTGCCCGAGGCGTGAGGTGGGATGACCCAGCGTTTGGGATTGAATGGCCGATTAAGAATTATATAATCTCAGCTAAGGATCGCAAATTTCCGGATTTTATCCGATGAAAGTGCCCTACTAACAGGAGCGACAAGGTTTTGTTGGGCAACACTGTATTTTTAAACTTTTATCAAATGGCTATTAGATATATACTGTCTCAATAAGGCGAGGTTATTAAACAAATTTTGTATATCCATGAATTTGGCGGGAGGTCTGTAACAGTGTTACCGTTATTGGAGGAGGCATGACGATGATAAAGGTCGCGGTCACCGGCGCCAGCGGGTTCATCGGTCGGCATGTGCTGACAGAACTCGACCGTCATCCTGTGGATATTACTGCGGCAACGCGCTGTGCCGCAAAGCTAGCCGATGTCGCAACAAACGTCCGGGTAGTCGAGCTAGACCTTGCTAACCCGCGGGCGGACGATTACGAGCGGCTTCACATGCCCGATGTGCTCATTCATCTGGCCTGGGAGGGTCTGCCGAACTACAAGTCGTTACACCACTTTGAAACAGAACTGCCACGGCAGTATCTCTTTCTGAAGGGGCTCATCGAGGCCGGTTTACCCGCCTTGCTGGTGACTGGGACGTGCTTCGAGTACGGTATGCAGTCAGGAGCGCTATCGGAGAAATTGACGCCGTTGCCGTGCAATCCATACGGCTACGCCAAAGATGCACTGAGACGACAGCTTGAATTTCTGCGAGGCAAACATCCCTTTGCTCTGACCTGGGCACGACTTTTCTACATGTATGGTGAGGGGCAACCGAAAAACGCTCTGCTGCCCCAGTTGAAAGAAGCTGTCGATCGCGGTGAGTCGAGCTTCAACATGTCCGGCGGTGAACAGTTGCGGGACTACCTGCCCGTGAACAAGGTTGCCGCTTCCCTTGTTGCTTTGGCCCTTCGGCAAACGGACGCAGGCGTGGTTAACATCTGCTCCGGCAAGCCTATCTCGGTGCGTAATCTGGTTGAAGTATGGTTGAAAGATAACGGCTGGACGATCGCTCTCAACCTGGGACATTATCCGTATCCTGATTATGAGCCTATGGTGTTTTGGGGAGATAACGAGAAGTTGAAAAGTTTTTTAAAAGGAACAATAGGGCAATGAAAAATTTGCTACTAATTAATGGTTTTGGTAGTGCCACAAGTATTATAAATGAACTTCTGTCGAATACGTTAACGGATATTAATATCTATTTGTCGTATCCACTTAGCGTATTAACATTAGCGGGATGGGTGAGACAAGAGTTGCCAGATTATAATATTCAAATCCTTGATGTCCACATGGATTTGCATAAAGCGATTTCGGATGTAAATCGAGGGCCCATGGACGTTGAAGACTTTATTATCCAAGAACTTAATAAGGTTCATTTCGTCCCAGATTATATTGGGGTATCTATGAGTTTTTCAAACGGACATGTCGCATGTTTAAAAATAATAGCTGCCTGTAAAGAAAAATGGCAGAAAAGCAAGATCATCGCAGGTGGAATGCACGCCACAACATTTACTTCAAGAATAATTTCTGAGGCAAATATCGATTTCGTTGTTAGGGGACCGGGCGACATTTCGTTCATAGAATTGTTAAAGGCGTTAGAAGGACAGAAGAACCCTGAGAATATACCTGGAGTGGTTACAGGACTAAATAATATTAATAATTTTGGTTTTAGGCTGGAAAACTTGGACGATATTCCTCCATATCCATATGATTTAATAGATATGGCATATTTGGTTGAACATGAGTCTACATCGCCAGTATATGAAAAGGGAATAAGAACAGGCTTAATACTTATGTCTAGGGGATGTCCATTTTCTTGCACCTATTGTTCCGCTAGCAAAATACACGGGAAAAAGGTATTTTTTAAAAGTATTGATCGCGTGTTAAGTGAAATCGAAGGCTTGATAAATAATTATAAGATCAATCAACTCTGTATTATCGATGATCTGTTTGGAGTTGATAAGAAGTATTTTTATACTTTTTTTGCTGAACTAGAGAGAAGACAGTTAAAGCTTAGCTTAGTAATTCCAGGCGGCTTGTCCCTGGTATTATTTAACGAAGCAATGATTGATGTATTGGTGAAATACGGCTTAGAAGCAGTTAATTTTCCATTGGAGTCAGGATCTCAATATGTTCAGGATGAAATTATAAAAAAACACATAGACCTGAAAAAGGCTGTTCAATTGATTACCTATGCAAAAGAAAAAGGCTTGTTTGTAGGTATAAATATCGTTATTGGATCACCCGGCGAGACACAAGAACTGATGAACGAGACTGTTGAATTTATTAAAAAATTGCCGGTTGACTGGACATCATTTTTTGTCGCTTATCCTTACCCTGGAACGAGGATGACGGAGATACTTTTCGAAAGAGGCGAATTAACAGAGGACAAGATTATTGAGATTTGGGAATCTTCGGCACAGGGATTTAAACTGCGACCATTTGATACGAGAGAGTTTTCTGGGAAAAAGTTGTCCGAGGCGGTATACGATCTTAATATCGAATTGAATTTTTTCTCTAATTATAATATGCGGACAAAAAATTATAAGAATCTGCTGTTGAAGCTCCATAAAATTGTTGATCGGTATTCTTTTCATGTTGTTGCGTTGTCTTGTCGCGCGAAATGTTACCATGGATTGGGCGAAACACAAAAAGCAATAGAAGACATTGCATCCATTTATCGATTAATCACGTCAAATGTCGAGTCAAAACATATGTATTTAAAATATAAGAATAGGATTGAAGAAGCCATATGTTTTAAGAATGTGTTATAACATTTTTAGAAATAGAAGGAAACTTGCATGAAAGCACAGATTAAACCAAGAATTGATTTACTAAACAGGACCAAGCTGGAAACAGTTATTCCGCTCAGCGTTCCATTTGTTATCAACGTAGACCCAGCTGATATCTGTAATTTTCAATGCAAATTTTGTCCAACCGGCGACAAAGCGCTTATGAAAAAAACACCCGGGAGAAACCACGGGATAATGGATTTTGAACTCTACAAGAAGATCGTTGATGATATCTGTGAGTTTGACAAACCTATTAAAGTATTACGGCTTTATAAAGATGGCGAGCCGCTTCTTAACCTCAGAATGGCCGAAATGATCGGATATGCAAAAGAGAAAAGATGTGCCGAAAGAATAGATACAACAACGAATGCCGCCTTATTGAGCCCAAAGAGGAATACTGAGCTCATTGCGGCAGGACTTGATAGGATCAACATCTCTATCGAGGGCATCAACGCCCAGCAATACTGGGAATTTTCTAAGTGCAAAGTCAATTTTGAAAAGCTTGTCGAGAATATCAGTCATTTGTATGAGAATAAAAAACAATGCGAGATCATTGTAAAGATCAATGGAGATATACTGTCAGAAGACGACAAAAAAAAGTTCTACGAGATATTCGGCGATATTGCAGATGGGGTATATATTGAGCACATCATGGCCTGCTGGCCTGAATTTAAGCTTAAGGGCGTTGAAGTCAATCAAGAATACGGGCTCTATTCCCAAAAAATAAAAGAGGTTTTGGTTTGCCCCTATGTCTTCTATTCATTTTCAATCAATTCAGATGGCTCGGCAAGCATCTGCTTTCTTGATTGGTCTAGAAAGCTCGTCATCGGCGACGCAAAAACTCAAAAAGTAAAAGATATATGGAATGGGGAGGAATTAAGAGAGTATCAGAAAATGTTCCTCGTGAAAAAACGAAAAGCGCATCCCGTGTGCGGTAATTGTGGTCAGATGTCGCATGGGCAGCCGGACGATATTGACGAGTATGCGGAGATGTTGTTGGGGAAGTTGAGAAAATGAAAAGCAATGAATCACTCAAATGCCCGGTTTGCGGCTCTTCCAGGGCCATTAATATGCTTGAGCTCAATTGTGGTAATTTTGATGACTCCATGCTTTATCAGACGGTTAAAGTAAATGCATGTGAACAGTGTGGTCATGTGCATAACAGATTATTGCCGGATGAGATCGTCGGTCTTATGAAATATTATGATGAAGAATATGCTCCGACCAACATGGGGTCAACAGATAAGACCGGTGATAGGCCGGGAAGTAATGACAAAAACACATTAGGGCGATACGATCAGCTATATGATGCGCTGTCAAAATACATCAATAACGATGTTAGAGTATTGGACATTGGCTGCGCCATGGGTGGTTTTTTGGATTATTTGCACGTAAAAGGCATTAAAAGTCTCTCGGGAATCGATCCGACCAAAAAATATGTTAATTATGCCAAGCAGAAAGGCAACTACACTATTAAGCTTGGGAGCGCTGAATCGATTCCTTTTGAAGACAATAGGTTTGATCTCCTGGTCATGGATCAAGTATTGGAGCATCTCTTAGAACCAAGAAAAGCTTTTCAGGAAGCAAAAAGAGTATTGGTCGACGGAGGTTTATTTTGCATAGGCGTTCCTGACGCCTCACGATACGACAAGACGTATTTTTTTGATTTTTTCTGGTTTTTAATGAGAGAACATATCCAGCATTTTGATAGTGAGCATATAACGCTCTTAGCTGAAAGTGAAGGTTTTGAACTCGTCGGCTTCAGTAAAAGCGAAACGCCGATGATGAGTGAAAAAATGATACTTCCTAATTTAAGTGTGATCTTTCGCTTAACTGGCAAGAGGAGAAGTGAAATAAAGGTCAGGAAAAAATGTTTCAGCCTGACAAAAGAAATAAAAAAATATGTGGCCAATGAATTAGAGCGCTTGAATAAGAAGAAGGCGGTCATACATAGATTGGTAGAATCCCAAAGACCGGTATATGCGTGGGGCATAGGCAGAGAGTTTCTGTACTTGTACGAGTCAGCGGGGTTAAAGCAGTGCGCCATTGTCGGTTTGATCGATGCGAATCCCTACAAGCAGAACAATTGTGTGTTGGATGGGAAAAAGATCATGGACCGAAACACATTAAACAAGGCAACAGCAGATTCTGTTTTAATCATAACGGCGATTGCACACACAGCTCAAATAGAAAATACACTTAAAGAAATCGGTTATTGTGGAGAAGTGTTGGTGCTTGAATAAAAAATATCCAAATAAAGATATGAATATTCCGTATAAATTCTCATCTGGGCGATTTAAGCCATGTGGAATACGTTAATAAAACCGAGGAAACTCTAATTCACAGTGGTCTATAAGAAGGGGTAGGGTCATAATGATGAATACTGCAGATGATAACAAGAGGCACATATCGTGAAAAAAAATAGAAATTGCCCAATATGCAAATCTTTAAATTCAAAATTAATGATGCCTGTTGTGCTGGTGAATTTTGATAATGTCAAGTTTCCATTGAGCATTCGAGTATCTGAATGCCTGGATTGTGGTTTTATTTTTAATGACAACGAAATTGATGCAGACTCATTAAACGAGTTTTATACCAAAGAAAATTTTTATTTTACCGAGACTAGCTTTGGGACAGGGGGAAGGGATATCAACAGGTATCAAACATACTTAACATGTTTAACGCCCTATCTGAATCATGAAAGTATAATCGTTGATGTTGGGTGTGGAAAAGGGCAATTAGTAAAATATTTGATCGACAAAGGATTCACAAATGCCCGTGGTGTTGAACTTGATAAAAGAATGGTTGAGATTGCAACACAACAAGGAATACCCGTCCATGAAGGAACCGCATCTAAATTATCGTTAAATGCTAATTCCCTTGACCTACTTATATATACCCATGTTTTTGAACACTTGTGGGATTTAGATGATGCTATTGAGCAAGCGAAAAATTGTCTAAAAAATAATGGCCTTGTGTTTATAGAAGTTCCCAATGCCCCGAACTATTCACAAGCAAGAGTGTTTGATTACTTTTGGATTTCCGTGGCAGAGCACATCAACCACTTTAGTGATTTATATTTAGAACTGCTAATGATTAAGCATGGTTTTAAAAAAATAGTAACAGTGGAAACTATTGTGCCCTATAATAATCCATCATATGGCTATCCGTCTTTAAAAATGCTTTTCCAAGGAAATGAAACTAAGCGCGTTGTTGCTAGCGAAATTGAATATAGTGCCTTGTTGAGAAATAAAATCCATGCGTACATAACGAATGAGAATGAATACATGTTGAAACACAAGCGCACGGTGAATGAATTAAAGAATTCAAAAACCAACCTGTTTGTCTGGGGAATTGGAATAGAGTTTTTTATATTGTCAACATTTACAGATTTGTTAGATTGTACTATCTTGGCACTTATAGATAAGAATCCGGACAAGCAAGGAATGTCAGTAAATGGCAAAGTTATAGTTTCACCAGAACACTTAAAACAAGCAATGTCAGATTCTGTAGTTTTGCTGACATCCGTTTTTAATAAGGAACAGATGCAAAAATATTTGCGCGATATATCCTTCAAGGGTAAAATGCTGGTTCTTGATTAAGGAGCTTGATAATATGACTACTAAGTGCATTCTTCATATTACTCCACACTTTGGCGCTGGCGTCGGTACGGTGGTTTTGAATTATCTTTCAAAAGTCAAGGACAGCCGCTCTTTCACACACAGAGCTATTTGCCTTGATTATGCAAATCAAAACGCCATTGAAGTCGCTAAAAATGCCGGCTTTTCGCTGTTTGACAATATGTCAAAGAAAAAACATAAAATACTTGACTTAATAGCCGATTCCGACGTAGTGCTTATTCATTGGTGGAATCATCCGCTACTCTGTGATTTTTTGGTACGTGAACGTCTGTCTGCAAGCCGAGTGATCCTCTGGAGTCACATATTGGGCTCTCCTCCGCCAAATAGTTTTACAGATAAAATCCTTAGATATCCTGATATGTTTGTTTTTACCACACCCCTAAGTTACAAAGTTAAAGATGTATGGAATCTTTCCGATGAACGTAAAAAATATTTGCGTGATGTCTGGTCTACTGGAGGCTTGGATCGTGTTAAATCAATCAAACTCAAAGAACACTCCGGATTTAATATTGGATACGTCGGTAATGTTGATTACACTAAAATGCACCCTGATTTCTTAGATATCTGTAATCGGGTTGATATACCCGGTGTAAATTTTATTATTGTTGGCGGACCAAATGGAAAACAACTAGAGCAGGAGGCGGAACGCCGTGGTATCGGGGGGAAGTTCAATTTTACCGGATTTGTGCCAGAGATAGAAAAATGGGAGTATTTGTCATCGTTTGATATTTTTGGTTATCCCCTTGCCCCACATCATTACGGTACCTGTGATCAGGTGCTACAAGAAACCATGGCGGTTGGAGTTGTTCCGGTTGTATTGGCAAATCCGATGGAAAGTTACATGGTTGAAAATGGAATAACGGGTATTGTTGCGAAGGATAAAAATGAGTATGTGAGAGCATTGCAAGATTTGTATCACAATCGTGAGTTAAGAAATTTGTTATCACAGAATGCCAAGGAATATGCAATTCATACATTTTCTTTAGAAAAGATGGTAAATGAATGGGACAAAATCTTTAATGAAGTTTTGAATTTTCCAAAAACTGTCAGAAAATGGGAAATTAATAAACAGATCAAAGATATATCGCCCAAAGATGTATTTTTGGAATCACTTGGCGATTATGGGGGAGCTTTTGTTTCTTACTGCAATGCAAAAAACGATAAAGAGAAGAAAAGCGCAATAGAAAAAATAAAAAAGTTGGCTGAATCTGCCAACTGGCGGTCAAAAACGAAAAGTACGGTACATCAATATAACTCTTTTTTCCCTGATGACAAATATCTCTCTTTTTGGAGTAAATTAATGAGAGAATGTGAGCCAGGTAATAAAATGGGAGAAAGATGAAGGAAAATCCATTAGAGCAATTTCGTAAAGAAGCGCTTGAGAGAGCCGCATCATATCAAAACAATAAGCCTCTTCAAGAAGCATACCACGTTTTTATTGAGCAACTTGTTAAAGCAAAATATGCCTATAACTTTTTCTGGCTTGGCGTGCCGGTCCTTCAAGCACCACAGGATCTGCAGGCGTTGCAGGAGATCATCTGGGAATCTAAGCCGAATCTTATAATAGAAACAGGAATAGCATGGGGAGGATCATTGATATTTAGTGCCTCCATGCTGGCGATTTTGGAAGTATGCGGAGCCATAGAAAATGGTGAGGTTATAGGTATTGATATTGATATCCGTTCTCACAACAAAGAGGCCATTCTTGCTCATCCTTTGAGCAAGAAAATAACAATGTTTGAAGGATCAAGCATAGATGACAAAATTATTAAAAAAGTTCGTGGGTTCGCAAAGAATAAAGAAAGAGTGATGGTTTGTTTGGATAGTAATCATACTCATGAGCATGTTTTGGCTGAATTAAGGGCGTATGCGCCCTTGGTAAACGTTGGTGGTTATTGTATGGTTGGTGACACTGGAATAGAAGATTTACCTGAAGGAACAACTAACGACCGTCCTTGGGGGAAAGGCAACAATCCCAAGACAGCGGTCCGGGAGTTTTTAAAAACCCATGCCGAGTTCCAAATTGACAAAAATATCGAGTACAAGCTGCTCATCACCGCTGCACCTGACGGCTACCTCAAACGGGTGCGATAAGAGTACATCTAAGGCAAAAAGGACCATGCCTAGAATTCACTATACCAAGCCATCCATAACCGAACTGGAAGCACAGCATGCCCTGGATGCAGCGGCAAATGCCCGGGTGGACGCTGCTGTGAATACATTACCCGGTTCGAGGAATTATTCCAATATAACCTGAGCGTGTCAGATGCTATTGTTACCTCAAGCTACACTGGCGCCCTGCATATATGTCTGGCTGGTATGAGTCTTGGTCCGGGCAATACGGATAATGAGTAATTAGAGGCGGACACCGACAATACTGTTTTGCTCAATGTGATATAACCTCTATGCAAATTTTTGCAGATGAAGGAGGATTGAAGCAATATGGCGAGTAGCAAGCCCTTTGTCAGCATCGGCATGCCGGTATACAACGGTGAGCCGCACATCCGGCAGGCGCTGGATTCACTGCTGGCGCAGGACTATGAGAACTTCGAGCTGATTATTTCGGACAATGCGTCAACCGACAGGACGCAGGAAATCTGCCTGGAGTATGCACGGCGAGATGAACGAGTTCGGTATTATCGGAATCAGCTAAATATGGGAATAGGATGGAATTGGAATCAGGTCTTCGAATTATCATCCGGTGAGTATTTCATGTGGGCTGCTGATGACGATTACTGGGAGCCGCGCTATCTGCGGTCCTGTATCCGAGCGTTCGACGCATCCGAGGCAATCGTCCTCACTGGAGTTTTGGGCGAAGGCGTGGATTCCGAAACGGGAGAGCCGATTTGCACTTTCCCCGGGTTATCAACAATTGGCTTAAGCCCTTGTGCTAGATTCATGCGCGTAGGTTCGGCATACTCACGAACAATAGGCCCATACAGTTTGATTTACGGGGTTTACAAGCAGAGCGCTCTGCACGAGGTACTGCCGTCCAGAAAAGCACTCGCGGCTGATTACTTGCTTTTGGCAGAACTTTCCTTAAAAGGAGAGTTTGTTACTGTTCCAGAAAAGCTTATGGTCAGGAGAGTGAGACAACGTTCCCGCAACTCGCAGGCTATCGCACGTGAGCTGGGCATAAGCCGACTACACGTATGGTTCCTCTGCGAGGTGTTAGAGATTATGTTGCTAAGACTCATTTTGCAGAGTGATAGACTCAGATTGCACGAGAAGATTAAGCTTGCCTGCTGGTCTCTCGGCAACTATGTCCAATTAAGCATACACCACGGGCCGCTGCCTCTGTTGACTTACCGGACATTGCTGGCGCTGTGTCCAAAGATAGCCGCGCGCGCGCGCCACCTGTGGCTCAGTGCAACACATGGAAGATAACAGCCGGTTAGCTCCACAAGAAGTCTCTCATTCTAGGCGGTACTAAAATTGGGGTCACCTTTCCACTGCCAATTCACAGACCTCTTCCCACCTACCAGTTTTTATATCATGGTGAAAGACTTTTATTCGCGGATGGCAGTGGCATAAACAATCTATATATTTTTCGAATACCAGAGCCTACTTCTTTTGAAGCCAGGAGTCCTTTCAACAGTATATTTAAAATCGGAAGAAATAGAACTGCTGAGGGATATGAGTAAAGTGTTCTCAGGAACAATTCCTTTAGATGTTTTGGCATCCTGGCATAAAGCTTTGCGACTAAATTGATGGTTAGCTCAGTGAAATATATCCGATTTTTCTGAGCATAATCAAATTTCAGGATAGTTTCTCTCCTGAGTTCGATCAACCACTTTGGATGAACAAGTAACCCACCTTTAACACATAAATCATAGATGGCGGTATGTTTATAGGGATAAAGAATGGTGCATTGTATCTCATCGACGCCCAAATTTGCATTCATGCGTATAGTATCCATCAACTCAGTGCAAGTTTCTTTAGGGAGACCAACCATGTTAAAACCGTATACACTGGCGTTGTAGTTTTTTAACAAGGATACTGCGTTAGTAATAGTTGTGTCGGATATATTCCTTTTCAATAATTCATTTCGTATTTTTTCATTTCCACTCTCGACACCAATACCCACACGTATACATCCGGAACCGACTAGTGCCCCTACAATTTTTTCGTTCACCAAGTTGGGCCTGACATTGCACCAAAATGGTTTATTTACCTGCCTCTTGTATTCTTCAGCAAATTTTAAAAACCACTTTGAATTTAAAGGTAATATATCATCATCAAAATTTAATGTAGATATTGCAGGAAACTTTTGACAAAAGTTTTTGATTTCTGATATCGAGCGTTTAACACTTTTAAACCGGACGTAGTTTGTTCCTGTTGCCTCATACACGTAAGTTAACTTGTGGTTACAGCAATAACTGCATTTATAGGGGCATCCCCTAGAAAGCATAATGCTTCCTACCCCTTGCCTGGGAGCACTTAAATTCATGTAATCAAATAGTGCCCAGTCAGGCTCGGGAATCGAGTCCAAATCTCCTACTATCGAGCAACCGTTATTGATTATCTTGCCGTTCTTTTGGTACCATATACCACTCTCTTTTGGAATTCTTCTGTTTTCAATCCATTCGTTTACCAATGCTTCCATCGGGTATTCACCATCTCCACAAATGGCAACGTCAATGTCTGAAGATACTAAAGCTTCTTCTGGATCAAGTGTTACATGAACGCCGCCACATACAATCAGGAGTTCCTTTTTATTTAAATCTTTCAGCAAGCTGGCATATTGTTGTATTAGAGGAAAACTATGAGCTGTCGCCGTGAAAGCAACAATGCTTGGAGAAAGCTCTTCTATTTTTTCCAGAAACTGAACTTGACTAAATTTCTTACTATGAATGTGAAGTAGAGTTATATCGATGTCGTTGATTCTGCTTTTGAGATAGGCTGAGATGGACGCTAATCCATGATGAAAATAACCCGTATGCCAGGGATCATGTGAAATATCCGGAAAAACTAGTAATATCCTTTTCACTTGTTGGACTCCGTGTACCTTCAGCTAGTATATTGTGTGTTTGTAAGTACTAACCAGCATTTGGCGGAACAATCAAGAACCCTTTCATTATGCTAAATGTCACTGTTACATTATAATCCAAAGTAGGCCTTCTTTACCCACGGTACCCTAGAAGCAATCTAAAACTTGTTGGGCGTCTGAGAAGCCTTAGGATAAGGCGAAAGAATGCATAGCGAGCATCAGGATACCGTTTATGCCAGATAATTTTAAGCCCATGCTGTGACATTGCATTCACCAGAGCGAGATCATCTATCCCACTACCTGCGTGGTATTCGGCCAGAACACCCATATTATCGTGAGTTAACTCGAATCTTTCTTTTGAATCCGACTTGCTCAACTGCCCGGCTTTTATCCTTTTGAGTTTTTTAATGATGTCAGGGATGAGTTTACCGGGGCGGTTGAGGACTTCGAAGACCACGTAATCTGCCATCATCATCCAGTATGTTAAGAATCCCCGTTTTATTCCATCAAACACGGTGTAAATCATCCCGTCTTTATTCAATCGGCTTTGAGATAGCAACAGCACATCGGTATAGTTTTCTATATGGTGAAGCGCAGAGGAGAAGACTATCAGATCAAACTTTCTTTCTGTAGAGGATAGAAATGAGCCGATTTCTTGACGTATGATCTCGGTTGAGAATCCCCTTTGTTTACATTTGTAATCGAATATTTTAATGAGTTCGGGAGAAATATCACACAGCACCACATTGACACCCCTATCCAGTAATTTGAGCGCTACATTTCCCGACCCACCACAGGCATCTAGTGCATAGATATCTTTACGAGCACCTGAGCAACGGAGCATCTGTAGAATTTCATCTATATCCTCTTCTAACATGGTCTGGCATCGGCGGGAGACCACACAGGTTTCTATCCTGTCGTATTCTTCAGCAATCTCGGCATACGTTTTAACGTTTGCTTCAACAATCTTTTGGTACTGAACTGACGGATTCCATGGCGAGTCCATGACAAGCTATCCCTTTAAGTTCTTGTTAGTAATAACTGCCTTGCCTGCAACTTCTTGGTACAGATTTTCTATTTGCACTGCTATTTTATCCCAGGTAAAACGCTCGGCAACCAATTTTTGGCCACCTTGTCCCAGCCTTTTTCTTAAGTCCTCGTCAGTTATTAAAGTGAGGAGGGCTCGTCTCAGCTCGCTTTCGTCATAGAGAACAGAGTATCCCCCATAGCTGTTCACCCAATCAGCAATGCCGCAGGTGTTGATGGTTACAACCGGTGTACCGCAGGCCCATGACTCAATTACAGTTAGCCCGAAAGGTTCATATGGCGCGGGCAGAACATGTACATCGGAATCTACATATGCCTCCAGTTTATCTTCTTCAGAAGGCGACTCTGTAGATATTATAACTCGGTCAGCGACTCCTAGATTAGCAACCAAATCCGTTATAGAGGAAAGATAGCCATCATCCATGCCTATTATAACGAGTCGTGACCTTGGCGAGTTTGGCAGAGAGGCAAAAACTCTTATGAGCAAGTCTAGCCCCTTCCTTCTGTGAATTCTGCCTAGGTACATGATCAATTTCTCCTCGGCACCAATGCCCTTTTTTTGCCTGAAGGCGCCTCTGACTGGTATTCTATCAAGTAATGCAGGCGTTACCCCATTTGGCACAATGGTGATTCTGTCTACACTTAAACCCATTTTCTGACATTGCTCGACTTCCATTGGAGTTAAGGCAATGACCTTGGACGCATCTTTCAGAAGACTGTATCCTTGAAATACATCGTAAAGTTTCTTAAATCCCTCTCTTGCCCCGTAATGCGGTATTGAACCATGAGGCTGCATTAAGTATGGAACATTCAGCTTCTTGGCATAGTGACCAACTATAACTGCTTGTATAGTTCTGAAATCGTGTATATGGACTACATCAAATGTTCTAAGGTTTTTTCTCACCATGGGGATGAGGGATGGGGTTAGAAAGAAGGTGTAGTAATGCATTATATAGGGGAAATAGTGCACCTTTATGCCGTCAATTACCAATAGGTCGCTTTCAACCTTCCTTCTCAGGTCTAAAGCATTAGCAGCATATATATCAACTTCGTGTCCCCGGCTAACAAGTTGTTGGCTAATGTGATATACCACCTGGGTTACACCACTGGCAAACTTTCCGGGCTGTGGAGGAAAAATGGGACACACCTGCAAAATTCTCATCCGCTATTTTCTCCTTATGTTAGAACCTATTGCGATTTTGATTTTACCTGTGTAGCAATATTTCAGCTCCATTATTGCTATAGATTCTATCACTCTGCTCCATATATGAAACAACCTCAGGCAAATTGTCGAAGCTAACGCTCTTTCTGCCTGCATAAACTGTACCAAAGACCAGCAGTCTCTTTTGGGTATTCCAGGTACCAAGATAGATGTAGCTTGGTGAAGACATCTCTTTGGGCATATAGAGAAACCCCCACATTGCATTCCGTGCTTCAAAGTGCCAACCAAGTTGGCAACCGAGTAGCTTATCACTGTGGTGGTCGACGTAGATAGGTTGGTTTTCCTTGGCTACGGTGTCGAGCCAATCAGCGGCAGTAACATCTTGCTTAGTGAAGACAGTACTTAGCTCTACTCGATAACTTGACAGAGCAATGGAATAGGGGATATCAATAAAATCTGTGGTCTGGCTTTTGCTAAGCTCGAAGACAACTCCGCTGTTGAATATAAAGTATGGTATGAGTATTAGGAGCACTGGAAAGCATAGAATCGCCCGACTATCATATCCTGACCTAAATGATGCAAAGCCCTTTCGGAATACTCCAACCACCTTAGCTATTCCGGAAGCAATGGCTTCGCCGCCGAATATGAATAAGGGTGACATGAGGAGCAGGGTGATTTGCCAGATGCGGCTGGTACCTAGTCCATAGGACATTGAGGGCAGGACGAAGATACCCAATAGTATAAAGGCGCTTACTATAGTCAACGAAATATATTCGGCTTTTAATTTAGTCCCCAGCGAAGAAGGGCGGAAAACGAGCCTGAAGCAGCCGACAATAAGGCAGAGCTCAACCAGGTATTGGAAAATGCGCCAAACTTTTCCTCCCGGTGATGCCAGGGCAAAATCAAGCCCAAGGGCTGTCTGAGTCAAGGGCTCTTTATACAGGGGGTTCAACATCGGGAATCTAGCTATAATCTTCTCGATGATGGATGGTGTTCCGGTTGTTGGTGATGTTCCGGTTGTTGGTGATGTTCCGGTTGTTGGTGATGTTCCGGTTGTTGGTGGTGTTTCGGTTGTTGGTGGTGTTTCGGTTGTTGGTGGTGTTTCGGTTGTTGGTGGTGGTGTGAATATTTGGTAAACAGTGCCTTGAGCAATGCCTGAGGCAACACTGATGCCACTATGAGCTGTTCCTGAAGCAACGACTCCGTAGTAGCAGAACATGAAAATCAGACTCACGCCAACAATAACAGCCAGGGCCTTTTTATTAAATGCTCCGGCTGAGGTTAAATCAGCGGGTATGGGATTAGCTTTTCCTGTCAGCCACTGCCATAGAGTTCGACCGGGGCGGCTTTTAATGAAGATAAGCACCAGTGCGCCGAAAGCCAGATAACCGATAGGATAGGCAGTACCCAACCCATAATAAGACACGACTACACCAAAACCAAAGATAAGTACCAAAATGGTTCTCTGTACCAACGTTAACTTGCGGTCTACCATCAGAAGTACCACCAGGATGAAGAAGAGCTCTGACACTTGCTGCCTGACTAATTGAGCCATGTCCATGGTGAACATGGGCAAGGTGATGAAAAATACTACAGCTAGGAAGGCGTACTGCGATTTGATTTGCAGGCTGAATACGCGGAAGAGCGCCATGGGCATCAGGGCAAACAAAACGGGATAAACTACTTTAAACAGCCAGACAATGTCCACATTCAGTAATAACGAATATATGGGTGCCAGCATGACAATGCTCAAGCAAGAATTTATACTGGTAGGGAAGGTAGCATCCCAGTAGCCATTTTCTACCACAAGTCTGCCCGCATAATACTCCAGGTGGATATCGCTGCCTACCAGGTTGCTGGATATAAAGGTGGTCTGATACAGGAGCGCCAGTGCCATCATGAATATCATGAAGGGGTAAACTCGGGGATGAATGAACTTGTTGAAGGCAGCTAAACCAATGATTACGGCGATGACAAATATGAGAACAAGGAGCAGGGCATTGTTGCAATAGGCATTGACCAGGTTAGCTCCCAGGACAGCCAGTAGAGGCAGCAGGGTAGCCAGCAGGTAGGGAGTGGGATTAGTACGGAAACTTTGCCAGGTGGATTCCGAAGCCGGGCTATCACTCCGGCTGAGCGGACGGAAATCTTTGTCTCGCCAGTAAGCCGCGAAGAATAGGATTATGAGAAAGATGGTGAAGGTGACTGCTAATGGCACCAGAGCAATAGGTTTGGAGACTCCCAGTGGTGGCAGGGCAAAGTTAGCCACCACGCCCACTGCCATGACAAATGCCAGGCTCAATCCCACCGAATAGAGCAGGCTTTCTATTATATGCACATTGTGAATCCTGAGGATTCTGAGGAGAAGAAGGCCAGGGATGAGGCTGAGGAAGATAAAAGCCACTATCTGCCTCAGTACCGGTATATCAAGCCCCAGAGCCCCAAGCCCGATGAGCCCCAATGTAGCCAGCAGCAGGCTGCCGGACAGCACCAGGCATTTTTTGATTTGCCAATCGTTAGGTGATGTCATGAAAAGACCTTCCGGATTTGGTAGTGAGAGTTTTCAGCCACAATAGTATGCCTATCAACGCCCAGGCTTTCAAGGTTTGGGTATATGTTCTTGGGGGATAGAACCTATGCATATAAGCCATATCCAGGTTGAGGAGGCTGGCGCTGGACTGCAGCAAGGTATCAAAGTAGTCCCGGGATGAACTCTCAGTTAGCCACTGATGTATCGGTGCCGTTAACCCGGCTTTCTGCTTACCAGCAGCTACCTCCGGCGGCAGCAAGTCGTAGCTCTTAATTAACTGCCTGAGCAAATATTTGGTTGTTCCATGCCGGTGCCTCAGTGATATCGGAATACTCAGGGCAAAATTAGTCATCTCTGGGTCAAGCAGCGGAGACCTTATTTTCAGCCCGGTAGCCGCCGCAGATTTGTCCAACCTGAGCAGGTCATTGGGGAGTTCACCGCTAACCATGACATGTGATATTTTCTCGATACTGCTGCTGGCATTCGCCATATTTATGGTTTTGACTGTGCTGTCAGTTAACCCCCGCGAACTGGCATCATTGAGCAGTCTCGCCAAATCTTCCTCTGGGAAATAAGGATGAAAAACTCGAGAGGCGATTCTGTATTGCCATTCAGGATGACTGGCATGCTCTCTGGTGAAAAATTCTGCTGCTAACGATAGAGTTTTTGAGCCGGTCCGGTTGGCCAGGGGCATAGCCAGCCCCCTACCCGCTTTCAAGGCAGGCTTCCTGATTGCCCCCAGCTTCGAGAAAAACTTGATTATCATGGGGTCTTCCCAGTAGTCATTTCTATAGCCTATAAACAGCTCATCTCCACCATCACCGGTGAATAATGTTTTCACCTCCTCCCTGGCTGCGTTCATAAGGTAATAGGTTGGTATGAAGGTGAACTTCACCAGAGGTTCATCATAGAGCCATTGCAGTTGCTCCAGGTCTCTTATGATTTTCTCTGTGTTTAGTGTGACGATGCGACAATCTATATCCAGATATTTAGATATCTTTACAGCCATGTCCAGCTCAGAACTACCACCATCACCATAGTCTAAGGAGAAGCTTATTAATTTGGGGTCTCGGCTGACATGTTTTAGAGTAGCTGCAATCAAAGATGAGTCTAGTCCCCCGCTCAGTGCTACTCCTACCTTACCTTCTTTCCTAGGCAATTGGGTTGTGGTGGCGTTTTTAAGATTAGCCCAGGTGGCTTGAATCCAGTGGTTTATATCTAAAGGTGCCTGCTCACAAGGCATTGGGCTCCAATACTTCAGGTAATTAGTCTTTCCGTTTTCAAACTCCACCATCTCTCCCGGCAAGACCTTGTAAGCTTGTTTGAGCAAAGTCTGATTATCAGAGATAAAGCCGCAACTCAGGTAGTAGCCCAGTGCTTCGGGGTTGACTTCTAGCTTAAATTCCTCAAGAGCCAGGAAACATTTCATCTCTGAGGCAAAAAAGAGCGCCTGCCCGGTCTGCAAGTAATACATCGACCTGGTGCCGTATATGTCACGGGCTAAAGTTAGCCTTGTGTGTCTGCTGCCTGTGTTCACTATGGCGAGAGCGAAGCTTCCCCGCAAGACCTTTACAGTGTCGCTAGATGAATTAGTAGTTACGAGGTGCTGGTAAATTTCTGAATTGTCTTCAATCAGCCGGTTGCCTATGGCATAAATATCGTGGTCAAGGGCAATAGACGTTGCTCCCTTGTTATACAGTCCAGGCTCATCGGTGCGGCGGATTACCGCAATCGTTGCACCATTATTGACGGAGACTTCGACTATATCTCCCCTGTGCGCCATGAGCAACGCCATCCTCTTTAATAGTCCCTCGTTCTCGATTCCTATTGCGCCGCATATTCCAGACATCTTAGCCAAACCTCCATCAAGACTTTTGCCCTCGGATGACCATGAACCATCCGAGGCGCTGTGGGATAAGTTTACCAACCCATCGGGGGAAGTATTTGTTTCTTTTATAACGTAGGTCGTAAGGAGTGAGACAGACCTTGATTTTCACGTCTTTAAATACCGAGAACATCTGCTGAGCCTCGGTTACAGTATAGGCTTTTGTGCCAGGGCTTTCATGGTGATTGGCAAGTATGTCTTTCAAGCCTCTCAAAGGCTTAAAAGCAAAAAGTCCGTACATGAGATACATTTGCAGAGCGACCAGCGAGTGCCTGTGGTAGAGCATAATGCAAATCTCACTGCCTGGCTTGGCCACCCGGTACACCTCTCTAATGGCTTGTTCGGTATCTGGCGTGTGATGCAAGACTCCCCAGGAATAAACCAGGTCGAATGAATCTGTTTTAAAAGGCAATTGTTCGACATCGGCTACTAGCACATTACCCTGACAATCATAAATGCTCAGTCTGGTCTTTGCCAGTGAAGCCGAGCGTGGTGATAAATCTACGCCCGTGATACGGGCACCTGCTTTAGCAAAGCGTAGCAGGTCACTCCCTGCACCACATCCCATCTCAAGTACTCTTTTACCTGCCCATCTATTAAACTGGGCATAGTCAGCGATAAAGGGTTCCAGTTTGTTACGTCTTTCCGATATAGCCTCAAAGTATTCAAGTGTCTCAGGCTCAATTTTGATATCGCCAGTCCCACAGGGAGTTGCGTCCCAGAACTGCTGGACCGGTCCCTTTTCTTTTTGTAGCATCTGTTTCAAAGTTCTAGGTTCTAAGTTCTAGGTTCTAGGTTCAGATGGTTGAGGGCGACCGTATTTGCCATAAAGCCTGTCAACTATCATCTCCATTACCCTTATAACTTCCCGCCCTTCTTCACCTGTAACAGGCGGAGTGGTATCTTTAATAATGCTATCGACAAATAGCTCCACTATTTTTTCATGTCCCACTCTGAACTGGCCAGTGGTTGTCTTGAACCCGTTGGCTATGAGACCGCCGATAATTTGCGTTACCGTACTGAAAGATGTTGAGACTAACTTAGCAGAACTGAGCGTTTTCTTAGTGCCGTGTTTCACCAGCAGCATGCTCTGGAGGTCTATATAAAGAGCACCTTCTGAGCCGAATATCTCTACCTCCGCAGCATATCGTTCACCGGAATATGAGATAGCCACTGAGCTCATGCCATTATCAGCATCAAGTTCGAGCCTGAACTCATCAAAAGGTGCCCAGGGATGCTCCAGGTAATTTTTGGCAAATACTTCTACGTTATTAACCTTATCCAGAAAAGCCAGGGAGACGTAAACAGGGTGAGGGCCGGTTTCACCAATCAATCCACCGGGCAGCTTGTGTATCCAGTAGTCCTGGCGCATTATCATTTCGTCTTTGGGGTCTGATAATAGGATTCTCATACCTATGAAGTTGCCTATGGCTCCCGCTTTGACCAGCTCCCTGGCTTTGATAAGCGGGGGATGAAAAAGCACGTTATGAACAACGCAAAGTTTGCGGTTGTTCTTTGTTGCTGCCTCTATCATTTTGTCACAGTCAGCAGTATTAAGTGCCATGGGCTTTTCCATCAGCACATGGCAACCGGCTTCAAGCGCTTCAACTGCTATGGGAGCGTGTATCTGAGGTGGAGTGCAGACGTCAACTATGTCGACTTTTTCAGCCTTGAGCATCTCTGTCTGGCTAACAAAAACTCTGGGAATTCGATGTCTCAAAGCGACTTGTCTTGCCAATTCTTCATTTTTATCACATACAGCCCGCACAGCAACCCTGTCTTTCAATCTGGCGAAACCGGGAATATGGCGCTTTTCGGCTACAGCACCACAACCCACTATGGCAACTTTAAGCTTATCTGTCATCTGTTCTCCTTTAGATGTCGTCCGTAGCTCAAACTGTCATTGCGAGCGGAGCGAAGCAATCTCACTGATGCGCCCTCGACTGTGAGATTGCCACGTCGTCCTTCTGCTGAATGGCTCCTCGCACGTATGACAAAATCACAATTGTTTTTCCCTTAGCCTAAAATCTGGCGCACTCTTCTATCTTGTCCCAGTTTGACTTTACCCACCGGTGAACCTCCGTGATGCCGTCTTTTATTTTTGTCTTCGGACTATAGCCGATGGCTTTCCTGTTGATGGCGTAGCTAATTCGTCAGTTCTGATGTCGGCACCCCGTATTCTTCTATAGATATAATCCAGGGCAATGGCACTGAAAATAATATAGGCCAAATTTCCCGCCACCATGCTTTTATATGAGGAAACAAACATAACTATGTGAACGGCAGCAAAGTATATTGAAGCCGCCGCTACCAAAATCAATGGTCTCCAGTTCTTTCTCATAACCCAGATACCAACGACGCTAAGCAAAACAGGCACAACGGCAAACAGATACATAAGTCCCGTATAAAAAGCAGCGTAAGGACAACTTTTAACAAATTCCCAAAATGTACCACCCTTTATCATTGCAATAATGGGGCCAATAGTCGGATATTGACATTTCCTCTCTATACGATTACCCTCCGCGTCTCGAGGGTAATATTGTATTCCAAGCTGGCTGGTATAGACTATGCTGTGGGGAACTCTCCTGGCCAGGAGGCTCAGCCACCACGCCGGATGTTCTCTTATGGCGTCTAACACCCGTGGCTTAAATATCTCATCGTATTCAGGGCCCCACATTTCCACCTCGTATTCCCACTCTCCTTTTTCTTGGTTATAAGTTACAGAATCGTAGCCCCACTCTTTTGTTACCTGGTCATAAGTTACATAATCATTGAACACAGCTCCAACCGGGTTTTCCCCAAACTCCCCAAAGCCTTCCCACATACCGCCCCAAAGGATGCCTCCTCTCATAGTAAAATCCTTAAGCTCAGGCCTTATATAATGAATTATACCCCAGGTTGGGGATATAATTAGAAAGACTACTGCCACCATAACAGCAGTCATTTTAGCTACATTAGCAACCTGTTTTCGGAAATTTGATTTCCCAAGGTTGTATATGAACAAAGCCAGACCGAACATCAATGGCAAAAACATAATAATTGGTGAATAGTAACAACCAATTCCAATAGAGAGAGCTGATAGGACATAAAACTTTATCGCCCCCGTTCGTACTGCCTTTATAAAGAAGTACAGAGAAAGCAATGTTATAAATGGCATCAAATTATAGTAGAACATCCAGGTGGATAAATATGCAATAGGTAACCATATAGCATATAAAAAGGCTGCGATTAATCCAATTCTCCTGCTGAACAATTCCTTCCCAATTAAGAACATCAGGAGGCAACCGAAGGAATCAATGATTAACCAAATTACCCGTACACAAATAGGGTCGTATTCTCCGAAAACCCAATAAGTCCCGGCTAGCATCACAGCGTTTTGCATAGAATGTCCCCAAAACGAACCAATAGTCATACCTAAGGAGGAAAGAGCACCTTGAAACTCATTCGCTTCAGTAAGGGATTCCAGCCCCTCGACTAATATTTTTGCTTGGGTCATTCCAAGTACAATATTAGCGGGGTGTACATCGTAGGTATTACATAGTATGCCCACCCTAACACCCAGAGCCAAGACAAATATAAGACAAAGGATAAGGATTAGGGATTTGTTTGATTTGATTCTATCAAGTAGTTTCATTGATTTGGCCTTCTTGGCTCCTCATGACAAGTAAGACCGCTTGATTGTCTGGCCAACGATAGACTGAGATGCTACCCCCAAAAGTACTCATGTAAGACCGTCATTTGATTCCCGATGCCACAGGTATTAGCGATGTAAATTTCAGCAACCTAATATGGGCAAAATTATATCATAAGAGGTCAATAAGCTGTTACTACAATAACGTAAGAGGAGCCTTTGTTCTAGCGGCTTGAAGGCTGTTGGCGGTATGAAATACGATTGTGTAAAGATCTTAACATGGGGTATACTTGGAGCTATACAGAATTAGTGTCCCATGTCATGTCTGGCGCGCTAGTGAGGACAATAGCCCTTGACTCTGAGAAAAACTATCAATTTTACAAGGTTTACGAGTATTCCTTCGGAAGACAGATAATTGCCGGCGAGTAATTCCTATGCAGCAGGTGTTGTATTGCCCTAAATGTCGCAGCGCACTAGAGAAGAGCAGCGATAAATATTTTTGCCGTGCCTGCCATATCCATTACCCTGTAGTTGACGGCATTCCTTCATTTGTAGAGAAAGGGAGAAAGGTCGATAGTTTTGACCCTGAAATATTTGAATTCCTTTTCAAAATGGAGCAGAAACACTTCTGGCAGGTCGGAAGACGAGAATTGATCCTTGATGTTCTAAGAAGAAATGTACCTGATTTAGCCAGCTCCGTAATGCTTGAAATCGGTTGTGGCAATGGGAGTGTCCTGGTGCATTTGAAAAGCAGCGGCATCAATATAGCGGGCATGGATATTCTAATGGAGGGGCTGAGATTTTGCCGGCAAAGGTCTTCATCTGTTGATTTGTACCAAGCAGACATACTCTCTTTGCCCTTCCTTAATAACTGGGACATTATAGGGGTGTTCGATGTGCTGGAGCATATCAGCGATGATGAAGCGGCGCTTAGAGAAATTAATCGAGCCTTAAAGCCTGCAGGATATTTGATTCTGACCGTTCCTGCTCATAGATTTCTCTGGAGTCACCATGATAGAATAGCAAACCACGTACGTAGATATGATAAATCGGAACTGGCTACTAAACTTCAGCGCAGCGGGTTCTCGATCAAGAAAATATCATATTACGTGTCATCACTTTTCCCGGTGTTGGCTGCCATTAGAATGAGCAACAGACTCTTTGATAAGAGAAATATTAACCGTACCATAGATGAAGCTATCGAGGTTAAAACAATCCCCGTAATTAACGAAACATTCCTGCAGCTAACCAGACTTGAGACCTGGCTGATAAGGTACTTCTCCTTGCCTTTTGGAGCCTCATTGATTGCGCTGGCGGAGAAACGAAATGCCAAATAATTTGTATAGTAAGCTTGCCGACTTGTATGCTGGGCAGGGGATATGTGTCAAGCTTTATGTTAAGGTCAGAACAAAATTCCTGAACTTCGACGAATATTCAGACTTTTTGCCTCAGCGCGGTGTAATATTTGACATCGGCTGCGGTTACGGTCTATTGTCAAATTACCTGGCCTTGCGCTTTCCTGCAAGAAAGGTCATCGGCATTGACCTTGACCAAAGAAGAATTGGAATCGCCTCGAAAACGGTGGGTAAACGGGGAAATATCGGCTTCACATTGAAGAATGCCATAGAATGCGATTTGCTACCCTGTAGCGGCGCTGTGATGGTGGATTTTCTGCATCACCTTAAACCGGCGGAACAGCAGCTCACCTTAGAAAACATTTTTTCGAGCTTGGAGAAAGGCGGCACATTGCTCATTGCCGAAATTGACCCGACTGCTGAACCATTACATACAAGTTATTGGGTCGACATGTTTCTAAACCGTGAAAAAAGTCATTTCCGCAAGCCTTATGACTGGCAAATTCTTTTGGCGAGTATCGGATATAAATTCAAAATTATAAGGTCGCCAATTCCATTTTTTGCCAGAATTCTTTATGTTTGTCAGAAATGAGAGGGTGCTTTTATTTGCGACCAGACTGGGCTGCCAGTTTGCTAATGTAATTATGGTTTGAGGTAAATTGCTCAGTGGTAAAAGAGAGGAGTGGTTTGCTCTTGTCTCTGATAGTGCCTCTTTACAATGAGGAGAGGGTTGTTGAACATGTCGCATTGGACCTAATGCGTGGGTTTAAAGCCAACGGAGTTTTGTTAGAACTAGTACTTGTCAATAACGGGTCCACTGATGGGACACCGGAGATTTTACAAAGGTTGGCGAGCTCCAATAAAGAAATAACGGTGGTAAATGTGCCCGTAAATGAAGGCTACGGGTGGGGGATAATATGCGGTCTTAAGAAAGCTAGAGGTGAATATTTAGGTTTTTCACCTGGAGACGGACAGATAAAGGCAGAAGACGTAGTAAGAATATTCAAAAAATTGGTGGAAGAAAAACTGGATCTGTGCAAGGCCAAGCGGGGCAGCAACGAAGTCTCCATATTAAGAAGGATTCAATCCAGAGTGTACAATTTAATTCTCCCCGTTTTCTTCCCTGTGCAAAGCAGAGATGTAAACCGGTCTCCCAAAATTATGAGTCGCGAAGCCTATGAGGGATTGCAACTCACTTGCAAAGATTGGTTTCTTGATGCTGAAATAATGATTAAATCGAACCGTTTGGGATTAAAAGTGGGTGAGATACCTGTTGCTTTTGAACGTAGAAAGGAAGGCAAATCAAGTGTTAGTCCGGTGACTTTTTTCGAATTCTTGGGGAATATATTAAAATATAAAATAAGGGGCTTTTAAATATAAGAACGCGCGCATCAAATTTGCAAGTGAAAAGTCAATGCCTTATTATTTTAAATGCTGTAGATGCATATCTTTTGTTGGCGGAAAAAATGGATGATGCAAGTATCTGCGGGGAGGCATTCAATTTCAGTAACGAGACCCAGATGAGCGTCCTTCAGATCGTTCAAACGATACTTGAACTGATGAAAAGAACAGACTTGCAACCCGAGATACTCAATACACCCAAAGGAGCGATAAAACACCAATATCTTTCAGCTCAGAAAGCCCGGGATGTTCTGGGCTGGAGACCCAAATATACAGTCGAAGAGGGACTGACGGAAACCATCGCTTGGTATCAAGAATTTTTTAAAGCCCAGGGCAAGGTTAAATGACTGAAACATTGAGGAATACCAAGGTGCTGGTTACCGGCGTCTCTGGTTTTATAGGTTCCCATTTGGCTAGAAGACTGGTGAGAGAAGGTGCTGAGGTGCATGGTTTAGCCAGAGCTGGTTCCAATCTTTGGAGGCTTGGAGATATAAGCAATGAGATTATCATTCATCATAGTGATATAAGAGATTTTACAACTATAAGAACAGTTATTGCTGTTATCAAACCGCAGAAAATATTTCACCTCGCTGCATACGTTGCTACCACCCGCTCCCCAGAACTAATTGACGAGATGGTAGAGGTAAATTTAAGAGGAACACTTAACCTTTTACGAGCTTTAAATTGGATTAATTACGATTGCTTTATAAATACCGGGGCTTCTGAAGATTATGGTGACAATCCTGCTCCGTTCCGCGAAGATCAAATTCCTAATCCTTCTTCTCCATACTCTGCTTCTAAGGTATCTGCCACTGCTTTTTGCCAGATGTTACACAAAACGCATGGAGCACCTATTATTACTTTGAGGCCATTTCTGACTTATGGACCTGGGCAGGAAGGCAGCTTGCTGATTCCATCGCTCATTAAAAAGACTATCATGGATGAGGAATTTGAAATGACCAAGGGGGAGCAGACAAGAGAATTCAATTATGTTGATGATATCGTTGAGGCTTACATAAAAGCTTCAGTTACGCCACGTGCTATTGGTGAAATAATAAACATTGGCAATGGATTAGAGTACAAGATTATAGATGTTGTGGAAATGGTTTTGCGTTTAATGGAGAGCTCACTAAAACCGCGAGTAGGGGCATTAGATTATCGGCCTGGAGAAGCATGGCACCATTTTTGTGATAATACTAAAGCCAAGGAAATTCTAGGGTGGCAGCCTTCAGTCAACCTTGAGGATGGATTGAAAAATACTATCAACTGGTTCCGTATGCACTGCAACAAATAGCATCAAAAGCTCGAACTAATGAATTATTAGGCAGGTAATCATCTTGTCAGAGGATACTTATAAAGAGCCTGATAAATTTAACGATGTTAAATGCCAACTGTGTGACTCACAAGATATTTCTCGGCTTTATGAACTGAGAGAATACAATATATTAAAATGCCGCAATTGCCACCTTGTGTTTACTGAGCCGCTATACATTAATCTTGTAGAATTATATTCTGCCGAGTACTTCGAAGAGTTCCAAGTCAAATTTTTTTCAAAGTGCCACGAGGACTATGCCAAGTATAAAGAAGAGCCCAGATTAGCCAACTTCCAACAGGGATTAGCTCTTATAATGTCCTCTAAGGAAGCGGGGAGAATATTGGATGTCGGTTGTGCCACAGGCGTTTTTCTGGATATGGCAAAAAACAAAGGTTGGGAGCCATACGGAGTGGATATTTCGGAATATGCATCAAACTATGCCAAGGAGAAATTTGGAATTAAAGTGGACACAAAAGAATTGCAAGACATTAATTTCCCATCAGCATACTTTGATGTTGTTACAATGTGGGATACCATTGAACATGTCCCAAATCCCAGGCAAATCTTGGAAGAGTGCCTACGGATACTGAAAGACAATGGATTATTGTTTATTTTGACAGTAGACGAGAATAGCCTTATTCCTAGACTGGCTGACATTTTGTACAAAATCACAGGCGGGAAGTTGAAAAAACCTATTAAGTTAGTACATCCAATCTATCATATCACTCATTTTTCCAAACAGACACTAACGCAAATGCTTCGTGAGACAGGATTTGAGGTCATTTACCTTGGAAAGAGTGAAATACCCTTGCAGAACCTGAGATGGAACTGGGGCACGAAAATGTTAATAGGGGTAATGTATTTTTTTGCCAAGCTTTTTAATATGCAATATGAGATCAAATTGTTAGCTAAAAAGGCATAACCTATATTATTGACATTAAGGAGCTGGCATGCCTAATATCAAGCTCTGATTTAACGGTAAGAAAATCTACACTGCTGGGTAAAAATTGAAAAGAAAATTTGGGCTACCAAGGTTCAAGAAAAGGAGTGCTATGTTGTTTGCTCTACTATTGGTGTTGCTCTGCATATTCGGTGCGGCAATGGGACAAATCCTGATGAAAAGTGGTGTGAATCAAGTCGGAGAAATCAAAAGTATGGGGCAGCTCTTCAACCTTGATACACTCTCCAGAATATTCACCAACCCCCGTATCATTGCCGGGATATTATGCTACGGAATCGCATTAGTCCTGTGGCTTGGTGCAATGTCAACTCTAAATGTCAGCTTTATTTACCCCCTGATGAGCTTGGCCTATGTATTAACAGCGATATTTGCCTTGATTTATTTGAAAGAAAGTATAACTATATTGCATTGGATAGGGATTGCCTTCGTGGTTGTTGGCTGTTTCTTGATTGTTAGAACAGGATATTAAGCCGGATTGAAGAAAATATAGGCATCGTTATTTTATGTAAAATTAATTTGCGGCAACCCTGCGTTTGTCTGCCCTGCATACTTCGAGAGATTAAAATCTGGCACATTCCTCAATTTTATCACGATTGGCTACAACCCACTCATACACTTTCTTGACTCCGTCTTTTATTTTTGTTCCTGGCTCATAACCGAGAACTTTCCTGGCTTTTTCTATAGAGGCTTTCCGGCGCGTAATCTGGTCCCAGTCGCGGCGAGGTTTAAAGGTAACACCTGACGGATTTCCCGTTATCTCATTAACCATATTAGCTATATCAATTACCTTGGTTTCTGTTTCTGACGCGAGGTTAAAGGCATCACCCACAGCCTGAGATATTGCCCCAAGTCGTAACGTGCCGTCAACTATGTCTTCAACATAGGTGAAATCTCTGGTTTCCGCTCCTGTGCCAGTCACAGGTAGGGGCATTTTGTGTAATGCCCACCACATGAAATTGGGAATGACGTTACGGTAAGCACCGGGGATTTCACCGGGACCATAAACATTGAAGTATCGGGCTATAGCTACAGGCAGCCCATAATAATTGTGGAAGAAATTGCAGTAAAGCTCGCCGAGAAGCTTGGTGATTTGATAGGGAGTGTCGAGATGCAGCGATACGTAATCCTCTTTCAGGGGGAGAGGCGCCTGGCTGCCGTAAACTGAGCAGCCTGAAGATGCAAAGACAAACTTGCTTACCTTGGCAAGGTGAGAGTATTCCAGAACCTTGAGTGTGCCGAGACCGTTGACCTCGAGGTCGGTCTCAGGATTATCAACTGAATTCTGATTGGCGAAGTGAGCTGCCAGATGGAAGACGAAATCAAGCTTTGCAGAGAACGCTCTCTTTACTGCTTCTTCATCCAATACGCTGCCCTCGATAAATATCACCTTTGGGTCAACGGGGACGTTCCATTTTTCAGCCGCTGAAAGGTCGTCAAGGACGATTATTTTGCCTGCTTCGGCTTCTATTAGAGCTTTAGTCAGATTGCTGCCAATGCAGCCAGCCCCGCCGGTGATGAGGATATTCTTACCCTTATATTCGCTCATATGTTGACTCATTTTGCTCCTTCTTCGTTCTAGGTTCTAGGTTCTACGTTCTGGGTTTTTTCAAGTAACGGATGAACACGTCAATAAGACTTATGGCTTTCGTTGCTTGCTGGTATACTTTATCAAACTTATTTTGATGAATGTAGTTGCGGTCCAAGGCTACATATAACTGGCTTTTTACTTCAGAAGCGGAAGCTCTGGCTACTATGAGGAATTGTATGAATTCTCTATTTGTCCCCCTATCAAATCCCTCGGCAATGTTGGACATTACGGAGACCGAAGCCCCCCGGACTTGATTCCTCAGGCTGAAATCTTTTGAAAATAGCTCTTCATTTGAAATATCGTAAATCATGCTAACCAAATTTCGAGCCTCTTTCCAAGCTTCGATGTCCTCAAATCTTTCGATTTTCATTACTCAATATTCTACCTAGAACTTAGAACTTCTTAACCTAGAACCCCTTGGCTTAGAACCTAGAACTCATCACAACTTCTTCTAGAATTTTCTCAAATCCGTCGGTTATACTATCCCAGCTGTATTTTTGGACAAATTTCCTGGCTTTATCGCCAAGCTCTCCTATTTTACCATCTTTGACAAGGCTTTTGGCTTTATCAATGGCATCCTCAGGTTTACTCACATAGACTACGCCGTTGTTTTTACCAAATTCTTTCATAACTCCGGGCAGTCTTGTTGCTATCACCGGTTTCTTCATAGCCATGTACTCATACAACTTAATAGGCACTATGTCATGCATTGTTTTCTCCCAAGGATATGCCGGTAACAGGCATATATCGGCAGCAGAGATGAAGGCTGGCATATCTGTATACGGCTTCTGTCCAGCTAAGATGAGCCTATCTTGCAAGTTGTATTTGTTTCGTATTCGCTTAAGGTCTTCAAAGGCATCGCCTTCGCCGACTATTAGCAATTTCAGGTTCTTGTTAGTTTCTTTGGCTAACTCCTGAGCCACTTCTTTCAAACCGGAGAAATGATAGAGCCAGCCCATGAAGAACAATACAATGTCAGTTTCCTTAAGTCCATATTGTTTCCTTAAATTGCTAATACTAGCTGATGGCTTAAACTGCTCCACGTCTATGCCGGCCCTGATTACACTAGTTTTGTTAGCTGCGGCACCGGCAGTGATAACATAGTCTTTAAGCTTGTCATTGATTGTCAGCGTCCTGTCCGCTTGCATTAGCGTTTTGTGCTCCAATATCTCACCAATGAACTGTAGAGGCTTAAATGGTATCAAGCGGTGCAGCACGTCTATCCAGTAATAAATGAAGGGAATGTCATTACTCCTGGCTGCCTTTGCTGCCAGATAACTATTCAGGATACTAAACCCAATAATGACATCAGGCTTGAACTCTTCGATTTGCCTGTTTATTTCTCTTTGATGAGTAAAAACAATGGAAACATAGTCAAGGAGAGGTATCTTGATTATGCCGGGACGAATTACGGTGACCTTCGCCCCTTGATTAACCTTGAATACATTTTCGAATAGCTGTCGTTTGCAATAAAGCTCCCTTTTGTCTTGGTCTCGCCACAAAATCTCGTAATCGATAATCCGAACCTGGTGACCTCTAAGCGAAAGGCGGTCTGCTAGCTGATGTTGTTGGTGCGGCCCTCTCTTGAGCCAATCGCTCTCCTGGACGATAAGGATTTTCATAAGAGTTCTAGGTTATATCAAGGTTTGGCTTGGGCTACTTAAATCCGTAGGCTTTGCGCATCCATTCAATAGTTTTGGGGATTCCGTCCTCCAGCGGAACCTTGGGGGCGTGCTTAAGGTCTCTCCTGGATTTGGAGAAGTCCATGTGCTTGAAGCGTGTGGTAAACGGTTCTGCTTCCTTATAGTTGACTTTGGCATCAGTTTTGCCCAGATTTTTTAATATCAGGTCGGAAACATATTTGATATCGTGTTCCCACTCCTCTTTGCCTCCGATGTTATAAACTTCGCCGGGTATGAAGTTATCTACAATGTTGGCGAAGGTGCGACAGGTATCTTCTACATAATCGAAGATGCGCTTGTGCCCCTGATAAACTGTATATGGCTCATCATGCAGAGCCTTGTAAATGAAAGCCGGGATTACACCGCGGTAAGAACTATAATGCTCGTGCGGACCGTAAGCATTGACCGGTCTAACCCTGACAGTCTCCGTGCCGAACATGGCTTGAGAGTTCAAGCATTGTAGCTCTCCTGCCCATTTAGTTATAGCGTAGTCGTTCATTTGCTTTATGGGTATTTTGTCCATCACGTCTTCACTCATTACACCGTCATAGTCTCCATAGACCTCGGCACTGGAAAAGAATATCATGCGGAACTTCTTCTGCTCCTGAATCCGAAGCATATTCTTAGTACCTATCACATTGGTCAGCCACAGGTTCTCATAATAGTCCTCGCCGTTCCAGCGGCCATATTCTGCCGCCAGATGATAGACAAAATCAAAGTCGTGGTGTTCAAATATTCTCTCAAGCTGGCGGTATTCGGTAACATCGCAGCGGGTGTAGTTTGGGGACTCTGAATGACCCAAGTCGCATACCCAGACTTCGTGTCCCCGTTCGTTTAATTCAGGAACGAGGTTTGAGCCAATAAATCCCTTGCCGCCAGTAACTAATATCTTAGCCATAGTTAATCTCCTGTTATAATTTCTACTATTCTTTCTCCTGCTTTGCCATCACCAAATGGATTTGCCCATTTGTTTTTTTGGCTAATCATACTCTTGACACAATCAAGTATTTTATCTGAAGATGCACCAGCTAGTATATTAGCGCCGACCTCAATGGTTTCCGGCCTCTCAGTATTGTCTCTCAAAGTAACACAGGGGACTTTGAGTATGCAAGCTTCCTCCTGAACTCCTCCAGAGTCGGTCAGTATAAGCCTGGCACTGCTCTCAAGCTGGAGAAAACTCAGGAAGTCGGTGGGTTCAATTAGCTTAATATTTCGGGGTTTATGGCCAAATTTGGCCATCATTTTCTGAGAGCGGGGATGGATGGGATAGATTACAGGCATACGAAACTCAGAAGCCACCCTATCTAACCCCTCCAAGATTGAGGCCAATCTCGCCAGGTTATCAACATTCTCTTGCCGATGAAGGGTTACCAAGAAGTAGCTTCCGGGTTCAAGGTTCAAGGTTCTATGTTCTACGTTTGAAGTTGTGTATTTAACCTCGAACTTAGAACTTCCTAACTTTGAACTTCTTTTAGCTATTTCTAGGTTTTGGTAGACAGCGTCAACTATGGTATTGCCAGTTACAAATATCTTGTCGTTGTGGATGCCCTCGCCGAGGAGGATTGCCTTTGCCTTCTCCGTTGGAGCGAACAGGTAATCGGAGCAATGGTCAGTCAGAATACGATTGATTTCCTCGGGCATCTGCCTGTCATAACTTCGCAGCCCAGCCTCGACATGCCCAACTGATATATGGAGCTTAACTGCTGCCAGTGCACCAGCAAACACAGAGTTAGTGTCACCCTCAACTAGAACAATATCAGGCTTTTCAATTTCAAGAGTTTTTTCCACGCCTATAAGTATTTTTCCTGTTTGTTCTGCATGAGAGCCGGAGCCGACCTCTAAGTTATATTTAGCATCTTGTAATCTTAGCTGTTCAAAAAAGACCCTATCCAGGTTATACGAATAATGTTGACCGGTATGAAGGATGAAGTAGTTTACTCTATTGTTCTCAAGCTCTCTTACTATCGGAGCCATCTTAATTATCTCGGGGCGTGTACCCACAATTACAGCAATCTTCATCTGCACAATCCTATACTACACTAACGCCTCACTGAGTACCAATCGTGTTTCAACGCCGCGGCATAACGAGGCGACTCTGATAGTTCATGCGAACAATCAGTTTGCCTTGCTAGCGAGCTGGATCCAGGAAATAATTCAATTGGTCATTAATTATATCTTTAAGGCTGCGCTGCGTTTTAAAGCCAAGCTCCTCCATTTTTGCAGTCCTGGTTAATAAAATCGGTACTTCAGCTGGCCTGAACCTTTCTTCATCAAATTCTACAGCTATTTTATCCTTATCGGTAATGACAATAATTCCTGTATCCGAAAGCTGGAATTCCAATTTACCTTCTAGCATCAGCTTATCCACCCTGGTCTTTTCAAAGCCAAGCCCGAACATCTTTGAGCTATCCAATTCGTTGGGATTATCTACCACTTTCTTGCCACCAAGCGTTTCAATCCTATTCACCGCATATCCAGCACATTCCAAACTAAGCAAGAGATAGCTAAGCACCGAGTTGGTCCTCTGCGAGCCCTGGTTGTAAACGTCTCCATATCTGCCTTTCTCAGCCAGCAGGCAGTACCCCTTCAGAATATCATTGACATGAGACCAATCCCTGAAGGCATTAACATTGCCTATGACTAGCTTATCGATTTCACCACGCTTGTATTGCATCGCCTGCCGAGTAATCGACGAAGTTACAAACATACTGCCTCGGCCGGCCCCTTCCTGATTGAAGCCCCTAGAGACTATTGTTTTCAATCCATAACAAGTATGATAGTTTCTGGTTAGATAGTCGGCGTAGACCTTGCTGACAGCATAGGGAGACATGGGGCGGAGAGGATTGGTCTCAGTGATAGGCAATTCAGGGATACTGATCGGCTCCGGGAAAATCGTGCCGTGTTTTTTCTTGATTTGCTGATACTGAGAATCCGAAAGGAATACAAGGCCATACTCTTCGCTGCTTCCTGCGAAAACTGTTACTGCATCCAAGCTTTTATTTCTAATCGCCTCAAGGAGATTGGCTGTCCCCAGACAGTTTACTTCCATCGTCTCTCCGGGGCATGAAAACGACCTGGGAATGAAAGACTGAGCGGCGAGATGAAAGACAATGTCAGGTTTGCTGATGTCTAATGCGGAAGCAATACTGGAAATATCCCGCATATCGCCCTCCACAAGGGCTACCTCGTTCTCAATTCCCAGATATCTAATGTTTTGCGGGATAGTGCCATCAGCCCGTCTTCTAACCAGCCCAAAAACATTGGCCCCTTCATTGAGAAGATGCTTTGCCATGTTTGAACCGACAAAGCCGCTTATACCAGTGATGAATACGTTCTTGTTCTTCAAACTCACTTTAACCTCATTTTATCCGTGTTATTGAGTTTGTTGAGTTTCTTAGCTTTCACCTACTTGTTATGCTGGTGACTGAAAAGTCGGAGCTTTATCACAGCGAAGGCAACCCCAAGACCATGAGCTACAGGATTAAGGCTGGAGCCCTGGGAGTGATAGAGGCAGGAGATAGGTGCTTCAGTGATAACTAAGCCCCTTCTTCTGGCTTTAATTAAGACTTCAACGCTGAAACTAAAGCCGCTTTCTGTCATGTTTATGGCATCGAGCAGCCTTCGACTATGGGCACGGAAGCAGCTCTGTGAATCAGATACCTTTATCTTTGAGCCAAGGTTGTATAACCACGTGATTACATCAATGCCAAATTTGCGATAACGACGGATATTGGTTCTTTCAGTTTGTTGAGCTGATAGAGTTTTTTGAGTGGGTTGGAGAAAGCGGGAGCCAATGACCAGGTCAGCTTCGCCACTCAGGATAGGAGCCAGAACCTGGGGAATCTCATCGGGATTGTGCTGACCATCGCCGTCCAGAGTTACCAGCACATCAGCCCGACATGTTTTTGCCGCTTCGAACGCCGCCCTGGTAGCCACCCCAACACCCTGCCTCGTTCCATGCCTTATGACCTCAGCACCAGCAGCTTTAGCTACTTCAGAGGTATCATCAGTTGACCCATCATCTATAACAATTACTTTATCCACATATCTACGGGTTCTAGTTACTATATCACTGATGAACTGCTCCTCGTCGAGGCAAGGGATGGCGGCGATAATTGTTGGTTTGGTTGACTTATCAGACAGAATCACTAGTTTTCTACTTAACCGTTACTGATTTTGCCAAATTCCTGGGTCTATCCGGGTCATATCCACGGCTAACCGCCAGATGGTATGCCAAGAGCTGAAGCGGGACTACAGCGATTATGGGATATAAGAGCTCGTCGACTTTGGGGATCTTGACCCAGAAATCATAAATCTCATTTTTTCTATCAGAGATGGCAATAATATAAGCGCCTCTTGACTTAGCCTCCGTGGCATTGCTTAATGTCTCACGGTAAGTATAGTCATCGGGGCAGATTACAGCTACAGGGGTCCTTTGTTCAATAAGGGCTAGGGTGCCGTGCTTGAGTTCGCCTGCCGGCATACCCTCTGCATGAATATAGGAGATTTCTTTAAGCTTCAGAGCGCCTTCAGAAGCGATGGCGAAGTTAATCCCTCTGGCTATATAGTAGAAATCATTCGTGGTCTTTAATTCCTGGCTCAGCGCGCTAATTTTGTCATTGTTCCATTCAATAGTCTTAGCCACTTTAGTGCTGATGTTTTTGAGGTCGGTAACGGCTTTATCAAAAGAGTTGACCATGGAAAACGACAAAAGATAGAAGACAACTAGCTGGCTGATGAAAGACTTGGTAGCTGCGACACATAGCTCAGGACCACAATTAAGATAGATAACATGATGGCTCATCTCAGCTAGCTGAGAATATGGCCTGTTGACGATAGAAACGATTTGGGCGCCAGCCTCTCTGGCCCTTTTTACACCTTCGATGACATCTGCCGTCTCACCACTCTGGGAGACGGCTAAAACCACGGTATTCCTGTCTACAGAATCAGCAAAATAATGAAATTCGGATGCCATAACCACATCGCAAAATTTTCTGCCGACTTTGGAGAAGAGGTATCTGCCAACCAGAGCAGCGTATCTGGAAGTGCCGCAGGCGGTGACTATCACTTGACCCGCTCTAAGTATATCCATGGCAATCTTGGTGAATGACTCTTTATTCTGATTTGTAGCCGCCTCAATAGTCTGCGGTTGCTCCATAATCTCTTTGAGCATGAAGAACTGGTAGCCTTGTTTATCACTATCGCACCATTGCAAGTCGATGTGTCGCGCTTCTTTTGTCAGCTTATTTCCAGCAGCATCAAAAACCTCAATCCCTTTTGATGTTAGTACTGTTACCTCAGTATCAGCCAGAGACACCAGTTGGTTAGCCAACCCGGAGAAAGCCAAGGCATCACTGGCAACAAAATAGCCATCTTCGCCTACTCCAATAGCCAGAGGATTATCTTTTCTGGTGCCAACAATTTTGCCTGAATCACGGGACGATATAACCAAAAAAGAATAGGAGCCTTCAAGCTTCGGTGCTACAGCTAAAACCGCCGTTTCCAGAGAACACCCCTTTTTCATTTCATCTTCAATAAGGTGAGGAATGACTTCGGTATCGGTTTCTGAAGCAAAGTGATGCCCGTTGCTGGTGAGACGTTGACGGAGTTCTTGATAATTCTCAATTATTCCGTTATGAACAACAGCTATCGTTCCAGTAGAATCACACTGCGGGTGAGCATTGGCTGTAGTAACACCTCCATGAGTAGCCCAGCGGGTATGTCCGATAGCTATATTACCGGGTAACGAGCTCAATGTATGCTTGCTTTCAATCTCCTCAAGCTTGCCGATATCTTTGGTAACAAATAATTGTCCGTTTGATATAGTAGCCATGCCTGCCGAATCATAGCCACGGTATTCCACACGCTTTAAGCATTCAAAAACAAGTGGAGCTGCTGTCTGTCTGCCACAATAGCCGATAATGCCGCACATCTTTAACCGATTATACCTCCAAACGTCTTTTTTCCTATCGCTTTTACACCTGGAGTAAATTATATAGATATGCTGGCTAATTGGCAAAGCTGCAACGTTTTTAATATTTATTAATCTATTTTTTCCACTACCAAAGCACTATGCATGACAGAGTTATGGAAGAACCGCTTCAAAGAATTAACATAGCGTCGCCGAAGCTATAAAAGCGGTAGCCAAAACTCGTAGCTTGTTCGTACGCCTGCCAGATGAAATCTTTACCGGCAAAGGCTGAAACGAGCATCAGCAGAGTCGACCTGGGTAAATGAAAGTTGGTGATCATGGCATCTGTGACACAAAATCGGTGCCCAGGCAGGATAAATAGGTCAACCCAGCCGGAAAAAGGCTGCACTGTACCGGATAAAGCTGCTGCTTCGAGCATCCTCACCGTGCTGGTGCCCACAGCTATCACTTTTTTACCTTGTCTTTTGGTCTGATTGAGCAAAGCAGCCACTTCTGAGCTTAATTCTCCATACTCTCTATGAATCTTGTGCTGGCTAGGGTCATCAACTCTGATCGGGCGGAAGGTATCAAGCCCGATATGGAGAGTTATAAAAGCCAGTTGAACGCCTTTTTGCTGCAGCTCACTTAGTAATCTCGGCGCAAAATGCAGTCCGGCGGTGGGTGCTGCCACACTTCCGTTTATTTCAGCATAGACCGTTTGATACCGGTCTGCATCAGCCAGCGGAGTATGTATGTAAGGCGGCAACGGGACCCGACCTAATCCCTCAAGCAAGCTGTCGTCTGAGAAACGAATGAGCCTGATGCCATCGTCAGCCTGTTCCAGCACCTCAGCGTTTATTGCCTCATCAGCGGCACCAGTATCGCTTGATATTGTTATTTGTGTGCCAGTGGTGATTTTCCTACCCGGGCGGACCAGCGTTTCCCAGACGTTGTTGTCCAAGCGACGCAATAGCAGAATTTCGACATTTACGCTGCTATCGCTTTTCCGTCCCATGAGCCTAGCCGGAATAACACGGCTGTTGTTAAGAACCAGAGTATCCCCACTCTGAAGATAGCTAACGATCTCGTAAAAATAGCGGTGTTCTATGGAGACATCAGACCGATGAAGCACCATAAGACGAGATTTGTCTCGTGGTTCTACAGGTGTCTGAGCAATAAATTCAGGGGGCAAATGGTAATCAAAATCGCTTGTCTTCATCAGAAAAGACTTCTTATTTATTCAGGAAATACAAGACCACATTAACTATTATGGTTATCAGGAGGCTCAAGATAAGCAGGGTGACAATGGGAAAATAGAAGGAAAAACCGTCTCTCTTTATGAATATATCGCCGGGCAGTTTGCCAAAGAAGGGTATGTGCTGACTGAAAACCAGCATCAGCCCCAGGATTACTATGATGCCGCCGGCTATAAGCAAAATCTTGCCTATTACTTCCATACTATTAGCTCTTTGACGCTTCCTGCATCCGATAATAGCTGCTGAGGTTCGCTATAGCTTTAGCTGCTCGTTCCATGGTGGGGAAAACAGGTATCGATGCCTGCGTCAATCTTCGTTCTATTTCAAGGCGCTGCGAATCAGAAGCCCCGGGTGGTGAGACAACAACAATCGGCTTTTCCTGGTTGGCTCTGAAATCGACAAAAACAGTGTTTATGTCTTGCACCCACTCTAGGGGAAAATACTTTAAAAGTATCCCGGCGTCTTCTTGAATTATAACCAGATCTATGGCTGGGTCGGCGAGGACAACCCCAAGTGCCTCCCGTATAATAGACGGATTGCTGCCGCTCTGGCTTACGTCCACAGGGTTAAGCAGGATACTGCCTACCTGACCCAGGATACAGGTCAACTTATGCCTTGTCTCCGCAGATAGAGGTGGAATATGAAGTCCAAGCTCGGCACAAGCATCGCTGGATGAAACGGAAATGCCACCACCACCGTCTGCTAATCCACCGACTACGGCTATGCCGTTGCCACTGCCACTACCTCTCCACTGTCCGAGCTGCTGAAATATTAAAAGGGTATCGGCTAACTCCTCGACGCTTTTAACTTCAACAGCACCACACTGCCTCAGCGCTGCCGACCAAGTTGATGCAGGACTGGCTAAAGAGCCGGTATGAGACATGGCTGCTGTAGCGCCGACATCAGTCCTTCCGGCTTTCCACACGACTAAAGGCTTTAACCTAGCCGACTCTTTCATGGTCGTGAACAGGCGACGACCGTTTCTTGTCCCCTCGAGATAAGCGCCTATAATAGAAACTTTCGGGTCAGCAGCCATATATTCCATGAAATCGACGCTATCAAGGTCAATGCCGTTGCCAAAGCTGATTCCTTTGCTGTAGTTGATGCCCCTGGCAGCGCCAAGCTCAACCAGCTTTTCACCGATGCCGCCGCTTTGAGAGATGAAGCTTACTGAGCCAACTTTGCCTATTCTGCCGCCGGGTCCATAGGGCACATTACCATCCGGAGAATAAACGCCAATGCAGTTTGGCCCGATTATACGGAACCCTCCCCTTTGTGCTTTTTTTAACAAGTCTTCCTCGAGTTCATAGCCCGAAGCATCACCTGTTTCGCTGAAGCCAGCGGTGAAAAAATGAACAGCTTTTACCTTATTAGCGCAATCTTCCAGCAACTCGGGGACAGCTTCTCTGGGTATGGAAACAATGACATAGTCTACAATCCCCGGAATTTCCTTGATGCTGGTATAAACCTTCAGTCCCAGAAATTCGCCGCCTCTTGGATGAACCGGATAAACAGGGCCGCTGAAGCCAGCGTCTATAATTGCCTTCAACCACAGAGAGCCGACCTTAAATACGTTCTGTGAAACGCCGACGACAGCGATAGCTTCAGGATAGAAGATAGGCTCGAATTCTCGAAGTATTTCTTTTGGGGCCAATTCAACCTCGGAATTGATTTTAACTAAAAAGGCTGGGCGGTGCAAAGCACCACCCAGCCTTAGAGTGTCTCCCTGACTTTCTTTAGAATAGACCCATTACCTTGCCGGTCTTAACATCCACGTCCACCCTTCTAAAGGCAGGGTCGGAACTGGTGCCCGGCATTAGGCTGATGGTTCCGGCACAAGGGCAGAGGAATTTTGCCCCCGAATAGATCAAGACGTCACGGACAGGTAATGTCCAACCTTTGGGAGTGCCCTTAATAGCCGGGTCATGCGTCAGGCTCAGGTGTGTCTTGACCATCATGGTCATAAAGTCTGCATATTGTGGGTCATTCTCAAGCATTTTTGCCTTAGCTTCGGCATCAGGTGTCCATGACACACCGTCAGCTCCATAGACCACCTTGGCAATCTTTTCCACCCGCTCACGCAACTTGGTTTCCAGGGGATAAAGGAACTTAAAGTCATTCTTCTGGTTGCAGGCATCCATAACCGTATCGGCGAGCTCCAGAGCGCCATCGCCGCCATCTGCCCAGTGAGTGGACACAGCACAACGTGCTCCAGCTTCTTCTGCCGCCTTGCGCACCATTGCAATCTCATCCTTGGTGTCAGTATGGAAGGCATTAATACAAACCACAGGATTAATGCCAGCAGTTCTGATGGTATTAATGTGATGTATCATGTTGGACAGGCCCTTTTCCAGAGTCTTAAGGTCTTCCTTTGTATAAGCATCGGGCAAAGGTAGACCAGCTACTACTTTCGGCCCTCCGCCATGCATCTTGAGTGCCCTGATGGTGGTGGTGAGCACTGATACATGCGGTATAAGACCGCTTAAGCGGCATTTCACATTCCAGAATTTCTCGAAGCCTATATCCGCAGCGAAACCACTCTCGGTTACGTGGTAATCGAACATCTTCAGGCCAATGCGGTCGGCAATGATAGACGACTGACCCACAGCAATATTAGCGAATGGTCCGGCATGCACCATGCACGGCTGGTACTCAGCAGTGCACATCAGCGTGGGATTGATGGTGTTGCGCATCCATGCAGTCATGGCACCACCGACTTCCAGGTCTCCGGTGGTTACAGGGTTGCCCTTTTTGTCAAAGGCGACTGTGATCTTGCCCATTCTCTCACGCAGGTCTGCCAGGTCTCTTACAATAGAAAGCATGGCCATCAGCTCTGAGCTGACGGCGATGCCAAACTTCGACTGCATCAGGAAGCCATCCATGCGACCACCAATACCTATGATGATATTCCTCAGGCTCTGGGCGCAGAAGTCCAAAATCCAGCCCATTTCCACACGAGTCGGGTCTACATCCAGTCTACGCAGATTGCGCTTGGCAAGCTCAGCATCGTCGTAATTACGTTCGTGCTGCATTCTGGCAGTAAGCGCCACCATAGCTAGATTGTGGGCATTCATGATGTCGTTGATATCTCCGGTAAGACCCATTGAGAACTCGGTCATGGGAATGAGGAGCGCATTGCCACCGCCGGCAGCAGTCCCTTTGATGTTCATGGTGGGACCGCCTGATGGTTGGCGGAGACAACCACCTACGTTCTTGCCCCGTTTACCCAGACCTTCAATGAGACCCATCGAGGTAGTACTTTTCCCTTCACCTAATGGAGTGGGTGTGATGGCGGTTACCTCAATATACTTGCCATCCTGCTTCTCCTTGAGACGCTCGATTATTTTCAGGAAGTCGAGCCTGCACAGCCTCCCGTAGGGAATAATCTCATCTTTCTGCAATCCGAGTCTCTCCCGCCACTCATCGGGGGTTGGCATGTTCTTCTCAGCTGCCTCTGAAATCTGCCAGTCCTTCATCTTTACTGCATCATAAGCCATATAGTAGTATCCTCCTTCTTATTTAGTTTATTTTAAGCCTGTGCTGAATAGCCAAAGAAGTTAACAGTTTATGAGTATTATCCTTCTAGCCGGTTATACCTGCTTTAATCTCGGCTGCTTCCACCGTATTCATCAGCAACATGGTTACAGTCATCGGACCGACTCCACCGGGAACCGGAGTTATCGCCGATGCCTTTTCCTTGATGGCATCGAAGTCGACATCACCAACCAGGCGGAAACCCTTCTCTTTTGTCTTATCTTCTACGCGGTTAACGCCAACGTCGATAACCACGGCGCCATCTCTGACCATATCGGCGGTTATCGCCTTAGGAGCACCCATAGCAGCCACGACAATATCAGCCTGCCTGGAAAAATAGCCTATATCCTTGGTCCCGGTATGGCAGATGGTGATTGTGGCATTAGCCCCTTTCTTCTTCTGCATCAGGATAGCCGCCAGCGGCTTGCCTACAATATTGCTCCGGCCGCAGATAACGACATGCTTGCCGCTTGGGTCATTGCCGCTCCTGACCAACAACTCCTGAACTCCATGAGGAGTGCAGGGCAAAGGACAGGGTTCACCTCTGAGCGCCTTACCCACATTAACAGGATGGAAGCCATCTACATCTTTCTCTGGAGAGATAAAGTTAATCACCTTTTCGGTGTCAATGTGCTTGGGCAAAGGCAACTGTACCAATACACCATGAAATTTAGGGTCTTTATTAAGTTCATCGACTTTTTTCAGGACTTCTGCTTCTGGAGTATCTGCTGGTAGGCGAATTGTCTCCTCGTGCATTCCTATTTCCTCAGAGCCCTTAGCCTTAGCGGTAACATAGGAGATCGAGGCCGGGTCTTCTCCCACCAGCACCACAGCTAATGCCGGGATCACTCCCTTGTCTTTTAGCTTTTTCACTCTGCCCTTCAATTCCTCGCGAATCTCGGCAGCTACTTCAGTACCACTGATAATCTTTGCAGTCATTTCTCGTTTTTCCTCCTTCTTTTGAAGGCTGATTATTTTCGCTCAAATTCCTGGGCTGGATTCAATATGTATTACCTATATTTATCACCCCCAACTTATTTACTTTGCCCCTGATTTAGATTTGATTGTATTGAAAACGCCACAGCTTTCTCAATCATAACAGTAACCGAGAGTAAAACGACATATTCGAAAGGCAGCAAATGTCCTGAGTCCAAAACTGCTTAAGCTGGCTAACTATCTGTTGATGACTCAGTTTATACCGAAATTCTTCAATTGTTGATTTAGAAGCTGAAGCGCTAGCAACAGCCGCAATAGTAAGCCCATGGTCTAGAGAATAATAGACTAGGGTCGCTTGCAAGTAAATCTCCGAGCTTTGCTTGCCTTGCCGAAGCTAGATTATATCATGCACAAATACACGAAAGCAAGAGGCAAAATACTGTCTTTGAATAGAGCCTTTAGTTACTTTGCACTTTTCTTATGCTTCAACTTTTTAGCTCTCCAGAATTGACATGCTTCGCTCTCATCAGAGGCGACAGCTTCTACTCTAAATACTTTGATGAAGCCGCGTTCACTGAACTCTTTCTGGTAGGAATTGCTTTTTTGTAGCCTGTCAAGATATTTGGCAAACTCTAAATTAGTGCACTCCACACCCTCATCCGAACCTGATATGCCAGGTCCCACGGTAAAATCTTTAGCGAACGCACAGGTCTCACATATTTGTCGCATTCCACCCTCCTGATTGTCCTCTCGCATCTAACACTGTTAGGATAACGACCATGGAGAATATTTCCCCTCATTTACAGCCCTTATGCCATCTACAAGTTCGGAGCTTGCTGCCCTTTTAGGTATAAAACCGTGCGCCCCTGCCTGCTTGGCAACAAGCATGTTCTCTTCCTCATCATATTGGGTCAGGATCAAAACTCTTGTTAGCGGATATTCGCTGCTTATTCGCCTTGTTGCCTCTAGCCCACTCATGACAGGCATGACTATATCCATCAGCGCAACATTCGGAGAAAGTCGTTGCACCTGTTCAAGCGCATCCTGCCCATTCACAGCCTCACCTATCACTTCCATGTCCTTCTGCACTGTGAGAAGAGCACGTATCCCATGTCTGACCATTGTATGGTCATCTACTATGAGCACCTTAATCTTTCTGGGTCTGGTTGCCTCTTCAAGCAGGTTTTGAACTCGCGGCACTATCGAAGCCGGCTCTATCGGCTTGGTCATATAAGCTTCGCATTCAATTTGTATGCCCTCAAACCTTCTCCATCCTTTGATATGACGCTCTTCATGGCTGGCATCAATTACCACTAGCGGTATGTCCTTGTATTTTGGATGCTGCTTCAACCAGTTGTGCATTGCAAATGCTTGCCCGGCGGGAGCAAGAGTGCCCAACACAATAATGTCAGGATTTGCACCCATCACATCCTGAGCTTCTGCTCTATTTGATGCTGTTACCACTTGATAAGATTTAGCTTCAAATACCATCCGGAAGGCTTCCACGAAATCGAGTTCGTCATCTATAACCAGTATTTTTGCGCTGTTCCCCATCTTCCTTTACCTCCATAAGTAGCATTAATTCATTGATTAAATCCTGCATCCATTTTATTAAAGTGTCATCTCAGCGACTGACACCGGCCAATTCGGCTGCCTCCAGGATTTCAGGCACAATACCTTCATTACCTACAGCCATAACATGTACCCCGTGGCACAGTTTTTCCTCCCTCATTGCCTTTATCAGGCGAGCAGCAATCTCTATTCCCTTTTGAAGTCCCTTGCCTTTCTCCACAGCAGCAAGTTCGTCTATAATAGCCTGGCAGACAATTATTCCAGGTACATTTTCATTCATGTATCGAGCCATTCTGGCGGAAGCCAAAACTATAATTCCAGCCAGGATTTTCACATTAAACTGTGAGGCGTATTGCATGAACCGCCGAATACTTGCCAGGTCGAAGATGCCCTGAGTCTGAAAGAATTGCGCTCCCGCAGCAACCTTCTTGTCAAATTTAATAAGTTGAGGTTCGATGAAATCTGCTTCAGGATGAACTGAGGCACCAACACAAAATTTCGGAGCTTTCTTAAGTTCATTGCCTGCCATATCCGTTCCAGACTCCATAGTTCTTATCGCTTTCAATAACTGTATTGAATCTAGGTCAAAGACAGGCTTGGCTTCTCTATGGTCACCTACATCAATAGAATCACCCGTAAGACAAAGGACATTACGGACATCCCTGGAATATGCAAAAAGAAGATCAGCTTGGAGAGCAAGGCGATTTCTATCACGACAGGTTACTTGAAGAATGGGTTCCCCACCCAATTCTTTTACCAACAGACAGCCACCCAACGACGGAAAACGCATAACCGAACTCTGATGGTCAGTGACATTGATGGCATCAACTTTATCTTTTAGCAGGTCTATGTGGTGAATCAATTCTGACACATCTGCCCCTTTTGGTGGGCCAACTTCCGTCGTCACTAAGAACGTATCAGAATAGAGCTTCTCCTCAAACAATGAATTAGCCATCGCTTTCTCCTGCACCAACACTAACTTTTTTTACAAGCCTCTTTGGCCTTGGGACGGCGCGGAAATTTCTCGGCGGGTAATATCGGCGCATTTTCTCAAGTTGCTGCAGCCTTTCCAGTCGCTGATAGATGAGAATCCACGCGCACTCCATGTCTTTACTTGCTTCACATTTACCATTTTTGGTGCCGGCACAAGGCCCATTTAATATTCCCTTGGTGCACCTGGTAATAGGGCAAATGCCAGCAGTATCCTCCAGCCTGCAATCTCCACACGCAACGCACCGCTCATCCCAGACCCCCCACTCCTTAGCCATACCCATAAAAGAGGTATTAACACCAGGCAATACGGGCATATCTGGGAAACATTCAGCTATGGCTTGCACACCTATACCACAACCCAAGGAAAGAATGGCATCCACATCACTGACTTTATCAACAAGAAGGTCTATAAATTCAGGGTCACACTGCCTTTTCAAAATATACTCAGAAAAGATATGTGGCTCTTCTCCGCTTTTTGCCTGTATCAATCGTAATGAACAATGGAGAAAGGATACTTCACGTTCACCGCCAGCATCACAGACTGTCATACATGTACCACAGCCAAGAATCAACACCCTATGGTATGGAGCAATCATTTGCCTGATTGCTTCAAGAGGCTTCTGTTCCGCAACTATCAACTTTTCACCTCCTGCACTATTGTCGAGGTAAAATATAACCCGGTTATTTGTTCAACGAACTTATCCAGGTCCTGAGCAATATCTTCATTAGCAGAGCTCAACATAAAATCTCGTATTCGCTCAGGCTCAAGACCGATCTGAGCTAACGTCTTTCTAACCTTACCAACACGTTGACTAATCCACAACGCCGTATTCTCCCTAGCGCATTGTTCACCACATCCAGCAATGAAAACTCCTTCTGCGCCCATCTCAAAGGCATGCAACATATGTTCGGCCTCCACTTTTGCCACACACAAGACAGGCACTATCCAGATGCCAGCTTTAGCTTCCCGCCACAGGTTTGCCAGAGTGCCAGTACCAAAAAGTCCATACTGGCAGCAAAAACCGACGATGAACGGCTTGAATTTCGATTTCTCTGCGGACTTAAGTATATAATGTAGTTCGTCGGTTACCTGTCTCTGGTCATATGGCTTCCGCAGAACTATCGCTTTCGCCGGACATTCCGCAACACATATACCACAAGCCAGGCATTGCTCAACTGGTATCTGAACTGCACCGTTAACATCGAGGCGTGGAACATGATATGGGCAGACTCTTATACAATTCAGGCAAGTGGCACATTTATCTTGTGACACAATTTCAGCCCCCATACCACACCGAAGACACCTTCTTGCTTCATTAACAGCAGTTGACCAATCATAAACCGACTCCACCGCCTTGAAATCTTCTATTCTTGCTTCAGGCGGCAGAATCGGAGGTTCAAGCCGACCTATTTTTCTGATCATCTCTACAGTCTCAGGCAACAGATCACCTTGCAAATGTGACCGCATTTCCTTGTCAACTTGCGGATATCTATGCTGAAGATAATCATCAATACGAAAAGCTGCCAGCCTACCAGATGCCAAAGCTTCGGTTACGGTCGCCGGTCCAGTGACAGCATCACCACCAGCAAAAACTCCCACCCTATTTGTAGTAAGAGTGACTGGGTCAACATGAATAGTGCTCCCTCTGCCGATACGCAGACGGAAATCACTTGGAGCCTGAGGTGACTGTCCAATAGCTGTAATCAGTATGTCTACCTGCCTATTGAATTCGCTGCCTTTAATAGGTATAGGCTGCCGTCTACCGGTAGCATCAGGTTCGCCAAGCTCCATCTTTATACAACTTATACTTAACTGCCCATTACGCCTTTTTAATTTAACCGGCACCACCAAGAAGCGAATGTCAATCCCTTCTTCCAAGGCTTGCTCTATTTCTATCGGGTCTGCTGGCATTTCTGCCCGGCTGCGACGGTAGAGAATACTTACTTTGTGTGCGCCTAAGCGGAGAGCTGTACGCGCAGCATCAACTGCTACATTACCACCTCCCACTACAGCAACTTTCTTACCTAAAGATGGTTTGAGACCAAGATTCACCTCGCGGAGAAAAGTGGCACCATCTATTACACCGGGGCCATCCTCACCCTCTATGCCCATCCTAAGGCTTTGGTGAGCACCAATAGTTATAAAGATGGCTTTGTAACCCATGTCAGATAGCAGGTCTAATGAGACTACACGCGTATTTGTCCTTATTTCAACGCCCATCTGCATCAACCTTTGCACTTCTGTATTCAGTACTTCACGGGGAAGCCTATACTGTGGAATACCTACCCGAAGCATGCCACCTACACCAGAATGAGCTTCGAAGATAGTTACAGGATAACCCAATTTTCGTAAATAGTAGGCACAGGCCATCCCTGCTGGGCCAGAACCTACTATAGCTACCCTCTCACTATGCATAGTTTCTGCCTCAGCACGGATTCTTCTATCACCACCAAATTCAACTGCAAACCTCTTCAGCGCACGAATGGCAACAGGCTTGTCCACCTGGCTACGCCTGCAAGCATCCTCACATGGGTGAGTACAAACATAAGCACAAATAGAGGGGAACGGATTACCATCCCTTATCACTTGCAGAGCTTCCATAATCCTTCCCTGGGCAACTAAATCAACATATTCACGTATTTCCATATGTAACGGACATGCAGCTTGGCATGGTGGAACTAGGCTATGATCAAAAGAGAATTTTGTCATTTTATCGGGCTGATATTTATTGGCGCCTTTTGCTGTAGATGGATACATAGGCTCTTTCTGAACAGAAACTACTAAATCTACGAGAATAGTACATGGTTATAAATTAAGCGACAATAGGAAAACCTCTAAGAAAACATGGCTCGATCCCCAGAATTATTACTGGAATAACACTTGATTTTTGTTGGGAAGAATCTGGGGCAGAAGCGGCTTAAGATTAGCGGAGGAACTTCGCCCGGGTCATCACGCGGCTATAATTCCTTTGCGTATGGCAAACTTAATGAGGTCAGTTTTGTTATGGATGTTAATCTTATTCATTAAGTTACTTTTATACCACTCCACTGTTTTAGGACTGATGACCAGTATATCTGCTATTTCGCGAGCAGTGTACCCTTCGACAACAAGCTTAAGCACTTCTCTCTCTCTGTCTGTCAACTGATTATAAGGGTCTTTTTCCCCCTCTACAGTGGTTTTTTGCTGGTATTCTTGAACAAGCGCCTTTGCTGCCGAAGGCGACAGATAAGAATCTCCGCTATACACGGCTTGAATAGCTGAGGCAAGTTCTGAAAACGCCGCCATCTTAGTAACAAAACCACGAGCTCCTGCTTCGATAACAGGGACTACATAGTCGCTATCATCATATTGGGTTAGTGCCAACACTTTCGTCGCCGGGTGTTTCTTGCGTATTCTCCGTGTTGTTTCAAGCCCACCCATAATAGGCATTGACAGATCCATCAGTACCACATCTGGGGCAAGCTGTTCGACTTTTTCCAGTGCGTCCCTGCCATTCGTTGCCTCACCAACCACTTCTATATCGGCAACTAAACCTAGTAAAGCCCGGATTCCGTCTCTCACGAGAGTGTGATCATCAACTATCAAGACTTTTATCTTTTTCATCTACCTCACTCGCAGGGAGCGGGATATTCACCGTAACTTTGGTTCCTTGTCCCGGCCGGGATTCAATCTTACAATTACCTCCTGCCAACCTCACTCTCTCCTTCATGGTGAATAGACCCGCACCCCGACCGCTATGATCTACACGTGTAAGCTTGCTAACATTAAAACCTTTGCCGTCATCTTCGATTTTTAATACACATTTGGCGTTATCACACTCTAGCTTAATTACAGCATTTTTCGCACCTGAATGCTTCAAGATGTTCCCTATAAGTCCCTGAGCAACACGGAAAAGCGTTACTTCGGTCTCCGGGGGAAAACGCCCGTCTGTACCCAAAAATTCAGCAGTTACACCAACACCTTGAGTTTGAAGGGTATCTTTGGCATAGCGATGAATAGCTGCAGGCATTCCAAGCTCATCCAATAATGTGGGGCGGAGTTCCTTCATAAGCTTAACTATTTCATTGCCAGCATGAACTGTATAGGCATGTGTTGATCTAAGCCTTTCTATGATGTCTTTATCTACAATGCCCTTCATTTCAGCCATCCCCATAATTGCTTGCAGACTGAGAGTCAAGCTGGTAATAGCCTGGCTGGTCTCATCATGGAGCTCGCGAGCAATTCTCTTTCTTTCATCCTCTTGAGCAGTCAAAGCATGCCGAAGAAGAGCCTGGTACCTCCTCGCTGCACTTGCCAGACGGTCATAGAGTCTCGCCTGCTCAATTGCAATTCCTATCTGACAACCCATTGAGTTTAAAAGATAGATGTCATCCTCCCTGAATCGGCCTGGCATATGACTCGCCATGTTAATCACACCTACAACTTTTTCCTTCGCTTTCAATGGAACGCTGGCAAATCCCTTAAGTCCCTCAGTACTGATCAAATCCTTATGAACAACACGTGCGTCTTTTGAGATGTCCTCCACCAGGATAGGCTCCCCAGTTTTCACCACTCTGCCCGCTATCCCTTCTCCCGGAGCCATCTGCATTTTCTCAACATATTTGGCGGATAAACCACGAGAAACACGATAATGTAGCCTTTGTTTTTGTTCATCAAAAAGCAGAATACCCCCTATTTCACCATCGACAGACTCCAAGGCAATGTCTAGACATACATTTAAGATACTATTCAAATTCCGCAACCCGCTCGTAGCGCTTGAAATACGACTTAAAGCTTGAAGATAATGATGACGTCTCAGAACCTGATGCTCCATCTCTTTTTCTACAGTGACGTCTCGTCTTAACTCAGCGACAGCGCTTATGTTGCCGCGGCTATCTCTTAGTGGGTACATAACGATTCTAATGTGTTCGTTTGAGACAATGTCCGAGCTTATAGGATATCTGGGATGAACGATTACAACTGATTTACCGCTGTGTAATACTTTGTTTATAGGGCATAACCACAAGTGTGAGCTGCAAGGACTTCCTCTAGCCTCAAAGACATCGTAACACAGTCTGCCAACTGGAGAAGCGGCATGTCCACCCAACCTCTGCATGATAGCTAAGTTAACGAACTTTATATGATATTCATTGTCTACGATAAAAAGTTCGTCTTCCAGACTATTAACCAAGTCTTGCAGACTTAAGTCTAGAGCCTTATCTCCAGAGGCAAGTTGGGGCTTTGTCCTCCGCCCACCCATCTCTTCGTACCTCAATACTCATAAAATAAAGGAACGACGGATCTTTGTCAAGTAGGTTGCCAGTAATACATCAATCAAGATTTATTCTAAATCAGCAGAAAGCAACTAGCCGGCAATCAGGAAAGGTGATTTGTAGTATGCCCGGCTCATTCGATATATTGGCTCTATTGACTTTATACCGATTTCCAGGTATTCTGTTAACAAACTTAATAGCTGCGGTAGGGTGCCCAGGGGCAATCTTGGGCTTAATTGGAATGCAAGCCGGTGAAATCCCGGCACAGTCCCGCCTGCTGTAATAGTCAGAACATCGACCCTACTAGGTATGGCTACCTCCGCGGAGTAAGGGGGTGGGATTTATTATTTAGAATTAATCCCCTTGCTTGTTGGAGCATGGGGATTTTAATTTGCGATTGACGCAAAGGAGAAAAATAATGAGCCAACATAGCCCAAAATACTTCCTTATCCTGTTAGCACTAGCATTTCTTCTTTGCCCCAGTTGTGCTGCACAATCTACGCCGGGCAATATAGTTGACGGCCTTGGCAGAAGCGTAGCAATCGAAAAAACACCCCAACGAATAATCTCTCTATCACCGAGCAATACCGAAATCTTGTTCGCTCTCGGCCTGGGCGATAAAGTGGTCGGAGTTACTGAGTATTGTAATTATCCTCAGGCGGCTACAACTAAACTTAAAGTGGGGGGGTTCAGCACTGTCGACATAGAAAAGGTTGTCTCACTTGAGCCGGACCTGGTGCTGGCAACCAATATTCACAGCAAAACAGTCATACCTGCCCTGGAAGAACTTGGACTGACAGTTGTGGCTCTAACACCAACTTCCCTGCTTGAAGTGCTGGACAGCATAACATTGGTAGGTAAAATCACCGGACAAAATAAACAGGCTACGGAGATGGTCAGCAGCTTAAGGTCAAGGATTGAAGTTATAACTGACAAAACAGAAACCTTATCCTCAAAACAAAAACCGAGAGTATTTTATGTCACCTGGCATGACCCACTGATGACCGCCGGCACAGGAACTTTGGCTGATGATGTAATCCGCAGTGCCGGTGGACAAAACATCGCCTCTGATATCTCTGGCGACAAGACAATCGACCTGGAGACGGTCATTTACAGAGACCCACAGGTAATAGTAGCCTCCGTTGGCATGGGGACTGGAGAAGACCTGCCCTGGCAATATGTACAGACTGAGACCAGGTTGAAAAATACACAGGCGCTGCTAAATGACAGGATATATAAAATCGATGGCGACCTGATACACCGCCCAGGTCCCAGAATAGTAGAAGCCCTGGAACAAATGGCCTGCTTCATTCACCCTGAACTCTTCAAATAGCCGAAAAGAAACAAGCATGTACATCAGTGCTAGAGGTGTAAAGGCTGAACAAGAATGGCATTAGAATTGTTTAAGAATTCGAGCATATCAGAAACTGCAGCCATTTACCCAATCCACTGGCGTAGCCGAATTTATGCCATAGTCGGACTGGTCATACTTCTAGGAATAGTACTTATAGCGACTTTAGCCGTAGGCAGCACTGACATTCCCTTCGATAAGGTATGCGACGTTCTATTAGACAAACTACCGTTCGTCCATATCCAGGCAACCTGGCCAAGCAATATAGAAACAATCATTTTTGACATACGCCTGCCCCGGTTGCTTCTAGCCGGACTAGTCGGTGCCGCATTAGCCGTGGCCGGTACCACATACCAGGGACTTTTCCGCAATCCACTGGCTGACCCATACCTCATTGGCGTCGCCCAGGGTGCAGCATTAGGAGCCGTCATCGGTTTCATGCTACCCATAGCCTGGCAAGCTGCCAGCATTCCATTACTGGCATTCACTGGTGCTATTACAGCCGTAGCTGTAGTTTATTACATAGCCAGAGTCGGTAAAACCCTGCCTATGACAACCCTTATCCTAGCCGGTGTAGCCCTGGGCGCTTTCCTGGCTGCAATCACTTCTTACCTGATGATTGCATCGGGAGACAAATTGCACGGCATAATCTCCTGGCTGCTGGGCACATTCTCCCTGACCAGTTGGTGGCAGGTAGGCATGGTGGCACCTTATATACTCATCGGCACAATAGTCATCTGGCTTCATGCCCGACCTTTAAACGTAATGCAGCTCGACGAAGAACAAGCCCAACAGCTGGGCATCAACGTGGAACAGGTCAAGCTGACTTTGCTCGGGGCTGCAACCTTGATAACCGCCGCTGCGGTCTGTTTCTGTGGCATCATCGGCTTTGTCGGCATCATCGTCCCACATGCTGTTCGGCTTATCTGGGGTCCAGACCACCGTTTCCTCCTGCCTTTAGCCACCTTCGCCGGAGCTATTTTTTTAATTCTAGCTGATACCGCCGCCCGAACCATGCTGGCGCCTACAGAGATACCAGTAGGCGTAATAACCGCCTTTATAGGTGCTCCTTTCTTTCTTTATCTGCTGCGACAAAAAAAGAGGGCAATATTCTAAATGTTCAAACTGCGCTTGGATAACGTCAGCCTGGGCTATAACAAGCAAACAGTGCTCCATAACATCAGCCTTGAAGCTAAGCCTGGAGAAATGCTGGGCATCATAGGTCCTAACGGTTCCGGCAAATCAACGGTAATCAAAGGAATAACCCAACTGATTAAGCCGAGCTCAGGACACATCTTCCTCGATGGCAAGAACATAGCCGACATGAGTCACCGGGATTTAGCTCAACTGGTGGCTGTTGTCCCTCAAAATCCAACCTTACCTGAACTATTCACTGCCCTAGAGGTGGTGCTTATGGGGCGCACTCCGCATCTAGGGCTACTGCGCTATGAAGGAGAACATGACCTGGCTATAGTACAAAAGACCATGAAAGCGACCCAAACGCTTGCTTATGCTGAACGCAGGGTGGGCGAGCTGTCAGGAGGCGAAAGACAACGCCTGACCATTGCCCGCGCCTTAGCTCAGGAACCAAAAATAATACTTATGGATGAACCCACCGCCAATTTAGATATTAATTATCAGATAGAAACCCTGGATTTAGCCCGCCAGTTATGTCGAGAGCAAGGGCTAATTGTTGTGGTGACGCTTCATGACCTGAACCTGGCATCTCAGTATTGCGACCGCCTGATAATGCTTAGTGATGGAAGAGTTTACTGCCACGGAACTCCTGAATCGGTGATAAATGCAAAAACTATCAAGGAGGTTTACGGAGCCGAAGTCTACGTCTATCCCCACCCGATTAATGATTTGCCCGCCACCCTTATCGTGTCTGACAAAGATAAATAAGTGCTTGAAAAATCATGGAAATAGTAATAATCCTGCTCATAGCTCTTGCCCTTGACCTTATCCTTGGTGAGCCATCAAACACCTGGCATCCCATAGCCTGGATGGGCAAACTAATTTCTCTGGAGACAAAGCTGGCTCCAAAAAAAGACAGGGCCCGGCAGCTTACCTACGGCATCGGCATGGTTTTAATAACGCTTGGGCTGACTGTCACCGCCATTTACTTTCTGCTATCCCTCCTGAGTGAGTTTAATCTCATAGTTTACGTCATTATCGCCGGGTTCTTGCTGAAATTCAGTTTTTCCTTACGCGGACTCAGGCAAGCCATTGACACAGTTAAAAAGCTTATAGCTAAAAATAATTTGGACCAGGCACGCCTGCGCTTGCAATCTCTGGTCAGCCGTGACACTACCAAACTCGACAAGAAGCAGGTTATATCAGCCACAGTAGAATCAGCAGCCGAAAATATATGCGATAGTTTTGTAGCCCCTCTATTTTACTTTTTCCTCTTCGGCGTGCCCGGAGCCATAGGTTACCGTGTAATAAACACCTTCGATTCTATGGTGGGGTACCATGGGCAATGGGAATATCTGGGCAAGTTTGCCGCTAGACTGGACGATATCGTTAATTTCATCCCGGCACGGATTGCCTCCCTGATAATAGTGGTGGCTTCTCTTATATGCCGAAAAAATGCCTCGCAAGCCTGGCACATCATGATTCGCGACCACAAAAAAACAGAAAGTCCCAACGCCGGCTGGACGATGAGCGCCATCGCCGGTGCCCTGGGAATACAACTGGAAAAAATCGACAATTACCGACTTGGTGATAACCAGTACCCGCTATCACTTGACACGATTAACGCTTCTCGACAAATCATTTTTGTAACAGCCATTATCTGGTGCCTGATATCTATCTTTGCCGAGGTGATATATTTTGTTGTTACCTAGACCAGCTATAAATAAGATCTCACCCTGCGTTCACGGCGGCATAGACCATGAAGAGTTAGCCAGGCTTGGTATCTCATCAGAGACCGTGCTCGACTTCAGCGTTAGCTGTAATCCATTCGGGCCACCACCCGGCATAAAAGAAGCTTTAGCCGATACATCGATAGCATGCTATCCTGACACCGAAGCCGGTGAATTAAAGCAGTTGCTGGCTCAAAAGCTAAATATATCTCAAGACAGGCTAATCATAGGCAGCGGTTCCACCGAGCTAATCAGGCTTGTAACTACTGCCTACCTGGACTCCGATGACTTAGTCCTTATTCCGCAACCGACCTATGGTGAATACGAAACTGCCTGCCACCTCGCCAATGCCTGCGTATTGAAACAGCCAGTCCTCAAGGAGCCGAATTTCCAGCCGGATATAAAGGAATTTGCAAACTTACTCCAGAAGCACCGACCTAAAGCCGTTTTTCTGTGTAACCCCAATAACCCTACCGGGCAATACATGTCCAAAGGAAAATTTATACAGATTATGTCAAGTACGCAGGACAGCCTGGTCATACTCGATGAAGCCTACATCGCCTTCACCCAGAACGCCTGGACATCTCTGGATTTAATAGACCATAATAATTTAATTATCCTCCGTTCAATGACCAAGGACTATGCCCTGGCCGGACTGCGCCTCGGCTACGCTATAGCCGCCGAGCCAATCATTTCCGTTCTGAAACGTGTCCGCCCGCCATGGAACGTCAATGCCCCGGCACAGGAAGCCGGCGTCTTTGCCTTAAATGCTGATAATTATCTTGAGGAGTGTCATAACAACATCCGTGCAGCCAAAGATTTCCTGATAAAAGAACTGGAGGGCATTGGACTATCGCCGCTACCATCGCAGACCAATTTCTTCCTGGTCAGAGTCGGCAATGCCACAGCCTTCAGGCAAGCCATATTAAAGAAAGGCATATTAGTTCGTGACTGTACCTCTTTCGGTTTGCCCCAGTACATACGCCTGGCACCACGCACCCTGCCCGAATGCCAGAAGCTAATCGAGGCTGTAAAAGAAATTGGAGTCATAAGCCATGCCGGCTAAAACCCTGATGATACAGGGCACAGCTTCATCTGCAGGTAAGAGCGTAATCACAGCCGGATTATGCCGAATTTTCCGGCAAGACGGCCTCAAAGTCGCCCCGTTCAAAGCACAGAACATGGCTTTAAATTCCTTCGTTACCAGGGAAGGCGGTGAAATCGGACGTGCTCAGGCAGTACAGGCTGAGGCAGCCGGCATCGAGCCTTCCGTCCATATGAATCCTGTGCTGCTTAAACCCGAAGCCGATAACCGCTCACAGGTAATCGTTTTAGGGAAAGTGGCTAAAAACATGGAGGCCAGTCAATATTACAGCTATACCCCCAACCTGCTGAAGATAATCAAGAACTCTCTAGGTCATCTACTGTCTACCTATGATATCGTGGTTATTGAAGGAGCTGGCAGCCCGGCAGAAATAAACCTCAAAGACAGAGAAATAGTCAATATGAGAATAGCCGGAATGGTAAATGCTCCCGTTCTGCTGGTAGGCGATATTGACCGCGGCGGCGTTTTCGCTTCAATCATCGGCACGCTGGAACTGCTGACCAGCCAAGAGCGCGACCTTATCAAAGGCTTCATCATCAACAAATTTCGCGGTGACCTCCAACTGCTGAAGCCAGGGCTGGATATCCTGGAGAAACGCACCGGCAAACCTGTTCTGGGAGTCATTCCCTATTTTCGCGACATGGGTATCGCTCAAGAGGACTCGGTCTATCTCGACGAAAGACAAACAGACTCGGCTAACGGCACTGTCGATGTGGCTGTTATACGCCTGCCCCATATCTCCAACTACGACGATTTCGACCCGCTTGAAGAGCAGGGCTGTGCCGTCCGCTATGTGAGCACTGTACCTGAGTTGGGCAGTCCAGACCTGCTCATTCTGCCCGGAACCAAAAGCACCATCGCCGATTTAATTAAATTGCAACAACAAGGGCTGGCACAGGCTATTGTCCACCTGGCACAGTCAGGCATCCCGGTAATAGGTATTTGCGGCGGCTACCAGATGCTGGGTAAAAGCATACATGACCCTGATAAAGTCGAATCCAGGCACGACAGCATCAATGGGCTTGGCTTGCTCAATAGCACAACCATCTTTCACAATGACAAAACGACCACACAGGTTAAAGCCCGTGTTTATGCCGACAAAGGCTTGCTGAAAGGGCTTAAAGGCATGGAGGTCACTGGCTACGAGATTCATATGGGGCAGACCAGAAGCCAGCGCTGCCAGCCGATACTCCAGGTCTTCGAAACGCCACAGGGTAAAGTCGATTACTTCGATGGCATTGTCGGCAGCAACGGACTTATATTTGGCACCTACATCCACGGCTTATTTCACAATGGCGAATTCACACGCCGACTTCTGAGCAGGCTGCGACAGCTCAGGAGATTGCCCGAAGCCCCAACAGTATCGATAAACAAACAGGAAATATATGATAAACTAGCCGATATAATCAGGAGCAACCTCGATATGTCACAGGTCTATAAAATCGCTCTGGGGAGGAATCATGGTTGAAAAAAACTCCAAAGGTCTTGTCCATGTTTACACCGGCGACGGTAAAGGCAAGACCACTGCCGCTCTAGGTCTGGCGATGAGAGCCGCGGGACAGGGTATGAAGGTGACCTTCATCCAGTTCTTAAAAGGGCTACCCTGCGGCGAGCATTTCTTCGTAAAGCAGTACAACCCCTTCGAGATAGTCCAGATAAGCGTCGGCGATAGCTTTAAAAAATCCAAGGAGCAATCAAGCCAGGAGGCTCATCAAACATTAGCCTACGCCGAGCAAGAGATACTCAGCGGGAAGTATGACATGGTCATACTCGACGAGATTTTTATCGCCATCAGCCAGGGCTTGATAACCGTCAAGCAGGTGCTGGACATACTTGATTCAAAGCCTGCCTCAGTTGAACTGGTTCTGACCGGTCGGAAGGCGCCACCGGAGATAATACAGCGGGCTGATTTAGTCACCGAAATGCTCATGATTAAACATCCCCTCACCGAGGGTACAGATGCCAGGCGCGGCATCGAATATTAACAGGCAAGGAGCTTAAACAATGACCACTTCCTTAGACACAATACTTAAAGAAATCAAGCCGCTGGATAGCTCAGCGATGGCAGCTGCGCAGAGCCGCCAGAACAGTCTGACCAAGCCGCACGGCAGCCTGGGCAGGTTGGAAGAGCTGTCGATTCAAATTGCCGGAATCAAGGGCGAAGCCACACCTAAATTGGAACATAAGTCCATAATCATCATGGCTGCTGACCACGGCGTCGCTGCCGAAACGGTCAGCCTCTATCCTCAGGAAGTAACCCGCCAGATGGTCCTCAACTTCCTCAAAGGCGGTGCCGCCATAAATGTCATGGCCGAACAGATAGGCGCCCGGGTTATAATAGTAGATATGGGAGTCAAAGGCGGCTTCCAACCGCTGCCCGGGTTATTATGTAAAATGATAGACTTCGGCACCCAGAACATAACACAGGGACCGGCGATGACACGCCAGCAAGCCATTGACGCCATAGAAGCCGGCATCCAGACGGTCGAAGCCGAGATGGCTAAGAGAGTCGATATCATCGGCGCTGGAGATATGGGCATCGGCAATACCACCGCCAGCAGCGCCATCTTCGCCGCCATCAGCGGCAAACAGCCCAGGAAAATCACCGGCCGGGGCACCGGCATCGGCGATAAACAGCTCGCCCATAAAATCAAGGTCATAGAAAGAGCCCTATCGATTAACAAGCCTAATCCCAAGGACCCGATAGACATCTTGTCCAAGGTCGGCGGCTTCGAAATCGGCGGGCTGGTTGGAGTTATGCTTGCCGGCGCTGCCTACAGAATCCCTGTGGTCATCGACGGCTTCATCTCCGGGACTGCCGCCCTCATCGCCATCGGCTTATCACCACAAGCCAGAGATTACCTCATCTCCGCCCATCTCTCGGCAGAGGCAGGACATGAGCTGCTGCTACAGTTTCTGGGACTGAAACCATTGCTAAATCTTAATATGCGACTTGGCGAAGGCACCGGCGCTGTCCTGGGCATCTCACTGGCTGAAGCCTCCGTCAGAACTCTGAGCCAGATGGCTACATTTGCTCAGGCCGGCGTCTCCGAAGCCAGACCGCTCGAACCACAATAAGGAGAATAAATTTGGGTTTCTGGGAAGCAATCCAATTCTTGACCATATTCCCCACACCACTACGGCACAAGGCCACAGCTAAGACCTCGGGCCAATCACTGACCTATTTCCCGCTGGTCGGCTTGATTCTCGGCGTCGTCCTGCTTGGCCTTTACTATGGCTTGAGTTTTATCCTGCCCTCTTCCGTGGTAAACGCACTGCTCATCATAACTCTGGTCATACTGACCGGCGCCCACCATCTCGATGGCTTCATCGACACCTGCGACGGCGTTATCGCCGGCAAGTCCAAAAAGGAACGGATGGACATAATGTCGGACAGCAAAGTCGGCGCCTTCGGCATCGTCGGCGCCATTCTCCTGCTGCTGCTCAAATATGTCTCCCTCTCCGCAGCGCCGATATTGCCAGCCCTGCTGCTCATGCCCACTTTGAGCCGCTGGGTGATGGTCTCCATCATCTTCACCTTCCCCTATGCCAAACACTCCGGCATGGGACTTGCCTTCAAACGGGGTGCCACCTGGCAGAGACTGACCATAGCCACCGTCATAGCTTTGATTGTCGCCGTAGCCCTGCTGAAGCTGTGGGGTCTGGTGCTCATGGCAGCCCTGTGGCTTGTTGCATTCGGCATAGCCAGCTACTTCCGTTCCCGTCTGGGCGGGCTTACCGGCGATAACTACGGAGCCATCAACGAGATAGCCGAGGTTCTGGTGCTTCTACTACTCATCTTGATTGGGAGGTTTCAATGACTGAATATGCAGCTTCATGGAGCGGTGGCAAGGACAGTTGCTTTGCCTGCTGGAAAGCGATTTCCCAGGGCTTAAAGGTCAGCCATCTGCTCAACTTTATAAACACGGACTCAACCAGAGCTATGTCTCACGGCTTGGACCGCAAACTCATAGCTCTACAGGCACAGGCTATGGCTCTGCCCATACTTCAGCAAAAAGTCACCTGGGAGACCTACGAAGCCGGGTTCAAAGAAGCATTAGCCGAGCTTAAGCTCAAAGGCATAACTGGCTTGATAACCGGCGATATATATCTGCAGGAACACAAGGACTGGATAGACCGGGTCTGTGGCGAATCAGGAGTGAAGGCAATACTGCCCCTGTGGGGGATGGCCAGCGCCCGTCTTCTGACCGACTTCATCGATGCTGGATTCAAAGCCATTGTTGTCAGCGTAAAAACCGAGTTCTTCGGCAAGGAATGGCTGGGCAGGCAGGTGGATGGCAAACTGGCTTCCGAGCTTAAAGCGCTGGCGGCGAAATCAAAAATCGACGTCTGCGGCGAAGCCGGAGAGTTCCACACTTTTGTATATGACGGACCGGCGTTCAAGAAGCCCGTAAAAATAGGTAAATCTGTTCCCATATCCAGGGACAACCACTGGACATTAGATATACAGGAGTACAGCCTTGGCAACCCCTCCTGTCATTCTGAGAGAGCAAAGCGACCGAAGAATCCAAATCTCCATCACTCTGAGCACTTCTTGCCCTGTCATTCTGAGATCTTCCCGTCCTGTCATTCTGAGCGCAGCGAAGAATCTCAACCACAGTAAAACAAATGAACGCTATTTCGGAGCACAACAATGGCTAAACAAATCATCCTTCTACTCGGCGGCGCCCGCAGCGGCAAAAGCCATTATGCCCAGCAACTGGCTAAAGAGCTCAGCAACAAAGTCCTCTTCGTCGCCACCGGCGAGGCGCTCGATGAAGAAATGCAGGCTCGCATTGCCGAACACAAAAAAGACCGTCCCCAAAACTGGCACACTCTGGAGCTATCAACAGGCATCGGCAGAGGAATAGAGAAAGGAATCGGCGATGCCGGGTTGGTAATCATAGACTGCCTCACCCTGCTCATCTCCAACCTGCTACATGACGAGCCTGACTACCCGGAAGCTGAAAAAAGGGTGCTTTCTGAAATAAACCAGCTTATCGCCGTCATGGACAGGCTCGATGCCAGCTTCGTCATCGTTTCCAACGAGGTCGGCATGGGACTGGTACCTGAAACTAAGCTCGGCCGCATCTACCGCGACCTGCTGGGCAAAGCCAACCAGCTACTCGCCAGCCACGCCACCGAAGTTTATCTCATGGTCGCCTGCCTGCCGGTCCAGGTAAAAGGACAGATTTAGGACATTGCCCCGGGCGAAGGGTAACAAAACGATGAATCGTTACCTGCGTATTTGAAAAAAGTGTAGTGATAGCAAATAAGGCTCTTTGGTTCTGAGAAAAAGTACGTTTGACAGTGCCAACCGATTAGCCTAAAGTTTCTAAAAGATTGGGCGAATAAGCAAGTGTTTACTCTCCGGCTGGACATAGATTTTGACCTGTTTCGATGTGGGTTGAAGGACAAGATTCTAAGTTCACCAATGCGGAGTTTACCCGAACTCATTATTCAACTTGTTGTTGAGCAATTTGACAAGCAACTTAGGAATTTTGTCGCTTCTGGAGAGATACTTCGTTTCAAAATAGGCTTCAACCCTGGCCCTTCGCGGTTTGCCAAAGGCTTGTCTCTAAGTCGCGAATATATGCTAATAGGGTCGCCGGATTCACATCTGCCATCGAGATACAGGTATCCACCTCAACCTTCAATAATTCATCTTCCCTGGTTCCTAAAGGATTTACCCAGGCAATCGGTGGTTGAATTGGGATGGTTTGAGTTCACGATTATAGTTAGGCATAACGATTCTCCTGTAATTCACTTAGAGAAGCCCGTTAATTTGATTTGCCCGAAACCACTCGAGGTTAAGAGCAAGCATCTAAAAACGGTTTCCCGTTACATAATTCGCATGGGGTATTGGGGACATATAGGACTTCCTGTTGAAGTTCTTACTTCTATCGGCGATGACCTTGTTCCGTCGTGTCAATGTCACCCTGATTACCTGGCGGCATATATAGATGACCGGATTATCAGGTTCATATGTAAGGTTTGTGGCAAGTCTTATTTCTGCGAATGTTTCAGAACAGCCTTGGAGAAGCACTATTTGAAAGCAGTTGAGGAGAAAAATCCTTATGCAGAAAGCGGTTGGGCTCACAAGTTTATAGCTTCATATCAGAAATCTAAGTTCCGAAGCGGTATTTGCCATCTTTGCCGTGATATTCCCTCTGAACTTTTCTATTGCCACCCGATGTATGGTAGTAATGTGAAGGTTCACTATGGCCCTTACATTAAACGAATAGCCATCGAGAAAAATATCGACGAGCATGAAGCCGAAAATGAAATACGTGACCTACTGGGCATTCCGCACATTGGCGAGGGCTGGGTATCTGAAAGGGAACTGCTGAATATGGTGAAGGACATTTTTCCCAAGAATGAAATTGTCCATCAAGCAAGTCCAGAATGGTTAGGTAGACAACGACTAGACATCTTTGTACCTGAACTCCGGTTGGCAATTGAATATCAGGGACGCCAACATTATGACCCTATCCCATTTTTTGGTGGCGAGGATGGTTTTCAACAAACACAGGAACGTGACAAATTGAAAGCAAGCCTTTGCTCTGAAAACGCTGTTACCATGGTCTACTTTCGCTACGATGAAATGCTTACGAAAGAATTTGTAGAGACACGTATAAAAAGAACATTGGATTCTAAGTTGGCCAGCTATCATTGAAAACGGACGAAATACCAGTAAAACCCGAGTTTACTTTTTGGCTTGATTGTGCAGATGCAGCTTGTGTCGCAAATTGCCTTAAGGCTAATAGGAGTATAAAATCATTGCTGTGAATAGTAGGCTTGTCTTCAACAACGAAGTATTACCTAAAAGTGTGGAAATGCTAAGAAAAAATAACCTCGCTTGGGTTAATTGGCAAGCATTAAAAAGGGGGAGGTGGCATGAAGTAAAATGAAACATGTATATGTTTTTGGGGCCGGAGCATCTGCAGCATCTGCCAATACCCCACTAGGAAGGGACTTAGTCTGGAACTATCCGTTGGATTGTGGGCGACTTCTTCCATATAATGACAATGGGAGTCCAGATCTTCAAGAGGAGAATGAAAGATTCTCCAATTATCGTGAATTCCTTAAATTAGCTGCATCAATTTATCCAGAATACGAATTTCTTCTTAAAGAATGGGATGAGAGAGGCGATATGGTTTTCGATACACGTGGCATACTGAATAAAAGGCTACGGAACAAAAGGCGTTACGTTGATGAAATCCTGATGATGTTACAACAAAATGGAGATATCAAGGGGGTAGAACTCGTTAGAAGGTTAATTTTTGAGCACTTAGCAGAGTCCAGCATTGGCCATGAAAACCTTCTATACAAGAGATTCATAGACAGAGTTTTGAAGAGCAATCACCCAGGCCAAGTTGCAATACTTTCTTTCAATTTCGACGTTCTTTTACACGAAGACTTTGATGCAAATGTCTACTTTGATTATTTGCTTAAATTTGATTGGATTGACGATAAGCGTAAAAAATTCTATGCACAAAACAACCCCATAAAACTTATCAAACTTAACGGGTCTATCGATTGGGGGATTTGTCCTTCCTGTAATCATCTACATCTGTATTATCCTTTCATGTTCAAGAATTTTTTCGATAATAAGAGGTGTTCTGAAAATTGTGGCGAATCTGTCCAACCTTTCATAATTATTCCGTATGAACCATACCCCAAGATGATTCAGCCTCTTTGGTCTTCAGCAGAGAAGGAATTGAAAACAGCGAACATAGTCACAGTAATCGGTTATTCGTTTCCAGAATATGATCGCAAGGTGGTGAATTTATTTTCCCGTTCACTGGGGATGCACACCAAATTGCAGGTTGTTGACTGTTACGGCCGTAAAAAAAATGAAGACATCAAGCGAAGAGCCATCATAATGAAATGTAAACGACTATTTCCAATGCTGAAGCAGGAAATTGACATCCATTTGGATGGCTTTCAGTGTTACTTGAATAATCACACTACATGACGTTTAGTGCAGTTCCGGGCTGAATCAGCTCCTCTATTTCGTCATATCAATAATGGCTCTGCCGGCGTACTTTCCTTCCTCCAGCTCCTCAAGTACCTGGCTGATTTCCGATAAGCCGGCAACTCTACTTACGTGAGTTTTGACTTTTCCATCGGCTGCCAGTTGAACCAATTCTCTCATTTCCTCCACTGTACCCACCGCCGACGCCATTATGAGCAGGTCCCTGGCTAACAGCTCCACCGGAGTCATCGATATTGTTCCTTCGCTCACCGCGGGCATTCCTACGCCCACGAATACTCCTCCACGTTTCAACAACTTTAATCCAAGCTCAAAGCCGGCTATTTTGGGTGAAAATACGATGCTGGCGTACACGCCACCAAACTTCTCCTTGACGAATTCGACTGCTTCGCTTACATCCACGGCATAATCAGCACCCAGATTCTTCACAAACTCTATTTTTTCTTTGCCCACATCAACTCCGACTACTTTATACCCGAACGCCCTGGCTACCTGCACTCCATAGTGCCCAAGCCCACCCGCCGCGCCAATAATGGCTACCGGCTTGCCTGGTACAACATCGAATTTGATAAGCTTTTTGACGGCGCTATAGGCTGTTAATCCTCCGCATGCCAGTGGAACCTCCCTGTCGCTTATTTCCTCAGGCAGCTTTACTAATGACTTCGCCCAGACCGAAATGTAATCGGCATAGGCACCGATAATGCCCTTAGCCTGCTTGCAGAGCCTGGGTCTGCCACTAAGGCAATATTCACAAGCGCCACACCAGTATCCTCCGCCTGAGCCACCGAGACCCAATATAACCCTATCGCCTTTCTGTATATATTTCTCCGCTCCAGGACCCAGCTCCTCGACTATTCCTATGCCTTCATGACCCATCGGAATTGGGAATGGTCGGACAAAGGCAGGCCAATCTCCCTTAACCAGATGTAAATCCGAGTGGCAAACACCTGCAGTGGTAATCTTGACTAGGACTTCTTCGTGCCCGGGGGAAGGTTTAGGTACGTCTTTTATAACCAGTTTGCCATCGGCTAATATAACTGTACGCATATTCCTTTACCTCCTATACATCATCAAATTGTGAAGTGCAATTCCGGAGTGAATCAGTCCCCGGTTGAACTCTCAGAGTCGAAATCGAAATGAAATCTATGGAGGAACCGGTGCACGACCGGGGCAAGCAGGATGGCAATGGCAACAAGAAAGATTATTCCGGAAAACAGCGCATAGAATGAGGCAAACAGCTTGCCGGCATCGGTTTGTAGCTGATTCAGGGGCCCCATGCCACCGAGAATCATGGCGGCATTAACCGTAGAATCAATCCAGGATAAGCCTTCTAACTCATGGTAGCCGACAATGCCAATCCCCAGCGAAACGATGACAATACCCAGAGCGATAAAAACATGCCAGCCAACGCGGAGAAAAAATGCAGCTCTGGGAATTACAGGCTGCCGGAAATGCTCGTATATCACCTTACTCTCCGTATCTTACACCACGTCAGGCATGAATCTGTCGAGCGAGACCGGATACAAAGTCAGTCAGTGAAAACGTAGCCGCCCTTCTTGAGATAGGAATAGAATGTTAGAATGGTGGAGACAATCGCCATATACATCAGCGTGGCAAGCAACCAGTCAGGGCCAATTCCAAAAACGGCTACCACCAGCGGCGCCAGCCAGAACCAGAAGTTGACCTTAGCCACACCTGTGGGAGTAGGAAACTCTATGTTGCGACTCCGACGTTTCCATAGAAATGTGCCTATGCCTGCAAACACCGCAACTCCTCCGGCAAGAGCCAGTACCGCGTATGGATAGGGATTGAAAGGCATCAGGTGGTCTGTCCTTGCGAACAACCCCACTACTATGGCTAGAATCAGGCTGGGCATAAATAGTATCTCGTCAGCCACCATGTCGAAAATAGACCCACCCAGGCTTGACTGCCCGAGTCTGCGAGCCAGCAAGCCGTCCAGTCCGTCGGTAGCCGCAGCAATAAGAATTAAAATACCTGCCGCCAGGAACTCTCCCTGCCACAAGAGCCAGAAAATAACACACGCCATCACCACACGCACCGCAGTCACAACGTTTGGTACATTGAGGTCCAACCTCAATTCCTGTTCCGGTGTCCTTTTACCTACTCGCTTCGACTTCATAAACGTAGACGCTCCTTCCTGCCTGTTACGAGAAGGCAGAATAGCACGGCGTACAGATACCTGTCAATCATAAGCAGCACGCTAATCGCCGTGCGGATAAATGAAGAGCCTATACAATCAGCTGAATGTTAATATATACGTCTGCCATAGACGATGGTATAATGTCAACCATCAAAGGCTACTAACAGGCCTAGAGGGGGAATGTCATGGATGATAGAGTCGCAATATTCATAGACGGAAGCAATCTATATCACGGTCTACGCAGTAACTTCGGACGCCACAACCTCAACTTTGCTGAGTTCGCCAGCAAGCTATGTGGCTCCAGGCGCTTGTTCCGAACATATTACTACAATGTCTTACAGGACCCGGCTCAAAGGCCCGACAGCTATCGAGACCAACAGGAGTTCCTCGATAACCTGCGCAAGACGCCATATCTGGAGATCAGATTGGGGGGCACCAAGGTGGCACAGGGTGTCCCTGTTGAGAAAGGCATAGATATTATGCTGGCTACAGACCTGCTATATTTTGCCTGGAACGACTTCTATGATGTGGCAGTCCTCGTCAGCGGTGATTCTGATTTTGCCTATGCCCTTCAAGCTGTAAAGAACATGGGTAAGCATGTCGAGGTGGCCTACTTTGAAGGCGGGGCATCCAAGGACCTCTTAAATGTAGCCGATAACCGATATCTGCTAAACCGGAGCTTTTTCAGTGGCGTGTGGACACAGAAACGTTATACCTATCGCAGGAGAGTGATTCCAGAGGTTCAGAAGCAGGGCACTCCGAATAGCGAATAAGCTCTCGTTTGATGTCGACAAAAGGTGATTTGGCGACTATAATAGATGTAACAGATGAAATCCATCCGCCGGAATGAACGCCCTACCATGAAATTAGCCATCGGTCGAGGGATTTGCCTGACCCTGGTTTGCATGCTTGTACTTCTAGGTTTCGCATCCCTGATTGCGAGCCCTGTTCTAGCACAACCTGTTATCACCACCTCACCACTTCTACCACAAGGTCAGATGGGAGGCGCTTACTATACGTCGCTGCAAGCTGTGGGAGGTACTCCACCTTACGCATGGACTATTATAACTGGAGGTTTACCGACAGGGTTAGGTCTCGATGCCACAGGTACTGTTTCAGGTACACCAGCAATAGCCGGCACCTTCAATTTTACCGCCCGGGTTACCGATGGAACATTAGCCACTGACACGCGAGCATTTGTTCTCACCATTATCCAACCTCCACTCACATTCATTACAACAACTCTGGCACAGGCAAAGGAGGGTGAGAGCTATAACGCTACGATAGGTGTCAGCGGCGGAACATCACCATACACCTGGTCAATAATGAGCGGTACATTACCTACAGGACTAATGCTAAATGCAAGCGTAGGCTACATCTCAGGTATTCCAGCCAAAGGCAGTGCCGGCAGCTATAGTTTTGTAGTTGAAGCCAAAGATAGCTCAACCCCAGCTATAACGGGGCAACAGAGCTTTAGTATCATAGTGGAAAAGGGAGGCTATGAGGCTACAGTTACCATCGGCAACGGACTTAAAGTCGGCCAGACGAAAGTATACGTAGGAGCAACCCCCACGGTCACGCTGCGAGGCGGTGAGTCCACAAAAATCAGCCTCGATTTAGGTGCGGTAAGAACTATAAGCGTCGACCCTACTGTGCAGCATCCGACCGATTCCGGTATCAGGTTCAAAGCTGAGGTAGATAAAATAACAGTTACCGAGTATTCATATGATGCCATATTTCCCTATTACACCGAGTATTCTATCGAGCTCAAAACGGAGCCTTCTAAAATTGGTCAAATATCAGGCGCAGGCTGGTATAAGGAAGGCTATGTCTTGAAAAATCTTGCCCCTGACCAGGTTAATGACCCCGACGCCCAGGGCACGCAGTACCGCTTCGCTTACTGGAAACTACCTACGGGCGAGACAGTTCCCGGTAGAGAGCTAAGCCTGACCGTTAATGCAGCCGGAACCTGTACTGCTTACTATGACACCTATTACAGACTGACCCTGACATCACCTTACGGTGAAGCAGAGGGCAGTGATTGGTACAAGTCTGGCAGCACAGCCGAATGGAGCATGACAGATGCGCAGGTTCGTATGTCTGGAATTATCGGCGTCTTCGGCGGCAAGTTAAACGCCGTTAAATCCAGCGGCTCTACGCCCATGGATGCCCCCAAGACAATAACTATAGACTGGGAACCCGACTACACTATGCCGTTCGTCATGATACCGGCAACAATTATCCTGCTTATACTGGGCGGCTACGGCTTATACCTCTTGCTGCGCAGCCTGCAACCAAAACCAGCACCGCCACCTCCACCTTACTATCCATACATGCCCCCTCCACCTCCCCAACCCATACCACCACCTCAAACCACAGTGGTTATGATAGGCGGAGACAAGCCAAAACTGGGACCGGCGACAACCAGAGAGCAGCTCATGGAAAAGTTCGGTGAGCTTCTACAGATGTATGAAGAAGAGATAAAGTCCACACCATCAGGTACAGCGTTGCCTCAAGCTAAAACCGTTAAAGAGGATAGACAGCTAAAAGCACCAACACCACCAACTGCAGAGGAAGTAGAGGAGGCAGAAGCCGCAAGTGAAGAGGCACCCACAACATGTAACTTTACCGCGAAAAAGCCATTGAGAATAGTATCCAGTCAGTGGAAACAGCTAGAAACCAGGACTATAACTCCACCAGCCAGTGGCAAAAAGGCAACCGAAGGTATGACCGGTCTGGCTATCACCTGGAGACGATATATATACCAGGAGTGGGAAATACTCAACTGCTGGCTGCCACGCAAGCACAAAGAACCTCACGAAGGCAGCGTAGAAATAGTATACAGCCTGATTAACACGATAACTGAAGAAAGCACCTATGCGCCCGGTCAGGAATTCACACCACCTGCACCTCACTATACTGATGGCATGCCGCTAATTGAGGTGACAGACACAGAGATTGTTCCCCCCGACAAGCTACCCCACGAAACCATGTCATGAGAAACCGCAAATAGACCCCTACTCACTCGAAGAGGAAATTTAGAGTAATAGCAAAACTGTGTTATTCTTCGGTCGTTTAGCTCCCCCAGAACGACAGGAGGCTAATATCTGCTAATAACAGGAAAAAGTCGATGAAAAATCCCACTTTTAATATCCTGAGGCTCGGACTTGGTCTGGCATTAGCTATAATCATCTGCCTCATAATACCAGCCAAACCACCTTTAGCTAACGCCGGGACGATGAAATGGAGCGTTGTAGGCACTCCAAGCAGCACAGGTAACGTTATCGTCAGTCCATCTGAGATAAACGACATCGCAGTCGGCGTTGATGGCAGAACCTTCTATGCGATAGATATTTCTAACAGCAAAATCTACAGGTCATTGAATTCAGGCGTTACCTGGGATGACCTGTCCAGCCATCTGGCAAATGTTGGCGCCACCCTGCCCGCATGGAACGTGGCAATGGCGCCGGATAACCCGAACTTCGTAGCGGTGGTCACCAGCAATGGGGGCTTGCCCGGCGGGGTATTCATATCAACCAATGGCGGCGCTAACTGGCAGAACACCAACTGCCCCGCAGCCAGTAGTATAAGTGCCATTGCCATCTCGCCGAATTATGGCAGCTATGACATAGCCATCGGCACACGAACCGGAGCTGGTGGCGGAGACATCTATGTTTTCAAGGCGGTTGGCATCGGCAGTTGGGCATCTCAGGGATTCAGCGGCGATACACTGGCGGCGAAATTTTCCCCAAATTATCGAGCCGATTCCAGCCTGGTGACTGTCTCAACCCATGTCGCCGGCACCTACATCAATCTTGGTACTCACGACATAGCAGCTAACACCACCAACTGGGGCGCCTGGGGTCCGGTGGAGGTTACCACCGCAGGTGCTGGCACCTCTCCCAACGTAGCTCAAGTCATAACTGCTGACCTAGAACTGCCCGCCGACTTCTCAGGACAGGCTCCGAGCCTGCGCCGCATGTATGTCAGCCTGGATGCACCGACAGCAAATGCCGGTATCTACCGCTTCGACAACACCGTCGGCTATCTACTGATGCCGACTCCGGCACCTTTGAGAATTTCCAGCATTGCCTATTACGGTAACTATGCTTCTGGCAAGCTGCTGGCTGGCGAAGTTCGCGGCAATGCCACTACAGCCGCAGGGGTAACATGGTTCACTGACGCTACTGCTAGCTGCCCGGGAACCTGCTGGTATCAAGCTCAAAAGGCGCCGACTGGAGGCGGTAACTCAGGTTTTGCCAATGCCCAGGTAATCTGGAGCCCTGACGGCAGCCGGGCATACTGCGCCACCAGTTCTGCCCCACTCAATAATCCGGCAAGCTGGCCCGGCGCTTATTTGACCGGCACTCCACTGGATGAATCGGCATTATCTCTAAGCCCTGATAACGGCAGAACATGGAATCAGCTCAGCCTGATAGACACCGAGATAAGTTTTCTCTCCGATGTGGCAATTACTCCGACTTCAGATGTCATATACCTGGCATCTATCAATAACCGCGGCGGGATAAACAACTTCGACAGCATCTGGCAGACAACAGGATCGCCTACAGGACAGATATGGGAACGGGTACTGTGTCTACTGTCAACAAGTAACGACCTGATAATGCGCACCAGCAACTTCGGTAATGACCCGACTATATACTTCGCCTCGCGATTAACAAGTGATTTAAGGCAATCTCTGGATGGAGGTCAGACCTGGGATAGCATTCTGCCGGGGGCTAATGTAGCCGATTTTGTCGTCACCGGAATTAATGATGTGTCTCACATTTATGTCCTGGATAACAATTACGTCCGCCACGGGGTCAGCAACGTCCAGACATGGCAATGGTCACCAAGCGCAGCCACAACTTTAAACACCGGACATAGCATCACCGCTACACCAACAGGCGCTGTTGTAGTCGGCGATGCCGCTGAAGGCATGGTGGCATACTCACTGGATGGCGGCGTTTCGTTCCAGCGAACCACTTCTATCCCGGCGCCTGGACAGATGCATATAATCGCCGATTACCGATTCCGGGATGCCCTAATAATCTATGCTGCCAGCGACAGCGCTGGAAGCGACATTTATAACTGGGTCACAGACTCAAACTTCGGCTGGACAGCCATGGGAGCACCGGGGCTAAATTTCTACGGGCTGGCTCAGCTTGGGACATTCTATGGTGCCTGGTCAAACGGAGGTAACACTGCAGTTGCCCGCACGCTGGAACAGGAACAGCTTGGTCCGCCGTATATCGAGTGGGACAGCGTGAGCGTGGGATTAGCCCCGAGAGTTGTTTTTACCAGAGAGCCCGTCTCTTTGAAAATATCAGCCGGCATTAACCTGTGGGCAATTGACGACAGGCCCTACACTGCCACCACAGGGCAATTGTGGAATTTCTATGACTGCTTTTCTCCAAGCCCTCAATATACGCCACCACCTCCGCCAAGTCGGGAGGTGCTATTCCAGGCTCCAACACCAGCTTCACCGGTGATAGATGAGGTAATACCCGTATACCTTGATACCGGAGATATTGGGGACATAGTGTTCAAATGGAAACACCCGACGGTAGCCATAGAATATGAGCTCTGGCTGGCCGAAGATGAAGGTTTCAGTCAAATAACATCTCAACAAACTATAAAGCCAGGGAATCCACAGTCACCGAGATGGGAATTGCCCGATACGGTCAGTTTAGAAAAAGGTAAGAAATACTACTGGGAAATAAGGGTCAGCCAGGCAGCGACCGGTGAAACGGGAGAGGGACAATGGTCTAAAATAATGTCATTCAGCATCGCAACACCTGATGCGGAAAAGACTCCTCAACCTGGCACCACACCGGCAGCCCCACCAAACGGTAGCGCAGAAGAATCCGAACCTCTACCATGGATATTAGATATTCCTATTTGGGCATATATTGCCATAGCCTTCTTGCTAGTTGTCTTACCTGTTGCTGTCTTCCTCGCCGGCAGAATAAAGAGGTAGTTCCAGGCTTCATCTCCACGCCAAAGCAACCCGATTGAGACATCCTGAATACTAAACCCTAAATGCTCCGCAATACCAAAATCCGAATTCTCCAAGTTAAAAAAACAGTTTTAGGTCATCAGTATTTTGGGCTTTGAATTTGTTTAGAGCTTGGAAATTCGGATTTAGGATTTCGGTGGATGTAGTGCTACAATAAATATCAAGTTTTCCCAACACGGACATGCTATGCCCTTAGAGAACATAATTGTAAAAGGAGCTCGAGAGCACAATCTCAGGAATATAGACGTAACTATACCTCGAGACAAGCTGGTGGTCATCACCGGCGTTTCAGGCTCGGGTAAAAGCTCTTTGGCTTTCGATACAATTTACGCCGAAGGGCAGCGCCGTTACGTGGAATCGCTGTCTGCTTATGCTCGACAGTTCCTGGGACGGATGGAAAAGCCCGATGTAGACTACATCGAAGGCTTGAGCCCGGCTATCTCAATCGACCAAAGAGGCCCATCGCGCAATCCCCGCTCCACGGTAGGCACAGTGACCGAGATTTATGATTATTTGCGACTGCTTTTCGCTCGCGTCGGCCATCCCCATTGCCCCAAATGTGGGCGCGAAATATCTAAACAAACAGTACAACAGATTGTGGACGCAGTACAAGGAATGCCAACCGGCAGCCGGACCATGATTCTAGCACCACTAATTAGAGACAGGAAAGGCGAGCATCAATTAATATTTGACGATTTGCGCAAAGCGGGATTTGTCCGGGTTCGTGTTGATGGATATATACGCGACCTTTCCGAAGAATTCGAACTAGATAAGAACAAGAAACACACTATTGAAGTCGTGGTCGACCGACTTCAGATAGGTGAAGCCGAGAACAATCGCATTGCTGACTCAGTAGAAACAGCGCTGAAGCTTGGAGCCGGAGTTGTCCTCATCTCCATTATAGATGGAGAAGAATTGCTGTTCTCCGAGCACTTCGCCTGTGTCCATTGCGGCATCAGTCTCGGTGAAATCGCCCCTCGAACCTTCAGCTTTAACAGCCCCCACGGAGCCTGCCCAGCATGCAGCGGACTCGGTGTAAAGCTGGAGATAGACCCCGACCTGCTTATACCAAATAAAGACCTGAGCTTGGCGCAAGGAGCTATCCGCGCCTGGGGATGGTTTGCCTGGCATGCCAGCGAGCTCCATGACCTGACGCACCGTTACGGTTTCTCGCTTAACACGCCGGTAAACAAGCTCGACAAAGAACACCTCAAGCTCGTCCTCTACGGTGAAGATGGAGAGCTGGTGAAATACCGAAATCGCTACGGCCGTGTAAGAGAGTATTTTACCAACTACGAAGGGGCAATCCCCTATTTAGAGCGGATTTATCGCGATACCGAATCCAGCAATACCCGTGCTGACATCGAACGGCACATGGCTTCTTATCCCTGCCCGGCCTGTAATGGAAAGCGGCTTAAACCCGAATCTTTAGCCATTACCATAGATGGCATGAATATAATTGAAGTGACGGAGCTATCAGCTTCGGAAACGCTACACTGGATGAATCTGCTTAATAGCGACCATGGCAAACCACGCCTTACTACACAGGAACTGAAGATAGCCCATCAAATACTGAAAGAGATAAACACCCGTCTTGGCTTCCTTATAGATATCGGACTGGGCTACCTGACCCTAGCCCGTCCATCGGCAACTTTGAGTGGTGGTGAAGCCCAGAGAATCCGCCTGGCTACTCAAATCGGCAGCGGCCTCATGGGCGTACTCTACATCTGTGACGAGCCTACAATCGGCCTGCATCCAGCTGACATTCATCGCCTAATAGAAACGATGAAACGGCTGCGGGACCTCGGCAATACGATTCTCATTGTAGAACATGACGAAGCCATGATGCGAGCGTCTGACTATATCGTTGACATGGGACCTGGAGCAGGAGAACACGGCGGCAAGATAGTAGCCACTGGAACATTGACCGACATCATGAGCTGCCTCAAATCGATAACCGGTCAATACCTCAGCAGAGTAAAACAAATCCCGCTGCCACAAGGACGCCGCCCCGGCTCAGGCAAAGAACTAATAGTTAAAGGCGCCCGCGAAAACAATTTGAAAAATATCGATGTCGCCGTACCTTTGAGCAAATTCGTCTGCATCAGCGGCGTATCAGGTAGCGGCAAGAGCACACTTGTAAACGAGGTCTTGTACAAAAAACTGGCGCAAATATTCTATAAGGCAAAAGATAGACCTGGAAAATGTGATGGCATCGTCGGAATTGAACACATTGACAAAGTTGTCGATATTGACCAATCGCCTATCGGTCGCACTCCGCGCAGTAATCCAGCCACCTATACCGGTATTTTTACCCCAATTCGCGAACTATTCGCCACTGTGCCTGAAGCCCGTGTGCGTGGCTACAAACCAGGACGGTTCTCATTCAATGCCAAAGGCGGCCGTTGCGAAGCCTGTCAAGGAGAAGGCTATATTCAGATAGGGATGCAGTTCCTTCCCGATGTTACCGTGCCCTGCGAGGTGTGCAAGGGCAAGCGCTACAACCGCGAGGCTCTGGAGATTTACTTCAAAGGCAAGAACGTAGCTGATATTCTAGATATGAGCGTGGATGAAGCTATAACCTTCTTCGAACATTTCCCCAGGGTGAGAAATAAACTGGAGACGTTGCGCGATGTCGGTTTAGGCTACATACGCCTGGGGCAACCAGCACCCACTCTATCCGGTGGCGAAGCTCAACGGGTCAAGCTTGCCACCGAATTGTCTCGCCGCTCCACAGGCAAGACCCTTTATATCCTCGATGAACCTACTACCGGCCTGGCTTTTGCCGATATAGCCTGCTTGCTCCAGGTACTTCAGCGGCTTGTAGACGCCGGAAACACAGTGGTAATAATTGAGCACCACGTGGACGTAATGAAAAACGCCGACTTCATAATAGACCTCGGACCCGGAGCTGGTGATGAAGGCGGCTATATTATAGCTACCGGCACACCTGAAGAGGTAGCTCAAATAGATAACTCATTCACCGGCCAGTATCTGAGAAATGCGCTAGGAAAACAACACAAAGAGTACTCTTTAGCTACACAATAGCTGCTTGTCCAGTTATTAAAAAACTACTCAGAGGCTTGCTGTATCTCCTCCGCCACGAGATTCTGGCGCGCATATTTGTAGAGCTCAATAATTGTGGCTGTCAAAGGTACAATCAGTATTATTCCCCACAAGCCGGCAATATAAGCGCCCAAGGGAAGTAAAACCAGAATCATAGCCGGATGTATACGCATGTAACTCCCATGAATCCTGGGGACAAGCAAAATATTTTCCAATAGTTGAACAGCAAGGTAGACAACAGCTACCCAGATTGCCTTCTCTGGAGCTATAGCGAGAACAACAATAACACCAACTGCACCACCAATCCACGGCCCTAATATGGGAACAAACTCCATTAACCCCTGAAAAGCCGCAAGGGCTGGGGCAAGCGTTATTCCTAAAGCCGCTAAACCGATAAAGCTCAAAACACCAACGACAGCAGAAAGCATTAGCTGGGCGCGAATCCATCGCCCCAACATCTTGTCTATGACACCTACAACACCTCTGACATATTTAGCCACCGGTGGTGCAAAAGCAGAATAAAAGCTGCTGCTTAGTTTTTCCCAATCTTTTAAGATGTAGAAAAGAAACACAGGCAAGGCAACAAAACCGAGTATAAAGCCGAAGGTGCTCGATATATATGAAATGCCCTTCCCGAAGGCACTCTTCATAGCATCACCCAATGTCGTACCTGCATCCTGCAAGCTGGATCCTACCTGCTGTTGGGTTTCAGGCGGAAGCCACTGTTGAAAACTATTAAACCAATTATGGAGAGTCTGTAAGCCTTGAGAAAAATACTGAGGTGCATTCTTAATTAAAATTGAGAAGGAACCCACCACACCTGTAACGATATAGAAAGTGAATAAGCCAACAACCACCAGGGTTACTATGAAGATAAGTGCTATCAAAGAGGTGCGCCTGGCTGACGACCACTTGCCTTGAACAGGCAATTTATTCTCAAGCCATGAAATAACAGGATGCAAGAGATAAGCCAGCACCAGACCGCAAACAAAGGGCAGTAGAACACTCCAAAATACGGCGAGCAGCAAGAAGACCACGACGATGCCCAACACAAAAAATATCACGCGCCGGTTTCTTCTGAAGACACTAACTTCTGTATCCAAGTTCCACCTCTCATATGAGCCTGTTTGCCAGGCTCATGACTAAAGCTATAGCCTACTCGTTTATGACTACCGCATCTTTGCCTGAGCTTTTTTAGTGATCTCAGCAGCAGTCTCTCTCACTTTACCGGCAGCTTCCGCTGCTCTTTCTCGAGCCAATTCAGCCTTCTCTTTCAGCAATTGCCTCGTTTCCTCACCGGGCCGCGGGGCAAAGAGAAACCCTATAGCTAAACCGAGGACTGCTCCCACAGCCAGCCCGATAACAAAGCCACTACCTCTATCGCTGTCACTCATCTCTACCTCCTTCCTGTCCCTTTCTGAAAAATCTACTGACCATATCAACACCTTGACTGATACCTCGAATCAAAGACGTCAATTGAACCACAGGCTTGACTACCTCATCCCTCACTGCCGAAGAAACCTCATGTATAGTCTCTGAAGTAGCCTCTATTGAGTTCATTACAGACCTCGTCTTATTATACAAAAGATAGGCTAGAATAGCAGCGAAGATGACCACCCCCGTTATCACCAACCCCGAGATACAGATAACCAGGTCTCTAAACCAAGCAATATCCATAAACATCACCCCCCTTTTTCATGTTTTTCAGCTTAAGCCTTTGATTTCCTCTCTCTGAGCCAAAGGGCCACTCCTGTTGCCATCAATGCCCAGGTAGCAATGAGAAACTCTGCCTGCAAGCCTGTAATGAGGTTTTTGCTCACTAAAACAGAGGTGTAAGGAGGGAAGAAATACACGAAAGCGGCAAGGAGATAGAACTTCCATCCCCAACCTCTGGCTAGTCCCCAACCAGCCAATGCACAGGCAGCCACCTGAACACCCAGTACAAAAAAGCTCTCCCAAAACCCACCAAGGGCTATAAACCCTTGTATTTGGACGCTCTCCCAACTCCATCCACCAGCAAAGACATAATTTAGCATCCACTGAGCTTCAAGTATGCCAAATCCAGCGCCGGATACAGCACCGGCAACAAGACCCAATCTAGGTTCGATGTCTCTGCCATTACACCACCAGTAGACAACCACAGGCACCAGTTTAAAACCCTCTCGAACCAGCCCAAAAAGGTATATCGATGGTATGCTTGTCAGCAAAGACCATTGCACTAGAGTTTCCTGGCTCCAGAAGTAGCCATACAGCGACGAAATCCCAAACCTGAGAGGAAATGCTGCAACTGTAAGCGCAATAGGTGCCAGGATAGCACCTCCAGCGAGAACTGCCCAAAGCCATGGCCTGGTAAACAACGGCGGACGATAACAAGCAAGCCAGATTGCACCAAAAACTACCGCTAACCCAATACCCAAAACACTAGGGCTATAAAAAAATCCTTCGCCTGATAAAAATTCCAGCATTTGCTCTATCATAAATCCTCCACATATAGCTCCATTATATCTCGGCGCGCTTTTTGTTAATTTATGTCAACACGGCTATTCGACAAGGGCTAGAACAACCACAGACTTCTCCTAAACCAAACTGGCAAAAATCAAAACAACTATAGCCATTTTTGCGCCTCGCTCTCATAATAAACGACCATATCTTCATTTTGCAAGGACACTAATTCCTGTGATTGCACGGGCACGAAACCCGTTTCGCCAGGCAAAGCGGGCGATGGCTTCTTGAAATTATCGTATATAAAATAAGCTCCCAGCACCAAGAATGCAATGATTACCAAACCAAGACATCCAGTAAGCCACGGGTCGGACTTCTGCTTTGGTTTCACTCCCTCCTCTCCACCCCCTACAGGACCGCCTACAGGTTGTTGATAAGCTGCCTGCTGTTTCGGGAAAGGCTTTACCCTCTGCGGCGTTGGCCAAAAGAGGCTCTGGCGACATCCCGGACAATTTACCAATGTAGCATCAACAAGAGCACCGCAATGCGGACAATTGTATTGGAACTTCTGACCACAAACCTGGCAGAATTCCTGACCTATAAAATTCTGCGCTCCACATGCGGGACAGGGGAAAATTTGCTGCATTCTATTACCATCCTTCGATTAAACTAGAGCGATGCTAAAAACCCGCCAACTCAACACCGTAACATGACAGCCAGTCTTCATTTTAACTCGCCAAAGCTTATACTTCAAGCCAGATGACTCAGTGGCGGTGAATCACTTTACACAGCTACAACCATACAGTATACTCTAATCTTAATCTCTCGCTAGCCACAACTTATGGAAAGGTGTTGATTTATGTCAATAAAAGTCGTAACTGATAGTTGCTCCGATATCACACAAGAGGAAGCTAAAAAATTAGGCATTACTGTAGTACCAGCATATCTACGTTTTGGTAACGAGGTCTATCGAGACGGAGTCGATATCGACTGCGACCAATTCTACCACAAAATGGCAAGCAGCTCGATCCATCCATCTACAGCAGCACCATCACCGGGAGACTTCGCCAAAGTATATGAAGAGATAACCAGAGAAACCAACGAGATTGTCTCTATACATGTTACCAGCAAACACAGTGCCATATGTGATTCAGCCCTGGTCGGCAAGGAGATTGCGGAAGCGAAAGGTGCTAAGATTGAAGTCATCGACTCTCGCGGTGTAACGATGTGGCAAGGTCTTGTCGCCATAGTTGCAGCTCACACTGCCAAAGCCGGCTGTAGCTTACAACAGGTCATAGATAAAGCACACGAGACCATTAATCAACTGCGCGCCCTGGCGCTTCTAGACACTCTAAGATATGCAGTCAAAGGCGGACGTCTCGGTAAGACAATCTTTGCCATAGAATCAAAGCTTAACGTGAAACCATTAATAACTCTTCATAATGGCGAAGTCCGTCCAGCGGGATTAACACGCACCCGAGCCAAAGGGATAGACCGACTACGCGAATTCATAGCATCATCAATCATAGATGATTTGGCTATCGTCCACAGCAATACACCAGATGATGCCAGAACACTCGCCGATTATGCACGTTCTCTCTTCCCCAACATAGCACCACGAATATCAAGACTTGGTCCCGCGCTGGGAGTGCACGGTGGCCCCGGAGCTCTGGTCGCAATCGTCAAGCGAGCCAAATAAAGCTCGCCCGCTAAGGCTATTAAACGTCGCAATGGCTCAGACTCAATGTCCACCTCTCAGCCATTGCTCTATTTCTCTAGCCAGTTTCTCACTCTCTTCCACGGTCAGACTAAGGTTACCTTCAAGCTTACTGATATACCCATCGATCTCAGAGAAATTGCTTCTAAGCTGAGCTATTCCCTTATTCTGCCTTGCCACCTTCTCATCGATATCTACAAAATCTATATTCAACTCAAGTCGCCTGCTAAAAAATTCTATAAGTTTCTTACATGCCTGTGGGTCCTCAACTGCCAATAGATAAAAAGGTATTGGCACCCAAAGGCTGGCCCCCTCAATACTCCTCTTCCTGGCTGCCCAGAGAAGAAATGAGCTAAAGGTCGGTCTTTGGTCATCTTGAGTTTCATAATCCATATCGCTAGCAAGTTCATAATAGCTCAACCTGCTCTTCATCTCAGCCGAGTTGACTACAGACAGCAACATCCGTGGCATGGTATGAGCAACAGTAGAAACCATGCCTCCAACAGTGTATATTTCCTTCACCTTACAGTATTTCTCAGCTATATCCAGCACCAAACTCAGAAATCCATACCACTCGTACCGCGGCACATCGCTCTTAAAGACAACTAGACTCTCTTCGGGGCAACAGTAGAATTTGCTTTCCGGGAACTGGGCTACATCATCCTCTACTGAAACTCCACCGAGCGGAAAAAAGCTTTCAGGACAGATCTCGGCAAACTCTAGCCCTTTCAGTTTTCTGCACAGGTAGTCAGCAACCTTTGTCCCGACTTTTCCGACGTCTTGATTCCAGGCTACCACCAAAGACGAGCTCTCTAACTTGGGCTTATCAAAGAGTTTAAACGACTGTCCTTCGCGCAAAACTAATCTCTCCCCGGCTCTTTTTTAAATAACCTGTCGATTTCTTGCAGGATTTTTTTCTTGTCCTCTTCCGTTATGGGTTCTGGTTCGCTAGGCTTGGCATAAGTCACATACTTCAATTTATCAAGTTGTTCTCTTATCTCCGAAGGAAGTCTGTCATACACACTATCAATTTCACTCTCGCTTTGCTGAACAAGAGCGTCGATTTCATCCATCGAAACCTCAATTCCCAGAGCGGTGCTCAACACTTCGAGCACAGACTTGGACCCTTTGGGATATGGAATAGGAAAGCCATGGATATAGATTGGTACCTCACCCATCACACAGATAGCCTCCAGTCCCCTTTTTCTGGCAACACCCAGTAGCAGCCCGTTTAATCCGGTAATATTTCCTTGCCCATCCCTGCCCTCTATATTCGACATTAGCACTGTATTCTCATAGCTCTTTACTTCATCAATCAAGTCTTCCCTATTAGGCACCACCCAGACTCTCGACCTGGCAGTGTGATGAATAGGTGCCACAGCTGCTCCTGACGTATAAACTCTGCGACACCCGAATTTAAGTGCCACGTCTATAACAAGATTAGCCATTCTGTAAGCTTTTATTCCTTCAGCATAAGTTTTTGTCCCATCAGCAGGTTGTTCTTCTCCGATAAAGAACATCACATCCTTTTTCCCTATCTTCTTAAAATAGAATTTGTTGCTGGGGAACTCCAAATCTTTCAATTCACCTCCCCTGATTAAAACCCTTCTGGGATAGAAGAACTCCCATGATTCTACCTCGCCGAATTCTTCCGCCGCTATCGCCCTTCTTAAAATATCAACTGCTATGATTCCAATGTTTCCGATTCCCGGCCAACAGGCTATCAAAATCGGGTTATTCAACTTCGGTTCTTTATAAAATATAACACCCATCACTACCTCTCTTTATGTGCCCGTGCCTATACTTGATAAGTATAACACACAGATTGAACAACTTTAACCCAACTATATGACTGACCAAAAATCAAATTGCAACTGGACGAGCAGAAGATACTACTGAAAAGGTAGCTATAAGAAAAGGCCAGGTTAGAACTATGATAAACTAAAGTGGCAAGAGACAATAAAGAGGAGGGCAATCTGTTGTTCAAAGGGATACACGTATTCAGGGTGAAACCGAGGCAAGAATTGCTTGGTGAGATAACTAGTTATTGTCGGGAACATGAAATTCAATCGGGGATAGTCATCGGTATCATAGGTTCGATTGAAAATGCCCAACTCAATTTTTTAAAAGCGCTCCCTGGCAAATATGAAAGCGTAGATTACCACGGTCCGTTAGAAATCGTTTGCGCCCAGGGGTCGATAGCACTTAAGGATGATACTCCCATTATCCACATACACATACAACTTTCAGGACAGGATACCTGCTCCGGCGGTCATCTTGCCAGGGCGACTGTATTTTCCACAGCCGAGGTGACCATAGGAGAGCTAGATTACCAGCTTCGCCGGCAGACGGATAGCTACACAGGACTGAACGAGCTGCTGGATTAAAAAGAGGCGGCGCAATGACAACCGCTTTTTTGAAACAGGTCATTCCATAGACCTTATGAACTAATGTTGATGCTTCGGGCATGGCAAAGAAAGCCAGTACTTCCACACATATGGTAAGCAAAAAGTGCGTCAAATAGAGTATAATAATGGGCTACTTCAGATTTAACAAATGCACCGGCAAACAGGGAACCACAAATTTGAACAGTATCTTTGAGCAACTAGACCCCATCTTCAAGCCTAAATCGATTGCCATATTAGGCGCCTCCGATACTGCGGGTAAATGGGGCTATCTAATGGTGGAAAGACCGCTGAACACAGGATTCAGCGGAGCCATATATCCAGTTAATCCGAATAAAAAAGAAATCCTGGGTCTCCGGTCTTATCGTAGTGTCCTGGATATTCCAGCACAGGTTGACCTCGCAGTGATGACAGCTCCTGCTCCTGCTGTCCCTGAGCTCATGCGCCAGTGTTCACAGAAAGGGGTAAAAGGAGCAATCCTGATACCTGGCGGATTTGCCGAGGCTGGGAGTGAAGGAAAAGTGCTCGAAGATGAGGTGGTAAGAATAGCCAGAGCAGGAAAAATACGGTTTGTAGGGCCAAATTGCATGGGAATATGGAGCGCCGCAGGCAACCTAAATCTTTGTTTTCCCCAATCGCCTAAACCGGGAGCCATAGCCTTTGTCTCTCAGAGCGGAACTTTCGGCGGATATCTATCCGAAATAGCCAATGCCAAAGGATATGGGCTGAGCAAGTTCATAAGCATCGGAAATCAAGCGAATATCACAGCCTCCGAATATCTGGAATATCTGGCCGAAGACGATGACACAAAAGTTATTGTTTTTTACATGGAAGGATTTAAAGACGGCAAGAGATTCTTCGAGCTAGCCAAACAAGTGATAAAAATAAAACCAATCGTGATTTACAAAGGCGGCAGCACAGGTGCCGGTGCCAGAGCCACATTATCCCATACTGCCTCACTGGCTGGTTCTGAAGACATATTTGAAAGCATGTGCCAACAGGTGGGTCTCATAAGAGCTAGAGAAGCCTTACACGCATTTGAGATTGCCGAGGCACTTGTAGAACAACCTTTGCCCGGAGGAAGAAGCGTAGCCATAATGGGAAGTGGCGGGCAGGGTGTCGTCACTACCGATGCCTGTGCATCTCTAGGGCTTGAGGTGCCCGAGTTCGATGACGAGACCAAGAGAAGCCTGCAGAAGATTTTACCACCCCACGCACCACCAGCCAGGAATCCGGTTGACTTCGCCAGCGGCTACCGCGCTGCTGATGATGAGACGCAGGTAGTAGAAAAACTACTCAGCTTAGACTACATCGATGGCGTGATAACAAATGTGCCTATAACTCCAACGGTTTGGGGCATCAAGTCCAACTCAACGGATAGTAACAAGACATTATCCAATACAACTGACGCCGCATTTCAAGCGGTAAGGTCATTTGCCTCACTACCCCAGAAATATAACAAACCGGTAATTACTCTGCGCTTCCGCCGTACTGACGATCAAACTGTTAATATCTTAAACGAAGCCGGCATACCTGTTTATGACACCCCTGAGCAATGCGCTCGTGCCATGCATGCCCTGGTAAAATATGCCGAAGCCCGAAGAGCCGCCGATTAATGATATCTATTTTCCAGATTACCAGAATCTTGACACTCGCTCTGGACAAAAGTTATACTTCTTTCCACGGGCCATTAGCTCAGTCGGTTAGAGCACGGTCCTGATAAGACCGGGGTCTGTGGTTCGAGTCCACAATGGCCCACCAACTGCTTGCAAAAGTTTGCAAATCGTAGCTAATTTTTGTACAAATTTTACCTTGTTATCTGTTACACCTTTTAGCGAATTGCTCAATATCGAATCAGTGCTTGATTTAAAATACTGCTGGCAGCTACATATATCGCTGGGATGCTAACTGCCTCTTCAATAGCCTTTCCCCTTTGTCTGTGAGTTGGTAGGTCATATCTTTTAATGTTGACAGTCCTTCATCGATCAATTCCTTGAGCAGTGAATCAACATGATTCTCAAAGTCAAAGCCTTCTAAGAAACTAAAGTGATCGATGAGCGGGAGACCTTCGACTGAGAAGCTTTTCTTGTACTGAGACACTATATCCTGTCTGGTGTTTAGCTCCCTTAAACAGAAAAGCAGCCACGATTTGAAGTAGTTCCTTCTATGCTTCTCAAAAGCCCGTTCTTCAGCTCTGGCGAATCTGGACAGGTCCAGTTCTTCTCCACCGGCTATCCTCGATGTTTCGACACTAAGCTCGATAGCTGATTTCAGTATCATAACAGCAACACCTAAGCCCACGATGGAGTCGACAATGAAAATATCGAATGCGGCGAATAAAATACCAGTTATGATAGCGCCAGCCACAAAAACATGGTTCTTGCTATCTATAGACTGTGAGATCAGAGAGAGGCTACCCGTCTTTTTCCCTACTGTGTATTGATATATGCTCATCAGGTAACAGGCCAATCCAGAAATAACAGCGGCGATAATGGTAAAGGTGCCAGCCTCAACTGCTTCCGGGTGAATTAACCTAGTAACAGATTCATATCCAATCCAAACTCCAGTGATGAACATAACGAGTATTATGAATAATGTTGAGAGGAGTTCTCTCCTATACTTGATTCCCAGAAAGACCACTATTGCTGACACAACATCCACAACATTATCAAAGCCGTCGGCAATGAGCGCCATGCTATTAAAGAGAAAGCCAACTCCCAGTTTCAGGGCCGACAACAGAGCATTAATGATAATTGAGACCTTGGCAGTTGTTTTTCCACTTGAAAAAAAGGAGCTTAAAGGTTGGGTAAATTTTTGCAGGTCTTGGTCGAGTTCGTTTGCTTCCTCGATACCATCTTCTGTTAGTCGATGGAGCCCGTTTTCATCAACGACGACAAATCCCAGCTTCAAAAGATAGCCGATACCAGCGTCTATTTCTCGCTGCCATTTTTTGTACTTCTTCGTTCCCGGTGGTGGGGTAGTAATACCAAGAAGGCTGCCGAAGCGGCTATATGTCCCGCTGATTTGCTCTCTAGTCAAAGGCCCATTACGCAGGGCCATCAATAAAAAATGCCCCTCCCCATGCGATGTTTTACTGTCTCTTTTTCTTGGCATCAATAAATCCTTTGTTTACGAGGGCTATAGTGTAAATCTGAGATATTATCTAATACCCTCTCTTAGGTTTCAAGGCATTCGCGATTTTCAGAAGGAGTATTGACTGCGTCTTGAAATAGCGCTATATTTAGTTTACCTCACATGAAATCCAGTTAGAAACACACCAAAAGAAAAGGAGGTTATTGATATGGAAACTGTCTGGTATTTAAGGCTCTTTTTTGTGCATATCTTAGCGTTTACTATGAGTTTTCTTCTTTACGGGATTATTAGAGCCAAGAGGATGGGCGGTCCAAGGCAGGGCAAATCACATATGGTGGTTTATTTCGCGAGCTTAATTGTAGGATGGACTTTAATGTGGTTTGTCACATTCAGCATTAATCTGGTTTTCTGGATTGGGCTTACCATAATTGTCTTCGGGGAAGTAGTCTATGCTCTGGGGTACGTGGCTATGAGGGAACATCCTGAGAAAAAGCAAGCTGTTGTAGATTGGGGTATCTATAAGGTTAGCCGAAACTCACATGCCCTGGCAGGTATCATCTGTCTTCTCGGTGTAGTTGTCATGGGATGGAATCCACAATCGATTATCTATATCGCTTTGTGGGTTTATTTCATCTTATACGTTATCATGTCTCACCTCGGTGTTCTTAATGAGGAAAAATTAAACATAGAGAGATTCGGACGAGAATATAAAGATTATATTAAGAGGGTACCGAGGTACTTCATAAAGTAGAGAGCTGCCAATGTAAAGCATCGCCAGGGGTTTCTAGAATCACATTAATAAAAACTCATTTTGTTGGCTCTGAAGAAATAGACTGGAGTACCGATCTCAGGAAAGAATAGGATAGCTCCAGTGACAATCAGTGCTAGAAATGCTGCCGTGTTAATCTAGTGGAACCAGACAGTTCGCTTCTTGAAGCGCTCGACCACTCGTGGTTCAGACGTATCTTACTATCGTCTTTCTTCTTTTGTATCTTCTGTGCTGGATGGCTCGCTGGTCATTATTTTTTTTCGGGCTATTATATAATTTAGCCCTAAACCAGCAACAGTCACCACCACGGTACCAACCCCAAACAACTTGAGAACATCGCGTACCAGAACGGGAGCCGGAATTTCGGGGTCGACAGGGAGCCCGTAGGCTTCTGGCGTATCATCAATCACATACATGACGTGCAGGCCACCCAGCTCTTTTTCTCCATAGAATATGGCTTTGGCACCGGCCTCGCCTAGAGTACCAACTCTCTCATTACCTTCTTTGACCAGTTCAGCACGTTTACCAAATCTAATTGCCCCTGTTGGGCAGGCAGCGGCACAGGCAGGCTGCTCACCGTTGCTGACCCGATCCTGGCAGAAAGTGCATTTATCCATGACAGCGACGTCGGTAATCTTATTGCTTTCCATTTGTGGTATTCCAAATGGACAAAACTCGGCACAGTAACCACAGCCGGAGCATTTCTCTTTATCATACTGGACAAAGCCCAGCTTGTTATAACTTAATGCGCCGGTTGGACAAACCGCAACACAGGCGGCGTCGGTGCAGTGGTTACATGCCTGTTTTCGGGAATGCCATTCGTCGCCCTTCTTTATCGGCTTAAGTGTAGTCCAAACATCAGGAGAAAGTGGTGGCGGTTGTTCTGGGTCAGGCTTGAAGGTCTCCGGCAATCCATTGTAATTCTTGCAGGCGCCATAGCACCACCAGCAGCTCACACACTTGGTAACATCTACCAGCATGGCCATACCATCTTCAGTTTGGGATTCCTTAGCAAGAACTGAAGCTGGCGGTTTGAGCAGCATCAGAGTGGCTGCTCCGGCACAGGCTTTTAAGAAATCCTTCCGACTTATTTCCATATATTACTTATTTTTTATATTTAACGCTGTAAAATATGCTGTTATGGCTCGGGAATCTCGTTGATGATTACATTTCTATTGGCGTCCATCTCCTCCGGATCGACGTCTTCTTCAATCAGGAACAGGTCACTGTTACCATGACAGGAATCGCAGCTCTCGTTCTGCGGTGTCTTCAATTGAATATTATGCGGGGTGGCATACTTCCAGGTTGGTAAGGCATCATAATCTGGCAGAAGATCTTCACCGTAGTATGCACATGTATCTGGACAGTCCGGGATATGACGCAGCACCACATATTTGTAAGGCCTTTCCGACGACCGCAGAGGGTTATATCCAATTTCGAAGTGCATTTCCGACGGGTCACTGGTCAGGCATGGTATCCCCTTCTGGTCCAAAGATATGTGGCAGTTATAACAGTTTTTATAAGCTAGAGAGTGACAGACCTGGCAGGAAAGGTCTCCTAGGTGCTGTTCGTGCTGGGGGTTACCCTCGGTATCGGTCCAAACATCGGTGTGGCAGTCCTCGCACTTCACCAGATAGGGATTGTCATACCGGGTGCCTGATACAGTCTGGCCGGAACCGTGAAGCTCCTCACTATGGCATCTGGTACAGGTCATTCCTGCTTTCGTCCAGTGGACATCACCGGGAAGCCCCTCGTTCTTGCCCAGATATTCATCGCCAACTCGGGCACCGTGACAAGCCACACAGTTATACTGCATGGAAGGAGTTTCCCGGAATTCGTGCTCGGAAACAAGACCTCCGCCCAGTTCATCCGGTCGACTGACATGGCATTGACCGCAGGTGGTGTGGCATTGCTGGCAATGATTCTCGAAAGCCGTATTCAGTGGTGAACCCTCACTTAAGTCACCACCTCTTGCGATGAGATTATAATGGAAACCGCTGAGCGTGGTATGTATGCTCATTTCGTTCATGTGGGCGATATTTTTATGGCAAGTGTCACAGTTACCCTCAGAGGGATCGGCTATCAGATTCTGATGAGCAACTAATTTGTCCTGGGCAGTGCTATTGCCGCCGTGGCAAATGACACATCCCACCCTACCATGGATGTCCTTGACAAATTCAGCATTGTTAACGAAGACCTTTTGCCATACCTCCAACGGAGGTAACTCGCCCGCTCAGCCTTCACCTGATGTTTCTTCCGACTTTTCCTCTACCTCTGGCGATGCCACTTCCTCAAGAAGGGCTTGACTGCTGTGACAGGCAACACAGGTATCTACTGCCATCACCAATGCTCCCTCGGGTGGAGGCTGAGGCTCTCCCTCGGGCGGTGTTGCCGGTTCTTCCTTGGGCACGAAGATATTTGGAGTCAGCTCGAACTCGTAGTCCATAGAAGCAGTCTCATTATCGAAGCATTTAGTGGCAACCTCCGCATTTTGAGTCCAGGAACACATGCCATACAGCAGATTGGTAGCATCATAGCCCAGCATGTTCAGTAGAGCGGTGGCCTGGGAACCGGTTTGGCCGGTGTAGCAGTAGGCAACGATAGGCCTGTCGGGAGGAAGATTAGCCAAGGTATCCTTCTTCGCCAAATCCGTAAAGCCAATATTAACAGCACCAGGAATGTGTCCCTTGGCATAGTCCTCTGGCTTACGGAAACTGACAATAAAGGGGTCATTGCTGGTAGCATCATCATTGAGCAGCAAGAACAGGTCTTCAGCTTTGATGTTCTTGGCGCTGGTGTAAGCTTGGGCAGCACCTCTGACGGATTTATCTATGGTGGGGTAGGGATAATCATCAGAGGCTTCATTAGGCGTGGTCTCAAAAGCATAATCCTTGGCTGTCTCCGGAGTAAACCTCTTTGGAGCCACTTCAGTATCTTTAGTCCAGGCGCTCATACCGTGGAGGAGATTAATGGCATCGAAGCCCAGGGCACCCAGCATAGCAGTGGCCTGGCTGCCGGACTGGCCAGTATAACAGTAGACTACTATCTTCTTGTCTTTGGGTAAAGCATTCAGGGTGCCATTCTTGACTATATCACCAAAAGCGATATTAACAGCACCAGGAATGTGTCCCTTGGCATAGTCCTCTGGCGTACAGACACTGATAATGAAAGGATCATTGCCGGTATCTTCATCATTGAGCAGCAAGAACAGGTCTTCAGCCTTGATGTTCCATGTGCTGCCAGAGTTCAAATACCCACTAATACCCTCATGAATGGCATCAAATCCGATTGGCTCCGCCCCCGGTTCTTCCTTGGGCACGAAGATATTTGGAGTCAGCTCGAACTCGTAGTCCATAGAAGCAGTCTCATTATCGAAGCATTTAGTGGCAACCTCCGCATTTTGAGTCCAGGAACACATGCCATACAGCAGATTGGTAGCATCATAGCCCAGCATGTTCAGTAGAGCGGTGGCCTGGGAACCGGTTTGGCCGGTGTAGCAGTAGGCAACGATAGGCCTGTCGGGAGGAAGATTAGCCAAGGTATCCTTCTTCGCCAAATCCGTAAAGCCAATATTAACAGCACCAGGAATGTGTCCCTTGGCATAGTCCTCTGGCTTACGGAAACTGACAATAAAGGGGTCATTGCTGGTAGCATCATCATTGAGCAGCAAGAACAGGTCTTCAGCTTTGATGTTCTTGGCGCTGGTGTAAGCTTGGGCAGCACCTCTGACGGATTTATCTATGGTGGGGTAGGGATAATCATCAGAGGCTTCATTAGGCGTGGTCTCAAAAGCATAATCCTTGGCTGTCTCCGGAGTAAACCTCTTTGGAGCCACTTCAGTATCTTTAGTCCAGGCGCTCATACCGTGGAGGAGATTAATGGCATCGAAGCCCAGGGCACCCAGCATAGCAGTGGCCTGGCTGCCGGACTGGCCAGTATAACAGTAGACTACTATCTTCTTGTCTTTGGGTAAAGCATTCAGGGTGCCATTCTTGACTATATCACCAAAAGCGATATTAACAGCACCAGGAATGTGTCCCTTGGCATAGTCCTCTGGCGTACAGACACTGATAATGAAAGGATCATTGCCGGTATCTTCATCATTGAGCAGCAAGAACAGGTCTTCAGCCTTGATGTTCCATGTGCTGCCAGAGTTCAAATACCCACTAATACCCTCATGAATGGCATCAAATCCGATTGGCTCTGGTGATAATGCTGGCATTGGAGCCAGTTGCGTCACCATGGTTGGCTCTTCAGTACCACTGCAAGCTCCGAGCAGTGGCAACGCAACGATCAGCAAAGCTAAAGGAATAATAACTGCTAAACTCTTCAACAGCCTTTTTTGCATTAGGTGCCTCTTTTTGTGTTCTTTTTCATGTTAAAATCTACGTTAACAGGGGCTCAGACATTGACAGATAGCACAATACTAATACTCTTGGTTTACGCCTATGTGCAGATAAGTTAGAAACACAAATGTCTCCCATAGCGTCGGAAGATGCTATTGATAAACCAAAAAATACCGAAAGATAATATACCATACTGGGGTGGAGTAGGTCAACTAAAATTAGCAAGAATTTTCGATATGCTTTTCATGTAGTTTGCGATGAAGTCTTGACACATTCGCCCAAGCTATTCTCTTTGACATCTAATTAACACCAGAGTAGACTAAAAAGCGGGGGTATCAGGTTCAAAAGCCAGCGAGAATATAAAGCGTGAAAAAAAGGTATCTGATTGGCGGGTTGATTTTGGTAATAGTATTAGGTTATCTACTATACTTAAGCTTTGGCAGTTCAGTTAGTTACTATGTCACCGTAAGTGAATTCTTCGCTAGGGGCACCGAGCTGCATGACACCAATTTGCGGGTAGCTGGCAAGATTGTGGATAGATCTGTTGAATGGAATGCTGAAGAGCTTGAACTTAAATTTGATATCACCGAAGGTGGATGCACTATGCCGGTTATTTATAATGGCGCCAAACCCAGCGGCTTTATGGCGGGTTCTGATATCCTGGTAGAAGGCAAGTATCACCCCGATGGGATATTCCATGCAGGCCAACTTATAATGAAGTGTCCCTCCAAATATGAAATCAAAGAATAGTTCTTATAAATGACTACAATAGGGCACATCGCTTTAATATTAGCTCTGCTGACGGCAATCTACACGATAATAGCATCTTTAGCTGGCATCCAATTTGGATTTCGCCATCGAGTCATCAGCGCACGGAATGGTACTTTTACAGTTTTCGGGCTATATACACTGGCTCTAGTCCTTATTTTATACGCATTTTTCACTAAAGATTTCAGCGTTAAGGTTGTAGCTGAGCATGCTAGTTATGACCTGCCTGCGGTCTATACACTAAGTGCTCTTTATGCCGGTAAAGCCGGCTCCATGTTCTTTTGGGGGTGGCTTATTTCGCTGTTTACCACTTTGCTGGTTTTTCAGAAAATAGACAATAACCAGCGGATAACAGCATACGCAATTTCTATACTGGCCATTATCCAGGCTGTTTGCATAGCCCTAGTTACATTTGCAGTAAATATTTTTGAAAAATACCCATCTTCACCTGCTGATGGTTTTGGCTTGAATCCGCTATTGCAGAATTTCGGCATGCTGGTTCATCCGCCTTTGCTCTATTTGGGATTTGCTGGCTTTGCTGTCGTTTTTGCTCTAGCTATGGCGGCGCTTATCACCCGCGGTACAAACATGGGCTGGAGCAACCGCGTCAGGCGCTGGACGCTCTTCGCCTGGTGCACTCTGGGCATCGGCAACCTGGTTGGGATGTGGTGGTCTTATAATGAGCTGGGCTGGGGAGGATACTGGGCTTGGGACCCCGTGGAGAATGCCGGACTGATGCCTTGGATACTGGGAACCGCATTTCTCCATTCAATAGCGATGCGGAGGCAACGGAACTATCTTCAGATATGGAGTTTTTGTCTCATTATATTCACTTTTGCTTTCACCTTACTCAGTCCCTTTATAACGCATGGCGGTATCGAGTCACCTCTACATGGCTTCTATGGCTCACCATTTCCACCTTATATATTAGCTGCGATTTTAATTACGCTGGTTGGTTCATTCTGGCTGTTATATAGACGCCGCCAAAATGTGGAGGGAGAAGATAAGCCGACTTCTGTCATATCCAGAGAGAGTGCTTTCCTGCTAACCAATATTATTCTGGCAGTTCTGGTATTTATCATTTTTTCCGGAACTGTGTTGCCTCGGGTAGTTGAAGCACTTGGGGGAACAAAAATAGTTATAGGGCGCAGTTTCTTTGATAAAACTTGCGGACCAATTATGCTTTTCATAGTGTTCTTTATGGGTGTTTGCCCTCTGCTTGGCTGGGGAAGATCTGCCTGGAATTCCGCCAAGCGGAATATTATATATTTTTTTTCGGCTATACTGGTTGTTACCACAGCCATTTTGATTTCGGGAGTTGGCAACTGGTATATCGCAGCGGTGATAGTATGCGGTTTCCCGCTATTCATAATTTTGCAAGAATGGTACCGTGGGACCGTAGCCCGGCATCGGGGTAAAGGAGAAAATTTCATTCAGGCCTTCTTCTCTCTTATTAATAATAACCGGGCACGGTATGGGGGTTTCCTTGCCCACATAGGCATTCTCCTCATTGCCCTTGGTATCATAGCATCATCCTTTTACAGCGTTGAGAAAACGATGACGCTTGATATTGGCGAGTCCATGAATATTAGTAACTATGAATTAACATACAATGAGCTGCAGTTCAAGCAAGATAACGTGAAAGTTAGCGCGGTTGCCTCCTTGTCAGTGAGTCGGAATAATGGTCGCCTAGCAGGAATTATATACCCGAGCTATGCTTATTGGTTCAGCCATGAGGATTTCTTTGCCGAGGTAGCGGTACGCACAACAGCCGCTGATGACTTATTCACATCTTTAGTGTGGACCAGTTTTGACCCGGGGGATAAATCGGCTACTTTCAGAATACTGGTGAATCCCATGATTGTCTGGATATGGGTAGGGGGAGGGTTCTTTTTGCTGGGAGGAGCCATAGCCTTTTCTTCAGGAGACAAACAGGTATATAGACTTAAGGGTTAGATTATGCGCTGTCTTATTGCTTTTCTACTAATCTTCTTGTTATCTGGGTTACCGGCTACAACCCAGGCTCAGGAACCAGCCAATGGAGTAATTAATGGACAGGTAATTAACGGCACTGAAGACAGCCATGGTGTAGGCGAGATAGAGATTACCCTGATTACATATGTTGATGACATTGTGGCAGAAACAAGAACTACTAAAACTGATGCAGAAGCCAAATTCCAGTTTAACGATGTTGCCACAGAACATGAATATCTGGTATCAGCTAAATACATGGAAGTTGATTACTACTATCCGGTTGCTTTTAATCCTGGAGAAACGACTAAATATGTAGAGGTGGGAGTATGTGACACTACCAGCAGTGACGAGACGATAAGGGTGGGGCTAGCGCATATCATTATAAGTGTTGAGGAAGAGAGCCTGCAGGTAACCGAAGTTTTCTGGCTGGTAAATGATGGAGACAGGACATATGTGGGCACAGATGGAGTGCTGGTCTTCACTTTGCCAGAGGGATGGTCCGGTTTTGAGGCTCCGCAAGAACTGATGTCAGACTATAAGTTTGTGGATAATAACAGGATTACCTATCTAGTGCCTTTTCCTCCAGGCGAGAGACAGCTTGTCTACTCTTACCGTCTTGCAAAGCCGGGCTCTGCCGAATTTTCCATACCCCTGGAGATCGACTATCCCACAGACAACCTCGAACTAATGATAGAAGGTGAAGATATCGAGGTTGCTATTAATCAATTAGCACCTGCCGAGCCTGTAATTACCGGAACCGGTGAGCGCTTTATTCACTTTCGGGGAGGAAATATTCCTGGTGGTGCTGTAATAAATCTACGTCTTTACAACCTGTCTTCGGCCGACAGGCTGTTCTCGGTAATCCTATGGATTACTATAGCTATAGCTATAGCTATAGTAATCGCTTGCATTTCTGTCTACATGGCAAAACGAAGGAAGAGAGAAAATGCCAATGAATGAAAATATCAAGGCTTCGTCATGTGCTATTGAAGTGCAGGGGTTGACCAAATCATTTGGGGAACGCTTTGCCCTGAGAAGCATTGACCTGCGCGTTAGCAGTGGCGAGCATGTTGTTATCTTCGGACCTAACGGTGCCGGGAAAACGACTCTGGTCAAAATACTGGCTACCCTGGTCAAGCCATCTTCCGGCAGTGTCCGGATTGACGATATCGATATCCATGATAAACCGGCACAAATCAGGCATAGGATAAGTTTGGTCAGCCATCAAACCTTTCTTTATGATGACCTTACTGTTTACGAGAACCTTAAATTCTACGGTAAGATGTACGATGTCCCAGATTTGGAACAGAAAATTCGTGAGTTGATAGCTTGGGTACAGCTTGAGTCTCGCCTGCACAACCGGGTAGGCACACTCTCACATGGCCTGCAACAGAGAGCCTCTATTGCTCGCTCCGTTCTCCACGATCCTCCAATATTGCTTCTTGATGAACCTGAGGCCGGCCTTGATCCACATTCCGGCGCTGTGATAAAAGATTTGTTGGGAGGTATTAATAGCGTTAGTCGTACTGTAGTGATGACCACCCATAATCTGGAACGTGGATTAGAACTGGGTGACCGTGTAATCATACTTGACGGAGGTAAAGTTGTATATCAGGCGGCTAAACGTGATATAGGCACCAAGGACTTTCGGCAGGTCTTTGACCGATACACGGGGATAGGCAAATGAACGGAGTATTTACTAGAATTTTTGCCATTTTCTGGAAGGATATGCTGACAGAGATCAGAACCAGGGAGTTCGTTTTCTCAGTACTGATCTTTGCCATACTGGAGCTGGTGATTTTCAGTTTTGCCTTTAGCATAAGAGCTAATATGGTAGATATGGCAGCCTCAGGTATTTTATGGGTGGCTTTAACCTTCGGAGGTGTAATTGGCTTTAACCGCATTTTCGCTGTTGAGAAGGAAAATGCACGGTTGGAAGGGCTGATGCTCTGTCCAGTGGACCGCTTCGTAATCTACTGGGGGAAGCTAGCAGGCAGTTTCACCTTTATGCTGGCCGTTTCCGTTGTAGTTACGCCAATATTCCTTATCCTTTTTAACCTGCCTATCTTTTTGCCAAGACTTGCCCTTATTATTGTGGTGGCAACCATAGGTTTTGCGGCTGTGGGTACGTTGTTTTCGGCTGTAGCCATAAACATACGTGCCAGGGACATCATGCTTTCTGTCCTATTTCTGCCTATTATCGTGCCAGTGATTGTCGCCGCTGTCAAAGCTACCGCACCGGTGCTAGCTGGTAAACCTTGGGTGGATATATTAACATGGCTTCAAATAATGATTGCCTTTGATATTATTTATTTGGTGGTAGCTACGCTGGTCTTTGAGTTTGTGGTTGAGGAGTAGTTAATAGTCTCAGGGGAAGAGAGTAGATTCGTATGGATAATAAACGCATTCTAAGAAATAATGTCCTGCTAGGTCTTGGGCTCGTTCTGATGGTAGCAGCACTATATATGGTTTTTGTATATGTGCCTACTGAAAAGAACATGGGCGTAGTGCAGCGGATATTCTACTTCCACGTACCAATAGCTTGGGTCAGTCTACTAGCGTTTTTTATCACTTTTACCTTCAGTATTCTCTACCTTTGGAAGAGGGAGATGAAATGGGACTCTTTTGCTTGCGCTTCGGCGGAGATTGGAATTGTTTTCACGACACTGGTCTTAATTACTGGCCCAATATGGGCGAAACCGGTCTGGGGAATCTGGTGGACCTGGGATGCCCGCCTGAGCACATCTTTGGTACTCTGGCTGATTTATGTCGCTTATCTTTTGGTACGCAGTTTTGCCACTGACCCGGCGAGAGGTGCCAGATATGGTGCAGTTATAGGGATTGTGGGCTTTATCGACGTCCCCCTTGTTTTTTTAACAGTAAATCTGTGGCGGACACAGCATCCGGCTACTATTATCTTTGAGGGCGGCTTGACAGCACCAATGCTTTTAACCTTGGTGGTTTGCATTGCGGCTTTTACTGCATTATATATGCTTTTGCTTATTCATAGTGCCAATCTAAAGATCATGGATGCTGATGTTAAACATTTAAAAAGCATGCTTCAAGAGGAATAGGAGGGCGAAGCCTTATGGAGAATATAGGTTATCTATTTGCAGCATATACTGTAATTTGGGCAGTTGTCTTTGGCTATGTGCTAATGATGCAAAGGAAGCAGATACAGTTACAGCGAAAAATCACTTTATTACAGGAATCCCTAGATGAGTCAAAAACTAATGGTGAAAAACAGCTATGAGCTGGTTCAGAATGACATTAAATGAACCAGGAATCTAAAATGTAATCGTGTAAATGGTACTCTTGGAGCAATCATATCAGCGCGTGACGCCGCAATCATTTTCTATAAAGCAACTGGCATGCGTGAGGGCATCTACTCCAGAATTCTCACTCTGTGACTTGAAATGCTGTCTCCCCTAATATCACGCGCAGCAGTACATCACGTAACAAAGAGAATAATTCTTTGGGGCTAATGCACGGCTTTCTCCATACCATACAGTTTTCCCGCCCGTATCAGCGCACGGTCAAAAAGTTCATCAAGTATAACGTTCAACTCATATAAAGGGCTAACACCATACCCGAGAATCGCTCGCCCGACGCCAGTCTCAAGCAAGACATTTACTTTCTAGAAGGATATGCTTATTTTTAGATTCCTAGCATGCCGATGCTATAAACATTTCTCGGTTTTGTTGCACTAAAACTCATTTTGTCACTTGTAGCATTTTTTAGCAGGTGGTTTAGTTGGTCAAAGTAATATGTTTACATAAAAAATATATTGTTTTAATTTGCCTTTCAGAGATGCGAAAAACAAGATGTATCATCCAAGATTCAAAGGCAAACACTATGATATAGGATACCGTCACGGAAATTTTATTTATAAAAAAGGGGTAAGGTCAAGCCCGCCGTAAAAAGCGGGCTTATTTATTAGACACTTCTGTTACTGGTTATAAAACAGGCCAATTATAATATCTCTTTAGCCAGATACAGCAACTGCCTGCATTCTCTTGGGCACTTGAGCATTATGATCTTTCTTTTTATCCTATGGGTAAGTCTAATGACCAACCAGACAGAGAAGGCATTGGAGGCCTTACAAAAAGGAACTCAGCTTCTCCGGGCAGGTAAACCTGAAAAAGCACTAAGGGCTTTTGAAGAAGGAATAAGACTTAAGCCTGACAACGCTGAGGCATGGTCTAACATGGGCGTTGCTCTCGGCAGACTAGGTCGCTATGAGGAAGAGCTCAGAGCTTACGGGGAGGCATTAAGATTTAAACCTGACTATGCTGAGGTGTGGTGTAACATGGGTGTTGCTCTTGGCAGCTTGGGCCGCTATGAGGAATCACTCAAAACTTATGCGGAGGCATTAAGGCTTAAGCCCGACTATGCTGAGGCGTGGTCAGGCAAAGGCGTTGCTCTCGGCAGATTGGGTCGCTATGAGGAAGAGCTCAGAGCTTACGGGGAAGCATTAAAGCTTAAGCCCGATTATGCTGAGGCGTGGTATAACACGGGTGTTGCTCTCGGTAGATTAGGTCGCTGTGAGGAAGAGCTCAAAGCTTATGAGGAGGCATTAAGACTTAAACCTGACTATGCTGAGGTGTGGTATAACACAGGTGTTGCTCTCAGCAGCTTGGGTTGCAACGAGCAGGCACTAAGAGCTTATGGGAAGGCATTAAAACTTAAGCCTGACTATGCTGAAGCATGGAACAATAGGGGGAATAGCCTGATTAGGTTGGACAAGCCTGATGAAGCCCTCAAAGATTTCGATAAGGCTATCAAGCTCAATTACAATTTCCCGAGAGCGTGGTATAACAAAGGTGTTGCCCTTCAGCGGTTGAGCAGAGGGAAACAAGCTGAAGAAGCTATTGAGAAAGCGTTGGAGTTGGATCCAAAATATATGGAAGCAAAGAAGCTCTGGCACAGCTCCGGGCGGCGCAAGCAGGCTGAGGGTAATGGTGGTTTAGTTTGTCAATGTGGCAGAAAATAGTCTCGTGAGACAGATATAATTTATACAAACGATGTGCTATGTGATGAGGCGGAAAGCCAGGGCAAAAGTTCTTCTTTCCGTCCAGTAAGCCCCACTTTACCGTTCATCTGTATGCTTCGACAACTTGCTCAGCATGTTATGAGGTTGCCTTCTCTATTTCGCGGAAGAAAGCAGGTCTCATAGGATCCCACCTGCCAACCAGTCGGTCGTACACAGACTGAGGGAAGGTCTGCTTAAAAATGCGGTAGTAATATAGCTCCTCCACCGAAGACAGCCATGGATTACCGTCCGTCTTGTTGAATTCCTTTAACTCAATCTGGGGTATTTCTTTCTCAGCTTGTTCTCGCATGATATAGGCTACTCCTGAACCCTGGGCAAAAAACCGCTTGGTCTGATAGATGACATGCTCAGGCAGGCAGCCGTCAAACGCCCGCCGCACAATCCATTTACCTGTTTGTTCTTCACCGTGAATCTTGTGCTCTATGGGTATCTTCAGGCTGAAATCCATTACATTGGAATCGAGGAAGGGTGTACGGCTCTCATAAGAATTTGCAGCATTCAGTCTATCCAGCCTCTGCAAGGCAGTGTTGTGGGCAACATTAATGAGTCTATCGACTATGCTGGCGACCTCCTCTGGGTTACTTCCTTGCTTGAACTGGCCATCATACCCGCCGAAGAACTCGTCTGCCCCCTCGCCGGTGAGTACACACTTGGTATGCGGACTGACAAAACGTCCGGCTAGGAAATTGGCAATCGCTCCATGGACGCAGCTTTCCTCATACATCTCCTGATGGTGAATAGCCAAAGGTAATATCTCCTTAATCTCCTTTTCGCCGAACATCAAAATGTGGTGCTTGATACCCAGGTACTTGGTTACGTCCTTAGCCAGTGGGAGATCTTTTCCGCCCTCCATACTTACAGTGAAGCATTCAATATCTGGCTTTATCTCACGTGCCATGTAGGCTATCAGGCTACTGTCTAATCCCCCACTTAGCAGGACTCCACCCACAGCATTATCTTTCATACGCTTTTCTACTGCTTCCATCAGCAGTTGACGTACTACCTTCTTACCCTGACCATAATCTTTGAATTCAGGGGTCTCTACAGCTTCGGATACATATTTTTTGAAGCCCTGTTCTCGAGAATAAACATAGCCAGGTGGGAATTCCCTAACGTCATCAGCTACACCTACTAGAGCTTTTGCCTCTGAAGCAAAGCATAATCTGCCATCGTTGTGCCCATAGTAAAGAGGCTTTACGCCCACCCAATCGCGAGCTAGGATCATTTGCCCCCTATCAGATATGGCGCAGGCGAAGTCTCCATCCAGCTTCGAGGCAAACCGTATGCCAAACTTGTTATAAAAGTAAAGCACCGCCTCGGCGTCGGTCATTTTTCCTTTTTCTGGATTATATATACGTCCATCAATGATGACGGCTGCCTTGCCATGAGACGCATGGTGTGAGCCGGGCTTGCAGTCTGCGCCCACATTCAACTCTAAACACCCCAGGTTCACCTGACCTTCTCGATTTATCCAAGTTTCGTGTGGGCCTCTGTATTTGATTATCTCCAGTATCTTTTCTAGCTCGCCGTTGTCGTTTCCTAGAATTCCTGCAATTCCTGCCATTATTTAACCTCCCTCATTAAAGGCATGTATATGAATCATATCCTTGCTTTATCGAACGCATCGAGCACTTTAATAGCATGAAAGCCATCAGTGCAATAGGCATCAGCTCCTATTTCCTCAGTATTATCATCACAGACTGCAGCTCCCCCGATCAGGACCTTGACCTTATCTCTTAGACCATTCTCCTTAAGCACCTTAACCACCTCTCCCATTTCTGTCATTGTGGTAGTAAGGAGGGCCGAAAGCCCCAGGTAATTCGGTTTCTCTTCCCTTACAGCGCTGGCAATTTGTTCCCCTGGCACATCTACACCCAAGTCATAAACCTCGTATCCAGCGCCTCTGAGCAAGATAGCAACAATATTCTTGCCTATATCGTGGATATCCCCTTTTACCGTGGCTATAACAAATTTCCCCTTTGTCTTTATATTTGAAGCCTCGAGAAGTGGTTTCAGTATTTCCATAGCTGCACCTACAGCTTCGGCAGAGGCCAGCATATCGGGGATAAAATATTCCTTGGCGGCGAATTTTTCACCTACAACCTGCATTCCTGCCGTCAGGCCCTGGGCAATTATTGTCTCTAAAGGGATGCTGTTATCCAGCGCTGACTGCGTCAACTCCATCACTCCATGTGTTCCTGATAGTGCTTCGTCTATTCCTTCATCATCAATAGTTTTTCTTCCCTGTATGACATTTTCCTTAAGTATGGCTATGATATCTTCACTCATTACTATCTCCTTTCTTCATATGTATTTAACCTAGGTAATAACCCTGGAATCTCCTGGAATATCTTACAAGTAGTAACTGAATCTATACGTTCTACGGGCTTTGCCAGAAGCTCATTCATCCTGTCGTAGGCTAGTGCAAACACGTTATCGTTTGCCAAATCTCCTTCAAAGGGATAAGGTACTGAGATCTCCCCGCTGCGCAGTACGGGACGAATATGGCTAATATAAAGCTTCTGCGGTGTCGTCACCACTTCTCTTATCTGCTTCAGAGTCTCTGAGATCTCCTTTTCCCCAATTAGCGCTGGCTTCAGGAAGAATTTGACCATCTGGAAATGGGCATCGTCCAAGACAGCTTGGAGCAGGCAAAAGATGGAATTGCAGTCAAGGAGACCATAGGCACAATGTAGAAACTGGGGACCACTCAAAGTGACGACTATATCTGAGAATAATCTCTCTATAGACGATTGCTGCCCTGGTATCTTGGCATCGCAAACACCTGACGTAGAGTAGTTTGGTATTTTGTAGAACCTTGCCAGTTGAACGCAGTTGATGTTGTACTGGCTAGTTTCAACGGAACCGTATGAATCTCCGAGGGTGTCCATCCGTGCCCTCACTGGTACGCTCCCATAGAGAACCGGCGTCCCATTGTTTACCAGTTGGCCCAGTGTTATGCCAACCAATACCTCGGCATTTATTTGAGCCATAATCCCCGCTTCCTTGATGGGAGCACTGGTACCAGCTTGAGGTGACGATGAAACTACCACAGGCAAGCCTCTTCGACAAACCTCAATAAAAGTATTTGTTGTATCCTCAACAAACTGTAGAGGGCTCTTGACCAAGCAGGTAATGAAAGAAATTACGGGATTTTCCTTGAGTTGCTCTTTGCCTCCCGCTATTAATTCCGCCATCCTCACAACGTTGTCCAGTTGTTTTAGACTGGTTAGCCCTGACATAACATGCTTGGTGGTATTATTCAAAGAGGCGAAGAACTTGTTGACGTCCTTATTATCTTCTGTAATGTCTTTGTCTTGGATATTTACAGTGCGGATGTAGCCATCCACAGTATCCAAATGCTCACAGACATGAGCTGACTTACAAAGGTCAGCAACTGTTCCGCGCCGGGGGTGAAATTCAGGAACCTTGATTTCAGTACCATTGTTAGACTTCTTAACATAGGTTGAAAAATCAACATCCAGCCAGATATTCGTCTCCGAGCCGGTGATAAAGAATACCCTTGGCTCGTTCCCCTTCATTATCAGAGAATTATCCGGGTTCCTGGCACCTAACTTGACTGTCTTAGGTGCACTATCGAGTGCCTGCAGAACGAGCCTTTCTGGTATTTTTATGTGCCAACAATGATGGTCACTGGTGGAATCTGTAGTAACCTCTGCACCGTTGGCTTGGAATATCTCCGCTGCCTCTTTATTGAAAGATATCAGGCCAGGATCCTTCAAAATCTCCATAGAAGCGCGGTGGATCTGCTGGATCTGCTTATCGGTAATCCTTTCATAAGGCTTGTGAATCAAGATTCCTTCTCTGGGCAATTCATTCCTCCTCTACGCTAGTCTACTATGGCACCTTTCCGATGAGCCCTTAAATAGCCTCTGCACGATTTATCTCTTCCCACAAGCATATTGGCCACCTTGACAAGGCTCATGGCTTTAGCATCCAGAGGATCAACGATTATCGCGTCCAAACCAGCATAAGCTGCCATCAACATAAAAGCACGATTAATTAGATGCCTCTTTGGAAGACCGTAAGAAATATTGCTCAGGCCAATCACTGTTCTGGCATCAGGAAAATGGTGCTTGATCTGCTCTATGGTCTTCAGTGTGACCAACCCCTGACTGGAATCCACAGATATAGGCAGCACAAGGGGGTCAAAAAATATCTGGCCCTCTGTCATGCCCAACCTTGTTAGGTGTTTCGCTATCAGTTCGCAGGCAGCCAGACGCTTTTCTACGCTGTCAGGTATTCCCTCCACCCCCATAGCTAGTGCTACTACCCATGCGTGTCGCTTTGCTGCCAGAGAACCGATAGATGCTAGTCTCGCTGGCTCGGCAGTCACGGAGTTAATTAACACCTGTTCACCTTGATACTTTTGTAATGCGGAATCGATAACATCTGGAGAATCGCTATCGATAGCCATCGGCCTGTCCGTGGCTGTCTGAACTATCTCTACTAGCCACTTCATAGCTGCTATTTCATCCTGCTGTGTGCCCTGGCCACTACCGACATTTACATCAATGTAATCAGCCCCGGCAGAAGCTTGCGCTTTAGCCAAATTTGCCAAGTATTCCTCATCTCTCCTGGCGATAGCCTCAGCGACAGACTTGTTCGAAGCGTTTATCTTTTCTCCGATCACCAGCATATCTTAGTCCACGATACCTTTTATCTCTGAGAGTACCTGTTGTCGTACTGCGGCTGGAATGCTGAACTCATGGGCAGCCAGGATCTTTTTAACCTGTTCCGCTGCTCTTTCCCATGTGAGCTTGCTGCCTTTGCGTTCCCAATCTTCTCTGCTTTCCCTATCGCTCAGCGTGGGATGGTAATGCGCTCTACGCATGAAATGCCTTGTATGCTTGGCGGTAAGAAAATGACCTCCCGGGCCTACCTCTTTGATGACTTCAAAAGCCAGAGCGTCATCGTCTACTCTTATACCCTCAACCGCCCGCATCACCATTCCCAGTATCTCATTGTCTATAACAAGCTTCTCGTAACACATTGTTAGCGCAAATTCCATGAGCCCAGCAGCATCGTGAATGAAGTTGGCTCCTGACAAAGCACATAATAAGTTCGTTATTGCAGACTCATAACCACTCTGAGAGTCCAAAACTTTGGAGTCAGTCATACCGCCGGTTGCATAGAAGGGAAGACGGTAAAACTGGGCCATCTGTGCACCAGCTGCGTTGAGCAAGCCCATCTCCACTGAGCCAGCGAGGTATTTGAGGTCTCTGAGATCTGTAATACTGGATACTGAGCCGAAGATAACAGGCGTTCCCGGATTGGCAATCTGAGTAAGCATTACGCCCAACAGTGAGTCCACAGTTTGGATAACGAGGTTTCCGGCAAGTGTAATTGGCGAAGTGGCCCCGCATAATGGCTCAGCAGGACAGACTACCGGGACGCCACTCTTAGCGATAGCCAAGAGCATATCACCATATTGGGCATCCATCTTCATCGGGCTTATGCTGCAGGTTACCATAGAGATGAGGGGGCGTTGACGGAGCTCCTCAGCTGAACCCGCTACTATCTCAGCCATCCTTATTACCTGCCTGACTCCTTCCAGAGTATAGACACCTCCCATCACATGCTTTGTTGTATTGTCCAGACCAATAAAGAATCTGTTTACATCCACTTGTTCCACAGGTAGCTCGCTAGGATAAGTTGATAACATAAACAAGTGGATATTATTCAGATGGTCAACCAGCTTAGCGATGTTTCTCAGGTCTTGTAATGTAGCTGGCCGTTGTATTTTAGTGTCAGGCTCATAAATATAGAGTGCAGTTCCTCCTGTCCCAGCGTATACCCGCTTCTCACCCAGTAGGATATCGTTCTTCTTATCCTGACCACAGAGCTTTATTTGTGATGGGGCCTTCCTTATTAATTGGAGCGCCAATTCACGTGGTATTCGAATGTGATTCTTTTCTTTGTTTGCCTCGGCGCCTGCACCCTTGAACAGTTCTAATGCAGCTTCCGAGTTTACCTGAAAGCCTACTTCCTCAATTACTCGCATTACGGTCTCATGTACCTTAGATACAGACTCTTCGGTAAGGGGTTTGAAGCTGCCCCCCGTCAATCCTTTTCGAATCATATTCTTGAACTCTACCTCCTGCCTATACAATCACGTTTATCACAAGTTTTGCATGGATTGTATCTTTCTATCTCGCTGGGGCCAATGCCAATAATGCCCGATACCGACTTCTGAGGGATCATCAAGCACTGCTCGGTCAAGTGCACCCCAGCGTTATCTCCGTTCATAACCCGAAAGAGCACGCTTTGCTGACTGATATCCCAGTCGCAATAGCCAGGGCTGAAGCGCCGGCTTATGTAAAGCCCCTTGGTGCTGGCAACCTTACTGACCATGTCCTGCGCATAGTCGGCCACACTCTCAACAGCGACCGAGCCTATTGCATCCAGCACTCTAGCACGGAGTACGAGCCTGTCTCTGGCAAGTTGGCTAACCATTTCTTCCAGACGTCCGCCTATGGTTACTATGAATGATGCAGCTTTCTCACATTGTTCCAGCAGCCCTGCGATGATCTTGCTTTCAAAAAAGATGACTGAATCTTGAATAGAGACGACCGAGCCCTGAACCCAGTCAACATCCCTGATGATATATGAGCATGCAGGCTCAATAATATCACAGGCATTTTCTATGTATTCGTTAACTAAAGACACAATGCGAGCTGGTACCTTGTGATTACTACTATATCCAAGGCTGTGTAATGCCTTCCCAGAATCAATATCTACCAATCTGCTTAGAGCTGTCATCCGCCTTTCTCCCTTAAATCATAGGCAGAAAGCCTCATGATATGCCTAATTCAAAATGGAACCAGAACGGAAACAAATGAAAGTCAACAACTAAACGCAATCAACAACAAGCCCTGACATTCCCGACAGAAACTCAAGTAGGGGAAAGTATTAATGGGCTTAACAGTTGTTATTGCGAAGGGGTTAACTTGGTTGTTAAGTAGCCTGTGAATTGAAATGGTAAGATGGACCCTCCAATATTGCGAACCGTCATCCTCGATCAGGTCACTTACTATCTACCTGCGAGATTGATTGCTTCCTTTTTAAGTCATAGTTATGTTATCAGATTGAGTGTTATTTATCAAGCGCTAAACGTGACGTCTTCCATTAGGTAATAAGCCAATTATTTGGAGAGGGTGAAGGCTAGACTAAAAGTTCTGTCTATTGTACAGTAAGCCCCACCAAAACTAGAGACGGCCTGTCTGCTTGTACATGGCAACTCTAACATAGAGGGTTATGCAATTATCTTGGGCAGGTTATCTAAAAACAGGCTTCAAGTATCTTCACTACATCTTCTTTATCTAGTTTTGCCGGAGTGTATTGATACAGGCCGCCCATTGTTTCGATAGAATTTTGGGCTATTGCAGGTGCCTCTTCTTTTTTCACACCGAAGCTCGCTAAATTACTTTTTTCTATTCCAATGTTATTGATCAGCTTTTTTAACGCTTTAACAAAAGCAAATGGTTTTTCAAGCTCCGGCAATGCATCCACATCCTCACCCATTTTTCTGGCAATGTCTGGAAACCTGGCTCCATTGCGCTGTGCAAGGTAGTTGAAATAGGACACCGAGGTTGCAATTAAACCTGCGCCGTGAGGAATGTCAGGGTGATAAGCGCTAATTGCATGTTCCAGAGAGTGATGCGAAATAAGGGTTGACAACGATTCTACAAAGCCGGCTTGTGTACTGGCCCATGCCAGGGCAGAGCGTGCTTCTATGTTACTCCCTTCTTTTACCGCAATGGGCAGGTATTCGGTTATCAAACCGATTGCATCTAAAGCATACATATCACTTGCCGGATTATTCAAAATTGACAGGTAACCCTCAACAGCGTGGAAGAATGCGTCCATACCTTGATATGCAGTAAGGTGCGGAGGGACGCTGGTCATTAGCTCCGAATCGACTATTGAAAGAGTGGGATACGTGCAATCGGCTCCCCAGCCGATTTTATCCTTCGTATCAGTTTTTGTTATGATGGTCCAGGGGTCTGATTCTGTCCCGGTCCCGGCCGTGGTGGGAATTGCTACAATCGGCAGTGCACCTTCTGAAAGACGCTTCCCTTTGCCACTGCCACCCCGAACATAATCCCAGTATTCGCCAGGGTTTTTTGCCATCACGGCGATACTCTTGGCGCTATCGATACTGCTCCCACCCCCCAGACCGATAACGAAATCGCAACCCTCCTGCTTCGCCAAGGCAGCCCCTTCTGTTACATGTTCAACTACAGGATTGGCAAGTATCCTGTCGAAAACGGTCGACTGCACACCATTATCTCGTAAATAGCCAATAACCCTATCTAGATAGCCGTATCTTTTCATGGATGAACCCGAGCTAATTACAATCAGAGCTTTCTTTCCGGGCAAGTAACGGGCATTAGCCAGTTGATTTAACTTTCCAGCACCGAAAAGAATTTTTGTCGGCATAAAGTAATTGAAGTTGAGTTTCACGTATTGCCTCCCAAATTGATGTTGCATTTTACCACAAATACGAAACTCAAGCCTCGAGAATTGACCTGCCGCCAGCTTACTGCATCAACCACAGGGTTCGAGGCTTTATGGCTAAAAAAACAACTGACTTCAGCTAAATTGACTGTTAATGGCCTCAACAGTATAATACTGCCACATTATATTCTGTCAGGTACTTCAATATGATTACGGAAAAACCATAGATGTTGACTCTCACCGCCTCGTCAATTCTACCACGCTTCATATCACAGCATAAGCCCCAGAATCTTAATAAAATTTTAACATCCAGACGCTATACTTATATCAGTATTAAAAGAAAGGAGAGCAGACAGAAATGTGGCGAAACAAGAAATTCATAATTTTCACGGCGCTGGCAGCCGTACTATTGGCAGGGAGCATTGGTGGCATAGCCCTCGCTGCCGACAACGGCAATAACAGCGAATCCAAGGCGCAACCCGGGATGATGCTAGACAGAATCTGTGAAATCTACCAGCAGAATACAGGAGAATCTATCGATAAGGAAGCGCTGAAAGACGCATTTGCCCAGGCTGCGAGTGAGATGCGAGCTAAAGCTTTGGAAAACCGCCCAGAGATGTCACTTGAAGTCATTCAAAATCGCCTTCAGAAGCTGGTGGACGAGGGCAAGATGACTCAGGAACAAGCTGATGCTATGCTAGAGAGGTGGGAGGCAAATCCTGATGTTCCGCCTTGCTTCGGCTTCAAAGACCATGGCGGTTTCCGTGGAATGGGTGCACCGTGGTGTGCCCCAGCAGAATAAGCACTGCTTTATTACAAACTCCTTGGGATGACCATTAAAAGAGAGGGGGAAATATTCCCCTCTCTTTTTCTAATTAGGTCGATGATAGAAATTCAAAAGTAATTTACCTTAACAATTTCTTAACATTTATGTTATAACATAATAAAAGTTTAACTCCCCAGAGTTTCAATATGGCCGGTAAAAGGGTTCTGGTAGTTGATGATGACGTAAAGACGGTGGAGCTGGTCAAGCTCTACCTGAACCGTGATGGCTACAGGGTTCTGGTTGCTTACGATGGCATTGAGGCACTGCGTCTGGCGCGTGAGACTCGCCCAGACCTCATCGTCCTGGACTTAATGCTACCCGGTATTGACGGACTCGAGGTCTGCCGCATCCTTAGAGATGAATCCGATGTGCCAATCATTATGCTCACTGCCAGAACTACTGACGAAGACAAGCTGACCGGTCTTGGTTTAGGAGCTGATGATTATATCTCCAAGCCCTTCAGCCCGAGGGAACTGGCAGCCAGGGTCAGGGCAGTGCTAAGGCGTCTGCCAGGTGAACGTGGCCCCGCAGAGATTAAGCGCGGAGGACTTATCCTGAACTTCCTCAAGCAGGAGGCATCAATTTCTGACAGACTTTTGAATCTTACCCCTGTTGAATTTAAGCTGCTAGGGGTCCTAGTCAAGGAACCAGGAAGAGTTTTCAGCCGCGCAGAGCTTGTTGAAAAAGCTTTGGGCTATGATTACAAGGGTTTTGACCGCACTATAGATGTTCATATTCTAAACCTACGCCGTAAGCTGGAATCAAATCCCAGGCATCCCAGATACATAAAGACGGCGTACGGAGCCGGATACAAGTTCTCGGGGACTCAAAGTGGTATATAGTCTGCGATTTCGTCTACTTGCGGCTTTCGCCTTCGTAATACTGGTGGCAGTCGGCGCAATATACTTTTTTGCCAGTCAAGCTACTGAAGGTGAGGTCCGTCGATATGGCGAACGGAGCGAGCAAGCACGCCTAGGCAGATTAGCATTCGAACTGCATCGTTATTTCCTCGAACACGGAGACTGGGATGGGATTCAGCCATATATGGAGCAGTGGAGTAGTCTCTATGGTCACAGAATTATACTGACAGACTCCAGCGGTGTTGTAGTAGCCGATTCCCAGGGGGAGTTGTTGGGGCAGCAGTACCATCCTGACACACCGGGCATGCGCCTGCCACCATCATGGGAAGGAAATAGCACAGGAACTTTCTATATCAGTCCAGAGCCGTCAGCAGTATTCCCTTCACCGCTGAGTCTTTACAAAACAATAAATCGTTTTCTTCTCTGGGGCGCACTGCTGGCAATCGCTGTTGCATTCTTAATAACTTATTTCCTGTCACGTCGAATCTCAGCGCCGGTCAAGGCTCTTACCCTCGCCGCCAGGCAGCTGGGTCATGGGGATTTGTCCCAGAGAGTACAGTTTAGAGACAAGAGTGAGCTCGGAGAGCTGGCACAAGCCTTCAATTCCATGGCAGAAAATTTGGAACGAAGTGAGCGTCTTCGCCGTAATATGATAGCTGACATTGCCCACGAGCTGAGGACCCCGCTATCTAATCTCAAAGGTTATCTGGAGGCAATGCATGATGGAATGGTAAATCCAGACCCTGGTGCCATCCGCTTGCTTGATGAAGAAACAGGCCAGCTATCGCGATTGGTTGACGACCTCCAAGAGCTGAGCCTGGCTGAGGCGGGCGAATTAAAGCTGGAATGTCAGAAGGAAAATATAATCAAGTTATTGAAACAAATAGCAGATATGAAGCAAAGCCAGGCAGCGGCAAAGGGAATAACATTATCCGCTGACCTGCCAAAAAAGCTGCCGCCGGTGAATATTGACTCCCGACGTATCAGCCAGGTCTTGCTCAACCTGATTGATAACGCTATCACTCATACACCACAAGGAGGTATCATAACTGTAACCGCCAAGAGGCTTGATAATTGGATAGAGATAGGCGTTGACGATACCGGCGAGGGCATTCCTGCCGAGCATTTGCCAAACATCTTCGAGCGCTTTTACAGAATAGACAAGTCTCGAACCCGCGCAACCGGCGGTACAGGTCTGGGACTCGCTATTGCCAGAAGCTTAGTAGAAGCACACGGCGGCAAGATTGAAGCCCGCAGCGAAGAGGGGAAAGGCAGCTTCTTCTCTTTCACTATTCCCGTGTCTCAGTAATCTACACCATTCGGCAGTTTACAGCCAGACAAGTATTTACTGCATAAGGTCGACTGGATTAAAAAGCATCATCAGGGAAACCAAACGCAGTTCTGCTGCCCTCAAGTACGCTGGCAATATGAATAATCCCATTTTTGCTTGCGCATGACCAATATACTATTGACATTTCACTCGTGATGGTTTATTGTGTATTGCAAGGAGGTATGAGATGCAAGCATACTGTATGAAGTGCCGCACTAAGAGGGAAATGAGCAATCCGAAGTCTATCAAAATGAAGAACGGCAAGCCGGCTACGCAAGGTACTTGCCCAAAATGCGGTACTAAGATGTTCCGTATCGGCAAGAGCTAAAGCTGTAGTTAACTTAGACTCTAAAAAGGGCTGGGTATGGTACCTGGAAAATACCCAGCCTTTTAATTTCAGATTCGGCTACTGATAGGCTTATTATCAGAGGGTTTGTATAGTCATGGGACGACCTGTATGGCTTGTAGAGCTGATTAAGAAGGGTTTCCCCACCCGTTTTCTCCTTGCCAGATTAACAAAGGTGCCATTTATTGGCAAAGTCATTGACCACTGGCTCTTTGAGGGCGACGACATAATTTACCTACCCAAAGACAGGGTGATCCAGCTGAATATGCCGGTTGATATGCCTGAACAGATGATATTGCCATCTCAGGTGGTGGAACACTTCATCGAGAAAGCCAACTATCACTGGATTATGAATAAGTGTATCTGCCGCGATGCCTCCAAATGCAAAGACTATCCGATTGACCTTGGCTGTCTTTTCCTTGGAGAGGCAACATTAGGTATCAATCCCAAGCTTGGTCGTCGAGTGACAAAAGAGGAAGCACATGATCATGTGCAGCGCTGCCGTGCAGCCGGGCTGGTCCATCTAATAGGTCGAAACAAGATAGATACAGTCTGGCTAGGCACTGGCCCGGGCAACAAACTTCTTACTATCTGCAACTGCTGCCCTTGCTGCTGCCTGTGGCGAATCCTGCCTCATATAGCACCCCAAATCAGTGCCAAGACAACAAAAATGCCCGGAGTCGAAGTAACGGTCAACGAGCAGTGCACAGGCTGCGGAACATGTACTCAAGGCGTGTGCTTTATTGATGCCATCCGTCTGGTTAACAATCATGCTGTAAGAAGCGATGCCTGTCGAGGCTGTGGACGCTGCGTTGATGTCTGTCCTCATGGAGCCATCGAAATTTCAATTAACGATGAGCAATTTGTAGAGAAGACAATTAGCCGTTTATCTTCTTTAGTTGATGTTTCGTAATGACAATTCAGATACCGGAACTCTATGATATTCTGTTTGCGGCAGACCGCCGCAGTTTAGATTGCTCAGCCTCCGCCAAAACCTACTTTTACTTCTTCTCCGATCACCAGAATTGGAACTATACCATTACCTTTTGAAAGGCGCATTAGCTCCTCGGTAGCCTTGGGGTTATCTTCAACGCTTATCTCCTTATAAGGAACCCCTCGTTCTTCAAGGTCACTTTTTGCCGCAGCACAGAAGGGACAACCAGGCTTGGTGTAAATGATAACCTGTTCTGGCACAGATGCAGTCGCTCTCTTAGCATCCAGTTCGTAGAGCTTTTCGATTACAAACTGGACATAATTGTCACATTTATCCTGCCAGATGCCAGATTCCCGGAATCGCTGGTATCCCCCGGGCTCGGAGAAGTCCATCCCGACCAATTCCAGACAGCTAATGGAGCCAAATTTTTCAGTGAAGCTCTGGACGAGCTCATTGGCATCCAAGCGCGCATCCAATCGCGCCTGTTTTGCCTTCTGTTTATCTGAACTGCGATAGCGCAATCCCAGGCAAACCGCTGCGCTAGATACAGCACCACATGGCGCTCGCTGCTGTCCACCTATGCCACCGGTAAAGGCGACTCCAGCCCAAAGCAGGTCTTCATCGCCAAGCCCATAAGCTTCCCACATAACTTGCAGGACGCCCGGACCTCAATGATAGCCTCGGTGCATCAATTCCAAAGCACGTTCTTTAGCCTCTTGAAGCGACATCTTGAATGTCATGAGCTAATACCTCCATTCTTACTACCCAATATACTGTATGGTGGGCTACTCGGAACAGTCCCCGAACTTTTGTTTGAGAAGAAAGGACTGATACCGACCTTACAGCAAATGTTAATTGCTACGAGGGCAGGCTCAGATAGCTAGGCTCTAAGATTTCGAATGATCTCTCCCAACCTCGGTCTTTTTCCATACATTAATGTGTAGATTCTTAGCAACTTAGCTGCCAGCAAGAGTCCGCCAAAGACGGATAATGCCAGCACAGCTAAACTGGCTACCAGTTGCCACGCAGGGACGCCGATTACGCCCAGGCGTATCATCACTAACACCGGTGCGCTAAATGGGAAAATGCTGAAAACAATCCATACCGGACTATTCGGGTAAAGTAGGATCAAAGAGAGACACCAGAATGGTGCAATGCTGAATACGCCGTACAGCTGTGCGATCCCTTGTGCTTCCCGTACGGTGGAAGTAATGGCAGCGAGGCTGGATGCCAGTACGGCAAACAGCAAATAGCCAAGGATGAAAAACACTATGCCCAGGACCCAGAAGTAAGCTGGCACATGAATAGTACTGATGAAGCCACCGATAGACGAAGAAGCCAACCCTAGAAGAAGAGGAATCGATATCACCCAGACTACAACCTGCATTAATCCGGCTGCTCCGAGGCCCAAGACTTTGCCGGCGAGCAGCTGCCTGGTCGAGACCGAAGATAATAGGATCTCCATAAGGCGGTTTTCCTTCTCTTCGCCCAGACTTTGCAACACGTAGGTTGCACTGAAAATAATGGAGAAAGCTAATAAGAAAGCAAAAACCACAGGAACGAGCACATTAGCATATCCCGCTTGTTGAGGAGCCACTTCTCCAGATGAAGTTATCAAGGTGGTGACCAGGTTCAAAGGCGTCTCTACAACTGTGATGACATCTGCCGGCACCTTCCCCGCCAAGAGGTTACTCGATATGAAATTCTTTATTGCGGCGGTGGTTGCATCAGGCGGTGCCAGCTCTTTCTGTGTCGTAAATAGATTCGCTGTTCTTGTTGAGAGGAAATCGTGCGGAATAACGAAGTATTCGGCTATGTCCTTCTTGATTATTGCCTGCGTTGCCGCGTCCGGAGTGTCATAGTGGACCAGGTTTATGTTCCCCTGGATGGTGAACTGGGTGAAGCTACCGACTTCGTCTACATATCCAATCTTGGTCACTTGTGCCGGGGGACTGGCAATACCCGAGACGATTTGAAAAACGCCGATAGCGAGAAGGGCTAGCACAGGCAAAGCAAGTGTCAGGACAATAAAACCGGTTCTTCTCACGGTCCGCAAAAACTCGTGCCTGAATATCAAAAACGTCCTATTCATGATTCTTGCCTGCCACTTCAATGAATATCTCATTCAGAGTTGGCGTGGCCACTTCAAAACGGTTAATTGTGATTCCTGACCTTACCAGGCTGTCGAGTACCTGTTTGGGAGTTGTGCCTTTATCAAGCACCAGCTCAACGTAGCCCTTATGAACATGCTTATCGACAACCCCCGGTATCTGGCCCGGCTCTCCTTCAAAGTCTACTATGACCGAATGGCTCCTATACTTCGCTTTGATGTCCTTGAGATTCCCGTAAAGAACGCTACGTCCGTGATCAATCATCAGGATGCGGTCACAAAGCTCCTCCACCTGGCTCATCTGGTGAGTGCTGAGGATTATAGCTTTACCGTCGTTTCGAGAGTCCATGACCATCTTCTTGAGTAATTCGGTATTAACCGGGTCGAGACCAGTAAAAGGTTCATCCAGAACGATGAACTCCGGATCGTGAATAATTGTCACGATGAATTGGATAATCTGGCCCATGCCCTTGCTTAACTCTTCAATCTTCTTGTTCCTGGCTGATTGCATTCCGGTCTGGACCAGCAGTTTATCAGCCTTTTCTTCAGCGGATCGCCTGTCCATGCCCTTGAGAGAGGCGAGGTAGATGATGGAATCCATAACATTAAGCTTTTTGTAGAGGCCTCTTTCTTCGGGCAAGTAGCCCAGTTTGCTCTTGCTGGCTTCGCTCAGCTTTTCCCCAAGAACAGCTATACTTCCAGAATCAGGTTTGATAATGTCCATCACCATTCTGATGGTTGTGGTCTTGCCAGCACCGTTAGGCCCAATTAGGCCGAATATCTCGTTTTGACTTACGGCAAATGATAGGTCACGGACCGCTACCTTGTCTGCGAAAGCTTTGGTGACATGATTGACCTCAACAGCGAGGGCTTGCTGAGAATCAACACGCGCCGTTTTTTTCGAAGTAGCCATTCTTTACCGTTACCTTTTGTATTAGTTTATGTGATAGAAGCCCATTACCGCAAGGACATGTGTGAAGTGGAATACTGAGCCCATGGTACAACCTCAAAAAATGACCTTGCTGTCTTAACGAATTCCTTGAAAGATGCCGTAAAAGATTTGCAAGCACCTAGCTAACGCCTGATTGACTGTTGCAAGCAGTGGTGGGGAAGAGGGGACTCGAACCCCTACGCCTTGCGGCACATGATCCTAAGTCATGCTCGTCTGCCAATTCCGACACTCCC
>CAYNVO010000002.1:2331-321814 GCA_964400675.1 uncultured Dehalococcoidales bacterium | reverse complement strand
CGCCACTGGTGTTCCTCCCGATATCTACGCATTTCACCGCTACACCGGGAATTCCGCCTTCCTCTGCTGCCCTCAAGCTCCCTAGTATCGAATGACCCCTCCTGATTGAGTCAGGAGATTTAACACCCGACTTAAGGAACCGTCTGCACCTGCTTTACGCCCAGTAAATCCGAATAACGTTTGCCTTCTACGTATTACCGCGGCTGCTGGCACGTAGTTAGCCAAGACTTATTCCTCGAGTACCGTCATTATTCTTCCTCGAGAAAAGAGGTTTACAACCCGAAGGCCTTCATCCCCCACGCGGCGTCGCTGCGTCAGGCTTTCGCCCATTGCGCAAAATTCCTTGCTGCTGCCTCCCGTAGGAGTCAGGGCCGTATCTCAGTCCCCGTCTGGCTGGTTGTCCTCTCAGACCAGCTACTGATCATCGCCTTGGTAGGCCATTACCCTACCAACTAGCTAATCAGACGCAAGCCCATCTTCAAGCGCCCTAAGGCTTTGCTAATAAATATGATATAACTTACTAGCGAATGCGGTATTAGCTTGCCTTTCGGCAAGTTATCCCCCACTCGAAGGTAGGTCACTTACGCGTTACTCAGCCGTTCGCCACTCCCTGATAACCCTTGCGGGTCATAAGGGCGTTCGACTTGCATGCATCAGGCACGCCGCTAACGTTCATTCTGAGCCAGGATCAAACTCTCTGAAAAAGATTTCCTTCCACTATCCAGTTGTTAAAGTGCGCAATTGCAAACAGACTAATATATTAACACAACCTGCAGCACCTGTCAATACGTACGTGCCCTATACAATTATAAACCACCATTAATTAGATAACGCATTCAGAGTGCACGTTATTTGTCCCCGTTAGCATCACATGTTAAAATAAAACCCAATCACCCTAAAGGCTTTGCACCGGCAAATTCATAATCCTCACCATCAGGTACTTATGAACATATTCAAGGTTTTTCGACTGGACTCCGCTTACCATCGCTTCCGTAATTCTGAATTTGCTTTCGGTACCACCCTAGCCACCGTAGTTGGAATTGCCGCAGGGCTCGGTGCTGTTGCCTTCAGGTGGCTGATCGAGTTTTTTCACAAACTTTTCTTTGACGGTGGTGCTGACGTCCTGAGCTTCCTGGGACAATATTACGTCATTTTGCTGCCAATCATCGGAGGCTTAATAATTGGACCACTTGTCTACTTTACCCGTGCCTCAGAAACCAAAGGGCACGGTGTCCCTGAGGTCATGGAAGCAGTAGCCATCAGAGGTGGACGTATCCGGGCACGGGTGGCTGTAATCAAGACATTAGCTTCATCGATCTGCATTGGCAGCGGTGGTTCAGTAGGCAGAGAAGGTCCGATCGTCCAAATCGGCTCGACCATCGGGTCAATTTTAGGACAGCGCCTATACCTTTCCCAAGAATGGATAAAAACCCTTGTTGCCTGCGGCGCAGCCGGCGGTATCTCCGCTACTTTCAACGCCCCTATAGCCGGAGTCTTCTTTGCGCACGAAGTTATATTAGGTAGAATTCTAACCCGCCATTTCGGCTTTGTGGTCATCACTTCAGTTATTGCCAGCGTTGTCGCCCATGCTTTTCTGGGCAACCTCCAATCATTCAGCATACCTGCTTACACTCTAAATAGTTACTGGGAACTACCGCTCTACTTTGTGCTCGGCGCAGCATGCGCCCTGATAGGCGTACTATTTATACGTGCCTTATATAAGACCGAGGATATTTTCGGTGCTATCAAAATACCCACTTTCGTAAAACCAGCACTGGGCGGCATTGGTATCGGACTTATCGGATTCTATAATCCTTACCTGTTTGGCGTAGGCTATGATGGAGTAGAACAAGCCCTCCTGGGAAAAATCGGACTGATCACCCTCATGTCACTGCTACCGCTTAAAATATTGGCTACATCTCTCACATTAGGTAGCGGCGGCAGTGGAGGCGTCTTCGCCCCAAGCCTATTCATGGGCGCGATGCTCGGAGGCGCTTTTGGCGACGTTGCTAATCGCCTTCTGCCGAACATTGCTGCTCCCTCAGGAGCGTATGCCCTGGTAGGCATGGCAGCAGTCTTTTCCGCTGCAGCTCGAGCACCAATCACAGCCATCATCATCATTTTCGAGATGACCAGAGATTATGCCATTATATTGCCTCTAATGTTGGCGGTTGTCATCAGTACTCTGATAGCTTATAGGCTCAGCCCCGAAAGCATATACACTTTGAAGCTAACACGCCGGGGTATCTCTATCCGCTCGCGAGAAGAAGTAGATTTACTTGAAAAGGTAACCGTCCGGGAAGTAATGACGAAAGACTTCCCCACAGTCCCCGCAGAAATGACCTTCGCCGAAATAGCAGACAAGTTCGCCAAGAGCAAGCACCACGGCTTCCCTGTAGTTGACAAAAACAATCGTCTCAAAGGAATGATCACGTTAGCTGACGTGGAATCCAGGATGGGCAGCGAAAGTCGTGAATTGACGGTAGCCGATATTGCCACCACAAACCTGATTAAAGCCTACCCTGATGAGACCTTACATGATATAGTTCAAAAATTAGGAGCCAAAGAAGTAGGGCGACTACCAGTAGTTTCCAGAAGAGACCCGTCTCGGCTCGTCGGCGTACTGAGACGATATGATATTGTGAAGGCATATGTGAAAGCGATATCGAAAATACCAAAGATCTAAGCCAAGATTCACCTCATCCCTCAATCCGAGCGTATTCCTAGAAGCTATGATATAATTTTCACTGGAAACAAGCTATGTTCAATAGACTCGAATCAATCGAAAAGCGCTATGAGGAACTAAGCCAACTGATAGCCCAACCAGAGCTGTCCTCAAATCTGGCACGCCTTCAACCACTGGCTCAGGAACAGGCCAGTCTGGAAGACACCGTAACCAAGTATCGCCAATATAAAGCCATTTCTAAAGCTCTGCAGGAAACTCAAGCCATGTTAGATGACGGACTAGAACCTGATATGATACCCATGGTGAAAGATGAAGTAGCTAATTTAAAAAAACGGCAGGACGACATTCTTCACCAATTGCAACTATCACTTTTACCCAAAGAAATTAACCAAAATAAAGATGTCATAGTGGAAATCAGAGCCGGTACCGGCGGTGGAGAAGCGTCTCTTTTCGCCGCTGACCTATTTCGCATGTACAGTCGCTATGCCCAAAGCAAGGGCTGGCAGGTGGATATCATCGATAGCAACCAGACCGAACTCGGCGGCTTTAAGGAAATAATCTTCGAGATAAAGGGCAAGGGAGCCTTCAGCCGGTTAAAATATGAGCGTGGAGTACACCGAGTACAACGAGTACCGGTAACAGAGTCTTCAGGGCGAATCCATACCTCAACAGCCACTGTTGCCATCCTCCCCGAAGCCGAAGAGGTAGAAATAGCTATTAAACCAGATGACGTAAGGATTGATTTATTCCGAAGTGGTGGAGCCGGTGGGCAAAATGTAAACAAGTTGACCACCGCAGTTCGCATCACCCACCTGCCTACAGGCATAGTAACAGTCTGCCAGGACGAACGCTCCCAGTTAAGGAATAAACTGAAGGCTATGGCAGTGCTCCGGGCTCGCCTCTTAGACAAGGAGCAAGGCAAAAAATTCGAAGAGTTAACTGAGGAACGACGTTCTCAAATAGGCAGCGGTGAGCGCTCTGAAAAAATCCGCACCTACAACTTCCCTCAAGACCGCCTCACCGACCATCGCATCAATCTCACTCTCCATAATTTGCCTCGCATCCTCAATGGCGAACTCGACGAACTCATCGAAGCCCTAGCCGCTGATGAACAAATGAAATTATTAAAAGGCAGCCGGCTATGACATTAGCTCAGGCACTTCAACAATCTGCCCACATCTTAAGCTCGAACGGTATAGATGATAGCCATATTGAAGCCAGAATGCTGCTAGGATACACAACAAAGCTGTCGCCAGTCCAGATATACACGCACCCAGAGCGAACCCTGAGCCAGGAACAACAGGTGAAATTACAGGAGCTTGTCGAACGTCGTCTTTGCCACGAACCCGCAGCCTATATTGTAAACCACAGGGAATTCTATGGCATTGACTTTTACGTTGATTCACGCGTCCTCATTCCCCGTCCAGAAACAGAACTGCTTGTAGACATGGCTCTCGAATTCGCCAGGAGCAGCAGCACCTATCCTGTAAGACCACTATTAATCGCCGACATTGGAACCGGCTGTGGTGCTATTGCCATCAGCCTGGCCATAAATATTCCCCAAAGCAAAATTTATGCCACAGATATATCTCTCTCAGCTCTCGAAGTTGCCAGGTTAAACTGTGAGTGTCACAACGCCACAGACCGGATTACCCTGCTTCAAGGTAACCTGCTGGAGCCACTGTCTGGTCCCGTTGACTTGATAATTGCCAACTTGCCTTACATTAAAAGCTCAGACCTGGTAACTTTAAGCCACGAGATAACCAAATTCGAGCCAAAAATGGCAATAGACGGCGGCGAAAGTGGCCTGGACTATATTAGTCAGCTTTTAGAACAAGCCGGAGGTAGAATCAAGAATAGGGGTTGTCTCCTTCTGGAAATAGGACAAAACCAGGAGAAAGAAGTGAGCTATCTAATACTCAGTTCGCTCAAAAAGGTGAATTTTGAATTTATCTCAGACTTGAACGGAATCGAGAGGGTAGTTAAAATCACTTTTTAAGTGCGCCCAATTTGACAAAATTGGGGGTTTGCCTTAAAGTATACGTTTGGTGAAATCTAACAAACAAAATTATCTCAAGGAGGAAAAAAATGCCCCTAAACATGATTGTTTGCTGCAAACAAGTACTAGACCCGGAGGCGCCACCAGCCAGTTTCAAAATCGACCCAGCTGCTAACAAGGTAATTCCCCCACCAGGAGTACCCCCCGTTGTTAGTCCCTTCGATGAGCAGGCTGTGGAAGCAGCACTCCGACTAAAAGACCAGCAGGGTGGCAAAATCACAGTCTTAAGCATGGGTAATAACCTGCTCCGTGATGTGGTTAAGAAACCTCTTTCCATGGGAGCCGACGAGCTCATACTACTCGAAGACCCGGCTTTCGAAGGTGGGGACAGCTGGTCTATCGCTAATGCTCTCGCCGCAGCTATCAAAAAGATAGGCGAGTTTGACCTTATCTTCTGTGGTCGCCAGGCAGCCGACTGGGATGCTGGACAGGTCGGCTCTGGCATTGCAGAAATACTGGGAATTCCCAGCGTTACCGTGGCTAAGAAAGTAGAGGTTGCTGATGGTAAAGCCAAGGTAGAGAGAGTAATCTCCGATGGCTATCAGGTCATCGAGACAACGCTCCCCGCCATGATTACAGTCAGCAACGAGCTTGGTGAAGCCCGTTATGCCACACTCAAAGGAATTATGGCAGCAGCCAAAAAGCAGCCCACAGTCTGGAAGCCGGCCGATATCGGGCTCGATGCCTCACAAATAGGTGAAGCCGGTCGACGGGCCAAGCTTCTCAAGCTCTTCCAACCAGTTAAAGAGGGTAAGTGCGAAATTATAGAGGCTGATACCCCAGCGGAAGCTGCCGCTAAACTGGCTACCCGGCTTAGGGAAGCAAAAGTAATCTAGAACTAAGAATTAAGTACAGGAGGTTATAATGGCTGAAAATAAAGGAATTATGGTATATGGCGAACTGGTAGAGGGCAAACTAACCTCGATTACCACTGAGCTTCTTGGATGCGGTCGGCGTCTAGCCGATGAATTGAAAGAGGAATTGATGTGCATATTAGTCGGCGATTCACTGGGCGATGCCCCTAACAAGGCTGTAGCTTACGGAGCCGACAAGGTATATACCGCAGAGGATGCGCTGCTGAAAGATTACCAAACAGATTCATACGTTGCCGTAATGGAGAAAGCAGCAAAGGACCTCGCACCAAGAATTATACTTTTCGGACAAACATCCACAGGACGTGATTTGGCTCCCAGGCTGGCCTTTAGATTGGGCGTCCCTGTATCCATGGACTGCCTCGAGTTAAGTATCGACCCGGCTACCAAGTTTCTGCAACAGACCCGGCCTGTTTTCGGCGGTAATGCTCGAGCTACCTTTACTTCGGAAGTTTTTCCCCAGATGGCTACAGTCAGACAGAAAGCCATGTCGCCCCTGGCACCTGACGAATCAAGAAAGGGAGAGATTACTCCAATCAAAGTTGAGCTAGACCCGGCAAAGATACGGACAAAGGTGCTCGAAACAGTAAAAGAAGAGGTCGTTGGAGTAAAACTGGAAGACGCTCAGGCAATCGTGACCGGAGGCAGAGGCATTGGTGGACCCGAGGGCTTCAAGCAACTGGAGGAGCTGGCCAAGATACTGAAGGGCGCAGTAGGCGCTTCAAGACCACCTTGTGATAACAAGTGGGTGCCAGACTCAATGCAGATCGGACTTACAGGCAAAATCGTCACACCTGAGCTCTACATCGCGGTAGGTCTTTCCGGAGCCAGCCAGCATTTAGCTGGATGTTCCGGCGCCAAAAACATAATAGCCATCAACAAAGACCCCGAGGCTAATATATATAAGGAAGCTCGCTTCGGCGTGGTAGGCGATTGGAAACAAATCCTGCCTGCCTTTACAGAGAAAGTTAAGGAGCTTCTGGCTGGCTAGCAGTCAGAAGCCTCTTACTGATTAGCTTTCTGGGCTATAATTTTCTGAGCGACCTGCCCGGGCACCTCTTCATAGTGGCTGAACTCGACAGTGAAGGTGCCACGACCCTGAGTCATTGACCTCAGGTCAACAGCATAGCGCTGAACTTCCGCCTGCGGTGCCTGTGCTTGAATAATATTGACTCCACCGCCCGGATTCATACCCAGCACATGGCCTCGCTTGGTATTTAGATCACCGATTATCTCGCCGGTAAAGTTATCCGGCACGGTGATTGTCATGTTCACAACCGGCTCGAGCAACACAGGTTGTCCCTCAGTCAGTCCTTTTTTCAAAGCCTGTGCAGCAGCGATTTTGAAAGCCATATCCGACGAGTCCACCGGGTGCGAGCTGCCATCGAAAAGCGTTACCCTAACATCAACTACGGGACATCCTGCCAGGACTCCCTCGATCCTGCCTTCATTGACTCCCTTTTCCACCGCCGCTATATAGTTCCTGGGCACCGCACCACCAACCACCCTTTCCGTAAACTCAAAGCCACTGCCTCTAGGCAAAGGCTCCAGCTCCAGAAGTACATGACCGTACTGTCCGTGCCCGCCTGTTTGCTTCTTATGCTTGTATTCCGCCTCAGTTGCCACACTTATAGTCTCTTTATACGGGACCCTCGGTCTCTGTAGATTAACTTCCACACCGAACTTACTCGACAGCCTTTCCGCGGCGACATCAAGATGCGTTTCACCCATTCCTCCGAGTAGTATCTCGCCGATATCAGGCTCCCGGTGCACTTTCAGAGTAAAGTCCTCTTCGCATATTTTAGGCAATACCGTGCTCATCTTGTCCAAATCACCTCTCGCCTTAGGATGGACTGCCATATTCAAAAGCGGCGCCGGGAACTCAATGGGAGCAAATTTTAGCGGATGCTCACGTGAACCAAGCGCATCTCCTGTATTTGTCGAGGCCAGTTTAGCTACAGCGCCGATATCTCCGGCACTGAGTTGGGGCACCGCCTCCTGTGTCTTGCCCCGCAGTACAAAAATCTGACCTATCCGTTCATTAGCTCCCTTATTGACATTCCACACCTGCGAATTGCTAGAAATAGCCCCTGAATAAACTCTAAAATAGCTGACCTTGCCCACGCGAGGGTCATTAGTAGTCTTGAAAACGAATGCAGCCAGAGGTGCTCCCGCAACCGGCTCAACCACCTCTTCAGCTTTCGTCGATGCGTTCGTGGCTTTCACTGCCTCCCGCTCCTTGGGCGATGGCATATAATCATGAATCGCATCCAGCAGAGGGGTAACTGCGGTGTTCTTCAGACCAGAACCAAGCAACACCGGCACAACCTTGCCCTGTCTGGTGGCTTCTTTTATGCAGTGGTAAATCTGCTCGTTACTTATTTCCTCGCCATCCAGATACTTGGTAATGAGCTCATCATCAACCTCTACCACTGCCTCGATTAACTTCTCGCGGTAAGAATCGACATCTCCCGCAATAGCCGCCGGCAACTCGGTTTCCTTCAGCGGGGTGCCGGTATAAGCCTTTTTTGTTACCAGGTCCACCACTCCCTGGAAGTCTTTCTGAGAACCTATAGGCAACTGAGTCGGCAGGCACTTTTTCCCCAGCTTTGTTTGAATATCCTTTAAAGCATTGAAGAAGTTTGCATTATCCCTATCCATCTTATTCACAAAAATAAGGCACGGCAATTTTGCCTCGCTGGTATACCGCCAAACTTGCTCGGTGCCCACCTCCACGCCGGAAACAGCGCAAACCAGAATGACTGCACCCTCACTAACCGCCAATCCTGTTTTAACCTCAGCCACAAAATCAGGGTAGCCCGGCGTATCGATTATGTTAATCTTTGAATCCTTCCACTGGCATGGCAGCAAAGACAGGTTAACGCTTATCTGGCGCTTTATCTCGCCGGGGTCATAGTCTGATGTGGTTGTTCCATCAGTTACACTGCCCAGGCGGTTGATAGCCCCTGAGCTGAAAAGCATCGCCTCAGCCAATGATGTTTTACCAGCGCCAGAATGTGATAGAAAGACAACATTTCGGATTTTTTCTGGTTCAAAGTGATGCACTTATAGCACCTCGTTCCTAATTCTGATTTGCCCAGAAGGGCAGTGGCATTGTAGCAATGTCAGGCTCTAATCGTCAAGGCTATTAAATTGCTACGATAGAATGCGACTTCGTAATTAACACTTTGTGTTATAATATCGGAACGCCGAAATGAAACTAAGTCGTGAGGAAGTAAAACATATCGCCCTCCTGGCCAGGTTGGGGCTGAGCGAAGACGAAGTCGAGAAGTTCAGAATCCAGCTATCCAATATACTGGAAAACTTCGACATACTCAAGCAAGTCGACACCACCGACCTGCCGCCAACAGCCCAGTCCATCACCCTGCAAAATGTCTTGAGACCGGACGAGGCAAAGCCGTCCTACTCGGTGGAAGATATTCTGGCTAACGCACCACAGCAGGACAGCAACTGCTTCAAAACACGTGCCGTTCTGGAATAAACAATGAATGACCTCCATCAGCTAACTATCAGCCAAGCTCACCAGCTCTTAAAAGAAAGGAAAATATCTTCGGTCGAACTGACCAAAGCCAGCCTGGCACACCTGGCTAAAGTGGAAGAGAAGGTTCACGCTTGTGTTACCATCACTGAGGATGCTGCTTTAAAGCAAGCCAGGGAAGCGGACAAAGCCATAAGCAGCGGCAAAATCAAACCCTTAACCGGCATACCGTCTTTGATTAAAGACGTTATGTGCACCAGAGGTATCAAGACCACCTGCTCTTCAAAAATACTGGAGAATTTCGTTCCGCCTTACGATGCCACAGTCATAGAGAAGCTGAAAGCCGATAAGGCGGTGATTTTAGGCAAGACCAACATGGATGAGTTCGCCATGGGCTCGTCAACAGAGAACTCCGCCTTCTTCCCAACGCGAAACCCCTGGGACATGGACCGTGTCCCAGGCGGCAGCAGCGGCGGCTCAGCCGCTGCCATAGCTACCGATGAGGCTATCTATGCACTTGGCTCCGATACCGGCGGCAGCATCCGTCAGCCCGCCGGATTCTGCAGCGTGGTCGGTCTAAAGCCAACCTACGGTAGGGTAAGCCGCTTCGGGCTGGTCGCCTTTGCCAGCTCGCTCGACCAGATTGGACCCATAACCAAAAACGTCGCCGACTGTGCCCTGGTGCTTAATGTAATCGCCGGTCATGACCCCAGAGATTCCACATCAGCTCCCCATCCCATTCCCGACTACACCAAATCATTGACTCCGGACATTAAAAAGCTGCGCCTGGGCATCCCCAAAGAATACTTTGTCGATGGCATGCAAAAAGAAGTAAGAGCCAGCATGGAAGCAGCCATAAGAAAGCTCGAGGAGCTGGGAGCTAAAGTGGACCGGGATGCCTCATTGTCCCTCACCAAATATGCACTTGCCGTATATTACATCATAGCCCCTTCTGAGGCTTCAGCGAACCTTGCCAGATACGACGGCGTAAAGTACGGCTTCTCCTATCAGGACACCAATAATATGTGGGAAGCTATGGAGAAGACAAAGCAGTTCGGCTTCGGCTCCGAAGTCAAAAGACGTATCATGCTGGGGACCTACGCTCTGTCAGCCGGCTACTATGATGCTTACTATCTTAAAGCTCAAAAGGTCCGCACCTTAATAAGAAGGGAATTCGACCAGGCTTTCCAGAAATACGATGCTCTAGTCACCCCGACATCGCCCACGGTGCCATTCAAGCTCGGTGAAAAGGTGGACGACCCCGTACAAATGTATCTCAGCGATGTTTGCACCTTGCCCATAAACATCGCCGGCTTACCGGCAATCTCCGTCCCCGCCGGTTTCGCCGATAATTTACCCGTAGGCATGCAGATTATAGGCAAGCCCTTCGACGAAGAAACCATACTTCGCATCGCCTTCGCCTACGAGCAGTCCACCGACTGGCACATAAGAAAACCACCCGTTTAGAAAGGGGTGTTCTGGAGGGGCGCAGCCCATCCAGATAATATTCCCTCCCCATCCTCTTTGAAGGGGAGGGGGACAAAGGGGATGGGGTTGAACAAAATAAAAGTAACCTGCTACTCAGGCCATACGTACGCTCAGCGACCAATAACCTTCCTCTGGCAGGATAAAGAACACAAGATATCGCGGATAGAGAAGGAGTGGCTGGAGCCGGGCAAAAGATTTTTCGAGGTGACCACCGAAGATGAGAAGCTCTTCGAACTCTGCTATAATGAGGCTCAAGACCAATGGTGGCTTATTAATTAAAGGTGAGGGAGTGACATGAAAAAGATTCTCGAAGCTCTGGAAAAAGACGCCCGACTGACTCCGGAACAAATTTCAACCATGACCGGCACACCGGTCGCCGATGTAAAAAAGGCTATCAAAAAAGCCGAAGCAGACCATACTATATTGAAATATAAAACTGTAATTGATTGGTCTAAACTGGGCAAAGATGAGGTAATGGCACTTGTCGAGATCAAGGTCGTCCCGCAGCGTAATGTCGGCTTCGACTCCATAGCCGAACGCATTTATCGCTTTCGCGAAGCTCGCTCCGTCTATCTCGCCTCCGGCGCCTATGACATAGCAGTACTGGTAGCCAGCAAAACCATGCAAGAAATCGCCGTCTTTGTATCAGAAAAGCTTGCGCCCCTGGAAACAGTGCAGGGAACTGTTACTCATTTTATCCTGAAAAAATATAAGGAGGACGGCGAAATATTTGAGGGCGGGGAAGGTAACAAGCGCCTGCCCATAACCCCGTAAACGCAATTCCACTATCTGCTCCACAGACAGGAGGCTCCTGTGTCCAAGAGTGTGTCGAGTAATATTAAGCTATCTCAAAGCTACATATCCGAAATGGTGAAGGCAATCCCACCTTCGGGTATCAGGAAGTTCTTTGATTTGCTCTCTTCTATAGAGGGTGTGATTTCCCTCGGCGTCGGCGAGCCTGACTTCGTCACCCCGTGGCATATCTGTGAAGCCGCCATCTACTCTCTGGAAAAAGGCTACACCATGTACACCTCCAACAAAGGTACGCCTGAGCTAAGGGCGGAATTAGCCAGACACCTCGATTCCCGCTTCGGGCTGACCTATGACCCCGATGATGAAATACTCATCACCGTCGGCGTCAGCGAAGGCCTCGACCTTGCCATGAGAGCCATACTCAACCCGGGCGATGAAGTCATCATGCCCGACCCCTGCTATGTCGCTTATCCCGCTTCCGTTAGCCTTGCCGGCGGCATACCGGTCCGGGTACCCACCACCGAGGAGAACAATTTTGAAATAACCGCCAGTGCTATAGAGCCGCGTATTACACAGAAGACAAAAGCTATTCTGCTCGGCTACCCCTCCAACCCCACCGGCGCCGTTCTGTCAAAAGAAGGGCTGACCCAAATCGCCGAGCTGGCTAAGCGGTATAATCTCCTGGTTATCTCAGATGAGGTCTACGACCGACTGGTCTATGGCGTGGAGCATACCTGCCTCGCCACTCTACCGGGCATGAGAGAACGCACCATAATGTTAAACGGATTTTCCAAAGCCTATGCCATGACCGGGTGGAGAATCGGCTATGCCGCCTCCAACAAGGAAATTATCGGAGCCATGACCAAGATTCACCAGTACACCATGCTATGCGCTCCCATAATGGGACAGATGGCAGCCCTTGAAGCTTTAAAGGCTGACGACGACGAGGTAGAAGCCATGGTCAGAGACTATGACCGGCGGCGCCGAATCATCGTTAAGGGGTTCAGAGACATCGGCTTGTCCTGCTTCGAGCCGCGAGGCGCCTTTTACGCCTTCCCCTCAATAAAAGTAACCGGCATGACCTCAGAAGAGTTCGCTGAAAAGCTGCTATGGGAAGAAAAGGTGGCTGTAGTCCCCGGCACGGCTTTCGGCCAGTGCGGCGAAGGCTACCTACGCTGCTGCTACGCCACTGCCCTGACCGATATCGAAGAAACCCTGAAAAGAATGGGCAGGTTTGTCAAAAAGCACAGCAAGAAATAAAAACTCACTAAGGGGAGTCTTGAGATTCTTCGCCTAATGTCATTCTGAGCACAGCGAAGAATCCCTGAGGGAGGAGTACCATGAGATCCTTATCTCTACTTAGTGCAGGGTAAGAATGACAGGGGAGTCCTAGGGGAGGCACACCATGGATTTCGAGCTAACCGAGGAACAAAAGCTAACACGCCAGGCGGTCCGGGATTTCGCCGAGAGAGAAATAGCCCCGGTTGCCCGAGAGCTGGACGAAAAAGAGCAGTTCTCCGTCAAGCTAACGCAAAAAATGGCTGAGTTGGGATTACTGGGCTGCTTCGTCCCCGAGAAATACGGCGGCTCGAACATGGGATACATATCCTATATCATCGTGGTGGAGGAGCTGGCCAGGGTGGATGGCTCCCACGCCGCCACCATCGCCGCCGGGAACTCACTGGGCATAGGTCCTATCTATTATTTCGGCAACGAGAAACAGAAACAGGAATGGCTTCCCGGGCTTTGCTCGGGAAAGCACCTGGCAGCATTCGGTCTCACCGAGCCCGAAGCCGGCTCTGATGCCGGCAGCTCTCGAACTACAGCCAAACTCAAGGGAGACCGCTGGGTTATCAACGGCAGAAAAATCTTCATCACCAATGCCGCCTGTCCGCTGACCGGCGTTGTCGTCGTCCAGGCTGTAACCGGCAAGCGGGAAGGCGGATATGCCGAGCTCAGTTGCTTCATCGTCCCTAAAGACGCCCCCGGCTTCACCGCCAAGGAAATGAAAGGCAAGATGATGTGGCGGTCATCCAATACCGGTGAGCTCTTCTTCGATGACTGCACCGTGCCCAAAGAAAATCTACTGGGGAAAATAGGCGATGGCTTTCACCAGATGCTAGCCACACTGGATGGCGGACGACTGAGCATAGCTGCCATGGGGCTTGGCGGCTCGCAGGGAGCCTTCGAGATAGCCCTAGAATATGCCAATTCGCGAATACAGTTCGGTCGTCCTATAAGCTCCTTCCAGGTCAACGCCTTCAAGCTGGCGGACATGGCGCTTGAAATCGAGCTTGCCCGGACTTTCCTCTACAAAGTCTGCTGGATGCGGGAAAAAGACCTCCCCATAACCAGAGAGGCAGCCATGGCTAAGCTGTACTGCTCGGAAATCATGCACCGTTGTGTTCACCAGGCATTGCAGCTTCACGGCGGCTACGGCTTGATGAAAGACTTCCGTATAGAAAGGTTTTACCGGGACCAGCGTCTTCTCGAAATAGGAGAGGGTACATCGGAGATACTTCGCATCGTTATTGCTCGCCATATCGGTGTGGCAGGAAGGGCAATCTAGGAGGAAGACTATGAAAAAACACGAAGATTTTCTTACCGATGCCTCCCGCCTGGCGCCTGCCGGGGCGAAAAAAAAGGAAAAAGAATCTCTAGGTGAACGGATTAGAACAGCCCGTGAAATGCGCGGCTTAACCCTTGAAGACATCAGCAGCCGCACCGGTATTGACGTGGCTACATTGAAACGCATAGAGTCAACTGAAATAGCGCCGCCTCTCGGTCAGCTAATCAGGTTAGGCAAGGCGCTGGACATGAAGATGGGCTATTTCATCTCCCCCGGCGTTGATAAACCCATGACCGTGGTTCGCAAGGGTCAGGGGCAATCTGTGGCAAGGTACGGAAAAAAGAAAGGCGAGGAATACGGCTACTCATACGAATCGCTGGCTCCGGAAAAAGCCAACCGCATGATGGAGCCATTTATCGTAACCCTTATGCCCACAGAAGCCGAGGAGTTCTCCTCCCATGACGGGCAGGAGTTCCTTTTCGTCCTCGAAGGTGAAATGAAAGTCCAAGTCGGAGATAAAGTCGAGTTCCTCAAGCCCGGCGACGCCGTTTACTACGATTCCACCCAGCCCCACCTGGTCAAATCCGCCACCAACACCAAAACCAGAATACTGGCAGTGCTATACACCGGAGCAAAATAGTCCCCCGCTCCAGGACCACCGAGCTGAACAAACCGCCAATTTGCCGCTGTGCTTCGGGCTGTCTCTGACAATGCAAAACGAATCCAGGCAGGGGCGTGGTTAATGAGATTCTACACTGCGCTCAAATTTGCAGTTCATTAAATTAGGTTTTCTGCACAACACTCAGATTCCTTGCTTGCCTCAACATCTAAAGTTGAGATTATCGATAACATTTTGTAAACTATTAAGTCAATGTAAACAATTGAATAAGTAATCTATCAGACACAATTGATAATGAACAGAGCAAAGCTAATTGAAGAAATCATTCAGCTCCAGCAGGTAAACCACTCTATAAGACGATATGCGCCTGAGGTCTGGTTGGATTTGAATCTGACTATCGGTCAGTTGAAAAGCTTGTTCTTTATTGAGTCTGAAGGAAGCACCAACGTCAAGAAGCTGGCAAATGCCCTCGGGGTGACCCCGCCAGACGTAACCAGAATCGTTGACCGCCTGGTGAAACAAGGACTGGTGAACCGTCGAGAGAATCCTGAAGACCGCCGTATGCTGCTTTTACAAGCCACAGAAAAAGGGGGAGCTCTGCTAGCCAGGCTCAGAGAGAATAAGATAACCCACCTATCTCATATCCTGGAGCACCTGAGCACAGAAGAACTCACGCGCCTAGCTCAAGGTCTTACCGCATTAGTCAGGGCCACAGAGGTTCAAAGGGGAGAAAAACTAAGATGAATACCATAGAAGTTCAAGACCTGGCAACTGCCTTTACTAGTACAAGTGCAAAAGAATATGCGATTATGTTTCGGGAGTTATAGGAATATGAATAAGAAAGCGCTCATCGTAATACCGGCCATCCTGCTGACAATAGTAATCTCTTTAACCGGTTGTGCTCATAGTCAACCTATCACTGAGATGAGGACAATAGCTTTGGTGGAACAGGGTGACCTTGAGGTAAAGGTAAATGCGGACGGCTATATTGAGATGCCAGACGCCGTCAACCTCTATTTCGATACAACCATGTTCACTCCACCTTATAGCGCCAGAGTGCAAAAGGTATATGTTGAAAAAGGCGAGGTGGTTAAAGCCGGTGCCCTTCTTGCCAAGCTGGACGATGCGACCCAGAAGATGGCAGTAGAATCCGCACAGTATGCGCTGGAACTGGCTATAAACAATGTGGTGCAGACAGTCTGCTGTGGTGTTAAACGCGCGCCATCTTACTACAGCGACGCAGTAGCCTTATACAGGTTTGAGTTTGCTATTAAGGAGACCCAAGAGGCACTGTCCCTATTAGCTGACGGCCAATTTGAAGAGGCAGCTTCTGAAATAGCACTAGCCAAATATGATATCGATGCGGCAAAAAAAATATATATTGACCCTGAATACCGCAACCTGAGGACCGAGTTCGACGAATTGGGCCAGCAGGAGATACCAGATCAGGATGTTGATATTGCGATTGACAGGCTGTCGGCTGAATTGGATAAGCTGTCCGCAATCCAGGAGCAGATTAAGAATGGCAGCTATGACAGCGCAAGAAATATTCTGGCGTCGCTATCACTGGAGATGGCTGATACCCAAATGGTAGTTAATCGAACTACGCATTCACTCAGCGCTTATACCTATCCGGATACCTGCACCACCTTCACTGTAATAAATGAAGCGCTTACTAAACTTGAAGAACTGAGGGAAATGGCAGGTGAGGAAAACTTCAATGCCTTAAAGCTAAACGAGACACTCCAAATTGCGATGCACGACCTTGAGCTTGGAGATAAGATACTGAAAGAGAACATTTCCACCTTCCGCCAGGGACTTAATCTAAAGGCAGAGCGCGATTACAATATAAATATCCAGACTGCATTGATTAATTTGAATCGTGCCAAGCAGGCGCTACTCAAGACAGAACTGCTGGCACCATTTGATGGAGAGATTGTAGATATAAACCTGCAGGCAGGCGATATGATAACCCAGAGATACTCGGCCACCGGTTTGCCTATTGATAGCTATGTGCTGAAAATTGCAGACAGACGCGCCGTCAGAATGGTCGGTATAGTTGATGAAATAGATGTGGTCAAAATATCGAAAGGCCAGCAAGCAACCGTTCTGGTAGATGCATTCCCTGGCAAGGCATTCAATGGCGAGATCAAATTCATTTCCCCATATGGAACACTACAGACCGGCGTTGCTACCTACAAGGTAGAGATAGCGCTCGAGCCAGCAGATACTGCCTACCTCACAGGTGGCCTGACTGCTACGGCTGAGATACTTGTTGATAAACGCGAAGGTGTCCTGCTAATACCAAGCAGCGCTCTGCATATCCAGGAAGGCGAGAGCTGGGTTTATGTGACCAAAGGAGACGAACCGGGAGATGTGGAGCAACGGCAGGTGGAAGTTGGCTTGCAGAGCCAGACACAGGTTGAGATTCTGTCAGGCTTGAATGAGGGTGAAAAGGTACTGCTGGAAAAAAGTAATATGCCTATCAGGTCACTAAACACGGCTAAATAATGACAGCCCTATAAAAATTTGGAGCTGATTCGGAGGCACATTCTATGGCAAGTAAATTGAATGAAAGAATGAAATCAATCCTGTCGACGAAGAGAGGGAAGATTATTTTCCTAATAGCTAGTGTACTTGTGCTTGCTAGTGTGGTACTTGGCATTAACTTTTGGTATCAAGGCTACGCTTATGTGAGTACCAATAATGCGCGTATTTCAGCACCCCTCATACCTGTTGGCGCACTCACACCATGTCAGATAATCAGCCTTGATGTTGATTACGGCAGCTATGTGGAGAAAGGCCAGATAATTGCCATTGTTGGAATGCCGCGTTCCGACAATCCAACAAATAAGCAGGGATTAAAAGAGATACCGGTAGGTCGTGCCAGTATTGAATCACCGGTGAACGGCTATATAGCTGCCGTCTGGACATATCCCGGTGCTGTAGTCAATGCAGGTCAACCGATAGTAACGGTTTACGATATCTCTGAGACCTGGGTTTCAGCAAATATATCTGAGACGAGACTCTACCGCATAACGCCCGGGCAAGAGGTAGCGATTAAAGTAGACAGCCTTGGTGGTGCCACGTTAAAAGGTCATGTCCAAGGTATCGCCGCAGCGACAGCTGCCTCATTCTCACTTCTGCCCCAGAACAATACTTCTGTCAACTTCACCAAGGTAGCACAGGTGATTCCTGTGAAAATTGCCATTGAAAACCCCGACAATTACATACTAGTCCCCGGTACTTCTGTAGAGGTTAAGATAGCCACCAAGTAGCTCGGACAAGGAATATACCCCATGCCACAGACAACCGAGTGGAAAATCTTACTGGTTGCCATAGCGGGCACCTTCATGGTCATTCTCGACCAGACAATCATGAATATTGCGCTGCCCCACATTATGGCAGTGTTCAATGTGACAACAGACCATGCCCAACTGGTGATTTCGGCATACCTGATGGCAACAGCGATAACCACGCCGGTAGCAGCCTTCCTTTGCATCCGTTTCGGGACAAAGAGGGTTTATATATTAAGCCAGATTGGTTTCTTACTGGGGTCGATATTATGCGGCCTTTCCTGGGATGCTAATTCGCTTATAACATTCCGTATCCTGCAAGGGCTTGCCGGCGGTCTGCTCAGCCCGATAGCTATGACTATACTATTTCTCAATGTGCCACCCGGTGACCGAGGCACAGCAATGGCAATCTTTGGTATTCCCATGATGCTTGCCCCAGCCATCGGACCGACCCTCGGTGGATACCTAGTAGACTATTTGAGCTGGCGCATGTGCTTCTATGTGAATGTACCGGTGGTATTAACTGCAATCCTCATAGCCTTCTCATGGATTGAGGAGACATCTACAACACAAACCGGTTTCGATTTCAAAGGATTCGCACTCGCTGCTACGGGATTCAGTTCCCTGCTTTATGCTCTCTCTTATGCTCCCAGTTGGGGATGGGATGATCTGCGCATCTTAGGCCTGCTGGCCATTGGGGCAGTTAGCTTGCTATCCTGGATTACAATGGAACTCAGGTCGGAGCAGCCAATGCTTGACCTTCACATTTTCAAGAATCGCGGCTTTTCATTAGGCATCGGGTTAAATTTCATAACTACAATAGGGCTGTTTTCAGTTATTTTTTTGCTGCCGCTCTTTCTACAAAACGTTCGAGGTCTCACAGCGATGAAAACAGGATTAATGCTACTGCCAGGCGCAATTGGCTCAATGGTCACTATGCCGATAGGCGGTCAACTTTACGACAAAATAGGACCAAAGGTGCCGGCTATTGCAGGATTAATCATAACTTGCCTGACAACATTCTGGATGCAGACATTGGACACAACTACCTCCGACAATCTGCTCAGGTGGATGCTTTTCTACAGAGGCATGGGTATGGGGCTCGCCATGATGCCTATCATGACCTATGCCTTATCCTCAGTGCCGCAGAGGATGACAGCGCAGGCTTCTTCAATTATGAATGTGACCAGAACTGTTTTCGCGTCACTTGGCATTGCTATCTTCGCTACTATGCTAAGTAACTTCGAGAAAGCTAATATTGCCGTCATTTCGCAGACACTTACACCCGACTCTGTTGAAGCAATGCGTATTATCTCAGCAGTACAGGTCACCCTCATGCAAGCGGGGCAGACACTGGAAGCAGCCAGGCAGTCAGCGGTTTATCTACTCTATCAATACGCTAATTTGAGAGCGGTCGTAACCGCCTTTGAGAAGGACTATGTAATCGCTGCTGTGGTTGTTTTGGTTGGTACACTAGCCGCTTTTCTGCTTCCGTTTGGCCGGGTTGAGAAGAGTGATGCCCCAGCGGATGTATCCATGGGGTAAAATAAACTTTTCCACCCGATTTCCCCTACAGAAATACGCCGGCACATCCGCCACCAAAACCAGGACCAAGATATTAGCCGTCCTGTAAACCGATTCGAAATAGCCCCGGTTCCGAAACCGCCAGATTGAACAATACGCTAAAAAGCGCAGTTGATAACAAGTGGAGCTACTTTGGTGGCTATTACAGGTCCCCTACTCAACCAGTTGCACTGCCGGAGGTGCCCAGGACTTATCCAGCACCGACTCTTGCGGCCAGTATAGTCGCAGCGTCAGTGAAAAGCCACCACTAGCAGGGGCCGGCAACCAGTTGGGCATACTGGCAGAATCAGGGGAATCGCGCTGTATATAAATGTCGATTGAGCCGTCGGGATTCTTTGTCAGAGGCGGGTCGCTTAACAAGCCCATACTGTATCTATTGATGGGGTTTGCTGCGAATAGCATTTTATCATTATACATAGAAAGCGACCAGAAGCCGTTTACGGGTGGTATCTCGTCCTTATCAAAATGAAGCACATATTTCTTATCGCTGGAGAATTTCTCCCCGTTGTTATCTATGAATGTTGACGGGTAGACAGCATCGTCATTTAAGTTAGCACCCAGCCCCTGATAAGCTATAGCCGCTCTAAGTATGTAGTTAGTCCCGTAGTCACCAGTGCCGTACACCATTTGCCAGTTGTTCTTTATATTACCAAGGTTGGTAGTGGGAATATCTTTGAGGGCGGATCGATAACCGGTTTGTATTGCTGATTTAATATCATTGTCCAGCCCGGAAAAATAAGTCATGTAGTCAACACCTGGCTTAATGCCTATCTCGGCTGCTCTGGTCAGCAGTGGCGTATCTGCTTCATAGGCAAGGTTTTCCACCATCAACTGGCAGACATTATTGAAATAGGTTGAGGCATCCATAGCCAACAACTGGTCCAGAGGAGAAATCTTGATATTGACATCGGGATCAACAGGGACATTTGCCGGCGGCGTATAATCAGTGCCCCAGGCGGAAAGCGGTGTCAGCTTTAGTTGATTCTGAAGTTTCCAGACATTCTCGTAGTCTGAAGAGCCGGTGCAGGCGAAGCGACCAATTACCCAGACCCATCTAGTCGGAGCCTTAATTTCTGTGACGCCCGCAGGCAATGTACCACTCCAACTCGGGGCAGTGATGGCAAAATTACCGGCCACGGTTCCTGTAGTGCGTGAGCCTGGCGACGCAAAAACATCTGTCCAGTAATTCATCAAGGGCATCATATAGTAACGACCCTGAGTGTCCGGCACCGATAGGATAATAGGCTCTTCAGCGGTGTCAACCCAGGCCGCTGAATAGAGCGTGTCTGCGTTGGGCCTCACTACAGTAACAAAAGTCGCATCAGGAAATTCTTTCTTATTGCCGAACTGGTTTACCGGTGCACCGTCCGGATTAGGTGCGGGCACTGCCGTGAAGACCTGCCGCGTCAAGTCCATTATAACCAGCGGGAACCCGTATACAGTGGCATCGTAGGAAATCTGCTGCGCCTCCTCCGGACTAATGATTTGCTGGACTGATTTCTCCCCGGGAGCACACCCCACAGCTACAGTGCTCATTGTGACAAGTAATACAGCGAGAATCAGAAACTTGTGCATATGTACGTTTTTCATACAACAGTCCTCCTTCATACCATGAATTCTATGTTCAATGAGTTGTCCAAATTAATGTGGAATTCGGGATTTCTCACTTCAACTTGTTGCTGACCTAACCCCAACGATTATACTACTTGTTAAGTCCCATTTGCATAATAGCTTCGGGACCAGGAGGTCGGTAGTTAAATGCACCATGTTAGCTCCTGGTCAATTTATGGGATTGCACAAAAGTCAGTTTTGTGTAATTTTAATCTGGTGGATCACGTAGAGCATCAGATTGTGCAGTTGAAAATTCGGGGGTGATGGCGCGTGCTGATAGCTACCCGCCTTTTCAGATGGATTAATCACCTGAGTAATTCAGTGCTGCGAATCTGAAGCTCGGACGTAGGCGTGAACGACGGTTAGGGCAAGCGTTGACTAATCAACGCCATAACGACTGGACCCTTGCAGTTTCACTATGGTTACACCGCCGCCACCCTCTTCCGTGCCTGCTTGCCCAAAGGACTTTACCAGAGGATGCCTCCTGATGAAATCGTGAACTATCTGCCGCACGGTGCCGGTGCCAAAGCCGTGTATGATGCGCACCTGGCTCAAGCCTGAAACAAAAGCATCATTAAGATAGATGTCGAGTTTCGGCTCTACTTCATCAGCTCGCTTACCCCGAAGGTCAAGCTCGAGTGAGCTTCGCTTCTTTTCACTGCTTGTTTTCACCACCGACGATGGAAATGCTGCTGCAGTCGGCAAAGGTGAAACCTTCTCCACGCCTTCCGACTTCATCTTTAGCTTGATGTCCCCTGCTTGAATCTCAAGCTCATGACTGTTTTCCAGAACTGAAAGGACTACCCCCTCCAGTCCAGTCTCGATGAGTCTTACCCGGTCACCCACCGCAATGGCGGAGGTCTCCTCCATAATAGGACGACTTCGCTGAGTTTGCCAAGCCTGGCTTTCCAGGTCTTGGTGTACTCTAGCCAGCACCTTTTTTGCCCGCTCGATATTTGTTTTTGTTTTCGCTTTCTGAATTGCCTTCATAGCCTCACGTATGTTTTTCTCCAGCGAGGCGGCTTCTTTCAGGAGGTTGTCCTTGATTTGGCGTAGCATATTCCGCTCCTCCACCTTAAGCCTCTGAAGCTCGCTCTTAAGTTCCTCTCTCAATCCATCGATTTTGCTTCTGTCACTTTCCAGACTGTTGCGTAGCTCTTCAACCCTTCTCTTTTCATCCCCCAGGCCTGAAAGCAGGCTATCCATCTCCAAGTGCCCTTCAGGCATGAATTTTTTGGCGGTAGCGATAATCTCCGGCTCCATGCCTAGTTGGGAAGCTATAGACAGGGCATTGCTGCCGCCGGGCACGCCCATAGTGAGGTGATAAGTGGGTTTCAAGGTAAGCGGGTCAAAATCGAGCGAAGCGTTTTTCAATCCTGCGGTCTGGTGAGCGAAAACCTTGAGTCCGGAATAATGAGTGGTAGCCACGACCAGGTTCCTATTCGACAGGAAATTCAGCAGTATTGACTGGGCTAGGGCAACTCCTTCAACCGGGTCAGTGCTTGTCCCTAACTCGTCCAGCAGCACCAAGCTGTTTCTGGTGGAATCCCGAAGTATTCGGACAATATTGCCCATATGCCAGCTAAAGGTAGACAGCATCTGTTCGATGCTCTGCTCATCGCCGATATCAGCAAAGATGCCGTCGAAGACAGGGATGCAACTTTCAGGCGCTGCCGGTATAGGTATACCAGCTTGTGCCATCAAGGTTAGCAGCCCGACGGTCTTCAGAGCTACAGTCTTGCCCCCGGCATTGGGGCCACTGATGACGAGGATAGAGAAGTCGTTACCTATCTCAATAGACAGAGGCACTGCTTTTTCCTCAAGTAGAGGGTGACGAGCACCAATCAGATAGAGCCTGTTCGTTTTAGTTATTGCATCCGGGCTATCCTCGCCGGCAGCGGCAATAATGGGTTCGGTGGCATTGACCTTTTCCGCATATCTCGCCTTGGCCAGAGCCAGGTCTATTTCGGCTGCCAGAGCCACGTTTCTGGAGATTTCAGCACAATGGATGCCCACCTGGCTGCTCAAATCTGTGAGAATCCTCTCTACCTCCTGCTCTTCACCTAGCGCAACCTCCCGCAACTGGTTGCCCATCTCTACGGTTGCCAACGGCTCGACAAATACTGTGGCACCGGTGTTGGAGATGTCATGTACTATGCCTTTGATCTCCTTCCTCATCTCTGCCTTGACCGGAACAACGTAGCGGTCGTGGCGCATCATGATCAGTGACTCTTGGAGGAATCTCTGGCTGTGGCGGGATTTGATTATGGAGTCCAGGCGGTCTAAAAGCTCTTCACGTGTCCTTTTAAGCTGTTGCCTCAGGCTCGATAGTTTGTCCGAAGCTGAATCCAATATCTCGCCTGTCGGTGTCAGGCATCTTCCTATTTCAGCTTCCAGGTGAGACAGGTCTGTAATACCGTTGGCAATGTCCCATAAAGCGGGGAGCTTATCTTTTAGCTTGCCGATAACCGCGCGAAGAGAACGGGTTTCTTGCAGACTGTCTTTAACACCTAATAGAGTGGACGTAGCGAGAATCTTGCCCCGGCTTGCCATTTCCGCCTCTGCACGGAAATCAGCAATGCTGCCGATGGAGCCGCCGGGATTTAAAGCCAGAAGTCTCCGAGCTTCAGCTGATTGCTTCAACAGAAGGGAGACAAGCTGTGGCTCCGCTGATGGCATTAAATTGAGGGCAAGCTCCTGACTTGCCGAAAAAGAGGTGAAGCTCGCCAGAATTTCCCTCACTTTGGGAAATTCCAATAACTCAAGGCTGGTTTGGTCCACGTAGGCTACTCCTGGCTATAAGTCTATCACTAAACAACCGAATCTGAAAATGGAGATATGCGACAATGTTAGGAATTAAACGGTTAGATTACCGCCAGTCCGGTAGATAGTTTCATCTTTAAATGAAGCAAGGAATGAACAATCCCCTTCCTTCATAGGGGAGCCCAAAAACGGCTATTTGAACAAAACGTCATAATGTGTAACGCATCCGTTCTCTTCTGTGAACTTCCCAACCACGGTTTTTTGTTAAACGTGCTTACGGCAGGCAGAAGCCCATCAATCCCAACAGATATTGTATAATTTGCAGGTAATACTCAACAAAGGAGGAAAAAGATGAAGGCAGCCGTGTTTTATGGACCGAAAGACTTTAGAGTAGAGAACGTAGAGGTTCCAAAGATGGAGCCGACGGATGTATTAATCAGGGTTAAGGCTTGCGGCATCTGTGGCTCCGACGTGCATACATATAAAACGGGCATTATGGGCCGCCCGGGATTTGTGATGGGACACGAGCTGTCCGGCGAGGTGGCTGAGGTGGGCAAGAAGGTTAAAGATATAAAAACGGGCGACCGCGTAATCGCCATAGTGGTTCAACCCATTGAGACGGCACAGGGATGCGGCCAATGTTTCTGGTGTCTCCGAGGGCAGATACAGTGGTGCCCCTCTATCGCGCATAAGCCGTGCGGCGAATGCGAGTACTGTAAATCGGGCAGGTTCTGGATGTGCGATAGAATTCAAAGGCATATGCTCATCGGCTACGGCAAAAACGGCGGCTATGCCGAACATGTGCTGGTCCCGGGGGCAGCGCTCAACATCAACGTATTCAAGATACCCGATTCGATGAGCTTCGAGGAGGCGGCACTTATAGAACCGCTCTGGGGAGGATACCGCTGGGTGATGATGGCAGAGCCACAGCCCCATGAGACAGCCGTGGTCACAGGTCTGGGCGCCATCGGGTTATCGGTGATGCTGGTGCTCAAGCAGTACGTGTCAAGGGTAATAGTGGCAGAGGTCTCACAGAAGCGACTGCAGCTGGCTAAGGAGCTCGGCGCCGATATAGCCATCGACTCTAGCAAAGAGGACCCGGTGCAAAAGGTAATCGAAATCACCGGCACGGGACGCAGCTTCAGCGGCAAGGGCGGCGGCTGCGCCGACATCGTCATGGAATGCTCCGGGGTTCCGGCTGTCCTTAAGCAGGCAATTGAAATGACACGCAGCGGCGGACGCATCGTCATGGTGGGGCTGTTCGAAGAGGAGGTGCCGCTGAATATCAACCGTATAATTCATAAGCAGCTCCGCCTTATAAGCTCTTTCAGCAGGGGGCGACAACTGGTAAGTCAGGAGGTCAGGGAGGCAATAAAGCTAATCAGCAGCGGCAAGGTGAACGTAAAACCGCTTATCTCTCATACGTTCCCGCTGGACAAAATCATGGAGGCGTTCGAGGTCCAGACGAAGCCGGAACAATCGATAAAGGTGATAATAAAGCCTTAGCCGCCCCTGGCAGCCACCAGTATGGTGCCGGGACCACCGTGCACGCCCAATCCGGGACCCAACCTGGCCATCATAATCTTTTTCTCATCGATGATGGAGGCGATACGATTTTTAAGCTCATTTGCCTCGTCGGGCACCGTGCTCTGGACTATGGCTACTTCCTGCAGGTTGTGAACATTTTTCACAAAATCGAATAACTGCTCCAAACCCTTGGCATAAGAACGAGCCATGCCCGCCTGAAAAAGTTCACCATCGCGTATGTTCAGTATAGGCTTAACCTTCAGCAGCGTGCCCACCAACGCCTTGGTTTTGGTGATGCGCCCGCCCTTGAGCAGATATTGCAGGGTCTCCAGCAGCCCGCGGATTTGAGTCTGGCTGATAGCCTTCTTTGTCTCCTCCAGGACATCCGCCAGCTTGCCACCCGCCTTAGCCACCCGGGCTGCGGCCATGGCTATTAGCGACAGGCCTACAGACACACACAAGCTGTCCACCACGTGGACTTCGCATTTAGGCTTGGCTATCTCGATGCCCTGCAGCGCCGCGTTGTAAGTGCCGCTGAGCCTGGCCGGCAGGTGCACGGAGACAATGGCATCGGCATCTTTGGAAAGGTCGGTATAAGCCTTAGCGAAGTCGGCAGGCATGGGCTGGGTGGTGGTGGGATAAATGGGACCTTCCACCAGCCTTTTGTACAGCTCATCAGGCTCTATGTCCACCCAGTCTTTATAAGCCTTATCACCGAAATAGATATATACGGGAACAACGGTGATACCCAGCTCCTTGGCAACCTCAGCCGGAAGGTCAGAGCCGCTATCAGTAACAATCTTTATCGCCAAAAATCACCTCCAAATTTAATAGGGTAGCAAAAGTCTCAAGATTGTACCTGCGTTTAAAAGGAAAAGCAATACCTCGCTATGCTATGGACGGCTGAACAGAGGGTGAATTACCAGCAATAAGCTGTCACACGCTTATCTGCGCTTTGTCATAAGCCTGGGTACCGCCGCCGCTATAGAATCTATAGTCATCCCGACCCTGCTCCTTAGCCCAATACATGGCGGTGTCAGCGCTCTTCAATAACTCTTCAATCTCTTTTCCATCATCGGGGTAAACAGCGATGCCGACGCTGGTGGTGACATTGAGCCGGTGACCATCAAAAATAAACGGCTCCCGGAAGATATCTAATATTCTCTGGGCTAACATGGCAGCATTAGCAGGCTGTGAAATTTGCGGCAGCACCAGAACGAACTCGTCTCCGCCCATACGGCCAACTGTATCGCTCTTACGCGTAACGCTGGCTAATCTCTCTCCAACAGCTTTCAGTAGCTGGTCGCCGATATCATGCCCCATGGTGTCATTAATAACCTTAAATTTATCTAAATCGAGCATCATTACCGCCAGCCTATTACCACTGCGCCGTGATAGAGCCAAGCCCATGGTAAGACGATCATTCAGCAAAGTCCTGTTGGGTAGACCGGTAAGCGAATCATGCGTTGCCATGTCAGCAAGCTTCTCCTCGAACTGCTTACGCTCGGTGATATCCCGACTGACCGACCTGAACCCGATAATCTTTCCCTCCTTGTTGCACAAAGGAGAGACCGAGTTTTCTAAGAATATTTGCGTGCCATCTTTTCTAATGGTGGCAAAAGGATATGCCCGCAGCGGTTCGCCGGTACGATAGACCTTATTCCAGGCTTGATATACGCCCTTTGCATCCTCTTTGGGCACATAAGTTCGATAGTTCATTCCGATTAACTCTGCCTCGGAGCGTCCGAATTGGCGACAGGCTGCGTTATTGGCGAAGGTGATATCACCGGCAAGGTCTGTCTCGTAGTAGCCTTCCTCTATCTCCTCCAGTATAGTCCGATATCTCTCCTCCGACCGCCTTAAGGCTTCCTCCATCAGGATGCGCTCGGTGATATCACGGCTGACTCCGCGGAATCCGATTATCTCGCCCTTATCGTTCCGTAAGAGAGAAACTGAGTCCTCGGTGAATAGCTCCTTTCCGTCCTTTCTGATTTGTTTTGGGGGCATCCATTTGAGCGGCTTACCAGTACGGTAGACTCCATAATAGGCCTCAGTTATTTTTTGGATATCTTCGGGCGCTGTGTGAGCTTGGAAGTTCACACCCGTCATCTCTTCTCTGGAATAGCCTAACTTTTTACATATAACGTCATTGAAAAAAGTGTAATTGCCGGTCAGGTCGGTTTCATAATAACCCTCTTCAATCTCTTCCAGAATAGTCCGGTATCTCGCCTCCGACTGCCTTAAGGCTTCCTCCATCATCACTCGTTCGGTAACATCATGGCTAACTCCACGAAAGCCGACCATCTCACTGCTCTCGTTTCGCATGGGGAAAGCCGACATTTCACCCACTCCCAAACTGCCATCTTTACGAATGAACTTGAAAGTAAAGGCTTTGACCGGCTGGCCGGTAAGATAGATCTGGTGAAAGGCTTTATAAATTATTTTAACATCGTCGCTATTGGTGGTGGCACTATAGCTCTTACCTATCAGATCTTCCGCCGTGCAGCCTACGCTGCGGCAGATGGCATCATTTACGAAGGTGAAATTGCCCGCCAGGTCAACTTCAAAATAATCATCATGAGTCTCGTCCATTATGGTCCGGTATCTCTCTTCCGACTTTGCCAGGACATCTTCCGACTGCTTGCGTTCGGTGATGTCCATGAAGCTTCCCGCGGTAGCTCGCTCTCCCTTATATTCGGTTGAGGTAAGTTTCTCCAAAACCCACATCACCTCACCACTCTTCTTTATAAATCTGTACTCGCATGGAAGAGAACTACCACTCTTGAGGCTTTCTATCGCCCTCTTCCTAACTTCTTCTCTATCATCGGGATGAACCAGGTCAAGAGAGTATACATCCTGCAGCTCTTTCTCTGTATAACCTGTCAATTCCTGGAACAGCGAACTAACATACTGGAACTTTCCACCCTGGACAATATAAATCCCGGTTCCGGAACAACGAACCAGGGCTTGAGCCAGCTCCGCCGAGCCATTTATCCTTGATTTGGTTTGTTTACCTGTCTTTTTCATTGAAATTATTCTCCGAAATATCTGTTTACTTATCGTTAATTCAGCTTACTTCAGTATACCTCCCACCAGGGCCATAGTGAATAGCCTATAGGTAATTTTATGCGTAGTGAAAAGGTACCACGTACTTTCAGGAGAATACCTAAGGGGGATAAGGGTAAAAGTTAAAAGTCAAAAGTTCAGGGGAAAAGGCAAAAGTGTTCTATGCGGTCTCTGCTATCCTCTGATAGCTTTTGACCATCTCGGTTTTTATCATCTTGCGGACCATCTCCCGCATTTCAGGCGTCTTGATTAAATCCATCATCTCTTTGCCATATTTCAGGTGCCTTTTATCCTTCTGTGGAAAGTCGAACATGTTATATTTGCGATAGAACTTGAAGTCGGCCAGGAAAGGAAACCGAGCCTTCGCCCAGATGAAATCTCTGAAAATCTTGTGTCCGCCGACACCGAGAAAGGTATGCGGCCTGATATAGCTCTCTGCGGAAAGCTGCACACATCTACTGGCGAAATTACGCAACAGGGCATCTACCTGGGACGAATCTTCACATTCGTCGGTGATGATATCGACAAGATTAGCCTGTGACATCTCAGCTTCAGCTTCAAATATTTGCCTGAGGTTGGGTATCTGACTTAAGGGACCTGAAATGATGAAGCCCATCTGCTTGCCCATCAGAACCGGGATATGTCCTTTGAAAAAGCTCCGGTCGAAATACATTTTCCACCTGGAAGATAAATACCTGTCTTTAATAGCTCCGGCAAACACGGTAATATCAGCATTTCTCAGCCTGGTATTGAAGAAGTCGACGAAATCATCCTGCCCCTGGTAAACGCATACATTTTCAAAACCGCATTGTAAACAGCCCAGACAACCTCCCTTAATATTTACGTCATGCAGGTTATAGACCTCGATGTCCTGACTGAATGCGCCTTTGAAGCTGTCCACCATTTTTGCCAGGTTCGACTGTTCATCCTGAACGTCCGTCAACACTACAATCCTTTTACCCCCAGTATCTACTTTGCCCTTCGCCTTGCCCGGCGTATAGCGGAATTTGCTGTAGGCCAGCGGGGCGAAGATTTTTACGGCTGGAAGTTTGTTATCGACAGCCTCGAAGAAATTCTTAGCAAAAGCCAGCAGCCTGGCTCTCCCTCCCTCCATGAATAGGTCATCCATTTCAGCGGAGAACGAGTCCACAAACCTCATATCCAGGTCATCGCAAATGGCGCGCATGTAATTGTGCGCCGTGTGGTCGTAGAAATTAATCGAAGTAGTCAGAGCAGCAGCATATTCACCCTTAAAAGCAGCCTCCGCTCCCCTCTCCTGGATAAGCTCGATGAATCTTTTATACTGCGAAGGCACAAGTAGAACATAAAGCGGAAATGCCCAGAGGACTCCGTCGGAGCTTTTTATATCATCTATAATCTTTTCGAAAGCCTTCTTGTCCTTCTCAATCTTCTGAATATCGTGGGATATATGGATTACTCTCAGCTCATGTTGAGGGAATTTCCTCTGTATAAATTTCACATACTGCAGGGTAACGCTCAGCTCACCTTTGGGGCTGCCGCTTAAGACTGTGATTTTCATTTTCGTCTCCATAAGGTTTCCATACAGGGCTTTACTCCTGACCAAAGTGCTCCAGGAATTCACGCCGAAGTTTATTGTTCGAGGCAACAAGCCCCGTATCCCGGAAGCTTGCCTGTCTGCCCTGCCAATCTGTAACCTCGCCGCCGGCTTCTCTGACTAACAGTAACCCGCTGGCGATATCCCAGGGGAAAAGATAACGATGGAAATAAAGGCTAACCCGACCACAGGCAACATAAGCCAGGCCTAAAGACGATGACCCCATAGCTCTGATGCAATGCACCTGTCCCCACAGCCTGTCGACTATCTGGAGCATTTCCTCGCCTCGCTCATGGCTATAACCGAGGTCAAGTCCTACCAGAGAAGCCTGAAGTGAACTCTCCGTAGAAACCCGAACCGGCGAGCCATTGAGATAAGCCCCTTGCCCTTTCTGGGCATGAAACAGCTCGTCTCTCACCGGGTCATAGGTAACACCAAGCAGAATATCCCCATCCTTGACCAAGGCAATATTGACACAGAAAAAAGGAATACCGAAGGTGTAATTGTTGGTGCCGTCCAGTGGGTCGACTATCCAGGCACAATCGGTGAGCGAAGCGGAGGAATTCGATTCTTCGGAGAGGATGCTGAAATCCGGGTACTCGTTCTGCAAAAACTCCAGTATGAATTTTTCAGACAGGATATCGGCTTCGGTGACCAGATTGCCCTTACTTTTATGCTTCACCTGTATTTTAGAGCCGAAATAGTCGAGGAGAATTCCACCGGCTTTTTCGGCTGCTGCGATAGCTACTTCCAGGGCATCTTTGCCGCTTTTGGCTGGGGGCAAGTTAATCATAGTCGAATTTTCAAGCGTCCCGCGGAAGCAGCCCCATCTTTTCTTTAACTTCAGCCAGAGTCTTTGCGGCAATCGCCTGAGCCCGCATGGCTCCGTCAGCAAGAACTTCAGTCACATATTGCGGTTTGGCGGCAAAGGAAGCTCTCGTTTCCCGAAAAGCGGCCAGTTTTGAATTTATGCCCTCGGCCAGCAATTTTTTGCAATCAACACAGCCGATGTCTGCGGAGCGGCACTCAACTGCAATCCCATCTACACGGTCAGGGTTGAAGAAGCCGTGGAGGCTGAAGACATTGCACACATCGGGGTGACCGGGGTCAGAGCGATATTTCCGGGCCGGGTCGGTGACTGCAGTCATCACCAGCTTAGAGGTCTCCTGTGGTGTAGCCGCCAGCTCAATATAGTTATTGTAACTCTTGCCCATCTTCTGAGCGCCATTCAACCCCAGCACCATAGGGAAAGAGGTGAGCTTGGCTTGAGGTTCGGGGAAAGTATTACCGAAAAGAGAATTAAAGCGGCGGGCTATTTCCCGTGCCAGCTCAAGATGAGGCAGTTGGTCTTCACCCACAGGCACCACTTCAGCCTTGTAGAGCACAATGTCTGCAGTCATGAGCACCGGATAGCCCACCAGCCCGTAGTTCACATTTTGGGGCTGCATACGTGCCTTCTCTTTGAAAGTGGGCACGCGCAATAACCAGCCTAAAGGTGTAACCATGCCGAGCAAGGTATAAAGCTCCATCACCTCAGGAACATGCGATTGCACAAAGAGAATACTTTTTTGCGGGTCGAGACCTGCAGCCAACCAATCAAGCGTCATCTCATGTATATCCTGCTGAAGCCTGTCTGTGTTCTCCAGAGTTGTCAAAGCATGGATATCCACTATGCAATAAATACAGTTATAGTCCTTTTGAAGGGCAACATAGTTCTGAATGGCGCCGATATAGTTACCGATATGCTGCCTGCCGGTGGGACGGGCACCGGAAAAGACGCGCTTTTTCATATTCAGGAAAGTTTAGCACAAAGCAGCACCAGCTACAAATTAAGGTTGAAGTTGTTTAACTGTCATCGCGAGGAGTCCTTCCGCGGAAGGACGACGCGGCGATCCCAAGCAAATGCAAAAATAAAACATCAAAAGGCAAAATGACAAGCCAAAAGTTAAAAGTAGAGGCGTGCTTCTAAGAACAGTTTGAAAATTTGTACCCTTGTCATTCTGATGGAGCGAAGCGACTGAAGAATCTCACCTAACCGGAACTCACCAACTTATGAGATTCTTCGCTGCGCTCAGAATGACAAACCGAGGGTCTACATGCTTTCAGGTGCCGTCATTCCCATCAGGTGAAGCGTTCTGGCTAGAACGATCTGGGCTGCCTTAACCAGCTTAAGCCGAGCCCGGGTCAGCTCCTGATTTTTGGAAACAACCCGACATTGCTTGTAAAAACTATGGAAGACGGTGGCTAAATCCTGAGCATAATAAGGCAAATGGTGCGGCTCCAGAGTATCCGAAATTAATTCCAGCATCTCCGGCAACAGCATCATTCGCCGTATCAAGGTCAACTCCGGCTCAGTGGTGAGCAAAGAGACATCGCCCCGGCTATAATCAATTCCCTTTTCTGTAGCCAACCGAAGTATGCTGGCAATACGAGCATGAGCATATTGAACATAATAGACCGGATTGTCAGCCGATTGTTTCCTGGCTAGCTCCAAATCGAAGTCCATTTGAGCGTCGGCTGAACGAGATAGAAAGACAAAACGACAGGCATCCGAACCGACCTCGTCCATTACCTCCCTCAAGGTGATAATATCGCCGCTACGCTTGGAGACCCTGACTACCTCCTTGCCACGGCGTAACGTAACCATCTGGCAGATTATGATCTTGAGTCGCTCCGGATTTATCCCCAGAGCATTGACCACAACAAACATTCGGGAAACATGCCCCTGGTGGTCTGCTCCCCAGATATTAATTACAGTATCAAACTTACGCTCCAGGAATTTGTTGAAATGATAGGCGATATCAGAGGCAAAATACGTAGGTGAGCCATCGCTCCGTATCAACACATTATCTTTGTCTTCACCCAGCGCAGATGATGTAAACCAGGTGGCATTTTCCTTTTCCGCCACATAACCACCGTCACTCAGCAACTTCATAGCCTTCTTATACTGGCCTTTTTTATACAGGCTCTGCTCACTGAACCAGACATCGAACTCCACCCCCAGCAACTCGAGGTCCTGTCTGATCATGCTCATTATCGTGTTAACTCCAATTGCCCCCAGCTCTTTAGTGGCTGCTTCTACAGGCATGGTCGAAAAGCGTTTGCCCTCTTTATCAACAATTTCATTAGCCAGGTCAACCATATAGTTGCCCATGTAGCCATCGCTCGGCATCTCGGCATCAATACCGATACTTTGTTGATAACGCGCATAGAGAGAACGATTGAAGGCATCCAGCTGGCTGCCGGCATCATTAATATAATATTCCTTTTCCACAGCGTAGCCGGTGGCATTGAGCACATTCGCCAGGGTGCTCCCCAGAACAGCACCGCGACCGTGCCCGACATGAAGAGGCCCGGTGGGATTAACGCTGACAAACTCAATCTGAACAGGTTTCTTACCACCGATGGTAATATTTCCATAAGAATCGCCGGCATCCAGTATGGCTGCCACTTGCTGTGCCAGCCAATCGGAGCTGAGTTCAAAATTGATGAAGCCCGGGGCGGCAACGACTGTTCTGGAGACCTCCGTCAAAGGAGGCATAAACTCAATAATTTTCTCAGCGATTTTCAAAGGAGCCATTTCGTTTGTCCTGGCCAGCTTCAGCGGAAGACTGGAGGCATAATCACCGTGCTCTGGATTCTGCGGACGTTCCAATATAATCTCAGGCAAAGCCGCAGCAGCCAGCATCCCTTCCCGCTGAGCATGCACTACAGCTTGCTCTAGAGCCTTAGCCAGTTTATGTTTGATGACCATTAATCTCGATGACTATAGATAATTAGATTCTTCGCTCCGCTCAGAATGACAAGTGAAAAACTCAGAACGACAAGCGAAAGACTCCGAATGGCAAAACAAGATTGCTGATAACCCTTATATATTAGAGCTAATGCCATTAACTTTCAAATCAGCTTAATTCGCCGCCAGTTTGCCAGACTCTGGCTACTTCCTTAGCCAGTAGCCTGTGCTCAGGCATCTTGAGCTCAGAATCTCTTTGAAAAAGAGCCACTGCCTCATTTCGAGCTAATTCCAGAAGTGGCGTATCAGACAACCGTGCCATGCGGATGTCGGGCAAACCGCTCTGGCGGGTACCGAAGAATTCGCCCGGTCCCCGTAACTCTAAGTCCTTCTCGGCCAAAACAAAACCATTCTGAATCTCTTCTATAGCTTTCAATCTTTCGCTACCCTCAGGCGAAGGTTTCTCAGCCAGAAGCAAACAGTAACTTTGTTTTTCGCCTCGCCCCACACGACCACGGAACTGATGCAACTGCGAAAGGCCAAAACGGTCGGCTGCCTCCACCAGCATAACGGTGGCGCTAGGTACATCAATACCGACTTCTACCACAGGCGTAGATACCAGAATATCAAGTCTGCCATCACGGAAACTTTGCATCACCTTCTCTTTGTCACTGGCTGACATCCGGCCATGGAGCAAGCCGAGCCTTAAATAAGGAAAGATTTCCTTTGACAACCGTTCATATTCAGCAACTGCTGCTTTGGCTTCGATAGTCTCCGATTCCTCAATTAAGGGACAGATTATAAAGGCTTGCTGACCATCAGCCATTTGCCGGCGGAGAAAGTCGTAAGCCCTGCCTCTCTGCTCAGGTTTAAGCCACTTCGTTTTTATCTCTTGCCGCCCGGGCGGCAATTCATCTATAACCGAAAGGTCTAAGTCACCATAGAGAGTCAACGCCAGAGTACGTGGAATAGGTGTAGCCGTCATCACTAATATATGGGGATTAAATCCCTTCTGGCGCAATGCTAAACGTTGCAAAACACCGAATCGATGTTGCTCATCAACAACCACCAACCCGAGATTAGAAAACTCTACCGCCTTCTGAATCAAAGCATGCGTGCCGATAACGATATCTACCTGGCCTTCTTGAATCCGCTGGTGTAACGTTGCTTTCTCCTTCTCGCTCATGCTTCCAGTTAACAGGGCAAAGCTAACAGGATGAGAAAAGAGCCCATGGTAGCTACAAACATTGTCCTGCTCATCCTTTTCAGTGCTTATCTTAGATAAAAGCTGGCGGATAGTCTTGAAGTGTTGCTCGGCTAATATCTCGGTTGGCGCCATGAACGCTCCCTGATAACTATTGTCAGCACCTACCAGCAAAGCTGCCGTAGCCACTACAGTTTTGCCGCTGCCTACCTCACCCTGAAGAAGACGCGACATAGGCTTGGACTTCTGCAAGTCAGCAAGAATCTCCTGCAGGACTCGCTGCTGTGCCGGGGTTAAATTAAAAGGCAGTGAATTCAGAAATCTACTGAGATTCTCTTTATTAAAAGTGAAGGCATTGCCTGGCTGACTTTCCTGCCAGTCTCGCTTCTTGCCAAGCACACCTAATTGGAGAAGGAAAAGCTCATCAAAAGCCAGACGCTTCCTGGCTTCGTCCTTGGCTAAAGGGCTATCCGGATAGTGAGCCTGCATAATAGCCTGGGGTAAATCTAAGAAACGACGGTTGCTTTTAATCTCTTGTGGCAAAAAATCCATCACCTGCCATACCCAAGCGTCAAGTACCTTTTTTACCAGATTCCTCACTTGCCGGGAATATAGACCCCTTGTTAAGGGATAAACAGGAACCAGGCGACCGGTATGAATCAACTCCTTATCCTCAACAAGCTCCCACTCCGGTGATTCAAATACCTTATTACCCTTAAATTCAGATACCCTGCCGCTGAGCATTACTTGAGCATTAGTACGGAAATTCTTAGCCAGGAAAGGCTGATTAAACCAGACTGCCCTCATATTACCTGTCTCATCGCCAACAATGACTTCAGTCCCCTTTTGGTAGCCCAGCCTGGCTATGCGAGCTTCCCAAACCGTAGCCAGAATAGTCTGTTCTTCGCCAACTGCAAGTTCAGCAATAGGTTTTCTCTGGCTATAATCTAGATGACGTCTGGGGAAGAAATAAAGCAAGTCCCGAATTGTCTGCACCCCCAGCTTAGCCAGTTTGCTAGCCGAACTGGCAGCGACGCCTTTAGCAACGGTCACCGGCGAGTCTAAATCCTTATCGCCAGTCGAAGAGCGAACTGTGGGAACTGCAGATGGTCGGCTGGCTACCTTAGAGCGAGCTTTGCTCCTCTTCGCCGGCGCTGCTCCTGCCGTCGCATTCGCTTGAGCCAGCCAATCAAGGACATCTTTTATCCATGCCTTACGCTTATCAACACTCCATTCAGCATAACTGGAATCTGCCGTATGAAGTTCGATGAAGCGAGCCAGAATTTCAGGAGAGTTTATTCTGTCTCTGGTTTGTCTCGCCCATTTATGGAGGTATTTATCGAGCCCGCCTAACACCGTGGTATCAGAATAGTTTCTCTGACATTCCATTTGGAGAATAGTTCGCAGCGGCTCAATATCTATGAGCGAAGAGGTTGTCACCGATTTTAACCTTTTTGGCTAAATCCAAATGTCTCAAGAGGCTATCATTCCAGAGACACTATGTAGTGGTAATGCGGTTGCCCGCCAGACACCATCTCTACCTGTTTGTCGTTATACCTGTCGCGGATTTTTTGAACCACCTGCTCCGCCTGAGTTGATTCGATATCAGCACCATAATATACGGTCACTACCTCTGCCGAATCAATATCTATCTTGTCAAGAGCTTCAAAGAGAACCTTTTCAATGTTATCATCGGCAGCAAGCAATTTTTCATCATCTAATATGGCAATAACCTGCCCTTTCCTTATTTTTAATCCTTGTAACTTCGTGCTACGTGCTGCCTCTGTAATCTCTACAGTTTTCACCGTGGCCACAGCATCTTCCATAACCTGGACATTCTCTTCCATGCTTCCCTCGTAATTGAAAGCTATGAGAGCAGCTATTCCCTGGGGCACAGTCCTTGCTGGAATCACAGCTATCTCTTTGGATGTGAGCGACTGGACCTGAGAGGCAGCCAGAATGATATTCTTATTATTGGGTAACAGAACTATCTTCTGCGATGGCACTGCCTCAACTGCCTGAAGTATCTCTTGAACGCTCGGGTTCATTGTCTGCCCACCTGTAACTATTGCCGCAGCTCCCAAACTACGAAAGACCTCTTTCATCCCGATTCCAGCGGCAACTGCCACCACGCCAATATCCGAGCTTGGCAACCTTTCTTTCTGCATCTCAACAAAGCCAACATGCTGGTCATCCATGTTCTGGATCTGTAGCTGATGCAAGGTGCCTAAAGAAGTAGCAAATCTTATAATACCGCCAGGGTCATAGGTATGAATATGAACCCTGATAGTGCCCTCATCGCCAACGACGACAACTGACTGACCTTTGCCTTCCAGATTCTTCCTGATTTTATCGGGATTCAGTTTATTTCCTTCAAGCAAGAAGTTAGTACAATACCCGTAGGGCTCTTCTGATTCAGTCACATGCGGAGTCGCCGTAGTGCCTACAGGTAACTCAGCAGCAACCATCTGGGGACGTCGATATCGCATTTCCTCAACTTTTCCCTCTAAATAACGAAGTACTCCTTCCAGTAGTACATATATGCCTTGACCTCCTGCATCCACTACACCAGCCTCAAGCAGAACATCTAACAAAAGGGGAGTCCTGGCTACCGAATCTCTGGCTTCGCCAACAGCAGCCTCTGCCACCCTGGTCAAATTATCTGGAACGGTCCGGGCAGCCTCCTGAGCAGCCTTAGCTGCATCCTTAATCACTGTCAACATAGTTCCTTCTACAGGCTGTGATAGCCCCTTATAGGCGGCACGACATGCTTCGTTCAGCGCCACTGCCAAATCGCTCCCGGTAATGGAATCTTTATCATCAAGTCCCTTCGCCAAGCCACGGAAGAACTGAGACAGTATGACACCTGAATTTCCCCTGGCGCCCATCAAAGCACCCTGGGCCATCGCCTTAGACACAGCAGAGACACTGCCATCTGAAATTCGGTCAGCTTCTTCCATGACAGAGCGCATGGTAAGAAACATGTTCGTCCCGGTATCACCATCAGGCACAGGGAAAACGTTTATGGCGTTAATGTCCGGAACGCTTTTCTCCAGCCAGATACTGCCAGCGGCAAACATATCCCTAAACTCCTGGCCATCACAGGAACGAACTTGCTTCATTTCTTCTCCTTTGTATAATCTGGGAATTGTGGTATAATTCTACTCCTGTTGTCAAGACCGACTTGACAGTTATATGGTCTCATATGTGGAAAAGGAGCTAACAATTTGGCTACAAAATGCGATATCTGTGGCAAAACGGCACACTTCGGCCATAGGATAAGCCATTCGAAGCAGCATACCAGACGGCGCTGGCTGCCCAATATCCAGCCAGCCACTATTGTGATTGACGGGAAATCTAAGCAAGTTAATCTGTGTACCCGCTGCCTGCGCAGTCAACATAAGCTAGCCCGATAAACCAAGTGCTTTCCTCATCTCCTGCAACGCCTTCCCAGCGCCTTGATTAGAGCCAAAAATAGCAGCTCCGGCAACCAGAACATCGGCTCCCGCCTCAACTACCTTTGGAGCTATACCTGCAGTGATACCACCATCGACCTCTAGCTCCGCTTTGGACTGTCTATCATCCAGTATCTTCCGCAGTCGAGTTATTTTATCCATCATACTGCCGATGAAAGCCTGACCGCCGAAGCCAGGATTAACAGTCATAACCAGTACCAGGTCGAGCAAAGGAAGAACTTCATCCAATAAGTTTAGAGGAGTGGCTGGATTCAACGATACTCCAGCTTTAATCCCCAGACCTTTTATTGCCTCAACTAAGCGATGCAGATGCGTTGCAGCCTCAACATGGACAGTGATAATATCGGCACCAGCGTCAGCAAACTGTGAGACATGAACCTCTGGTCGCTCAATCATCAAATGCACGTCCAGTGGCAGATCAGTCCAGGAACGAAGTGAAGCCACCACAGGAGCACCAATGGTTATGTTAGGCACAAACCGCCCGTCCATTACATCGACGTGAATGTAGTCAGCTCCGGCTTTAGCTACTTCAGCAACCTGTTCACCAAGACGACCGAAATCAGCGGAAAGAATAGACGGCGCTATCTTAATTCGCCTATTTTTCATTACTTTTTCCCGACAAGCTTTTTAGCCCGTGACAGGGCAGCTACCACCTGTGCCGGCGCAGTGCCACCCACAGAGTTGCGAGCCTTAACTGAAGTTTCCACCGTAATACCGTACACATCATCGGCGAAAAGGGGTGAGTAACTACGATATTCATCCAGGCTCAGCTCCTTGAAGCCTTTGTTTCCATTTATGGCATATTGCACCAGCTTGCCTACAATACTATGCGCCTGGCGAAAAGGCAACCCCTTCTTAACCAGATAGTCAGCCAGGTCGGTAGCCAGTATATAGCTGCCTGTCATCGGTTGTTCCATGCGAGCACTATTTGTTTTCAGGGTTTTTATCAAGCCGGTAAAAACTTTCAGCGTTGAGAGAAGTGTGTCCACAGTATCAAAAAGTCCCTCTTTATCTTCCTGCATATCGCGATTGTAAGCCAGTGGTAGTCCTTTCATTACCGTCAAAAAGCTGAGCAGATTACCATAAACTCTGCCCGTCTTGCCTCTGGCTAACTCCGCCACATCCGGGTTCTTCTTCTGAGGCATGATGCTGCTGCTCGTAGCGTAAGCTTCATCGAGCTCCACAAAGCCGAACTCGGCTGAAGACCACAGCACTATCTCCTCCGCCAGTCGGGATAAATGCATCATCGTGATAGCAGCAGCAGCTTCATATTCAATGACAAAATCCCGGTCAGACACAGCATCGAGGCTGTTGGCACTCACCTCATTGAAGCCCAGCTTCTGAGCTATGAACTTACGGTCAACGGGATAAGCTACTCCGGCTAAAGCCCCACTACCCAGCGGCAGGACATCGGTACGCTTCAAGCAATCTTGAAATCTGGTCACATCCCGCTGCATCATCTCGAAATAAGCCAAGAGATGATGGGCAAAAATGATAGGCTGAGCCTGTTGCAGATGGGTATATCCGGGCATAATGACGCTTTTATTAGCTTCAGCTATATCCAGCAGCGCCGCCTGAAAATCCTTCAGTTTGCTAACAGTTTCTGAAATAACCTCTTTGACGAAAAGGCGCATATCCAGAGCTACCTGGTCGTTTCTGGAACGAGCAGTATGCAACTTACCAGCCACATCACCTATTTTCTCGAACAGGCGACTCTCGATGGCCATGTGGATGTCCTCAAGCTCAGGCTTGAATTCAAACTTCCCTTGCTCAATCTCATCTCGAATTGAGGCAAGACCCGAGACGATAAGCTCAGCATCTTTTTCTGCTATCAACTCCTGCCTGGCTAGCATCTGCGCATGCGCAATGCTCCCGGCAATGTCATATTTATATAACCTCCAATCAAAAGAAATGGAGGCGGCATATTTCTCAACTGCCTTATCTACACCCTTTTGAAAGCGGCTTCGCAAATGACCTTTAACTTCGTCTTTTTTAGCCATCTACTTTAATATCTCAAGTTTTCTTTTTCGACTTCTTTTCTCCGTCCTCACCACCTTGCACCTTAGCCTGAACCTTCGCTGGCAGCCCCCATACGTGAATAAAACCAATCGAGGCGCTCTGGTCAAAGACATCGCCTTTATCATAAGTAGCCAGGCTGTAGTCATATAATGAGACAGGAGACTTCCTGCCCACCACAATACAGTTTCCTTTAAAAAGCTTGACCCTTACTGTACCGGTGACATGCTTCTGAGCACGGTCCACGTAAGCAGCTAAATCCCGGCGCAATGCAGTAAACCACAGACCGTTATATATGATGTCGGCATATTCGCTGGACACCTTCTCATTAAAACGGAGCTGCTGGTGAGACAAAGTCATAGCTTCCATGGCCTGGTGAGCTTTCAGCAAAACAGTAGCTGCCGGTGATTCATAAATTTCCCTTGACTTTATCCCCACCAGCCTGCTTTCTACATGGTCAACTCGGCCCACACCATGCTTGCCGGCTAATTCATTAAGCTTTTGAATGAGAGCCACGCCATTCATTTTTTTGCCATCGAGGCTTACCGGAATTCCTTCCTCAAAACCGATTTCCACGTAACCTGGCTTATCAGGAGAGGCTGCCGGTGATTTAGTCCAGGCAAAAACCTCCTCCGGAGGCTCAACCCACGGGTCCTCCAGCACGCCGCACTCTATGCTCCTGCCCCAGAGATTTTCATCTATGGAATAAGGGCTGGCAACCTTAACAGGTATGGGGATACCATGTTTTTCAGCATACTTAATAGTCTCTTCTCGTGTCATGCCCCACTCTCTTGCCGGTGCTATAATCTTTAGTTCCGGAGCCAGAGCCAACACACTCACATCGAAACGAACCTGGTCGTTACCTTTACCTGTGGAGCCATGAGCCACAGCAACAGCACCCTCTTTTCTGGCAGTATCTACCAGCATTTTAGCTATCAGCGGACGACCGAGCGCCGTAGCCAACGGGTACTGCCCCTCATAGATGGCGTTAGCCTTGAGAGCCGGGAAAACATAGGAACCAACAAAAAGCTCTCTGGCATCAACAGTTAATGCCTTGACTGCTCCTATTTTCAACGCCTTTTTCTGAATGGCCTGCAGCTCGCCAACACCGCCTATATCTGCGGTGAGCGCAATAACATCCATATTATACTTATCCGCCATCCATTTTATGGCTGCTGAAGTATCCAGCCCGCCGCTGTAGGCTAGCACTACTTTTTTATTTGCCATTACTATGACCTCCGACTAAAAACTATGTCTAAAATGCCCAATGCCTCGTCAACATCTTTCTCGGTAATGATAAGCGGCGGCATAAACCGCAATGCATTCGGCTTGACCGGATTAACCAGCAAGCCTTCCCTCAGGCAAGCCAGCACCAGCTCTTCAGCAATATCATCAGTAAAGCCCAAAGCCAATAACAACCCGCGACCTCGTATCTCAGTAATGAAGCTGAACTTGGCTTTCAGCTTTTCCAAGCCAGCTATGAAATACTGCCCCAGCTTTTTAACCTTATTCGGTATATCATTATCAATGATAAATTTCAACGTTGCCAATCCGGTAGCACAAATTAAGGGATTTCCACCGAAAGTCGAGCCATGGTCACCGGGCACGAAAACAGAAGCCCCCTCCTTGGCTAACAAAGCTCCTATTGGCACGCCACCGCCTAATCCTTTGGCCACTGTCAGTATATCCGGTTCAACTCCATATTGCTCATAGCCGAACAGGCTACCTAGTCGGCCAATACCGGTTTGAATCTCATCCAGTATGAGCAAAATGCCCTTCTCATCACACCAGGCTCGTACCTTCTTAAGATATTTATCATCAGGCACATTAACCCCACCTTCACCCTGAATAGGTTCCACCATCACGGCACAGGTCCGATTACTGGTTGCCACTTTGATTGCCTCACTGTCATCATAATCTACCTGGACAAAACCATCCGGGAGGGGAATATAAGGTTGCTGGTGCTTGTTCTGCCCTGTGGCTGCCACCGTAGCCAGAGTCCGGCCATGAAAGGAGCCATGGGTGGTTATAATTTCATAAGCTCCACCAAGGTGAAGCTTGCCGTAGCGACGGGCTAGCTTTATAGCCCCTTCATTAGCCTCGGCGCCGCTGTTACAGAAGAAAACCCGGTCAAGACAACTGTTCTCAACCAGTAATTTGGCCAGCTGCACCTGGGGAACAGTGTAGAACAGGTTCGATGTATGAATAAGAGTTTTAGCCTGTTCCGTCAATGCCTTGACTACTACCGGATGGCAATGTCCCAGGCTGTTAACCGCCGAGCCAGCAACGAAATCAAGGTACTGCTTGCCCTCGCTATCCCAGACCCGGGCGCCTTGACCCCGAACCAGAGTGACCGGCAATCGCTTGATTATACGCATATAAAATTTCTGTTCCAGTTCCTGCCAGTTTTCCATTTTACCAACTTATTGTAGTGCCATCGCCTTTGTCCTCAAATTCATTGAGCAAAGCGTGAGGCGTCCTGCCATCGATAATTCGAGCTACCTGTATCTTAGTCAGAGCCATGAGACAAGCTTCAATCTTGGCGACCATACCACCAGAAGCCACGCCAAGTTCAATCATTTCCCTGGCACCCTGCGGGATCAACCTGTGAATCATCTTCTTTTCGTTATCGTAAAGACCCGGGACATCGGTGAGAAAAATAAGCTTTTCCGCCTTCAAGGCGGCGGCAATTTCACCTGCCGCAGTATCACCATTAACGTTAAGCAAATTAGTATCCATGTCCGCGCCTTCCAGCAAGCCAAGGCTCACCGGTGCTATGACCGGTATGTAGCCGGCTTTCAACAATATCTCTATCACAGCCACGTTAACTTTCAGTTCCTCTCCTATATACCCTAACTCCGGCGTTTTGTTTCTCGCCAGAATCAAGCCGCCATCAACGCCGCTCAAACCCACAGCTTTACCGCCTGAGCGCCATATAGCGGATACCAGTTCCTTGTTAACCAACCCTGCCAGTACCGCCGTAACCACCTTCAATGTCTCCAAATCAGTAATCCTTAAACCCCTGACGAAACTGGTGGATACGCCCAATCGCCCCAGCCAATCAGAGACAGCGTTACCACCACCATGAATTACCACCAGTGGCACACCTCTCTTCTGAAGCGTAACCAGGTCTTCAACGGTAGTATCAACACTGCTTAAAGTGCTGCCGCCAATTTTGATAGCCAGAGGATTCATTATTTCGTGTCCTGCAACCGTAGCTAGCTTGTATAATCGCTATTTATAGTAACATATTCTTCAGATAGGTCGCACCCCCAAGCCACGGCCTTGCCTTGACCCAGGTTAAGACACAACCTCGCCGATACTTCCTTGACGGCTAAACCAGCACTCACCTTTTGCTTGTCGAAAGACACCGGGGAGCCCTGCTTCATGACGCAAACGTCATTCAAGTAAACTTCTAACTTTTTTTCATTCACTTCCACCCCACTCCGACCCATCGCCGCCACAGCACGTCCCCAGTTGGGGTCATTACCATGAATAGCCGCCTTAAACAGCGGCGAGCTGGCTACGGTACGAGCTGCCAGGCGAGCCTGCGCTTCATTAACAGCAGCTTCTACAACGACCTCTATTAGCTTTGTCGCACCTTCGCCATCTCGAGCCACACATTTAGCCAGATAAATACAAACCTCATCTAAGGCTTTTTGAAAGAGATCTCCGTTACCCTCGTTTATAGTCTTAGTTTGAGACAAACCATTAGCCAGAATCACCACGGTATCGCTGGGGCTGGTATCACCATCAACCGTAACCATATTGAAAGAATTATCCACCGCCTTTTGCAACGCTACCTGCAAAAAGCCAGCCTCCACAGCCGCATCAGTAGTCAAAAAACAAAGCATGGTAGCCATATCAGGATGTATCATCCCCGCCCCTTTAGCCACGCCACCAATGGTGAACTCGCCTGGCTCTGATTTAACAGATAGCGCTATTTCCTTAGGAAATGTATCCGTGGTCATCATTGCCCTGGCAAAGTCATGTCCCCCATCTTTTTTCAGAGCAACCTGGTGAATACCTGTGCAAATCCGCTCCATGGGCAACGATACCCCAATGACCCCAGTGCTGGCGACCAGGACATCCTCAGTCGATAGTTCCAATTTTTCTGCTGCCAATTTCGCCATCTCAACAGCATCAGCCATTCCCGAATCGCCGGTGCAGGCATTGGCACAGCCTGAATTGACCACGACCGCCCGTGCTTTCTTGTCCTTCAAGTGATTCCGGGAAAGGATTACCGGCGCTGACTTGATAGCATTAGTGGTAAAGACGCCAGCAGCTACGCATGGCTTCTCTGAGCACAGTATAGCCAGGTCAAGTTTCGCCTGACCCTTTATACCTGCTTCAACTGCCCCAGCCAAGAAGCCCTGCGGAGAGGTAACAGTGCCTTCAGTAATAGCTTTAATTTCAGTCTCCATAATAAAGGGCACTATAATAGCACTTTTTGTTAGATATAGCTAGCTTTTTTTCCAGCTTTATTTTATAACTTGACCGTTGACAGCAAGCTTCTGGTTTTTACCAAAGTTTTACACGCAGGTAAAACCGAGGAAACAATTCACCTCTATACTGAGAATAGCCGATATAACAGGAGGCCTGTCAAAATGAACAACGTATTGAGAATAGGCACCACGATAGCATTGACTTTAGCGCTGATGCTGGCTCAGGCCTGCACATTTTCGATGTCTCCGGCACTAGCCGAGTCCATTCCACCTCAGTCGAAAAACGGGGCGGTACTGCTTTTCGGCATCGGCATACATATCGAGCCGCTGGGTGCAACCACCAGCCAGATTGTCGGCGGCAGTGTACAAAGCCCGCTTAAATTGCTACGCGCAGATTATCATAATCCGCAATTATTTCAGCGCCATGTCCAGTACCTCAGGACAATAGCTGGCGTAGTGGAGCAGCATGGTGGGAAGCTAACCATACAGACACAGACGCCGTTTACGCAGGTTGCCATCCAATCCGGCAAGACAATTCTCTCCGACTTTGAGAAACGCGGCCATGAAATCGCCTTGCATTTCCATGAAGATGCCCATCTGGGCAAGAACTCGGAGAAACTTCCTGCATCGACCTGGGCAGCAGTAATGGCAGAGGAAATCAGTTTAATCAAGCAAGCCGGCGCCACAAAAGTGCGCTACTGGAGCGGCGGCAATCTGTACCCCCACTTACTTGAGGCTGCTTCCCAGGCAGGTTTGGAAGTGATGAGCGACTGGAAAAATCCCAAGACACAGACCACGGATAAGAGACTTATCGGCATAAATCCCTGGCGTCCGGCAGCAAGCCCTAACGGCGCCGATGTCACTGGCTTTGCCCGGCATGACCCCAACGGCAAGATAATCTTTTTACCTGAAGGCAACTATAACCATAATGATTTCGCCTCTATGCGCCGGGCTAAGAGCACAGGAGGAGACGAAGGTTACTTTGAGTTTCTAAAAGCTTCGCTCTATAGCTCCATCGAGTCAGCGCAGCCGGGCAAGGTGAATGTATTCCACTTCACCATCCACCCGGGCGAGTTCCGAGGCAGCTCGTCACAGCCATACGCCGTGCTCAACAAGTTCCTAGCCGAAGTGGTCGACCCACTGGTTCAAAATGGCTCGGTCAAGTGGGCTACCTTTTCACAGATGGCTGACGCCTATGAGTCCTGGGAGCAGGCAAACCCCGGAGTCGACCCACGCGCACCTGCAGCTATCGACCCAACCAGATTAGGCAAGGTGGAACGTGATATCACCTATGGCATAGCTGACAGCGTCGCCCTGAAGATGGACATTTACTATCCCAAAGTGGTTGAGGGCACAGTGCCTGCAGTTCTTTACGTCCACGGTGGCGGCTGGACCAAAGGCGACAAAGGAACTGGGGCTGGAGCAACAGAGATACCGGAGCTTATCTCCCGAGGCTATCTGGTGGCGGCTATCAATTATCGCCTGGCACCACAATATAAGTTCCCGGCGCAGATAGAGGACGTTAAATGCGCTGTTCGCTTCCTCCGGGCAAATGCCGCAACTTATGGTATCGACCCCGACCGCATCGGCGCCTGGGGTGGCAGTGCCGGCGGCCATCTGGTAGCACTACTCAGCGTAACCGATGCTGCTGCCGGATTCGAAGGTAACGGCGGCTATGCCGACCAGTCGAGCCGGGTCCAGGCAGTGGTGGATATGTTTGGCCCATCCGACCTGACAGCGATTTTCCAGGGAGCCGACACACAACTGCTGGAGCAGGTATTCGGCACCACAGACCGCAACTCAGATATTGTGAAGTTGGCCAGCCCGGTAACCTGGGTATCCAGCGACGACCCGCCATTCCTCATACTTCACGGCGAAAATGACAAGCTGGTACCACTAAGTCAATCAAAAATATTGTATGACCGGCTCGTAGCCGCTGGCGTGCCGGCAACCCTGACTATAGTGAAAAACGCCGGCCATGGCTTTGCGCCTGCGGGCGGAACCATAGACCCAAGCCGTACCGAAATAACCAATATAGTTGCCGATTTCTTTGATAAACACCTGAAATAGCTACAGCACCACCGAGAAGAACACCGGGCACAAATTAAGCGCCTCTTTCCAGCCGGGTTGCCAGACGCACCACGTTTTTACCTACAGCGCGAGCCTCTCTCAGAGGTGAACCACCTACTTTACGGAATCAGACGCCGACGAAGACGATATCCAAAACTGGGCCCGATACCCTTACCGCTAATAGGCACTTTTTACATCAGGTCTTGTCTCCGGCGACCTGAACAGAAACGAAATTACAACCAGGACTATCCCGGAAACCAGAAACCCGATTCCATACATCCTCACCGGAGCCGTAAAGTCGGCGGCCAGTTGAGGTAGCTCCGCTTCAAGTCCAAGCAATATGCTCGATTCACCGACAAGGCGGCTTAGCGCCTGCACAATCCATACATCGAGCAGCGAACTTATAATGCAAGCCACACCGACAAGAATGAAGGTTATGCCGATAGACCGCGTAATCGGCTTCGGCTGCCACCAGTGCACCAGGGCTATCAACAATACCAGCACAACAGCCACGATAATCAGCGCCTTATAAGCTGTATCTATATAACCGATAATTTGCTTGATTTGCTGGAACTGCGCCATTACCTGTGAGCCGGCAACGGCTTCATCGAGCACAAAGCTTGGCGGTATCACGTCATCGATTCCGCCGTATATCTGTGCCATATAGGTGTCTATCACGCTCTGGGGAACGCCCTGTAATTCCGGAGGCAGAGACCCAAGAATAGTCTCGCTTGCCTTTTCCTTGACCGTATCCCTCACCGGCTCAAGCGAAACAACCACATTTAGCTCCTGCTCTCCCTTGAGATAAGCATAGAGGCTATGGATAAAGGCATCAGCCTGCTCTTCGAACCACGGCGTGAGCTCGGTGACTATCTCATCCACGGTTTCAGCGTCGATAAACTCCTGCCCCGGCAACTGCGATTTCGCCTGCTCGATTACCACCGAATAGACATCGAGTTTATCCAGCTCTGAGGTAACAAAGTCGGGATTAAGGACGGTCATATTCAAGGTGATGACAACGCCCAGGAGAGCTAAGACATCGAACAGTAGAAAACAGAAAACGCCGGAGAAAAAACCCCTGACTGCATTCATCAGTTTGTGGGCTAATTATTGAATATCTGGACTCTTGGCGTCAACCTTTTCCCCTGTCATTCTGAGCGCAGCGAAGAATCCCAAAGTAGCGCCACCCGCAGGTGGGGTGGCACCTAAGAAACTTGCTTAATTGACTCAGAGAGAGCCACGCAACTCCGTGTAGGATTTTAAGGCGGCCTTGGCTACGAAAGGCACCTCTACAGACGCATCGATACCCTCGAGTGCAGCCAGTACGGGCCGCAGCACCTCTTTAAGCTCACCTTGAGCCAGATCATGCAGCACATGATGCGCTCCTTCTCTCATCCAGGTCGAATCCGCTCGCTCGATAAGTGCCTTTAGTACCGGCGTGATTGCCTCAGGGCCTATGTTGATCAACGCCTGGGCAGCCAGCCAGCGTACATCGAACATCTTGTCTTCCAGAGCTTTCACAAGTGCATCTGTTGCTACCGAATTGCCGATTTGTCCCAGAGCTTTGGCTGCCTCCCACCGCACCCATTGATTCGGAGCCGCCAGCGCTTCAATCAGATGCTCTACTGCTTTGTCCCCGGACGATACCAGTGCACTGCGTGCCTTTACTCGTATTACCCCATCGTCGCTGGTCAGGTCGGCAATAAGAGAAACGATTGTCACGGATACCGTTTGTCCGCCCTCAACCATATTATCTTCGTCCATTATATCTCCGTCCGTTCATGCTCTCCTCCTTGAGCTGATTAAGGTACACGTCATCTGAACACAGGTTGCCAGACAGCAACGTCTCAGATAAAACAGAGCAAACAGGCTTTTGCCATGCAATTAGGCATCATGCCGCCTCTGCTCAGGGATGAGGCATCGGAAAACAATATCTAATCAAGTCACCTCACCGGCGAGCGCTTCACGTAATGCCTTGTTGCCACATTTCGGACAAGCGGCGTCTTTCACTAACTTGCCCTTGGGAATATTTGTTTTGCCTTTAAAATCGCAATTTTCACATACTACGCTCGTCTGATAAGTTTCATCGCTCATCTCTATACCTCCCTGTTGTATGACTATTCCTGCCTTCTATTATACTTGTGATTCTACCCAAATGTAAGCCATTTGCCAAATCCTCTCCATCTGCCTGCATATTCATAAGCGACTTCACATTAGAGTACAGCTACCCCAACTGTGTGAGATTCTTCCCCTTCATTTCATTCAGGGTCAGAATGACAAATAAACACCGCTGAATGAATTCCAGTCCAACAGCTACCAGTATATCTCCACGCTTCCAACGATGCCTAGCGGTTTAAACCAGCAGCTTCCTAATTCTTCTGCCAGCTCATCTATCATTCTTTCCTTTTCGGCTAGCTCTGCTTCCCAAAGCTGGATTGCTGCTAGCTCAGGAGAGCCCTCATAGTAAACTTTGCCACTGATCTCTGCATTATATCTCATGACCTCGTCATTATAATCTTCCAGCATATCTTTACATGTCTGCCAGTCCTGGGTATATTCAACATAAAAGCTATACTGCAGCGACTCGGCATTATCTATGCTTATAACCCCGTAGTCCTCACCTACCTTAATATAAGCTACTTTGTCATTTTCACAAGGGTTGGCTTCTTCATATAGCCACTCTTCAGAGGTTACCGTTTCCAGTCCTTTCCCTATGCAGTCAACATACACTAAACCTCTATCTGTTGTTTTAAAGGCGTTTAGCGCATGCGGAGATTCAGGATCATCAGAGAAGTGAAGCGCCACAAAAGCGGCTCTAATCTCAGACTTTTCGGCATTGTTATGCAGTTTCTCAGCGAAGTTTCCGCATGTTCTTACCCCTAACAAATACGTCTCTTCATCAGTATCATCTTGAAAGAGGAAGGTCTTCAATTCAGCAAAGCTAACATCCCTGGCATCTGGATTGTTAACCAGGTGGATGGGCAGATCGGGTTCCTTGAGATATGGAGGGTCAATACCTGATTGTTCGGACACGGATGAAGGTTGCATGGGTGTTTCAGATTCAGAGAGTGTAGACGAGTTGTCCGATGAGGGACCGTAAAACCAAAAAATGAAGCCTCCGAGACCAATCAGCAGAAACACCAGCAGTAGTGTTAAAAGCGGCTTCGATGATGATGGTGGCTTACTCGGTGCCGGCTTACTTGGTGCATAGGCAGGCTGTGCTGGTTGCTGCGGCGACCACCCTGGCTGTTGCCCCATTCCCCACCCTAGCGGCGCTCCGCAGTTCGGACAGAATCTGGATGCAGGGTCAGCAATATTGCTGCAATAAGGACAACGGTATTGAAACATCTGACCACAAGTGGCACAAAACCGCTGGCCTACAGCATTTTGGGCACCACAATTCGGACAAGGAAAAGTCTGCTGCATCACAACACTCTATCTCATATTTTACGCTATGCCAATTATATACCCAGCCGAGATGAGATGGAATACTTTGCAGCAGTGCCCGCCTTTGATTAGAGGAAAGCTACCCCAGGCACCCACAAAGCTAAGGGCCACCTGTGGGCAGGTGGCACCTAAAAATATCTCGAAAGGACCTGAAACAAACAGGGATTCTTAGATAGCGAACACGAAACATATCATATTTCTATGATTTCACAAATGTAATAAATTCATTAAGTAAATCAATTACCTCGGAATTGATTTCCTCGTCTCGCAATGAATCAATTGCTGAAGCGACAGATATCGCAACTTGATATTTATCATGTAGACAAGTATTTAGTTTAGCGAAAAATTCTTTACCCGGAATGACCTTTTTACGAAATTCAACATCCTTCCAACCTTCTTCAAATTGCTCGATAACCTGTGAAATAATAGTAGCTACATCAATTTGTCGGTTTCTTCTATATTCAGTCTCACTCGCGATCATTTGCGATATGACATGTTGCTTGAGCTCTTCAAAAATTGCCAATGATTCTTTCTCTAATTCTGGATATGAAAGTTGGATACTCACATGTCTGCGTCTTTCGCGTATCTTATCAGTAAACATTCGATATAATGCTTCAAAATTGATTGCATAATTCTCTATTTCTTTTCTATCCCAAACATGTACATTCACACCCTTTTGTCTTAGATTATCTTCGATGTCATATATCTCACGTGGTGAATGATAATCTCTATCTAAAATTACATAGCACTTTACTTTCTCGCCAAAAGCATTCTTGGATATCCAGTTAACATACATTAATCTGTCCCAATTAGAAAACCCTTCCAATGGGATAACAGAAAAACCATCTTCTGATGTAAAAGTTTGTAGATGCAACTTCCTTGCAAACTTTTTCAAGTATCGGAAGTCTTTTCCCTCCACAAATAGACAGGTTTTTCCACGATGTAAATTGACTAATTTTAAATTTTGGTATGACCCTAGTTGATTGATACAAGTTTGGACCTCGTCAATGTCGGATAACCTTTTAGCGTCATGTGAATCTTTATCAATGCTTACTACATCATCGGGGTCGACTTCTTCAATAATATCAACGGCATGGGTCGCAATAATCACCTGGCTTGATCTTTGCTTACATAAGTTCACTAGTTTCTTTTGCATATCGGAATGAAGGTATATGTCTGGTTCATCAAGAACTAATGTGTCTACACGGCCTAGCTTAACCAAAAAAGTCATCAACTGAAGCCAAACTTGAAACCCATGTCCTGCCCAGAATATTTCCCGAGTAATTCCCCGCTCTCTAAAAAACATTTGCATTATATTCTGCGTTGCGATAAATTCGGGAGGCTCTATCGTATACCCAGGCCATGTTTCCTCTATGATTTTACGGAAGTCTTCAAATCCCTCATTGAAATAGTACCATATATTTCTAAAATGGCGTGGGGTTAGATGTGAAACCAATATAGACTTCACATATTTCTCATTACCTAAACTTTCAAGATCTTCAAATGTTCCTACAGGAGGAATTACTCCAAGAGAATTCTTGAAACGAGTCGTCAAAAATTGCCTGCTGACTCCGCGTCCTCTGTTCATAATCTCTACACGCGGCCTATCACCAAACGGAAACCTTATCTGTATCTCTGTATTATCCGCGAATTTGGCATAAATAAGAGACCCTTCTTCGTTATAGTCATGGCCTAGATTATCCAGAGAAAATGGTATATCTCGATCCTCCAAATGATTGCCTCTGTAAGCCGCATATCTACACAAATTGGAAACTAATTTTAGTGAGTCTATTATTGTAGACTTACCCATATTATTTTTACCTACAATCACATTAAAGTTGTCAAACTCAATCTCATAATCTTCGAAGCACCGGAAATTTGTTAGTCTTATTCTCTCCAACATAGCTCACACCTAGTGCACTCAATACTCTCATCCATTACGTTCATCCTTTTACACGAAATATACTTTATGCCCGATTTGTCCTGATACGCCTAGGGGCGAGAGACATTAGGATCACCCCCGATATTACTGCCAAGTTTATTAATAAACCACCAATAACTCGAACCGGAGATGAAACAAATGGAAACAGATATGGTAATAATATAGCCCATCCTAGCACTCCAGCAACTAGCAAAACAGACCCACTCACGGCACATCTTTTACGGTAGTTCTGACTGAAGTCAAAAGATGCCCAACCTATTAGCAATACACCTCCAAGTAGCAGCACTGAAATAAGCCAACGGAATTCCAAGGTCATTCCTAAGCTCAATGAGGCAAATAAAACAGTTAGGGATAATATTATGAAAGTTATAGCTATGTTGAGGTAGAAACGGAATTTTAGGGTCTTCTCTTGACGCTCAAGCTGATTCGTTATTTTCTCCAGCATTTGCCTGTCACTAAGTGCATCATTACTACTCACAGATAATTCCTCCTTACCTGAAATCTACCACAAAAATTAGATTATGTCAAGTAACCACGATCGTGTAATCACCAAACTCACCTGAGCTCTATTGCAAACCGGACTCTTTTGCTTTCCGCTTCAATTCATAGAGCCTGGTGATGGCTTCGAGGGGAGACATGGAGTCGATATCGAGCTGGCTGATTTCCTCTATAAGTGGCGACTTATCTCCGAACAGCGGTAGCTGCGGAGGCGATTCCTTCCTGGGTCGAACGGCTTTGGACTGCTTCTGCCGGGGCTGGTCGCTTTCCAACTTTGCCAGAATCTCCTCAGCCCGGTGCACCACCGATGCCGGCAGTCCCGCCAGTTGTGCCACGTGTATGCCGTAGCTTTTATCAGCGCCGCCGGGGACTACCTTGCGCAGGAAAATAACCTCGCCCTCCTCTTCGGTCACCGCCACGTTGAAATTTTTGACCCGGGGCAGAAAACCAGCCAGTTCCACCAGCTCGTGATAGTGGGTGGCGAAAAGCGTCTTCGCTCTGAGCCTGGGATGATTGTGTATAAACTCGGCTACCGCCCAGGCGATGGAAAGCCCGTCATAGGTGCTCGTTCCCCGCCCGATTTCATCCAGTATAATCAGCGACTTCGGAGTGGCATTATTCAGTATGTTGGCAGCTTCCACCATCTCCACCATAAAAGTCGACTGCCCGGCAGCCAGATCTTCCTGGGCGCCGATTCTGGTGAAGATGCGGTCAACGATGCCTATACTCGCCGAATCAACTGGAACGAAGCTGCCGATTTGAGCCAGCAGCACAATGAGCGCCACCTGTTTCAAGTAGGTGGACTTGCCCGACATATTAGGGCCGGTAAGTATAATGAGCTGGGTATCTTTGTTGCACAGATAGGTATCGTTAGATATAAAGCCGTCGCTGCCCAGACTTCTCTCCACCACCGGATGCCGCCCTCCTCTAATGGTTACGGCATCCTCGGCGGTCAATTCCGGCCTGACATACCCGTATCTGACCGCTGCCTCAGCCAGACTGGCAAAAACATCAATCTGCGCCAGTTCCCTGGCTGAAGATAATATTTGCTCACCGACCGCGGCTATCTGCTGGCAGACCTGTCGAAAAATCGCCGTTTCAAGTTCAGTGATTCTGTCCTGAGCATTGAGAATTAGCGATTCATATTCCTTAAGCTCCGGTGTAAAGAACCGCTCTCCGCCGGTCAATGTCTGTTTCCGAATATAGCTTTCCGGCACCAGGTCCAGGTTAGACTTGGACACCTCGATGTAGTAGCCGAACACCCGGTTGTAGCCCACCTTCAGGGACTTAATTCCGGTGACTTCCCGCTCCTGTCGCTCCAGGTTTGTTAGATAGCGTTTAGCCTCCGATGACGCCTGCCGGATTTCGTCCAGCTCCTGAGAGAAGCCAGTCCTTATAACACCACCCCGCTCCAGCGTAGCCGCAGGCTCATCGACAATCGCCTGCCCAACCAAGCTCACCACATCGGGACAGGGCTTGAGCTCGGAACTCAGCCAGGCTGGAAAACCTTCAGCTGCTTCTATCTCCGCTTTCACCTCGGCAAGCTTCTCCAGGCTGGAACGCAGTGCAACCAAATCTCTGGGCGTGGCTATGCCGCTTCTAACGCGATTGACCAAACGCTCCAGGTCGGCGATATCCCCAAGAAGAGACATTACTTTATGACGGACCAGTGTATTCTGGCAGAAGCAGGATACAGCTTCTTGACGGCTAACAAGTTGTTTTATGTCAAGCAGCGGCTGTCCCAGCCATTTCTTGAGCAGCCTGCCACCCATGGCCGTCTCGGTTAAATCGATTACCGAGAGCAGTGAGCCGGAGGTAGCGCCCCAGCGAGCCGAGGCGAAAAGCTCCAGGTTATGCCGGGTATGAGCATCGATGACCATAAAGGACTGAGTAGAATAGGTAGCCAGGTGGTCCAGTTGTCCCAGCGCCGCCTTCTGGTTTTCCTGAAGGTAATGAACGATGGCGCCGGCAGCCCTGACAGCCAGAGGCAGATGAGCGCAGCCGTATCCTTCAAGTGAAGCCACCGCAAAATGGTCGATTAAAACCCGCTCTGCAGCCTCCAAATCGAACCGGTAATCATCGAGTCGGGTTACCGATGATTGCAGCGTTAAACTGCCAGCATCCAGGCTCTCAGGCAGGAGAAGTTCAGCCGGATGCAGCCGCTCCAGCTCGTCGGAAACCTGAGCTGCATGGAGCTGAGTGGTAGCGAACTCGCCGGTGGTTATATCAACATAAGAGACGCCCGCCTCATCACCGTCAACAATCAGACTGACCAGATAGTTATTGCTCTTGTCGGTGAGCAGTCCGGGCTCGACCACCGTCCCCGGCGTTACCACACGGATGACATCACGTTCCACCAGTCCTTTGCCCGGCGGGGTCATCTGCTCGCAGATTGCCACCTTATAGCCCTTGCCGATGAGCTTGGCCAGGTAGTTATCCAGAGCATGGTAAGGGATACCGGCCAGAGGCACGCGCTGCCCTTTCCCCATTTCCCTTGAGGTCAAGGTGATTTCAAGCTCTCGCGCCGTAGTCCTGGCGTCATCGTCAAAGGTTTCGTAGAAATCGCCCAGACGGAAAAAGACTATAGCCCCGGGATAGCGCTGCTTGATTTTAAGATATTGGCGCCTCAGGGGAGTTATCGGCATATTCCACCCGCCCTATTTTACTACTTATCCAAGCAATGACAAAGGTAGGTTCACAGGTTGACAAATCGGTATTTGAGAGATACATTGGCATAAGCGAAGATTAGGTCAAGCGAAGGAGAGCAAGTATGACAGAAAAGACAGTTTTAGCCGTGAATTGTGCCAGGTGTCCGCGACCGGTATGTAATAGCTCTGCCTGGCAGGAAGGGCCCGATAACTGCCCTTCGAAGATTTTGCCGGATGTGATAAAGAAGGCTACCGAAAAATGTTTCAGCAATGAACTGCGTGATTTCGCTGTTAAAGCTTCCAAGCAGGAAGGGGCAGGCTACATGAAGCTGCCGCATGCACCGAAAGGCCCATCCCCCATCAAAAGCAGGGTAGAAGAGATAATGGAGTTTGCCCGGCGCATGGACTACAAAAAACTGGGGGTTGCCTATTGTAGCGGAGTTCAATTCGAAGCCAGCCTTCTGGTGCCCATTCTGGAGAACAGGGGATTCGAGGTGATATCGGTAGCCTGCAAATGTGGCTCGGTGCCAAAGGAACAATTAGGCATTGAGGATTGGGAGAAAGTGTCGCCCGGACGATTTGAGGCTATGTGTCATCCTGTAGCCCAGGCTGAAATCCTCAATAGTTACAAGACTGACCTCAATGTTATGCTGTGTTTATGCGTGGGGCACGATTCGCTTTTCCTAAAGCACAGCAAAGCACCCTGCACTGTTCTTGCAGCTAAGGACAGGGTTTTCGGACATGCACCTCTGATGGCGCTATACCAATCCAGGTCGTATCATCGCCGGGTGCTGGCTAAAGAAAGCATGCCAGATGCAGCAAAAGATGTCGAAAGGCAAATATTTCAGAACCGCTGAGCAGTTAGACACTATGAGATTTGCTCTTGCTCCACACAAGCCCTGTTGAAGGGTATCGTGTTCGAAATAGACGTTAGGAGGTCTCCAGTGAAGTCAGTAACAGAATACCTGTGGTTCAACACAAAGCAACATCGAGAATTCATTAATATAACAGATAAAGTGGAAGAATTCGTCAAGCGAGGTGATATCCAGGAAGGGTTCGTTCTGGTCTCAGCGATGCATATCACGGCAGGAGTCTATGTAAATGATGCCGAGTCAGGTCTGATTGCAGACATTGATGAGTGGCTGGAGAAGCTGGCACCGTTTAAAACGGATTACAGGCATCACGCTACAGGCGAGTCAAACGGAGATGCTCATCTGAAAAGCCTGCTCATACATCATGAGGTCATTGTACCGGTCACCGGAGGCAGGTTAGACCTCGGGCCATGGCAGCAAATCTACTACGCAGAGTTCGATGGTCAGCGCAGGAAGAGAGTCATACTGAAGGCACTGGGCAACTAATATGGGAGAAATTTTTATAGCCTGGATAAACATGACAGTATTGGTTATATCTGCCCTGCTTTTCCTGTATTTCTATGTCAGGAGTGTAAGCCCGGCTGCGCTGGAAAAGAAAATCGGGGAGATTGCCTATGCCAGATGCAAGCGATACAGACAGATAGCCATCGTTTTTGAGTTTATAACCATCGTTAATTATGCGGTCTATTACTTCTATCCTCTGCCAACACCCTTACCCCGAGTCCTTCCCTGGGACTACTGGATTTCAATCGTTATCGCAGTTGCCATCGGAGTCCCCAGCAGCTATTTAATGTACATAGGCATGAAAGATGCCGGAGAGGAAGCCATTACCCCCAAAAAGGAGCACTCCCTTTACGGAGGCATATACAAAAAGATACGACATCCCCAGGCTACCGGTGAGGTTTTCCTGTGGTGGGTAGCGGCATTTATGTTGAACTCTCCTTTTCTGGCGATATTCTCAATAATATGGCTACCGATTTTCTACGTTATGTGCCTAGCGGAGGAAAAAGACCTGGTCATTAGATACGGCGAAGCCTATTTGAAATACAGGGAAACTACCGGCTTTTTGATACCCAGGCGGAATAGCTCCGAGTAAGCAGGTTGCCGGATTCCTTGCACAGATCAAATTTTTCGTTCAGCCCGCACGACCTGCCGAAAGGCTAGGCGAGCGGCGTTCTGCGCATGAAGTCCAGTATATGCTGAGATATTTCCTCGCCTTTCTCCTCCTGAAGAAAGTGGCCGGCATCCTTGATTATAATCTCAGGCTGGTCTTTGGCTGCAGGTATAAGAGAGCGAAAGAATTTGTCACCGCCGCCTGTAATAGGGTCTTTGTCTGAAAACATGACCAGTGCCGGCTTGTCCCATTTTGACAGAACCTCCCGAGCGTGTCGCATTTCGGCAGAAGCGGGGTCTTCAGGGCTAATGGGAACGAGTAGTGGCCACACCGCAGCCCCAGCCTTATATGACACATCTGGAAACGGCGCTTCGTACGCGGCGACGACTTCCTTTGTAAGCTTCTCAGGATGAGCAACGCCACGAAGCATCGATTGCCCGATTTGCAAATCAGGATGGCTCTCAGCAAAACTACGCCATGCCAGAAAAGCTTCGCTTGGCTTTCCCTTACCTGTCGGCAGGCCGGTATTCATAATAACCAGCCTGGCAAAACGCTCCGGCATATGAGCGACCACAGCCAGACCAATCAATCCACCCCAATCCTGAACGACAACAGTTATCTGCTCAAGGTTTGTCGCCTTTATAAAGCCCATCAGCGTGTCTCGATGCATTTGAAAAGTATATGCCTCCCGCTCAGTGAATTTATCAGACCGGCCAAAGCCGATAAAGTCCATAGCTACAACACGGTGCTGCCTTGACATAGAGGCAATCATTTTACGGTATAGAAATGACCATGAGGGTTCGCCGTGCAAACAAAGTATAGTCTCCCCTTTGCCTTCGTCTACATAATGTACGCGCAATCCGTTAATATCAACGTAGTGCGGAGTGAAAGGGAAATCAGGCAATTTGGAAAAACATTCATCTGGCGTCCGGATAACTGACATATTTCTTTTCCTCCTACTCAATTATTATTACGCTACGAAAATTATATGCCCGTGCTTTAGCTTATCAATACTGCAATAAATGAAAAAACCAATTAAAAAGATATCCTTTGTCACCACAAACCCGGCACCAGTGCTTTGCGCTGAGTGGGGTAATCAGTAAAATGGGAACGATACCAGGCATGATGCGCCCTGGCTCTGGGTGCCAGGTTGGCTATCGTCCACACGGCAAATGACAGCCCAGCCAATGACCAGGTGGCTACAGCCCAGCCAGTCCAGGTAAGTATCTCTCCGAGGTAATTGGGACAGGATATCCAGCGATACAATCCGCCGTACGGAACCTTGTAGCCCGATTCACCGGGTTCACGGAGATTTCGTAGCGTGTGGTCGGCCTGACGGTTGATGACGAAACCGATGAGGAACAGGAGCACACCGACAATAAAACGCGGGTCGGCAAGCCACTGGTTAGCATAGCCAGCGGAGAACGTAAAGATGTAGCGACCGTTCAGATACGCATTCACGGAGTTGAAAAGAATCCCTATACTTATGACGGTCACAGGCATACGATTATCTCCAGCGCTCAGACTGAAAGGATAGATGAAAGCCCGGTGTATATAATGCGCTTCCCACATAACCAGGAAAACCAGAGCGGTAATCGTCACGGAATTGCTGCCAAATATGAAACAGACAGCAAATACTAGTGGAGACGCAAACTCCATGATTATCCAGCCCAACCTGTTATTCAGCGCCGGGCCCCAACCACTGCGGCTGTGACGACCGTAAGGCGCCACAAGAAAGAACAGGGTGACAAAGATAACTAATGCCAGTATAAACCAGCCTGCGAGGAGGATATTAAAAAATTCCTGTTCGTTCACGTTACTTATTTAGATTACAACTTTAACGAACTGTCGATATCGCCATTCTCTTCAAACCAGCGCAGCGTATCGACAATCGTTTCCCTAAACGGACGCGGATTATAGCCGAGGTCACGGCTAGCTCTTTCATGGCTGATGTTTCTATTACTCTTCAGCGCTCTTAGTGAATCGCTGGTATAGAATGGTCGCCCGCCGGTAAGCCGAGCAAAGGCAACAGTAAACGGAGCGCCGACATGGGCCAACCATAGAGGACACACCAGCCGGGGCGTCGGAGCACCGGTTAGCTCTTCTACAAGAGCCGCTAAATCAGCCACCGACACCCAGTGACCGGAAAGGAGATATTTGGCACCGGTCGGCGCGCATTCTTCTGCCCGCATTGCTCCCGTCACCACATCACGGGCATCCACCCAGTCAAAGCCACCACCCACCAATGCCGGCAGCTTACGGCAGGCGATAGCAACCAGAGCCGCACCGAAGTGGGACGGTTCAAAGTCATAAGGACCAATTACACCTGTTGGATTTATGATAACAGCATCCAAGCCTCGTTCTATACCTTTGCGCACTTCCTTCTCGCCCGCTGCCTTGGAGCGGTCATAAGATGGACAGCGTCGAGATTCCACCATCGGGCGTGATTCGTCGACCGGGACATCCAGAGGCTCCTGTATTAGGGCATGAATCGAGCTGAAGTGAACAAGACGACGCACCCCGCACTGGAGGCATGCCTCAACTACATTCCTGGTTCCTGTGATATTGACCGCCTCGAGCAATTGCCAATCACCCACCGACAATGAGATACGAGCCGCCAGATGATAAACAACATCGGCGCCATCGAAGGCACGACACAGAGATTCCAGGTCGCAGACATCGCCCTTAGCGATTTCAATTTCCAATCCATCGACTGCCCGACGGTTCACATGGAACAACGCACGTACAGGTCTACCTTGAGCCAGCAGAGCACGAACCAGATTAGCGCCTATGTGACCGGTGGCACCTGTGACTACTACTTTTTTCGTCATTATCCAGGTTTCAGAAAGTATCCCTGTGAAGAGATAACTCAGTTTTTAGGAGCGCAATGTTCGGCAGGCAGTTTACACGGCTGAGCCACCATAGTCAAGGGGTATAAGACTGATGCGCAGAAAGTCAATTACTGTGAAAAGAAGCTGGATTTAGAGTCTTGGCTTGCAGATTATCCCTCAACGCTTACGATGGGTGTTTTAGAAGCCTTTGTTTTCTAAGCTGGTACAAATAGTAGACAGTCAACCCGACGAGCATCCATAGAATACCAGCCCAGCGGCTGAAAGACTGAGTGACAACCACTACTATCCATATTACTGCCGTGGCAGCCAGTCCAAGGAGAGCGGTAAACGGGAGCTCACGCCCCCTGACGGTTATATTCAAACCGAGCTTGAAAGGTCGAGGCAGGTCTGGCTTTTTAATTCTCAGGCTCAAAATTGCAGCGTGTGCCAAAGCGAAGCACAATAGAGAGCCAAATACATATAATGCCCCCAGCTCAGCAAAGAATCTAGGATTGGCAAATCCCGGTGCCAGCAATACGATTGCTACAATAGAAAACAGGATAATAGAAACATAGGGAGTCCTGAATCTAGGATGCACCCTGCCCAAGAGTGGTGGAAGCTGATTATGTGCAGACAAGTTGAAAGCAAGACGTGAAATGCCGAGAAGTCCCGCATTGGTAGCAGTAAGCAGGATACTGGCTGCCAGTACTGCCACTACAGGAGCAAATATTAATTGCAGTACTTTCGATGGTAAATTAGCTGCTATGCCAGCTACAGGGTCTCTTGCCCACCCCCCCACCGGGTCGCCCAGGATTTGGGGGGTCATTGCAGAAAGAGCAACTATGGAAATGCCGGCAAACAATACAAGAACAGCCACTATCATCAGAACGTAAGCCCGGGGTATTCTTTTTTCCGGTCGCCGAGTCTCCTCTGCTAGCTGAGAAACGGTTTCCACGCCGGTAAAACAAAGAGCAGCAATAGCAATACCGAAAATCAAGTTCTGTGTGGATGGCCAGTTGCCTGCGCCAAACATGTTCTGCAGCAGCACTCCCGGCTCTCGCCCGAGTATAAGCACTACACCTAAAATGACCAGCGTAATCTGGGTAGCTATATCCGCCCCTATGAATACTATGTTCAGTCTTGATGATTCCCTGACACCAGCAACATTTATAATCATCAGAAAAAAGATAATCCCCATAGCGACCAAGGTATCAATTGCCGGGTCATTCAGAATTGGCCAGAAATATGCAAGGTATGGAGGTATTGTGTAGGCTGAGATAGCCATAGTAGCTATATAGCTCAGCATTAATGCCCAGCCAGCTATGAATCCGACAACGTTGTTAATGCCATGGCGAGCAAAACTGGCTGAGCCGCCGGCTTCCGGTATCATAGCTCCACCTTCAGCATATGTGAGAGCATTAAAGATGTAAATAAGACCGGCTATAGCCAGCACAATGGGTGTGGCACCCAGAGCTACAATGGCGACTATGCCCAGTGCATAGTAAATAGAAGAACCAACGTCTCCGTAACCTGCACTAAACAGGGCGGGCACCCCCAGCACCCGCTTCAGGTGAAACGGTCTGATTCGGTACGGCCTAAAAATACGGTCGCCAAGCTTGGGTCGCCAATCGGGGTGCATATGTTATTCTTAATGCGAGCCAGTCAGTTTAGGCCTCACTGACAGAAATAATACTCTTTTCGTATCTCGCCGGCAAACACAAATGGTCTAAAACCTGAATCACGAATTTTTGCTAAAGTCTTGGCTTGCAGATTATCTCCTTCACTCTAAGGGAGAAGGCATCATGTCCATGGGCTGGTTTGAGGACGATGGCTGTATCGGCTCCTCTCACTGTTCCAGCTATTGCTATGACCTCTTCATCAGGACTTATAAGACCGGCGTCAGCAGCCATGATGCTTATCTCAATGGCTACCTTCATACCCTGCCCGAACATCCGCAGCGTATTAGCCATGAAATCTCCCAAAACGTGCGTATTAAAAGTCCTCCTCACCGCATGAGCTATGCCACCGAAGGCATGAGCACCGGTAAAAATAACAGCTCCCAGCTTTTCTATTTTTTGCCTGTTTTCTGGAGTAAGCTCCTGAGCGCCCGGAGCCGCAAAGCCAGACGTATGGGTCACTACAACTACTTCATAATTTCTGAACTCTTCTGCCGCCTTAACTCCGGTATCACCAATTGTTGTAGCCACCACGATTTTCCTTATACCAAGCTCCTCAGCCCTGGCTCTGGCTAATCTCAATGTTTCAACTGTATTCTCAGCGCCGGGAGAATCAAAATAGACGACGTCAGACTCTCTCAACACGGTGACCCCTTTCAGGCGACAGAGCTAGCGCACCTCGAAAAAGCATCGCTACTCCACCTTGAAGTTCGCACTGGCCTTTTCCTGGTCATCGACATATATAACCACTTTGCAATCTCCCTTCGGCCATCTATAGTCGGGCATATAAGAGGGACGCTCCAAAAATGTAGAGGTATAACCTTCGCCCTTACGCTCAATAGTGCCAGTCCGCGAATCAAACACATAGTTTTGACCAATCTCGTCTTCTGCTTCACCGCCCACATATACCCAATCCACCCTCATTTTGCTACCGACTGGCAAACCTGATAGCTTAAACGAACAGTAAAATTTCTCAGTGTCGGTAGCAAAGACAGTGGTGGGATTAATCGGTCGGTCATCCCCATCCACAGCTGTTGACATTGTAACCTCGCTTACGTCTCCTTCAACTGAACCAGGTTCCCTTTCTTTAACCGTGAAAGGCATGCTAGCATCTTCTATGCCATTAACATAGAGAACCACCTTGCAATCTCCCTTCGGCCACCTGTAGTCAGGCAAAAAAGAGGGACGGAGATAGTATACATACGCGTAGCGCGTACCCTCAACAGTAATAGACATCTCATCCATAAGGTAGTTTTTCCCCCCAACCTGCTCTTCTGCTTCCCCACTTACGTAAATCCACTGCCCTTTTATTTCCGTATCTGGCGGAGCGCCAATGACTTTGAAGGAGCAACAAAACGCATCAGCGTTGGGGGCAAAGACTGTGGTGGGACTAATCGGTCGACCTTCTTCGTCCACGCCTGCTGCCAGAGTTATCTCCGTCAACATGCCACTGGTGGAGACTACTCCCTTTTTTCCACAACCTGCCAACAGGACAGCCATTAAAATCAGAGCCATAACAATTTGAAATACCAACCAGTATCTTTTATTCATGTATACCCTCCACAATGATTTTTCCAACAAGTCTAAGCACAGAAAGAGAATCTTAAAGATTATGACCGCTTTTGTCAAACTGTGAACTACTAACTTTTTAATAAACTAAAGTTAACTAACGAAAAATATTGACAAACTGAAAAAAGTATGTTAGCGTGTTAATGAAGGTAATTTCATAATTTAATAAGCATCGTAATCACAATACGTTAAGGAGAAACAATAAGTGATAAAACCAGAAACGATAAAAAACCAGATTGAGGAGGAGGAACCTCCAGGCATTGCCGCCACGAGAAATGAACTGGTGGTCGAGGAAGAAGAGCCTCCAGGTAAGGCGGCCGTTACCGATGGTACGGCCGTTATCAATAGTAGCAGCTTTCTCGCTCAAGTCACACGGGAAAATTGGAACGACTGGCAGTGGCAATTTCGTAACCGAATAACCACTGTCGAAGAGCTATCAAATCTAATCCCCTTATCAGCTAAAGAAAAAACCCAACTTAAACTGGTAACCACGAAATATCCCCTCGCAGTAACACCTTACTACCTCTCGCTAATCAACACATACGACCCGGATGACCCTATCAGAAAACAGGCAATACCTTCTTTTGAAGAGATAGCCCTCGGCAGTATAGGCTTCGAGGACCCGCTTGCGGAAAGAAGAGACTCCGTAGTCCCGGGATTGGTCCATCGCTACCCCGACAGGGTACTGATGGTGCTCACAGATATCTGCCCTATGCTTTGTCGTCACTGCACTCGAAAAAGGGAATGGCACAATGGTGGCTGGGTACGAACTCCAGGCGAAATCAAGGCTATGCTGGACTATATCCGCAGGCATAAGACAATCAGAGATGTCATTCTCTCTGGCGGCGACCCGTTAACCCTTTCCACACGCCGATTAGAAGATGTTATCTCCAAATTGAGGCAAATAGACCACGTCGAGATAATCCGTATCGGCACCAGATACCCGGTGGTTTTGCCGCATCGCATCGACAACGAGTTGTGCAGCATGTTATCAAAATACGGGCCTATATGGCTAAACACTCAGTTCAACCATCCGCACGAGATAACACCTGAATCAGCAGCAGCCTGCGAGCGCCTTTTACGAGCCGGTATTCCAGTAAACAACCAGTCTGTACTCCTCCGCGGTATAAACGATAACGTAGCAACACAGACAAAACTTTGTACTGGGCTACTTAAGATAAAAGTACGTCCTTACTATCTTTTCCAGTGCGACGAGGTTCAGGGAACAGAGCATCTGCGCACCCCGGTAGAAATAGGAATCAAGATAATAGAAGGTATGCGCGGCCATACCTCAGGTCTGGCAATTCCCACCTTCGTTATAGACCTGCCAGAGGGTGGCGGCAAGGTTCCTCTACAACCAAACTATGTATTGACGCACACAAAAGAAGAGCTAGTATTAAGGAATTATCAGGGCCGATTTGTGTGGTACCGCAACCCCAAAGACAAATCCGGTTCTGAGTCAGCAATAGAAGCAGCATTAGCCAATAGTCCGTTTTCTGACAACCTTAGTGAACCGCAGCGCCAGCTCCAACCAGTGAGAGTCAGAAATGAAAATAGGTCTCGCATACGACCTTAAAGAGGCTGTCAGCTCAGCATCAAGTTGCCCCGAGGATGCGCTTGAGGAATATGACTCTCCAGAAACAGTGGAGGCGCTTGCCAATACCCTTGAAAGTCTGGGGCACTCGGTAGTTAAACTGGGTGGCGGCAAAGAGTTCGTTACTGGCATTCTCCAGAATAACGTCGACTTTGTTTTCAATATCTCCGAAGGACTGGGTAACTATAAAAGCAGAGAGGCTCAGGTTCCCTCCATTCTGGAAATGCTCGACATCCCTTATTCAGGTTCAGACCCACAATGCCTGGCTATTTGCCTGGATAAATCCCTGACCAAGAGACTGGTGACGGCGGCAGGTATCCGCACTCCAAAATGGCGATTAATCACAAGCCACCGCCAACTAAAAGAAACAACCTATGACGACCTTCTACTGCCGGTTTTCATTAAGCCGGCCTACGAAGGTTCAAGCAAAGGCATTCGACTTGGCTCCAGAGCAGAGACTGTAGCTCAAATAACCGGAATCGCAGCAGAACTTCTCGAGCACTACAAACAACCGATTATAGTGGAGGAATTTATCGCCGGCGATGAGGTAACAGTTGGCCTGGTTGGCAATTCCCAGACAAAGGTGCTGGGCATAATGCGTGTTCTGCCCAAACAAAGTGGCGACTACTTTATATATTCGCTTGAAGTGAAACGGGAATGGGAACAACTGGTAGACTATGAGTGCCCGGCTCGCCTGAAAACAGCCACTCTGGAGGAAATTACAAACTCGAGCCTTGAAGTTTTCAAAACACTGGGCTGCCGTGATTTTGCCAGGCTGGACTATAAGCTCAGCACAGAAGGTGTGCCTTACTTCCTGGAGATAAATCCGCTGGCAGGGCTAAACCCGAAGAGCAGCGACTTGCCTATTATGGCTAACAAACTGGGCTGGACATATCAAGCTCTCATCTCAGCTATATTAAATGCCTCCTTACAAAGGTATCCACAGTGCGTCAAAGGATAGCAATCATCTATAACACGCCGAGCCCTGACCTGTATACAGACCCTGTAGAAAAAAAGGCATCGCTCGCCATCCTGGATGGAGTGGAGGCAATTCACCAAGCCCTGATTGAATCCGGATACCCTACTGTTCGACTATCCCTGCTACCTCCACTCAACTCAGCTAAAGAAAGCCTGAAAGGATTAGATGCCGATTTAGTCTTCAATCTCTTCGAAGGATTTGACGGCTATCCCGAGACGGAGGCGGACCTAGTCAATTTTCTTTCCGATCTGGGGCTAAACTACACTGGCTGCACAGGAAGCGCCTTATCTTTAGGGCTAGATAAAGCAAAGACAAAAGCACGTCTGGAAGCAATGGGGATAGACACACCAAGATACCAGTTACTGGGGGCAAAGACCACATCTTTGTTCCACCTCAACTATCCATGTATCGTCAAGCCATGTGCAGAGGACGGAAGCAACGGTATATCACAGGAAAGCGTAGTAAATGACTTCGCTTCACTGGACAAGCAAGTTACAGCACTCGACAAACGTTTCGGCAGAAGGGCACTGGTGGAGGAATTTGTTGATGGCCGTGAATTCAACATCACAGTACTCGGAACCAGCGAACCGAAAGCCTTGCCTGTTTCTGAAATAGTCTATTCCCTGCCCCCTGATATACCAAGGATTCTCAGTTTTGCCGCCAAGTGGGACCCGCAAAGCATCTATTTCAAGCATACCAAAGCGGTCTGTCCTGCCGAAATAGATAATGAGCTGCGAGAACGCATAGCTCAGACTGCCCTTCTCGCCTTCAGATTGCTGGGCTCTCGCGGTTACGCCAGGGTCGATTTCCGACTCAATGCCGAAGAGCAGCTTAAAGTAATAGAGGTAAATCCCAATCCTGATATATCCCCTGACGCCGGCGCAGCACTTCAAGCGCAGGCTGCCGGGATGACCTATAATCAATTCATTGAACAGATTGTACAGCTTGCACTTGAGAAACGATGACAATGAAGCCAAAAGTCAGGTCGATGAACAGCGATGACAAACCTGAAATAATCCAGGTGTTACGTAATATTCCGGAATTCACGCCGGCCGAGGTAGATGTAGCCGAAGAAGTTCTCGATAGCTACCTGAGAAATTCGACTCGGTCGGGCTATTATGTCTTCGTGGCAGAAGTAAGCTCATCGATTTCTGGATACATTTGCTACGGCCCTACACCACTGACTGAAGGCACCTGGGATATATACTGGCTGGCAGTAGCTCCAGAACAACAAAAACAGGGCATAGGCAAAGTCCTGCTGAATTTCGCCGAGGTTAACATTAAAAAAAGCAATGGCAGGCTGGCTCTAGTCGAGACATCCTCCAAGCCAGCATATGAGACAACAAGACTCTTTTACCGAGCCCAAGGCTACGAACAGGCTTGCCGCATTGCCGATTTCTATGCGCCCGGCGATGATAAACTTGTTTTCCAAAAACGGTTTATTTAAGCTATAATTCTGAGCAGACAAACAGAGGCAATATCGTTTACCTCTCATCACCAACCACATAAACTCTAAAGCTTTCTCTTGGAGATGGATATGAAGTTCCGGGAAAATAAAACATACAACTGGAAACCATTAGTCGCCGGTATCATCACCGCTTTTGCCTTTATTGCTATCATCTTTGCTCTACCCCTCAAGGTAATATCCACCGAGACTATAGAGACCTACTACGTCACCGAGATGCAGCAGGAAGCCTATTCGGTGAGTGAACCGTATATAACAGAAGAAGTCTACGAAAAAACCGAAGCCTTCGCTGACGGGTTTTATAAAGTGGTACCCAGTGGAATCGTAATCCCATTCAACATCGACAGACCTGACGCAAAGCTGGTTGGTAATTTCGAGAATCCGTTCCCCGGTAGCTTTGTGATTTTCAATGCGGCAAATCACATCATCTGGGAATCACTGGGTAATAGAGGCAGCATCGATTTGCCGCTTCCACAGGGGCGATACCGTGCCAGATTCCAGGAGAGTGTAATGTGGGGGCAAGACTGCTACATATACTTAGCAACACAATGGACTGAGACACAGCAAGTGACGAGGTATAAGGAGATTACCGAATATCGGGAGGTTCCTGTTCAGGTAGAGAAACAGCGTACGATTATAGAACAACACAGGATATCGCTCTGGGCACAAATCTTCAAATAAAGAGGAGTAAATACATGGAAACATCAGCAAATGAGATTCTAAACAGGGCTTTTGAAAGCGCCAAACAACATGAACTAAAAAGCGGCAACTGTCCTCAATGCACCATTGCCGGCATCTTCGAAGCGCTCGGCATCGAAAACGATGACGTATTCAAAGCTGCGACCGGTCTCGCCGATGGTGTTGGATTAACCGGAGACGGACATTGCGGTGCCCTCTCTGGTGGCACTATGGCCATAAGCTACCTCTTTGGCAGGAAAAAAGAGGATTTTGGCAACATGATGAAACAGCTAAAGGCATGCATACTATCTAAGAAACTGCATGACCAGTTTGTTGAAAAATACGGTGCCTGCCGATGTGCCGACATCCAGACAAAGATTGTCGGCAGATTCTTCAATCTTTACGAACCAGCCGAAATGGAAGCAGCACTAAAAGCGGATATGCCGGAAAAATGTTCAACCCTTGTCGGGGAAGTAGCCAAGATGGCAACAAAAATCATACTGGAAGAAAGGGAAAGAGAAGCTCAAAAGCAGAAGGCGGGAAAATCTTAGACTCAAGGCTGGCAAGGAACATCGTAATCAATACCGCAAAAAGGAAAAATTGATATGCTGACAGAAGGTATATCCATAGGCAAGGCATTCGGTATACCTCTCAGGTTACATTACTCCTGGTTTATCATCTTCGTGCTGATTGTCTGGTCACTGACTGCTGGCTATTTCTCGGCTACTTATCCGCACTGGAGCCTGGCTGCCTCAATAGCCGCCGGCGTGTTGACCAGCCTGCTATTCTTCGGCTCTGTTCTGGTCCATGAGCTAATGCATAGCCTGGTAGCTCAAGCGGCGGGAATCCCAATTCACTCTATAAACCTCTTCATCTTCGGCGGTGTATCTCAAATGACTGAGGAACCCAAACAACCTCAAGTTGAACTGCGTATGGCTTTAGCCGGCCCACTTGGCAGCCTGGTATTAGGTGGTATATTCCTCGCCATCTGGTACTGGCTGATAGATTTACCTGAATTCATAAAAGCAATGTCTTTCTGGCTGGGGTGGATAAACATCTTTCTGGCTGCCTTCAACCTTATCCCTGGATTCCCGCTCGACGGCGGTCGTGTGCTCCGCTCATTATTATGGTGGCAAAACCGAGACCTGCGTAAATCTACCCGTATAGCATCCAACGTAGGCAGGGGAATTGGTTATCTACTAATCTTAACCGGCATAGCCCTAATTTTCTTCGGTGCCTGGATAAATGGGCTGTGGCTGGCTTTCATCGGTTGGTTTTTGGAAAATGCCGCCGCCAACAGCTACCGCCAGCTAGCCCTTCAGGATATACTCAAAGGTCACAAGACGAGTGAGTTGATGACACACGACTGCCCGATTGTGCAGCCGGAGCTCACAATACAACAACTGGTAAATGAGCAAATCTTGACTTCAGGGCATCGCTGCTTCCCGATGGTACAACACAGCCGCATCCTGGGAATCATCACCATACACAACATCAAGGCAGTCCCCCGCGAGCAATGGCCTACAAAAACAGCGGCGGAAGCTATGACACCATTCACAAAGCTAAAGTCGGTCAGCCCCGACGAAGACCTGTCCACCGTACTGAGGATATTGACAGAACAGAATATCAATCAACTTCCAGTAGTTAAGGACGGTAACATAATCGGCATGGTCGCCCGTGATAACCTGCTTTCCTTCATCGGCATCCGCAGTGAACTGGGTACCTAGTACTTATTGCAATAAAGACCGTAATATAAAGGCTGCCACGGTTACGCTCACCCTGAGCCTGTCGAAGGGCAACGTCTCATGGTTCGACAAGCTCACCATGGACGGGAAATAATTACGCTTATTACCGCAACTTAGTACTAGATTCACTCGATAACACCACATGACATCCGCTTGAACAAAACACCCGCACTTATCCAGTACATTAGTATCAGGAAATTAGTAACATGTAACTTACTACTCTTTATAAATACGTTCGCTCGCCTGTTACATAAATGCTTATAAATGCTTATAAATGCTTTATACTACTCTTATGCATCATTATTAACTAAAAACATCAAAAGTATTGACAAGTACCCATAATATAGCTATCATATCCCCATAACCCCAAAAGGAGGCATTACAATATGCAAGAGCTGCTTACTCCTCACGAGCTGGCGAGGTATCTCAAGCTGAACCACACAACGGTGATACGAAAGGCAAACAAGGGCGAGATACCGGCAATTAAAATCGGCAAGCAGTTCCGGTTCGACAAAGACCAGATCGATAAATGGCTGTTTCAACAAACAGTGGGCAGGCCAGCCCACATATTAGTTATTGACGACGAACCTGTCATCGGTCAGCTCTTCAGAGATAGCCTTGAAAAAAACGGTTATCATGTAACGACAATGCTAAGCAGCCTTGAGGCACTGGAGCTTGTCGCCAGGCAACACTTCGATTTAATTTTTCTCGACCTGTCAATGCCTGAACTTGACGGCAGCGAGCTTTTCCACCGCATCCGCAGCATAGACAGGCAAGTGCCTGTAGCCATCATCACCGGCTATCCTGACAGCGAATTGCTCAAAAAAGCCAAGGAGTACGGACCGTTTATGATAATGATTAAGCCTTTTACCGATAATGAGATACTGCAGGCCGTACATACCTTTAATCAGCAGCCAATGTTCAACAATAATAATAAAGCCGGCAACGGGCGATAGGAGGTGAAACATGATTTCATGTAAAGAGAGGAATATATTGATTGTGGATGATGAGCCAGCAATTCGCAATATCCTGTCCAGAATCATATCAGGCAAGGGGCATCAAACACATACCGTGCCCGACGGAAAAGCCGCCTTAGCCGAGCTCGATGAAAAGGCTTACGACCTACTTATAGTTGACCTCAAAATGTTCGGCCTCAGTGGCATGAAGCTCTACGAGACCCTGAACAAGGAACGACCGGACACAGCCAACAAAATTATATTTATTACCGGCGACACAATGACTGAGGAAACTAATGATTTCCTCACCTCATCGGGAAGACCGTATTTAGCCAAGCCTTTCAGACCGGATGAGATAATCGATGTAGTTGAAAAGGAGCTGGCAGCGAAATGAGCACTGGCAACAAGAACAAGGCGAAAATATTAATCGTGGATGATGAGTTACGGGTAAGAGAAATCCTTTCCCGTAAACTAGCCGATAACGGCTACCACTGCCTCACCGCACCTGATGGCAACAACGCCTTGAAGATATTAAAAACTGACCATGTTGACCTGGTTTTACTGGATATTATGATGCCAGGTAAATCCGGACACGATGTATTGCAAGAAATTAAAGCCATGTATCCGGATACTGCCGTCATCATGATAACCGCCGTAGCCGACGTCCAGACAGCTATAAGCCTGATGAGAATGGGTGCCTACGACTACATCATCAAACCGGTTGAGCTAAACGTGCTCTCGCTCAGCCTGGACAGAGCTCTGGAGAAAAGGGAGCTTATAATTGAAAACAGAGACTACCAGCTTCACCTGGAACAGAGAGTTGAAGAGCAAACCCAGAAAATACGCCAGTCGTTTCTCAATTCCACCGCCTCGCTGGCTTACGCGCTGGAAGCCAAGGACAAATACACTCACGGGCATTCAGAGAGGGTGACAGAAATAGCCGTCACCGTAGCGCAAGAGCTGGACGTTCCGAAAGCCACGGTCGAGAAGATAAGAATGGCTGGATTGCTCCACGACGTCGGCAAGATAGGAGTGAGCGAATTAATCCTGAACAAGCCGGGTAAGCTCACCAGCGAAGAGTTCGAACTGGTGAAGTCGCACTGCGAAATTGGAGAACGAATCCTGAGCCCTATAGTAGAAGATAAGGAAATACTCGAGATGGTCCGGCATCACCACGAGCGCTATGATGGCACCGGCTATCCCGATGGGCTATCGGGCAAACAGATGACACCGGGCGCAAGCATAAGTGCAGTTACTGAAGCCTACAACAATATACTGTCACAAGGAGCTCTTGCTTTAGCTGTGGCTGACGCCTATGATGCCATGACCTCAGACCGCCCATACCGACCGGCAATGCCCACCGAAGACGCCTGCTCCGAACTAGAGAGGGGTAAAGGAAAGCAGTTCGACCCTAACATAGTCGATACTTTCCTGAGCCTGACAAACAAGGGTAAAAAAGCTACCAACTTCATGCCCAAATTAAAAAAGCCGGAGGGGAAGAAAGATCCGTTCTAAATATACGTACGGACAAATCCCTGAAATACCCCGTGCTCAGCATATATAACACAATGTGAGATGTGATTAGAGAGGGACCGTGGAGATGAAAGATAATAAAAATAAAACAAAAGAGCAGCAGGAACAGGAATTCAGACTCATCATAAATTCTGCTCCGATAATAATTTTCTATAAAGATAAAGATGGAAAATTTATGCGTGTCAATAAGGCATTTGCTGAAGCACTTCAACTTTCTGAAGAAGAATTTGCAGGAAAAACAGTTTTTGACTTCTATTCGGCCAAGATAGCACAAGCCATGACAGATGACGACCAGGAAGTCTTTAAATCAGGACGCCCCAAACTTAATATAATAGAACAATATGAATCCGCAAGCGGCACAAGATGGGTACAGACAGACAAGATTCCAATTTTCGACAAAGATGGCTCCATATCTGGTCTGATAGGCTATGCACAGGACATCACCGAGCGCAAGCGCTCAGAAGAAGCACTTCTAGAATCAGAGAATAAGTACCGGACCATCCTGGAAGACATGCAAGAAGGCTACTGGGAGGTAGACCTTGCCGGCAATTTCACATCCTTCAATGATGCGGTATGCCGCCAGCTGGGATACTCCAGGAAAGAGATGGCAGGGATAAATTATCGGGCACATACCAATGCTGAAGACGTAGATAAAGTGTATAAAGCCTTTAATCGAGTTTTCCGTACAGGCAAGCCAATCCGGAACCTGCATTACAAAATAACCCAAAAGGACGGGATCAAAAGATTTGCCGAGACCTCAGTATTTCCCAGGCGAAATGACAAGGGAGAGATAATCGGATTCCGTGGTGTTAGCCATGACATCACCGAACGTGCGCAAATGGAAGAGGCGCTAATACGCTCAGAAGAGAGATACCGGACCGTACTGGAGGATATACATGATGGTTACTTCGAGGTTGACCTGGCTGGTAATTCTACCTTCGTAAACGATGCCAATTGCCACAATCTAGGATATTCCAGAGAAGACCTGATAGGAAATAATTATAAGGTTTACACTGCTCCTGAAGATGTAGAAAAAGTGTACGAAGCCTTCAATCAGGTGTATCTCACAGGCCGGCCAAGCGAAGCCGTTACTTTTAAAGTCATCCGAAAAGATGGCAATACCGGCATAGCTGAATTTTGGGCTTTCCCCGTGCGAAACGAAAAAGGCGACATAATCGGCTTCAGAGGCGTCGGACGTGACGTTACCGAGCGTATGAATATGGAGGAGGCCCTAAGACGGTCAGAGGAGAGATACCGGACTATTATGGAAGAGATGGAAGAGGGCTACTACGAGGCTGACCTTGCCGGTAACATCACCTTTGTCAACAATGCGCTGTGTCACGCCTTAGGTTATTCCAAAGAAGAGCTGACAAGAATGAACTACAAGACTTACACTCCCCCGGAGAAGGTCAAAGAGGTATTTCAAGTCTACAATCAGGTTTATCGTACAGGTGAGCCTATTAAGTTGCTTGCCAGAGAAAGTATTTGTAAAGACGGAAGACGATTATTTGCCGAAATCTCGATACTTCCCATAAAAAACGAGAGGGGTGAAATTATCGGATTCCGTGGTGTCAGCCGTGACATCACCGAGCGCCTGCAAATGGAGGAGGCTCTAAGACGGTCAGAGGAGAGATACCGGACTATTATGGAAGAGATGGAAGAGGGTTATTATGAAACAGACCTGGCCGGCAATTACACCTTTTTCAATGACTCTTTATGTAAAAAGCTAGGCTATTCCAGAGAAGAGATGATGGGGATGAACTACCAGGTTCACACAGAACCCGAAGATCTCCAAAAAATAAGTGAGGCCTATACTGAAGTGTATCGTAAAGGTAAGCCGCTTAAATGGTTTTCCCCGGCACAGATCAGAAAGGACGGAGCACGGATATTTGCCGAGGACTCAATTTCTCTCTTACTGAATCAAAGGGGAGAGGTCATCGGATGGCGCGGCATCAGCCGCGATGTTACCGAGCGCACGCAGATGCTAGAAGCCTTAAGGCGGTCGGAGGAGAAATATCGGAATATTCTGGAAGGCATTGAAGAATCTTACTACGAAGTGGACTACGCCGGTAATTACACTTTCTTCAATGACGCACTGTGCCACCAGTTGGGCTACTCCAGAGAAGAGTTGATGGGGATGAACTACAAGACCTACACACCACCCGATAGGGTCAAAGAGGTATTTCAAGTTTACAATCAGGTGTACCGTACGGGCGAGTCAAGCAAATTGTTTGATATGGAACAGGTTAGAAAAGACGGAACACAAGTAGTTATCGAAAACTCTATCTTTCCATTACGAAACGAAAATGGCGAGATAATCGGCTTTCGGGGAATTGGTCGCGATGTCACCCAGCGCAAACAGATGGAGGAGACGCTAAGGCAGTCAGAGGAGAAATACCGAAGTGTTCTGGAAAATATGAGGGAAGCCTACTATGAGATGGACATTGCCGGCAATTACACCTTCTTCAACGATGCGCTGGGCCACCACCTGGGCTACTCCAGAGAAGAGTTGATGGGGATGAACTACCGCGCTTACGTGCCTCCTGAGAAATGGGAGGAGGCATTTGAAATCTACAATCTGATATATCGCACAGGTAAGCCATCTAAAACGCTCGATGTAATACAGATTAGAAAGGACGGAAAGCGAATATCTGTTGAAAGCTCAGCCTCACCAATAAGAAACGAAAAAAACGAGATAATCGGCTTTCGAGGGATTATGCGTGACGTCACCGAGCGCAAACAGGCAGAGGAGACTTTAAGACAATCAGAAGAGAGATACCGGACTATCCTGGAGGATATGAAAGATGCATACTTTGAAATAGACACCGCCGGCAATTACACCTTCTTCAACGATGCGCTGTGCCACCACCTGGGCTACTCCAGAGAAGAGTTGATGGGGATGAACTACAAGACCTACACACCACCCGATAAGGTCAAAGAGACATTCCAAATATACAATCGGATATATCGCACAGGTGAGCCGGCTGAAATATTTGATATAGCGCTTATTAGAAAAGACGGGAGACAATTATTTGCTGAAAGCTCAGCCTCACCAATAAGAAACGAAAAAAACGAGATAATCGGCTTTCGGGGAGTTCTGCGTGACGTCACCGAGCGCAAACTTGCTGCGGAGGAAAAGAGGCAACTGGAGCAGAAAGCTCAGCTTGCCAGCCGCCTGGCTTCCGTTGGCGAGCTGGCTTCGGGTGTCGCCCATGAGATAAACAATCCGCTTACCGGGGTTATCGGCTATGCCCACCTGCTATTAGCCAAAAAAGATATCCCCAAGGATATAATACGGGATGTGGAGGTTATAAATGAAGGCGCTCAGCGGGTAGCCGGCATCGTCAAAAAATTGCTTGCCTTCGCCCGTCAGACCAAGCCGGAGCAAAGATACGTCAACATCAACGAACTTGTACGCACCACACTAGACCTGCAAGCCTATGCGCTGGCAGCCAACAATATAAAAGTCAGCCTGCGGTTTGCCCGTGACTTACCCATGACCATCGCCGACCCGGGTCAACTCCAGCAGGTGTTTCTCAATCTAATTATGAACGCCGAGACTGCGATGAAACTAGCCCATGACAAAGGCAAGCTGACAATCAATACAGAACATGTGGATAACGCCATACGTATATCTTTTAAAGACAACGGCCCGGGTATAACCAAAGAGAACCTGGAGAGTATATTCAACCCCTTCTTTACCACCAGAGAGGTAGGTCAGGGAACAGGGCTTGGATTGAGCGTTTGCCACGGCATAGTAACCGAGCACAAAGGCAAGATATGGGCTGAAAGCCAGTCGGGCAAAGGAGCTACCTTTGTCGTGGAATTACCCGTAGCCACTGAAGATAAGCAGATGGATATGCCCGAGCCTGTAATAATAGAAGAGCCCAAAAAGGTAGCTAAAGCCAGGATACTGGTGGTAGACGATGAGCCGGTGATACGGCAGTTAATAAGCCAGGTACTGACCGAAGAAGGACATACCGTGGAGACTACGGACAATGCTACTGATGCTTTAAAGATGGTCGAAGAGAAGAGATACCGCCTCATATTGCTTGATATAAAGATGCCGGGCATGAGCGGCATCGAACTGTACAAGCGATTCCAAAAGATAGCTCCGTCAATTGTAAAGCGGGTAGTCTTCATAACCGGCGATATCATGGGGAAACGTACTCTGGATTTTCTAGACAAGACAAAAACACCTTACCTGATGAAGCCGTTTGAAGCCAAGCAATTGAAGACAGAGATAAAACGCATATTAGCCAGAAGGTGACCTTCTGCAACCAAGCTAGTAGAAGAAATACCAAATCCCAAGCTCCAAATCTCAAATAATTTCTAATTTCAAAATTAGAAAGAGATTGGATTGAGCCTCGGACAGGGCTAAAGCCCTGCCCCTACATGTTTCTTTGAGATCCTTCGCTTCGCTCAGGATGACAGCCGTCACAATCCTCAAGCCACGAGGCTAAAGCCTCGTGGCTACATGCAATCAGGACAGCCCTTCTTTTCTCCAAAGAAATATTTGTCATTCTGAGGGAGCACTTCGCTTTTTGTGTCATTCTGAGTGCAACGAAGAATCTAACGCAGCTCAGTATAAACTCCGCGACCGAAGAATCTCAGCTCTTGTCTTGAGACCCTTCCCCTTCACTTCGTTCAGGGTCAGAATGAAAGCTGTCACGCTCCTCAGGATTTGTCATTTAACGGCGCGGAACAGGCTGGTAGAAATAAAAATAGCCGAAAGGTGGGTCTTAGAAGTATAATAACCGTGGCATGATTTCGATTTCAAGGCTGCTATGCGATGCCACAGGACCGGGTGACAACCTTCGCTATGGCAATGGACATAAAGCCGCTGATAGACAACCACCTATCATAGTCTGGAACTGCACCCGAAAGTGCAATCTCCATTGCGTCCATTGCTACAGCAGCGCCGGCGAGCAAGACCCCGCTGAAATTTTAAACACCCAACAGGCAAAATCGTTCATCAGCGACCTGGCAAATTTCGGTGTACCTGTGATTCTATTTTCCGGGGGTGAGCCTTTGCTCAGAGATGATATCTTCGAGCTAGCCCACTTCGCCAGAGAACAGGGCTTGAGGACTGCCCTGTCTACAAACGGCACTCTTATCTCCGAGAAAGTAGCAAATGAAATAAAGAATGCCAGCTTCGCCGAGGTGGGTATCAGTCTTGACGGCATCGGTACCAAAAACGACCGATTCCGCGGCAAAAAGGGCGCATACGAAGCTGCTTTACAGGGCATCCGAAATTGCGTTGCTTTAGGGCTAAGGGTATCTTTGAGGATGACCATTACTAACTACAATCATACAGAAATACCCGCCATATTCGACCTGGTAGAAGAAGAAGGGGTAGAGCGAGTCTGTTTTTACCATCTAGCTTATGTAGGTCGAGCCGGCAGCCTGAGCAAAGACGACTTGAACCATTCCCAGACCAGGACAGCGGTCGATTTAATCTGCGACCGAGCCGTAGACCTTTATGAGCGCGGCTTAAAAAAAGAAGTCCTTACTGTAGATAATCACGCCGATGGCGTTTACCTTTACCTTAAGCTGAAGAAACAGGACCCAATTCGCGCTGAGAAAGTACTGGCTTTGCTCCGAGCCAATGGCGGCAATAATACAGGCATTCGCATAGGAGCAGTCGACGAACTGGGAAATGTCCATGCCGACCAATTCTGGCAGCATTACTCATTTGGCAACGTGCTTCAGCGTAAGTTCGGAGATATCTGGCTGGATACTTCGAACCCATTGATGCGCGGGCTCAAAAACAGAAGGGGATTACTCAAGGGACGCTGCGCCAGATGCCAGTACCTTGAGCTATGCAATGGCAACCTACGGGTGCGAGCCGAGGCAGTTTTCGGCGATATCTGGGCTGAAGACCCGGCGTGCTATCTGACAGATAATGAGATTGGGCTGGTCCAATGACAAGAGGAACGGTTAGAGAGAGCCGAAGGGGAAAGGAAACCATAACTCCTAATCTCCGCATGGTAGCCTGGGAGATAACCCGAAGCTGCAACCTGTCTTGTGCTCACTGCCGGTCATCTTCTACAGCAAGTGCTTATGAAGGCGAACTTTCCACAGAAGAATGCCTCCGCCTGATAGACGGCATACTGGAAGTGGGCAAGCCTGTTCTAATACTCACCGGAGGCGAACCACTTCTGCGCCAGGATTTTTTCCAAATAGCAAAATACGCCGTCACTCAGGGGCTGAGGGTGGTAATGGGCACCAATGGCACTCTCATCACCGATGAAATCGCCTTGAAGCTGAAGCAGACTCCAGTATCAAGGGTAGCAGTAAGTATAGATTTCCCTGCAGCCGAACTACAGGACAAGTTCCGAGGCAAGGCAGGCGCTTTCGAAGAGGCTGTTTCAGGAATTGCCCGGTTACGACGGGCAGGTGTGGAGGTGCAAATCAACAGCACCATCACCAGGCTGAACATGAATTACCTGAATGAGCTATTAGAACTTGCTATTGAGTCAGGAGCAGTTGCCTTTCACCCATTTATGCTTGTGCCGACAGGTCGGGGGAAGGGACTGGAGGCAGTGGAGATGTCACCACAGGAATATGAGCAAACTCTAAACTGGGTTTATGACAAGCAAAAGGAACTGGGGAACAGCATGTTCTTCAAACCAACTGACGCGCCTCATTATCAGCGAATAACGAGACAGAGAGACAGAGCAGATAATCTCCAAGTATCATCGCTCGGCGATAAATCAGCAACTAAAGCTGGGAATGAAGCCATAAACTCCATAACGCGAGGTTGTCTGGCTGGCACCAGTTTCTGTTTCATCTCTCATCGAGGCAGTGTGCAGGGGTGTGGCTATCTTGATGTTGAAGCCGGGAATATAAGAGATGAGAGTTTCGGTCAAATCTGGACTAATGCCACATTGTTCCGCAGATTAAGAGACCTGTCTAACATAAAGGGGAAATGCGGCATCTGTGAATACAAGATAGCCTGCGGCGGCTGTCGAGCCAGAGCCTACGAATCCACCGGTGATTACCTCGAGGCTGAGCCGTACTGCATATATCAACCGGCAGCACTTCGAAAAAACAGTTAGATAAAAGCTATGAAACTCGATACCATAGATAAAAACCTGCTCAACATCATCCAAGCAGAGTTCCCTCTGAGCCGAGAACCATTCGCTGCTCTGGGACTGCATTTGAGTATAGACAGTGACGAGGTAATCAGGAGAATCAAGCAGCTAAAAGCAGAAGGGGTCATCCGCTACATATGCCCGGTATTTAACCCGGGAAGGCTCGGCTACCGCACCTCTCTAATAGCGATGAAATTGCAAGCGGAGCGGTTAGATGAGGCGGGTCGAATCATCGGCACACATCCGATGGTGAGCCATTGCTACGAACGCGACCACGACTTCAATCTGTGGTTCACACTAGCTATGCCCCTAGCCGAGGACATAGATAACGAAGTGCACAATTTAGGTAACAGGGTCAGGGCTGAGACAACATTAAACCTGCCAGCAGTGAAAACCTTTAAGATAGGAGCTTACTTCAAACTTGGTGATTATAATACTTCAGCATCAAGTATGGTCATAAATCATAACAGGCCCCACTATAAAGACATCGCGCTATCTCCCATCGACCGGGCTGTTATAAACGCACTGCAACAAGACCTGCCTCTGACTAAAAAACCGTTCGACCCGATATCAGCAAGAGCTGGGATAGATGCGGATAAATTTCTAAGCCACTGCCAGGCTCTCTTTCAGCGCGGAGTTATGCGGCGCTTCAGCGCCTCCGTCAGCCATAACAAACTTGGATTTACTGCTAATGCAATGGCCTGCTGGGCAGCAACATCAGACACGGTAGAGACAGCAGGTAAAAAAATAGCCATGTTTCCAGAGGTAAGCCACTGCTACGAAAGACGCACTAACTCAATATGGCCCCATAACCTGTTTGCCATGATACACGCCGACGCTAAGGAGACCTGCAGAGCCATAGCTGATAAAATATGTTCAGTGACCGGGCTTGATAGAAAAGAGCTAATATTGCTCTTCAGCACTAAAGAGGTAAAAAAGACAAGGTTACGATACAAGGTATGAAAACACGCAGGGAAACATATTCATACTATCCGATTTTACTCAATATTCAGGGTAAGAAATGCCTGGTTGTGGGCGGGGGCAATGTGGCGCTACGCAAGGTGCAGGCTCTCCTGGAGCAGGACGCTAACGTGGAGATTGTTAGCCCAAATTTCTGTCCAGAGCTAAATAAGCTGGCAAAAGAAGGCACTGTCCGAACCATAAACAGAGACTACAAGCCGGAAGATTTAAAGGAGACCTTTATCGCCATAGCGGCAACCGATGACGTCAAAACCAATGAAAGATTGGCTGCTCAGGCGAGACGCCTAGGAATATTAGTAAACGTAGTGGATGACCCGAATAATTCCGACTTTATTGTCCCTTCATATTTCAGGCGTGGTGACATAATTATCGCCGTGTCCACATCCGGCAGAAGCCCGGCTTTAGCTCGCAAAATCAGGAGCGAGCTGGAGAAAAGCTTCCAGTCTGAATATGCTCAATTAGCCCTGGTCGCTGATGAAGTCCGCTCTGAGTTAAAACAACAGGGTATTACAGTCAGCGGCGACACCTGGCAGAAAGTCCTGGACCTGAATTCGCTTATCGAGCTACTGAGGCGAGGCAAAAACCAACAAGCCAGAGAAATCATGCTTAGTAAACTAAAGATACTGGAACAGCAGGAGCTATGAATAAGCCGCCTGGAACTCAAATTCATGTTGTGGGTGTAAATCACGGCACAACGCCGATTGAAATCAGAGAGAGGCTGGCTGTAAGCAGTGACCACATCTCAAACGCATTGAGTCTGCTGCGTAAATATGTACACCAGGGGCTTATACTCTCTACCTGTAACCGTATTGAAGTCTACTCAGTGACAGAAGACAGTGGCTCTTCCAAACCAAGTACGGATTTCATTAAAGCCTGGGCAAAGATAACAGGTACTGACTTATCGCCGTACATTTACTGTCACCAAAATGAAGCAGCAGTCAAGCATCTATTCTGTGTAGCTTCCGGGCTTGACTCTATGATTATCGGCGAGTTCGAGATTCTGGGACAGGTGAGACAGAGTCTGGAAGAAGCCAAAAACGCCAATATGGTGAAGCATCCGCTACAAAACCTTTTCCATCAAGCACTTAGAGTGGGCAGACAGGTAAGGGAAAAAACAGGAATTAGTCGAAATGCTCTTTCCGTCAGTTCCGTAGCAGTTGAGCTGGCAGCAAGGGCTATAGGCGATTTGACCAGATGCAAAGCACTCGTCATTGGCACGGGCGAAGCCGGAAGATTGGTAGCCAAGGCGCTCAAAGAAAGAGGCATAGCACAAATAACCACTACCAGCCGTTCGTACGAGAAAGCCTCAGGCCTTGCTAAAGCGCTGGGCGGAAGCTCGGTTGATATAGGCAGCCTCGGTCAAGAGTTAACTAACTGCGATATAGCCATCAGTTGCACCGGGGCACCTCATCTCATACTTGACCTAAAGACATTACAAAGTGCCATGTTTGCCCGCTCCAATCGCCCCATGGTAATTATCGATATAGCTGTCCCTCGAGATGTAGAGCCTGAGGTGAGGCATATCAGCAATGTCTTTCTCTACGACATAGATGACTTCACGCACATCTCTGAACTCAACCGCAAACAGAGGGAGGCAGAGGTAAAGAAGGCTATGAAAATTGTGGAATCTGAAGTTAAGCGATTTACCTCCCAGTGGCAGGCGCTGGAGGTAGAACCGTTAATTAGTAGTCTGGTGATAAAGGCTGAAGATATACGTCAGGCACAGCTTGATATGACCTTGAAGAAGCTACAACATCTTTCCATAGATGAGCAAGAGAGCTTAGAGGCTATGACTAAAGCTATAGTGCAGAAGATACTTCACGACCCTATTCAGTGTCTCAAAAAAGATACCCTTGAAAGAGATGACTACATTAAGCTGGTCACCGAGCTTTTCCAACTCGACAAGGACAAGCCCGAATGAAGGAAATCCGTATCGGCACTCGTGGCAGTAAACTGGCTGTCATTCAAGCCGAATGGTTGTCGACCAAGCTCAAGGAAACATTCCCGGAACTGAAAGCCAGACTTGTCAAAATCACAACCAGAGGCGACCGCCACAGCACCAATGCTCTAGGCAACTTTGCCGGGGAAGGGATATTCGTCAAAGAGCTGGAAAAGGCACTACTCGACGGCAAAATCGACCTGGCCGTCCACAGCCTTAAGGACTTACCAACAGATATCCCTGAAGGACTCCTTCTGGCCGCATCGACTTCCAGGCTTGACCCCAGAGATGTTCTCGTCTCCGGAGCCGGGAAGCTCGCCAAGCTTACTCCAGGCTCAAAGATAGGCACGGGAAGCCACAGGCGCGCTGTTCAGCTACACGATATTCGCCCTGACCTCAGAATTTGCGACATGCGAGGGAATATAGATACCAGACTGCAAAAAGTCTCCGATGGGACAGTTGATGGCATCATCGTAGCTGCTGCTGCCATGATACGTCTGGGCCGGGAAGAGAAAATAACGGAATATTTACCAACGGAGCATTTCACGCCGGCTGTGGGACAGGGCGCACTGGGAATAGAAATACGCTGCGAAGATAAAGAAATTGCATCTCTAGTTTCGGCAATCAATGACGAGCCAGTGTGGCAATGTATAACCGCCGAGCGAGCCTTTCTGCAAGCCCTTGGTGGAGGCTGCCGCGCTCCAATAGCTGCTCTCGGAACCGTGTCACATGGTATATTAAAACTCAATGGAATGGTGGCTACCGCCGATGTTGACCATATTCTGCGTGCCTCAGAAGAAAGCAATGCGCTGACCCCTGAAGAAACTGGAAGGCGTTTAGCCAAGAAAATGGCTGATATGGGAGCACTTCAATACATTGCTAAGTCAAAGTCTCAGTGAGCTAGCCTATACGTGAACGGACATACAAGTGGTCCAATTGATTACGTTTATTTTACAGCTGTAACGCTTCCTCAGGCACTCCGCCAACATCGATGCCATCGATATTAACAATATAGTATGAAGAACCGTCTCCAGACAAACCGAGGCTTTTCTTTGCCTCCAAGTCATTTGCAACGACTGTAAACTGTTCAGTGACGACCCCGCTCTTGCCTACATACTTTTCGAATTTCGGATCCGGGGTTGATATAACAGTTACTCTTTTCCCTATTTCGTATTTCGCCTGCTCCATCGCATTAGCTCCTTTTATATATTATTTCTCATACTAACGTCAAGTCGGCTTTCATACTGATTCCGCCAACAGCGGGCAATTAAACAATCGGTGGTTTAACCAGCCAAACAAGATTAAACTTTTCCATCCCGCCCGGTGGCAAATCTAGCCGCAGCATGGCAACCAGGCAACTCTCCTGATATATCCTCTCTATACCACCTTCTGAATTGGAGATGCTTTCCACAGGAAAGCACCATAACTTCATCTTTGGGCTAACCGTCAATTCCAGCTCTATAACCAATTGCCGATTGCCCAAGGATATACTTTCAACATCTGTCAACTCACCGCAGGAATCGAGATGATGGTCGTCCAGAATAACTCCGGGCACTCTATAATAAGCCTGCTCATTATGCCCACCGCCGAGCAAATTTAGATTCCATTCACTGCCGAAAACAGCCTGAATAGATGAGCCACTTACATTTTTCAACTGGTATCTTATATCCACTTTCTCCTCTCCAGCCACCAACCTTATCTCCTTTTGCACCTCAAAGGGTAGATTCTTCGATTGGATGTTAAGAATCCCCCTCCGCTTTAATAAAATCTTCAACTCATCGCCTTTCTGCTCTACAAAAAAATCGTACGGCTGAGTCGCGAAATTCCCCAATTCAACATAAGACTGATTGGCAAATTCCTCCAGATTAGTGCTCGGGCCAAAGAAGTGGTCGATAAGGCTATAGCGGAGATATCTGTCATAGATTAAATTACCTAAAGAGTCTTCGTCCTTTACCTTTATCAGGTCATGTATACTGGGAATAACGCCCCTTTCTCCTGTTTGTTCCTCAGAAGATGGTTCGGTGAGGGCTTTGTGATAAGCTTCGGGCCTTCTGGCTAGTGTGCTTAACACATTATAGTTATGGCGGCGAATGTCCCATTCAAAAATAGAGCCACCTTCCGCGGGGCTTAGATAAACAGAAAAGAGGTCGCTGTCAACCAGCAGCTCTTCGCTACCATCACCATCAAAGTCGAGCTTCTGGCACCCCAGCCAACTGCTGCTCGAACGGAAGGCTTTCGCCAGCCATGAGCGTGGCTGATGGATTATGCTGTCAGCACTGCTCTCAGCCTGAACCAGGTAGCTATAGGTACTTGCTCGAATATCGGTCAGGTAAATCCCACCAAAAACACCATGCCAGTATGGGCAATTACACTGCGCTTTCCATAGTTCTTGCAATCCGCAGTCACCTTTACTGATAGCACAAGCCTGATAAACCTTATGATGGACACGGAGCATTTTCTTATGCATACGATTTATCTCCGGGTATTTGACTAAAAAATTACGCCACAGTCCACTGTACATAAATTGAGTTATATCATGACGCCCTTCGGCTTCGAGCTGGTGTTTGAGGTTGGTATATTCCCAAGACTTGTCAGCTGGCAGAGACCACTCCAGCATTTCATCATAAGAAGCGCAGGGCAAATAAATCCTGCCTCGATTCGGAAACCGATGAGCGTATTCGCCAAGCGGAATAGTATGTAGCCAATCTTGATTGGCTGCTAATGCGGTAAAAAACCTGTCTACCCATCCCTTTTGCCAGCAGTATTCATAAGTTCCCGGCCAGATACCGAATTTCTCACCATCATCGCCCAATATAGCAATCTTGCCCTCTTTATCCGAAGCTTCACTGTCCAGATAGCTAATAACCTCGTCCACATCATGCCAGGGTATAGAATAACGCAGGCGCTGACTGATAGGAAAAACTTTTACTGAAAAACCTTGCTCTTCGGTAAGGTAGTAGCCGAAGAGCCCTTCCTCATCTAGACCCAGTGATTTGAAAGCATTATCATCAACCATCGTCCAGTGCATACCTGCCTCTGCCAGAATCTTAGGCAAATGTGGTTCCCAGACCCGCTCCGCCAGCCACAGTCCATCAGGCTCTGTACCAAATCGTTGCTTTAGAAAAACAGCCATCTTGTCGATCTGCCCGGCCTTATCGGCGTCGGGAATAGACGACAGAATAGGCTCATAGTAGGCACCACCCATGATTTCAACCTGATGCCGACTCACCAGCTGAGCCAGTGGACCAAAAAATTCGGGGTGGTTCTGTTCCAACCAATCAATAAGACAACCGCTATAATGCAGAGAAAGACGCACAGCAGGGTGTCGTTCCAGTGCTTCAACCATAGGCAAATAGGCTTGCTGGTAAGCCTGCTCGAAGACCCAGGGAAAGTTGCCTAGTGGTTGGTGATTATGGATCGCCAGACCAAGATAAATTTGCTTCAATGAATGCTCGCTTACCGGATTATGCTTTCTTTTTCTTATCTTTGGCGACCTTCAATAGAATCTTATCCCCGATTCTATCGATATTTTTCGGAGATATTGACACTTTCTTGGTCCATCCTGTTTTAACTAAAATACCAGTAATCGTCGCTTCTTCGATATCCAGGTCGATATCCATAACCTTGCCCAACACTTTAGCATCAGCATCAATAACTTGTTTCCCAAATAAATCTTTCGCCTTCATCTGCTACCTCCTTATCAATTAATATTTTCAATCCGCCGTGCCTAATCCATATACAGGCTGTCTGTAATCTGGACAAATATATGCCTTGCCGCTAGCGCCTTGTAATAATATTCCTTCTTTAACTCGGGCTTAATACCGCTAGCAGATACTACCTTGTAAGCATTCAGCAAAGCTTCTCGCTGGAGATTTAAGCCACGATAGACCATATTTACATCCCACATCGGCTTCCTGCTTGCCCACCAGAATTGACAGCTATGGAGCGCTGCATCCAGACTCGCTCTGGCGATGTTGGCAAACTGATAGCTGGTGTCATTGTCCGCCACTTCTGCCGCCCTGTGAGTTAAATCCATAGCAATAGAAAGATGTTCCCACTGCATCTGATGCACCGGGTTATCCTTGCTTTTCCAAAGCGGATAGTAATTTTGCATTTTTATATCATCGGCCGAGGTGCTCCAGGATGATGGCTTCGGCTCAATCTGCTTTCCCCTGGAGAAAATCTCGAGCAATTCACTAATGTTGACTATCCTTATCTGTCTATCCTCTTTGTCCTTTTCGAACTCGAACAGCCGTCGGTGCTGCTCGGCAAGAGGTTTCTGTTCATGCATGGTTTTATCGTCGTTTACCATCGGCTCCAGGGTCTCGAAAATTTGCGACAGAAACAACTTATCCCAATGCTGAATATGATGACCGAAGGTCTCGGCATCCATAGCGGTAACAACATATATATCACCACCTCCGCTATGCAGCCGCTTAAGGTGCTCAATAAAGCCCGGGCCATCAATGTCCCGAAAGCTAATCTCATTGCTTAATATGTCATCACGGAAAAAAACGGCTAGCTTATCCTCCCCACTCTTGATTTCATGAATCACATCCATCGGCCAGGCTACCGGACAGGCAATGCCACTGAGGATAATCCACTCATGACGGGATTCAATAATCGAGTCAACTATATCCCTGGAATAACACATCTCTGGAGGGAAGAACCCCCTAGGAACATAGGCATCGCCTAAGAAACCACGATTAGTCTGATAATTAAGTCTGATTTGTCTTTCTATTTCTTCAGTTGGTATCAGAGGCAATATCGGATGGTATTTACCCGAACCGGTAAATTCAATTTGCCCATCTTCAGCCAATTTACGTAATTTAGTCAATACATCAGAGTAGCCACACTGCCCCAGCATCTCAGTAAGCACGCCATTTATATTGACGGTGACATGGGCATGCGGAAACTCGCTGAACACATCCACCAACGGACGATATGCTTCATTGCTTATTTTCATCAGCATGCTGGCAGTTTGAGTCGGAGGTTGATAAAAATGAAAAAGGGGTGCCCAGTAAATCATGCTTTGCCTCCCATTTCTGCTCGCTTCGCAAAAACATAAGCGGCTGCACCGATTATCCCGGCATTGCTGCCAAGACGAGCTCGAACAACACGCACTGTATCAGAGGGCAATCGAAAGGCTCTTTCCCTAAGCACCTTCCGGGCTGGTTTCAGCAGCATGTCTCCCATTTTAGATAAGCCGCCGCCAATAACGATGAGCTCGGGATTAAAGATATTGACCAAATTAGCCAAGCCAACACCCAGATAATTAGCTGCTTCAGCTACTATATCAGCGGCTAGTCGGTCACCTCGCCTAGCTGCTTCTGCCACAGTCTCCGCAGTAACGCTCTCTAATCTGCCATCAGCAAGCTCGATAATAGAACTTTTTCCCCCATTATTTATGCGCGTAATTGCTGCTTTAGCCACAGCCCAACCCGAAGCCAAAGCCTCGAGACAGCCAAAATTGCCGCAGTGACACTGAGGTCCATTAACCTCTATCGTCATATGACCCAGTTCTCCGGCACAGCCGTCAGCACCGGAGTAAAGTTCGCCGTCTACGATTATACCACCACCGATACCGGTGCTCACTGTGAGATAAATCATGTTGTCTAATCCTCTTCCAGCTCCAAAGCGATGTTCCCCCAGGGCAGCAGCATTGGCATCGTTGATTATATAAGTAATAACACCCAGCTTTTTAACCAGGATATCGCGCAGTGGAACATTATGCCAATGCGGCAAATTAGGTGAAGTGGTCACTATTCCCTTCTTCGTGTCCAGAATTCCGGCAGCAGCAATTCCAAGACCTATCAACTCTGAGCCCTTGAGTTGTGCCTGAGTCATAGCCCTGTTTACAGCAAATATGATTCTGTCTATCACGATTTCAGGACCTTTATCAGCCATAGTCAAACAATAATTTCGCGATAATAACTTGCCGTCAGGTAAAACCACCGCAGCTATAATCTTGGTTCCACCCAGGTCTACAGTTAATACCGGGCGCTCACCACTTATAATCACGATTTCTTAAACTCCAGAGCCTTACGATAAAGTGCCCCATACTTCATGGCGGAGGCTTGCCAAGAGAAATCGAGCGCCATTATGCGCCGCATCACCTTCTTCCAGGTTTTTTTCTTGTAGCTATTTACCGCACGCCGGATAGCAGCTAACATGGCTTCAGAATCATAGTCCTGAAAAACAAAACCGCTACCCTTACTGAGATCCTGAGTCAAGTCCTGAACGGTATCAACCAAGCCACCGGTGTGACGAACTATCGGCACTGCCCCGTATCTCATAGCGATAAGCTGCCCCAGGCCGCATGGCTCAAACCGAGATGGCATCAAAAACATGTCGCAGCCTGCATAAATAAGTCTGGATAAAGCATCATCAAAATCGATAAACACAGCCAATTGTTGAGGATATCTGCTGGCTGCCTGCCTGAGCAAATTATGATACTCCTCCCTACCCTTACCCAGAATAACCAGTTGAACTTCCGATTTCTGAAACAAGTAGTCAAAACTGGCAGTTAGTATATCAAGACCTTTTTGCTCATCGAGACGCGAAACCATCCCTATAAGTGGTACCGCAGCATCCGCAGCAAAACCCGCTCGTTTCTGGAGAGCAAGCTTGTTATTAGTCCTCTTATCTACCGCGGCAACATCATAATTAGACGGTATAAATGCGTCAGTTGCTGGATTGAATTCGCCGTAGTCCAACCCATTAACTATTCCAAAGAGTCTCCCCTGCCGGTAGCGTAAGAGATAGTCGAGACCCGCTCCATATTCCGGGGTCAAGATTTCACTGGCGTATGTTTCGCTGACTGTGGTCACCATATCAGCCCAGAGAATACCCTGACTCATGAAATTGAGCGGTGGGTCAGGCGCATCTGCCGGACGCAATTGCCAATCCCCATCCAAACCGGCATCAATCAAGAAATTGCCGTCAAAAAATCCTTGATAGGCTAAATTATGAATTGTAAAAACCGAGGCATAATGATAGTCGGTTTTCTTCAACCACATGGGAATCAACGCAGTATGCCAGTCATGGCAATGAAGTATATCGGGTTGCCAGTCCAACTTATGCAGTATATCCAGAACAGCCCGACAGAATAAGAAAAAACGCCTCAACTCATCTTTACCATATACCTCTGTGGAACTGCGGAACTCGTCGCTATCTACCAGATAGACCTTGACCCCACCACTAAGCTCGGTTAACTCCAAAGACACTGGTTCAGTCGTTTTCACCGCCTCGATATTAAGATTACCAATTACTGGAGACATTGGGAACTCAGCAGCATTGATGATTCCATATCGGGGCATGATTACCCGCACGTCATGCCCCATTTCAATAAGTGCTTTTGGTAAAGAGCCAGTGACGTCTGCCAGTCCACCCACCTTAACCAGTGGCGCGGCTTCTGCGGCAACAAAGAGGACATTCATGAACCGACTTTACCTTCCCTGTCAGCAAAGGAACGATAGTCTATGTCGGGGAAAATCTTATCCAGCTCCCATATTTGATTGCACAGTGTCAAGGCCGCTTTGTCTGCACGACCTGATTCGGCAATATCAGCCAATTGTTGAAATCGGTTCACATGCTCCAGAAAACGATTTTCCGCATAATGGCGAGCCTGACCGGTGGTTATCAGAAACGGCCAGTCGCTCGATTGCATCAAAACCAGTTCTCTGGCTGCCTGATTCAGGATTTTCTTCATTGCGCCATCGGCTTCAGGGTATCTGGTTACAAGACCTTCCATCTTCAACGAAGCCTCATTGATAATCGGCCAAATCCAGTCGGTGTCGGCATTCTGCCAGGTAAAATGCCCGCCACCCATCCCCCAGGAACTTTCAGGCAAGACTAATACATCCTCCGGCGGATGGTTTTTAATGAATCCGCTGGCTGTAGTTAGCTCCACTAATTCAATCTTACTTAGATGACGCAGAACCTGTTGCAACCAGTCAACACCCTCAAACCACCAATGGCCAAAAAGCTCAGTATCATAAGCTGCAGAGATAATGCCGAATTTACCTGTTTCCTGATAAAAGTTGGTAATTAACTCCTCGACTAAATGGGCATAATGAGAGCTATGCTCAGCAACACGCTGGGCGGCCCAATACGGGTCATAATATTCCTTGTAGGCCAGATCCGCTTTGGCTCCGGTAACTTTCCAGTATTGAAGTCCGGAGATGCCATCTTTTTTATGAAACTCACGATAATTGAAGTCACCAGGATAACCCCATTCGGCAGACCACACCTGCATGCTAGTCCGATCATCCCTGCCTATGACAGCAACCTCCGGTGTCCTAACCCAATAAGGCAAATAGGTCGTCCTCTGTGCCGGCTCAGAATGCTGCGGCAGCGGCACTACGTAGCGGCGCGATATGCCGGCATAGGGACCGATAACTTCCTCCTTAGCTTTGCCTACCGGCTCCCCACCCTCTACGGTATGAGTCTCAGCAAAGAAACAGGTCAATCCTAACTGAGCCAGAAAAGATTCCAGACCAGGCTTAACATAACTCTTGCTTGAGCTATCAACATAATAGGCAGGACGATAACCGCACTCAGGTAGCCAGACTGATGACGGGTCTACGCCAAAATGCCGCTTGTAGTTTGTCTTGCCTGTCTGCAATTGCCCGTGGATAGAAGAATCACGCTCAAGCAGCGGCAAATAAGCATGCGTGGCAGCGCTGGTGGTTATCTCCAAATAACCTTCATCTTGCAGTCGCTTGAAGGCAGAGACTATATTACGCTCAAATCTCTCATTGAAAGTGCTCAGTACACGCTGATAGTAGTCAAGGTAGAACTTAGACAAGTAAAGCAGATGACCTTCTCCAGCTTTATCAAATCGCTCTACGTCTCCTTGAGCTCGATGGATTTTGTCTTCAATAAACTCCGCCAAATGGTCAATTACTAACGGGTCAGCCAGCTGCTCAACTAGAACCGGCGTAATACCCAACGTCAATTTGAAAGAGCAGCCTTCTTGTTTCAGGTCATAAAGCGCATTAAGCAGCGGAATATAGGTCTCTGAAGCCGCTTCATGTATCCATTCCTCCCCATGCGGCCAACGCCCGGCATTGCGACAATAAGGGAGATGACTGTGCAAGACAAATGTAAATCCTCCAACTTTCATTTTACCTCCTATAATGGATGACGCCTCGGCTTCTTACTGGCAACGCTTTCCCCGCTGGGGATATTCTTAGATGAAAAATCAGCACTATCAACCCAACAGCCAATTTTGCAGTTTCGGCCTATTTTGACCCCAGGCGGTATTCTGGCACCTTTGCCAACCACAGTTATACCAGAATTCAGGTTGTCTATTTCCTCTTTGTTAGGCGTAAAGTCGTCACCATGACCAATACAGATGCCTGGACTGATCCAAACCTGTTTATCAACAATAGACTTATCAACAACGGCTCCCTCACCCACAGTAGTATCGTCAAAAATAATCGAATCGCTCACCACAGCATTGTCCTCAACAAACACGCCAGGGAAAATAATCGACCTCTCCACACACCCATTAATAATGGCACCATTGGACACCAGGCTCTTTGTTATCCGGGCATTTGGTCCAAGTTTTGCTGGCGGTCTGTCCCGATGCACAGTCCGAACTTCAGCCAATGTGTCATAAAGGTTCAGGTCAGGCAAATCAACGATTAAGTCCATGTTAGCCTGCCAGTAAGATTGGACAGTCCCCACATCGCGCCAGTATCCCCGAAACCTGTAACCATAAACTTTATGCTTTCCAATGATTTCCGGCAAAATATCTTGTCCGAAATCATGACCGCCTTTCCTTTGAGCATACTCTTCAAGACAGTTCATGAGAACATCCTTGTCAAAAACATATACACCCATCGAAGCCAGATTGCTCTTTGAGCTCTTCGGCTTCTCCTGAAAGCTGATTACACGCTCATTATGGTCCAGGGTGATGATTCCGAATCTAGAAACCTCTGACAAAGGGACCTCAGTTACTGCCACGGTAACATCAGCCTGCCTGTTACGATGGGCGTATAGCATGTGGTCATAACGCATCGTATAAATGTGATCACCAGATAGAACCAGAACCTCGTCTATTTTTTGATCTTCTACGTAGTACAGGTTCTGGTAGACAGCATCGGCCGTGCCCTTGTACCAATCCCGAGTTGACCGGCTTAAAAATGGCTGGAGCAAGACAACGCCACCGGTTGTCCTATCCAGGTCCCAGGGCCTGCCGACTCCAATATGTTGGGCTAAAGAGCGGGGATTAAATTGAGTCAGCACAGCCACGTTACAAATTACGGAGTTGGCACAATTGCTCAGAGTAAAATCAATAAGGCGATATTTGCCACCGAAGGGCACCGCCGGTTTAGCCCTCTCTGCAGATAAAATACTCAACCGCTCGCTGGCACCACCAGCCAAAATCATAGCTAACACACGGTTCATGACATCACCTCCCCACTGGCTTCATTTCCCATTTTAACCCAGATTCGCTTCGAATGTCGAATTAAGAGCCGCCATATGAAAGCTCAATCACATCAGAACACTGTTTGTAAACTCTATCTCATTTTGTTAGAATCCAAACGGAAGGGAGTAATTATGGACTGGACACCAATTACCAGATGGTTCACAGAGTACGGCATACGTATCCTGCTCATCGTCGCTATTTCGGTAGCTCTTTATTATCTCCTGCGTCACTTTGTACCTATCATGGTAAAGAGAACCGTATCACAGACAATGGCAGGAAAATCAAAGACAGCCATAAAGAAAAGAGCCGATACTCTAAGCAATGTTTTCGTCCAGACAGGAATGGCTTTTATTGTTATAGTGGCGATTTTCACTATTGTCTCTGAACTGGGAATTAACATCGCTCCAGCATTAGCTGGGCTTGGCGTTGCTGGCATTGCAGTCGGCTTCGGTGCGCAGACTCTGGTCAAGGATATATTCAACGGCGTTCTCATCCTGCTGGAAAATCAGTATGGCATAGGCGACGTTGTCAAAATCGCTGGAATCGTTGGCCTAGTCGAGGACATAACCCTGCGCAGAACAGTACTCAGAGACCTGGATGGCATAGTTCATAGCATCCCCAACAGTGAGGTTGCGGTTGCCAGCAACTATACTAAAGAGTGGTCGCGGGTGAACATGAACATCTCGGTGGGCTACGGCGAGGACCTCGACCGCGTCATCAAAGTTATTAACCGTGTAGGTAAAGGCATGGCAAAAGACCCTGATTGGGAATCAAGGATTTTAAAAGCGCCAGAGGTACTGAGGGTAGAGGAGTTTGAGGATTCTGGCATCGTCATAAAGATACTTGGTGAAACCAAACCGCTGGCGCAGTGGGACGTAATGGGAGAGCTACGCCTCAGGCTGAAAAAAGTCTTCGATAAGGAGGGCATCGAAATCCCCTGGCCTCACATCAAACTCTTCTTCGGTCATGCTCCTGAAATCGAAAACAAGGAGGCTGTCGAAAAAAAACTGCAAGTTGCATCGCCACCTAAACAATCAAGCGAGGGAAAAAAGCGCAGAAAATTGCCGCCAAACCAAGGCTAGGAGCTTCAAGTCATTCTCAACCCTGCCCCAGATCAACAACCAGAAGGTCAAGTGCCAGGTCTCCATCATATTTCCCAGTCTTAATAGCAATATCAGCCTCCAGAAGCTTGTGATAGGCTTTCTTTATCCGCTCTAAAGTGTATGCTCTGGCTTGCCTTGCTGCCTTCTCCAAAACATAGTCCGAAGTCGATTCCAACCTACCTCTAATTTCAGGCCTAGGTAATTTCTGACCCACGTCTTTAGCCATAACTATTAAACGGAACTGCCGCGTAATCATGGCCAGAATATAAGAGGGCGACGCCCCATCCTGAATTAACCGATGGAGAAGCTGTTGAGCCTCCTTCCTTCGCCCCTCAAGTATTGCATCCACCAGAGCAAAGATATTAGCCTCCCTGGCATAACTCGTTACCTGCTTGACACTGTCCTCGGTGATAACCTGACCCGAACAATAGGCAAGTAACTTATCTATTTCACCGTTCATAGTCCACAAATCAGCACCGACAAGCCCGACCAGGAGCTTCACCGCTCCGGGTGACATGGCGCCACCACCTCTTTTTACCCGGTCCTGTATCCATTCGCCCAGATTTCTATCACTTAGCGGTGCAAAACCCATAACTTTAGCCAGTGGAGCCACAGACTTCAATAAACTATTACCAGCTCTCACTTCACCGTCAATTAAGACCAGTACAGTAGTCGGTGGCATCTGCCTGACATATTCGGGCAGCTCCATCCATTCCTTCAGCGCTGAGTCGAGTTTCGTCTTAGAGCGACTCGCTCGCCGTTCTGAACCAGCCTTTGACTCGAAACGTCCTAACAAGCCTTTAACAATGACCAGCCTGTGAGAGCACAAGAATGGGACGGCACTACAAGCATCCTTTAGTTGGTTTAGATTTAGCTGCTGGCCATCCAACATGCTGGTATTAACTGCCAGCATATCCTGGCTGCCTAACTCATTTTTTATCCCCTCCAGTGCCTGCTGGAGAGAAAAATCATCTTTCCCATAGAGTATGTAAAACAAGTTCTATACCCCTTTACATTTTATCATAGACAAAGTACTTGATTTTGCCTTCGGTACTGGCTATACTCAATCAGTTGGCCAAAACGTGGACATTCTTTAACCATATTTTCAGATCAGATACGCTTAGCGATAGCTATTTCAGTTATTAAACATGTAAGGAGGCAAGGATGAGCTATCCTTTCGATGAAGAAACCGGTATCAAGGATGGCAGGGAGCTAGATTTAGAGATGCTCCGCGAGGATTTGATAGCCGAATTGCAAGCCATCAATCAATATCAGGAACACATTGAGGCTCTGGAAGATGAAGAGGCAATAAGGGTCCTGGAACATATACGCAATGACGAAAAGGAGCACGTTGCCGAATTGATCAAATTGATTCAGATGCTTGACCCGGTTCAGGCGGAGAAATTCAGCAAAGGTATATTATAACCGGCGTGCAGCGATAATAGGGAGAAGATCACTTTGAAAGTAATGGTCATCGGCAGCGGGGCTAGAGAGCATGCCATGGCATGGAAAATCGCGCGAAGTCCCAAAGTCAAGGAACTATACGTAGCCCCGGGCAACGCTGGCACGGCATCCATCGCTCATAATCTGAGCATGCGTCCTAACGATATAGAGGCATTAGCTAAAGTTGCCCAAGACATCGGCATTAACCTGACCGTCGTTGGCCCGGAAGCGCCTCTAGCTTCAGGAATCGTGGACTATTTTGAGCGCTCATCTCTGCCCATCTTTGGACCGACAAAAGCTGCTACTCAAATAGAATCGAGTAAGGTCTTTGCCAAGGAGCTAATGCAAAAATACGGCATCCCCTGCCCCAAGGGTATCACCTTCTCCAGCTACCCCGAAGCCAAAAAGTATCTTAAGTCTCAGCCAGCACCGGTCGTAGTTAAAGCTGATGGGCTGGCGGCCGGCAAAGGAGTAACCGTAGCCAGTTCTAAAGAGGAAGCTTTAAAAGCCCTGTCAGATATTATGGAGGCTAAAATTTTTGGTTCGGCCGGTGACAGTGTGATCATTGAGGAATGCCTAATCGGCAAAGAAGTAAGCCTTTTAGCCTTCACCGATGGCAAGACCGTTGTTCCCATGGTTCCAGCCTGTGACTATAAGAGGGTATCTGACAATGACCAGGGTCCTAATACCGGAGGCATGGGCAGCTATAGCCCGCCCGGATTCTTTGACTCCAAAATGACCCGACAGGTAACGCAAAGCATTCTGCAGCCGGCGGTTAGTGCAATGGCACAAGAAGGCGTGCCTTATAAAGGGGTACTTTACGCCGGTCTGATGATAGCCAGAGACGGGCTAAAAGTGTTAGAATTTAACGCCAGGTTTGGCGACCCGGAGACACAGGTGATTTTACCGCGCCTGCAGACCGATTTAGTGGACATCCTTCTGGCTATAGTAGATAATAGACTCAGCAAAGTGGCAGTAGAGTGGAACAGCGACGCCTGCGTTGGTGTGGTGATGGCATCAGCCGGATATCCTGGAAGTTATAATACAGGCTTCCCCATTACAGGATTGGACAAGTTGGATAAAGAAATTATGGTCTTCCATGCTGGGACTAAGCTTGGCGAGAACTCACGAGTGTATACCGATGGAGGACGGGTGCTCACGGTAACAGCCACCGGTAAAAACATGGCTGAAGCCAGAGCCAAAGTCTATCAGAATCTGCCTCGCATTAATTTCGATGGCTGTCATTACCGCAAAGACATTGCAGCCAGGGAGGTAAACTAGATGCCATTAGTAGGCATAGTTATAGGCAGCAAAAACGACGAGCCACTAATACAGCCAACTCTGGATATATTACAGCAGCTAAATATCAAATATGAATTGTCAGTATTATCAGCACACAGACACCCGGATAAGGTGCGTGACTATGCTTCCAGGGTTAAAGAAGAAGGGATAGAAGTCATAATAGCTGCTGCCGGCGCTGCGGCTCATCTTCCCGGAGTTCTGGCTAGCTGGACGACATTACCGGTCATCGGAGTACCGCTACCCACCAGTGAGCTCAAAGGTGTTGACTCGCTGTACTCCATAGTCCAGATGCCAGCCGGAGTACCTGTGGCATGTGTCGGCATCGGCACTCCAGGCGCTAAGAATGCCGCCCTGCTGGCTGCCCAAATCCTGGGCATAAAATATAAAGAAATAAAAGACGCCTATGAGAAACACAAACAGAAACTGGCTGAGACATAGGCCCGGAGAAAAACATGATTGAGCGCTATTCCCGACCACAGATGAAAAAAGTATGGGCTGAAGACAATAAGTTCAATAAGTGGCTTCAGGTCGAGATAGCCGTCTGCGAAGCCTGGGCTGAGATAGGCACTATCCCCAAAGAAGCTATTCCGAAGATAAAAAAGGCACGTGTTAACCTAGAGCGCGTTGCTGAAATTCTCAAGGTGACCCACCACGATGTAACCGCTTTCCTGCAAGCAGTGGCAGAAGGACTCGGTGAAGAGTCTCGCTTTATCCACCTCGGGCTTACCTCCTCGGATATCATAGATACTGCCCTGAGCCTCCAACTGAAAGAAGCCGCAAGACTGCTGGCTCGAGACATTGACGAGCTTATTGCCGTCCTTCAAGACAAAGCCATTGAGCACAAGCACACCATAATGATAGGACGGACTCACGGTGTTCACGCCGAACCTATTACCTTCGGCCTCAAGCTGGCTCTATGGGCACAGGAGATGAAACGCAATGCCGCCCGTTTGGCTGAAGCTGAAAAAGCCATCAGCGTAGGGAAAACCTCTGGAGCTGTGGGAAGCTACGCTACCGTGCCACCTGAGGTTGAAGAAAAAGCCTGTACCAGGCTGGGACTTGTACCAACACCGATATCAAGCCAGATTATCCAGCGAGACCGGCACGCTCAGTTTATCACCACGCTGGCCATCATCGCCAGCTCACTGGAAAAGTTTGCCACCGAAATCAGAAGTCTGCAGCGAACCGAAGTTCTGGAAGCCGAAGAGCCATTCGCCGCTGGACAGACAGGTTCCTCTGCCATGCCCCACAAGCGTAATCCAGAGCTCTGTGAGCGCGTCTGCGGGCTGGCACGACTGGTCAGGGGATATGCACTGACTTCCATGGAAAATATCGCTCTATGGCATGAGAGAGACATCAGCCATTCTTCCAACGAACGCATCACCTTCCCCGATTCCTGCCTGGTTCTGGATTACATCTTGAACATCTTCACTTCAGTAATGAAAGGGCTTCAGGTCTATCCTGAAAACATGCGCCGAAACCTTGAGATTACCCAGGGATTGGTCTTCTCTCAACGAGTGCTGATAGCTCTGATAGATAAAGGGCTAAGCCGTCAAAAAGCCTACGGGTTGGTCCAGCGAAATGCCATGCAAGCGTGGAAAGGTAGAACCAGTTTCTTAAAGTTGCTTAAGGCTGACACCGATGTAATAGGTAATCTGTCCGATTCGGAGCTGGAAACCATTTTCGACTACAACTACTTCACCAGACATGTGGACAAAGTATTCCAGCGACTGGGTTTGACCGAGAAAAAGAGAGCTAAAGCAGATAAGGCAGCAGATCTATCGCCTCAAGCGCTCTGAACTTAGGAGTATTATGTCAACAACTCTATCTAAAGCAGACTTAACTCTCCCTCTATTCTGCCGGGGAAAAGTGCGGGACACTTATGACCTGGGCGATAAACTGCTAATCGTCTCTACGGACAGGCTCTCGGCATTCGATGTCGTCCTGCCCGACCCTATTCCCGATAAAGGTATGGTGCTCAATCAGATATCATGCTTCTGGTTTGAAAAAACAAGCCAGGTTATGCCTAACCATTTGATAGCACCTGTTGATACGGCAGATTCACTCAAGCACCATTTTCCAGATGAAAGTACACCTCCAGACTATCTCATTGGTCGGTCTATGATTACCCTAAAAGCTGAGAGCGTTCCTGTTGAGTGCGTAGTTCGCGGCTATATTTCAGGTTCAGCCTGGGCAGAATACAAACAAGCCGGCACCATATGCAGCATGCCAACACCCAAAGGACTGCAAGAAAGCCAGGAACTGCCCGAACCCATATTTACACCGACCACCAAAGCCGAGACCGGTCATGATGAGCCTCTCAGCAAAAAAGAGATGGAAAACCTGGTAGGAAAAACCACAGCTCTCGAGATCGAGGAAAAGAGCCTGGCTGTTTACCGCTACGCCAGACAGTATGCCCGAGGACAAGGCATTATCATCGCCGATACCAAGTTTGAGTTCGGTTTCGTCAATGGCAAGCTCATACTGATTGACGAACTACTGACACCGGATTCAAGCCGGTTCTGGGATGTTGCCAGGTACACTGTAGGACGGTCTCAACCCAGCCTGGATAAGCAGCCGGTTCGCGATTGGCTGGTAGCTTCGGGATGGAACAAAGAGCCGCCAGCGCCAAAGCTGCCGCCTGAAGTAATTGAGGCTACAACCCGCCGGTACGTTGAAGCATACCAACGCCTGACCGGAAGGAAGCTGCAAAACGTATCTAGCTAAAGTCTATATAACCCTCAAGCCGACGGTAAATGACCCGCAAGGGCTGACCATAAAAGGGGCATTGCACAATCTCGGCTTTGGCTCAGTCGAAGACGTCCGCGCCGGAAAATATATCGAACTTCTAATCGAAGAGAACGACCTAACTAAAGCCAAGGAGCAAGTGGATGAGATGTGCCACAAGCTGCTGGCTAACCCTGTTATCGAGAAATACAGCTTCGAACTCCAGAACATCCCCTCCCGATTTTAAGTCAGGCTTATTCATTTATCTGGCAAGTTATGCCAGCAGTTAATTACCTTTTTCCATTTGCTTCACTATTCGTAAGTGACAACGAGCACAGCTGAACCCAGTCTTAAACAGTCCGAGATTCCATCACCATTGGTGGGACTTTGAAACTGCAGGCGCACCTGAAACCGCGGGCTTGCAGCACTCACCCTGGTTTGAAGTGCACTTACCAATGTTGAGGGTGTGAAAGAAGTCACTGGTTTCGAGCTGTACGTGTACATCGCTCCGGTCGGGAAACCCGGAGTGAAATCTTCAGAACCCAGAGTGCCATACTGGTGATTATAAACACGCATCCATTCCAGCTTACCGAACGGGTCGCCCAACATGTCACCACTGCTTACATCAAGGGAAGCCGATTTAATAGTGGCGCTCGCCGGTATCCCGGAAATATCGAAGCTCAAAAAAGCCTGCATAGCCACATTTGTACTAGTGTCCCCAACATTCGGATACGGATTAGTAGCCCCATCCCCTCTCACATGTCCGTCCTCCGCAGAGACTGAGTAAAGCGTAACTGTTTTTTCAACAATGAATATCGGTGGTGGCACAAATATCAGGCAAAGCCACGACACGGTCAATGAATTATTGGCTTCTAAGCTTTCAGTCACAGCCCCGCCCACGTCAGCTTCCACAACCAGGCTGTCTGAAGAGCCTGAACAAGCATAGGAGTAACCAGCAAAGCTCCGTGTTATTTCCTGCCCCGGAGACAGCGACCCCACATTGTCATTTGCTTTTACGACTCCTTCAACTGACAGCCTTGAGGTGCTTGGCCCGGCTGTTACGTCACCCTGATTCTTTATCTTATAAGAGATGACATCACCTGAGCGCGAGATATCCGTGATGACCAGGTCCGGCATACCTGCCGCTGGCATCCCTGTAACCAGAACCGTAATAGTGAGACTGTACCATCCCATAGCATTGGTAGCCGTCAAAGTGTAATTGGTGCTCGTCGCCGGTGATACAAGCGCAGTACCAACAGAGGCAACAGAACCAACTCCAGGGTCAATAGTCACCGATGTCGCACCTGACACATCCCAGCTCAAAGTGGTGGAACCACCAGCGGATATGATAGGCGGGTTAGCCGTAAAATAATTGACCACCGGCAGACCAGTAAACGGTGAGGGCGCTCCCGAAACTGTAACCTGCGTCGTTGCTGTAGTGCTACCAGCCGCATTGGTAGCCGTCAGGGTATATGCAGTGGTCGCCGCTGGCGAGACTATCGTGGCTCCGGAAGAGGCGAAGGTGCCCACACCGGGGTTAATAGCCACCGAGGTCGCATTTGACACATTCCAGCTCAAAGTAGTCGAGCTGCCGGCAGTGATAATAGACGGACTAGCGGTGAAAGAATTGACAACCGGCAGGCTGGCAGCAGGTGCCGACGGTGCTCCGGAAACTATAACCTGAGCCGTAGCCGTAGCACTCATCCCAGCCGAATTGGTAGCCGTCAGTGTATAAACAGTGGTGGCGCCCGGCACTACGGCTCTCCTGCCGCTCAAAGCCACGTTGCCTATTCCCTGGTCGATACTGACTGTCGTCGCCCCAACAACACTCCAGCTAAGTGTCGAAGATTCACCAGCCGCAATGGTTGGTGGGTCAGTACCAAAGGAGCTTATGACTGGCGACTCAGCACTGGTGGTAACTGTAAGCCCTGTCATATCACAGCCAGCAGTAACCATCACCAGCAGCAGAAGTAAAGGAATTAATTTTTTCATGTCTCACCTCCCAAATAATTTAAATTCCCAAAGACTATAATCACAATAAGTCACCATTCATATCAAGGCTGATATTCAATAGTAAGCTTGGTTCTGCCTTCCCCCAATCCCAGATAGTCAGACTGATTATTATAGTAATAAGGTTTTTCAAACTGAAAGCGGAGCTGGAAACGAGAGCTTCCAGCGTCGACTCGCTTCTGAATAGCATTAGCCAATACATAAGAGGTGATAGGTTGCGACGGTGTCACTGCAATTGTATACATAGCCCCAAGTACTGGACCAACAACGAAGTCACTAGCCTCTAAAGTCTGGTATTGGCAATCGTAAACAAGAAGCATACCGAGTTTACTGAACGGCTCGCCATAAATAGCAGCAGCAGTCAAATCAAGCGTAGCAGATGTAATGGTGGCACCCTTCGGTATCATAGAAATATCGAAGCTCACAAAGCCCTGTATGGCCGTGCCTGACTTTGTATCACCTACATCAGGTTCCTGCCCAACATAGCCATCCCGTCTCACCTGCCCATCCTCTGCACCGATAGAATACAATTCCACTTTATCGGAAACTGCCTCAGCAATCACAACTCGAGCAGTAGCCGTCACAGTTCCAACCACATTGATGGCTGTCAGAGTATAGGTGGTTGCCTGTTTCGGCATTACTACCCTGGTCCCACTCAGACCAACATTGCCTATATCCGGGGCTATGCTAACAGTCGCAGCGCCAGAGACATCCCAGATGAGCGTCGAAGACCTACCCGGGGAAATCTTCCCCGGATTGGCGTTAAAAGAGTTCACAATCGGCTGCCCAGTCTCTTGAGGAACAACAATGACAGTTGTCAAAATCTCCTTTGACCACTCTCCGCCATCATCCTGAACCTTAAACCAAACAGTGTGAGTTCCCTGCGATAAAGATGAGGTTTTAAAGCTCGCCGAAATACTCAAATCCCCGTCCATGCTCGACCGCCAGTTATAAGCGGCTATGGTGCCATCGGGATCAACGCCGTGTCCGGTGAAACTCACCGTTTCACCCAAGGCGGCATTGCCTGGAGACACCAAATCAATATAGGCTGTCGGCGGTTGATTAGACGCTGGCGTAGCAGGCAGACACCCGATAGCTAAAGTCAAAACCATAACGACTGGCAATAGCAGATTTTTCATACACTCACCTCCAGACAAAATTTAAATTACCGGAATTCAATATCATAAAAGTATTTTACAATAAATATATTGCTATTTCTTCTCCCTGAGCCTGCGCCTGATGGCATTCTGATATATCACCCTCAGGCTGCCGCCGTGCAGCCTGAATTTCCTTTTGGCTTTTTTCTGTTGCCTTCGCTCAGATTTGTCTTTCTTTTCAACGTGTTCTTCCACTTTTAACGAACCTGTTTCAAGCTGGCAATTGACTTCTCACATTCTCTATTATTCTGCCCATCGTCTCACCAGCTTTGGCGTTTATAAGCGCTGAAGCCTTAGAATCCATTGGCGTAGAAGTCAGGTTGATAATTACCAGCTTAGCTCCAGATTCAACAGCATACATAGGCATATAGGCTGCCGGATACACAATGAGCGTAGAGCCGATGACTATAAAAAGGTCACAGTTGCGGGAATGATGGATAGCATCATTTAATGTCTTCTGCGGCAATGACTCGCCGAAGAAAACGGCATCCGGTTTCAAAATACCACGGCAAAACTGACAACCTGGTATCTCTTCCTCAGACAATCTTTGAAGAATCTCCTCAACTGGAAAACGATTGTCGCAGCCCATACACTTCACAAATTTCATATTGCCATGCAGCTCAAAGACCTTATCCGGGGAGTTTCCAGCTTTCTGATGCAGGTTATCGATATTTTGAGTGACGACAGCGGTCAGCTTGCCAAGCTTCTCAAGTTCAGCAACGGCATAATGAGACTGATTCGGCTCAGCGTCTTTCAGAAGGCTACCTTCAGCCAGCATTTGCCACTGCATCCTCCGGGTCTTCTCACTGCTCATAAATTTCTGGATTGTAAAATCATCCGGGTCAAACTTGGTCCAGATTCCGCCGGGGCTGCGGAAGTCAGGTATGCCCGACTCTGTGCTGATGCCAGCCCCGGTGAAGACCACGACCCGGCTCGACTCCAGAATAAAGGCAGCAACTTTGTCAGTCAGAAAATCAAAATCCTTTGCTTCCATCGCTTGCACTTACTATTCTAATGTTCTAGTTCAATGCTAATTGGCTTTTGCCAAAATGTCAAGATGTTTCCCTTAAAAATCGATAGACATAACCCCAGGCTATCGCTATACTAATCAAGAAATCGGGTAGAAAACAATGAGCATGCCAAATGACCGGGATATAAAAGCTTGTCTGCAAAGCCGCTTAAAAACCGAATTTGTTGGCAGGCAGCTATATTATTACCACCGCCTTGCCACAACCATGGAGGCAGCCAGGGAGCTTACTAAAAAAGGCGCCGATGAGGGGGCTGTAGTCATCGCTGGTACGCAGACGGCAGGTAGAGGGCGAATTGGTAGAACCTGGCTATCACCTGAAGGTAGTCTGGCCGTGTCAATTATATTCAAGCCTTCTCTGGATAATCTGCCGCAGCTTATCATGATAGCCTCCCTGGCTGTAGTCAGGGCTATCAAAAACGTTGCTGGCATCAAGGCACAAATCAAGTGGCCCAACGATGTGCTAATTAACGGCAAAAAGGTCTGCGGCATACTGATAGAAAACGAGGTTAAGGGGAGCAGGGTAAATTTTGCCATTATAGGCATAGGCATAAATGTTAATTTCAACCCACTGACTTTTCCCGAAATCTCAGAGATAGCCACCAGCCTTTCGCACGAGCTGGGAGCAGAAATATCAAAGGTTGCGCTTACCAGCACACTGTTGCTTGAACTGGAAAGGTTATATTTAGTAGCCCAAGCCGGAGCATCTGTACACAAAGAATGGCAGGCAAACATGGAGACATTGGGCAGGTGGATACAGGTTAAAACCGGGGAAACTGTAGAACAGGGTAAGGCTGAAACAGTCACCGAAAAAGGCAACCTCATCCTGCGCCGCGCTGATGGCAGCCTCGCCGAAATCGTGGCTGGAGACGTCACGGTAATGAAAGAATAAATTACCCCCTGCCTCTTATGTTGTGGTGGCAGGGGGTAACAGCTTAACTACTTCTTGGGTTGGTTGAGCTTGCCGATTATAGGTCCTATCAAATCTATAGGCAGCGGAAACACTATGGTGTTGGTCCGCTCCGTAGAAATTTGAGTTAGAGTCTGGAGATAGCGGAGCTGCATAGCGGCTGGTTGACTGGCAATAATCTTGGCTGCTTGAGCCAGCTTCTCCGCAGCCTGAGCTTCACCTTCAGCATGCACAATCTTAGCTCGCCTCTCTCGCTCAGCCTCAGCCTGGGCAGCCATCGCCCGCTGCATCGTATCGGGCAGCTGAACGTCTCTGACTTCCACCATGCTCACTTTTATTCCCCACGGCTCCGTCCCCTCATCAATCAGCGCCTGGAGCTTTTCATTGATTTTGTCTCGATGTGCCAGCAGGTCTTCGAGGTCAGATTGGCCCACCACATTCCTCAGTGTGGTCTGTGAAAGTAGCGAGGTGGCTCTAATATATTGCTCCACATTGAGTACAGCGTCTTCAGGCTTCATAACCCTGAAATAGACAACGGCATCGACTTTAACGGTAACCGTATCCATTGTAATGCATTCCTGCGTCGGGACATCCATGGTGACAACACGGAGGTCAATCTTGACCATACGCTCGATAAACGGAATTAGAAAGATGAGCCCGGGGCCTCTAACGCCAACAAACCGTCCCAGACGAAACACGACTCCACGCTCATACTCATTAACAATCCTGATAGCCGCCGCCAGGATTATTATGGCAAATATGACAATAGCAAAAATAACAATTAAGTCCATCTTTTCCTCCCTTTAATTTTCCTTTGAGTCACTAACAATTTAAGCCCTTCGACCTTAGTTACCGTCACCTCCTCTCCTGATTCTACTTTGCCGTTGTCAACTTCGGCTTTCCAGAGCTCGCCATCAACGAGAACCGTGCCCTTCGGAGCAAGGTCTGTCTTGGCTATAGCTACTCTATCTATTAATCCTTCAGCACCAGTTGCTATCCGCCTTCTCTGGCCTCTAACCACAGCGCCGACAATGAAAGCTATGAAGGCAGCTATTAAGATAGTTACTACGGCAATTAAGCCTCTGTTTACCTGCATGGCTGGCGAACTATTACTGAACAGTACAAGGGAGCCGATAATCAAAGAGACAACGCCTCCGGCTGTAAGTATACCAAAAGTCGGCGTAAAAACCTCAGCCACAAATAAGCCAAAGGCAAGGAGTATAAGGAATAACCCGGCCCAATAAGCATTGAGCACTCCAAGCGAATAGAAGGCCATAAAAAGACAAAGTCCACCGACTACTCCGGGGAATATCAAGCCGGGATTTGAAATCTCGGTAATCAATCCTATCGTCGCCAGGCTGAGCAGGATATAAGCGATATTAGGGTCACTGATGACATGCAAGAATCGCTCAACCGGATTCATCTCATTTCTACCCAGGATATAATCAGACGTATCAATGATAATTTCTCGACCATCGGCCAACGTTACTTTCTGGCCATTTATCTGGCGAATCAAGCTTTCCATGTCATCGGCCTGAAAATCGATAAGCTGTGCTTCCAACGCTTCGGATGCGGTAAATGACTTGCTCTCTGAAACCGCCAGCTCAGCCTGTTCAATGTTGCGACCCCGCATTTCAGCTATGCTCCTTATCCAGGCAGCCGAGTACTCGGTTACCTTTTTTGACACCTCTTCAGGCATTTCCTCACCGACGGTTACAGGATGAGCCGCTCCGATACTTGTCCCCGGTGCCATCACTGCCACATGCGCGGCTATGGTTATAAAAGTTCCGGCTGAAGCCGCCCAGCTACCACTTGGCGAAACATAAACCACAATCGGCACCTCGGCATTCAGAATCCGCTGTACAATGTCCTCCGTGGCATTTAGAAGCCCTCCTGGAGTATTCAATTCAATGATGCAGGCGACACTTCCATTAGCCTCAGCCTGGCTGATACCACGGTCTAAGTAGTTAGCAATAACAGGAACGATGGTGCCATCAACACTTAGAACTTCTATGCCTGCTGAGCCAGCATTAACGCCGCTGGAGACGAAGGCTGTCACCCACAGGATAGCCAGAACAGCAATGTAGGTAAATCTCAGTTTTGACTTGAGCATCTGTTTCAACCCAACCGCAGCCTAATTATAGTTTAGCTAACAGCTAACAGCAAACGAATGACATGACAGTCGTTGCCAGTTTTAATATTTAGTAATCTAAAGTGCCGAATGCCAAACAATATCAATGCCAGCACTTTATAGCAAATTTAAATTGAAGCCGAAAGCTCGTTAGTGTAGAATAGGTCAACTTAGCTAAGGTATAGAATTATGACAAGTCAAAAATGTAAAGGGGCTCGAGATTTACTCCCCAAAAACATGGAGGCATTTCGCTTTATAGAGGATGTCTTTCGGAAGTCGTGTCTCAGCTGGGGTTATCAGGAAGTGCGGACTCCGACTCTGGAATATCTGCACCTGTTCACGGCCGCCGGCACACTCACTCCTAATATGCTGAGCAAGGTATATTCTTTCCTCGACTGGGACGGCTGGAGCGGTGAAAGAGTGGTGTTGAGACCAGATGGCACTATACCTGTAGCCAGATTATATATTGAAAATTTGCAGCCACAGGAAACAGCCAGACTTTTCTATATCACCAACGTATTCGCTTTCGAAGAGACGGGAAAGGAAAACAGGGAACGGTGGCAATGCGGAGTGGAATTGATAGGTATTAATAAACCGACATCAGACGTAGAATTAATACTGCTGGCTATAGAAACCCTACACAAATTAGGTATTAGTGATATTCAAATACAACTATCTCACGCCGGGATATTGAAGGCTGTGCTCAAGGAATTAAAGCTTAATCCCGAAAAAGAAGCCAGGCTGCTGGACCAGATTCTAGACGGCAACTGGCAAGTGCTGACAGAGGCAAAACCTAAAAATTCTGAGATGGGCAGACTGCTATCATTACTCCTCGATTTGAGAGGAAAAGGCAACAGTTTTCTGGAGAACCTGAAAGCTCTGCCTCAGATTCCCGCAAAATTAAAGCCGGCGCTTGATAACTTCGCTGAAATCGCCAGTCTGCTCGATGTCCTGGGCTGCAACTACCAGATTGACATCACATCCACACGAGGCTTCGAGTATTACACTGGACTCTGCTTCCAGTTTTCAGCTAAAGGTGAGAAAATAGGCAGCGGCGGTAGATATGACAACCTAATCCCGCTAATAGGGGGGAAGAGCATGCCGGCATGTGGTTTTGCACTTTATATTGACCCCGTTGTTAATTTGATTAAGCCACAAGCCCCACAAAAAGCGAAACAGGGAATACTGGTTAGATGCGACAGGCCAATACCGGAATCAATACGAACCAGTTTTCAATTAGCCGAGTCATTTCGTCAGGCGGGATATGTGGCTGAGCTTGACTTTAGCGGTCGCCAGTCGGATTGGCGCTGGACAATTACTGTCCAAGACAAGCCACCGCCTTTTATCTGCACCGACCAAACCAGAAACCAGAAGAGAGAGGTGACTTCAATTGCCGACGTCCTCAAAATAGTAGGAGGCTCGACATAATTTGTTAACCGGAAGCCAGTCTGATTACATGAAGATGGCGCTGCCAAAGGGAAGGCTTATGCCGGCTACTACCTGCCTGCTGGAAGAGACAGGACTTGAATTCAAGGACTATACGCCGGGTACACGAGTTTATAGACTGAAGTCAACAAAGTTTCCTCATCTTTCAGCCAAGATATTTCAGGAGAAAGACATTCCCATCCAGGTAGCCGTAGGCAATTACGATTTAGGCATCTGCAGTCTGGACTGGATTGAAGAGCTTTTGGCTAAATACCCGACCAGTGCCCTGCTCAAAGTAGCCGACTTGCAATATGGCAAAGGAGACCTCTATTTAACCGCCAGTCGCTATGGAAACATATCCAGCCTACAGGATTTGTCAGCCGGACAATATAGTTGGCGAATAGTATCTGAGTATCCCAATCTGGCAGAGACTGCAGCTCTGAATCTCAGGCTTAGGAGATTCAGGATATTTCCGGTATGGGGGGCTGCTGAAGTATATCCGCCGGAGAACGCCGACATGGTTTTGCTATGGGCAGAGAATGAGCATGAGATAAAAACACAGAGCTTAACCCCCCTGAAAACTCTGCTATCCTCTAGTGCTTTTCTTATAGCAAATCAAGAGAGCTGGCAAACCAAAAAGATCAGCCAGATAGTAGCCTGCTTAAGCCAGGGCATTAATATGAAAGATAAGCCATGGCTAAAAATCAAACCTGAAGTGGCGAAAAGCACTAACAATTTTCGCCCTGATCTCAGCAAAGAAAAAATCTGGCTGGCTCTTCCTGACGGACATCAGCAATCGCCGACCACAGAACTCTTTAACAAAGCCGGACTGGAACTGCAAGGCTATTCGGAAGACAGAGTGAATAGGCGTCCGTGTTTCGATATGGATTGGGTTAATGTTAAGGTTATCAGACCGCAAGACATGCCACTTCAAGTAGCCAACGGAAATTTCGACCTGGCGATAACAGGTAAAGATTGGCTCCTGGAACATCTCTGCCGTTTCCCTTCAAGTCCGGTTACAGAGCTGGTAGACCTCGGCTTCGGTCAGGTAAAAGTAGTGGCGGTAGTTAGCCAGGACTTGTCCGCGGCTAATATTGATAACTTGAAGCAGTTAATAAATGCCGATAAGTTGTCACCACTTAGAGTAGCCTCAGAATACATAAACATTGCAGATAAATATCTTCGTGACAACCATGTCAGTCGGTATCAACTAATTCCTACCTGGGGAGCCAGTGAAGCCTTCCTGCCTGAAGATGCTGACTTGCTGATAGAAAACACTCAGACTGGACAAACATTAGCTAAACACAACCTCAAAATCATAGACACAATCTTCCAATCGACAGCCTGCCTTATCGGCAACAAGAACAGTCTGGAGTCCTCCTACAAAAAAGAGAAAATAGCCTCTCTGGTTGGAATCCTTAGACGGGCAGTCGAGAGTAATTAAAATGAAAATAGTCAAAGGTTTTCAAAAGGCAAAGACTCTATTGACTAGAGAGCTCCCCTCTTACGGACTCCCCCTGCATACTACGAAGCCTAAAACAAGAGTAAAGAGCAAAGAGTCATCAGTGGAGGAGATAGTCGAACGCATCCTTGTCGAGGTGCGAGACAAAGGCGACAAAGCGCTTTTCAACTACTCCAAGAAGCTGGATGGGGTTGAAATTAGCTCCTTGGAAGTGAGCAAAAGCGAGATTTCAGACGCCTACGAGAAGGTGGATAAGAAGCTGGTATCGGCGCTGAAGCTAGCAGCAAACAGAATAAAACAGTTTCACTCCATGTGTAAACAAAGGCTTGAATCCAGTTTCCTCAGCCAGGGACTGGGGCGACAAATCAATCCATTAAACAGGGTGGGCATTTATGCGCCCGGTGGCACCGCTGCTTATCCATCCACAGTGCTGATGACCGCCATTCCGGCCCGTGTAGCCGGAGTGAGAGAAATAATACTGGCTACACCCCCAAAGAAAGATGGCACGGTTCCACCAGTTACCCTGGTAGCAGCCGATATCGCCAGGGTCAATCGCATCTTTAAGACAGGCGGGGCTCAGGCTATTGCCGCCCTGGCTTTTGGCACCGAGTCGGTGCCGAAGGTGGACAAGATTTGCGGTCCGGGCAACATTTTTGTGGTCACAGCCAAGAGAATGGTCTACGGGACAGCAGCTATAGAGAGCCTTCCGGGTCCCAGTGAGGTCATCATTGTAGCCGATGACACTGCCAATGCCTCCTTCTGCGCCGCCGACCTTATAGCTCAAGCTGAACATGACTCCCAGGCATCAGCAATCTTAATCACCACATCAACCAAAATAGCCAGGGATGTTGCCAGCGAGATAAAGAAACAATTAGCAAAGTTGGAACGACAAACCATCGCCGCCGAAGCCATAAAATCCCAGGGCATGATAGTTACAGTCAATAACCTCGACGAAGCTATTGAACTGGTCAACCTGTACGCACCCGAACATGTATCGTTGATGGTACGCAATGCCGCCGGCTATATCCAGAAAATCCGCAACGCCGGCTGTATCTTCATCGGCGGCATTTCCCCGGTAGCACTGGGTGATTATATTGCCGGACCGAGCCATGTATTGCCCACGGGAGGTAGTGCTCGTTTCAGCTCTCCACTCGGCGTAGAGGATTTCCTCAAAATCACCAATGTTATCGCCTTGGATGAAGCCACCGGAAAAAAACTGGGGCAAGCAGCCATAATCATAGCTGAGGCTGAAGGACTCAAAGGTCATGCTCAAGCAATTAGAATACGATTTAATAACAGGAAAGAGTCGAAATGATTACGCCTGAAGATATCGAAAGACTAATAAGACCTGGGCTCATAGCCATGAATGCCTATACGCCAATCGAGCCAACCGACGTATTGAGCCAGCGCATCAATATTCCACAGGAAAAGGTAATCAAACTCGATGGCAACGAAAACCTGTACGGTTGCTCAGGCAGAGTAAAACAGGCTCTGGCGAATTATGCTTATTATTACCTCTATCCCGACCCCGAACAGAGAGAGCTACGAAAGGCACTGGGCGAATACACAGGAATAAGCTCGAAATACATACTGGCTGGCAGCGGCAGCGATGAGCTAATCGACCTGGTACTACGCCTATTTATTGAGCCCGGAGACAGAGTAATCAACTGTCCCCCGACCTTTGGCATGTACACTTTCAGCACCGACGTCTGCGGCGGTAAAATAGTCAGCATACCTAGAAAGCAAGATCTCTCCATCGATGTCGCCGCAGTAAAAGAAGCTTCAGATAAGCGAACAAAGGTCATTTTTATTGCCTCGCCAAATAACCCTTCGGGCAATGTAACCCCCGAACAGACAATTCTGGAGCTTTTGAATAGTTCTATGGTGGTGGTAATCGATGAAGCCTATTTTGAGTTCAGCGGTGTAACGGTGGCGCCTCTGGTTTTAAAGTACCCGAATTTAATAGTCCTTCGCACTTTCAGCAAATGGGCTGGGCTGGCCGGTCTAAGGGTGGGCTACGGCATTTTCCCCATTGACATGGTTAAACATCTCATGAAAATAAAGCAGCCTTACAATGTAAACGCTGCGGCCCAGGTGGCAGCGCTAGAGTCACTGAGGGACATCGGCTATCTACGCGGCACGATTAAAGCTATTACAGATGAGCGGGGGCGGCTGCTAACCAGTCTCAGTCAGTTCGATTGGTTAAAAGTTTATCCATCGCAAGCCAACTTCATACTCTGCTCAGTGCTCAATGGTAAGGCAAAAACGATACACAAAGGATTACAAAATAAGGGCATATTTGTCCGCTATTTCGATACGCCGCAGCTAAAAGACTGCTTGCGTATCAGCGCAGGCAAGCCAGAACATACTGACGCCTTGATTGCCTCATTGAAAGAAATATGTTAATGTGGCATTTATAGAAGAGAATAAAGCGAGGTTGACCAACATGGCTGAAAGAGAAGCTAAAGTGACCAGAGAAACCAAGGAGACTTCCGTGAAAGTGGAACTGAAAATCGATGGCAAAGGGCAGTTCGAAATCACCACCGGAATCAGGTTCTTCGACCACATGTTAAGCCAACTGGCTCAACATGGAATATTCGATATAAAGCTGTCAGCCACAGGAACTGACCAGCACCATGTGGTTGAAGATGTAGCCATCTCCTTAGGCAAAGCTTTCAATCAAGCCCTTGGGGACAGAAGCGGAATAGTCAGGATGGCTCATGCTGTGGTGCCTATGGACGATAGCCTGGCTATGGTAGCCCTTGACATCGGCGGCAGAGGTTACGCAGAATTCGAAGCTTCCTTCAACGACGCCAGCATCGAAAAAATGCCCGCTGATTTGATTCGACATTTCTTCATTTCCTTCGCCTCTGAAGGCAGGTTTAATGTCCACGCCAAAGTTCTCAGCGGCATTGATGACCATCACAAAGCTGAAGCTATGTTCAAGGCTCTGGCGCGGGCTCTTGACGCCGCAACACGCCTTGATGAACGAATCGCGGGCAGAATACCCAGCACCAAAGATACAATAGAGAGTTAAGGTCAGCTAGCAAAAACCGATAGTAATTCGGTTTTAATCTGGTCTTTCAGATACTGGATAGCCCAATCCACAAGCTCATCATCTTCTAGTTCAAGTACAAAGTCGGGCGTCAGCCCAACCTCATCTATTGGCCTGCCTAAAGGAGTCAGCCAGTGATAAGAAGTTATGTGCAAAGCTGAACCGTCGCTGAGATCACGGACAATCTGAACACTGCCCTTACCAAAGGTCTGGCTACCAGCCAATTTAGCCCGGCCATAGTCCTGTAGAGCGCCAGCCACTATTTCACTGGCACTGGCGCTACCCTGGTTTACAAGGACAACAAGCGGTAGATTAGTAGCTATGCCCCCCCTCTCCACCGCCACCATGCTTTCCATTCCTTCAGCATCCACAACCTTGGCCACCAAGCCCATAGCCAGAAATTGACTGGCCACATCAACAGATGCATTAAGCAGACCACCGGGATTATTGCGAAGGTCAAGGATAATGCCCTTGGCTCCATTATCGATAGCATCTTTCAGATCATCTCGTAACTCACCGCCGGTAGATTTCAAGAACTGGGTAAGCCTGATATAGGCGATGTCATCGCGCATCTCCAAGGAAACACTTTCCAGCTTTATCTCGCCCCGGACTATCTGAATCTCCACGGGTTCACTCTCACCTTCGTGGAGTACCAGAAGCTTAACCGAAATGCCCTTAGGCCCCCGGATTTTAAGAGTGGCGTCAATAAGAGTCATCTTAGAAGTAGGCTGACCATCAACCTCCAAAATCTTGTCTCCAGCCATGATGCCAGCTTCCTCGGCAGGAGAATCAGCAATCGGTGCCACAACTGTTAGCTGCTCATCTCTGATGCTGATTACAGCTCCAATGCCCTCAAATTTTCCCGAAAGCTCAGCCATCTCCAGATCTTTAACCTTCGGGTCAACATAGCCGCTGTAAGGGTCATCCAACGCCTCCATCATGCCTTTAACTGCACCCTGGCTCAGCTTCTCGGGGTCCAGCTTGCTTTTGTCCACATAGTCCTCAGACAACTGCTGCCAGGCCTCAGCCAGAATATCAAACTCAGGAGGCAGTTCACCATAAGCATTATCTGGATTATCAGCATTAAAGGAAAATGGCTTATTCGTCTCGGCAGGTGTAAAGGTGGTGACTACTTTCTCTGGAAGAAAGTTGCAGCCGACACCCAATACCGGCAATATAAACAGCAGAACAGCCAACGCCACAGACACAGGAAAAGCCTTTTTTATACACATAATTTGCCTCCGTAGATTCAGGAAATACAACAGGTATTGTAGCAGTTTACAGTGGAAATAAGAAATTTAAGCTTTCTATCCTTGAGTAATGGCTCTTCTCACCATCTCAAGGGTTTCATCCAAACTACCCAGGGCTAAAGACAGTCCCAGTTGCTTAAGCTCGGCATGACCCAACCCTCTAAACAGGCGCTGCCCAGCCACCAGTGCCATTTCATCATAAAGAACCGGCCAATCAGCACCGCGCCTGTCCACGCAAAATAAAATAAAATCACGAAGTTTAGGGTCTAGAGAATTCATGGCAGCTAACAATAAAACGGGCTGGCGCTATAAAAAGTTTACTAATCAGGGGTTAAATCAGGCAAGGCTGTTCATAGCCACTGAGCTAGCCTATCTCTCCTTGCTTTTGCCTTAGTTGACACCTAGGCTAAGGCATCCAACCCTATAAAAAATGTCAATACTTGTCTACGTGGGATAATTGCCAAAAATTATATACCCGACCCGAGTAAGAATAGAACATCAGTGGTACTTAGGTCAGCTCTTGCTGATAGTACCAATTGTTCCCCTTAAATAGTTCTTATTCATCATGTTTCTCTGGTTGTACTGTAGGAAAATGAGGCATAAGCAATTAGAAAAGATAGCAGATGAAAGAAAAAGGCAGTTTCTTGAAGATACTCCACCTTTTCCATAACAGCAAAGATGGTTTCACTTTCCTTGAACTCATGATAGTGCTAACCATCCTTGGTAGCTTGGCTGGTTTAGCTTCACTGGGTGTCGTCAGATTCATTGGGGGTGCAACAGAAGAAGTGCAGGCTGTTGAGGAACACCAAGTACAGAGGGGTGCCGCTGTATATTTGGCACAGGGGAATACCATATCTGATCCATTTATCATTACCCCATCTGACCAGGGAGTCCTCGACCCCTACTTAATAGGCAACTTAAAAAATAGTTGGATTGTTGATGTTGATGGCACGGTAACATACGCTAGCGGCAATGGGGAATCAGAAGGGAGAAGGAAATGACTGAGAACTCAGGTGGATTTTCAACAAGGCGAACCGGCAACATATGGAGAAATCCACATTTGTGGTATATCGTCATCCTGATGATAGCCTGCTCAATGCTTAACTATCTGGATTTCATCCTGGACTTCACGAATCTGTCGAGTCCGGGGTGGCATGTTTTCTTGACGACTCATGAACTGTATCTGTTTTTGTTTTCAATACCCTTACTGTATGCGGCATATGTGTTCGGGCTGCGTGGCGTATTGCTAAGTGGCGTGGCCGCGATACTATTAAATTCAGTGCCCGATGTTATACTCACCGGATACCACCCTCAACAACTCCTCACGGAAGCGAGCTTCATTGTCTTTGCCTCTATAATGGGTATCTTGATAGCTCACGTACAAAACCGGAGGGCTCAAGCGGAGGAAAATGAAAGGCAATACCGTCTTCTTGCCGATAACGTGACGGATGTCATCTGGACTATGGATATGAATCTGCGGTATATGTATGTCAGCCCTTCTGTTATGCGGATGCGAGGCTATAGTGCCGAAGAGGCAATGGCTCAAACGCTGGAGAAAGTCTTAACTCCCACATCCCTTGAAATTGCGACAAAGGCCTTTAACGAGGAACTGGCTATAGAGGGCATGGAGCAAAAGGACTTATTCAGATCACGTACACTGGAGGTGGAGCAAAAATGCAAAGATGGTTCCACTATCTGGACAGAACTCACAGTATCTTTCTTGCGTAACACCGATGGACAGCCTGTCGGGATTCTGGGGATAGCACGTGATATCACTGAACGCAGGCGTAGTGAGGATTTGGGCCAAGCCCTGATTCGTAGCGCAAGAACAGGGATATACATTATCCAAGACAGGAAGTTCATTTATATCAGCCCCTTGTTTGAAGAGTTATCAGGCTACACAGCAGAAGAATTGATAGGGACGTATCCTCTTGACTATGTTCACACTGAGGATAGAGATTTAGTGAGAAGGAGGGCAATAGAGAACTTGAAAAGGCAGAGCCTCACTCCTTATGAGTACAGGTTCACAAAGAAGAACGGTGCCATACTCCGGGTCTTGGAGAAAGTCGCCTCCACTGAATATAGAGGAAGGCAAGCTGCAGTCGGTAGCTTCATGGATATCACCCACAGCACAGGAAAGCCAAAGAAGAAATGGTCTACACCCCTATGGTTGGACAAGCATGGTTAGAAGAGTCTGCCGGAATACCACCGGTATTCTTTTGAGCAAGCATTTGCTCTTCAAAGTCATCCGGTGAGCGGCAGCTAAGTGCCGAATGAAATCTCTTCTGATTATAGATCTCCTTAACTAAATAGGGGAATCTGGCTACCACATCTGCAAAAGTCTCTATAATAATCACTGATGGGGGAGCGTACACCTTACAGCCAGAGAATCAAGCTCAAGGGGCTAAGTAAACCTGTAAGCCGAGTTCTGTACTCCGAAGCAACCTTCGAAGTGGTGACCATCCATCTAGCCTTGATGTTACCATCAAGGTCAAGCGACCAACCCGGGGTTAGGGCCGGGCGCCCTTTTAGCCCCCTATTCGGTCTTGCTCCGGGTGGGGTTTACCCAGCCAGCCAGTCACCTGGCTGCTGGTGAGCTCTTACCTCACCATTTCACCCTTACTCTTAATACAAAGAGCGGTATGTTTCTGTGGCACTTTCCGTAGGGTCACCCCTCCTGGGCGTTACCCAGCACCCTGCCCGGTAGAGCTCGGACTTTCCTCCCTGATTTTAAAAATCAGAGCAGTCACCCGGTTTACTTAGCCCAAGACCCACTTTACACCCTGATTCGAAAGCCGTCAAATCTAGGCTTGCTGCTTCTTGAAATTTTTTAGCGCCGCTTGAGCCAGGGAATGAGCTTCAGTATTCCCATCATGTCCTACATGGACGATAGATAGATTGGCAAATCTCTTACACAGCTCAGCAGCTTCTTTGTAAAGGGGAAAGAGGAAAATGTTTCTCACCTTGTACTTGCCAGTCAATTGCCTGGCTACTAGCTCGGAATCAAGATAGAGTGTAACCGTGGCTGGCTTAAATCTTACAGCTTCTTTCAAGCCAGCAATTGCCGCCTGATACTCTGCCTGATTATTGGTGCGTTCGCCTATATGTTGAGAGAGCTTAAACAATTCCCTTTGTTTCTCATCCCTGATAACGGCTCCTATAGCTGCCGGTCCCGGATTGCCCCAGGAAGCTCCGTCAACATAGATATTAAGATGCATCTTATATTCTTTACCAGGCTCTAGCCTAAATAGAGTATCCTGCCACAGCTACTGCACTGGATTAAAGCTCCAGCTCTGGCTCGCTGCCACTCGTTCATCGACAGGTTGAGGTGGCACCCATGGCATCTTCCCTGTGTCATCTTCACCACCGCCTGCCCCTTTTTCAACCTTATATTCTCATAAAGCTCTAGTGCTTGAGGGGCAATGTCCGAGATTAGCACCTGACGTTTCTTGTTGAGATCTGAGAGCCTAGTTTTCACCTTGGCTTGTCTTTGGGTCAAATCCTCTTGCTCTCGTTGCCACTCGCCTTCCAGTTTTTTAAGCCGCTCACTATCTATTTTTATCTTGTCCTGCGTTGTCTCTATCTCAGCCATTAAGTCCAGCAGGTTATCCTCTTTCTGCCCTAACTTAGCCTTGAAAATCTCCTTCTCTTTATCAAGGCTAACCAGCTCCTTAGGGTTCTTAGTCTTACCATCGTAGAGCTTATCATTCAGTTGTGCAATGCTGCCTCGCAGGTCTTCGATCTCCCATTCCACATCCCGCTGCTGCTTTTCCATCGCAGCCAGATGCTCCTGCTCAGCAATAATCTCAGCCCTGACCTTAAGCAAAGCCTGGCTCTCGCCTAACTGGCTAATAATATCATCTAGAGCTTCTTGTTCCTTCTGAATATTCAGGTCAATTTGCTGTAAATCATAGAGCGTCTTGGCTAGCGTCATAACCGGGCTAATTCTACGTTAGAAGCATAAAGTCTGTCAAAGAGGAGAGGCTTGTTAGATTGCTGGATAAAGCCTTATAGCCATTGAGAGCCCTTCGCTTGTGTCATTCTGAGCAAAGCGAAGAATCTCGCATCGTTCAGGATATGCTCCACATGGCAATCTCCAGATTTTTCCGAGATTGGGCATCTGACAGAGACGAACTACGGCAGGGGGCTGGCTAGCGAGTATAATCTAAAATTACAACCTGTGTGCTGGCTGGCAGGTTTGCCCGGCTAACCGAAAGCTTAGCTTGAGAGACGGCTTCCTTTACCCCCACTTCTTTCAAGAATTTATCTACCGGCTCAAGCTCTTTGGTTAAAGCCGATGTCTTATAGTGCATGGGAATGACAACCTTAGGAGTTAATCGCCTTACTATCTCAGCAGCCATCGAGCCACCTATAGTAGACACACCACCTACAGGTACAAACAACACATCAATATCGCCCACGTCTTCTATAAATTCCGATGACGGCAAATGGCCAAGGTCGCCTAAATGGCACAATGCCACCCCATCCATTTCCAGGAGATAAGCAGTGTTTTTGCCCAGCTTCTGACCCTGGACAGCATCGTGCCAGGTAGAGATACCGGTAATAAATATGCCCTTAAACTCATATTCACCTGGTACTTTAACCTCTTTAAACTCGCTGGTAATAGCTTCGGTGTAGCAATGGCCGGGATGAAGGTGGCTCAAGGTCACTATATCGGCCTGAAGCTTGCCTAAAGAATAACCCAGGCTCGGGTGACATGGGTCAGTGATAACGGTAACTTCCTTACCTTTGATACGAAAACAGGAATGTCCTAACCATGTAATATCCAAAGTAACGACCTCAACGAGAATCAGTTAAAAAGAGGCAAAGCTTTCAGCCCTTAAACCGTCGGAGCAGCAGCCATCCTGAAGGCAAAATCAAAGCGGCTGCAACCACCTTAATCAAATCCCCGATGACAAAGGGATAAAGCCCAACCTGAAGCACAGTGTTCCCAGGAACAAAATGCGCCAACCAGGAAAGTCCAAAGATATACAGAACAATTTCGCCGGCAAGCATAGCTAGAGATGCTGTACCCACATGCCTATCCCAGCCTTTTTCGGCTAACCAGCCGACAACGAAGGCAACTGCCACAAAACCCATCAAATAACCGCCAGTGTGTCCAACCAGGCGGGCTATGCCCGGAGGACCACCCAGGGCAAACCAGTACGGAATGCCGGTAGCTCCCACAGCCAGATAACTGAGCTGGCTCAATGCACCTCGACGGCTACCTAAAAAAGCACCAGCCAAAAGGACAGCGAATGTCTGTCCTGTAACAGGCACCGGACCGATCCAGAAACTTATCTGGGCAAAGGCAGCAGTTAAGCAAGCAAAGCCAGCCACCAGGACCACATCCCAGAGGAGGCCCGTTCTGGAAATTACAACATCCACAAATGTAAGCCGAGCAGTTGATGTTTTCATACTATACATGCCTCCTTATTATCAGCTGACCGAAAGTAAAGTATATCAATGAATCAGAAGAAGGTCAACAGACGTCAGGTGCCTATCAGTAGATGAATTGACGCAGGGTGCTGGCAACAAGTAAAATTCTGCCATGACGCACGAAAAAATAACCCTGGATAATGGCTTGCGCCTTCTCACCAGCGAAATGCCTCATACCCGTTCTGTCTCCCTGGTCTTTTTCATAGCCGCCGGGCCACGCTACGAAACAGATTCCGAGGCTGGCATCTCTCATTTCATTGAGCACCTCTGCTTCAAGGGTACCGAAAAGCGCCGTAGTTCCAAAGAAATCAGCGAAGCCATAGAAGGTGTTGGTGGCATAATAAACGGTGGCACCGATAAAGAGCTGACCACTTTCTGGTGCCGTGTAACCAGCGAACACTTTCTTTTAGCCCTGGATGTGCTAATCGACCTGCTGCGAGGTTCCCGCTTCGACGCCTCAGATATCGACCGCGAGCGTCAGATAATCATCGAGGAAATAAACATGAGCCTCGATTCACCAAGACAGCGGGTGTCCATGCTGATAGACGAGATCATGTGGCCAGGACAGCCACTAGGACGTGATATCGCCGGAAGCAAGGAAACAGTAGCATCCATAACCCGAAAACAGATGCTTGACTTTTTCTCCAAAAATTATCTGCCTAACACCACTGTGGTCGCTGTAGCCGGTGATATCGAGCAGAAGCGGGTGTATGACACCATAAGCCGGGCGCTAGTTGATTGGAAACCCAGCGAAATATCGGCAGGCTTCCCCAACAGGGGTAATCAAGAAACAGCCAGGCTGAATATTGAGTTTCGAGAAACCGAACAGGCTAACCTCTGCTTAGGTGTTCCCGGGCTATCCTTTTTCCATCCCGACCGCTATGCCGTCGATCTGCTCAGCATAATACTGGGCGAAGGTATGAGCAGTCGCCTCTTCATCGAGATAAGGGAGCAGCAAGGGCTTGCCTATGACATTCATAGCTATGCCGACCATTTCGCCGATTCAGGAGCTGTCATCATCCACGCCGGAGTTGACCCTGGCCGAACTGAAGATGCAATTAAGGCAATTATTGATCAAATCGCCAAGCTCAAGGAGAAAATCTCCCAGGATGAACTTAAAAAGGCCCAGGAAATAGCCAAAGGTCGATTGCTGCTAAGCCTGGAGAGCAGTCGAAACGTTGCCGCCTGGCTGGGAGTTCAAGAGCTGCTCCTTAATCACATACTTACCACAGATGAGGTGATATCACAGGTCGAAGCTGTCACTGCCGAAGACCTGAAACGCGTGGCACAGCAGTTACTGATAAGCGAAAAGCTGAATCTAGCCATTGTCGGACCTGTAAAAGACGAGGACCGGATGGCCAGGTTGCTCAAGCTTTAAGATCGGGGGCTTATGCCCCTCTCAATAAAAAGTAAAATAAGAAAGAGCCGCCCCGGTTTGAGGCGGCTCTTTTAACAGCCTTCTATTCCCTCCTAGTACTCGGGCATGGGCGGCATGGGGGGAGTCTTTTCTTTTTCTGGAATGTCACTCACCAGAGCTTCAGTGGTCAATATCATGTTAGCGATACTGGAAGCATTCTCCAGGCCGGTCCTGGTGACCTTAAGCGGGTCGATGATACCTTTAGATACCATATCGCCGAACTCGTCTCTCAAGGCATCATAGCCAACGCCTTTCTTGCTGCGCTTGACCTTATCCACCACCACCGAGCCATCTTGCCCTGCATTTTCAGCAATCCAGCGCAATGGTTCTTCAAAAGCTCGCTTGAGGATGGCAACACCAATGGCCTCGTCACCCTCAACCTTGACCTTGTCCAGAACCGGGCTGGCATTTATAAGGGCAACACCACCGCCAGGCAGAATGCCTTCCTCAACCGCAGCTCTGGTTGCCGAAAGTGCATCCTCTACCCGGTGCTTCTTCTCCTTAAGCTCGACCTCAGTGGCAGCCCCCACTTTAATCACTGCCACGCCACCGGCTAACTTGGCTAACCTCTCCTGGAGTTTCTCTTTATCGTAATCTGAGGTGGTCTCATCGATTTGCGCCTTTATCTGCTTGATGCGCGCCTGAATAGCCTCTTCAGCGCCCTTGCCTTCGACTATGGTGGTATTGTCCTTGTCCGCAACCACCTTTCGAGCTCTGCCGAGGTCAGCCACTGTTGCTGAATCCAGTTTCCGGCCCACCTCCTCGGAAATAACCTTGCCTCCGGTCAGAATAGCTATGTCCTCAAGCATCGCCTTCCGCCTGTCTCCGAAGCCCGGTGCCTTGACCGCCAGGCAGTTGAGTGTACCTCTCAGCTTGTTGACCACCAGAGTAGCCAGAGCTTCACCCTCTAAGTCCTCAGCGAGGACCACAAGATTCTTGGAAACCTGAAGTACCTTTTCCAGAACTGGCAGGAGCTCAGATATAGCTGATATCTTCTTGTCTGTAATCAGTATATAGGGGTCTTCAAGCTCCGTTTTCATCAGCTCAGGATTGGTTATGAAATAAGGACTGATATAACCGCGGTCAAATTCCATACCCTCGACATATTCCGTCTCAAAAAGTAAACCCTTTGATTCCTCGACGGTTATTACCCCATCCTTACCTACCTTCTCCATTACCTCAGCAATCAGGTTACCCACCTCTGGGTCGGCGGCTGATATCGTCGCCACCTGCGCTACCTGCTCCTTGGTGGTTACCGGAGTCGACATCTTCTTCAACTCCCCAATCACAGCCTCCACACCTTTCTCAACCCCACGTTTGAGAGCCATGGCATCAGCACCGGCGGCTATATTTTTGAAACCACCGGTGACAATCGCTTGAGCCAGCACAGTTGCCGTGGTGGTGCCATCGCCGCACTTATCATTTGTCTTAATCGCCGCTTCCTTAACCAGTTGTGCTCCCATATTTTCAAAGGGGTCGGGAAGCTCGATATCTTTGGCAATGGAGACACCGTCGTTAATAACGTTTGGTGCGCCGAACTTCCTATCAAGGGCTACGGGACGCCCTTTTGGCCCCAAAGTAACCTTAACTGCATTGGCTAGAACATCGATGCCAGCCTTTAAGGCTCTCCTCGCCTCTTCACCATAAAGAATTTGTTTCGCCATCTGTTAAAACCTCCTGTTTATATTCATAGACTCTTCTTAATGCCTTCTCGAATGTGATATCCTTGGTCCATTGGAAACCACGGTTTTAGAACTTTTCTTGGCTAAAATATCGCTTTCTCTCAGGATAATAAGCTCATCGTCGCCTTCCTTTATCTCGGTGCCGCCGTATTTGGCGTAAATAACTATATCACCGACCTTCACATCCATGGCTATACGTTTGCCATCTTCAGTCATCCTGCCGGGACCGACAGCGATGACCTTGCCCTCCTGCGGCTTCTCCTTAGCGGTGTCAGGTATCACAATGCCGCTCTTGGTAACGTCTTCCTTCGGGCTCGGTTTTACCACTACCCTGTCTCCTAAAGGTTCAAGCTTAGTTGCCATCTTTACCTCCTTTTTAGATTTTAGCACTCTCTGCTTAAGACTGCTAATAATATTAGCATAATCATTCTTGTTTGTAAAGGGGGCACATGTTATATCCTGTTTTATTAATCCTCTCAGTCACAACCACTGATTGTTCAGCCATGCTACTTGATTTCTCACACTATACCGGGTAGTGTATCAATTTGAATCTACGAACTATTGACAATGCTTAACCGCTATTGTATTCTTAAATTATGGCAAAGAAACGAGACCATGACTTTAGCGTTACTGCCTTTAGGGTAGTCCAAGAGGCTACAGAAGAAAAGGCGGCTGAGCCAGTAGTATCTGAGGGCAAAAACCCTTATGCTGTGGCTTTAGGCCGTTTAGGCGGGCTTAAGGGCGGTAAGGCACGATTTGAGAAGCTAACCCCAGAACAACGTAGTGAGATTGCCCGCAAGGCGGCTAAGGTACGGTGGGGTAAGAAATAATTAAAAGCGGCTATCTCCCCTCCGTAGCCCTCCTAAAAAGAAGTATTCAGAAGTGAAGTGCCGCTTCCGCTAATGTGTCACCAAAGGACAAGTTGTGACCTTGACAGGGTCACCCTTTATCGTCTGGCTATCCACTAGCTAGCAATTGGACAGCCGTACCAATAGACTGTGGGCTAATCGCCTACTTTAGCCCAGCCCCAGCGCAGTACACTTCGTGCATATATTCTGACAATTTAGTCAAGCCGTATGCACAAATCGCTACTGTGTCAGCTTTTGTCCAATGATGTTGGTGCGCCATTAAACTATTTCTGCCACAGTAGAAGCCGGGATGTCAACCCCAACATCCTGCAATGAAGCCCCGGCGGGTAGTCAATAGGTGTGCTAACAACTTAGCCTTTCGGCCAAACGTTTTCACTCCTATCACCCCCCTTACCCTACACGGATTTGCCTTTATGGGGCAGATGTAGGGCTAAGTACATTATACACCCTATTACAAGGTGTTTGATATATTCTTTGTGATAGAATAGTTGCACTCTTATTGGGGGGTGCAACATGCCAGATTTACACGGCAAACTAAGTGATGATGAAAAAGATAAGGTTGTATCTTGGTTAAAGGAGAAATGGAAGGGACCTGTTATTTGTCCATATTCGAAGGATAGTGAATGGATAATCGGAGAGTATATTGTTGCTCCTATAAATTATTCAAAGAAGGGGATTTTTGTAGGGGGCGAAGATTCCCCTCAAGTTATGGTGGTTTGCAAGAATTGCGGCCATACGGTATTTCTCAACGCTGTGATATTGGGGTTATTCCCGCCTGGTGGGGAGGTGTCCGATGCCCGCAAGTGAAAATTACGACAAGGATGGGACAAAATTCTCATATGAAAGTGGGGGGGCATTTACACGAACCCTTAGTACGGTGCGTGAAGTGAAAACATATCCGCTCAATGAAAACGAATTGCACAGCATAACATGGTTTAATACATTGACCTCAGTCTTTGCTTCAATAGCCACAACAATTTTATTGTTTGGCATAGGGTTGAAACAAGATGCCGTAGTGGAGAATGTGCTAACTGAGCAGGCTAAGTTATTAACCAATATGGGATTTTGGATATGCCTAGTATTAGCAATCTTGTTTTATGTGTTCTCTCTCGCACTTTGGTTTGGTCGTAGGTCAATGTTGCATAGGATTCTAAGGGAAACAAGAATTAAAGAATAACTAAAGCAATCCCACAATCTCTCTAAAACTCCAAATATGGTTACTTAATCCCGCTGCCATAGCCGGTGTTCTTGGATAAGGTGTGGCAAGGGTTTTATGTGTCTTGATGTAGTTGTAGTGCATAAAATAGAGGCTCAACGAGCATATATGATTCTCAATCTTCTTTGAGAAGCCATTAGTCAGCCTCGTAAACCGCCGCATATTCATACGCATTGTTAGATTTTGTCGCTCAATGTAGCTTGTAGACACCTTGCTCATATCGGGAGAACCCCTTATAAGTTTGGTCTTTGTTTTGTTGCATCTTGGCGGGCTGTAGCGCCCGCTTTCATCACCTGAATCATGGTAGTATTTGATTAGCATGGCATAGTCAATATCATCACCAAAGGTATTTTCTACTGCCTCATAATACATTCTATGACCATCAGTTGTTAGTTGAATGCGATTTGAAACACGCTCTTTAATATTGTTAAGGAAATAATAGGCATCTGCTGGTTCACGTAAGCCAACATGCCAGCTTAAGACTAGTTTTGTATCAGCGTCAATGGCTACAAATGTCCAAACATCGCCATAACCGAATCGACCCTGTTTATCTTTGGGTACATTCTTTTGTTTGGCATAACAGAATGACCATATCTCGTCGCATTGAATCCGTTTACATGATAGATTCATTAGCTCATTGTCCTGATATTTCATACATGCTAAGCCAGCTTGCTTAAGTATCGTAACAACGGTATTGATGGCAGTCCCAGTTATTCGGGCTGTACTGCGGATTGAGTTACCCTCGCAGAGGACTTTTAGGACTTCGGCCTTGCGCTCATCGCTTAATTTGTTCATTTCCCCATCTCAACTTGACTATATTGTTTATTATCCTACACTCAATATACCATATCGGTCAAGCATTGTCAATAGATAATCGGTCAATCTGGAGAAATAATTTGGAGGTAATAAATGGACAAGACAATAACTCAGGCAATGTTTCGGGGTTATTGGGGAGTAATCCCCAATAACATGACTGTCCCCATAGCTTTGTTTATGTCGGAAGCCGAAGCAATTGAGTATTCCGATGGTGCTGAAGTTATGAAATACCCAGCTTCTTCTTTATTATTTGAAGCTCTGTGCCAATCTGGTAATAATCCGTAATGCCAACGACACCGCCACACTTGGAGCATTGAATGAACATAACGATGAAATTTGATTTCATTGGTGTTGCTTCTACCATTTCGAATGAATGACCGCCACATTTGATACAAGTTGACATTGCCATAACACACCCCCTTATATACGATTATAGTCCAATATGTAGCGTTACACAACGGAATGAAGATTTATTCAAATTGATACACTACCCTATACCGTGTAAAATAAAGGCATGGCTGAAAAACGGAGGGGGACGGACTGGGATAATCAACGTGTTCGGGCGTTGCGGCATCACCTGAAGCTAACGCAGGCCAAGCTAGCTGAAGAATTAGGCACCCGCCAGCAGACGATCAGCGAATGGGAGACGGGAATGTACAAACCACGGGGAACCTCGGCAACATTGCTCACCCTGGTTGCCGAGCGTTCCGGCTTTAAATATGAGCCATCGAAACAAAGTTAAAATTTTTTTAACTTTATGTACACGCAAACGTGTAGAAAGGAAATGAAGACAAAGGTCACGGAGAGGCTCATTTCTCATATCTGGCAACACAAGCTGGTGACCGAGCTGCTTACTGACAATGGCGACCAGCTTCACATAATCCACCCGGGCAGAATCAGCACCACTCCCGGCTGCGATTTTCAGGATGCTGTCTTCGCCATCAACGGCAAGGCGACAACCGGCAATATCGAGCTACATGTCAAATCCAGCCAGTGGCAAAGACACGGGCATCACCGGGACCCGAAATACAATAACATAGCCCTGCACGTCGTACTGTGGGATGATAGCAAGGTTCCTATCCTACTCCAGAACGGTAAAACGGTGCCCACGGTTTGTCTGGACCACTTTCTCGGTAGCAAATTAGACGAGCTAAAAACTCAAATCAACATGTCCGGTAATCCTCTGCCCTGTTGCCCCGAGGTCGGAAGGTATCCAGATACTGAGAGTTTAAACAAACTGCTCACTGAGGCAGGAGAGGCAAGATTCGCTGCCAAGACAGGGTCGTTCCGTATGGCTCTAAATGAAGAGGCTGCTGGACAGGTGCTTTACCGCGGCATAGCCAGAGCTCTGGGATATGCTCGAAATGCCGAGCCCTGTGAAGAGCTGGCAAATAAGTTTCCCATCGGCACTCTGGGGAAAATACAACCCAAAACTGATAGCGTCAGGCAGGCGCTGGTTCTGGGCACTGCCGGACTACTGCCCTCCCAGCGACACAGGTCAGTTGAAGACAGAGAGACAAATAAACTGGAAACAATATGGCAATCCCTGGATATAACTGAAACCATGAAGGAATCTGACTGGTGCTTTTTCAGAGTTCGGCCAGACAACTTCCCCACCCGCCGCCTCATCGCTCTCAGCTATCTTCTATCCCGCTATCACCGAACAGGACTGCTTCGGGGAATAATCCAACTGGTAAGGAAAGCATCTGCCAGGACTGAACATCTATGGCTGGAAGGCGGTTTTGCCATCTTTGGCCAGGGCTACTGGGCGAAGCACCTGGATTTCGGCATGGCTATGAACAGAAGCTCGGCCCTTCTCGGCAGGGAGAAAGCCTCAGTAATAGTGATAAATACCGTACTGCCCTTTGTCTGCGCCTGGGGGGAGCTAAGCTCTGACCTGAAGCTAAAGAAAAAGGCAGTTGAGATTTACAGCCGCTATCCCGGAGCAGGAGACAATGAGCTAACCCGGTATATGAAGCAGCAACTTATGCTCAATCCAGGGACTCGCCTTTCTGCCTGCCAGCAACAGGGGCTGATTCATATCTTCAAGACCTGCTGCCGTCACAGAAATTGTGCCGTATGTCCGGTAGCCCTTAACCGATACTGAGGCTGGGTATAACATCGATGTCATAGCCATCGATTTTACCCGACCGATAGTGATAATAACCACAGGCTGCAATCATAGCCGCATTATCGGTGCACAGGCTCGGAGGTGGTACGAGAACCGGCAAAGGTGAATTACAGGTGAAACAGTCGCGGAGGGCTTTGTTGGCAGCCACACCGCCGGACAACAGTATCTGCTCCACCCCCAATCTCTCCGCAGTCTGTATAGTTTTGGTGACCAAAACGTCTACTACCGCCTGCTGAAAACTGGCTGCCGCCTCAGCCACCTTAGAAGAATCTGAAAAATCATTGTCTCTGACCAGATGGAGCAGAGCTGTCTTCAAACCGCTGAAGCTAAAATCATCGCTTCCCCTAAGCCATGCCCGGGGCAAAGGAAATGATGCTTCCCTGTCCCTGGCAGCCTTCTCAATAGCCGGGCCTCCGGGATAACCCAGGTCCAGAATCCTGGCTGCTTTATCGAAAGCCTCGCCAGCAGCGTCATCCCTGGTCCGCCCCAGCTTTTCGAACTCACCGTGCCCCCTCATCAGCACCAAATCGCTATGTCCCCCGGAGACGATAAGGCAGAGACAGGGGAAAACAGGCTTATCCTCGCTCAGCCAGTTAGCATAGATATGACATTCAAGGTGATTAACCCCGATGAGGGGCAAGCCGCGAGCTAAGGCTACGGCTTTAGCCACATTCACCCCCACCAGCAGCGAGCCAGCCAGACCCGGACCGATGGTTACGGCAACGGCAGCAATATCCTGCCAGGTGGCTTTAGCCTCAGCCATGGCGCTCTCCACCACCGGCAAAGCGGTTACCAGATGCTGTCTCGAGGCTACCTCAGGAACGATGCCGCCGTAGCGCCTGTGTATATCTACCTGAGAGGAAACGACGTTCGACAGAATGTTAACCCCGCCTTCGACCACCGCCGCCGCTGTTTCATCGCAGGAAGTCTCAATTCCCAGGATTTTCATACTCAGGATTATAGCACAAGCTCACAAAACAGCCTGACTTTAGCTTTGGTGAGGATTAGTTGCGTTGAACCTATGTTAACCTTTGAACATTAGAGGCAAGCCAACAATTACAAACAGCCCACCCACCGCAAGACATCTTATGAGCATCGTAGTAGTCTGCTCTGCTTCCGGCCTCAGCATAATAACTATGGGGCCCAGAACTATGCAAAGCACTCCAATTATAAACATTCCTGTCCCAAACTTTGCCCAGCCCGACGTTGGCTTACTCTGTTTAACTGGTTGTGCAGTGCCCGGTCCCACTCGCGCACCGCAGTTCGTGCAGAATCCAGATGCTGACGACATATACACACCACAATACGGGCATGGGGCAGGCAAAGGCGCACCACATCCAGCACAGAATCGCTGGCCCATATAGTTCTGCGCACCACATCTGGGACAGACTAAAAACTGCTGCATGGTTTACCCTATAGTTATTTTTGACACATTATATGTCGCCTTATTACCAAACACAATACTACTGAGAAGTTCGCTTTATTATCGATAGGTGCTATAATTTATTAAAGGGGAACGAAGAGCTAAAAGGGCGGCTGGCTTCGGTTGCTACGAAGACCGAACCAGTGTAAAATATTAAAAACTTATGTAAACGAGGAAAATGCACACAGGTACTTGGAAAGTTAAAACAGGTTTAGCTCAGATGCTTAAGGGCGGCGTCATCATGGACGTGGTCACGCCACAGCATGCCAAAATCGCCCAGAATGCTGGAGCCTGTGCCGTCATGGCTCTGGAGCGCGTACCGGCAGACATCAGAGCTGCCGGCGGCGTTGCCCGTATGGCTGACCCCTCCATAATTCAAGCCATAATGGAAGCAGTAACCATACCGGTTATGGCAAAATGCCGCATAGGACATTTCGTCGAGGCTCAGGTGCTGGAATCGCTGGGAGTAGACTTCATCGATGAGTCAGAGGTGCTGACACCGGCTGATGAAAGCCATCATATCTGGAAACATGATTTCAAGATCCCATTTGTCTGCGGCTGTCGCGATTTAGGCGAAGCCCTGCGTCGCATCGCCGAAGGCGCCGCCATGATTCGCACCAAGGGCGAGGCCGGCACCGGCAACATAGTCGAAGCCGTAAGACACATGCGGGCAGTCCAGGACGGCATACGCAAGCTCCAGGGAATGCCGGTCGATGAGCTCACTACCGAAGCTAAGAACATAGGCGCTCCGCTAGAGCTGGTACTGGAAATACATAAAACGGGGAAACTGCCGGTAGTCAACTTCGCCGCCGGCGGTATAGCTACGCCGGCCGATGCTGCCTTAATGATGCAGCTTGGCGCAGATGGCGTCTTTGTCGGCTCAGGCATATTCAAATCAAGTGACCCGGCGTCAAGGGCTAAAGCCATCGTCAAAGCCACCACGCATTACAAAGACCCGGCAGTAATCGCCGAGGTATCCAAAGCCCTGGGCACGGCTATGCCCGGGCTGGATATAAAGACCATCCCGCCGGAGCAATTATTAGCCACCAGGGGCTGGTAGAGTGAAAATAGGTGTCCTGGCTCTGCAAGGGGCTGTGACTGAACATATACAGATGCTATCCGCCTTAGACGCAGAAGCCATACCTGTACGTACGCCCTCAGAGCTCGATGGTTTAGACGCGCTGATAATCCCGGGCGGAGAGAGCACCACCATAAGCAAACTACTGACGGACTACGGCCTTATGGAGCCGATACGTAAGCTCGCCGAACAAGGTTTCCCCATCTTCGGTACCTGCGCCGGCCTGGTTCTTCTAGCCAGGAAAGTCCCCAACTTAGAAATGGAACCAATCGGCATCATGGACATCGAGGTAAAACGTAATGCCTTCGGCAGGCAGGTGGACAGCTTCGAGGTCAACCTGGAGATACCAGCCCTGCACAACGGGACCTTCCACGGTATATTTATCCGGGCACCCATAATCGAAAAAGCCGAAAGTGGCGTCGAAGTGTTATGTCAACTCAATAACAAGCCAGTGGCTGTCAGACAGGGCAAGCTGCTCGCCTGTGCCTTCCATCCAGAGCTAACCGATGACCTGAGATTACACAGATATTTCCTGAACCTTGTCACAGGAGACAAGTCAAATATAACCACCATCTGTCATTCTGAGGAAGCAAAACAACCGAATAATCTCACTCACCATGAAATCTCCCACGAAGAATCTGGAGATCCTTCGCTATCGCTCAGGATGACACACAAAAGCTATCAGGGAGATGCTGATTGCAAAAAGTAATTGCTGACGATTTAGATGCCCTGCTCAATGTCCTGCCCCTGCGCATCCGCCAGGCGCTTCTGGAGCAGCCTGATAACAGTGAATTAATTGAGGTGGTTTTAGACCTGGGACGTCCCCCCGAAGCCCGCTATCCGCACAGGGAGGTAATACTCAGCCCCACAGAAGCCGCGGGCTCGGATATAGAGCACGTGGTCTCCCGGATCGGCAGCTTCAGCGGCGATAACCGCGCCGGCATCGAGCGCACGCTGCACCGCATCTCAGCCATGCGCAACCGGGAGGGGCGAATAGTAGGTTTGACCTGCCGCGTGGGCAGAGCCGTCTTCGGCACGGTGAAAATAATCCAGGACCTCGTCGAGTCGGGTAAAAGTGTATTGCTGCTCGGCAGACCCGGCATCGGCAAAACAACCATGCTTCGTGAGGTAGCCCGTGTCCTGGCTGACGACTTAAAAAAACGGGTTATAGTCGTTGACACCTCTAACGAAATCGCCGGCGATGGCGACATACCCCATCCCGCCATAGGCCATACCCGGCGGATGCAGGTACCGACACCGACCATGCAGCACGCAGTCATGATCGAAGCCGTGGAAAACCACATGCCCGAGGTCATTATTATCGATGAAATAGGCACCAGCCTCGAAGCTGAAGCCGCCCGGACCATCGCCGAGCGCGGTGTCCAGCTAATAGGCACCGCCCACGGAAATACCCTGGACAATTTAATGATGAACCCCACCCTGTCCGACCTCATCGGCGGCATTCAGACAGTGACACTGGGGGATGAGGAGGCGCGCAGGCGGCACACCCAGAAGTCAATCCTGGAGCGCAAGGCGCCACCCACCTTCGATATAGTTGTCGAAATCCAGGAGCGAGACAAGGTTACCGTTCACCCGGATGTCGGCAATGCCGTAGATGCTATACTCCACGGCAGTCCCCAGGAAACTGAGGTCCGCTGGTTGGACGATAAAGGTGAAATAATAAAAGATAAAGTGACAACCTCCCATGCCCTGAACAAGAAGGAGGAGGCGCCAAAGAGAGAAAGGCCTCGAATATACCTGTTCGGTATCAACCGCTCCAAGCTGGAAGATGCCGCCAGGGAGAGAGGGATCACCCTGGAGTTTACCAATGACCTGGCAAAGAGCAACCTTTTACTCACAGCCAAGAACTATTATCGCCGCAAGCCGCAGAAGATACTGGATGCCGAAATTTCCGGCATTCCCATATATGCCATCAAAAGTAACAACCTCCCCCAGTTAAGACAATGCCTTGACACCATTTACGGGCCGCACAAAGAGGCGCCCTTCAATTCCGCCATCGACGAGGCCGAGAATGCTATTACCCGGGTAAAAGAAGGCAAGGGGCCTGTGGAACTGAGCCCACAGAACGCCTACATTCGCCGCTTGCAGCACCTGCTGGCGGAACGCCACAGCATGGCTTCACACAGCCTGGGCAAAGAACCGAGAAGAAGAGTACAGATTCTAAAAGGCTAAGGTAGCCTTTATCTTGTCATTGCGAGACACGCAGTGCCGCGGCAATTTCCGAGATTGCTTCGCTCCGCTCGCAATGACGGGAAAAATTAGAGAAGCAGGGTAAGGTTGAAGACTTGAGCTTATTTATAACTTTGGAGGGCAGTGAAGGCTGCGGCAAGAGCACTCAGTCCAGAGCTTTATGGAGAAAGCTTTCTCTCCTGGGGATACCCACAGTATTGACCCACGAGCCGGGCGGCACAGCCCTGGGCAATCAGCTCAGGCACGTGCTCAAAAAAGGGCGACAGGATAAAATCTCCCCCGTAGCCGAGCTGTTCCTGTTTGCCGCCTGCCGTATACAACTGGTCACCGAAGTAATCCACCCCAGCCTGCAACAGGGCAAGGTGGTCATCTGTGACCGTTTCTACGACTCCACTACCGCCTATCAAGGCTACGGCCGCGGACTGGACATGGAGACCATCAAAAAGACCAACGCCTTAGCCACGCAAGGGACAAAGCCCCACCTCACCATATTGCTGGATATCCCCACCCAAGAAGGACTGATACGCAAGTCATCCAGGTCAAATGACCGCTTCGAGGCTGAAAACATCGCCTTTCACAACAAAGTAAGAGACGGCTATCTGAAGCTAGCCGCCGAAGAACCAGGACGCTGGCTGGTGATAGACGCTACCTTGCCCAGAGCCAGAATTAGTAAACTTATCCTGGACAGGGTTAAGCAACTACTACAGACAGAAAAAACCTCAAGGCATGTCTAAGAAGCGTGTAGCTGTAGCCTTAAGCGGCGGCGTCGACTCGTCAACGGCAGCCTTACTATTAAAAGAAGCCGGCTATGAGGTAATGGGCATAATCATGCTCCTGTGGACTGAGGAGAAAACAGGGCCGGGCAAACGGCAACAGCCCTCCCCGTCAACATCGAACGTACAGGATGCCGAGCAAATCTGCCGAACACTGGGCATACCCTTTCACGTCCTCGACCTGGAAAAAGAGTTCAAGCAGCATGTAATCGACTATTTCTGCCGGGAATACGCCAGGGGCCGGACCCCGAACCCGTGCATCGCCTGCAACCAACACATGAAGTTCGGCTTACTCCTCGACCAGGCTCTTTCCCTCGACGCCGACTACTTAGCCACCGGGCATTACGCCAGAATCGAGCACTACAACGACGCCTATCACCTGCTCAAAGGCATTGACCCGGATAAAGACCAGTCTTACATGCTCTACATGCTGGGGCAAGACAGGCTCAGTCGCTTGCTTTTTCCCTTGGGCAATTACACAAAATCGCAGGTCCGAGACTTAGCCGCGCAAAAGGGTATACCCACCGCCGGCAAGCCCGACAGCCACGACATCTGCTTCATCGCCTCGGACTACAGCGCCTTCCTGAGCCAATACTTTACCCCCACCACGGGAGAAATCGTCAACAGCCGGGGCGAAGTATTGGGCAGGCACAGGGGAACCGCCTTTTACACCGTGGGACAGAGGCACGGCCTGGGGCTTGCCACTGCTGAAACTGTCTACGTAACAAAGATAGAACCTGACAAAAACAGGCTCATAGTCGGCAGCAAAAAAGAGCTTCACACAACTGGGCTTATTGCCACAGAAGTAAGCTGGGTATCCGGCAAACCACCTTCCGAGCCGATGACGGTATCCGTTAAAATACGCTACCGGTCACCGGATATAGCCGCCAACATGCGCCCCGGACCTGACACAGTCGAAGTCAGCTTCCACCAAGCGCAGCCCACCGTCACGCCTGGGCAAGCCGTGGTATTCTACAGAGATAGCGAAGTTCTAGGCGGTGGCACCATTGAAAGCTAGAAATCGCAAACCTCTATCCGAGCCGCCGAGCCTGGTTGAGGAAAACGGACTTAATGCCATAGGCTATCGCCTCATCGCCGGTGTTGACGAAGCCGGACGCGGTGCTCTGGCAGGCCCGGTCGTTGCCGCCGCCGTAATCCTGCCCCCATCCCCCGATTTCCCCTGGCTGAAGTCGGTCCGCGACAGCAAAGAGGTTCCGCCAGCCAAGCGCGAGTACCTGTTCGACCTCATCAAACAGGAATCCGTAGCCGTCAGCGTCGGCATCATCGCCCCCCAGACCATAGATGTCATCGGCATTCTCAACGCCACCAGGATTGCCATGTGCCATGCCATCGAGCAACTAGCCTGCCCGCCGGATTTCCTGCTAATAGATTTTCTGCGCCTGCCCCAGCTTCGTATCTCTCAAAAGCCGATAGTCCACGGCGACAAACTATGTCTCTCCATCGCCTGCGCCTCGATTATCGCCAAGGTCACCCGTGACCGCGTCATGGTAGAACTTGACCAGATTCATCCGGGCTACGGATTAGCCAATCACAAGGGCTACGGCACCAGACACCACGTATACTGCCTGCACCAGCACGGGCCCTCACCCATACATCGCCACTCCTTCGCCCCGGTAAGAGAGGCAGCCCAGCTACCATGAAACGAAAGGAACTCGGCGATACCGGGGAAAAGATAGCCAGGGACTTTCTCAAAAAGAAGGGTTACAAAATCCGTGAGACCAATTTCCGCTGCCGCGAGGGCGAAATAGACATCATCGCCCAGAAAAAAGACTATCTCGTCTTCGTTGAAGTCCGCACCAAGACCAGCGCCAGCTTCGGCAGCCCCGAGGAATCGGTGACCTTCGCCAAAAAAGAAAAACTAGTCGCCTCAGCCCTGACTTACCTCAACAGCCACAAAGACCTGCCCGAGTCCTGGCGCATAGACTTCGTAGCCGTCGAGCTCGACCAGAAAGGCAAAGTCAAGCGCATCGAGCTAATTGAGAACGCCATCAGCTGAGACGATTACGAGCCGTTATATTATTTTCCAGGTCGCTTTTTAAAATGCCATATCCGGCTTCCACACCTTCCACACCTTACCTGCTAATGCCGGGCTGGGTTTCAAAGTCGGCTTGCCCGGTTGCCAGCCGGATGGACAGACCTCGCCAGTGGCACGCACATGCTGGAAAGCTTGAACCTGGCGTATCAGTTCTGCCACATTCCTGCCTACAGGTGGAGCCACCGTCTCAACCGCCTGTATCACACCATCGGGGTCGATTATGAAGCGGCCGCGGATATTAACACCCGCTTCCTCATCGTAGACACCATAGACACTTCCCACACGCCCGCCAGAATCCGTCAACATAGGAAATGGCACCCCACCAGAAACCATCTTAGACAGCTCTTCCTCCTGCCAGATCTTATGGCTGAAACGGCTATCCACACTCATCGCCAGCACCTCTACACCCATCTTCTTCAGTTCACCATACTTGACGGCAACTGCCGTCAGCTCTGTAGGTCAAACAAAGGTGAAGTCACCGGGATAGAAGCAGAGCACTACCCATTTCCCTTTGTAATCGGAAAGCTTAATGTTTTTGAAGCCGCCTTCATAAAAGGCGCTTACCTCAAAGTCCGGAGCCAGTTTGCCAACGCGAGCCATCATGGTTGCTGCCTCCTTTCCCCCTTGTACCTCGGGCGCTGTAGATTTGGTTTCCTTTACGCCTATAACTCCTTTTGACGGTTTCACGCAGCCATCTTTCGGTTCTGCCATAAAACACCCCCTTCGTAATATTTTAACGCCTTTTTATATTCTACAATGGCTACATCTATTGATAACCATTACTAATAATAACAACTGTTCACGGCTTTGTCAATAGGCAGAGGCTAAACTCTAAAGAGCGATCTCAAAAACTTTTGCCTCATTAAACTCCTGATTTAACTGAAGGCTACGTCTAGCAGCATCATGACAGCAAAGCCCACCATGCCACCCATAGTAGCCAGGTCCGTATTGCCGCCGCGCTGAGCCTCGGGAATTAATTCCTCGATGACAACGAATATCATGGCACCAGCCGCAAAAGACAACGCATACGGCAATACAGGCTGGGCGATAATAACTGCAGCCGCACCGATAACACCGGCGATGGGTTCCACAATTCCCGATAGCTGGCCGTACCAGAAGCTCTTCCAACGAGACATGCCTTCTCTACGCAGTGGCATAGAAACTGCCAGTCCTTCCGGGAAGTTTTGAATACCGATACCTATTGCCAGGGCAACAGCTGCTCCTAGAGCAGCTGCCGGCAAGCCGGCTGCCAGAGCCCCGAAGGCAACACCGACGGCAAGGCCCTCCGGGATATTGTGCATCGTTATGGCAAGAACCAGCAACGTGCTTCGTCGCCAACTGGTTTTCACACCCTCTGCTTCCTCTGTGGGGAAACCAATATGTAGATGTGGTAGCAACCTATCCATAAGGCGCAGGAAGATGCCTCCAAGAAGGAAACCCGCCACTGCCGGCAGCCACGCAGGAATGTCCTTACCCTCCGACATCTCAATTGCCGGCGCTAGAAGCGACCAGTAGCTGGCAGCAATCATAACGCCGGCGGCAAAGCCGAGCATAGCATCGAGTACTCTCCGGCTTATGTCTTTTGCAGTGAATACTACGGCTGCTCCCAATGCAGTCATTACCCAGGTGAAACATGTCGCCAGAAGCGCCTGTACTATGGGATGCAGGTTTTGCAAAAAGTTGCTCACCATCTTTATCCAGGCTCCCCGGAATTACGGGTAGGCCCAAAATAATTTGAGCCTACCCATATAATACGTCATATTCAGTTACTTTAGAAAGTTGGAAACGAATGGAGAGGTATCGCCTTGCGTAGGAAGTGACCAGAAGGCCCCTCGCCCAGAAACTCTGAGAACCATGATTCATGTTCTATCTCCTCGTTCAGGATTGACTGAGCCAGGCCATAGGTGCGAATGTCATGGTTCCGCTTTGAACCTGGTGTCTGATTTATGTTTCCTTGCGCGCTGAAACTTATCCGACAACCAGCCTGTCCGTTCAGCCTGGCGCCAATCGAAATCCTGCACGTATGGCTTGATGTCTAACAGCGGGGTGCCGTCAACAATATCCACATCTTCAATATGCAGAATATTATCTTCTATCCCAACCAGGCGCACCACGGATATACCGATTGGATTCGGTCGTGCCGGCGCCCGCACAGCGAATATGCCATGGGTTTCCTCTTCCAGGAAAGGCTTGACTTCCAGGGCATATCCTTTTGATAAGTGAAAATGATAGACCAGTATTATGTGGGAGAAGCCGTCAATATCTTTGAGCCCGGCGGAATACTCCATAAATAACTCCACGGTGCCACTTACCCCCAGAGCTCCACTCGGCTGTATCGGCATTCCATCAACTTCTTTAAACGGGGAGTGTATGATTCCTATTGGTTTATATTTTATTTCCTGCGACATAATTCTCCGCCATTACTACGCTTTTCATAAGTGCGGTCGGCATACTCCGATTCGATTATAACACAGGCAAGCATGGCGGGTAATACACAGAATGCCAAACTTTTAATATCGGGCTCAGGGCAGTTTTTCTAATGCCTTGACAGCCCATACTTATGAACATATAATCCCGATAGAAACTAAACAGAAGGAGCGTATGAAATGTGGGATGCTTCAAAGTGTGACCTGTGCGGCGACTGCCTGGTAAAATGCCGTTACGTCGACTACGACAAGGACAAGGCTGTGGCTGAAATCAAGCTGCTCATGGATGGCAAAGAAGCCGAAATACTGAGCAAGTGCACCACCTGCCTGGCCTGTATCGACTACTGCCCGACAGGCGCTGACCCTGCTAACCTCATCTTCCAGATGCAGGAGAAGATAGGCACTGACCCTATATCTATAGTCGGCAAGCCAGTGCGCGAGGCATTAGCCAAGGCGCTCGAAGGAATCGGAGACTCCGGGCAGGTGATACCTGGCGATCCTGATAAGCCGGTATTGTCGTTCGACTCTTTTCAGTTCGATCAGTTCCCCGAGGGCACACTTGACAGCCAGCTATTCAAAGGCATGACGGTGATCAGAGGCTACGAGTATTCAAACCTGGCCGGCAATATACACATGGGCGGAGAGAGCTTCGTGAAAAAGTACGGCCAACGTATCCTTGACAATCTGGCTAAACTGAATAAAGACATCGTGTTCATACATAATGAGGGTTTTGTCCTGCCAGAGGTCAAAGCTAAGGAGTACGGGTTCAAGGTTAACTTCAAGTACATGCACCTCTTCGAATACCTGCGCAACTATTTAAGAGACCACAAGGATAAAGTCACCAAACTGGGCAAAAAGGTAGCTTACCAGGCTAACTGCGCCACCAGATGGATGCCTCAGTATGACGCCTTCCTGGGTGAGATATTCCAGCTTATCGGAGTAGAACGGCCACCCAGGCAATACGAACGGCTGAACGCCCTCTGCTGCAGCGGGCCACTTATCTACTCCAACAGGGAGCTTGCCGTTGATATACAGAAGAAGAACTTCGAGGATGCCATAGCCTGCGGCGCCGATGCCATCATAACTTCCTGCCCTATATGTGACCGGGTGCTCCGTCGTCCCAGCTCACAGTTCGGCCTGCCCAAGATATTCATCACCGACCTGTGCCGCATCGCCCTGGGTGAAAAGACCTGGCCGGAGGCTCCGACTAATTAAACTCAGCGATACTCAACTCCGGGCTACCACACTCCGGGCAATAGCCTGACATAATTTCGGTTGCCAAGAAAGCAGGCTATTGTCAAACCAGCTTCTGAAATTTGCCCATGTACTCAGACTTGGGCAACCCTGCCATAGGATTCTACCGCATCACTTCTTGACACCGGTGACCATAGCACCGGTACCGTTAATCTTCCCTACAATCACTCCCTTCGAGTTTTTGAAGTATCTATCTTCCAGTTCAGGTTTGCCACTGTGGTCCTTCAGGGAAAACCCGTGCCTGCTAAGAAACCGCTCATCCTCGCCTTCTTCGAGGGCAAAAATCCACTCCTCGCCGGCTTTCGCCAGTGTCTTGAGAGAGCTTTTTCTCTCTCCGTAATACTTGTTTTCCTTTCGTAGAACACCGGCATATATATAGTCGAAAGCAACCAAACTTCCTCTACCGGCAACGCCTTCGATAAAGCGAAAGGTGCTTTCTACGGCTTCCTGAGGTAAATACATGGTCACCGCTTCCAAGAGGAACAGGGATTTTTTACCGGCAGCAAATCCAGCCCGGGCCATTTTATCTGCCACTTTCTCCTTGTTGAAATCAATAGGTACTAATATAAGGTTTTCCGGCGCAACCAGCTTCTTCAATTTTAAAGCTTTTAGCTTCTCCTGCTGAGTCGCTGGTGCATCGAGTTCAAACACCCGGGTGCCTTTGTTCAGCTTGCTGAAACGCAGTGCCCGGCTGTCAAATCCGGCACCGAAGATTACGATCTGGTCAAAACCGCGCTCCAGTGCTTCCGTAAATACCGCGTCGAAATACCTTGTCCTGGCGATTACATATTCATACATACCGCGGGGAAAGAAAGGCTGGCTGAAGAGTTTGAATAGCCGCCTGGACCTTGCAACAAGTTTCAAAAAGGGGGGAACCAGCATATAGGCAATACCGTCTGGTCCCGAATAGCACTCTCTTTTGTCTACATATGAAGCCGCCCTCAATAAGCAGGCGAAATCGGCTGTCCTCGACGACTTCGTTTCAATTCTGGCACTCTTCATATTTTTCATTGCCTGACCTCCTAAAAGAGCCAATCATCGTTCGACTGACTTTTTGAATCTCCCCATGTATTCAGATTTAGTTTCTTTACCATCGGTCTCTTTCAAACCCGACTCCGAGAACAGGGCCAGTATCTCCTCAACCGGCATGCCGTGTGATTTCTTTATCGGCTCTCTGACGAAAATTACCCCGCCTGCCTTTAGCTTTCTTGACAGCGCTTTGACCGTACCCTGTCTCTCCACCGGTGATATATCATGTATAACATGAATAACCGAAATCACATCGAACGCAGAATCGGTTATATCTAATTCCCGTATGTCGCCGGTAAGACATTCCGCATTGCTGTACTTACCAAGTCTCTTCCTCGCCTTATCGACCCAGAAATTCGACGTGTCGACACAGGTCAGATGTCCACTACTATTGAGGAATTTAAGCAAACAGCGTGAGCCGACACCACCCCCACAGCCGAAGTCGAGAACATTCTCATCTCCTCTCAACCCGAATGTTCTGAAATACGGATAGTAGAGTAAATGTCCACCGATAAGACCTTTCAGCATATCTTCCAGGACAAACAGAGCAGAGGGATGCTCGAAGTCACGCTCTTTGAAATCATAATCACTAACCGCTGACCTCCTGTCACTTGAATAAGTCTCACCAAACGTGTCTGTTGTTATCTCACTTTTCATTTTCAGTCACCTCCTTTTCATTACAAAGCAGACCGAGCTATTGCGCTCGGGTTCTTTCTTGAACATATCTATTTCCCGCCGGGATTCTTTAATCGCCTTAACAACTCCGGGGGCGTCGGAGCACTTAAATCGAGCCTCCAGAATCAATCTCTCCAGTGGAGCAAAATATTCGGTCCGCCACACATCCACGTCCATCCCGAAGTAGCCCAGTAACTCGTAGCCACAGCCGGAGATTTGCTCCAGCTTCTCCCTGACATCGCCTCTTTCATCATGCACCACCATGAAGCCGCCCGGCTTGAGCAGCCGCTTCCATGCCTGTAGCCCTTTCTCAAAACCGATTACGTTTATAGAACCCTCAGCCCAGATTACGTCAAAGCTACCATCCGGAAACTCCATATCGAAGAGCGAACGGTTTATAACCTTAACGCTATGCGAAAGCCCTGCCTTTTCAACCTTGCCACGCAGCACATCCAGCATATCCTGGTCGATGTCAATGCCGATTACCTCTCCACCACTCAACCTTGCCAGTTCCACGGTCGGCACTCCGGAGCCGCAACCTATATCCAGTATGCGCGGCTTATCCAGTTGCGGCAGCATCCGGAATGCCTTCCTGGTGTATTTAAGCAGACGCTCCCGTATCCCGTCCTTTTGCCTCTGGAACCACGCTTCTTTACTCGCCATCGCCCATCTCCGATAAATGCTTTATTACTAGACCAATCCCTTTAAAGATAATTTAACTAGCTGCTTGACCATCACCTGCTCCAAGACATTAGAGGTAAAAACGTCAGCAAGCTCCAATCGGTCAAAATACAGCCGAAGGCTCTTGACCTTATAATCATCGTAGACCAACACCTCTGACTGTTTAACCTGCAGCTCCTTGCCGCCTTTGACCTTAGCCTTGATGATAAACTCTTCGAAGAACGTATTACCGTCGACCATTATTGTAACCGGGACAAGTACCATCTTCTTCAGGTACTTATATATCCAGTCGAATGCCTTCCTCAAACCTTCCTTGCCGGTAAGCTTAACGCCAAGCAGTTCAACTTCACAGTCGTCACAGAAATAAGACATGACCTCTTCAATGTTGCCTTTTTCGATAGCATCATCAAGCGCCCTGGCGTATTTGCGTATTTCTTTTTCGCTCTGCTCTGGGCTCAAAATATCACCTCCTGCTAACGCTTGGCTGCTGTATGATGGCAGCAGCCAAGCTTACTTAAACTAACGGCTAGCTGCGCCAGTGAGAGCGAACTCTACCTGCCGCTGCCGCCAGTGGAGCCACTGCTATCCACAGGGTAATAGTAATCAGCATTGCCATAGGATAGTCAATGCCCTGCCAGCCCAGCTTGGGAGCAATCACGCCCCACAATAGCATAAAGAACAACGAACTCAGAAAGAAACCCGGAATAGCCGCCAGCATTGTAAAGTAACCCATTTTAGTCCTCCTTTATTTTATTGATATCTTCCAGCTTCGAATCGATAAATGTATCCACTCCAAAATGTGCCGTCTTCCTCAAGTCATCCAGGGCTTTGCGTCTGGTCTTACCCGTGCCCATAACCACCGGTTCCCAGACGGCATAGTAGCCCTGCATCATCTCATCGAACTCTATTTGTATTTCATTTGTTTTTGACATGGCAAACTGTTCCTGACAACAGATTTATTCCTCCAGTATAGCCTTGATTTCCTCCGAGGCACTGGAGATAACCTCGCGTATACGCTTCATCTTGTCGGGGGCTACACGCCGAGCCCGGTGCCCCATCATTCTCGCCAGTTCGGCAAATTCGCCCATCATCTGGGCAAAGCTGCCGATATTTTCCGGGTTCCATTGGCGCTTCATGTGGCTCTTGACCTTGTCGGTGAAGTCTTTCTGTTCATCCAGAAACTTAATACCCTCCTCGGTTATGGTATAGATTTTCTTACCATCCCGTTCCGCCGCATTGGCATAGCCCATCTCTTCCAGCATCTGCAGAGTAGGATAGACCACGCCGGGACTCGGTGTGTAAAACCCGTGAGAGCGCTCCTCGAGGGCGCGGATTATATCATACCCATACCTCGGCTTCTCCTTCAGCAGGTCGAGAATCACATATTTCAAATCCCCTTTACCAAAGGGGCTTTCCCGCCCGGAGCCACTAAAAAACCGCTCATGCTTGAAAGCCCTGTCTCTAAACATATCTATCACCTCCTTTCTATTCTGACATATCTAGTATTATCTAGTATTATCACGATATATCTTGATATATTGTAGACTGCCCTGTCGATACTTGTCAAGGGGTTTTGGGGTGATTTTATCAAAAATTTTTTCTTCGCTTGTGGTTACCATTGTAATCTGAAACAATCGCCGTAACCGCTCACTAATTTCGCTCATTCTTTCATTTTTTGTCATTCTGAGCGTAGCGAAGAATCTATCCCCCGGCATAAACATTGCGAAGAGCCCCCTGTCATTCTGAGCCTTTCTCCCCTGTCATTCTGAGGGAGCCTCTCACTCTCTGTCATTCTGAGGAGCAGAGCGACGAAGAATCTCTCTCCGCTGCACTGAGATCCTTCGCTAAAGCTCAGGATGACAAGAGGTCCTGTCTTTTTAACCTTTGGCTTTTAACCTTTGACTTTTGCCCGGAGCCGTCCTAATATAGCCTTTGCAATCAGCACGAGGGGGTGACAAAATGCCGAAACAAAGCTCGGAAATAATACAATTTCCCCTGGGCAGAGCCAACGCCTTCATCGTCCGTGGCCAGCGCCCCATTATCGTTGACACCGGCTATCCCGGCAGCGCCCCGGCAATCATAGGCAGGCTAAAGGAGAACGGCATCGACCCCGGAAGTGTCTCTCTCATACTCATTACCCACGGTCATGCCGACCATTTCGGCAGCGCCGCCGAGTTAAAAAAGCTAACCGGCGCCCCGGTAGCGGTTCACAAGCTCGATGCCGAAGCCCTGACAAAGGGCGAAGACCCACCTCTCAAGCCCACCGGTTCCATAGGCCGCTTTTTCCTGTCCCTGATGTCAAAAAAGGGCCCGGCAAAGGCTCCACCCGTGAAACCTGATATCATCATCGAAAACGATTTAGACCTCAGCGAATTCGGCGTAGACGGCAGGGCAATACACACGCCGGGGCACACTGCCGGCTCCGTAGCCGTGCTCTTACCCGGCGGCAAAATCATCGTCGGCGACACCATAATGCGCGGTCTATTCCGCTTCTGGCAGCCGCACTATCCCCTGTTCGCCGACAACATGTTCCAGCTAAAGGAAAGTATCAAGCTGATATTGCGCCAGAAGCCGTCGAAAATATACTCCGGCCACGGCGGCCCCTTCAGTCCCAAAGCCGTGCTGCGGAGATTTTCCTGAGCATCTCCACCTGACAACCCCACCAAAAAGCGAGGAACCAGCGCTGGTCACTACGCTGGTTCCTCATTTAGATTAATGGGGGCGACGAATCGCCTACACTAGTTATAACGTCATAAACCGCCAAAAGTTTATTTCATTTACACACAACAGCCGGAAATTGCCCTACCGTAAGACCGTTGCTGTGGAAATAGCTGTACTATATAATGCTGATGAAACGTTGACACGGACCTGGTTTAAATCTTTTCGCAAGGAGGTTTGCCAAAAATGAACGTACCCACAAACTATATCGGCTGTGCTTTCGACTGGCTTTTTGTACTGCTCTTTTTCGGTGGATACTTTTATGTGCTGAGCCGGACGGGCAAAAAATGGATTTTCATGCTTCTATTCGGCGCCGCTTGGTTCGTCATGGGAATATCATACATATTTCTCCTCACCGGCACGGCTGCCAGCGAAGGGCTTATCACACTTATCAGGACACTCGGATACCTGTTGTTTACCTCAGCCATACTGACGGCAATCGCCGAGCTGACAAAGTCGGGGAAGTAAATAGCTACCCGAGACCACATAGGTAATGTGAACATTCTGACGTAATGTGTACTTTCTGCAGAACGTTTGCCTCAATCCTAGCGAAAAGGGGGGTAGATAGTCTACACATTATGAGGCTCGGTAGATGGGAGTCTATTCAAATGGTAGAGAGATACACTAGGTCAGTTAAGTTTGATGATTCTCTGAGGCTGTACTCTGCTATTGTAGATTAATAACAATCGTTTACTCGATGATAGAATCCAAAGATGGTTCTCCGTCTTTCTCGCTTTCCCAGTGATGTGATGCAAGAAACGGCATTTCGCTTTGTTGAGATGTAGCATATCTTACAGCCATACGTAACGGTGGTAGCTTGTGCAAGCATTCTCTTTTGAATTCTTCAAAGGTAAGGCACTGCATATTGGGCAGCAATCTCAAATCTTTATTCACCACTAACAAATCAATGTCCTTTTGTGAAAAATCTCCGCCCATTACCACGAAATACAATCTATATGGGAAATCAGCGTATTTGTGCAATTTAATATTCAAGTGAGTACCCACGTTTTTTATGGTATTGGTGCTGAATACTTCCACTGCAAAATTCACTTTTGCATATACAAAGAAATCTACCCTTGTCTTACCACTTCCGTATTTCCTTTCCTCGTGCACGCATATCTCTCCATATCTTTGAATCAAATACTCCTTGACCTCGCTCTCCGTTTGCATGGATGATTCGTAGGCACGTTGACCAATAGACTGCCGATGGGAGCCCTTACCATAATCAACAATATCTAACCCCAAAGACTGCCGAAGTTTCCTAAGACCCCCGTATTTCATCTGTATGTATCTTGCAGAGCATAAATAGGGACACTTATCAACTTCTCTAGAAGTCGGGTAATGACCATGTTCAGAATAGAATCTTTTAAAACCTGACTTAAGAGCATCCAGCGACCCTAAACCTGAACCTGGAGGGTAATGACCATGTTCGGCATAGTATTTCTCAAAACCCGCTCTAAGAGCATCCGCCTCGTTGTTTGTCAAATCATGACCAACCTCGCTATGACCAGATGTATTTTTAAAAAGACCTGAATGATGTTTATACCAATGTAATCCTAGACCGTGGCGATAACCATATTTGTACTTTCTTCTACAAACTGGGCAGAAAAAACGCCTATATTTGGACTTAGGGACGTGTTTATCAAAGATGTGCAGTCCAAGTTGATACAAATTATCATATACTTCGCCACATAACTGACAAGTGGGACAATTAGAATCTAGCATTCACGCTTCGCTTCCCAAAAGGGATTATATGCCCCGTCGTAGATTTGATGCAACCACAAACTTTTTGAATTTTTCCCAAGCTTGACAATCCAACCTGAATGCTTAATTAGGCAAGGCATACCTTTAAATAAGGTCATCACAGAACTAGGTTGGTTACCCCTCTTAGAAAAAACAAGTTACCTCTGGGCTCTTCTTGCCTGAAGCCTCTTATAATCTCTTCTAACCCAATTAATTAATTGACTCTCGCTGAATATGCCATCGTGAGCTTGCTGGTGACAGTTGGGACAAAGAGCTATCAGATTATTAAGGTTGTTGTGCTGGTTGTTCATGTCAATATGGTGTATTTCAGGTTTGCCTTGGAAGTAGCAACGCTCATTTGCACATCCATACCGTGATCGTCTAAGCACCTCATCCCTTTTGTTTGGTGGAACGAATTCTCTTTCAGATGCAATTTTCTTAAAAACTACATTCTTCACTGTATCTTTAGCTTGGCGACCTAACCAACCACGCAATGAAGCATACCTATAAACAACATATCCAATAACAGCCAGCAGTATACCTAAGATACTCCAACCAAGAATGGCATGTTCTTTCCACCAACTAGTAAGCGAGGAATACACAATTAGAGCAACGACTATTACACCAAACCAAAACTCATCCTTTACCCTTCTACGAGGATTAGGCATATGTTTCCAACCCTCCTCTTGCTTTAATCATGTGTATATGACTATTATACACCTGCATAAACCAAAGCAGAATAGAATACTTTAAGTACTAGCAAAGTAATGGATTAGGAATCCGTTCGTCATAGCTAAATTGGTAAGCATTCTACTTAACAAATATTCGGATTGAGAATCAGGTGATTATGTCTTTCCGGGCATTGACTGTCCCAGGAGTGAAGTCGCACAAAGTAGCAGTTATGTACAAGTCTGAACAATACTGACTATTGCGCAGCCATAGGAAAGGCTGCCACTCACCTTTTCAGAACCTCGTATAAGCGTGCCACATTCATGCGCTGTAGCATATTTGCCCTTGCCTCGGCACCAGCCTGCATGGGATAGCGGTCAAGCAGCGAGATTTTGTCCTGAGCTTCCTGCAGGCTCATCCCCTGGTCAATTGCCGCCTTTACCTCATCTATCCAGGACTGGATGAAAGCACTCATCTCAGGTATGTAGTCCCGGCTGCAGATTTCGCCATGCCCCGGGACTAATATGTCAGCCTCCAGTTTTTGAATCTGTTTCAACGACTCCAGCCATTCATAGGGAAGAGCTTGATGAAGCCATGCCTGCACCCTGCCGAACACGTTGTCCGAGGTGAAAACTACACTCTCCCCAGGAATATAGACCGCCAGCTGGAACCGGGTGTGCCCCGGCAGGTTGATAAGCTGGAAAGTATGGCTGCCCGAGTAAAGCGTAAGCCTCTGCGATAGGGTTATGGTGGGCGGGCGGTAGCTGAATTTATCAACGAGAGGAAGGCTCTCCGGGTCAGTCTGCTTGAGATATTCCCTTAGCTGAGCAACCGAGGCGTCCAGAATCGCCTGCCTGGTACCATCGTGAGCAACTACCGTTCCCTCAAAGAAGTAGTTGCCGGTAAAATGGTCGGCGTGAGGTTCGGTGTTTATCAAATAACGAACCGTGCCATGTTTGGCAATTTCGTCCCGCCATTTGACTGCATCTCGAGGTATATACGGGGTGTCTATCATTACTACCCCCGCCTCCGTGACCACGAAACCGACATTGCAGCCTCGAAAGCCAGTTTCAACGAAAACGTTCTGAGTAATCTTTTGCATGGCACCCTCCCGTGGTAAAGTATAACACATGGTTTCACCCTCACCCCAGCCCTCTCCCATCAAGGGAGAGGGGATAGATTCTTCGCTGCGCTCAGAATGAGCGGGGGGGGGGGGCCGGAATGAGCGGGGGCGAAGGGCTCGTAATGACAGGGGGCTCTTCGCAGTGTTTATGCTGGGGGATAAGATTCTTCGCTGCGCTCAGAATGACAAAATTGGATATTTGTGGCAGGTTTCACCCTCAACCTGGCCATCTCCCACCAAAAGGGAGAGGGGAGAGATTCTTCGACAGGCTCAGAATGACAGGGGGGGGGGCTGAGAATGACAGGTGGGTTCGTTTGCCTCGTACAGGCTATGCTGCTATACTAACCGACGTCGTGGATTACGAGATTATCATCGGGCTTGAAGTTCATGCCCAGCTACTAACCGGGAGCAAGATGTTCTGCTCCTGCAGCGCCGATTACGCCAGTGCGCCGCCTAAGCCGTAGCCTTTGCCCGTGCTTCCTGAGACATTTCTGCCAGGCGTTTTACCTCCTTGACATCAAGTCCCAGTCCCTTGGCTACGCGGCTGCCATATTCAACATCAGCCTTGTAGAAGACGGCTGTTTGACGTAATTGAATCCGCTTCTTGGCATTGCACAAGTGTGTCGTGATATTGCCAACCAGGTGGTCTCGATCCTCATCTGTCATCACCCGGCGATAGAGCTCTCCAGCCTGGAAGAAGTCATCGTTGGGATGCGTGTAAGGATGACGGGCTGCCTGCCCGGAAACATCAAACGGCGGCTCGGCAACATCGGGCTTCGGCTGCGGGCCGCCAAAGCTGTTGGGATAGTAGTTCGGGCTGTCCCCACTGTTGTCGCCGAAACACATGAACCCATCGCGCTGATAGTAATTAACCTTTGTTGCCTTCGGCGCGTTAATGGGCAGAAGATGATAGTTGGGACCCAGACGATGTAGATGGGTATCATGGTAGGAAAATAACCGACCCTGGAGCATCTTGTCAGGCGATGCCGCAATACCGGGAACGAAGTTAGCCGGGGAAAAAGCAGCCTGTTCCACCTCGGCAAAGTAATTGTTGGGATTCCGGTTGAGTACCAGGCGTCCTATTGTTATCGGCGGGAAGTCGGCATGGAACCAAACCTTGGTAATATCGAAGGGGTCGAAGCGATATTTATTAGCCTGCTCAGGAGTCATGATCTGGACTTCCAGTCGCCAGGACGGATAATCCCCCCGTTCGATAGCTTCATGGAGATCGCGTGTGGCATGGTCGGGATCTTGTCCCTTAACTTTGGTGGCTTCGTCACGGGTGAGGTTCTGAATGCCTTGCTCGGTTTTAAAGTGATACTGCACCCAGTAATATTTGCCCTTTTCGTTGTACCACTTAAACGTGTGGCTGCTGTAGCCATGCATGTTTCGGAATGTCTTGGGTGTTCCCCTGTCTGAAAACAGTATGCTGACCTGATGAACCGATTCCGGTGTAAGGGAAAGGAAGTCCCAGAACATGTCGGCATCTTTGAGGTTAGTGCCCGGCTGGCGTTTCTGTGTGTGGATGAAATCGGGGAATTTCAGCGGGTCGCGGATGAAGAAAACCGGGGTATTGTTTCCGACCATGTCGTAATTGCCTTCTTCAGTATAGAACTTCAAGGCGAATCCGCGAGGGTCTCGCTCCGCATCAGCCGACCCCCTCTCGCCACCCACAGTGGAAAAGCGGGCAAATACATCGGTGCGCTTTCCTTTCTTAGATAAAAAGGCGGCCCTCGTGTATTTGGTTACGTCGGCAGTAACCTCGAAATAGCCATGTGCACCTGCCCCCTTGGCATGAACCACGCGCTCCGGTATGCGCTCCCGGTCAAAATGCCCCATCTTTTCCAGTAAGTGGACATCCTGCATAAGCACAGGCCCAGAGCTGCCCGCAGTTTTACTGTTTTGGTCATTTTCGACTGGTGCGCCAAAACCGGTAGTGTATACCTTTTTCTCCTTTTTCTCCTGTTTCATAATGCCACCTCCAAACAAAAGATTAGTAAAATCAAAAGGGCACGGGTTTACCGCTTATTAAAAGCGATTCCCGTGCCCATATCAGCCAAACATCTGCTCCTTCCAGCCCCGTACTACGTTTTGATGTCTACTCTACATGCTAGACTTTAAGTGTAGTTATCTCACGGGAAGTTGTCAATATGTACAACTATGCAAAACAGAGTAATTTGCATCTCTGCCTTCGCTATTCGCCCGTCTCATACTCTTAACCAACCTCGTTTGCCTCATACAAGCCAGGCTGCTATACTAACCGACGTCGTGGATTACGAGATTATCGTCGGGCTTGAAGTGCATGCCCAGCTACTAACCGAGAGCAAGATGTTCTGCTCCTGCAGCTCCGACTATGCCAGCGCACCACCCAACACACATGTCTGCCCTGTCTGCCTGGGTATGCCCGGCGTGCTGCCGGCAATCAATCAGAAGGCGATAGAATATACCGTGATGACCGCTTTAGCACTCAACTGCACCATAGCCGAACATGCCAAGTTCGACCGCAAGAACTACCCTTACCCGGATTTGATGAAGGGCTATCAAATTTCACAGTACGATGCGCCCATGAGCAAAAGCGGCTGGCTGATGATAGAAACCGATGGAGTGAAAAGGAAGATTGGCATCACCCGCGTTCACCTGGAAGAGGACGTTGCCAAACTGACACACTGCAACTCGCCTGAGGGCGAAAGCTACAGCCTGGTGGATGTCAACCGCTCCGGCGTGCCGCTGATGGAAATAGTCGGCGAGCCGGATATCAGGTCGCCCGAGGAAGCCAGAGAGTACCTGGTGAAGCTGCGCTCTATTCTACAGTACCTGGGCGTATCGACAGGCAATATGGAGGAGGGCAGCTTCAGGTGCGATGCCAATATCAGCATACGTCCCAGGGGCACCACTGAATTGCTGTCAAAGGTAGAGGTAAAGAACATGAACAGCTTCAGAGCCGTGTACCGGGCTCTGGATTACGAGGCTAAAAGACAGCAGGAAGTGCTGGAAAAGGGAGGCAGGCTGGCACAGGAGACGCGGGGCTGGGTGGAAACGAAGGGAGTAACGGTGAGCCAGAGAAGCAAGGAGTATGCGCATGATTACCGCTACTTCCCCGAGCCTGATTTGCCACCGCTGGTCTTCAGCCAGAAATGGGTAGAGGGAATCAGGTCGCGCCTGCCCGAGCTGCCTGATGCCAGGCGAGACCGATTCATATCCCAGTACGGTCTGCCTCTGTATGACGCCAACCTGCTTACGGATTCCAGAGCTATGGCTGACTACTTCGAGAACTGCGTCAAGCTGATGACAGGCTCTTCGAACGGAGCCGACCTGCCCAGGAAGGCAAAGACCGTGAGCAACTGGCTGCTGGGAGATTTCAGCCGTATGCTCAACGCCACCAGCACCAGCATTGAAGATACCAGGGTGAGCCCGAAGCACCTGGCGGACATGCTGGCACTGGCGGATAAAGGCGTCCTGAGCGGGCCGACAACTAAGACGGTCTTCGAAGAGATGTTCCTCAGCGGCAAGACGGCGAGCGACGTCGTAGCCGAGAAGGGACTGAGCCAGATAAGCAGCTCGGAGGAAATAGAGAAAATAGTAGCCGGGGTAATAGCCGGCAACAGCCAGGCAGTGTCTGACTACGAGGCAGGGAAAGAGCAAGCCCTGGCTTTCCTCATCGGACAGGTGATGAAGGCAACCAAGGGGCGGGCTAACCCCGGAGTGGCGAAGGAAATACTGTTACAAAAACTCGGAGGTAAACGGAATGACTGACTATCTACTTATTGCCCAGATTGTGGTAGCTATAGCCTTGATTGCAGTGCTTACGTTACAGGTGCATGGCGGCGGGCTTGGAGGTATATTCGGGCAGCCGGACAGCGTGTACAGGACACGGCGCGGCGTGGAAAAAAGCCTTCTTCAGATTACCATCGCCTTGACTGTTCTGTTCGTAATCATCTGCATCTGGGTTGTGGCAATCACCTAGTGGCTTGAGATCGCTTCGCTTCGCTCACAATGACATGGAGGGTCATTGCCAGGAGCCCTTCCACGTAAGGGCTCAAAGTGACAGGCGAGAAGGTGGCGAATGATAAAAAAGAGATTGGGGAAATGCCGATAAAGCTAACTACACTGGCTGAAAACACCGCCGGCAGGGTTGGGCTGCTGGGCGAGTGGGGATTGAGCGTACTGGTAGAAGTAGATAACTACAAAGTTCTGCTGGATACGGGACTGGACATATCGGCTGCCTGCAACGCTGTCGTCATGGGCATAGACCTGCGCGCGGTCGACAGGATAGTCCTGAGCCACGGGCACCGTGACCACACCGGCGGCTTTCAACGCGTGCTGAGCGCGATGAGAAAGAAAATAGAGGTGATTGCCCACCCCGACATCTGGGCAGACAAGTACTCGCGCACCTTCAGCAAGCGAGAGCAGTATGCCGGTATACCTTTCGCCAGGAAAGCGCTGGAGAGCTGGGGGGCTTCCTTCAAGCTCACCGCAGAGCCAACCTGGATTACCGATAACATAGTCACCAGCGGCGAAATTCCCATGCAAACCGAATACGAAAAAATCGACCCCGACCTCTTCGTTAAGGAAGACGACGAGCTCCACCCCGACCCGCTCAGGGATGACCTGGCTCTCATTGTTAAAAGTGAGAAAGGCTTGATAGTAGTTTTAGGCTGCGGGCACAGGGGCATGATAAACACCATACGTCATGCCCGGAAGATAACCGGCGTGGAGCGCATCAACATGGTAATCGGCGGGACCCACCTCATCCACGCCTCCACGGAACAAATTGACCTTACCATCGCAGACCTAAGGAAGCTTAAGGTTGAGAAGATAGGCGTTTCTCACTGCACCGGGCTGCGGGCAGCCGCCATATTGTCTCAGGCGTTCGGCGACAGCTTCTTCTTCAACAACGCCGGCAGCGTTATCACCATCTAAAAAGGGTACGCCCATTGTCACCCTGAGCGACAGCGAAGGGTCTACAATTGTCTTCGCGGAGTTTATCCGGAGTGGAGATTCTTCAGTCGCTTCGCTCCTTCAGAATGACATTAACGAAGGGCTCAGAAGTGCAGGGAAAAATCAGAATAACCGAGAGTTCAGGCTGAGATAGACCTCGTCACCGCACCGTTCCAATAATTACGGTACTATGTGTATCTTGTAATATTTACTCAAAGAATTGAGCGGCTCATCTGCATGTATATATGATAGCTTTATAGTAGTATCACCCACTTTGAGAGCGTTAAAGGTAAACTGCTGCGAGCCGGTGGCGCCCACCTGGGGTACGCTATAGGACCTGTATTCACTGCCTTCTGATCTGACTAAGTCGGGGTCATAATAGTCCAGCTCCCACTGGAAGCCTGTGGCCGGGCTGGAATCGAGGTTGATGGTAAACGGTTGGCCTGCTATTACCTGCTGCTGAAAATGAGGAGAAAGCAACTCCGCTGGCGGCTGTGGGATGGCTGGTTCCATCACCACCACCTTGGTGGAGGCGCTGACCTCCGTGGAGGCGCTAATTGCCGTGAGCGTGTACATGGTCGTTACAGAAGGTATCACGCCTTTGCGGTCCTGATGTTCCACTTCGCCAACGCCCTGGTCAATGCTCACCGAAGAGGCGTCTGTAACATCCCAGACCAGGGTGGCAATGCCGCCGGGCATAACTGCGTTAGGGGTGGATTCAAAATGGTTGATAACCGGCATAGCTGCTGTCGGTGGCGAGGTAGAAACCGCTACCGAAGTGTCGGCAACAGTAACACCTGCCCTGTTGGCGGCTGTCAGCTCATAAATTATGGTTTCATCGGGACTCACAGTACGGCTGCCAGTGGCAGGTACCGTGCCCAAGCCGTGGTCGATAGTCACAGTATCTGCGCCGGTTACCTTCCAGTTAAGAGTGCAGGAATTTCCCTGGGATATATGCGCCGGATTAGCATAGAAATGGTTTACCGTGGGACGGGCGGGCTGAGGAGCTGCGCAGGCAAAGATAACCAATAACAAAAACAAAGTTACCAACGCAAAAACTATCCTCATAATTACCTCCTACATCCATAGTGTTAACTGTTTAAGGTAGCACAGGCGAGGCTAATGTCCGCCGATACATTTCTAACTATATAGTGCGCTTCCACACTGTGCCTTTGGGAGTATCTTCGAGAGCTATGCCTAATTCAGCGAGCCGGTCACGCACCACATCAGCAAGCTGCCATTGTTTGGCATGGCGTAGCTCTTTGCGAACATCAATGAAAAGTAGAATAAGAGCTTCGACATCAGGATGCTCATCGCTTTTAGCAGCAGCAGATAATAACGATTCAATTTTAACCATAGAGTCGTTACCAGCCCCCGGCACCTTTTTAAATTCAAAGCTAAGCTTGCTTACAAGTTCAACAAACGGTTGAGCATCCAGCGGCGGCTTTGCCGGCTCCTCCAGCGTGAAACCTAGCACGCCAGCCAGCTCCGCCAGCGTCTTCAGAGCACTGCTTACATCGCGATTCTCTTCACGCGCCCTGTTAATCTCCCTGGCTAAGTCAAAAAGAACTGCCACCGCCTGTGCGGTGTTGAAGTCATCGTCCATGCTATCGATAAATCTAGCTTTGAACGCCTCAGCATCGAGAGCTGTCTTGTTGCCAGACTTCCCCCCGTCTCTGGTAGCCTGTCGCAATCTCTCCATGCCAACTTCCGCTGCTCTCAGTGTCTCTTCGCTATAAGTCAGCGGACTGCGGTAATGTGAGCCGAGGACAAACAGCCGGATGGCATCAGGGCTATAGCGCTCTAGGGCCTGTTTTACCGTTATCAAATTGCCCAGCGATTTGCTCATCTTATTTTCACCCATTTGCAGCAGCCCGTTATGCAGCCAGTGCCTGACAAAAGGCTCGACTCCGGTAAAGCTCTCGGACTGGGTTATCTCGTTCTCATGGTGAGGGAAGATAAGGTCCTGGCCGCCGCCATGGATGTCAAGGGTTTTGCCCAGATATTTCAATGCCATAGCGCTGCACTCTATGTGCCATCCAGGCCTGCCCTGCCCCCATGGGCTTTGCCAGAAGGGCTCACCCTGCTTGGCTGCCTTCCACAGGGCGAAATCCAGAGGGTATTCTTTCTTTCCCTCTTCGGCAGAACCGCGGGATATGATGTCATCCAGAGCCTGGTGAGACAGCTTGCCGTATCCGGAAAAGTTCTTCACCCGGAAATAGACGCTGCCTTCGGAATCATAAGCATAACCCTTGGCTATCAATCCCTGAATCATTTCAATTATCTTGGGTATTTCCTCAGTCGCCTTGGGGTAGACATGAGCTCGCTGTATGTTCAAAGCGTCCATGTCCTTGAAGTACTCGTCAATATATTTTTCAGCCAGCTCCGAAGATGGAATACCCAGCTGGTTGGCTCGATTTATTATCTTGTCATCGATATCAGTAAAGTTCTGGACATACTTTACCTTATAACCTTTGAACTCGAGATAGCGCCTTATGGCATCGAATATGATGTAGCTCATGGCATGTCCAATATGGCAATCATCATAAACGGTAACTCCGCAGACATAAATGTTTACCGTTTTACCCCTGGGACGGAAATCTTCTTTCTGCCCCGATAGCGTATTAAATACTTTCATCTATTTTCTCCGAGGTGGGCGTTTAGCAGCCGTCCCGGTTTCAGGCTGCTTATCCTTTAAAGCTTTCTCCAGTTTAGCAATCTTTTTTTCCAAATTCTCAATCTTTTCCCAGACAGGGTCAGGCAATTTCTCCACGGTATCGGTATCAGGATTACGAATTTCAACCACTCTACCGGGCACACCGACAACGGTGGCATTTGCCGGCACCGAAGTTATAACCACAGAACCGGCACCGACTTTTACATTGTCGCCGATGGTGATGGCTCCGATAAGCTTTGCCCCGGCGCCTACAACCACGTTGTTGCCCAGAGTAGGATGCCTCTTTTTCTTCAGTAAGCTCGTGCCGCCAAGAGTAACTCCCTGGTACAGGGCGACATTATCTTTTATCACTGACGTCTCACCGATAACCACACCCATGCCGTGGTCGATGAAAAAGCCCTCACCAATCTCAGCTCCGGGGTGGATTTCGATGCCGGTGAAGAAACGACCGAGATGCGAGACCAGGCGAGGAAAAAAGGGAACACGCCAGTTCCATAGAGTATGAGCCAGGCGATGACACTGCCGGGCGTGAAAGCCAGGGTAGGCAAAAAAGACCTCGAAAGCGTTCCTGGCTGCCGGGTCATGCTCGAAAACCGCCTGTATATCCCTCTTAACGCTGCTGAAAAACTTCATATTTATTTCCTGCAAATATAATCTACTTCGTCTCTTCCACCAGAGCTACGGCATAAGCGGCTATCCCCTCCAACCTGCCGGCAAAACCCAGGCCTTCAGTGGTAGTTGCCTTTACCATGACCCGCCCTGAATCGATACCCAGCGTTTGACCGAGACGACCGCGCATATCCTCAATGAAAGGCGCTATTTTAGGCTGCTCAGCGACAACGACGGCATCGATATTTCCAACCTCGAAGCCTTGCGCCTTGAGCAGCTTATTGGCCTCCTCCAGCAAAACCAGGCTGGATATATCCTTGTACCTGGGTTCCTCAGGTGGAAAATGTTTGCCGATATCTCGAAGCCCTGCGGCGCCAAGAAGAGCATCAATTATAGCATGGGTCAACACGTCAGCATCGCTATGTCCGGAAAGACCTTTATCAAATGCAATCTCCACTCCACCCAGAATTAGCTTGCGCCCCGGGGTCAGTTGATGTACATCGTACCCAATTCCTACTCGCATCAGTCTACTTTTTCCTGATTATAAGCTCAGCCAGAGCCAGATCTTCAGGGGTGGTTATCTTTATATTGTCATACGACCCCATATAAAGCTTGACCTTATATCCCAACTGCTCGACCATGCTGGCATCGTCAGTAACGTCACCTTTTATTTGCTCATGAGCTTTAGTTATTATATCAAAGCTGAAAACCTGAGGTGTCTGCACCGCCCATATTTCCTGGCGATTGAGCGTTCCACTGACCGTCATGTCACCGCCGCCAAGCTTAACGGTATCCTTGACCGGTACTGCCGCCACCGCCGCACCCATTGATTCAGCCGCCTCCAAGCCGTCACGAATCAAGTCCAATGTAAGAAAGGGGCGGGCTCCATCATGAATGACCACCCAATCACAGCTCTTCAACTTACTGAGTCCCTGTCTCACAGAGTCCTGTCTACGGTCACCACCGAGGCATACTTCCACCACTTTAGACCAGCCCCGTTCAGCGACTAATTTCCGTCCCTGATTCAGCTTGCTCTCATTCAAAACGATTACTATCTGGTCGACCAGTTCGCAACCCTGGCAGACATCCACCGACCAGGCTAGCAAAGGCCTCTCAACCAGTGGCATGAAGACTTTATCCATACCCATTCGCTGGCTGCTGCCGGCTCCAACTATGACAACCCCTGTTTTAGACATGCGACTCTTCATCTGAATGTTCTGATTTCCTCGGGGGTCTGACAAGTCCGAGTCGGAGGGCTTGAGCTACAGTGCCTGCTGACAACAATTCAATACCTTTGACGACGGAGGAAAGTTTGGCTGAGGTTTCGGGAATCAGGCAACGCTTAAAGCCCAACCTGGTTGCTTCGGCAATCCGCCTCTCCAGTTGAGGCACAGCTCTAAGCTCGCCGCTGAGCCCTATCTCACCTAGCGCTACAAGACCCTGGACAACTTTAGCATCCCGGTGGCTGGATGCAATTGCCAGCGCCATACCCAGGTCGGCAGCCGGCTCACCGATACGCATGCCACCGATAACGTTGGTTATTATATCTTGATTGGAGAGGTTCACCCCGGCTCGACGGCTAAGCACAGCAGCTATTAAAAGCAGTCGATTAAAATCGACACCATTGGCAATACGTCGCGGCGGACCGTAGGCTGTAAGGCTGGTTAGAGCTTGAATTTCCACCAGCAGAGGGCGACTTCCCTCAAATGTAGGCACTACAGCCGAACCAACTGCTCCATCGCGATGTGACACCAGAAAAGCTTCAGACGGGTTAGCCACCTCTATTAAACCGCCTCCGCTCATCTCGAAAACGCCGACTTCATTGGTGGAGCCAAAACGGTTCTTGGTGCTTCTCAATATGCGATAGCTGCTGAAGGTTTCACCCTCCAGATAAAGGACGACATCAACGATGTGCTCCAACACCCTGGGGCCGGCGATAGCCCCGTCCTTGGTTACATGTCCGGTTATAAGAGCCGGAACTCCTGCCCTCTTTGCCCAGCGCATAAGCCTCAAGGTGCACTCGCGTATTTGGCCAACGCTGCCCGGTGTTCCGGTTAACCCCTCTACGTAGACAGTCTGGATAGAATCGACAACTACCAGATTTGGCGACAATTCTCCCAGGCGCGCCAGTATAGCTTCAAGATTAGTCTCGGGGAGAATATAGAGTCTGTCACCGCCTACACCAAGGCGTTCCGACCTCAACTTAATCTGCTGGGCTGATTCCTCACCGGAAACATATACCACCTTACCTCCCCGCTCAGCCAGCGCCGATGAAGCTTGAAGCAACAGGGTAGACTTTCCGATGCCCGGGTCACCGCCAACGAGCACTAAAGAGCCTGCCACCAGCCCACCACCCAGAACCCGGTTAAACTCAGTAAAAGGAAAACTCAGACGGGGATACGCCTCAGTTTTCAGCTTGGAAAGTTCACTGGGGGCATTCTCCTCTGAATACAGCCATGTAGCTGTCTGGCTGGAAACGGTGACAACGGTTTCTACGAAGCTATTCCATTCCTGGCAACCAGGACAACGGCCTAACCATTTAGGGCTCTCTTTGCCGCACTGCTGGCAAACAAAGACAGCCCTGGATTTGGGCTTATTCAAATGATCAACCCCTCAATCAATGCCAAAACCGCCGAGCAACAGATTTGAATATTAAAAAGGGCGGGGGTTCATAATACTCGGTCCCGCCCTAAGTAGAATCAGACTATCGAGAAGCTGGAGTTACGCAGTTCACTTCAGTTCTTGCGCTGCCCCCTCCCCTGATAAGGCTCCGGCAGCGGCTCGAATCACAATCTTCTCGCCATCATAGTCTACCATCAAGGTATCGCCGGGATTAAACTCACCACGGAGTAGAGCTTCAGAGAGCTTATCCTCAACCTCGTTTTGAATCACACGGCGCAGAGGTCGTGCTCCAAAAGTCGGGTCGTAGCCCTTTTCACCCAGAAAATCACGGGCAGCATCGGTGATTTCAAGTTTCAGATTCTTTTCGCCTACCGACTTAGCTACCTGGTTGAGCATAAGGTCGACAATTTGGCGGATTTGCGCCTTACTCAGGGAGTGGAAAACAACCACTTCATCAATGCGATTTAGAAATTCGGGGAGAAAGGTCGTCTTTAATTCAGCAAGTACCTTCTCCTTCATTTTCTCGTATTCAGTGTGCCGATTCTTCTCTTCATCGGTACGGGCGGCAAAGCCGATACCCATAACGCCTTTTATATGTTTGGCACCCACATTGCTGGTCATGACCACTATACTATTACGGAAATCTACCCGGCGCCCTTTAGCATCGGTCAGATGACCGTCATCAAAAATCTGGAGCAATATATTGAAGACATCGGGATGTGCCTTTTCAATTTCATCAAGCAATATCACGCAATATGGCTTTCGTCTCACCGCCTCGGTCAGTTGTCCTCCCTCGTCATAACCCACGTATCCGGGAGGAGCGCCAACCAGCCGAGCCACGGTGTGTCGTTCCATAAATTCAGACATGTCGAGCCGGACCATGGCATCTTCGCTACCGAACATGAACTCGGCTAAAGCCCTTACCAGTTCAGTCTTACCCACACCAGTTGGTCCCAGAAAAATAAAGCTACCGATGGGATGGCGAGGTTCCTTTAATCCAGCCCGGGCGCGCCGCACCGCCTTGGAGACAACATTTATAGCCTCATCCTGGCCGATAATGCGCTTGTGCAAAGCCTCTTCCATCTGAAGCAGTCGACTGGTTTCATCCGTGGTCATTCGCACTACAGGAACCCCGGTCCACATGCTGACTACCTCAGCGATATCTTCCTCGGTAACAACCGGCTTTTCCTGCTGCTGGTCCTCCTGCCACTTCTGTTCCATGACACTGATTTTATCTACCAACTGGACTTCACGGTCACGCAACTCAGCGGCATATTCATACTCTTTAGAAGAAATTGCCGTCTCTTTGTCCCTGCGCACAGCCTCCAGGGCACGCCTGGCTTCAGTCAAGCCAAAAGGCACACCGCCTCGCATAATACGAACACGAGATGAGGCTTCATCCATCAAATCAATAGCCTTGTCAGGCAAGAAACGGTCAGGTATATACTTAGCCGCTAAAGAAGATGCAGCTTGCAAAGACTCGTCGCTTATTTCCAACTTGTGATGCTCTTCATATCGTGCCTTAATGCCGCGCAGTATATCCAGAGTCTGCTCCACAGTGGGCTCGGTCACCATTACCGGTTGAAAACGACGCTCCAGAGCAGAGTCTTTCTCAATGTACTTGCGATAATCGTCCAGCGTGGTAGCACCAATGCACTGAAGTTCACCACGCGACAGAGACGGCTTCAAGATATTGGAGGCATCAACAGCACCCTCGGCGGCACCGGCACCGACAATAGTATGTAGTTCATCAACAAAAATCACACAATTTCCAGCGCTTTTTATCTCGTCAATGACCTTTTTCAGTCTTTCCTCAAACTCACCGCGATACTTAGTACCAGCTACCAACGAACCTATATCAAGGGTTACGAGTCGCTTGCCTTGCAGTGTCTCAGGGACTTCACCGGCAACAATACGATGTGCCAGACCCTCAACAATCGCTGTTTTGCCAACACCCGGCTCACCTATAAGCGCCGGATTATTTTTCGTGCGACGGCTGAGTATCTGGATGACTCGCTCAATCTCTTTGCTGCGGTTAACGATGGGGTCAAGTTTTCCAGCCCGAGCTGCATTGGTCAGGTCGATTCCAAGCTGGTCTAAGACCGGTGTACGGCCGGGTCCACGGGCAACGGCACGCGGTTGAGACGCACTCTGACTTAGAACGCTATTTATCTCAGCTTGAGCTTTATCGAAAGTAATACCGAAGCTCTCCAAAACACCAACCGCCGCACCTTCGCGGTCACGCAGTAAACCCAAAAGGAGATGCTCAGTGCCTATATAGCTATGGTTCAAGCGGCGGGCTTCGTCAACCGCAAGCTCAATCACTCTTTTCGCTCTGGGAGTAAGCCCTACTTCGCCTATTGCTGACCTCTCTCCCCGCCCCACCACAAACTCCACAGCAGCTCGTATCTTATTCGGAAGTACGCCCATGTTAGCCAGGACTTTACTGGCTACACTATCTTCCTCGGCTATCAAGCCCAGCAATATGTGTTCAGTATCAATGTAATTATGCCCGAAACGCTGTGCTTCTTCCTGGGCACGAGTCAGGGCTCGACGAGCTCTCTCTGAGAATTTCTCAAACCTGCTGGCCATATGTGTCCTTGTCCTTTAAGCCTCTTTCTGTGAGCTAACTGATACCCTAATTAGAATTATAAGGCGTTTGATTAGAAGTGTCAAAGCTCCAAAATATTTGGGATACTTTGTGATTCAGAAGAGAATGCCTGACTTCGAGAAACTTAGATAAACCCCCTGGCAGTGGCATATTTTCCCAAAGAGTTGCCCCCCTAGTATCGTCTGCGCTGAGGCGTTTCACTTCCGTGTTCGGGATGAGAACGGGTGGTTCCACCTCGCTCTAACCACCAGAGGATAAAATCTGATCATAATATACATCTAAAAATAGCTTTTGTCAAATAAGGTGCTATGGACTTGACGATAACATTTGCCGATGCTATTCTTAAGACTGAGTCCGACGTTTTAAGCGAGGTACAAAATGCATTATAAGCGTGAATTACTCAAAGGCAGCACTGACTCTTTGCTTCTCTGTTTGATCAACAATCAGCCAATGTATGGCTACAACATCATAAAAGAAATAGAAAAAAGAAGTAATGGCTACTTTCAATTCAAGGAAGGCACTCTCTATCCGGCTCTCCACCGACTGGAAAAAGCCGGATTACTTCAGGGTAGATGGCAGAGGCTGCCGAGCGGTCAAGAAAGGCGCTACTATTACATAACAGTAAAAGGACAAAAAGCCATGGTCGAAAGATTAGCTACCTGGCAAGATTTCTCTACCGCTGTGGCTTTAATTATTCAACCGGCGACTGGTTAACAGAAATGCCAGCTAAATCGAGCTACACAGATAGCGTCAAAGACTATCTAAGGCTTGAGCACACAATCGAAAGCGATGTGGTGCGAGAGTTAAACACGCACCTTGAAGACAAAAGCCACGAATTAATAGAATCGGGACTCTCTGAAGAAGAGGCATCCATTACCGCAGCAAGTCTCCTGGGACCTCCACGAGTTGTTGCCAGGCAAATGTATGAGGTATATAGCCAAGGTAGCTGGCGCCAAGCTCTTTTCGCCGCTCTACCCCATCTTTTAATTGCCGCACTCTTTTCCCTACATTTCTGGAAAGACACCATCTGGCTATTTGGCATCGTGATTGCAGTTGCCTGTGCTGTAATCTATGGCTGGTGTCACGGTAAGCCTGCCTGGCTATTCCCCTGGCTAGGTTATTGCCTGACTCCAGTTATAGCCATCGGCATCCTGTTGATATATCTACCCGGCAACTGGACCTGGTTCGCAGCCATCGCCTACATTCCATTAGCCCTGCTCGTCGTAGTCCCCATAACCAAAAAAACCATTAGAAAAGACTGGATATTCGCCTCATTAATGCTGCTTCCCATCCCTATAGTTATAGGCTGGATGCTAGCGCTGGAGTTAGATGATACACTTATATGGTACGAACAACTTCAAGGGTTTGCTTCCCAGATTGCTTTGAGCTTTGCAGTACTGGCTCTAACCGCAGCCACTTTCATCCGCATCAGGCAGCGCTGGGCTAAAGTCGGAATTCTATTAATCCTCGAAATATTGATACTGGTGATAGTGGCTTTGGGAAACAATAGTGCCATTGGCTTCGGCGGCTGGTTACTCCTTGTCCTGCTTTCCTTGATGCTTGTTCTTGGGCCGGCACTGTTGGAACGGAAAATAAAAGCATCTGACCAAAAACAATTAAGACTATACAATAAATCAGCTCGTTAACTCTTCTCGAGAAGACGAGATGGGTTTCTTTCTATCTCCAGAATCCCCGCTTTGTTTGACTGGCTTCGTCTTCCATAGCTTCCAAATACACCTGGTATTTAACATCAGGCGGATAGGCTATAGTCCAGGCACAACCTCGGCTTACCATCTCGGCATTGACAAATTTATCGTCAACATAAACGTAGCGTAGCAATCTCCCATATCGATCTCTGTCCGAAATATCGCTTTCCAGTCTAACCTTTTTGCCTGCTACCAGTTCCTCATTTACCTGTTTAGCTTCCAGGTAATAGAATCCTCCGCTTTCGGGTGCGTCTATGCCAATATAACGCACATGATAACCACCCTGAATAACAATGGTATCGCCATCGATAACTTCGGTCACCAAAGCCATGTCAGACGGCTGATGGCAAGCTGATGACAGCAATAAGACAATTGAAAACAAGAGGGTGGCGAGTTTTTCTCTAAAGCCCATCGCAAAAACCAAAGAGGTGAAAGTATCCGGCAAACTTCACCACAAACTTGCCTGGGATGATTGCCCCTTCTTGTAAGTAACTCCCAGGTGTTCACAGGCAAGCCTGGTAGCCATCCTGCCGCGAGGTGTCCGCTCTAAAAATCCTAATTGAAGAAGATAAGGCTCGTAAACGTCCATTATAGTATCTGCTTCTTCACTTATGGAAGCAGCAATAGTTTCCAACCCGACCGGCCCGCCATCGAATTTTTCAATTATAGTACGTATAACTTTGTGGTCTATCTCATCCAGGCCAATGCGGTCTATCTCCAGTTTGGCAAGTGCTTCAACAGCAACGGTTTCAGTAATTACTCCATCTGCCATTACCTGGGCATAATCACGCACTCGTTTAAGCAATCTGTTAGCTACTCGAGGTGTTCCCCTAGCCCGACAGGCAATCTGGCTGATGCCGTCCTCATCTATATCTATATTGAGAATTCTTGCTGAACGCTTCAAGATCGTCTTTATAGCCGGCTCGTCATAGAAATCGAGGCGATAAACAGCGCCGAATCTATCCCTCAGAGGTGGACTCATCATGGCAAAACGGGTGGTAGCTCCGATTAAGGTGAAATGAGGCAGACTTAAGCGTAAACTCCTGGCACCAGGCCCCTTACCAAGAATTATGTCTATGGCAAAATCTTCCATCGCCGGATACAGTATCTCTTCCACAGGACGACCAAGTCGGTGGATCTCGTCAATAAAGAAGCCGTCATTTTTTTGGAGATTAGTCAGTATAGACGCCAGGTCACCAGGGCGCTCTATCGCTGGACCCGAGCTAATTCTAATATTGACGCCCATTTCAGCAGCGATAATGTAAGCTAACGTAGTTTTCCCTAAGCCGGGCGGCCCGTAAAGAAGAACATGGTCCAAAGGCTCTCCGCGCTTCTGAGCAGCAGTAATGGCTATTTCGAGGTTGCTTTTAACCTTTTCCTGCCCGATAAAATCGCTCAGGCGTCTGGGGCGGAGGTTAGTATCCAGAGAAACATCATCGACGCTGGGCTTGCCTGATACTATCCGTGTCTTTACTTCCTTATCTCTCATCGCTCAGGAAGCCAACCAAGGCTTATCTGAAATTATATCACATCAAGTATAAGCAAACTAAAGTCAATAGAGATGATCCATCAATAAAAAAATCCTCGCTTTACGGCGAGGATTTTTTAAGTCTCGAAGTCCCAATTTATTTCGACTCTTGCTCGGTCTCTATTTCAGACGATTGCTCGTCCACCAACTCCTCTGAAACATCCGTTTGCAGGGTTTCCGATTCAGCCTCCTCAACCTGTGGTCCTACAGATTCGCCTTCCTCAACTTGCAGGGTTTCCGATTCAGCCTCCTCAACCTGTGGTCCTACAGATTCGCTTCCCTCAAGATCCGAGATTGTCGATTCACTTTCCTCAACTTGCATGGTTTCGGATTCGCCTTCCTCAAGCTCCGGAGTTTCTGATTCAAGCCCTTCAACCTTAGGCAAAGTCTGAGATGGAATAAGTTTACCGATAATCACGTTCTCCTTAAGTCCGAGTAGTTTATCTGTTCTACCCCAAATTGCTGCTTCGGTAAGTACTCTCGTAGTCTCCTGAAAAGAAGCGGCGGCCAACCAGCTACTTGTATTTAACGAACCTCTAGTAATCCCTAGAAGAACAGTTTGAGCAGTAGCTGGTTCCCCACCTTCAGCCAGAACCTTAGCATTTATACTCTCGTACTCGAAGCGGTCGACCAGGTCTCCAGAAAGAAGCTCAGTGTCACCTGGAGATTCTACACGGACTCGTCTAAGCATCTGGCGAATAATCATTTCAATATGTTTATCATTAATGTTTACGCCTTGCGAGCGGTAGACCTTTTGCACCTCTTCAACTAAATACTGTTGCACTGCGTCCCTACCCATAATGCGTAGAATATCCTGTGGGTCTACAGAACCATCAATTAACTGGCCTCCAGCTTTCACTCTATCACCCGTTCTAATGCGAATATGGCTCCCAGACGGAATTATATATTCTCGCTCTTCAACCTCTTCATACTTGATATAGAGATTACCTTCCTCAATAACGACATTGCCAGCAACTCTAGATATCACCGGATGCTCTTCTACAACTACTGGTTTCTTGCTTCGCGATTTTTTAGGCGCGACTGTTAAAGTAGCAAGTTTTGTTCCAGCTTCAACCCACTGCCCATCGCTTACAACCAACTCTGTTTTCGGCGGCAACGCATATTCATCCAGATATGATTCAGAACTGGTAACTCTTATCTTCCGCACATCTTGAGTCTCAATTACATCTACAATGCCATCGATTTCAGAGAGGACAGCCAGGCCTTTTGGCACCCTGGCTTCGAACAATTCCTCCACCCTTGGCAAACCACTAGTGATATCAGCGCCGACTACGCCTCCCGTATGAAAGGTGCGCAATGTAAGCTGGGTGCCCGGTTCACCTATACTCTGGGCAGCAACAATACCTACAGCCGTGCCAATTTCCACCAGCCCTCTTCTTGCAAGGTCACGTCCGTAACAATATTTGCAGATGCCACGGCGGGAATGGCAACTAAGCGGTGACCTAACATATACTTGGGTAATGCCAGCACCGGTAATTTGCTTTGCCTTTTCCTCGTCGATCTCTTCATTTGCCCGGATAATAATCTCGCCGGTACCTGGGTCAACGACATCAGATGCAGCTAGACGCCCAACCAACCGCTCATCGAGAGGCGCCAATAGACCTTTCTCCGCTTTATCAAACAGCCAGATACCCTCTTCGGTGCCACAATCATCCTCGAATATTATCAAGTCTTGGGCAACATCAATAAGACGGCGAGTAAGATAACCGGCATCAGAAGTTCTCAAAGCGGTGTCAGCCAATCCCTTGCGAGCCCCGTGAGTAGATATAAAATATTCCATCACCGAGAGCCCTTCACGAAAGCTTGCCTTGATAGGGTATTCGATTATTCTCCCTGACGGGTCGGTCATCAAGCCTCGCATACCAGCCATCTGCCTGATCTGCGAAATATTTCCCTTCGCCCCCGATGTTGCCATCATGTAGACACCACCATAACGATCCAAAGATTGGGAGATAGTTTCTGTGATTTTATCCGTGGTCTCCGTCCAAACTTGAATTGCGCTGTTGTAACGCTCATCATCAGTTATCAGCCCTCGGTTAAACTGGCTCTCGATAACAGCTATTTTCTCATCACCCTCTTCGAGGAGCTTTGCCTTATCTCGAGGAACCTCAATATCTTTAGCAGCAATAGTAGTGCCTGATTTAGTGGCATACTCAAAGCCAATCTTCTTAAGATCGTCAAGCATGGTAACTGTGGGAATATTACCTAATGAGCGATAACAGTCTAACACCAAGCGTTTCAGGGCAGCTTTATCCATTACCTGATTATGAAATCGAAATTCAGGAGGCAAGACTTCATTGAACAAAATCCGACCAACACTGGTTTTCAATCTCTGCCCGTCTCCATCTTTGTTTCCCACCTGTATTTCAGCACCCAGGCTGACAACTCCCAGATCATAGGCAAGCTTAGCTTCCTCAAAATCGTAAAAAACCATCCCTTCCCCCATCGCCCCGGGTCTAGTATTAGTGAGATAATAACAACCCAGAACCATATCCAAAGTTGGTGTCATTACAGGCTCACCGCAACTCGGCAACAGCATGTTATGTATGCTAAGCATTCTTTCCCTAGCTTCTCTCACTGCTGCCTGAGAAAGAGGCACATGAACAGCCATTTGATCTCCATCAAAGTCCGCATTAAAAGCGGTACACACCAAGGGATGAATCTGGATAGCACTACCATCAATAAGTACAGGTTCAAAAGCTTGAACACTTAAACGATGTAATGTTGGGGCACGGTTGAGCAATACTGGTCGTTCTTTGACCACTTCTGCCAGAATGTCCCAAACCTCAGGTCTAGCTTTCTCTACTTGTCGCCGGGCACTCTTAATATTATGAGCATAACCCTGTTCAATCAACTGACGCATAACAAAAGGCTTAAACAATTCCAGAGCCATATGCTTGGGCAAACCGCATTGATGTAGCTTCAATTCAGGCCCAACAACAATGACCGACCGTCCACTATAGTCTACTCGTTTGCCCAAAAGGTTTTGGCGGAAACGACCCTGCTTACCCCGAAGCATGTCAGACAATGATTTCAATCTATGAGCTCCACTAGCTATTGGCACTCGCCCTTTTCGACCACTGTCTATAAGCGCATCAACGGACTCCTGAAGCATACGCTTCTCATTACGAATGATAATCTCAGGAGCACCTAAATCAATAAGCCGTCTAAGACGATTATTACGATTAATCACACGTCGATAAAGATCATTAAGGTCGCTGGTGGCAAATCGACCTCCGTCCAACTGGACGATAGGTCGAAGCTCCGGAGGTAAAACGGGAAGCACTGTCAAGACCATCCATTCAGGCTTATTGCCACTGCGCCAGAAAGCTTCGACTACCCGTAATCGCTTACTGGCCTTCTTGCGACGCTGACCCGAACTCGAACGTATCTCTTCAATAAGGACATGACGTAATTTTTCAAGATCAATCTCTTTAAGAACGTCCAGTATGGCTTCTGCTCCCATGCCAACTGCAAAAAATTCACCAAATTCTTGCTTAAGCTCTTGATATTGGCCCTCAGTGAGAAGGCTCAAAGATCGTAGATTCTCCAGCTCTGAGATTTTGTCGCTGAGCTCGCTTTCAAGTTCAACCTTTTTATCAATAAGTTCGCGCCGTAGCTGATTTACCTTCTCAATAGTTTTCTGGTCTGGAGCTGACTTAGCTTCCGATTCTATTTCCGCAACCTGATTATCCAATAGCTTCTCTTGCTCAGCGATATGTTGAGAGAGCCTTTCTTTGAGTTTTCTAATCATCTCATCACGCACTGCGGCATCAACTGAGACAACGATATATTGTACAAAGTAAAGAACCCTCTCTAGGTTTCGGGGAGAAACATCAAGAAGCAGTGCCAGCCGGCTGGGCACTCCTTTAGCGAACCAAATGTGAGACACCGGAGCAGCTAACTCAATATGGCCCATGCGTGTCCGGCGAACCCTGGAATGCTCTACAGTGACCCCACATCTATCACACGTAACACCGCGGTAGCGTATCTTCTTATATTTTCCACAATAACACTCGTAATTCTTAGTTGGCCCGAAGATTCTTTCACAGAAAAGTCCATCTTTCTCCGGCTTTAGAGTTCGATAATTAATTGTTTCAGGCTCGGTTACCTCGCCATACGACCAACTTTTAATTTGCTCCGGGGAAGCTAACGAGATACGGATAGCATTAAAATCATTAACCTCAGTCATCTGTCTCCTTTAGCTCAAACCTCTGAGTTTAGTCCCGATTTTTTTCCTCTCTTCAAGGAAACTCACCATTTCTTCTTCTTCATTAAGTAACTCGACGGCTAGCCCTAAGCTACGCAATTCCATAAACAAAACCTTAAAGGACTCAGGAACACCCGGTTGAAATATGTCCTCACCTTTAACCAAAGACTCATAAGCCTTAGCTCGGCCAGCTACATCGTCTGACTTAACAGTGAGCAATTCCTGAAGCATATGGCTGGCGCCATAGGCTTCCAACGCCCATACCTCCATCTCACCAAATCGTTGTCCGCCAAACTGAGCCTTTCCACCAAGTGGTTGTTGAGTGATTAGAGAATAAGGGCCAGTAGATCGAGCATGCACCTTGTCCTCAACGAGGTGAATAAGCTTCATCATGTAAATGCTGCCTACAGTCACCGGTTGGTCGAACGGTTCTCCGATTCGCCCATCAAAAAGAGTAACCTTGCCGAATACAGGTGGTGACTGCTTTTGCTCAGCATAAACTTTCTCCACAATCGCCCCTACTTCCTCATCGCTAAGCCCGTAAACCTTAACACCCAGCGTATCAAGCCACAAGCGCAGACAAACCCTCTTCGCTTCTCCGGGACAGCTATCATCAAATACTTTCTCGGCATTATAGCCATTGTCAGCAAGCCAAGTCTTAGCCTGGTCAAGCCCAACAGCGCTAAAATCACCACGACTCGCTTTATTAATTGCGGCTGCCTGCTGTACTATCCATGCTCTGGCCAAAGCATCCTCAATAGCAACATCATTAGCGCCATCAAAAATCGGATTTAACACTTTAATGCCAAGTGTTTCAGCAGCCCAACCTAGATGGGTTTCCAAGATTTGTCCTATATTCATGCGTGACGGGACACCAATAGGATTGAGAATAATATCCACTGGCCTACCATCAGGCAGAAAAGGCATATCTTCCTCTGGCAAGATACATGATATAACTCCTTTATTACCGTGTCTGCCAGCCATCTTATCTCCGACAGATATCTTCCGCTTCTGTGCAACCCAAACCCGTACCAGACAATGAACACCCGCCGGCAAATCACTATTATCATGGCGGAAGAAAACTTTAACATCTATAACCTTCCCACATTCACCATGTGGCACTCTAAGCGAACTATCTTTAACCTCACGGGCCTTCTCACCAAAGATAGCCCTCAACAACTTTTCCTCAGCAGTTAACTCAGTCTCACCTTTCGGGCTGATCTTACCCACCAGAATAGAGCCTGGACCAACTTCAGCGCCTATACGGATGATGCCGGACTCGTCCAGATCGCGCAGGCTCTCTTCTCCTACATTGGGTATATCTCTGGTAATCTCCTCTGTACCCAGCTTTGTCTCCCGGGCTTCTATCTCATACTTCTCAATATGGATAGAGGTAAACCTGTCATCCTTGACCATCCTATCGCTGAGTATAACAGCGTCTTCAAAATTATAGCCCCGCCAGCTCATAAAGGCACAAATAATATTTTGTCCTAAGGCAAGTTCACCATGGTCTGTCGATGAACCATCAGCTATAACATGCCCTTTTTTGACTTTATCACCTTTAGACACTACAGGACGCTGATTTACACATGTTCCTTGATTAGTTCGGATGAATTTTATCAGCGGGTAGACGTGTTCATTCCCATTTTCGCCGACAATAGTGACTTGACTATTGTCAACTGAGACGACCTCGCCATCCTCCCTGGCAAAAATAACCTGCCCGCTGTACTTGGCCACCTCTTTCTCCATCCCTGTAGCTATCAAAGGAGCTTCCGTACGAAGCAAAGGCACAGCCTGACGCTGCATATTTGATCCCATTAGAGCCCTGTTAGCATCATCGTGCTCGAGGAAAGGTATTAGAGATGTGGTGACACTGAAGACCTGCTTCGGTGATACATCCATAAAATCTATTTTATCTGCGGTTTCCTTAAGATATTTGCCACCTCTTATGACCCCGATTCTTTCCTCAACAAATTCATTTTTGGGGTTAAGAAGAGCATTAGCTTGAGCAATCGTATATTTCTCTTCCTCATCGGCGGTTAAGTATTCAATCTGCTCAGAGACAAAAGGAACAATCTTTATATTGCGAGAAGACAAAGAGGCAATTTTTTTAGCAATCTCTTTAGTAGCTAGTCTCCTTTTAGAAACAATGATTTTCCCACTCGAGTCAGTTGTGTCCTCCAAAACTGTTCTATCTGTTAGGTTTTCAACCATATTGGGCACCTCGTGGATGACCTTGCGATATGGTGTCTCTATAAAACCGTATTCATTAACTGATGCGTACGTAGCTAAGGAGCCAATGAGACCGATATTTGGTCCTTCCGGCGTCTCAATGGGACAGATTTTCCCATAATGAGAGTGATGTACATCTCGAACATCAAAGCCAGCGCGCTCGCGGGAAAGTCCACCCGGTCCCATCGCAGAAAGCCGACGTTTATGAGTCAACTCAGCCAATGGGTTGGTTTGATCCATGAATTGTGAGAGCTGTGAACCACCAAAAAACTCCCGCATGGCAGCAACTATGGGGCGATTATTAATCAAGGTAGAAGGAATGGCAGCTTCCGGACCAACTATACTCATGCGTTCTTTAATTGTCCGCTCTAAACGTAATAAGCCAATCCGAAACTGGTTCTGTATAAGGTGCCCTGCCGTCCTCACACGCCGATTACGCAGGTGATCAATATCGTCCGGTTCTTCACTTCCGTTGTTAACTTTAATGATACGCCGCACAATTTCTATAAAATCTTCCTTAGTCAAACAACGACGACGCTCATCGACATTAGTCCCTAATCTATTGTTAAGCTTATATCGTCCAACCCTTCCCAGGTCATAACGTCTAGGATTAAAGAAAAGGTTATTCAGCAAGCTCTGTGCATTCTCAACAGTAGGTGGTTCACCAGGGCGCAATCGTTTATAAATATCGACCAGAGCTTCTTCCCTTGTCTTAATAGAAGGCTCTCTCTCTATTGTAGATTGTATAAAAGTATGTTCTGACGATGTTTCCACATCCTGAAAAATCCCCAGCAGCTCGCCATCATCGTCATAGCCAATAGCACGTAGTAAAATTGCCACGGGAATCTTCCTCTTACCATCCACTTTTACAAAAATCACGTCCCTGCTGGACGTTTCAAATTCCAGCCATGCGCCGTGTTCTGGAATCAATTTGGCAGCGCATAGCCCACGTCCACTAGTCTGGTCTTCTTGCAAGCTAAAATAAATACCCGGTGAACGAAGCAGTTGATTAACTACTACTCTTTCCGCACCACTTATTATGAAGGTGCCCTTATCGGTCATAAGAGGAAAGTCGCCAAAGAATATTTCCTGCTCTTTAATCTCTCCAGTATCTTTAACTAGCAATTTTGCCCTAACATACAACGGGGCTGCATATGTCATATCTCGCTGGCGGCATTGGTCTACTGAGAAGGGAGGTTGACGAAACTCATAGCCAGCGAAATGCAACTCCAGCCTTGTACCGGTAAAATCATAAATGGGCGAAACTTCTTGAAGAAGCTCCTTTAAACCCTCCTCCTGAAACCAACGAAATGAATCAAGTTGAACCTTGATAAGATTGGGGATTTCCAAGACCTCAGGTAGTTTAGCGAAGGATTTTCTCTGCCTTAAGGCAATGTTCCGTTCTTCAGGTACTAAAATAGACATAGCTCTCCTCTAAGAAATTAAGACACGTGTCTCAAAAGCGGTACGTTAACCAAGCGCCAAATTATAACTAAGGATAGCAATGGGGGAAAGAATTAATAAGAAATTGACAAGGCATTCTAATGCAGTAAACAAGAAGTATAACACCAAATTTGTCTATTGTCAAGAGGATTAGCGATGATTTACATGACACAACAAAAATTTTTTTCTAGGAGAAACGTAAATGAGTGAAAATAGTCAATATCTCGCAGCACTTGAGATTGCTAAAAATCTCAGCGAAATTTGTGCCAACAAGGCGGGGGCAGAATCTATACTTGACCTGGTAAGCAAATTGGTAGAGTTAAGGTGGGCTATTTCTCCGTTAGTGTCTTGATTATGGCCTTGTATGCCTGGTCGAAACGCTTGGCGATCACGTTTACAGCGTTTTCCCGACCACTCGTACCAACGTCAACATTACCAACCCATCTCTCGGCAAGGTCTATGATGCGTATTTGTACCTGCGGATCTAAGTTTGCCATAATTCACCCCCTTAACCTTGATTATAGCACTAGATTGGAGTGTGTCAACGGTAAAATTGATAGCCGGTTAGGAGTATAATATAATGTACAAACAGAGTATGTACCTATTTTATTTAGACGATTCGGGTGATACTGGCCTTAGCATCAAGGGGTCTCCCACAGATGCCTTTGTCCTATCTTCATTGATTGTTGCAGACCATGCATGGCTGACAACTCTAGACGCAATAAAGGATTTTCGCAACTTTCTATGGAGAGAATTTCATCTGAAGCAACGAGAGGAATTAAAAGCGGGATACCTTGTGCATAATACTGGCCCAATCAAAGAACTAAATCTTGGCCTTAAGGCCAGAATGAACATTTATAGAATGGCGTTGCGGTTTCAGCAAAAGATTGGGGCGATAAAGACCTGGGCAGTTTTAATAGCAAAAGATAAGTTGGTTAAGAATGAGCAACCTTCAGACATTCGCAATATGGCGTGGCAGCAAACAATACAACGGATTGAGCGTTACACTTATTACGGTAGGGACAGCTGTGTTGTTTTCCCGGATGAGGGAGATCCCGCCTATGTCAGATCCATGTTTCGTCAGATGAGAAGACACAGCCAAGTGCCCTCTGCTATCAATGTTGGGCAAACATTATCACGCCCCGCAACATTTATTGTGGAAGATCCCAATTTTCGCCTTTCCCATGAATCCTACTTTATACAGCTGGCTGACTTAAATGCCTATGCTGCCTATCGTTGTGTCTACCCCAAGCCATATTTCGGTGCTGATTATTGGGACGAATTGGGCGATGCTAGAGTAAAAGAGGTAAGCAAGAAACCTCGAATGCCTATTGGTATATCTATTTGGCCTGCCCCTTGACAAATGGATATAAAATACATATAATTTATACTAGGACTGAAACTAGGCCACTGCCTAAGAGTAGGCCCTAATTTGGCCCTACGAAAGTAGGGCTTCCTTTTAAGAATACATAAGCATCGGTTGGTATAAGAATGACCAAGAAACACAAAGACACGACAATATCGCTCTATCCGCTATCTTTTCAGGAAGCCATTAAAGAACTAGCCACACCTATTAAGCGTAGGGATTCTCAGGCTGATGCGTCTGGCAATACCAGTCAAGCCGTCCCTGCACCTGGCCGACCAAAGAAGCGAACCTCTCGGCGTCAGTAACCTTTCGGCTATTGAACCTATACTGAAACTCATCGAGGTATTGCGGTAAATAACCCGCCCCAACGTGCTGAAATACGCCATATAGCCCCCGTTTCAACAAGCTCCAATAGTTTTCAATACCCTGAATGTGCACATCGCCAGCGACATAGGTTTTCTCGTGGTCAATAATGTCATGGCGAACATGGTGCTTTATGTGCCTGTAGGCTGAGTGCCCATCAGTAATCAGACGTGCTTTATCGAGGTCTAGGTTGTTTCGTAGCACCGGCCCTAACGTTTTGGCATTAACCTCTGAAACTTTTATTGTGCGGACTTTGCCCTTGCGTTCAATCATCCCAAAGACAACCGCCTTACTCATGCGGGGATGAGGGCCTCTTTTTCTAAGTCCCATTTTGATTTCATCTTGAATGCGTTCCCGCACAGTATAATGACCACGTTGTCTACCACCAATATAAGTCTCGTCTGCTTCTACTGTACCAGTAAAGGGTTCAAGGATGTTTTTATCCCTCATAGCCTCACGGATTCTATGGGCCATGAACCAGGTTGATTTATAGGTTACACCCAGCATCCTGTGTAACTGGTGAGCGCTAACGCCTTTCTTGGAGGCGCACATGAGGAATATCGCAGCGAACCATTTATTTAGCGGAATATGGCTATCTTCAAAGATAGTTCCAACAGTCGCCGTGAATTGCTTTCTGCAAGCCTTGCATTTATAGAACTTTTGCAGTTTGTTCTTTGTATCTGTTTTGCGTGATACAGCGTATGGACTATTTGCACCACACTTGGGGCACACCGCACCATTGGGCCAACGCTGGTGTTCTAGGAACTCACGGCATTCCTCGTCCGTCCACCTTAGTACTGTTTGATAATTTAGTTCGCTCTTATTCATGTTACTACTCCTAGCTAAGTCTAATATAAGTATAACATGAATTTATGGGTGTGTCAAGTATCTAATTGCCAGAGGATTAGAGACACTTTTCTCAAAAATTCCTTATCTTGTGCAAATTTTCAGCAGCTAGATGGAAAATCCACCTTGTATTTTCCTACTACGAAAAAGCCTGCATATCAGAATAGTTTTAACTCTGGTTCAATTGCCTTAAGTTTGGATATCGACTACAATTAGCGGCAACGTACCAAAAAATTAGTACCAATGGAGGTAAATTTAAACAATGGTTAATGATAGTTTTAACAAATTCAAAGGCTCACACGATTATGTTACCTCCGAAGCCCTAAGAAATGCGGTTAATGTAGCCATAGCCTTAAAGAGGCCTTTGTTGGTTAGGGGCGAACCTGGAACGGGGAAAACGCTCCTAGCCCACAGCATCGCCAGAGACCTAAACAAGAGGCTCATTATCTGGAACATAAAATCAACCACCAAGGCTCAAGAGGGCCTTTATGTTTATGATACCGTACAAAGATTGAACGATAGCCGTTTCGGAGATAAAGATGTCTCCGATATTAGACAATACATAAAGCTAGGTAAATTAGGAGAAGCCTTCGCCTCCAAAGAGGAGATTGTGCTACTCATTGACGAAATAGATAAAGCCGACCTCGAATTCCCTAACGACCTGCTAAATGAGCTGGACGAAATGAGCTTTTACATCACGGAGACAGGAGAGACAATCGTTGCCACTCATCGACCCATAGTAGTAATAACCAGCAATGCTGAAAAGGAACTTCCTGACGCTTTTCTACGACGCTGCATATTCCATTACATCGAATTTCCTGACCCTGCGCTCATGGAGGAAATAGTAAAGGTACACTTCCCTGACATCAGAGATAGCCTCCTCCGCCAGTCTCTGGCAACATTCTACTCATTACGGAAGATTGACGACTTCCGCAAGAAACCATCAACAAGCGAACTGATAGATTGGATTCGCGTCCTCATCGCCAGCAGCACACCTGATGAGATAATAAACATTGATATTCCCTTCGCCGGCACCTTGCTGAAGAAAGAGACAGATTATGCCTATTTTATCAATACCTTTATGAAGAAAAAACAAGCCACAAAGACCGTAGACAGCTAACATAAGCCACGTTGATAAATAACAGTTAGGCACTCGTATGTTTACCAACTTTTTCTACACCTTAAGAGAAAGAAAGGTACCCGTTTCAATTACAGAATGGATGACCCTTATGGAAGCTCTATCCAAAGGTTACATTTCCAATCTGAACGACTTCTATTATCTCGCCCGAGCCATACTTGTAAAAAGCGAGTCCTACTTCGACCATTATGATGTAGCCTTCCAGGAATACTTCAAGGGCATAAAAGCCCCAGCAGAAATTTCGGAGCAAATCCTTAACTGGTTAAAAGACCCTTTCAACAGGATGTTACTTACGGAAGAAGAACGGGCGCTGCTGGATACTATGGATTTGGATGAACTGCTCCAAGAGTTAGAAAAAAGACTCCGTGAGCAAACAGAGCAACATGATGGTGGAGACTACTGGATAGGCAGAGGAGGCACCTCACCTTTCGGACATTCTGGGCAAAATCCGGCTGGCTTCAGGGTTGGTGGTGGAGGAGGCGGCAGGAGCGCCATCCAGATTGCCGAACAAAGGCAATTCCGCAACTACCGTCAAGATTTAACCCTCGATATACGCCAAATTGAGGTAGCCCTAAAAGGGTTACGACAATTGAATCGCACCGGGCCAGAGGACGAACTGGACCTGGAAAAGACTATCGATGCTACCGCCAAAAATGCCGGTGATATAGATTTAATCTGGCGACGAAGCCGAAAGAATAAGGTGAAGCTACTCCTACTCATGGATGTAGGCGGCTCTATGAACCCATTTGCCCACCTCTGCAGCTTGCTATTCTCGGCTGCCCACCACAGCACACATTTCAAGGACTTCCAATACTACTATTTTCATAATTGCATCTACGACTACGTTTATAAAGACATCGAGCGTCGGGATGCAATAAGCACTGACTACCTGTTACACACAATGGAGCCAGATTATAAGGTAATACTGGTGGGAGATGCCTGGATGGCACCATCGGAGCTACAAAGTGTTTACGGTGCCATTTACTACTATGAGCGAAACTACAAACCCGGCATAATCCGTCTTAAACAAATCGTTGACCATTTCAGCCACTGCGTCTGGCTAAACCCCGAAGCGCCCCACTACTGGAACGAACCTACCATAGGCATGATTAGAAAAATCTTCCCCATGTTTGAACTCACCATCGAAGGCCTACAGCAAGCCGTTAAAAAACTAATCGTCAAGCGCTAACGGCCTTAAAATAAGACCGCAAATCCACCGTACTGTATAGACAATAGGAAGTTACTAAGGGTATAATCACCCCCGTGTCTCGGCTGCCCAAAATCCTAATCTCTCAAGACGAAATCAAGCAGGCTGTAGCCAAGCTAGCTGCTGAAATCAGGCGGGATTACCAAGGCAAGCAACCTCTAATTATCGGCATTCTCAAGGGCTCATTTGTCTTCATGGCCGACCTGATCCGCGAGCTTGATTTACCTGTAGAAGTGGATTTCGTTAGACTTTCCAGCTACGGCGCTGGCACGGAAACTTCAGGCAGAGTGAAAGTATTACATGGCTTGAAGACATCAATAAAAGGCAGAGACGTATTAGTGATCGAGGACATAGTTGATACCGGGCTGACTGTTTCTTTCCTGATGGATTATCTGCAAAAGAAAAAGCCATCGTCCCTGAGACTGTGCGCCCTGACCGATAAGCCTTCACGCCACCAAGTTCCGATGACCATTGATTATCTGGGGTTTACTGTGCCCAACAAGTTTATAGTAGGCTACGGAATTGACCGGAATGAGAAGTTTCGTCACCTGCGGGATATATGTTCCATAGATTAATCTACAGAGGACGATGATATGAGTTTAGCTAAACTAATTTCAGTTGCCCGTGGGGACGCCCCTGCGGACTTGCTGATTAAGAACGCTAAGATAATAAACACTTTCGTCGGTATCATAGAAGAAGGCAATGTAGCCATATATGGTGGTAGGATTGCCGGCATCGGAAATTACATCAAAGCCAAAGAGATACTCGATCTGAAGGGCAGCTATCTGGCTCCAGGGCTAATAAACGGGCACACCCACATAGAAAGCTCCATGCTGCATCCGGCTCAATATGCTCAAGCAGTAGTCCCTAGAGGCACCTCAGCAACGATTACTGACCTGCACGAAATAACCAATGTGGCTGGCTTCGATGGCATAAAGTTTGTCATGGATTGGGCACAGAAGTTACCTCTTGACATGTTCTTTGTAGCTCCATCATGCGTGCCTGCTACCAATATGGAAACCAGTGGAGCAGAGATCAAAGCCCAAGATATTAAGAAGCTACTCAAGATGAAAAACTTCATTGGGCTTGGCGAGATGATGAATTTCCCGGGTGTTATCAGTGGTGACAGAGAGGTTTTAAAGAAAATAGCCGCTGCCCAAGGCAAGGTCATTGATGGACATGCCCCAGGTGTTATGAATAAACGGCTGAATGCTTACTTATCCGCCGGCATTGGCTCAGACCATGAGTCAACTACGCTAGAAGAAGGTAGAGAAAAGCTGAGACGCGGAATGCACCTTATGATACGAGAGGGCTCCTCAGAAAAAAACCTGGATACTCTCTTACCTTTGGTTAACGACAGGACGTATCACAGGTGCTTTTTTGTTGTCGATGACCGCAGTTGCTCCGATTTGCTCCAAGAAGGTGACATTGATGCTGTAGTCAGGAAGGCGATACAAAGCGGACTTGAACCGGTACGTGCAATACAACTGGCAACCATCAACACCGCCGAGTATTTCAGACTGTACGACCATGGCGGTATTGCTCCCGGCTACATCGCAAATCTCATTACCATCACCGACCTTCCAAATCTCGAAATAAATATGGTCTTTTACAAAGGTCACTTGGTAGCTAGGAATGGTAAATATCTCGAGGCACCGCTAAAAGCTTCGGCTAATGAGCTAATCGATACCGTTCGCATCAAGCCGTTCTCCATAGGAGCACTAAAGTTAACCACAGACAGGAAATGCCTGCCAGTTATCGAGATAATCCCCGGCCAGATAATCACTAAAAAAAGAATTGAGCTCGTGAAAGTCAAAGACGGCATAGTTATGCCTGACCTGGAAGAAGATATTTTAAAGTTGGTAGTCGTGGAAAGACACAAGGCAAGTGGCAATATTGGCGTAGGGCTGGTCAAAGGCTTTGGCCTGAAACGAGGTGCACTAGCCTCATCTATAGCCCATGACTCTCACAACATAGTGGCAGTCGGCACGAATGACCCTGATATCTTCACAGCAATCAAAGAGATTGAGAAATTGCAAGGTGGATTAGTAGTATGCGTCGATGGAAAAATCCTGGCAGCTTTACCTCTACCTGTTGCTGGACTACTTTCACCCGAGCCATTGGAAGCAGTCGTAAAAAAATTTGAGAAAGCAGAGAAAACAGCATCTGGCTTAGGGCACGTCCCACCAGCTCCCTTTGCGCTCCTTTCTTTTATCGCTCTACCGGTAATACCCGAACTTAGGTTGACCGATATGGGGCTTGTGGACGTACTAGAATTTAAATTGATTTAAAGACACCGCCAGCAAAAACATCACTGGCAACTACAAGACAATCATGGTCAACTTAAAATAGCCGGAGTGTCAGTAATCTCGAGGGCATAGAACAAAGAGTTTTTTAGACTATGATTAGGACCGATGTCTGATTTCCATCAACCGGCCTTTTTTGCCTTGGCTCGCGTGCTCCGCGCTAAAACCCTGATAGCTTCCATAAGGTCTTGGCGCCTGCAATCTTTAGTCAGATACCAACTAGCACCCGCATCAAGCGCTGAGCCGACATAATCGCCATAGACCGTTAGAAACAAGATTTTCACATCGGGCAGACTTCTCTTTATACGGCGGGTTGCCTCTGTGCCATCTATGCCGGGCATATGAGCATCCATCAAAATGACATCAGGATTCAATTTCTCCGCTTTCGCCACTGCGTCCAGTCCATCCACAGCCTCTCCAACCACATCTATATCAGCTTGAGGCTCAAGGATGCTCTTGAGCCCCTCCCTTACTACTTCATTATCATCGACTATTAGCAACTTTATATTTCCCATTACATCTCTCCTGATATCAAGGCAGGCATTTCTTCGGCATAGTATATACTTTAGCCAATAACCTTAACTTTAAGTTTACCGTCTCAGATCGGTTACACCATCAGGAGAGTGGTTGGTTTCACACACAGAAAAAGGTTGACCTAAAAGTCAACCCTTTTTCCTATGCCTCATAGTACTTTAGTATGACTAAAGACGGATAATACCCTTCTTAATAGCTTGAGTCACAGCTTCGGTGCGGTCACTCACTCCCAGTTTTTGAAAAATATTACTAATATGCGTCTTCACTGTACTCTGGGCAATGTTAAGCTGAGCACTAATCTCTTTATTAGCCGCACCTTTAGCCATAAGGCACAATATTTCAAGCTCTCGGCTTGAAAGCTCATCTCCAGACGGTGTCCGGCGAGACAGCTCGGAGAAACGGTCCAACAATTTCGATGCCACCACTGGTTGAATAAGCGACTCGCCCCGATGAACAGCTCTTATTGCTTTGAATAAATCCTCTCTCGGAGCATCCTTAAGCAGATAGGCCCGAGCACCAGCTTCAATACCACTAAATATATACTCGTCATCGCTATATGTAGTCAGGATTATGAATTTGACATCGGGCATCTCTGACTTTATCTGGCGCATAGCTTCGACGCCGTCCATCTCCGGCATCCGAAGGTCCATAAGCACTACATCTGGACTCAACTCCTTGGCTTTATTCACTGCTTCCACCCCATCCTTAGCCTCTCCAACCACATCAAAGTCAACCTCCCTGCTTAACATGGCAAACAGCCCTTCTCTCACTACTGGATGGTCATCAGCAATCAAAATCTTTATAGCTTCCACTACAAAACCTCCTTGCTGGTAGGAATAACAACCCTCACCAGCGTTCCTTTGCCTCTTCTGCTCTGCAGTTCTAGCGTACCTCCTAAACCTCGAGCCCGCTCTTGCATACTTATCAGCCCGAAGGTACCCCGTTTACTTCCATCACCACTTGCTGCTCGAGATTTTAAGCCAACGCCATTATCTCGAATACTCAGCTCCAATGCTGATTCATTAAAATTCAGGTTTACCTCTACTTCAGTGGCTTTGGCATGTTTCCTCACATTGGCCAAGGATTCCTGGCAAATTCGAAGAAGGCCTGTTTCTATCTCAGGTGGCAACTCACGCCTTGCGCCAAAAACACTGAACTTAGCATTCACCCCAATACTCTGACTGAATTTATCCACCTCCTGCTTAATCGCCTCAACCAAACGCAGCTGTTCCAAAGCCTGAGGCCGTAGATTCCATACCGACCGCCGGGCTTCGGCCAGACTCTTTCGAGCCAAGCTTCGAGCTTGATTCAAATGTCGCTCTGTAGCTGGGACATCACCAGTCAAAGCCTGTTCAGCTGCTTCCAATTGCAGAATAATACCGCTAAATCCCTGAGCTAGCGTATCATGAATCTCCCTTGCCATACGGTTACGTTCTTCCATAACTGCCATCTGCCGCGTCTCCTCATAAAGGCGGGCGTTCTCAATAGCCACAGCCAACTGGTCAGCTAACGTCTGGGCAGTGTATAAATCAGCTTCGCTGAAAGCGTCGATTTCCTTGCTCTCAATATCCAGCACTCCAATAACATTATTCCCAACCTTGACAGGAACAGCAAGCTCAGACTTGGTTTCCCTTAATGCTTCAACAGCACGATACCTGGGATCCTCACTTACATCGTTTGCCAAGATTGGTTCGCCGGACTGAGCTACCCAGCCAACTATACTTTCCTCATCAATTTCCAACGGCACTCCGACTGGTATGACCCCGTTCTGGCCACTCAGACACAACGCTTTAAGTGTCAGCTTGCTAGAGCCTGATTCCAAGAGAAAAATGTTGACATTATAGTAATGAAAAGTCTCGCGAAGCAGATTGCCTACATATGGTAATAACTCGTCGAGCTTAACGAAAGAGCTAATTTTGCGACCGACCTCATTTATGGTACGCAGTTGCTCCGCTCTCTGCCGCTCTCGCCTGGTGCGATCTTCGACCTTCCGTTCCAAGTCAGTATAAGACTCCTTCAAAGCCTTGGCCATATCATTGAACTGCTCAGCCAAATGCTGGATTTCATCACCGGTGTCAGCCTCAATGTTATAGTCAAGTTCACCCTTCGCTATGACCTCAGCGCCCTTCGTCAGCGCCAATATTGGTCGGGTGATTGCCCTTGACAGTAGAAATATCACTCCAGTGGCAATAAAAATCATACCACTGAAAACAATAATGAGCATCAACTGCGCTTGTCTCACTTCCTCATCTATATATTGGTTTGTAGCCAAGACTACAGCAGTTATCTGATCTAGCAAATCTTCGACAGGTGCCGAGTACTCGTCAATATAGGTACTTGCCGCTACTACAAGTCCTGCCCCTTCTACAGGTATGCAATGCATATATTTCGCCCTGACCTCTCCTTTTGCATCTTCCCAATCGTAATAACCTGAGGCTTCTCCCTCAAAACTCCTGCCTACAATAGACGAAAAGTAGACAGGCTCACCACTCACCTTAAGTAAGTTGACACCCACCATCTTCGGGTCGTTATGGAAATAGACTGTGCCTGTTTTATCATAAACCATTGTATATCCGGTTAGCCCAACACGCTGCACCGCTATATCCGCCAGTTCTTTGTTATCTTTCAGTTCAGAAATGGTTGCGTTCGGATGATAGCGCATAAATATCCCTATCTCGTTGGAAACGTACAATGCCCGCCGCTGCATTAACCTCCTGCCCAGGTCCTCCAATGCTGCGATGCTCTGGCGCTCAACTTCTTCTCCCATGGTAACGCTATTTTCTCTAACTGTATAGCTGATTTGATATATGCTGCGAAGCGAAAGTGAACTGATAACGCCCAGCGAGATAAATGATAACGCCAAAAAGGGTATAAGTATTTTCTCCCTTAAGCCGAATCTTATTTTCATCTTAACCTCCAACCTCCATGCTTTCTCCTACCCTTTGTTCCGCTTCCCACATAAGCCTTTCACCATATTCAAGTAAGATCTTTTGGCGCTCATCAGATACTTTCTTAGTCTCTAAATATTTTTTCAGTGCGTCAACCGGAGTCAACTTCTGGGTTGTCCACTCACTCAATCTAAGGCGCGCTTCCTGTCGGACCTCTTTAGCAATAGTAACATAATGAGCCACTCTGAGAGCTTTATTTATCTCTGCATCACGAAGCGAAGCTTCCAGAGTGCCTGGCAGAGAAAGCTGAACCCTTACTATAGCATCTTTAATTTCTGCCTCGTGCTGAGCAATAGCCTTCAAAACAGCAACAGTAGGCTCCACATCCCCAATATCAATGTAAACTTCGAGCGTCATAAAGCGCCGGGCATTTACTTTATGGAATTCGTGGGTCACATGTCTTCCCTTACCCCTCAATTCAACATCAACTACGAAGAAGCCCTTATCCTGGCCTTCGTCACCGAAGTCGAAACGCTCCAGGCTACCGGCATAGACCACAGGTGGATTTTGAATTAAAACTTGCTGCCTGTGAACATGCCCCAAAGCTACATAGTCGAAAACAGACTGAGCAACATTGCCCAATAGCAAAACAGGGTCTCTGCCGACTACCATGCTTCTCTCTGACCCCGGTTTAGCTGTAGCCACCGAGACATGAGCAGCCAGTAATGTCGGCAAGTTTGGGTCAAGGGCAGAAATAACACTCAATAATCTGCGGGTCATCATTTCCTGAAGCTGGTCATTCGTTTGGTCTATGGTAAGGTTCTTGGTCTCTTCCCTGCTCAGCAATGCACTACGTCTCAGCCAGGGCAAAGCTACCACCTGAACGTCACCTCGCTTGGTCGAGATACGGTAAATATCCGGTCGGTTGCCAACATAAATATGGTTAACTGCTAAAGTATCAAAAATCTCCACAGCAGTAGCCCGACCAACTGCGTTAGGCAGATCGTGATTACCCACCAAGAGAAAAACGGGGATTCCGTTCTCTGATAGCCGCCTGAGCCTCTTAGCAAACTCTCGCTGGTGGGTCTGGGAAGGATCACGGCTTTTATATGCATCGCCGCAGAAAAGAACCAGGTCTACTCCATTAGCCACTGCATATTCCACCACTTCATCCAGAGCCCTGAGAACATCCAGCAGCCTTGTCGATAAACCTGTAGCCGGGTCAACACTGCCGTAAGTCTCCACGCCAAGATGGAGGTCAGCAAAATGAAGAATTTTCATTGCCCTAAAACATCAGGTGTTCTAGTTGCCCACAAAGGCTGTACATCAAAAGGTTCACCGCTCAGCTTAGCCTGTAATGTCTTCACCATCTCATTTATCGGCAGCCTAATCTGTGCCATGCTATCTCGTTCTCGAATAGTAACCTGTTTGTCCTCCAGCGACTGAAAATCGATGGTAACACAAAATGGGGTGCCTATCTCGTCCTGGCGACGGTAACGCCGACCTATGCTTTGGGCATCATCATACTGTGTCATAAAATGGCGGCGAAGCTCCGTGTATACTTCCCTTGCCAACGGCACCAGCTTTGCATTTCTACTCAAAGGTAGAATGGCTACTTTGATTGGAGCTAATTTCGGATGAAGATGCAAAACCACCCTGGTCTCTCCCTCAGCCAGCTCCTCATCATAAGCATCCACAAGAAAAGCCAGCGTCGAGCGGTCAACGCCTGCCGAGGGCTCGATAACGTAGGGTGTATAATGCTCCTCGGTCTCATCATCAAAGTAGCTCAAAGTTTTTCCACTATACTTGGCATGTTGCACAAGGTCAAAATCACCCCGATTGGCAATACCCTCCAACTCCGCCCAACCCATAGGAAAAAGATACTCGACATCATAGCAGTCCTTAGCATAATGAGCCAGTTCCTTCTTCCCATGCTTACGAAGATGCAGGTTTTCCTCCTTGATACCGAGCTTTAAGTACCAATCGAAGCGCTCCTTTACCCAATAATCGAACCACTTCTCATCTGTGCCAGGCTTGACGAAGTACTCAATTTCCATCTGCTCAAACTCTCTGGTTCTGAAGATGAAGTTGCCAGTCGTGATTTCGTTGCGAAAGGACTTGCCCATTTGTGCAATGCCAAAAGGCAGCTTCTTCCTCGAAGTAGCCAGCACATTATCGAAATTAACAAAAATACCCTGAGCCGTCTCCGGCCGCAGATAAACCACGCTGGCATCATCCTCCACTGGCCCCATAAAAGTCTTGAACATCAAGTTGAACTGCTTTGGCTCCGTCAGCTCACCACTACAATCGGGGCAACTATCGCCATTCAAGTCAGTAGCCCGCCATCTGAGGTGACAGGCCTTACATTCCACCAAGGGGTCAGAAAAGCCCTCAACGTGACCGCTAGCTACCCATGTCTGTGGATGCATCATTATGCTGGCATCTATGCCAACCATGTCATCCCGCTCTTGAATCACTGCACGCCACCAGGCTTCTTTAACATTCCGCTTGAGCTCCACCCCCAATGGCCCATAATCCCAGCAGCTACCTAGCCCACCATATATTTCACTGCTTGGAAAGATGAAACCTCGCCGCTTACACAACGAGACAATCTTTTCCATGTCTACTTTATTTTTTCCCTCAGGCAATTTACCCTCCTCAGAAGCTTATGAAAGCTTATCAACTTTATGTCCGAGTGTCAAAAGCTCAAGGGGTGATGTTTCCTAATCAATTATGTTAGAATCGAAGCATAGTAAGGCTACAGAAGTCGACTGATGAAAACAATCATTAAGCCTAGAATATTATTTATCCTGTGTCTGGTTTTGCTGATTCTACCAAGCGTCACTTGCAGCCCTAAGGCAATAACGCCTACAGCACCACCTCCACCAACTCAACCAGAAGCATCAACGCCAGATACCATACAACCTCAAACAGCAATTACCATCTCCCCGAGTGAAAAAATCAGCTTCAACACTGTCACTTTCGAATGGACCGGCAGCGATGACACCACGCCACCTGCCAATCTAACTTACTCATATTATCTGGAAGGCTACGACACCGACTATTCTCCATTCACCTCTGATACCAGCAAGACCTACACTGATTTGCCTGATGGCACTTATACATTTCATGTCAAGTCAAGAGATGAAGCTAGCAATATCGATGCCACTCCAGCAACTGTAGAATTCACCATAGCCACACCACCGCCGGAAGAAGAGCCCCAAGTCGAAACCCCTGCCGTCAGCACCTTGCTCATAGTTCCAAACAGCGATGTCAATCACATAGCCGTAGCCTACAATAACATTATCTACGCCATCGACTCCCCAAACGCCAAGCTTTACAAATCAGACCACGGCGGCATCGGCTGGACAGATATATCAAGAGGCCTTGGCAGCGCAGCAACCTGGACAGAATTGGCTATAGCCCCCGATGACCCCAGGATAGTAGCCGTAGTCACCAATGCCGGTGCTGAGGTCTATCTATCAAACGACGGAGGAACTCACTTCGTCGCCACCGGATTAGCTGGCAATCTGGGTGTTGGCGAGAGAGTCAAATGCCTCGCCATCTCACCAGGCTACGGTCGCCGGGAAATAGCCATTGGTACCTCCACAAACAATGGCAACGGCAGGGTATTGGTCAACAAAATTAATGGCTTCTCCAGCGGCTGGAAAGACATGAGCACCGGCGCTACAGGCTGGTCAAACGCCGATATCTTCGCCATCGAATATTCGCCGGGGTTAGCTTCTGACGGCACTATTCTGGCCACCGCCGCAACTGCTCCGCCAACTGATGATACCTATCTCTACATGGGCACAAGAGACCTTGGTGGAAATACCACAATCTGGAATAGTCTTGCAGGCTACCCCGTGGAAATCTGTCAATCGGGGCAGGACACGCCGGGGACACCACTAACTTATGCCGATATAGCCCTGCCGGCAGATTACGTAGGAACCATGCCCTCACGCCAGCATGTCTATGCTTGCTGGAGCGATAACCCACCGGGAGTAGCTACTGCTGGCAACCCCAATGATGATGTCTACCGCGTGGACAACACCGTCTGCTATCGGCTTCTGGTTCGCGCTGACGTCATCTGCAGCCTTGCCCACTACGGCATGTTCAGCCGCGGCAAGCTGCTGGCCGGAGCTACAACCGCAAAAACAATCGGCCTCTTCCAAGGCCCTCAGGTATACTGCACCTTTAACCCACAATCAACATCCCCTACCTGGCAAAGCAGCCAGAAACCACCCACCGGCCCAGGCCAGGCTCGAGTAGCCTGGTCTACTGACGGCAAAGCTGCTTACTGCGGCACCAGCTCCGCTGGCGGCGGCAGCGGTGACCAGAGCGCCTTCTCCGTAAGCACCAACGACGGCTTCACCTGGAACCAGATAGGTCTCATTGACCTTTAGTTTGACACTTCATGCCGCTTTCTCCTACAATTCCAACTCAACATGATTAAAGCTGTCTTCTTCGACTTCTACAACACTCTAGCCACTTACCATCCACCCCGGGAAGAGCTCTATGTTGATATCTGCCGTGAGCTTGGTATCATAGTTGAAGCCAAATCATTATTTAGCTCTTTAGCTGCAGCAGATATCTTCTACAGAAATGAAAACTTGCGCTCGCCCATAGACAAGAAAACTCCAGAGGGGAAAATCAACTTTTACATAGAATACGCAAGCATGATACTCAAAGGAGCTGGTGCAGAAATCAGCCGTGACACGGCACTTCAGATACTGGCGAAAATCCGAGAGCAGAAATGGGAATTCAAAACTTACGAGGATACCTTACCGACCTTGAAAGAGCTCGATAACCGCGGCTTAGTCCTGGGGCTGATTTCCAATGTCGTCCAGGATATGGAGTCCACATATACAGAACTAGGGCTGCAACCGTACTTAGATTTCAAGGTAACCTCCGCCGAAGTCGGTTGTGACAAACCAAATCCGGAGATATTCCAGGCAGCACTCAAGAAAGCTAAGGTCAAGCCTGAGGAAGTCATATATACCGGTGACCAGTACGACCTGGATATCGTCGGCGCCCGAGGCGTCGGCATGAAAGCCTTACTCATCGACCGCAACGACTACTTCCCGGATATAACCGACTGCCCCCGAATCCGCAGCCTCGCCGAAGTCACAAAATATATCTGACCGCACAGTCCGCTTCTAGCGGAGCACAGCGATATAGCTATCAATCGGCACTTCAAGTGAATCAGCCACCGGCTGGCATTTCGCCCTGAGACAGTAGAAAACTCTGCCTTCCGCCGGCAGTTCGGATAGAGATTCATAATAGCCCATACCTTTGGCAAATATAAGGTCTGCGGAATTAAACTCACGTTTGAACTCAGCCGATGCCATGGAGAAATCTATACCCGGGGTAGCCGTGCCGGTGGTTATTAGCTCGCCCATCTCAAGTTCAACCCCATCGCGCCTGATATCCTCCAGTGTAACGTCGTCCTGAACCGGCGCCGCTTTAACCACGTAGGTAACCGAAGCCCGCTGCCTCATCCACCTGAGGAGCGGCAAATCGAAAAACATCTCGCCGGCATTATCCGCCAGATAGAGGACCCTTCTAGCATCTTTGAGCTTAGTTTCAAAGCGCTCCGAATCATCGATAGCAAAATTAACCTGCCCCTTCATGTCTTGCCGAATAACATCAAGAGGTCTGAAGAAATCTATGGTATTTCCCAGAGCGGCAAACTTAAGGCAACTTCTAAAGTTGTTATGCTCAACTTTTATCTGTTTCGACAGCTCTCTGGCAACTGCAATCTCCTTATCTTTCATTTCTCTGTAAGGGTCAGGGTTTTCGGTTATCTTTTTGATGACATCATGGATTTTGGTGGCAACAATAATAGATACGCAATCAAGGGAGAAATTGTCACGAAGTATCTTCAAACCCTCGTCTGTTGCCCTGGCTTTAGTCGGCTCGTCATTGGACGCCAGTTCAGCAGCCTGGCAAGCCAGCTTTTGCAGGCAATCGTAGCAATACGTCGAAGCTTTCATCTAGAAAAAACGCGCAGGACAGATTTTTGGGCTACACTCGCGACCTAACGGTTTAGCAGCCATATCGATTCATTTAGAACCGCCGCAAAAGTCACCCAGAGCAGATAAGGCAACATGAGCACACCGGCAACCCTGGATATCCTGTAGAACTGCAAAGTGGTGAACAGTATCGCCATCCACAGGACTGCGATTACAATTAATCCGCACAGAGGCGACTCAAGACCGAAGAAAGCCACCGACCATAAGGCATTTAGAACCAGCTGTATCAGGAAGGCGATCAGCCCTATTTTGACCTGTCGGCTCTCCCATCCCTTACGCCATACCAAAAATACCGCTACACCCATCAGTATATACAGAAGTGTCCACACCGGGGCAAACACCCAGTTCGGTGGGTTAAAAACCGGCTTTTCCAACGTGGCATACCAGGTCGGAATCGCCTGCCGCGTAAATATAGAACCGATGGCACCGGCACCCAGACAAGCGGCAACACATATTATCAGCTTAAAAATATCCCTGAGACTCATCGAAAACCATCTTGCCATTGCATCCTCCTACCAGCAAACTAGAAACATAGCATGATGCCAGATGCATTACATTGTAACAGAAGGAGCAATTCTTTTACTAGCTACCGGTGATGTCATTCTGAGGCACGAAGCGCCGAAGAATCTGAAGGCAAAACCTCGCAACTATATTAGATTCTTCGCTTCGCTCAGAATGACATGAAGTTGCCTGACGACTGGTATCGTCTTGACAAACTCATCGGTTCTGTTATCATAATAAGTAGTCATGGGGTTGACGAGACCTCTGTGACTAGGGATGCTAGCCTTCGGGCTAGTACTCTGAATATTCAGTTGGTGGGGGGCAGGGGACTTGAACCCCTACGGTGCATGAGCACCAAGCGATTTCCAGTCGCTCATGTCTACCGATTCCATCAACCCCCCGCTGATAACAAAAGAGGAGTGGCGTTACAGCGCCATTCCTCTTTTCTTCAATGCCTTATCGCCCCTTCTATATATTGCAACAACCCTTCCCTCTTTACTTACCCCTATATACATCTCGGCATAAGGCTGAATACTCTCTTGGGGATTCCAATCCGATTTTTTAAGCTTGCGAAATTGATAAGAGTCCCTTTCCCCCGTGTATTTTCCCTTGTCCCAAATTTCAACATAATTAACCCCACCCCTTTTGCCAATAGCCACGGCACGAGTAAATTCCATTTCTGGAATAGGATATGGTTCCAAAATAATCTTTTCAATTCGGGAACCAAGGAACTTCTCCAAGGCATCCCACATCCTAGGGACAAAACGGATAGCATCCCCAACAAGTATGGAGGAGTAGACCTCCTCCTTTGGAATAAGTTTTTCCCTTCCTACCTTTTCGGCAGAAATATCTCCTGCATTAATCCAGCGAGACACGGTTTGTCTTGTTACTCCCAAGTGCTTAGCTGCTTGGGAGATAGTCATGTATTGGTCTTTCAGGGGCATATCCGTTATATCCTTTTACTTAGTGTAACACCAATGTTACATGTTTGTCAATACCCTAGAAGGCGATTTTTATGAGAATTTCTGATTTTTTCTACACAGAAACCGAGGCAGCTGAGACCATCGGTGTCAGTCGAGTTACCATCTGGAGATGGATAAGGCAGGGAAGGTTTGATGTGCAGAGATTTGGTAGTGTAGTGTTTATTCCGAAAGATGAGGTAGAATTGGTGAAAAAGGAGGTAAAGCGAAATGAATCCAGTGGATTATTTGGGTGACCTTATGACGGGCGTACTCATAGCTTCTACCGCATTCTGTGGTTTGACGGGCATCTTAATTGGTCAAATCAAACAAGGGGGATTGGCAACTGTTCGAGGAGCAGTTGGTGCGATATCAGCTTCCTTTATTCTTGGAGTAATCGCAATTCTATTTGCAATAATATGGTTTTCGGCTCCTTCGGCAGATATATCATGGATTTCACCAAGGGTCATTGCCCCGTGGTCTCTTTTCTTACAAATTATATTATTTACTGCAGTTGTTGTGGATTTGTGGTTTACATGATAGTGATATAGAGTTTCGCAACAAGCTCAACCTTAATCTCCACAGTGGATTATGCTAGAATTAGGAAACGGGTTAGGAAGCTATGCCAGCAAATCTACCGCCGCAGTACTTCGATGCTGAAAAGCGCCTCAGACAGGCTAAGACTCCGGAGGAGAAAATCGAGGCTCTGGAAGCGATGATTGCCATCATGCCCAAGCACAAGGGCACCGACCACCTGTATGGCGACCTGAGAAGAAGAATAGCCAAGCTCACCGAAGAGGCGGAGAGAAGGGCTGCCACCAGCAGAGCCAGCTTCTACATCAGGAAAGAAGGCGCCGGGCAGGTAGCTCTGGTCGGGCTGCCCAACACGGGCAAATCGCAACTCCTAGCCACCGTCACCGATGCACTACCCGAAATAGCCGGCTACCCGTTTACCACCAAGTCCCCTAATATAGGCATGATGAAATTCGAAAATATCCAAATCCAACTGGTTGACACACCGCCGGTAACTGGCAAAGATTCCCGCGTCTGGCTGAACAATGTCGCCAGGAACGCCGACCTGATAGCCATCGTCGTGGACTTGAGCAAAAAGCCAGTGGGACAAGTAGAGGCTACACTTCAGGAGCTTGAAAACACAGGCATAGTGCCCATATCCACTAACATTACCGAAGCCAATATCGGTAAAAGACAAAGGAAAATGCTAATCATAGCCAACAAGAGCGACCTGGAAAATTCAGGTGCCGACGCCAAACGACTGAATTCTCGGTACGGCACCCAATTCCCGGTTATTTCCATCTCCGCCTCAGAAGGCGGCAACATAGAAGTGCTGAAGAACGAGATTTTCAAATCACTGGAGATTATACGCGTCCACACTAAAAGTCCGGGGCAGAAAGTTGACCTGACCGACCCGGTAATTTTGAAAAGAGGCAGCACGGTAAAAGGGGCTGCTGAAGAGATTCACAAAGACTTTAAGAGTAAAATGAAATACGCTCTGGTCTGGGGCTCGGGAAAATTCGATGGGCAGAGAGTGGGTCAGGAACACGTACTTCAAGACAACGACGTAATCGAGCTGCGTGTCTAGAGCTATTTGACGCGCTTCTTTCGAGTCCAGATATCGTATAGAACATCTGCCAGCTCTTCTATGTACGCCCGATTCTCCAGCTTCGACCGCCACTTATCCGGAATAGAGTCTAAACCCAAATAAGCACCGGCTATAGCCCCGGTCATCGCCGCTATGGTATCAGTGTCACCGCCAAGGCTGACAGCAAAAAGTATTGCCTCCTCGAAAGAATGAGGGTAGGACAAAAAAGAATATATAGCCGTGGGCACTGAGTTAAAAGCTTCGATGCCGTTGCCAATATCAGCAGCTACCGTGTCCTTATCCGCTTCACCCAGGAGCACCCCAGCCCTGGCCAACTTCCGCTTATATGCTTCTAATTGAGCAAACTCGTATAGCTCGGCTAAGAATTTCCGTGAGTCAAAATCTTTCGCTGGCTCCAGGCTCACAGCCAAAGCAACCGCATATGCCTGCAAAGCCGCTCCTTCCTTACCCAGCTCATGGCTATGTGTAATCCGGCTCGACCTGTAAGCCACCTCTTTTAGTATTGCCAAATCATCATGATAGAAAACCCCTACAGGCGCAATCCTCATCGCCGAGCCATTGCCATAAGAGCCGCCATGATACAATTTTTCAGCCGCTTTATCCCAGGCTTCGCCAGCCCCTATCATCCGGAATACGCACGGTGGTCCCGGACCGTAGCCACGCCAGGATTCGCATTCATAATTCCGTATAAAGACGCGCGCCATGTGCTCACCATCAAATCCATCCCTTTGCACCAATGATTCAGCCACACCTATCATCATGTGGGTATCATCGGTATAAGCCAGAAGTTCCTGTACAGCAGCCGCAGCCTCAATCATCTCGGAGTCAGCCGCACGCCTTCCCTCAAAACCGGCGCCAACAGCATCCCCCACCGCAGTGCCAACCAGAGAACCTGAGAATTTTGCCCTCAGAGCTCCCCCATCCATTCAACTCCCCCTATAGTAAGATTCTGCCATTTAAACCTGAGTTCGTCAAGCAATAGTGAGTTTAAAAATCGATTTAGTGATATACTTACCACGTTATTTATAACGAAATGATAGCTGCAAGCGTTTAGCAACATGGGGAAGAAATAGAATAATTGTGGAATATAAAACCAACAGGTAACAAAAGGTATAAGTGTGAATACCAGAGTAACCGAAAAAATCAGCAAGCTCAAGAGTGACAGAGTGCACGGCGCTAGCTGGCTAGCGCTGCAAGCCATCAGCACTTTAAACTTAACCGTGAGCGGCAGCCAGGCTAAAACCGTTGCCGACTTTGTCCAAGAGATAAAAACTATAGCCGAAGAACTGACACGAGCCAGACCTACACTAACTCCCATAGCCAACTATGCCAACCAGTTTCTGCATCAGATTATCGCCATGTCCCAGGATGAGAAGGACTTAGACTCCATGAAAAGCTTCGCCCGAATCAAGGGAAAAGAGCTCTTGAAATCAGCGACAAGAGCCATATCTAAGTCAGTTGAGTACGGGTGCGGAACCATCGGCGACCTGGACACAGTGATAACCTGCAGCTACAGTTCTACCGTGTGCAAGGTCATGGAACTAGCCAGCAGGAGAGAGACAAAGTTCCGTGTTATCGTCGCTGAGTCCAGATTCAAAGATACAGCTTACGGGGAAATAACCGCCGAGCATCTCATGAAGCACCGGATTCCCACAGAAATAGTAAGTGACGAAAATATACAACTACGTATATCCAAAGCAGACACAGCTTTAGTCGGGGCTGACAGTATAACAGCCGACGGCTATCTCATTAACGGAAAACCGACATCAATACTGGCTCAAGCAGCCAAAAACAAAAAAATACCACTCTATGTTGTGTGTGAGAGTGCCAAGTTCGACATCCGAGGCTATATGGCAAAATCACAAGAGATAGAGCCCGGCTTTGACAAGACTCCGCTCAAGCTGGTAACCGGCATAATAACAGAAAAAGGCACCATGCAGCCAAACCTGGTCATCGCCTACATCGAAGCGAAGACAGAAGAAATGGCACAGATCCCCTCTTAAAAGGAGAAGGATTGCTCAAGGTCATTGACACACACGCTCATCTTGATGAACTGGAAAACCTCGAACCTGCGCTCAAAAAAGCCAAGGAGGCTGGCATTATAGCTGTTGTTGCCGTTGGCTCAAATCACCAATCAAACCAGAAAGTAATAGAAATCTGCATTAATAACCCCACCTTAGTCTACCCTGCTCTCGGTCTACATCCCTGGGAACTAGGCAACTCAGACTCTAGCCAAATCAACACCACCCTGAAATTCATCGAAGAAAAAATCGCCGACATCGTGGCGATAGGAGAAATAGGGCTGGACTATGACAAAAGGGTTACCAAAGTAGCATCAAAAGAGTTACAAAAGGAGACTCTGAAACGCCTCCTGGCTTTATCCGGACAATACGCAAAACCGGTCATCCTCCATAGTCGCTACGCCTGGAAAGACAGCTTTGAACTGGTGAGAGACGCCGGCATTGAAAAAGCTGTTTTCCACTGGTTCACCGGGTTTTCCAGTGTGCTCAGAGATATAATCGAAGCCGGCTACTTCATCTCAGCCACCCCAGCCGCGGAATACCACGAGGAGCACAGACGGGCTATCAGGGAAACACCACCGGAGAAACTGTTTCTTGAGACAGACTGCCCGGTGATATATGGAAGAGAGAACAAATACCGTTCCGAGCCTGCAGACATCTTGAGAAGCCTGAAAGCTGCTGCAGCGTTAAAGGGAATTAACGAGTCCACTATCGCTCAGCAGACCACGCATAATGCAAAACAATTCTTCCACTTCTAGGCACAGGCCAAATGAACTTTGCCAGAATAGGGCAAATGGAGTAGAATATCAAGTGAAGTATTCAGGTGAAAACTGAGAGGAGCAAGCTACAGACTCAGTGAAAGCAGTCATCCTTGTTGGCGGTGAAGGCACCAGGCTACGCCCGCTAACTTACACAACAGTGAAAGCCATGGTGCCGGTCCTGAATAAACCGTTTATAGAGTATGTCATCCGTTACCTCAGCAATCACAACATAAAAGAAATAATCTTAGCTCTGGGGTATAAGCCAGACTGCATTACAGATTATTTCGGCGACGCCACTCAACTCGGCACCAAGCTCGTTTACAGCGTCGAGACAGAACCGCTGGGTACTGCCGGGGCTATCAAAAATGCTGAGCAGTATATAGACGACACCTTTTTTATTATGAATGGCGATATTTTTACCGACCTCAACCTGACCGAAATGCTCCGGTTCCACAGAGACAGAGGTGCCATGGTAACTATTGCTTTAACACCTGTAGACGACCCGACCCGGTTTGGCGTTGTCGAAACCGATAGCAATCAACGCGTAACCAGTTTTGTCGAGAAACCAAAACGCGAACAGGTTACAAGCAACATGATAAATGCCGGCGTTTACATTGTGGAAAGCCAGGTTCTCAAACGTATACCCAAGGACAAACGTTTCATGTTCGAACGCGATGTCTTCCCCGCTCTCTTAGCTGAAGGGGAACCCATTTTCAGCTACGCAAGCAAAGCCTACTGGATTGACACTGGAACTCCAGAGCAGTATTTACAACTTAGCAGCGACTTGATGTTCGGCAAAAGCGTCCAGGTTACTTTTAAACCTGAGGATGTCCGAATAGATAAAGGAACATCCGTCCACCCACAAGCCAGGTTGACCGGACCAATACTGGTTGACGGAGATTGTACCATCGGAAAGTATGCCCAACTCAAAGGGCCTGTTGCTATTGGTACAGGCTGCACAATAAAGGATGGTGCTATAATAGAGAATTCAATTCTATGGCAAAATGTTACAATAGGAGAGCAAGCCACCTTAAAAGATTGTATTGTAGCTAGCAATAGTTACATCCCTAATAATGCCTGCGTCGAATGTGCTACTATTGCACAGGCAAAGAAATAACGCTATGGTCACACAAATAATAAATTCAGGAGGCTTAGACCGTGTCAGAAAACATAATCACCGTTGACCAGGATAGCTTTCAAAAGGCCGTCTTAGATTCACAAAAGCCAGTTCTGGTCGACTTCTGGGCACCATGGTGTGGACCGTGCCGGGCTGTCGCTCCCGTAGTCGAGGAATTAGCCAAGGACTACGATGGGAAAATAGGATTTGCCAAGCTGAACGTAGATGAAGCCCCATTCGTAGCTTCGAAATACGGAGTCATGAGCATCCCAACTATTATAGTATTCCGAGACGGAAAACCTGTACAGCATGCCATCGGCTATCAGCCCAAAGACCAACTAAAGAAACTGCTGGATAGCGCGCTGGCGAAATAGGACAATAAATGACAGAAGTCTCATATTTCGTCGCTTTTGGCGGTGGGTTGCTTTCCTTTTTCTCACCATGTGTCTTACCCCTGGTACCAGCTTATCTAGCCAATCTGGCTGGCGTTACTGCTATCGACCCCAATACGAGGAGAAGCTACCTGCCAACTTTGTTCCACAGCCTCAGCTTCGTGCTCGGCTTCTCTATAATCTTCATCATTATGGGTGCCTCAGTTGGCCTAATAGGCACAACCATAACCGCCCATTCAGCTCTACTCCGCCAGATAGCCGGCGGCTTGATTATCGCTTTTGGCGTATTCCTCATAGCCGCCTTCAAATTGCCCTGGCTGAACTACGAAAAACGCCTCAACGCACCAACTGGCAGCAACCCCGGCTATCTCCGCTCAGTCGGTATCGGGGCTGCCTTTGCCTTAGGCTGGACACCTTGCATCGGTCCCATATTGGGCGCCATCTTGACCTTCGCCTGGAGCTCTCAAACTGCGGCACAAGGCGCCCTACTGCTCGCCATCTACTCCCTGGGTTTGGGCATCCCCTTCATCATTCTGGGTCTGGTCTGGGGAGCAATCATGCCATTATGGAAGAGCATAAACCGTTACCTGTGGGCGATTTCATTAGCCGGTGGTATACTGCTCATAATCGTTGGCATACTTATGCTCACCGGCAACTTGGCTTGGCTTGGTCAGCTCGTCCCGTTTTAGAACTCAGTCAATGAAAGGAGCGCTCGCTAGATGAAAAACAAAATACCAATAATATTGGCAATAACTATATTTATATCGCTGGTAATTACCAGCTGCGGTACAACTCAGCTACCCCAGATGGGTGATAAAGCACCTGCCTTTACACTTGAAAGCATCGACGGTAAGAATATAAGTCTGAGCGATTTTCGAGGCAAGACAGTGCTAGTTGTGTTCACCAGCGTCAACTGCAAGGAATGTGAAGAGCAAATGCCTTACCTGATTGAAGCATACCAGCAGTCAAGTGGGGAGCTAGTAATATTGGACATCTATCACATGATTTACGACACCAGAATAATACAAGATTATGTAACAAAGAAGCAATTCACCACTTTCCCTGCGCTGCCCGACCCAGGGAACAAAGTTGCCAATACCTATGGTGCTACACGCTTTCCACCAACAAACTTCATAATAGATTCGACAGGAATCATCAGATACAAAAAGATAGGGCCTTTCCAAAGTCAGGAGGAGATTGAGGACATACTCAAGTCTCTGTAGTCAGCTAAAGCCTCACCGATAATAAACTAAAGGACTCTTGGTTTCGTTCCCCTCTAGGATGTATAATAAGAACAAATGCAGGGACCTTAAGTCAGGGCACCAGAGCAACCGAGAAATAGGAGCACAGTGCCAGGAATAATCAGATGTCCTAGTTGTGGTCAGGAAATCGATTCAAACAGCCGGTTCTGTGTGCACTGCACCGCCAGAATATGTCCCGGCTGCCACGGACCTGTTCCACCAAGAGCAGTATTCTGTCCCCACTGTGGCTTTGCAGTTGGTCCAGCAGTGCCCGGCGCAGCAGAGCAACAGCCGACTCCGCCTACACCACCCAGGTCATTCCCCACCTCACAAGGTGGCATACTGGGACCGCAGCCCGGACAACAACCGTCATACCCTCAGGCTACATCGCCTCCAACGACGGGTGCCACATCAGGAACACCAATCCCACAACCCATGCCACATCAGCAATATGGGACAGGTGACCAACCACCGGTAGCTTCCGGCCCACCTGGAGCCATGCCTTACGCCAGCGCTCAACAACCACCAGTAAGCACTAAGAAAACATTTGTGGACACCGGTCCAATACGAGTAAGACGCTTCCCTACTGTTCTAGTTGTTATTCTCATCATCGCCGTTATTGTCCTTCCGGGCTTCGCGGCATTCAAGGCTGGCTGGCTTGAAGCCCCGCTTAACAGCGTTCAGGAATTTATCAGCGGAATTGATTTGCCACAATGGTTGCCTATCGGCTCCAAAGACACCACACCTCCCGTAATCTCAGGAGTCAATGTTTCAGACATTACACAGACAGGCGCTGTTATCACCTGGCAAACAGATGAGCCATCTACCAGCCAGGTGATGATATGTGACCTAGGCGGTGGTTGCACCTGGACAGAGCTCGACGAAAGTCTGATTACTAATCACTCCGTAAATCTAAGTGACCTCAAGCCAAACATAGACTATCACCTCACTGCAACATCAACCGACGATAAGGGAAACCAAGCCATCGACGAAATAGACTTCACCACGTTAGCCGAAGCTGCTGTAGCCACGCTAACTATATCAGGCATCCAAATATCCAACATCACCGACCTAAATGCTACCATAAGCTGGGTGACCGACAAACCTGCCACCACCCAGGTGGAATACGGCACAACAAATGCCTATGGCTCAACCACGGCGCTCGACGATAGACTCGCCACCAGTCACAGCGCCTCATTAGCAGGATTAAAGCCCATCACTATCTATCACTTCAAGGTCAAATCGAAAGACGCTAGCGGAGAAGAAGTGGCATCTCAAGACCAGACCTTTACCACTCGCAGCATCGTGTCAGCCGCCACTGAGATTGGTCCCGAAGTGGGCAAGCTCGCTCCTGATTTCACCTTGCCGACTATGGACGACAAAGAGGTAAGACTAAACGACTTCCGAGGCAAAATAGTGATGATCAACTTCTGGCAGGATATCCAGCAAAGCAGAAACGAGCTATCAGTTATCCAGGGAGTTTATGACAAATGGCCAGATGATAATCTGGCAATATTTGCTATCAGTTGGAAACAGACGCCATCTGTTACACAGAGCGTTGCTAATACCAAAGGTTTGACTTTACCCATCCTCCTTGACGAGACAGGAGAGGTCGCTGCAAAATATAATGTCCTTCACAGCCCTGCCACTTTCTTCATCGATACACAGGGCGTTATAAGAGATATAAAAGGCTACCCCGCTACCCTGAAAAGCGTAGAACAAGTAGAAAGTATACTTAAATCCATGCAATGACCCCTTGTAACCTTCCCGAATTTATGAACTCCTGACCATTCCCTACGTTAGAAAAAAATTTTCTCTAATAAAAGTAAAAAGATAAGACTTCAGGTAAATACATATGTCAGGTAGTGACATTATAAAGCCTTGAAATTATCGATATCTCAGACACATTGCCGACAAACCGGAGAAGATAATTTGAAAAGGCTTGAAAAGAGACCGCAAGCATACCACAAGAACATCCTCTTTTACCACGATGTTACCCAGAGGATTCTGAACAGATGATGCACTATTCACAATTGCAATGGCTACAGTCCGTCATATAAAATACGTAAAATTCAAGAGGGGACTATGAAAGGACATAAACGGTACTTAATTCTAGCCGTGGGGCTGGCTCTTGTTTTGATAAGTTCGGCCGTTGCATGCGCCAAGCCTGAAGAAGTCATTTACGCCCCGGACTTCACTCTGCAAAACATAAATGGTGAGACCATAAGCCTGAGCGATTTTAGTGACAAGCCGGTAATGCTCATCTTCTGGAAGATTAATTGTGCCGCTTGCAAATTTCAAATACCTTACACACAGGCGTTTTATGATGAATGGTCAAGCGATACGATAGCAGTGCTGACTATTAATGTGGGAGACAGTATCCCAGCTATCCAGAACTACGTCACCAGTCTTGGAATAAGCTACCCGATATTACTCGACACAACAGGGAGAGTCGCCCAAGCCTACGGAATCCCGGGAGTACCAGTGACTTTTTTCATTGATGCCCAGGGTATCCTGAAAGCATACAAAATTGGAGCTTTCCAGAGCCAGGAGGAGATAGAAGACGCATTCAAAAGCGTGTTCCCAGTCTTCACCCTTACCCCCAAAACTGAGACCGGCCCCGAAATCGGCAATCTCGCACCCGGTTTCACCCTGCAAACAATTAACGGCAAAAGCACTACTTTAAGCGAATTCCGAGGCAAAACTGTCTTATTGAATTTCTGGGTAAGCTCATGTCCCGCCTGCGTAGATGAAATGCCTTACTTCCAGACAGTATTCGATGAACAGGCAGACGAGGAGCTGGTTACAATCGCAATAAATTGTGGTGAAAGCAGCCAGACTGTGCAAAGTACAGTTGATGGTCTGGGACTCACTTTCCCTATGCTGCTCGATCCAGACGGCAAGGTATGCACAGCCTACAAGCGCGGTGCTCCCACAACCTTTTTGATTGATGGCAAAGGCGTTATCAATGCAATAAGAGACGAAGTCTTTCAGAGCCCAGAAGAAATAGAGGTTATGCTAGATTCTTTGTAATGAAAGCTTTGTAAATTGCTCTTGCTATCTTCAAAATAAACAAAGGAAAATGAGATTATTCGGTGCGCTGCAGGATCTGGTTAGAGGATTAGGGGTATTACTCCTCGTCGTGCTTGCTGGCACCATCGGTTACAAGCTAATCGAAGGTTGGACTTTCTTGGATTCCCTATACATGACAGTTATAACCATAACCACGGTAGGATACGCCGAGATATTTCCACTTTCAACAGCCGGACAAATATTCACGATTTTCCTGATTCTGGGCGGCGTCGGCACTGCCTTTTATATTCTCACCAGCCTAGTACGATACATTGTGGAAGGAGAATTCGGAATCAGAATAGGGAGGCAACGCATGGAAGCCAAAATCAGACGACTTAAAAACCATTTCATACTATGCGGTTATGGACGCGTTGGACAAGCAATCGCCAGTATACTCAGACAGCAAGAGGCTAAATTCATAGTAATAGAGCGAGATAGAGAGGTCGCCGACAAAGCACAACAAGCAGGTTATTTGACCATTCATGGCGACGCCACCAAAGATGAATTATTGAGACAGGCGAAAATAGACAATGCCAGAGGGATAATTATATCTCTGGGCGATGACGCAGCAAGTATCTATACTACACTTGCTGCAAAAGAATTAAACGCTACGTTACCTATAGTCGCCCGAGCCAACAATGAGGATGCCGAGAGAAAGTTATTACAAGCCGGCGCCCAACGCGTGGTAGCTCCAGAAATCATCGGCGGAGCACGAATGGCCAGGCTAGCCTTACGTCCACAGGCCGTGGAATTTATTGAAACTGTCTTATTCGGCCAAAAGAAACAATTGCTTGTGGAAGAGATAGAGACAGGAGATGAATCCACATTAGTAGGCTCTACAATAAAAGAAATAGAAGAGCGCTTCCCTGGAGTAAGAATTCTAGCTCTGAAAACGAGGGACGGGGCATTGATTCCTAACCCAGGTCAGAATAGCACCGTTGAAAAGGCAAGCAGTCTAACAACTTTTGGCACAATCGAGCAATTGCGAGCTATAGAAGAATGTTGCCAGCCAAGCAAAGTCAAAGCGAAGTCCACCAGCCAGAATGGAGCTAGATAGAGATACTATAAACTCCCCACACATCGTCTAGAAAACAGCTGGATATCACAGCCTTTCCTCACTACCGTCGCTGAACTCGGCGACTTCTTCATCATGCCTGAATCTGCGTATAGTTTTTTGAATCCTGCTTCTACTCCACCCTATATGTGCCAAGGTGTGACGTAAAAATTCAAAGCTGGCTTCGTATTCAGGACTTACCAATTCCGAAACTCTCAGTTTTTCGAGAATTTCCGATTCCCTCTTCCTGTGGACACGGGCAACGATTTTAAGCTTAGCATTAATCCTTAAAGCATTTTTCACCGTAGTCACCACAGACAAAGGGTCTGGATACGTAACAATCAAAACTCTGGCTTTATCCAGTCTAGCTAAAGAAAGGACATGGGCATTACTAGAATCTCCATATATGCAGCTTTCACCTTTACTGTGCAGCTCAGAAACAAGCTCGGGGTCTATTTCAATCACCAGATAGGGAATACCAAGGTCATACAAATTTTTAGCAATATTACGTCCCACTCGGCCATAACCACAGAGTACTATCTCAGTTGCGGGATGACGTGATTCATCTTCAGACAAAAGAGAGATATCTCCCACTACGATTTTCCCCTTCGTCGGAGCTTTAGCCAATCTAGGATAGACCGCCGAGACCAGAACCATCAGAAGAGGGGTCAGCAACATAGTGATAACCGTGCTGGATATAATCAACGAATAGGAATGGCCGGGGATTATACCGGAATCCATCCCCGCTTGAGCTAAAATAAAACTGAACTCACCAATTTGAGCAAGACCAGCGCCAACGAATAAAGCAGTCCGACCGCCATAGCCGAATAGTCTAGCAATACCAAAACAAACCCCAAATTTAATAGCGATAATAACAACCACTGCTAGAATTACCATAGGCCAATTTTCTATCACAAACTTAGGACTTAAAAGCATACCCAGCGACACAAAGAATAGGGTAGCGAACACATCTCGTAAGGGAGTAATCTCAGCCAAAGCTTGATGAGCAAATATGGACTCTCTGAGCAATAATCCAACAACGAATGCGCCGAAGGCAATAGACAACCCAAAAATATAGGTGCCGAAAGCAGCACCGAAACACAAGATAAGAACAGTTAGCAAAAACAGTTCTCGTGACCTTACCCCTGCCACCCTGCCTAATAACCAGGGAAGCACCCAAAGTCCTAAAACAACAGCTATCCCTAAGGAAAAAACTGCTTTACCTGTAGCAACAGCGAAAGTAGGTAATAAATTAGCCAGCGATTCACCAAAAACAGGCACCGCGACCATCATTAACACGACACTCAAATCTTGAACTATGAGAATGGCTATCATGATGCGGCCATGCATTGAATCCAGTTCGCCTCGCTCCATAAGCATTTTCAGTCCAACCATGGTACTACTCAAAGAAATAAGAAGACCAAAAAAAGCAGCCTCACCTAAAGGCCAGCGGAGTAGAAATTTACCAGCTACCAATCCTAGAACAAAGGTAGCTAGAATCTGAGCTATGCCACCCCAAATTCCTACCTTGCCTGTTTCTCTCAACTGACTGTAAGATATCTCCAATCCCACAGTAAACATCAACAAAGCCACGCCTATTGTAGCCAAGTTCTCAATCAACTGAACGTCGCCAACCAAGCCAAAACCATAAGGACCAACAGCAACACCTACCAATAAATAGCCTAGGATCACCGGCTGCCTCAGCCGATGAGCTACCATGCCACCGACCAAAGCCGCTGTTAAGACAATGGCGACGTTGACAATAGGGTCAAATCCTGTCATAATCGCTTGCGCTCCATGGATTCAAGCTAATTCTAACACACAAGGCAAATGAGCCAAAATCAGCAACTGATAAGCTTCAAAGACTCGAAACTCTAGTAAAACAAACAACAGTAAGGAGAAGACACTATGATAAAAACACCCATGACCGAGTTATTTGGAATAAAACATCCTATTATGCTAGCAGGGGCAAACTGGATAACTGAACCAAACATCGTAGCTGCCGTATGCAATGCCGGCGGACTTGGCATCCTTGCTACAGCCAGATTTGGTGCAGATAAAGAGGAGATGCGCAAGAACATCAGGAGGATTAGGGAGCTCACTGATAAGCCCTTCGGCATAAACCAGATATTAATGGGGCCTGGAGCCAAAGAAGGCGTTGAAGTCGCAATAGAGGAGAGGGTCCCTGTGTTTAATTATACTCTGGGCAAGCCTTGGTTCATTGATCAGATTCATGCCTATGGGGGTAAGGTGATAGGCACCACAGCCTTATCAAAGCATGCTATCCGTGCGGAGCAACTGGGTTGTGACGCTATCACTATCACCGGATTTGAGGCAGCAGCCCATGGCGCTACTGGAACTTCTATGGTTTTGATACCGATTGTCACCAGCAAGGTTAAGATACCGGTAATAGCAGCAGGTGGCTTTTACGATGGCAGAGGACTGGCTGCAGCATTAACTCTCGGAGCAAGTGGAATATCTATGGGTACTAGATTTAGTCTAACCAAGGAGAGTGTTCTCCACCAAAATTTCAAGGAGCTTTGCCAAAAAGCCAGTGAGGAAGACACCCTTTACAGCGATGTTTTCGACGGCATGGATGGCAGAGCGCTCAAGAACAAAGCAGCAATAGAAATGATGAAAGGCGGGTTTCCACTTTTCAGTGCCATTAAAAGCGCATGGGAAATCAAGAAACAGCTAAAGCTCTCTATGGCCAGATTTATCGGACTCAGCTTCAGTATGATGAAGTCTGATGAAGAAGGTGAATCAAAAAATCTTTTTGTGCAAGCTAGGCAGGCAACCGGAGCCATACTTGCAGAGAAGGCTATCTACGATGGTGATATGGAGAGAGGCATGTTATACGCCGGCCAATGTATTGGTGGTATCAATGACTTGCCCAGTGTCAAAGAGCTAATCGAACGAATAATAGCCGAAGCTGAAGAAACAATAGAGGCAACAAGAAAAAAGGTTCATTAACTCAACGAGGGCTAGGGTTTCGCCACACTGGATAAGATGGCACAGGCTTGGCATTTCTTAAGAGGTAGCAATTCGGAGTCGCCGCTGGGTATTGGCAAGGATTTCCTCAGCGTCGCGCACCATTTTCTCCAGCAGTTCTCGGCAACTGGCGATTTCCTTAATAAGGCCGATAGACTGACCAACGGCAAACGGGGCTCCATCCACATCACCGTTTTCCCAGGCTTTCTCGGAGCGTTTGCCGGACATCAGCGGTATTATCTCTTCCAGGCTCCCATGCCGCCCCTCTACCTCAAGCACTTTGCTGGCTAATTCATTTTTCAGAGCCCGCATCTGCAAATCGATTGTCCTGCATATAAGCGTGGTATCATTTTCCTGCCGCCGAACAAGCTCCTCTTTTATTTTGGCATGTGCCGTACATTCTTTCGTAGCGATAAAACGTGAAGCCATCATCACGCCTTCTGCACCCAAGACCAGGGCAGCGGCCAGACTCCTCCCATCGGCAATACCTCCAGCAGTAATAACCGGCAGCTTCACTGACTCACAAATCCTGGGGGTCAGAAGCATTGTGGTCACATCATCATTCAACGGATGTCCACCTTCCTCAAAACCGGCAGCAATAACAGCATCGTAGCCGACTTCCTCGGCATGTTTGGCATGTTTCACCGAACCGACTTTATGTATCAACTTTACGCCCGCTTTTTTAGCCTGGTTAACAGCATCCACACCCAGATATCTATCCAGAGGCGCACCGGAGATTTCTATAGCAGCCACTTTTTCTTCGCAGCAAACTCGAAAATACGCCTGATGCATCTCTTTTGTAATCCGCACAGAAGGTAGCAACGTGATGTTTACGCAGAACGGCTTATCCGTCAACTGGCGTGTATTGTCGATGGCTTTACGAAAGCTGTCTCCAGATTCATAGTTTCCCGATGTCAAATTTCCAATACCGCCAGCGTTAGAAATCGCAGCACAGAGTTCAGGTTTAGCCAGCCACATCATGCCACCACACATAACCGGATGTTTTATACCGAAAAGTTCTGTCATTCTAGTTTTCATCAGTAGCCTCCAGACGTGAAAAATAACTATGCCTGCTCATCGCACAATTATAACCCAGACGGAACGGCGAGACAAAGAATATAAAAAGGCTCTTCATTGATTCGCCTCTTTGCTCCTGTTATACTTCAAACTGTTCTTTATGCTCATGACTACCCCCACAACAAAGGAGGACTATCAATGAATACAATGATGACCGAGTTATTTGGAATAGAGCATCCCATCATGCTATCTGGAATGGCTTTCGTCAGCTTGCCCAGGCTTGTAGCTGCCGTCTCCAATGCCGGTGGATTAGGCATGTTCAACAGCGCTGCAAACTCACCGGACCAGATGAAAGACATCATCAAAGAGATTAAGTCGCTCACGGATAAACCGTTCGGCATAAATGTTACAATCCTGTTCCCCAATGCCAGGGAGAATGCAGAAGTAGCCATGGAAGAAAAAATTCCAATATTAAACTATGCGTTGGGAAAAGGCGATTGGCTTATTAAAGCCGTGCACGAATACGGCGGCAAGGTTATAGCCACCGTAGCCACAGAGAGACACGCACGCCGCGCTGAACTAGACGGGGCCGATGCTCTCGCCGTCACCGGACTGGAGGCAGCAGCACATGGTGGGGAACCCACTTCACTGGTCCTCATACCTCTAATTGCCAGCCAGGTGAAAATCCCCATTATAGCCGCTGGCGGCTTCTGCGATGGCAGAGGACTGGCGGCAGCTCTGGCTCTGGGTGCTGAGGGCATATCCATGGGCACCAGGTTCATGCTTACACAAGAGAGCCCGGTACACCTGACCGTCAAAGAGGTCGGCATTAAAGCTACGGCAGAAGACACCTTTCGCTCGCCTGGAGTCGACGGCCTTCCCGGCAGGTACTGGAAGAACAAAGCTGCTCTGGAGCGGGCAGAAGGAAAGGTATCACTAGCTCAGGCAGTGTCCAGTGGGTGGCGGATAAAGAAAATGCTAGATGTGCCGTTCTTTAAACTTTTTTTCAGCGGCTTAAAGCAGAGAGGTATCCAGGATCTGGCACGTCAGGCAATCAGCATTGACTTTCTTAAGGCACTACACGACCCTGGCGACGTGAACGATATTGTTATACCGCTGGGACAGGTCGCTGGCAGGATAAACGACATACCTACCTGCCAGGACATAATTGAAAAAACAGTAGCCGAAGCTGAATGGGTGATAAAAAGACTCAGGGAAAGAGTCACTTCCTGAAAACGGCTACCGCACAAAAGGCCATCTAAAAAGATAGGTAAGCTCAAAATAAACTTACGGCTTACAAATAGACAACTTCTGACGGTTGGTCCAGAGCTAAAAACATAAGCAGATAATTTTTGAGGTGGCCGGTTATCAAAAAGTTCTGCTTAACATGCTCTTTTCCATTTTTCCCCAACCAGTTGGCATATTCCGGGTTACTCAGCAATTGTTTAAGAGCATAAGCAGCACCCTCAACTGTATAGCACAAAAGTCCGGTAAACTTATTCTTAACCTGCAATGGTATGCCGCCAACCGCAGAAGCCACCACCGGCTTTGCCTTCCACAAGGCTTCACTTATGGTTAGCCCGAAACCTTCCTTCAACGATTTCTGTATGATTATCGCTGCTGCCCACTGTAAGGCGTTGATATCAATATCGCTCTCAGGCGGCACCAGCAGGACGTGAACGTCAGGATTCTTTTCTGCCCTTTTTCTCACCTCCACAAGCACATCCTCGGACTCAGGATCATCAATTGCTGTCCCTCCAGCCAGAACCAACTGACAATCTATGCTTTTTCTCACCATTTCAAAAGCTTCTATCACCCCCAGCGGGTCCTTCAGACGGTCAAAGCGAGATATCTGGGTAATCATGGGCTTGTCTGAAACTAAACCATACTTTGCTAGCACAGCATCAATTGTCTCCGAGTCAAGTTCTCTATTCTTATCACTTAATGGGTCTATAGATGGCGTAATCAAAAATTGACGTATGGGCAATTGTTGAGCAAAGTTAGGTGCTGAGAAAACAGCGGCATCATATTCCACAATGAAGCGTCGCAAAAAGCTCCATAACTTCTTATCAGGGCTGGAGACATCGATATGGCATCGCCACAACCATTTCCTGCCTATCTCCTTTTTCTTGGCTATCAAACCTACCGGCTGAGGGTCATGAATAAAAATAATGTCTCCATAAAAACTCATCTCCTTCAGGTTTTGCTCAGTTATTTCCGAGAACAAAGCAAAATCTTGAGCCGAAATTTTCTCACGCTTACCATGAAGGGCATTATGGAATTTCTTAGTCACTTCAAAAAATTCGTCGCTACCCGTTATAGCATCCCATCGAATATCAACACCTAGCTGATTAAGCAGGGGCACCATATGCTCCAATATTTCCGCCACCCCACCACCAATGAACGTAGAGTTTACAGTCTGGATAACTTTGCCCGAGAATTTCTCGGTCAGCGTCCTCAAATCTTCAAGACAACTCCTGCCAACTATCGGCTCATAGTCCTGCAATCGGCTTCTAGATTGTAAATGAATTTCGTTCTGCATCTAGGCCACCTTCTACTTAATACGCTTCTCAATCACTTGAATTATAGTCAACCTCAACCCCTCCAACGTATAATTATACGGGTCTAAATAAGCAAGTTTATCAGCCAAATCTTTATCATCAAGACATTCCTCAATCCAGATAGCAAAGTCATTAACACCCCTCTTTAACCTTAACTTCGCCTCAAAAATATGATAACTAAGAGAATCTATACTCACTTGCCTGAGCACTTCAACAAACTCCCGTAGGTCATGAGCAACATAGGGTGTAGGCATTATGAAGCTCACTGATTTAATAAAATGAAACTCCCTACCCTCACGTGCAGTTCGTCCGTCAGGTTTCTTCGATACATAATCCCTGATAACACCCTCAATCCTCCCCCTTAAAGCACTTATGGTCGGGAAATCGAATGTATCGATGCTGGCTAATTTCTCTCCTAAGACCTCGTCGCTAAGTTCGTCACTAACCCAGAGGGCGAAATCATTGGCTGGTTCAGGAGTTAAATAATGGTACTCTTCAAGAAAATGATGAGTATGATAATAAATCACAGAGTCAGGAACCTCTTTTAGCAGATTAACCATCTCCGCCAAATTGCTGGCTTTTAATCCGGTCAGCTCCTTCAAGTATAGACGTGTGTAAAAACGAAAAGGCCTGCTAGCTTTCTTGAGCGGACGCCCGTAATTAATGACTGTGCTCTGAACCAATCTACTATTGGGAACCAGGATGAGGCTGCTATCCAGTGTTCTGATCTGGGTATTTCTCCAGGTCACATCAGTAACGTAACCGCTTTCCCCGGACTCTAATTTTATAAAGTCACCGACCCTGATTTGCTCACCTTGTGTCAGTTGGAAACCAGAGAAAAGATTGGCCAGCACGTCCCTAAAAGCTAAAGCCGCTATAAAAATAGCAGCCGCCAGAAGCAAAATTATTGGCGTAGTCGGTGCTCCCCAGACATCAAGCAATATCAAAGCACCGACCACAGCAATAACAATTCTGCCAATGTTTAATATCAAAGGCTCTGATGGTTGTAAGCGCTTCATATCACCAATATAAAGTTTGAGTATCCTTGTGCTTAAGGCGGCAGCCACCCAGCACAAAGAAAAGACAAAAAGGCTGGTCAATATCCTGTCAGCTAATATCTTTGAGGAAGAGTCTAATCTTAAGACCTGAATGGCTATAAAAGCACCTAAAATCAGGAACCAGTAGATAAAGGGGGTACGTGTCGTCTGAATGATTAACTGGCTTCCCCTCCATTTACCTGTCGCTGCCCAACGGTTGAAGGCTCTATAAGCAATCCTCCTGACCCACAATCCAACCACATAAGTAGCCAGGAAAATAACCAGGGGAACGGCAATGTAAAGCCAGTTTTTAGTTAGCCAAAGCCAGCTGTCGGTTAGCCAATCAACCATTGAGCATCTCCATACATTATAACATCTTTAAGAATTCCGCCACTTCTTGAGGCGACTTCAAGAAATATCGTGCCATCGACTGAGAGTTATCCCCACCGACGAGAATTGAGATTCCATTATTTTTTTCAATAACTTCAAAACCATCTTCATCAGTTAAGTCATCCCCCAGGTATATCGGCAGTGCCCCAGCCCTTCCACCGGACTCTCTGAATTTGGCTATCAGCCAGGCTATCGCCTTGCCCTTGTCCCAATCTACAGGTGGCCTTATTTCGTAAACTTTCTTGCCCCTAGTGACCCGTATACTACCGGTCACATGCAACGGGTCAGTAATCCTCTCAAAAGCACCTCTTACTTTTTCTTCTTCGTCTCTGTCAACCATACGATAGTGAACACTCAAAGTCAAACCCTTGTCCTCGACAAACACACCCTTAATACCCCTCAATGTAACTGACAGCACCTGATTCAACATCCCCAGGAAAGGTCGCATCTCCTCAGCGATAGGTTCCAAGAAACTTGAGCCAAAACCCTCTATCTCTAATCCGTGATTTCCAGCATATATAATGCCATCCAAGCCTACACTGTTTTTTAGGTCGGGCAAAGCCCTACCGCTAATGAGACCAACTGTATAACGCCGGCTCTTAGCCAGTGCCCGGAGCAGCCTTCTCATCTCTCGGGAAAGAACAGCTAACTCCGGTTTATCCACAATAGGCGTCAAGGTACCATCATAATCCGAGAGAAGCAGTATATGGTTGGCCGATTTGAGACGACGGGCAATCCTATCCCATACATAAAAAAGATACTGCATACTATAAACACCATTAAAGCCCCAGATTAGCTAATTCGGAGATGATGCTCCCAGCCCACCGATAAATATTATTCTCTTCCACCACCTGGCGCAGCTTCCGCATCCTGGCCTTTCTTTGTTCCTCAGGCATCTCGATGGCTTTCCTTATCAAGCCAGCAAAGTCATCGGTGGCATAAGGGTTTACAAGAAGCGCCTCGGTCAGCTCCCTGGCAGCACCGGTGAATGGACTGAGTATGAGCACACCATCTTCGTCTGTTCTGGAAGCAACAAATTCCTTAGCCACGAGATTCATACCGTCGTGTAGCGAGCTGACGATACAGAAATGCGCTAGCCTTTTGAAAGCCAGCAAAGTTGTTGGCGACAGATGTTCCCTGATATAAACTATCGGTTTCCAGACACCGGACTGGTATTTCCAGTTCACCTCCTCAACCAGGTCGTCTATTTCAACATTCAGCTCCTTATATTTCTTAATATGAGTTCGGCTCGGCTCTCCCAATTGAAAGAAAATCAAGCGCTCTTGATATTCCGGGTACCTTGCCAGGAACTTATCCAAAGCCCTGAATCTGTGCGGTATTCCTTTCGTGTAATCCAACCTGTCAATCCCGATTCCAATAAACTCATCTCCCAGTTGCCACCTGCGGCGGATTTCTTCCATTTCCTCAGCAACTTCCGCCTCAGCAGCATCCTGCGCTATTCGACTGAAGTCAACACTGATAGGAAACGGACGCACCAGAGTCGTTCTGCCACCACGACTAACCGCTAACCTCTCATGGTCAACTCTCGATTCCAGCATCAATCTCACCGTTTCCAGAAAGTTATCACAATGATACTTTATGTGGAAGCCAAGCAGGTCGTTTCCCAGTAAACCATCCAATATCTCTTCCCCCCAGGGGCAAATTCGGAAGGCTTCAGGATTGGGCCATGGAATATGCCAGAATTGTGCCGTAATTACTTGAGGATTTTTAGCTTTAATCAATCGAGACAAGAGCGCCAGATGATAGTCCTGAATAAAAACGAACGCCTGCCTGCCACCAACTTCGTCTGCAACAGCGTCAGCGAAAATCTGGTTCACATTTTTGTAAGTATTCCAATCGGCTTCATCAAAGTTCGGTGGCGTATAGGCAATATGACACAACGGCCACAGGGCTTCATTCGAAAAACCAAGATAATAACCCTCTTCCTCCTCTTTGGTTAACCATGTCCGCTTCAGCGTATAGCGAGGCTCTTCGGGAGGAACTGACACGCGGTTTTTATCATCAACAACTTCCCTATCGGCGCTACCGCTGCCGTGGGCAATCCAGACGCCACCACAAGCCCGCATCACCGGGTCCAAGGCCACCGTGAGACCACTAGCTGGAACTATACATTGAATCTCATCACCAGATAAAATATGAATGTAAGGCTCTCTGTTGGACACGACTATAAACATTCGGTCAGTTAGCTTGGTCTGAACCAACTGCTGCAAATCTTCCTTCGTCCAGCTCAATTCACACCTCCTTACATTTTCACCTTAACTGGCAACAAAACTGCAACCGCCGCTTACTGATAGCAGCTGACATAACTTAAAACTAATGATAAGATAAATCATCCTGAGACATAGAGTTAAATTTCTATCGACGTCGCGCAGAGCTTCGGCTTACAGCATATCAACATCCTTGCCGAGCTAAAACACTCTGCATTCTACATAATTCGAGCAGAGAAAGCCCAGTATAAATCCGCGCCTATTTCTTCTTGGTACTGGCTTTCTTGGCTGATTTTACAGCCTTCTTGTTATGAGCCGCACAGGTCTTACACATAGCCTTAAACCACCTTTCCTTTGCCTTCTTTACTATAGCACCCGCTAAAGCGCACCGTCAATTCCTTCCAGTTTTAAATGCCAAAGTCTTGACCATCACCACAGCAAGCAGTAGAATTCCACAAGGCGAACCCGACGAGCAGTACAACGGTGTGATGAACATGTTAAACATCAGGCAAGCAACATCGGCAGATTTGGGACAAATTACGGAGATTTACAATGACGCTATTGAAAAAACTTCCGCCTCTTTTGACACTGAGCCCAAGACCCTGGAAGAACAAGAAAAGTGGTTTGCCAATCATGACGCCAGACATCCTGTATTAATTGCAGAGCAGGATGGCGTCATTATCGCATGGGCATCTTTGAGCCGGTGGTCTGACAGACGTGCCTATAGTGATACCACCGAAATATCGCTCTACGTAAAGGAAGCATACAGGAGAAAAGGAACCGGGAAGCAACTTATGCAAGCAATTATCCAAGAAGGCAAAACGGCAGGCTTGCATACAGTAATTGCCAGAATAGCCGGCAGCAACAAGATAAGTGCCGACCTGTGCAAATCTTTCGGATTCCAATACATAGGAACAATGAGAGAGGTAGGTAAAAAGTTTGGCCAGTTGTTAGATGTTCATCTGATGCAGTTAATTTATTAGTATCGAGTTCTACCACGCAATTATTAAGCCATGTCTGAAAATCTTTCTTTACAACTTGAAAAGTATCTGTCGCCGCCGGTTCTGGCTCTGGCAAAAATCGCTGGCAGAGAGGCTAGCGAGCTGGGGCAGGAATTATACCTTGTCGGCGGGGTGGTGCGCGATTTGTTCCTGGGTCGTGCCAATTTCGACTTCGACTTAGTCGTCGAAGGCGATGCCATTAAATTAGCCCGGAGGCTGGCAATAGACAGCCAGGCTAAGCTAAAAACTCATCCTCGCTTCGGCACTGCCAAACTTAAATACCCAGGATTCAGCCTTGATTTAGCTACCGCCCGCAGTGAAACCTACAGCAAACCGGGAGCCTTACCCACCGTTAAACCAAGCAAACTCAAGGATGACCTCATCCGCAGGGACTTCTCCATCAACGCCATGGCACTGCGCCTTAACCCGCAACGCTTCGGCGAGCTGATTGACCTGCATCACAGCAAAAACGACCTGGATAACCGCCTCATCCGCATACTGCATCCCAACAGCTTTATTGACGATGCTACAAGAATACTGCGGGGAATACGCTATGAGCAAAGATTGGGTTTCAGACTGGAAGCAGAAACCGAAAAACTGCTCTGTCGTGATGCGGCAATGCTCGATACCATAAGCGGCGACCGCATAAGGCATGAGCTGGAGCTAATACTGAAAGAAGATGAACCAGAGCCAGCCTTACGGCGAGCCGGAGAATTAGGCGTCCTCCGCCAACTGCACCCATCTCTGAAAGGCAACGTCAGACTGAGCGAAGTGTTTACCAAAGCTCGAAAGGCTGATATACAGGCATCTCTTTCAACCCTTTACCTATGCCTGCTCATCTACAATCTAACTGAAAATGAAAACGAGGAATTCATCTCACGCCTCAACTTCCCCAAAAATTCAGCTCAAGCCATGCGCCAGACGCTGCAACTTAAGGCAAAGCTTCAAAGCCTGGCCAACCCAAAGCTAAAGCCCAGCGAGATTTACCAGCTACTTCAAGGTTATTCAGCGCAAGCCATTCAAACTAATGCCCTGGCATCAGAATCACCAATAGCCAGCCAGCATTTACAACTGCACCTTGAAAAACTGCGCTACATAAAGCCGTTGCTGAATGGAGACGACTTAAAGAGAATGGGTATTCTTGCCGGACCTCAGATAGGGGAGATTTTAAACACTCTACACATAGCGCGGCTCAACGGCGAAGTAAAAACAAGAAAAGACGAGGAAAAAGTTGTCCACAGTTGGCACCAAAGACAATCAGGCTAAACCACATGCGGCATAACGGTAGATACAGCATAAGCTTCAAGCCCCTGATGACAGAGTAAGCCACATATTCTCTCAGCTTCAGCTTCATCATCCGTAGGGGCGAACAAAGTCGGACCTGAACCAACCAGATGAATATTTTTAGCACCGTCCTTCTCAAAACGCTTCCAGTAATCCTCCAGTCCTGGAAAAGCATCAAAGGCTATCCTGTCAAAAACATTGAATAGCAGGCTGGTAGTAATCCATTTATTTTCAGACCAGCTTTTCAGTGTTTTGTCAACGAATTGACCATCGGTGAAGTGCCGGTCGCCCAGAAGAGAGTAAAGCTGCTGCGTTTTACGGGGCATCTTGGGCAAAGGCGGGACAAGCAAGACGAACCAGCCCGCGATGGAAGCCGCCAAAGGCGCCACCTTTTCGCCCTTGCCCTCGATTAAAGCTGTACCTCCGTGTATAAAAAAGGGCATATCAGACCCCAGCCTGGCTGCCAGCTTAACTAAATCGGAGGTAGTCAGCTTCAGCCCCCAGAGTTTGTTGAGAGCCAACAAGGTGGTAGCCCCATCGCTGCTGCCCCCACCCAGACCAGCATCCCACGGTATTCGCTTCTCAAGTTTAATCTTGACCCCTTTCTCATAGCCACTGGCCTTTTTAAGCAATTCAGCCACCTGGACCACCAGGTTTTCAAAAGTCAGTAAACCAGGTTCAGTGCATTCCAGGGAAAGCACATCAGCGCGCTCAAAAGAGATGACATCACACAGGCTTATGGTCTGAACCAGGCTGCGAATATCGTGATAGCCATCATCACGCTTGCCCAGAACTTCAAGGACAAGATTAACTTTAGCCGGCGCCAAGTACTTCAGCATTGAACCATACCTTCAATTTTTGTCACCCCGAGCGACAGCGAAGGGCCTAGATTCTTCGGTCGCTTCGCTCCCTCAGAATGACAAGCAGGATTGTTAAATATGTTCATCCATTGTTCCCTTTGAAGTCGCCCCAAACCTCGTACAACTTCGCCCATTCCTCCAGGATGAGCGTTTCAGCCCGACGTTTGGGGTCTATGTTCGCTTGCTCCAGTAATAAAGCAACTTCAGCCGATTTCACGCCCAAACCATGAGCCAGCGAATTGTGCAATTGCTTTCGGGGTGAGCTAAAGCCACATCTTACTACCTCAAAAAAACTATTCATATCAGCCACCTTGACCGCAGGCTCTGCCAGCACATCGAAGCGCAGTATAACCGAATCAACTTTCGGCTGAGGATAGAAACATCGAGACGGCACATGTGAGATAATTCTGGGTTTACTATACACCTGCAGACTAACCGCCAGCAGAGACATCTTTCCCGGACCAGCCACAATAGCCTCGCCAACTTCCTTCTGCACCATCATCACCATTAAAGACGGCTTAGGTGAAGCTTCCACGAAGTAACGCAACACAGGTGAGGTAATATAATACGGCAGATTAGCCACCACCTTATACTTGTTTTTCCCTTCTAATAGCTGCGACGGATTGATCTTTAGTATATCGGCATTAAAAACACGTAAATTTGCCAGCGAATTTAATCGGCGCTTCAACAGCGAAGCCAGCTCCGTATCCAGTTCCACAGCTATGACGTTGCCGGCATGACGTGCCAGCTCGACAGTCAACGTACCCAGACCGGGGCCAACCTCGACTACAGTGTCTTCCGGAGAGAGCTCAGCAGCTTCAACAATGATATTCAAAACTGCATCATCAATAAGGAAATGCTGCCCCAGGCTTTTCCGTGCCTTGAGACCGGACTGGCGGAGCAGTTTTTTGACCTGAGCTAAGGATTCTGTTGCTTTATCAGGCACTTGACGCCTTCAAACTTTGAGTTTGAGAATTCTCTGGGCATTCTTGTACAAGACTTTCTCAATAACTTCTGGCTTATAGCCACCGCTTTCAAATTCCTGAAGCCACCGCTTCGGTGGGATTTCAGGATAGTCAGAGCCAAACATAAACTTATCCTGGAGCCGTCCATTGACTTCTCTCTTTATAATCTCAGGGAAATATTTAGGCGCCCAACCGGAAAGGTCGGCGTAGACATTACCTTTATGAAGCAAAACAGCGATTTGTTCCTCATGCCATGGCCAGGCAGGATGAATCATAACTATCGTCAAGTCAGGAAAATCAGCCGCCACATCATCGATATACGGAATGGGCATCGTGTATTTCAGGCGAATCCCGTAGCCTCCGGGCATACCTGCCCCGGCACCGGTAGTTCCGGTATGAAAAGAAACGGGTATTTTCAGCTCAACACACCTCTCGTAAAGCGGATAAAACCGTCTGTCATTTGGGAAGAATGCCTGTAGAGCTTGCTGAAACTTTAGCCCCATTAACCCCAACTCTTTAACGCATCTCTCCAATTCTCTTATAGCTGCCTTTCCCTTCCACGGGTCAATCATCGCCCAGCCACCGATAAACACATCTGGAAATTTGTTGATTAGTCTGGCAACTTCGTCATTGGTATTTCTGGTATCAAACCCGCTCGCAGACTCCGCATCCCAGCCTATTAAGATAGCTTTTACGTCCAGCTCCCTGAAATCCTGTGCCATCTCCTCATCGGTCTTTACCTTATACTCAACACCATAATACTTTGAAATATACTCCACAAGCTCCGGCCCCCACATACATTTGCGGTCGAAAGCAGCCGTGCTGGGATGAACATGAACATCTATGGCTTTCATTTCAATGTCTCCTCTCACATCATGATACAGTCGCCACTAACACCATTACAGCTTAAGGAACACTTTCCTAAAATATGGGCCGTGCACCGACTGTCGATTTCTGCCTTCTAGCTTACTCCAGTTAGCCAGCTCCGACCAGGTAGCCTTACGGCACCCGGAGTATACTATTTACCGCTGCTTCCTTCCGGATCTGACGGAATTCATAGCCCTCCGCCGCGCAAGACCCAGCCCTCAACGCTACTTTACCGCAGCAGTCCCAAAAGACAAAACCCTCGAGCCGGGATTCAACCCCGCTATAGCGGATCTCGGGTACAGGGCACCGCTAGTTCCCCGTCTAGCACGACCCAATCACATACTACTATGTAGCCTTGAACTTTTCAACAAAATTTCGTCTGCAAAGTCGTAGATTTTGTCGGGTATCTACCAGCCCACGCTTAAACGCAAAACGAGCGGCGTTGGCAATCCCCGCTCCTCCATTTTTTTCTGCGTAGCTTGAATATCATATTCCACCCGGTAATGATGAATAGTCCGAGCCTCGGTATCATAAAGAGCATAGCTCGCCCTGGGGTCACCATCTCGAGGTTGTCCCACACCTCCGGGGTTGATAATCATACGTATTTTCCCCAGCTCCAGATCAACGCCTTCCGGAAACATCTTGTAGACCGCTTTATTCTCGACAAGCTCAAAAATGAGCGGTACGTGGGAATGCCCTACCAAGCAGTAAGCCGTTTCAAAATGGGCGAAATTTTCCTGTGCCCCTTCAATCGACAAAAGATATTCCCAAATGGGCTCCCGCGGGCTGCCATGAACCAGTGTAAAATCTTCCTGACAAATTCTAAGCGGTAAATCTTGCAGGTAGTCTATATTTTCGGCAGTCAATTGCTGAGCCGTCCATTTACAGGCCAGAGCTGCCACAGGATTGAAGTCTGCAGTATCCATTTTGCCTATGGCTGCCCAATCGTGATTGCCGGCAACACATATATGCTCAAATTGACGCAGACGCTCAATGCACTCATGCGGGTCAGGACCGTAGCCCACCACATCACCAAGACACCATATCTTGTCAAAGCCCCCCTTGCCATCAGCATCAAGAAGCACTGCCTCAAAAGCTGCCAGATTGCTGTGTATATCACCGATGATTGCATACCGCATAACGCCTAACTATACCATCCAGAAGCCGGTTTGTTAAGTTTGAGGCTTAAGGGTATGGACAAAAAAATAGAAACAGGTAAAATAGTGCTACAGCCAAGCCCATAAGTAGCATATCAGGAGAGACAATGTGTATTACTTTGCTTATGCCTCTAATCTGAACCGGAAACAGATGGCGGAGCGGGCTCCGGATAGCAAGCCAGGGTTCATCGCCACTCTGCCTAATTTTAAACTCACCTTCACCGCACGACCGGGACGGCAAGATGGAGCCGCCAGCATAACACCGCATAGGGGCGAAAAGGTTATAGGAGCTGTTTACGAAATATCCGAAAGAGACTTGAAACGGCTGGATGGTTATGAAGGTTATCCTGTTATTTACGACAGGAGAAAAGTAACTGTGTGGACTGAGACCAACGAACCGATAGAGGCAATTACTTATATCAAGATAGACCAATCACGCACAATACAACCATCACCGGAATATTTAGCTGTCATTCAGCAGGGCTACAGGGACTGGCAAATAGTTTGAGTTTAGTCTTCTGCCCTGGTATTACTTTCTATATCCACAAGCACACAACAAAGGTCAGCAAAGGCCAGCAGAAACAAGCCGAGCAATATCGAAACTACGACACCGATGATCGCTATACCCACAATCCCCGGACCCACACTCCAGGGGATAAAATCACTAAATGCTCCCGCGCCCTGGGCTGCTATCACTGCCACAGCAATCGAAAAAAGGGTACCACCCACCATCAACACCCAGCCGATAACTCTATAAACAGTGGCGACTGCCCTTAAAGCCCCATATTTCCGAGTCGGCACAGCTTCTCTCGATACCGGCTCTGCTGCCGCTACTGGCTGCGTCTCCCAAACCTGTGGCTCACTGACAATCGGCAATCTTGTTCCACAGGTGGTACAGAACTGCGGACCGGCGCTCTCCCTACCGCAACCTGGACATTTAACCATTTGCTGCATGTTCTATCAATACCTCTTTGTTGCCTCACAAGGTAAAAGGAAGCTGGGCGTTAAAAGCAAAAACCATCACCATAACAATAATCAGGTAAATTATACCGCCAATTAACAACCCCAATAATAACATGCGCCACCATAGGCCCCACGCCAACCCCCAGGTAGGCTTAACTTCTACCTGCTGGCTAGGAACAACAGGTCTCACAACTTTAGCTGGCACCTGCTTAGCTGGTGTAGCTGGCATCTGCTGAGCCGGGGCGGCTGATACCTGCTGAGCCGGGGCAACCGGCGCTTGTTGAGACGCAGCAACCAGCGTAGCACCACAACTGCCGCAAAATTGCTGCCCGGCTATATTCTGAAAACCGCATTTCGGACACTGAATTTTTTGCTGCTGAACCGCAGCAATGAGCTTTGCTCCGCACTTCCCACAGAACTGTTGGTCTGCAGGATTTCCCGTACCACAGTTAGGACATCTGACCATCTGCTCCATATCACTGCCCTCCTTACCTGTTTAATCGCATTATATAACTTGTATCTGACACATACAAGGCTTTTTAATAAAAACAATTAAAGTTTAGGCAAATATATGCGGTATGTTATAATCGCAGCAATGAAGGTCTTTGAGTTGGGCGAATTTGGCTTAATCGAGCTTCTGGCCAAAATCGTTAATAAAACCAATAATCCGCAGGATGACTCCTGGCAACGGTTGCTCATCGGCATGGGTGACGATGCCGCTGCCTGGAAAAGTGAAAAAGCCATCCAGCTAGCCACTACAGATAGCCTGGTTCAAGATACGCACTTTGACTTGAACATAACCACCTGGGAGGAACTGGGCTGGAAAGCCATTGCCGTGAATCTGAGCGATATTGCAGCCATGGGCGGCATTCCTGGATATGCCCTTATTTCCCTGGCTCTGCCCGCCGAACTAGAAGCAGGCTGTATAGAGAGTCTATACAAGGGCATGGCTCAAATAGCCAACCAGTTCGGAGTCGCCATAGTCGGTGGCAACGTCGCTTCCGCCAGTAAAACAATGATTTCCGTCACCGTTCTAGGTGCTCTGGAATCTACTTCAGCGCTCACACGCTCGGCGGCGGTACCCGGCGACCAGATAGCTGTTACCGGATACCCGGGTTTGTCATCTGCCGGGCTCAGGATGCTAAAGCAACATCTCAAATTCGACGTTGAAACCACTCAACTTTTACGCGAGGCACATTTAATGCCGATGCCCAGAATAGATGAGGGACAAATTCTGCTGCATCGCGGAGTTAAAGCTGCCATAGACATAAGCGACGGGCTACTCGCCGACCTGGCCCATATATGCCAGGCAAGCCAGGTCAGCGCCCGGATAAGTCAAAACGAGCTGCCAATCCATCCAGCACTTAAGAAAAACTTCAAATCAGACTGCTTACAGCTAGCTTTAAGCGGCGGCGAAGACTATGAGCTGCTGTTCACTGCCGGCAGTCAGACCATTAGCAGGTTAAAGAAACTCATGCCTTGCCCTATAACCGTGATTGGGGAAATAACTCAAGGAAAACCTGGACAGGTGACCCTGATTGATTCCGGCGGTAAAATTATCCCCTGGGAAAAAGCCGGATGGGAGCATTTTAAATCTCAAAAATGAACGCCGAAATGACAGGCCTAAAATTCATATCCCACAGCCAGGAGCAGACTCAGCACCTGGGGATACGCCTCGGCGAACTGGCTGAAGCGGGTGATATATTCCTCCTCAGCGGCAACCTTGGAAGCGGCAAGACTTGCCTGACACAGGGCATCGCCTGGGGACTGGGCGTCAAAGAATATGCCTTCAGCCCCTCATTCGTCATAATGAGGGAATATCACGGCAGACTAACCCTATACCATATAGACTTCTACCGACTTGACCGCATCGAGGAGATCGCAGATTTGGGACTTGACGAATATCTCTATAGTGAAGGCGTTTGTGTAGTCGAATGGGCTGAGAACGGCATGGCAGTGATGCCTGCGGAGCATCTTCTGATTAATCTCAGCTACATATCCGATACCGAGCGCTCCATAGTCTTCGAGCCCAAAGGCAAGCGCTATATCAAATTATTAAAAACGCTTAACCTGGACCTGAAAAAATGGAACTAGCCATAGACACTTCAACTGATTTCTGCAGCATCTGCTTATCCCGCCAGGGTGAAACAATAGCCGAACTGACCTGGCACTCGGCACAGAGTCATACCGTAGAACTTGTGCCGAACATAATTCGTATGCTCAATCAGACCAAAACCAGCCCTCAATCTCTTACCGCCGTCTTCGTAGCCAAAGGACCGGGAAGCTTCAACGGGCTTAGAGTCGGCATAAGCACCGCCAAAGGGTTAGCCTTTGCCTTAAGCATCCCACTGGTCGGGATAAGCACTTTAGAAGTCGAAGCTTATCCCTTTGCCTTTACCAAACTTCATCTATGCCCGATTCACAACGCCGGCCGTGGCGAGATTGCCGCAGCCATTTACCGGCAAAATAAGGACTGGCGCTGCATAACTCCAGAACATATCACCACTGTCGATACCTTATGTCAACAAATCAAGCGAAGAACGCTATTCTGCGGTGAGATCCCACCGCCAGTCATCGAGCAACTGCAACAAAGGCTGGGCAGGCACGCCGTAATACCTGACCCTGCAGCCAGGTTACGTCACGGCAGCTATATGGCAGCGTTAGGCTGGAAGCGTTTAAACAGGGGGCAACACGACAACCCAGCCAGCCTGCAACCACTGTACCTGCGGCAACCGCCGATTACGCAACGAAAAGTAAAATAATTTAATAAGGAGCCTAAAATGGAACGAAGTTTAGTGCTAATAAAACCCGACGCTATGCAAAGAGGGCTGGCAGGAACCATCATATCCCGACTCGAGAGACGGGAGCTCAAGATTGTGGCTATGAAGATGCTGCAAATGGACAAAGCCTTAGCCCAACGACACTACTCCATCCATAAAGACAAAGCCTTCTTCAATGACCTGGTGGAATTTATCACCTCAAGCCCCATTATCGCCATTGTCTTCGAAGGAGAAAAAGCCATAGAAGCCGTGCGGCAGACGATGGGCACAACCGACCCCGTCAAAGCCTCCCCCGGCAGCATACGAGGCGACTTCGGACTGGACATTCAGCAAAACCTGGTCCACGGCTCTGACTCAGCAGAAAGCGCCAAAAAGGAAATCAGCCTCTTCTTCGCTCCAGACGAAATCGTGGGTTAGTGTGGGGCACCAACTGGCTCCACTACCTGTCATTCTGAGCAAAGCGAAGAATCTAAACAGCTCTTCTCCGTAGAGATTCTTCGGTCGCATCACTCCCTCAGAATGACAAGCCGGCGCTCCTCATTCATTCGGGTTTTAGCATTGTTTGGAATTTAGCACCTGGGGTTTGCGATTTGATATAAGGTATTACTGTATCCTTATCACCGGCGTGGCATTGTGCCACAAATCGTCTAACTTATAATAGTCTCGCTGTGATGGGGAGAAAATGTGGACTATGACCGCTCCTGTGTCGAGAAGAATCCACCCCGAATCAGCAGCCCCCTCAACATGTGAAGTGACGACGCCTTCACGTTTCAGCTTCTCACGAATCTCCTGCCAGATAGCTTCAAGCTGGCGGGTGCTTTCCCCACTACAAATAACAAAATAGTCGGCGAAGGAGCAGACCTGCCTGGTATCCAGCATGACAATATTATCAGCCTGTTTTTCCGAAGCAGCTTCCACTGCCTGCCGGGCTACTTCTATCGATTGCAGAACTCGTTCCTCCAAACCAGTGTTACCAGAAACTACATGTATTATACCATACGTTCCAAAGGGTTACCTCAGAGTTTCGGCTTCGGCTATACTGAAGCCCCCACGTCCACAAGCTGGCAAAATAAAGTGGGCGACTCTTAAAGAGTCGCCCACTTTACTCTGTTCTTTTATACTGGCTGCTTAGTGAGCGCGACGGCGGCGGAAGGTCACCAGTAGCACCCCCACGGTAGCCAGAATCAGGGCACCTACAATCAGAACAGCAATCAAACCACTGTTCAAAGGTGCACCATCGCCCAGAACAACAAAGCTGCCTCTCTGCCCAGCGATGTCTACGGTATAAGTTCCAGATTGAGCCTCGGTTATGGTGAAGTTCACTGTTTGACTTGTACCGGCAGCAACGGTTACCTGTTTGGTTGACTCTGATATACCGTTGACTTTCAGCTCCAGGCTGTAACTTCCACTTGTACCGCCGTTATTAGCCACGTTAACGCTAATGTTAACTTCCTGGTTGAGCTTAGCCTGGGATGGGCTGACGGTCAATTTGCCCACATTAAATTTAGCCGGTGCTGGCTCTGTAGTCTTGGCTAAGACGGCGAAAACTGAGAAGTGACTTACCTGACATTGAGCTTTGCCGATTTCGGCGACGACGCCCGACGCCGGTGCCAGCGCCAGCCAGCCCTTTTCGGTATCATAGTTGGCGATGAACACCTCCGAGGCGTTCTTGGGCAGTTTATCGGGGTCGTAGGTCAAAATAAGTCTGGCTGGTGGCGAGATGGTTACAGGTGATGGCGTTGTCGAGGATGTAGAGGAATAGGCGTTGAGTTCGTAGACTGTGCCGACTATTACAGCGTTTTCGGGAACTGGTGGTGTGGTAGATGCCTCGCGGAATCTCAGTAGCAGCGGCACTTTGTTACCAGCCAGCATTACCCTGGCGTCCTTATCTATTTCAAGCCTATATTCGCCTGCGGTGTCCCTTGCTATGAGGGTTTCACCGAGAACCCCATCGCTAGTCATTTTGACTGTAGCTATGTTACCCTGCATGTTTGCAGTCAGCGTTGCTGTGTAGACGGAAGCTACAGTACCAGATGGGGCACCTCCGCCACCTCCGCCACCTCCGCCGCCTACACCACCAAAACCGCCTGCACCACCAGATCCTACGCCCGACCCACCCGGGTCCACGATGGTACCGTCGGCAAATCCATCAGCATCGCCAAGTCCGCCATCAGTTAAGGTGAGAGTTAGGACATTGTCGCCATCGTCATCACCCAAAAGTGATGTGCAATCTACCCAGACACCTCCCTGGCACTTCCAGTATTGAGTGCCCACAGGCATTGCAAAAGGATAAGTAATGGTTACAGTTACAGTCGAGCCAGGGGCAATTCCGATGATGTTAAACGAGAACAGACCATATGGGAAGAAAACTCCCGCTGGCTTGCCAGCCGTAGGCAGTGTCCCTTCAGCCAGCGCGGTCAGACCGGTTATCCAACCGGCATCGACAGCAAATGTTACCGTCCCAGCTCCAGTGGCCGATGCCGTGCCACTTTCCTGGCTGAGCCACGGGTCATAACCGACATTAGCCGAAACCGCATCACCGGAACCAGGTCCAACAGGACCCGGCCCATCATTAGCCCCCCACCAGTTGTTGGTGGCGTCAAAGACATCGTCCGGGTCGTTATTTTGAATGCCAATGACGGTATTGCCGGCAATATTATTAAAATGCGCGCTGTTGCCATCGGTGGTACCATCGGAAATGATTATGCCGGTGCCATTGTTTTCGATTAAACTGCCGACGACAGACACGCCGGTGAGAGTTGCCAGGGCATCGCGCTCTCTCAGATAGACGCCAACGTTATTGCCACTCGTAGTGCACCCGGTGACGGTGACGTTGGACAACGTAGCGCCCGAGAGGACATCAAGCAATATGCCATAACCTTTACCTTGGGTAGCCGACCCGGTAGTACCAGTGCTCCCGTTGAATATGCACCCATCTATTGTCAAATTCGAGAAGGTATAGCCCCGGAACGAAACCACCCACAGGCCCGAGCGGGCCAGGGCATTGTTGGTGACGATGATGTTACGTAAGGTGACGGGGCCCGGGACATAGGCGTTTGGACTTAAGGAGATACCTTCCTGTGTATTGTTGTCCAGGGTCGCATCAGTAATCGATAACGGGCCACATACACCGCCGGTAAAGATTACGCCGCGCACGTTATTACTGGCAGTGAAGCCGCTCAGCACCATGGGCTGGGTGCCTGAGGGGGGGGTAACGCGTGTTGTAATATAGATCCCTATGCCATCTGTGGGAGAGGTTTCGTGGTTATAGTTGTAGTTGCCGCCGGTGAGCGTAAGTCCGTCCAGGCCAGCGTCGATATACAAGCCTTCACGGTTATCGTTCATGTCCGTGTTGGTGATCGTCAGGTCTTCTATGCTCAGGGTACTTCCGCTGGCTAGAAATCCCTGCGCCCCATTATCGCTAAACTTACAGTTGAGGATTTGCACATCCTGCAGCGTGCCGGCACGAGCAAGCAGGCCGGAGCCCTGGTTGCCAACCGATGCCACGTTACTGAATGTGGTGTAACTGCCGCCACTTACAAACTTGATGCCTGAATTTTCATAAGCGGTGGTACCATTGCCGCCTGTGACACGGATATTGCTAAGCGTGAGCCGGTCGCTGGCTGAGGCACCGCTGGCATTGATACTGACCACTGGGACGTTGGCAACCGCCGCGGTAATGACCGTGTTCGAGGCCGGGTCGCTGCCGCTACCAGCACCGTTAAGCGTTAGACGTTTGTTGAGGTTGATGTTCTCCGTATAAGTCCCCGCCAACACGTTGATGGTGTCGCCAGCGGAGGCAGCGTCAATAGCTTCTTGGATGGTGGAGCTGTTGGAGTTGTTCATGTACCATTCCCAGGGATGGGCTACGCCAATATAGTTGGCACCCCACCAAGGGGAATAATCTACGCTGTCAGAGACGCTGTTACCCGTGCCGCCGGGATTACTGGCATGAGTTGGCCCTGAGGCATGCCCCCACCAGTTGCTGGTGGCATCAACCGTTGTCCCCTGGTTGTCCGTTGCTTTCATACCCATGGTATTGCCTGAGATATCATTAAATGATATAGTATTATTTAGGCATATATGCCATGGGCCTCCCGCCCAGCTTGCGGCAGCCTGAATGCCTTCATCACAGCCGGTAATGGTATTCCCTGTGATGACATTGTTTGAAGAACCCAGCAACCTTATACCTGTAGCTGCACCGCTGATTGCATTATCTGTAATCGTTTGAGAACCCGACCGCCATAGACTTATAGCAGTTCCGGTAATGTCTGAAAAGTTATTGCCATCAGTAATAAAGTTGCCCCCGCAATTTTCCCCAAGGAATATACCATCACGCCCGATGTCGGAAATCGTATTTGTCTTGATGTAGTTGCCATTTGAGCCGATTGATGGCGACCCGCCAAAAGCTCCAGCATTATCCAGCGCAATGGCATCAAGTCCGATATTGGCAATGGTATTCGACTCGATAGTATTACCCGATGAACCTGGCAATGCAACACCATACCCAGTATTACTATTGATATCATTTGAAGTTATGGCATTGCCTGAACCCAGATACATGCCAATACCGTGGGTATTGCCGGTTATCTCATTTGCTGTGACCGTGCAATCGTTAGCACCGTGAAGAAATATACCTGCATCTGTCCCTCCTGAACCTGAATTCTGCACGGTAAAGCCGGAAAAATCTACATCACTTGCGGTTATGGTTACGACATTCCCTGAACCGCCACCATCGATAATAGTTGTAGCTTTGTCAGCACCAATAAGTGAAAGTGATTTATTTATTGATATGTTTTCGTTATATGTCCCCGCCGCCACGTTGATGGTGTCACCGGGAGAGGCGGCATTGATAGCGGACTGAATTGATGGGAATGGGCCATCTGCGGTGGCATAGCCGATAGCATAGCATAGTTGTCAGTAGCCATACCAGAGAACCACATCTTATAGACGCCACCATCCTTTATTACCACTGGGGTGTAGGTACGGTTAGCTCTCCAAGATACGCCGTCATTTTGGTGCATAATTGGATTGCTAGCATCTCTTACCCAATTCAGGCCATCGGAAGAATAAGCATAGCCTATTCCATCATTGCTATCTTCTTGCCCACCGGAATACCACATGTGCCATCTTCCATCAGCTTCTTTTATGATGGTGCCAAATGTTGTGTAAGAACTGTCCCAATCGTCCGTGTTCCCCCATGGACCCCCATTACCTCTGGCTAATACTTTGCCATACAAACTCCAGCTAATACCATCTGGTGAGTAGCCTAATCCTATTTCCTCAAATCCCCCGGTGGTACCATCGAAATACATCGCAAAAGAATAATCAAATGGGTTCGTTCCCGTATTGGTTGCAGTTGGGTTATGCAAAACATCTATCGGGCCATAGGACCCGTTGTTCCAGTCTCCGTCACTGCCTGTGATTATGTTGCCACTAATCGCTTGGTCGTTTTCCCACGTTATTCCATCCGTTGAGTCCGCATACCGGATAGCGTTAATACTGTACAAAACACTATTCCCTGCCCAATACCACATTCTGTATTTGCCATTGATATATTCAACGAGAGGATGGTTTGCGTTGGTCAGACCAGTGACAGGATTTTGTACTTCGGCCCATGTCAAACCATCGCTGGAGGTAGCGTAGCCAATCCCTGAATCTGACCCATACCACATTCTATAGTCAGTGTCAGAGACCTTGACCACAGTGGGGTAATATGCTTTAGCGACTGGGTCGAAAACTGGGTTCGTCGCGTATTCCGTCCATTTGCTCACATATAGAGTGGCAGGGACGCCAATTGCTGTCACCTGACTTGCCGGCACCAGCGCCGCCCCCAGCCCCACTACCAACACAAGCACCATCCAAACCGAGAAGAACTTCCATACCTTTAATTTAGCCATTTATGTCCTCCTTACTTTCGCTGGCTTTAGACAAAAGCCACTTATGCCTTTTTCTGAACTAAAAAACCGACCCATTTCGGGGTCGGTTTCACTATTGGCTCAGTACCAGTCAAGTGACCACGGTAAAACTGGCACTTCATCGCCCCCCAACTTTTATCCTTCCTGAGCTATCTCGAGTTAATTACCCCCTTGGCAACCTGTCTTGAGCCTTGACTGAACCAAGAATGCTCTTCACAGCATCAAGCCTAAAACTGTATGTTTTTCGCATACTACCTTAGTATACTACGTTAGTATACGAATACTCTCTTAGCTATCATATCATATCTTAAGCGATTGTCAATAGCTTCGTGGGAGCTTTTTGCTGTTTTTTGCAAAATTCGTCCGATTTTGGTAATATTCAGGCTTTAAGAACTGGGCGGAGGGAGTTAGATTGACTCCCGCCAGCCTTAGAGGCAAGAATTTTTAGATAGGAGAAAAAATGCCAGATATTTCGCCTGTTGACCAAGATTACGACCTGTGGGTGTTGCTGAACCAGGCACAAAACTTGATTATTAACGCCAGGGAGATAGAACTAATTGAATACGGCACCACAGCCATGCAGGCTGCAGTGCTGTTTATTATAAACTCCATCGGCGAGGAGGCAATCCCGGCTGAGATATCAAGGTGGCTCTTACGTAAGCCCGCCACAATCTCCGGTATCCTGGACAGAATGGAGAAGTCAGGGCTGGTAGAGAGAGTTAAGGACTTGCCCAGAAAGAACCTGGTCAGAATCAGACTTACGGAAAAGGGAAAGCAAGCCTACAAACAGTCACTGAAGAGAGAGTCTCTACATAAAATAATGTCCTGCCTGTCTGAAGAGGAACGTCAACAACTGGCGTCAATACTGGTGAAACTGCGCAACGGAGCCACCAAAGTACTCAAGCATGGAGAAGAAATACCCTTCCCTGATACCTCTGAAACGCCAGGTCAGAACCGTTAGGAGAGCTTCAGGAGCCACGAACTAGCATGGTTCAGCCCTGAGAGCGACCTTCCAGATGGTGTCACGCTCAGCTTGCCCTGAGCCAGATTCTTCGGTCGTTCCACTCCAGCGCTTCGCTTCGAGATTCTTCGCGGAGTTTATCCTGAGCCAGGGTACATTCTTCGACAGGCTCAGAATGAGCGGGAGGAAGAGCTTGATGAAAACAGCGAAGGGCTCAGAATGACAGAAGGCGAAGGACTCGCAATGACAGGCAATTGTTTTCGAAGCTATCTTTTTCCTATATTCACTGGCATTTGATATAATATGGCGTGGAGCAAAAAATGAAGCCGAAATGGTGGCAAGGCGGTTTATTCTACCTTCTAATTTTGTTGGCTATAATAGCCCTGGCTTTTAGCCTTCTGCCGACTACCAGTAAACCGAAGGAGGTAGACTTCTACACATTCGTCGAACAGGCCAAGCAGGGAGAAATCGACACTATTCAACAGGATGGGGCTCTCCTCATCGGCTTGAAGGACGATGAAAAGAAAATCGAAGCCTCCTTTGTAGGCAGCACCAAGGAACTTATGGACAGCCTGAAGGAAGCCGGGATAACGCTTGGCGAAGACGGGGTAAAATTTACAGTCAAATCTGGCGGCTTCGACTGGGGCGGAGTATTGATCAGCTTCGTTCCCCTGCTTCTATTCGGTGCACTGCTCTTTTTCCTCTTCCGCTCAGCGAGAGGTGCCAATACTCAAGCCTTCAATTTCGCCAAGAGTCGGGCTCGTCTGGCATCTGCCAATAAGCCTACCATCACCTTCGCCGACGTTGCTGGAGTTGATGAGGCTAAGGGCGAACTCCAGGAGATAGTTGAATTCCTTAAATCACCTCAAAAATTCCTGGCTCTAGGAGCCCGTATACCGCGAGGTGTTTTGCTGGTGGGACCACCTGGCTGCGGTAAGACTTTAATAGCCAAAGCTGTTGCCGGCGAGGCTGGTGTTCCCTTTTTCTCCATCAGCGGCAGTGAATTCGTGGAGATGTTCGTCGGCGTCGGCGCTTCCCGTGTCAGAGACCTTTTCGAACAAGCTAAACGCAATTCACCATGTATCGTATTCGTCGACGAGATAGATGCTGTGGGCAGGCACCGTGGCGCCGGTCTGGGTGGAGGCCACGATGAACGAGAACAAACCTTGAACCAGATATTGGTAGAGATGGACGGATTCGATAGCAGCACCAACGTAATTGTACTCGCGGCTACTAATCGCCCTGACATCCTTGACCCGGCTCTGCTGCGACCGGGACGCTTCGACCGCCACGTTGTCATTGACCAGCCAGACATAAATGGTCGCAAAGCCATACTCCAAGTTCATGCTAAAGGCAAACCTCTGGCAAAAGATGCTAATCTGGAAGTACTTGCTAAACAGACACCCGGCTTCAGCGGCGCCGATTTAGCCAACCTGCTAAATGAGGGAGCTATTCTGGCAGCCAGACGTGACCGCAAAGATGTCGGCATGAAAGAGCTGGAGGATTCCATTGACCGCGTTATCGCCGGTCCCGAAAAGAAAGGGCGCATTATCAGTCAAAAGGAAAAGGAAATCATCGCCTATCACGAAACCGGCCATGCCGTGGCCGCCAAAATGCTGCCCAATGCCGACCCGGTACACAAAATATCCATCGTAGCTCGAGGTATGATGGGAGGCTGGACTCGCTTTCTGCCTACCGAGGACCGCCACCTATGGACACATACCCAGTTCGATGATAGACTGGCAGTAAGCCTGGCCGGCCGAGCCGCAGAAGAGATTATATTCGGCGAAGTAACCACTGGAGCCCAAAACGACCTGGAACAATCAACTGGCCTTGCCCGAAAGATGGTAACGGAATACGGGATGAGCGAAAAACTGGGGCCACGCACCTTCGGTAAACGGGAGGAACTGGTCTTCCTCGGTCGTGAAATCCATGAGCAGCGCAATTACGGTGACAAGGTGGCTGATGAAATTGATAAAGAGGTTGATGCGCTTATTAAGCATGCCTACGATACCGCGAGGAAGATACTGAGCGAGAACAAAGAAAGGCTGAAGCTGATTGCCGAGCGGCTCATAGCCAAAGAGACCATAGAAGAAGCAGAATTTGAGGCCTTGCTCAAAGAACCTCTACCATCACCCGAATTGCAGGCCACTCCAGCCTCATGAGAGACAAGTTCCAAATCCCAAACCACAAACAAATTCTAAAACTACAATTCAAAATTCAAAACGGTAATTTTTGACCTTTGGCTTTTAACCTTTGATTCATTTTCGTCTCTCCACGATGTATGCTGCCAACCCCATAAGAGACCGACGAGCACTAGTATCTGGAAGCTTTCCCACAGCTTGGCTGGCTCGGGAACAAAATTCCGCAGCCAATTGCAGACACTCATCGATAACCGATGAACTACGAATCCTTTCCACAGCCAGCGCCACGCTTTCCGCATCTTTCTTTTCAACAACGCTCTTTATCAGATTATCCTCAGGATAAGATTCGGCAAACAATATTGACGGCAAGGTCATTGTCCCTTCACGCAAATCAGAGCCGACCGGTTTACCCAACTCGGCTTCGTCACCGACAAAATCCAGAACATCATCCACAATCTGAAAAGCCATACCAAGATTATGCCCATAATCCCTCATTGCCTCAATGGCATCCTCAGATGCCTGACTTAAAATAGCGCCTGACTCAGTTGCCGTTGAAAAAAGGCAGGCTGTCTTGGCGCTTACCCAGGAAAAGTAATAGTCACGAGCACGTGCCAGGGCAAAAGTAACACCAGTCTGCTTCAGCTCACCACCGGAAATTGTCATAAGCGTTTGAGAAAAAAGTTTTACCGCCCGCATACTACCCGTGCTCGCTGCCAGACTGCCAGCCCTGGCAAAAAGGTAATCACCAAGGAGGAGAGCCCTGTTATTACCCCAGACATGGCTGACAGTCGACTTGCCACGGCGAACCGGGGAATTATCCACAATATCATCGTGAATCAGAGTAGCGGTATGGAGAAGCTCTATAGCCATTGCCATAGGAATCAAGGAGTCGAGGTCATATTTAAAAAATCTAGCAGAAAGCAGAGTAAGGGCTGGACGAATGCGCTTCCCGCCGTTCTTCAAGGTATATGCCAGCAACTGTGCCAGCAACTGAAACTCAGAATCAGCTATCTCTTCTAAGCTCCGCTCGACCTTCTCCAGGTCTTCCTGGACAGGCTTGTAAATATCACTGAGATTCACTTGACCCACCAGACCCCAGCCGGCTAGTTTCCTCAGCAACAATGCTGTCATCCAGCTTATGGAACAATGGCTCCGGCACTGGCAGCTTCTGCCCCGGCACCGGTGATTGAACCTGCCAGCCGGTTGTTTTAATACTATCATCGAAGCCAAGAAATTTATGAAGCTTTTCAGAGCTGAAAGGCAGAAACGGATAAAGAACGGTCTTCAAGGCTGCAAGCACCGACAAGGTTACATAAATAGCTGTAGCCGAAGCCTGCTTATTCTCCTTAATCGCTTTCCAGGGAGCTTTATCATCGAGATAACGGTTAGCCTCCTGAGCTAACGCCATAGCCGCCTTCATTCCTTCCTTAAAGTGGCACACACAAAGGTGATTATCGACATCCTGAAGCGTCGCCTGTGCCTTAGCCAGAAGAACCTCATCCTGACTGTCAAGCTCACCGGGCACCGGTACTGCCGCATCGAAATTACGGTACGTAAAAGTGAGAATTCGATGAGCTAAATTACCATAGGTAGCTACCAGCTCATCATTATTGCGTCTCAGAAATTCGCGCCAGGAGAAATCGGTGTCCCCCGTCTCCGGCATATTCACCGACAACAGATAACGCAGCGGGTCAGGGTCATAACGTTGCAAATAATCGGGAAGCCAAACCGCCCAATTCCGACTGGTAGACAATCGCTTCCCCTCGATAGTTAGAAACTCGTTAGCCGGTACATCATAGGGAAGGTTGAGCCCCCCATAGCCCATAAGCATTGCCGGCCAGATAAGTGTATGAAATGGTATGTTGTCCTTGCCGATAAAGTAGTAACTTTTGACATCGCCGCTCCAGAAAGGCTGCCAGGCATCAGCATCGCCATGCGATTTTGCCCATTCCTTGCTGGCTGAAAAATAACCGATGACCGCCTCAAACCAGACATAAATCCGCTTGCTCTCGAAGCCGGGCTGAGGCACAGTAACACCCCAATCTATATCACGAGTTATCGCCCTGTCTTTAAGCCCACCCTCCAGAAAACCTAAGGTGAAATTCAGGACATTCTGACGCCAGTGAGTCTGCTTTTTAACCCATGATTTCAATCTTTCCTCAAAGGCGATTAGGCGGAGAAAGAAATGCTCCGAAACCTCAAAGCGCGGAGTGGCGGAACAAATACGACAGCGAAGGCCAAGAAGGTCGCTGGGATTCATGGTTCGGCCACATTCGTCGCACTGGTCACCCCGTGCCTGCGGGAATTGGCAATAAGGACAGGTGCCCTCAACATAGCGGTCGGGCAGAAAGCGCTGGCACTCAGGACAATAGGCCTGAGGCACAGCATCCTTATAAATATAATCTTCTTTCAAGAGCTTAAGGAAAATATCATGAACTGTCTGAGCATGATTCGCAGTGCCGGTGGCGGTGAACAAGTCCCAAGAAATGCCTAACTTCTGCCAGCAATCAAGAAACCCCTCGTGGTATTTGTTTACTATATCCTTAGGGGACTTCTTCTCCTGCTCGGCACGCAATGTTATGGGCGTCCCATGCTGGTCACTGCCCGAAACCATCAATACCTTATTGCCCTTAAGCCGGTGATACCGAGCGAAGATATCCGCCGGCAGGTAGGCTCCGGCGATATGCCCCAGATGAAGAGGACCGTTGGCATAAGGCCAGGCAACACCAATAAAAATAGTTTCAGTCAATTTTGTGCCTCGCAGTCAAAATTACATCCTCAATATTATTAGCTGTCGTCCCGAGCTTTCCTCACTGCCATCCTGAGCGAAGCGAAGGATCTCCACACAAGATTCTTCAGCCGCTCCACTCCCTCAAAATGACGTAAAGTTTATTATTCTGAATCCAGCCTTGTCGGGAAGAAGGTCAGAATCTCCTCGCCCTTTTCCTTGACGTAAGCGGCATAGCCCTTGGTTAAGCAGCATTCGACGCAGAAACGAGATTCCTCGCCCTCTTCCTCTTGCATGAGCAAATACCTCTGCCCTTGCTCAATCAGGCAGTGACAGGAATCACATTTGACTTCACCTACAGAGACACATCCACGATTCATCTCAATCTCCTTTAGTTACCTTTAACCACGTTTGATAAAGTTTCTTTTTCGATATACCTCTGACTTCAGACAGTTGAGCCACTGCTTCCTTAGCACCAGCTCCCTGCCGATAAAGCTTACGTAGTTCTTTTTCGATTTGCTGGCTAATCTCAGGTTCCTGTCCCGCTTTACCATCAATGACCAGCGTGAACTCACCCCTGGGTTGGGCGAAATGCTCTATAGCCTGGCTCAATATACCCCTGAACACTTCCTCATAAACCTTGGTCAGTTCGCGGCAGACTGCCACCTTCCTATCCCCAAAGACCTGCAGGGCATCATTCAGGGTCTCCAGAAGCCGATGCGGCGCCTCAAAAGCAACCATAGTCCACGGTTCATCAGCCAGAGACTTAAAAAGGCGCCTCCTGGCACCCTGACGGCGAGGCAAAAAGCCGAGATAAAGAAACTGGCTGGACGGTAAGCCGGAAACTACCAGAGCCGTAATCACCGCCGAGGCGCCTGGAATGGGTACAACAGGAATACCATGCTCAATTGCTGCGGCAATAAGCTCATAGCCCGGGTCACTCAACCCAGGCACCCCCGCTTCCGAGACTAGAGCTACATCTTTTTCCTTAAGGCAATCCATGATATAACCAAGTTTAGACCGCTTATTATGCTCATGATAGCTGGTCAGCGGCGTCCTTATATCATAAGAATTAAGCAACCGGCGTGCGGTACGCGTATCTTCGGCAGCAATCAACTCAACCTGTTTCAATAAACGCAAAGCCCGCAGGGAGATATCTTCCAAATTTCCAATCGGTGTAGCCACGATATATAGCGTTGGCACGACTTAATCACCCTAATTATAGCCCACCTTCAGTAACTGGTCTAGCCCTTGTAATAGTCTGTCATTCTGAGGGAGCGAAGCGACCAAAGAATCTAGCCTATGTCAAACCCCCAAGAAACCAGCTGAGATTCTTCGCTGCGCTCAGAACGACAGAAAAAGAAAGGCTCGCAATCAATTTTGCATTTTTATCCGCTTTTTTGAATTTTAACTTTTAGTTTTTGATTTTGTTTCCTTTCTCTTGACTTCTACTCCTCATCTTTGATATATTCTTCAAAATACCCTGCGGACAGAAACATGGCTGAACCAAAATTTAAAGACATGCAACGCGCTTACGGCTTCGAAGAGGTTGCCATTGTCCCCGGGGACATGACCATCAATCCCGACCAGACAAAGACAGATTTCAAAATCGGAGACTTCAATTTCTCCATACCCATTTTGGCTGCAGCCATGGACGCTGCCGTTGACCCGAACTTTGCTATTCTGATGCATAAGCTCGGCGGACTGGCAGTTCTCAACCTGGATGGTGTCCAGGCAAGATACAAAAACACTGAAGAGATTCTGGATAAAATCGTCCAGGCACCTGATAACGAGGTTACCTCGCTGCTCCAGAAAGTTTACTCAGAGCCTATCAAAGACGAGCTTATCGGCGAGCGCATTCAGACAATCAAACGTGCCGGAGCTACCTGCGCCATATCCTTGATTCCAGCCAATACCAAGCGTCTATCAATGGTTGCCAAGGAAGCCGGTGCTGATATAATCGTCATCCAGTCCACGGTAACCACCGCCCGCCACATCTCTAAAAGCTATCGCGGCCTCATCTTCTCCGAGCTATGCCAAACCCTGGGCATGCCAATAATAGTCGGCAATTGCGTTACCTACAGCGCCGCGCTGGAACTAATGAGGACCGGCATCGATGGCATACTGGTTGGCATTGGTCCCGGCGCCGCCTGCACTACCAGAGAGGTGATCGGCGTCGGCGTTCCACAGGTAACCGCCACCATGGACTGCGCCGCTGCCCGTGAAGCTTACTTCAAGGAGACCGGGAAATATGTGGCGCTGATAACCGATGGTGGCATACGCATCGGCAGCGATTTGTGCAAAGCTTTCGCCTCAGGAGCCGATGCCGTTATGCTGGGTTCAATCATGGCACAGGCCGCGGAAGCACCGGGGAAGGGCTATCACTGGGGTATGTCTCATCCTCACCCATCATTACCCAGAGGCACCAGAATCAAGGCTGGCGTCCGGGGGCCACTGGAACGCATCTTATTCGGTCCCACTTCAGCTACCGACGGCACTGAAAACTTCGTCGGTGCGCTACGCACGTCTATGGGTGTCTGCGGTGCCCTAACCATCAAGGACATGCACAAGGTCAAGATGGTAATCGCGCCGTCCATAAAGACAGAAGGCAAGTATTTTCAGACAATACAGGGAATGTGCTCCAGCTAGAACCTCTAGACAAAAACGGAAACGCAGAACCAGGCGCCGAAGCCGACAAGTACAGCCGCACATACACCAAAGACAATGCGCTGGACTTTCTGCGTCCACAGATGCCTAGTTCTGAATACGCTCATTGAAACGCACTGCTCCCAGACCAGGTCACATGACCAGTGCACCACGGCGAAAATGACCAGTCCCCAGATGCCAAACTGAGCCGCAGTGACTATAAGGGCTATGCCAATAGTCGCCCACCACAAAAAGAAATACGGGTTTGCCCCTGTTAATACAATTCCGGTAACCAGGGAGTTATACGGTAACTCAGCAGCTTCCCCCATGTTTTTTCTGAAAGTTCGCAGCACCATTAAGCCCATAAAAATCAACATTAAGCCGCCAGCCAGGCCGATTGCCTTCTTGACATCAGGAGAAGCAAAAAATTGAGCAAAACCGAAGTAGATAAGTGCCATAAGAGGCAGTTCGATAACAGCATGCCCCATAGCTATGAAGATGCCGGCGTTTTGCTCGCGGTAGCCTTTAGCAATAGTGGCTGCGGTAAGAGGCCCGGGCATCATAACGCCGGAAAGGGATATGCCAGCGGCAGAAAGCAGGAAAAGACCAAAACTTGCATCCATAAGCGGGACGATTTAAATGTCCTCTTCTTCTTCTTCCACCCCAGTTTCTATCTCACCGCCAAGCCGAGGTAGTATCGCAGCGGCCTCAGGTTTCCGCTTAGCAATCCTGGATAGGCCACTTATTGAATTCCTGAGGTCTGCCAGCAGCTCCGCAGAGAGCCCTTCAGGCAACACCAACCCATTGACACCGGCTTCAAACAAGCCACCAAGCTCAGCCGCGGTTATCATTGAACTCAAAGCTATCAGCAACGGTTTATCCAACAGTTCGGCAAAGCGCTGATAAATTAGCAAGCGCTCGATGGTAATAGCAGGCTCGTCACCACCCATAAGTACAGCATCAATCGATACAGGCAGCCCGTTTATCGCCCTGACCATGCCCGGCTCCAGAGATGGCTCTATTCTAAGCACCCTGCCCAGTCCTTCCTTATTCACCGCTTCCAACGGCGTCTTCAGGCCAAAAACTACGAAATCGCAGCCCATGTCAATAGACTTGGCAATCACATCCTTCTCAGTGCTTTCCAGAGATAACCCCAGTGGAATATTACCAACCGCCTCGGCCAGTTGCGCAAAGCTCTTGGCGCTAAGACCCTTAACACCCAAAATCCCGGCATCGATGCCTTCGGCAGCCAGTGCACCAGCATCAGTGGGACTCGTCTTGGTCAGGCTGGCAACGACTGCCATCGGAGGACTTTCCGCTCCAGTTGACTTGCGGAAGCCCATAGACGACGCCGAGCCCTTGTAGATACGCCGTAGCTTTTCTGCAAATTTACTCATTTTGCTTACAACCAATGGCATATTGTAGGCAAAATGCGAAGTAAAATCAAAAACAGCGGAGATCCTTCGCTTCTCTCAGGATGACCAAAAGGAGACGCAGGGTTTGAATTATGGGCAGGGTAATGCTAATATGCCCGGATTATATGACAGGCCAAAATAATGTAAAGATGCGCCTTGAAAACCTCTGCCTTTCCTTCGGCGGAGTCAGGGCGCTGATAGATGTAAGTCTGGACGTACGGGACAAGGAAATTCTGGCTATTATCGGGCCTAACGGCGCCGGTAAGACATGCATACTCAACTGCATAAATGGCTTCTACAAGCCGCAAGAAGGCAATATATACTTCGAGGGACAGAAAATCACCCGCCTTCGCCCGGACAAGATAGCCAACATGGGCATAGCCAGGACATTTCAAAACATCGAGTTGTATTCCGGCTTGAGCACCTTAGACAATCTAATGGCTGCCAGGCACGTACTTATGAAGCAGAGCACGGTCAGCAGCGCTCTATATTTCGGTCCGGCTCACAAGGAAGAAATAGAGCACCGCAAGGCAGTGGAAGATATAATTGATTTCCTGGAAATAGAACCGATTAGAAAGAAGGTGGTCGGCGCTCTCCCCTACGGAATGCGGAAGCGAGTCGAACTGGGCAGGGCACTGGCGCTGGAGCCAAAAATACTGCTACTCGACGAACCGATGGCAGGCATGAACCTCGAAGAAAAAGAGGACATCGCCAGGTTCATCATAGATATATTCGAGGGGCAGGGAGAAACCTATCCCGAAACGCCTGTATTAAGAGACGGCGTTAGCTGTATCATCCTAGTGGAACATGATATGGGAGTGGTAATGGATATAGCCGATAGGATTGCAGTCCTCGACTTCGGACGCAAGATTGCCGAGGGCACGCCGGATGAAATCAAGACCAACACGCAGGTCATATCGGCATATCTAGGAGAAGAACAAGTCAAAAGTTAAAAGCCAACAAGCACAATTTATTAAAAGCCTTATTAAAAGCCTATTGTTTTTTGCCATTCTAAGCCCCGCTGTAATTCTGAGTCCTTCGCATCGTGTCATCCTGTGCTTTCACCCTGTCATCCTGTGCTTTCACCCTGTCATCCTGACCTTTCACCCCATCATCATGACCTTTCACCCTGTCATCCTGACCTTTCACCCTGTCATCCTGTGCTTTCACCCTGTCATCCTGAGCTTTCACCCTGTCATCCTGAGCGTAGCGAAGGATCTCGCAACGAATAATCTTAGCTAATTTCTTTGGAGCTAGTTTCTTTGTGTTTGACACAGAGCAGATTCTTCGGTCGCCCTCTCGTGGAAGGGCTCCCTCAGAATGACAAGTGAAGACAACTAACTTGTACCTTTCACTTGCACCTTTGATTTTTAACTTTGGTTTACAGCCATCGTTTGCGTCGCTTGTAGTGCTTGACCGAGCGGTAGCTCTTCTTAGCGCCGACTGCCGATAATCCCATGTAAAACTCTTTCACGTCCTCGTTATTTCTAAGAAAATCGGCAGTGCCATCGAGTACAACCCGCCCGTTTTCCATCACATAGCCGTAATGGGCGATATTGAGGGCAATTCTGACATTCTGCTCCACTAGCAGAATGGATATTTTTCTCTCATCATTGAACCGCTGTATGATGTCGTAAATCTCTTCAACCAGCATCGGCGCCAGACCCAGCGACGGCTCGTCGAGCATCATAAGCTTAGGAGCCGACATCATAGCTCTGCCGATAACCAGCATCTGCTGCTCACCGCCGGAAAGATAGCCAGCGATGTTATGCCGCAGATTCTTGAGCCTGGGGAAATAATCATAAACCATACCCAGGTCTTCTCTGATGTCATGGCGGTTATTGCGGTTATGAGCCCCCACCATCAGGTTCTCCTCCGTAGTCAGATGACCGAAGACACGCCGTCCTTCCAACGCCTGGACAATGCCCAGCTTGCCTATCTCCACAGCACTCTTTTTATCGATTCTCTGGCCGTCCCACTCAATGCTGCCGTCAACCACCTCCCCTTCCTCAACGCTGAGCAGACCGGATATCGCCTTGAGCGTGGTGGTCTTGCCGGCACCATTGGCTCCGAGCAGAGCCACCACAGAGCAGTCCTCAACTGACATGGAGATGCCGTGCAATACCCTTATCACGTTCAGATAGGCAACTTCGATGCTGTTCAGTCTAAGCATATCTAATCTGTTCTCGATAGGGTCTCCCCCTTTTCGGAGGAGACCCTAATTCAATCAATGCCTTTTACTTACCAAACCAATCATACTCTTCATATTTAACCATAGGCGCTTCAACCCATGGGCTTGGCTCAGCTATTTTGCCGTCTACTATCCTGTAAATCCGATTGGACTTATCAAGTCTATTGTCCCCCACGGTATAGCTCACAGGTCCGTGAAGACCACCGACATCATAGTTGTTCAGTTTATGGAACCCCTGAGTTTCAACAGCCTGCCAGGCTGCCGCATCCCCCTTTGCCAGCGCATCGTAGCCGGCATTCTCCACTGCCAGCTCCAGAATCTTGGCAACAATCAGGCTTTGTGCCCACGAGGTCATATAGTCTCCATTGCCAACGTCGTTGGGATGCAAATTCTGGCAATACTCCGTCATCTTTGCCATGCCAGGCACATCCTCTCCCCATAGCACAGTAGGAAATGTGCCATAAACGCCTTCAACAACGTCAGCACCAGCCAGGTCAATTAGTGCCTTGGTCAAGCCGGCGTGGCAGCAACCGATGGTTATGCCCGGATACATGCCGAGGTCTCTGGCGTTCTTGATAATGACAGCAGTGGGTGCCGGCGTGCTGGAAATATACAACACGTCAGGATTTTCCGCCTTGATTCTCGTCAACGACTCGACCTCAGAGGTAGTGGTGGTAGCGTGCTCATCAGTAGAGACAATTTCAATACCAAGTTCGTCAGCCTTAGCCTTAAAAGCATCTCGGGCTCCGTAACCGGTTGTGTTATTGAGCAGATGCAGGGCGAATTTCGGCTTGCCTTCTCCATTCCAGATGTTCTTCATATAGAAATTGGCAAAGGCTAAAGCGTCATCGCCATAGTCAGGCGTTTGACCATAGATATGCTGCGGTGGACGGTACAAAGAAGGCGAGTTGAAGCAAGAGATGCCTGGAAATCCAACCTCGTTAGCCGATGTCATGGCTGCCGACATCTCTTTGGACGACGCGGTAGTAAACAACAAACAGCCCTCATCCATAAACCTCTTGACTATGGTAACCGCCTTGGTGGCATCATAGGTGCTGTCTAAAGGCAACACCTCAATAAGGTATCCTCCAACACCGCCGAGCTCGTCATTAATGTATTTGATGGCATCAAGATTGGCGTGAGTCATCACGCTTCCCTTCTCAGCCGCCGGGCCGGTGGTAGGGTTCATCATGCCCACTTTCAGCACCTTCGCTGGTTCAGCTTTAGGAGCACAGGCACCGGCAAATGGCAGTAACATAACTACCAATGCCAGACATAGAATTCCAGCTACTATAAATGTTTTTCTTGTCATCTATTTCCTCCTTCAATGTTTTTAACCATTCGTGAGGTTGTTTACCACTCTGTCACTCTGAGCGAAGCGAAGAGTCTGGTTAGATTCTTCAGTCGCCCTTCCGCGGAAGGGCTCCTTCAGAATGACAAAAAGTGCTACCAAACGACCTCAGTTTGCAACCATCTGCAGAACATTACATTATTCCACACCTCCTTATTACTAATACGAGAATGGCCACAGGCGATAAGCAGCCTTGAACAACGTCCAGCGATGCGCCAGTCCCCGCGGCTCAAGGACCAGAAACAGGATGATGACCAGTCCGAAGACCATCGGCGCAATACCGCTGGTAAATCCAGCCGGTATCGCAGGGAAAGCGCCTTCCAGTACCGGAGAGATATACATTATGCCCTGCTGCAGCAGCCGGATAAGAACCACACCCAGAATAGGACCGAGGGTAGTGCCCAGACCGCCGATAATCACCATACCTATATACAGTATGGAATCGGTGAGTGTGAAGTTCTCGGCGTTCAGAAATCCGGTCCAGTGAGCAAACAGTGCACCGGCTATTCCGGCCAGAAAACAACCGATGAAGAAAGCCAGAAGTTTGTAGTAGGTCAGATTAATGCCCATAACTTCAGCAGCCAGGTCATTGTCCCTGACAGCAATAAAGGCTCTGCCCACTCTGCCCCTGGCAAGGTTCTTGGCAAACAATATACAGATTGCCGTAACTATCATTATCAGGTAGAACTGACTGGATTCGCTCCTCATTTGGAGACCTCCAATTGAGGCAGCCGGTACTCTCATGCCGACAAAGCCGCCGGTTACTGACCAGTGATTGATAACCCAGATGATGATAAATTGAGCCGCAATAGTGGTAATCGCCAGATAGAAACCTCTGACACGCACCGAGGGCAGACCGAAGATAATACCTATCAGCCCGGCGCTGAAGCCGGAGCAGATAAGTCCCGCCAGGAATGGAAAACCAAGTTTACTGGTCAAAATAGCCGTGGTGTAGGCACCCACAGCCATAAAGCCGGCATGACCGATAGATAGCTGCCCGCAGTAGCCGGTAAGTATGTTCAGTCCGGTTACAGCGATTATTGTAATGCCGATTAAGTTGCATACGCTGAGCCAGTAATTACCTAAATACAGCGGGGCGGTGAAAACTATAGCCAGCAAGCCAAGAAAAAGCACCCAGTGTGTCCTGGTTCGCAAGACAGCCATGTCTCTGGCGTAATCGTAGTTACGGGTACCGCAGGGTAAATCCATTCCCTTATATCCTCTCTATTCGCGTCTCTCCAAATAATCCGTAAGGTTTAACAATCATGACGATTATTATGATAATGAACGGGATTATGTCTTTAATCCCGGGGCCAATCAGCGGAGTGAGATAGCCGCCACCGAGGTTCTCGCACAGCCCTATTATAGGCCCGGCTACCATGCAGCCGATGAAAGAATCCAGGCCGCCGAGTATCACCACCGAGAACGATTTCAACCCGGTCTCGACCAGGCCGAAGGTAACGCCGCCGATGCTGGAGACAAGGACACCACCAATAGCTGCCACTATACAGGCAAAAATCCATGACATAGAAAAGACACTGGTCACCGGAATAGCGCAGGCTTGTACCGCCAGCTGGTCATCGGCAGTCGCCCTCATGGCAATGCCCATCTTGTGATACTTGAAGAACAAGGATAGCAGGCCGAAGAGTAGCAGTGATATTCCTGCCGCCCAGACATATTCCTGAGAGACCATAGCTGGGCCGATGTGAATAGGAGTCCGAGGGAAAAGGCGAGGTAAAGCGGCCACGCTCATGGGCCAGATAAAAGTCACCACACCTTCAAGAAAGTAAGCCACACCCAACGTCACCGTGATTAGGGACAATATGGGTTGGGCAATCAGGGGACGCAAAGTGAATCGTTCAATCATCCAGCCGAGGAAGATGGCGAAGAGTATAGTCAGCGGGAAGCCAATCCAGTAGGGAAGTCCTGCCTGAACCAGCATACCGTAGGTGAACCAGGAAGAAATCAACACCAGCTGCCCCAGCGCCAGGTTAGCCACACTGCTGGACTTCCAGATTAAGGCAAAACCCAGGGCAATAAGAGCGTAGACCATGCCCACGGATATACCTGTAACCGTATATTGCAGCAGTTCAGCCATTTAATTCACCTGCCTGACCTTGATAGCTGTGCTCACCATACCTTTTCTACCGTCTCTATATGTTATCGGTGCCTCTACAACCACGCTGTCTTTATCGCTGTACATGGCATCGATTAAATCCTTGTACCGCTGCTCCATAAAATCCCTTCTCAGCTTTCTGGTTCGTGTAAGCTCAGCTTCGTCAGGGTCAAACTCCTTATGCAGCAGGACGAATTTTCTAACCCTGGAAGCATCCGGCAGATAGCTGTTTACACGGATTAAGTCCTTCTGTACCAGCTCGGCAACCTCTTTTTTCTGAGACAGGTCAACGAAAGTGGTATATGGAATGCCATTGCGCTCAGCCCACTTGCCCACCATAGCGAAATCCATATTCACCATGGCACAGACGAACTCTCTGTCCCTGCCACCAACAACCATGGCATCCTTAATATACGGACTGAACCTGAGCCTGCCCTCGATATACTGTGGTGCATATTTTGTGCCGGAAGCCAGCTCTCCCATATGCTCCAGCCTGTCCATGAATATCAAGTGCCCGGCATTGTTGATATTGACGGCATCACCGGTACGACACCATCCATTCACCACTACTGCCGCCGTCTTGTCCGGGTCTTTATGGTACTCTTTAAAGAGACAATCGCTTCTAACCAGCAGCTCCCCCTCATCAGTCAACCTCACTTCCACGCCGGATGCCGGCCTGCCCACACTCTGGAAATCAATCTCTCCTTTGCCATGCGAAGAGATAAAGCCGGCTTCGGTGCTGGCGTAGTTTTGCCTGAGCTCAATGCCTATGGCATGGATGAGACGAAATGTATCCAGGCTCAGCACAGAGCTTCCGGTAACGGCCATCCTGACTTTGCTCAACCCCAGCTTGTCTTTGAGCGGCCGGAATAGAAATGCGTGAGCAATGCCGTGAAGCACCCGCCACAGCAAGCCCGGTGTTTTGCCCTCAAAGCTCAAGTCGGCAATCTTATAGCCTACAGGCATGAACAGCCCGTAGAAGAATCGCTTTATGCGATTGGCGTCGGTCATTTTCACCTGAATCTCGCTGACTAAACTCTCCCACTGGCGCGGACCGTATATGACGAAGTCGGGACCCACCTCCCTGGTATCCTGAGCGATTGTCTCCGGCTCCTCCGGGAAATTAATTTTAGCTCCGGTGAGCAGATGGGGTATGGTGGCAAAAAAGCTGTCGCCCACCCACGCCGGCGGGAAGTTGGAAATTAAATCATCGTTCTCCGCCAGCGGAAACCGACTGACAAACCCTTGAGCGGTAGTTATCAGCGCTCTATGGGTAAGCACTGCTCCTTTGGGCAAACCGGTGGTACCTGAGGTATAGTAAATAAAGGCAGCGTCATCCCCCTTGCCTTTCTCCACGTTCCGGTCGAAGAGTTCAGGATGCTTTTTCTCATATTCTCTGCCCCGCTCTATCACGTCTGCGAAGCCGATGAGCAAGGGGTCATCGTAGTTTTTCAGCCCCTTCGGGTCCCAGTAAATCACCTTCTTCAGTAAAGGTAACTCATCCTTAATCTCGAGGAACTTATCGGCCTGCTCCTGGTCGTTGACTATAGCGAACCTGGCGCCCGAATGAGCGGCGACATATTTAACTTCGGAGGGTATGGCATCGACAAAAATGCCGGTGGCTACACCGCCGGCAGCCTGAGCGGCGAACTCCCCCCAGAACCATTCAGGCTCATTATCGCCGATAATGCAGAGCACATCCCCGGGCTCGAAGCCGAGGCTTATCAGCCCCAGGGAGAAGTATCTCACATTTTCATAGTATTCTTGCCAGCTATAACTGCGCCAGATGCCGCGGCGCTTCCTGGACATGGCGGCTCTCTGCCCCCAGTTTTCGTAGTTGCTCTTAATGAGCTGCGGTATTGTCTCTCTGGCTACCATATATTTTTATCCTAACCGCTCATCCTGAGCCTGTCGAAGAATCCGGGCCTCCCTCCTGTCATTCTGAGCACAGCGAAGAATCTAAGTCCTCTGTCCCGCTCATCCTGAGCCTGTCGAAGAATCTACCTATTATCTCCCCGCTCATCCTGAGCCTGTCGAAGGACCTACCTCTTCCCTCCGCAAACTTTATCAATATCCTCACTTTCCCCTAACAAAAAAGCCTCCCGCCTGGGGAGGCTTTTCGCTTTCTGTTTATCTCTTTTCCTGCTCTTCTCCGTCTATGCCAATGCCCTCCCAGGCTCGCCGGCAGGCGTTGTAAAGATGAAGGCAAAGAAGAAAAAGCTAAAACTGCGAGCCTGAGTATGCATTTCTAAACTCACAAAGCGAGATAATAGCACAACGAGTTCAGCCTGTCAATAGATTGTGATCGCCTGTCATTCTGAGGGAGCCCTTCGCTTTTTGTCATTCTGAAGGAGCAAAGCGACTGAAGAATCTCACTCAGGATAAACTCCGTGACCGAAGAATCCACCACAGGTTAAACTGCATTGGAAATAGCTAGATTCTTCGCTGCGCTCAGAATGACAGAAAATAAAAGGCTCGGGATAAATTTTTACACTTTAATCTGAACTTTTGATTTTTAACGTTTACTAGTCCGCCTTCGGCGGCGCCGGGTTCACCAGACCGGCTGCCAGCGTGCTGGGCATAAAGTCGAACAGCTCGTCTATTGTCCAGCCGCCCACTTTGACCATTGCCTTTTCCTGCACCGGCTCCGAAAAGAGCGCCACCAAGCCAGTCTGGACAAAGAAGGTTCTACCGTTCACATTGGCGGCATCGTCGGAAGCCAGCCAGACGACCAGCGGCGCGATGTCGTTGGGGTCCATCTTCTCCAGGGCGGCTATAAGGTGTCCCCTGCCCGCCTTTATCCAGGCGGCTTTCAGCTCATCGCTCATCGTCATCCTGGTGCCGGCATTGGGGCGGATGGCATTGCAGGTCACGCCATACCTGCCCATGTCCCTGGCTACCTGCCGGGTCAAGCCGACTATGCCCTCTTTGGCAGCGCCGTAATTCGCCTGCCCGAAGGTCATCCCCAGTCCGGCAACTGAGGAGGTATTTATGATGCGCCCGCTCTTCTGCTCGCGGAATAGTATACAGGCGAACTTGGTGGTGTAAAAATGACCGTAGAGATGCACCTTCATCACCAAGTCCCACTCTTCCTCGGTCATGTTGTACACCATCTTGTCGCGGAGAATGCCGGCATTGTTGACCAGTATATCCAGCCTGCCGAAGCTGTCCACGGCGGTCTTGATAATATTCTCACCGCCAGCCAGCGTGGTCACCGAGTCGTAGTTGGCTACGGCTTCCCCGCCTTTCTGCTTGATTTCCTCAACCACCTTGTCCGCCGCCGACTGGGAAGAACCAGTACCGGCGACGGTACCGCCGAGGTCGTTAACCACTACCCTGGCGCCCTCCGATGCCAGCGCCAGAGCTTCGCCCCTTCCGATGCCGCCGCCAGCACCGGTAACTACAGCTACTTTGCCTTTCAGCCTATCGCCCATGTTTCAGTACTCCTTTTTGTTTTATTTTATACACGCTGAGAAACTTGAATTCCCAACGAATGCCAACTAACCCCGGCTGGGCAGTATAACTGCAGCCGTGCCTGGAGTCGTCACCTCGCCCTTGCCGTTCTCAATCCAGATATCGCAGTCCACGTAATGCTCACCGCCCTCGGCGTATTTTTTGGTCACCTTCCCCTTGCACTGCCAGGTCTCGCCTGCCTCAGGTGCAGCCGTTGTTGCCATCTTGCGCGGCCAGTCCATCGCCCGGTAGCTGCAGGAGAATTTCTTCAGCGTTCCCTGCTCGCCCATCCAGTCGGTCATCAACTGCACCAGCCACTGGCGTTTCAATGCCCCGTGGACAATGGGGCTGCCCACTCCCTGAGAAGCGGCGAAGGCATTATCGTAGTGAAGCGGGTTGAAATCTCCCGAGGCGCCAGCCCACTTTACCAGCATCAGTGTGGTAGCCACCTTAGGTAAAGGCGTTACCTCGTCGTTTACATTTACATCTTCCCAATATATCTGCTTTGCCATCTGTTTCCTCCTCAAAGAAATGGAGCCTTAGCGGTAAATCCCAGTGGCGCGCGATGTGGCTGCCAGCTCGTTATTCTGATTATTGTAAGTTGTTTCGATAATCACGAAAGCCATCTTGCCTGTTTTTCCCTCGCGCCCCACGATGTCTTTAATAATCGATTTAGCTGTCAGGACATCGCCGGCGCGGACGGAGGAGAAAAACTCGTACTCTATGCCGCCGTCGACAACACGGCTGTAGCCGGCTTTCGCCAGTGCAACCCTCAAGCCTTCTGTTATTTCAGGTGGGTCGCTGATATCGGTGGGTCGCTGGAAGGTTAAACCCCTGGGCAGCTTTACCGGCCAGCCAAAGAATCCCGGCGGAGCTATAATGGAACCGTATCTCGATTTTTCGGCGTGTTTTTCGTCCCAGTAAATAGGATTGGTCTCTCCTACGGCATCGGCAAAGCGCTTTACAGACCCCTTCTCCACCTCACAGACCACAGCGCCGATGCTTTTCCCGATGAATTTGGTTACCTCTTCAGGCAGCATGATTACACCTCCCGATAGAAATTGGAAGTAGCAGCCATTGTATATTTGTAGTTGCCCGTTGTCAAAGGTCTATAGATTTATACGGGCTTATATACTTGGTACAAGTGTAGATTGTGATAGAATAAAGGCATGGAGTTCTTTAGGTCTCTTGGTATTTTCTTACTGGGTATCCTTAAACGTATCTATTGGCTTATACCATCTCTTCTGTCAGACCCATTTGATATTGTCGAAAGGTGGTTTGGTGTGAGTTACACAGCACCACCATATACGTTTTGGTTATTACTGTTTGTAGGCTTTTTTATTGCAGCAACGTTAACTTACTATGATCTTTATCGGCAAGTCGAAAAACAAAAAAGGCAAAGTGCGTTCCATTTTGAATATGCTGATTCCGGTATGACTACTAAAGATGGGCGCTTGTTTTTCTATGTGAGTTTCTTTTCTAATATCGATATGATAGTTGAAAATCTACAATTGGAGTTGTACGGTACGCGTTTTCAACCTTTGGATTGGTCGCCTTTTAAATTGAAATATATCCACAACAAACACTTTGTCTTTAATATTTCTGAGTTACAAAAGATAGCTCCCAGTGGGGAGCATAATGGTAAATTTATAGCAACTGTTGATAATAAAGAATATGAATCTCAACCATTTACTGTTGACACTGGATTATAAGATGATGAGATCCTTGTATTGTAAATCATTAGATTTTAATTAGTTTTAGTAACATATAATAGAACGTAGCTATCCCCTTGACAGAATTCACACACTCATATGAAGATAATTAACTGAAGGGGGTATTAGCATGGAAATGGCATATTATCTAGCTGGTATAGGTATTACAGTCGCAGGTGTCGGTCTACAACTCGTGTTTCAAGGCGAGGCACTTAAGAAAACGGTCAGAACGAATGAACTTGGTAAGGGGGCTTCTGGTTTTGGTATCTTTTGGGCAATCTTAGGGCTGATTGCAGTTATTGTAGGCTCATATAAAATATGGGGATTTTCTCTTGTAATACCAGAGGTCTTGATAATCCTTGCACTAATTGGATATTTCACATACAGAAAATATCATCCACGTGTGCCAAAGGGATAATTACGTAATAGAATTACACACCCCACTGTCAAGATCTAATTCTGCCTAGACATACCTCCCCACTGCCTCGGCGATGGACTTAAGCTCCTTCATCAAGCGGGCGAAGTCTGACGGCGTAAGCGACTGGAGACCGTCGACCATTGCTTCCTTGGGGTTGGGATGGGCTTCTATGAGCAGACCGTCAGCGCCGGCGGCTATGGCGGCTTTTGCCATTGCCGGCACCAATGAATAATGACCGGCAGCATGGCTGGGGTCGACAACCAGGGGCAGGTGGCTGGACTTCTTAATCACCGGTATGGAGCCGATATCCAGAGAGAAGCGGGTGGAGTCCTCGAATGTCCTGATGCCCCTCTCGCATAGTATAACCTGCTCATTGCCGCCGGCAAGTAGATAATCGGCGGCGGTAAGCCACTCGGTAACCGTAGCCGATAAGCCGCGCTTCAGCAGAACGGGGCACCGGCACTTGCCGATTTCGGTGAGCAAGGCATAGTTCTGCATATTTCTGGCTCCGACCTGGAGTATGTCGGCATATTCAGACACCCGGGCGACGTCATGGGGCGCTACCACCTCTGTGACCACGGGCATGCCGAACTGCTTCTTGGTATGTTGCAACATCTCCAGTCCCAGCTCCTCCAGGCCTTGAAAAGCGAAGGGCGAGGTGCGCGGTTTATAGGCGCCGCCGCGCAGAATACAGGCTCCGGCTTCCTTTACCACCATGGCAGCTGCCATGAGCTGCTTCTCGCCCTCGACGGCACAGGGACCAGCCATGACCACGATGCGCTTGCCGCCGATTTGAACCCCGTTAACGGAAACCACGGTGTCCTCCGCCTTGAAATCCCGGGAGGCGAGCTTATACGGTTTCATAATCCTGGTGACGCGCTCCACGCCGGGGAGAACGGCGAAAATGTCACTGGGCAACTGGCCGGTATTTGGTCCCAGCAGGGCGACGACCGTCTTATTGGTGCCCAGGTTTAACTGGACGCCCAGCCCCAGATCCTTGGCGCGCTGCACTACGTCATCCACCTCTTGCTGTGGAGCGCTTGTCCTCATTTCTACTATCATGGCTGTTTACCCCCTTCAATTTAACGTTAGTTACCAAAAAGAAAAAGCCTCCCGCGGGCGGGAGGCTTGTCTTGCCTTGGATATTCTTGTCTGCTCTTTAGGTCAAAACCATCCCCGACCCGCGCTGAGGCGTGCCAAAAAAGAAGCTAAAGAAATAGCAGCTATAGCTGCGAGGTAGGTTATGCATTTCGACCTTCACCCTGAAATGATAGCAACAATCGCAGAAGGTTGTCAACCTGACTTATGTGGAGATTCTTCGACAGGCTCAGAATGAACGGACCAGAGGACTTAGATTCTTCGACAGGCTCAGAATGAGCAGAACAGAGGGATTAGATTCTTCGACAAGCTCAGAATGAGCGGAACAGAGGGGTTAGATTCTTCGCTGTGCTCAGAATGACAGAAGGCAGAGGGAGGCTCAGATTCTTCGACAAGCTCAGAATGAGCGGAACAGAGGGCTTAGATTCTTCGCTGTGCTCAGAATGACAGGAGGGAGGGAGGCTCGGATTCTTCGACAAGCTCAGAATGAGCGGAGAGAAGAGCTTAGACCAGGGGGATGGTGGTGCCGGTGGCTCTGGCGATGAGCTTGCCGTCCTGGTTGGTCACCGTCATCTCAGAGATGCAGACCCGCCTGCCGGCTCTGACCACACGGCATTCGGCGATAAGCTCATCTTTTACGTCGGCGCTGGCGACAAAATGGATGTTGAACTGCGAGGCAACGTTGGGGGTGATTACAGAGTTGGTGCCGTAGGCAAAAGCCTGGTCGGCTACCGCCATGATGATGCCGCCGAAGACCAGGTTATTGAAGTTGAGGTATTCCGGCTTCAGCTTAGCCGACACTTTAGCATAGCCTTTAGATAACTCCACCAGCTTCATGTCCAGGAAGGAAGCGATGGGCTCTCGCCCCGCCTTCGCCTTCAATGCGTCCACATTATCGGAAGCACTGCCTCTTACCGGAGGGTTCGGCTTGGGTATTGGTTTTTCAACTTTCCTGACCATAATTTCCTAACACAGTTTAAACTTTTTAGCCACCTTTTTGAAGCCGGCTAGCGAACCTTTCAGGGTCCTGTCGCTAACGCAGTACGAGATGCGAAAATATCCCGGCGTGCCAAAGCCCCTGCCGGGCACAACCAGCACATGCCATTTCCGCAGCTCGTCGATAAAGGCAATTTCGTCCTCCAGCGGAGACCTGGGGAACATATAAAAAGCCCCCTGCGGCTTCACCACCGAATAGCCCATATCAACAAGATGGTGGTACAAAAAATCCCTTTTCCTCTGATAATCGGCTACCGATACGGTGATATGCTGCAGGTGCTTTACCAGGTGCTGCATCAAAGCCGGCGCATTGACAAATCCCAGCACCCGGTTGCAGAAAACGAAGCCGTTCATCAGCTCGTCATGGTGAGTGCAGTCCGGGTGTATGGCGGCATAGCCGATACGCTCACCGGGCAGCGCCAGGTCCTTGGAGTGAGAGGTAACGACTACGCTGTGACGGTAATGATGGAAAACGGGCGGGTATGTTAATCCGTCGTATATAATTTTGCGATATGCCTCGTCGCTTATCAGGAAAATCTGCGTCCCGTACTTTGCCTCTTTTTTGCGGAGCACTTCTCCGAGCTGGTGCACAAGGTCCTGGCTATAGACAACGCCAGTGGGGTTATTGGGAGAATTTATGATTACAGCCTTTGTCTTAGCCGTAACGGCAGCCTCCAGAGCATCAAGTTTGGGCACAAATTTTTCATCCGTAGGCGAGACCCTGATAACGCCGCCGTGATTGTCTATATAGTTGCCGAACTCCATAAAGTAAGGAGCAAAGACAATTACCTCTTCACCGGGATTCAATATCGTTTTCAGTACCACGTTTATGGCGCCGGCAGCACCGCAGGTCATGATGATATCGTTCGCGGAGAATTTGATGCCGGTCTCATGCGAGAGCCTGGACGCCACGGCAGCCCTGGTGTCGGCATAGCCGGCGTTCTCCATGTACCTGTGCCTGCCCGGCACATATTTTTTCAAATGGTCTTTCAATGCCTGCCTTAATTCAGGCGGCGGCTCCGTGACCGGGTTGCCTATGGAAAGGTCGAAAACATTGTGCTCTCCGTGGTGCTCTTTGAGATAGGTGCCCTCTTCGAACATCTTCCGTATCCACGACCCCTCCATCATGCGCCTGGTTACGTTATGTGATACCGGCACCGGACATATCCTCCCTGCCTTTGTCAAAGGCAACCATGTTCATCTTCACTATTTTCGGTGACAGTCGCTGAGAAATGCAGTCTTTCCATATATTGACATCGATGGGCATAAAGCATGACAAGCAGCCCAGCATAAGTATATTGAGCGTCCTGATATCGCCCAGGTCTCTAGCCTGGCTGCTACCATCAACAAAATGAACGCTGCCTGCCCACCGTTTCAAGGCAGCCTCTATTTCCTTATCGCCGGGGTAGCTATGCGTTCCTAAACTCACAGACAATGGCGGTGTTGCCTGGTTATTGACAATAGCGATACTACCCTCACGTAGATAATGGCTCCACCTGACCGCTTCCAACTTCTCCAGAGCCATCAGAATATCAACCTCGCCTTCATTTATCAGAGGAGACCAGACTTTATCGGCTATACGTATCTGGCTTACCACGCTGCCGCCGCGCTGCGCCATGCCCAGCGTATCCGTTTTCTTAACATCGTATCCGGCGGCTATAGCCACTTCGCTCAAGATATCGCTGGCCAGAACGTTGCCCTGGCCACCAACCCCAACCATAAGTATGTCCAGTTTCTTCATCATTTACATCTTAACTATATTACATCAGATAAGGGACCTATAGCTTTCCTGGGACAAAGCTGCTCACAGATAGTGCAGGCATCTCCGGCACACAGGGTAGCATCTATATAAATCTGCTTGTCGAGCTTCTGTATAGCCGGGCAGCCGATTTTGAGGCAGACCTCGCAATTATCGCATTTATCCACGTCGACAGTTCTGACGCCGGAGCGTTCCCGCAATTGCACCGAGCAGGTGCCACGGACTATTATGACCGAAAGCCGGGGGTTATCCAGAGAACCTCTCAGCGCTGCCCTGAGAGCTTTGAGGTCGAAGGCATTCACCACCTTGACGTCCTCAACTCCGACGCCACGAACCAGTTGCTCCAGCTCCACCTTGACGGTCTCTTTGCCCTGAGCTGAAACTCCAGTTCCCGGATGGTCCTGGTGTCCGGTCATGGCAGTAGTGCCATTATCCAGGATTATAATTGTCACCCCCGCCCCATCGTACACCGCATTCACCAGGCCGGTAATGCCGGAATGGAGAAACGTGGAATCGCCGATAACAGCCACAACTTTGCTGGCAACGCCAGCCTTTTCCATACCCAGAGCCTGGCCGATGCTAGCCCCCATGCAGGCAGTGGTATCCATGGCACGGAGCGGGGGATAAGTAGCCAGCGTATAGCAGCCGATATCACCGGTGATGATTAGCTTGCCTACCTGTTCCGACTTGCCCCTGGCATCCAGAAGCTTGGACCGCTGCCCTACAGTACTGAGCACAAAAAACATGCCGGCATGCGGACAGCCGGCACATAAAACTGGAGGACGCCCCGGCAATCCCTGCGGCGGGGAAAACTTTCGATGTGAAGGTTTGGCTATCAAGCCGGCACGATAAGCAGCTTCCTCAACAATGCTCGAGTTAAGCTCGCCAATCCTGGGGATGAACTCCTTGCCGATAACCTCTATGCCCATAGCCAGTATATTTTCTTCCAGGAACGGGTCAAGCTCTTCGACAACTATCAGCCTGTCCACACCCTCGGCAAACTTGCGAATCAAATTCTGCGGCAGAGGATAAGTCATGCCCAGTTTAAGGAAAGAAGCCCTGGGGAAAGTCTCTCTGGCGTACTGGTAGGCAACACCGCTGCTCACCACGCCTAGATTGCGCTCTCCGCGGATTATCTGATTGCCCGGAAAGGTCTCGGCAAAGGCACTTAGCTTTACCAAGCGTTCCTCTACCACCGGGCGTCGAAGTCGAACATGAACCGGCAGCATGACATGTTTCTCGACATCATGTCTGAAAGCTGCCTGTTTTGCTGATTTAGGTCGGCTCCGATGCAACTCCACCACCGATTTGGAATGAGAGATGCGGGTACTGGAGCGCATCAGCACCGGCGTATCGAACTTCTCGCTAATTTCAAAGGCGACTTCCATCAGGTCATAGGCTTCCTGACTATCGCTTGGCTCGAGCATGGGCACTTTCGCCAGCCTGGCATAGTGGCGCGTATCCTGCTCGTTCTGGGTGCTGAATACACCGGGGTCATCAGCCACGACTACCACCAGCCCGCCATTAATACCGGTTATCGAGGCAGCCATAAACGGGTCGCTGGCAACATTCAATCCCACCTGCTTCATGGATACCATGGTTCTAACCCCGGCATAGGCGGCACCCATGCCCACCTCCATAGCCACCTTCTCATTCGTCGACCATTCGGCGTAAACATCATCAAATTGAGCTATGGCTTCCAGTATCTCAGTGCTTGGTGTGCCGGGATAGGCTGTAGCCACCATGACGCCGGCATGATGGGCACCCAGGGCAAAGGCTTCGTTACCGGAGAGCAATTTCTTCATAGTTTACCTGTTTAACCAAAAATGGAGCCGATAGTCAGACCCGAAAGGGAATTGTAGTGGAAAATAGCAGGAAATTCAACGGGCTTTGTGTATAGGCTCTTCCACAGAGAAGTCTCTTTAAACTTCGCTTTGCGGTGCAGATTCTGAGCACCAAAAAACAAGCTGTGACCTATTTATTCTAGCAGACGCAAGATTACCACTATTCATAGCACATGATTTATGATAAGCTATAAGCCCAAACAAATAAGGAGGAGGATTATGCCAATCTACATCGCGCTCACGAATGTCTCTGCTGAAGGGAGAAAAGCTATCAAAGAAGACCCGGCACGGATTAAAGCCAACAACCGCGAGATTGAGGCTATGGGAGTAAAAATAATCGCCCAGTATGCTACTCTGGGACAGTATGACTTCATCAACATATTCGAAGCTCCGAACGATGAGGCCATATTCAAAGTGGCATTGAATCTTACCGGACGAGGAGTTGATCAGGTACAAACTCTGACAGCAAAGACTCTGGATGACTTCATCGCCGCCACAAAAGGCAAATAAACCTGCTTTGAACCTGTATTATCCTCTTAATTTTAGGACTTCTATCGAGCTGTTTTTGCTCAAATAAGGTACATGTTCTCCGCTTCCCGCAGCAGCTCATCTCTAAACTTGGGGTGGGCAATGTTGATGATATCCAGCGCCCTGTCGCGCGTGGACTTACCCTTCAGATTGACTACACCGTATTCAGTAGCCAGATAATGGGTATCCATCCTGGGAATGGTAATCACGGTGCCAGGTTCAAAGCGGGATACGATACGGGAAGCTTTGCCTTTTTTCGCCGTGGAATAAAAAGCCTGTATTGATTTTCCACCCTTGGAATTAAACGCACCACGCACAAAGTCAAGCTGCCCACCTGTACCGCTAAACTGAGACCCAGCCAGGTACTCCGCATTGCATTGACCGGTAAGGTCCACTTCAATTATCGTGTTAACGGAAATCATATTGTCGTTTTGGGCAATTATAGAGGGGTCCTCAGTATAGGAGGCAGGATAACTCTCCATGCTGAGGTTATCGTTTATAAAATCATACATTCTCCTGGTCCCCTGAGCCACCATAAAAACATGTTTCCTCGGGTGCAGGTTTTTCTTACGTCCGGTAATAACCCCTTTCTCTATCAAGTCCACCATAACGGGAACGAAAACCCCGGTATGAATTCCCAGGTCCTTGCGCCCCTCCAGCAAATGTGCAATGGCGTTGGGAATGCCACCCAACCCCAGCTCGATAGTAGCCCCATCAGGAACCATCTCAGCAATGTGCCTGGCGATAATTTCGTCCTCAGGCTTCGGCTCCGGCGAAGTCATCTCCAGAAGCGGGACATGATTTTCCACAACAGCAGTTACCTCAGAGATGTGAAGAAGCGAGTCCCCGAATACGCGAGGCATATTCTCATTTACCTCTACGACAAGTGTCTTGCAGTTTCTGGCAGCTACGGACGTATAGTCATTAACAGCCCCAAAAGTAAAGTAGCCAGCCTTATCCATGGGGGAAACGGTAGTGATGACAACGTCTATATCCATGTAATCGCTGCATAGCCTCGGTATTTGATGGATATAATTAGGCACATAATAGCTGAGCCCTACCTTGACCCGAGCCCTGTCTGCTGCGGTCACAAACCATGAATAGGCTTGAATACAGTCAGAAAGGTCTGGGGACAAGACCGTTTTGGCAGCATATTCCATAGGCAGGCTAGAGTACACTTTTATATCTTTCAGGCTGCCTTCTCTAGCGCGGTCGGCAACTGCGGCTAAAAGAGCCGGTGGTTCAGATATGGTCGAGCCGTTTACAAGTGTGTCGCCATTCTTTATTAGCTCCACGGCTTTTTCTGGCGTAGTTAACTTTTTTTTATATTCTGCAGCATATATATTCATCTTTCCTTCCTAACACCGAAAAACAGTCCATACACTTATTCCCATAAAGCTAGCCGAGACTAATCCGTTGTAACGATTATTTTCAAATTAAGTACATATTCTCCGCTTCTCGCATCAATCCATCTTTAAACTTTGGGTGGGCGATACTGATGATATCCAGCGCCCTTTCCCGCGTGGATTTCCCCTTTAAATCGATTACGCCTTGCTCGGTGACAAGGTACTGGGCATCCATCCTGGGGGTAGTAACCACAGTCCCGGCTTCGAAGCGTGGCACCACACGAGAGACTTCTCCGCTCTTGGCTGTGGAATGGAAGGCTAAGATTGACTTACCACCCTTAGAATCGAAGGCACCACGCACAAAATCAAGCTGCCCTCCGGTGCCACTGAACTGATAGCCGCCCATAAACTCGGCATTGCACTGCCCGAGAAGGTCAACTTCAAGTATAGAGTTGATGGATATCATGTTTTCATTTTGAGCTATCACGGCGGGGTCATTGACATAGGAGACAGGATAGCTCTCCATAGTGGGGTTATTATCCATGAACTCGTACATCCTCTTAGTGCCCCGGGCAAAGGTGAAAACGTTTTTCCTCGGATGCAGGGTTTTCCTCCTGCCTGTAACCACGCCTTTCTCTATGAGGTCAACCATGCTGGGGCAAAACAGCTCGGTATGAATTCCCAGGTCTTTATGACCCACCAAGTAATGAGCGATAGCATTAGGAACATTACCAGCCCCCAACTGGATAGTGGCTCCATCAGGGACCATCCCGGCAACACTCTTACCGATGATTTCGTCTTCAGTGTCCAGTTCCTGCGGTATACTTTCGAACAAGGGAGCGCTATTTTCCACTACGGCATCCACCTCAGAGATGTGGAGAAGGGAGTCTCCAAAGATACGGGGCATTTGCTCATTGACTTCCACGATGAGCTTTCTACAATATCTGGCTGCCGTTGAGGTATAGTCGTTCGAGGTACCAAAGGTGAAATAGCCGGCTTTATCCATCGGAGAAACCGTGGCTACGGTAACATCGATCTGCATAAAATCCTTCAGCAGCCGCGGTATCTGATGAAAATAATTGGGCACAAAGTAGTTCAGCCCTACTCTAACCCTGGCTCTATCGGCCAGTCCGACAAACCAGGTATAAACCTGAATACAATCGCAAAGGTCTGGCGCCAGTATGGTCATGGCAGCATTCTCTGCCGGATGAAGAAAATATACGCTTATGTTCTTCAGATCTCCCTGCCTTGCCCTGTCTGCAATAGCAGCCAGAAGAGCAAAAGGTTCAGCATTGACCATACCGGGCACGATGGTAGCACCATCCTGAATGTCTGCAACTGCCTTTTCCGGGGTAGTTAGCTTTTTTCTATATTCCTCAAAATAGCCACTCATTGCTATCACTCCTCTTGCTCAAGAGCTGACTGATTTCCCTTTCCATTAAACCGCAGGGCGAGCATGGTGATGTCGTCAGACTGGGGCATTCCACGAGTGAATGCCTCTATCTCAGCTCTTATTGCATTTATTATGTATGTCGGGCTCCTGTCTTTCAAACTGAACAGGCAGTTTTTAAGTCTACCACTGGAGAACAGTCGTTCATCTGGATTTTCAGCCTCGGTTACACCATCGGTATACATAAAAATAACATCGCCTGGCTTGAGTACTAACTTTTGGCATTCGAATTTGGCATCTGGCATTACACCTACCACCAGGCTCTTAGACATCTGGATGAATTCAAATCCGCCGTCTGCGGTACATATTAAAGGTGGATTATGCCCACCATTGGCAAATAACATTTCACCGTTTTCCGTATTGAGAATTACGCAGAAGCCGGTGAAAAACATGGAGAGCTCATTATCAGGATACAATATACCGTTAACGCTGGCCAGAATCTGTTCCGGCGATAAGCCGCGCAATGCCTCTGTTTTCAGCAAGGTTTTGCTGATTGCCATGAACAGCGCCGCCGGAATACCCTTCCCGCAAACATCACCGATATCGAAACACAGTTTATTCTCATCGACAAAGAAGAAGTCATAGAAATCGCCGCCTACTTCTCTTGCCGGAGCCATGGTGGCAAAAATATCGAACTCTTTTCTATCTGGAAACGGGGGGAATGTCGTGGGCAACATGCTAGTCTGAATTTCAGTAGCCACTCTCAGCTCGCTTTCGATGCGCTCCTTGGCGGCGGTGGTTCTCTCGAGCTCCTTCATATGTACTTTCAGGCTCTCAACCATATCCTGAAATGTCCTGGCCAATTCCCCCAACTCGTCGCTGCGCTTGGCAACGGGGTTAATTACGCTTGTTTGATACTCGCCTGAACCGATAACCTTAGCCCCGGTGCAAAGTAGCGATACTGGCGATGTCAGTCTCCTGACCATGAATACGGATGCAATTGTGCCGACAAGAAGGACGACGACGGACGCCAAACCAGCCCAGCGTAACAAGTCCAGTGTGGCTTCGTGTGTTGCTTGAGCGGCAACGGTCCCGCCTACAATAGACACGAGGGTGTCGTCGGCACGCCAGACAAGTATGGCTGTTGTCCCCAAAATACAGGCAGCCATTAGAAAAGTCACCATCAGTATGACCCTGGTCTCCAAGGTCAACACAAGACGTTTGATAGCCAGCAGCAACAGAGGAACGATGGCGAAAGCCAGCAGGACATTGGTCAACAAAGATGGGAGCAACCAGCCCAGAATGGCTTCCTGGAACGTCAGCCTGTGTAATACCAGGCTATCTATAAAGGTACCTGTGGTCAATCCGACCAAGTTAGCTATCAAGATGGATAAAAGGGCTATGCCGAATTGTCCCACGGTCCTGACAATTCGTATGCCCATTATATATACGATGCCGGGTATAGCTCCCAGCAGGCCATTGCCGATAGACCAGTCCCAATACTGCATCCCATAACCGGAGAGAAGGTCACCGAAGATATTGCCCACGAATCCAGTGATGAATCCAGGAAGAGGGCCAAAAGCCAACCCCATGGTTATAGGAACTGAAACCTGTGGTCTCAGGCTGATTAAGGTGGCACCGGGCAGATGCAGGCCACTGAAAGCCCAGTTCAACAGCCCATAGAGCAGTGCCGCCCCTAGAGCAAGTAGCAGCTTTGCCCATATTGTTCTGCCTGCAAATACACCAGCTATCATCTATGTTTATGTCATTTACTATTGGCTACAGACAGGCCTTTTTTAGCATTCCCGGCTCTTTCCAGCCAGCATCTTTCTCATTACCAGCGTGTTACCTTTTTCGACATCAAAGCTATAGCTGACATCGTCCATCAGCTTTCCCATCAAATATATGCCCAGTCCACCGATTTTTCGCTTGTCCAGGTCTGCCCCGATGTCAGGTAGCGGAACAGAAGACGGGTCAAATGGTTTTCCCTTGTCCCTGATGGTGACGACGAAATCGTTGCCCTGCATCTCACAGGTAATGGTGATTACGCCGCCTTCCTCAGAATAGGCATACTTTATTGCATTAGTGCACGCCTCATCCACTGCTAATTGGACTTCGAATACGCCTTCCTCTATGCCAAGCTGGCTCATCGAACCGGAAATAAAATCGGCGATTACAGACAGGTTTTCCAGCCTGGCATCGACCTTTAACTCAAGTTGATTATACGTCGTCATTCACCCCCTAAGTCGCCTTTAATATTACCAGAGTGAAATCATCAAATTGAGGCTGACCATGAGCAAAGGCAAACACTTCGTCCTTCACTCTGCCAGCCAAATCTTTCACCGTCAAGTCTGCATTCCGATTTATGGTTTCAATGAGCCTTTTCTCGCCGAATTGTTCTCCCGCACCATTGATAGCCTCAGTGATTCCATCGGTATAGAAGACTACTATATCATTGCTGTCCAGTTCAATCTCTTTTTCCTCCAACGAAACATCGTCCATAACACCCATGGCAATACCGCTGGCTCTCAGCAGGATAACATCTCCGGAACTCTTTTTAACCACAAAGGGCGGATTGTGACCGGCGTTGACATATTGCAACCGCCTTTTCTCCGGGTCCAGCACAGCATAGAATAAAGTTACGAACATGCCCATCTTGGCTTCCTGCGAAATCATGTGGTTTGCCTTCTGTATGGCTTGAGAAGCGGTGATGTTATCAGCGACGTTGGCTCGAACCAGGGTTCGGGACAATGCCATGAACAAAGCTGCCGGCACGCCTTTGCCAGATACGTCAGCTATTATTATTCCCCATTCGTTGTCGGAGACGGGTATGAAATCATAGAAATCTCCCCCCACCTGTCTCGCCGGCAAGTTCAAAGCAGCCAGCTCGAACCCCTCTATTCGAGGTGGCGACTCAGGCAGAAAGCTTTGCTGTATTCCCCTGGCGGTCTCCATCTCATATTCTGTTCGCTCTATTTCACGTCTAAAGCTTTCCCTTTCTGCCGCCGTCCTTCTCTCAGTTACTAGATTACGTATTATAAAAGCAAAGATAGCCACGCCCAGTGCATTGGCAGCGATCATAGGCAAAATAACCTCTTTAACTACTCCCAGCGCCTGTTCATACGGCTTGGCTATCAATAGCGTCAAACCCATATGCAATAATTCCACAAAGACGGAAAAAAGTATTGCCTGCCAGACTGCAACGAACTCCCCTTTATTTAGCTTATAAACCGCGCCACCCAGGAGACCAGCCAGAACGGTACTCAAAGAGCAGGGGATGCAGACAAATCCACCAAGGAAATAGCGGTGTACACCACCTATTAAGCCGGCGCCGAGCCCTGCCAGAGGGCCACCGATAAGCCCGGCAACCATCGGGCCCAGATCTCTAATATTGGCTATGGCACCAGATGGCAGTTTTAATCCACCATACGTCCCGAATATGGACAGTGCACCAAAAAGCAAAACCAGGATAGCCTGGTTCTTGAAATTGAGCTTTTTGTCTAATATCTCGGCAAAGAATCCGGTGCGGGTTACAACGTAGGCGAAGGCAACGACTACACAGGCTGTCTTGATAAGGTCTATCAATATATCAGCGATTGATATGTCCATTTCAAGTTAACTCAACTACGGCAATTTTTATCTACGCTCCTCTTGCTTTAGTAACATAATCAAGCAGTTCTTTACCAAAATCAGAGGCAATCTGAGTATTTTCAAGGTCAATATCCACGTTATTAAGATATTGTAAACGAAGCACATCGCCCTCAGACATTTCCGGGATAACTCCAGCAAAGAAGAAGCCAAGCATCTCCAGTGAAGCACAAAACTTCTGTGTAGCCGGATGGGACAATGGTAAATCGATGTAGATACAGTCGATTCTACGCAGGCAAAGCTCACGTAAACGGAATTTAACCAGCTCTTCCAGGTCGGCTCCATATTGTTTGACGAGCATAAAAGCCCGGCTGGCATCAGTCTGAACCCTCACATCTACCTGAGAAGATGGAGGAACATCAACTGGCTCTTTAACATCAAGCGCGCTCATGATGCTCCGCCTGAGATTGTTTCGCTCATATATACGACGGATAACCGCCTGATGATGAAACGGCGGATACACGTCTCGGCATGGCTCCTCATTAAGCCTGGTATATAAAAGAACCGCAGTTTGACGCTGTTGCCGATTTTCGCCCTGAATTTTCTTAAAAAACATGGTTGCGGGAGTAAAGCCTAAGAGGATGCCCGTCTCGCGCGCTCCAATCGAAAAAGCCGCCTTCTGACTGTAGATGTGAGCAGTTACCGCTTCGCCGTAAGTCCCGTACATTCCCATAGCCCTGGCATTTTCTACCGAAGCGCTTATCAACTTATTAAGTAAGCCATGGCCTCTATATCGCGGGTCAACTACTGCCTGTCCCCTTTCTCCAATTCTAGCATCAGGATATTCCTTGCGTATTGCTATATGGCCAATAACCTCATCATCGGGACTTAAGGCGACATGCGGTATCAGCAAGCCGCTTTCCAAAAATTCTCGCACCCTATCAGGGAAATAAACATCCCCATTAGCATAAGTGTATCCATAGCAGCGATACACACATCTGGCCAAATCGACTGAGTCATCCGGTTTCATCAAGCGTATTGTAATTGGAACATCCTTTGGCGCATAGACAAGAGGCAATGCTCTGTCCTTCTCCTCTTCAGAAATATATGCTTCGACGTCTTTGTAGGGAAGGTTCTTTACAAGTTCGACTCGTTTGCCACGACGACCCAGATTGAGAAAATGAATCTCATCAGCAAAGGCTTTCATTAATATGGTGCCGAGGCCTGATTCTTTCTCGACATCAAATTTCCTGAAATCAAAAGGCAATCCCTGGTCTTCAACCGCCACTAGAATCTGCCCCGGCTTCCGCAGGATAACGACATCAAAATAGCCCTGCTCATCAGGGTCGAAGGCATGTTCAATCACGTTCATGCAAGCTTCTTCCACCACGAGCTCAAGCTGCTCTATATCATTGCCAGCCAGGCCCAGTTTGTTGGAGATTTCTCGTAAAAAACTGGCAACAGCAGGGAGGAACTCCACCTTCGCCACGAGTGTGATACGAGCCACCTGCTGTTCTTGTTGCATATTATCCATGAGGCTGCCCTTACAATATTAATCAGCACTCTTCAGAATATGCCCGTCGGCCATGAAAACTGCACTCTCTTAACGCTTTGCTAACGTGTATTTAATACAATACTGTTTATTTACGATATTGAACAGAGATGCCAGGAGAAACTAAAAAGAGGAAAAGACACAGTCCGATTTCTAACCTTCAAGATGGTTCGAAATATACCGACCGTGACAATACCCACCTACACCTCACTGAAAGCACTAACAGCGGCTTCCTGGGTGTCAAATATGTTGAAAAGCTGGCTAAATCCAGCGATGTCAAACACTTCCTTTATAAAAGGCTTCATGCAGGCTAACTTGATATCACCTTGCTGTTTTCTTGTTTTCTTAAGCGCTGCCAAAAAAACTCTGAGTCCTGAACTACTGATATACTCCAATTTATCAAGGTCGATTACCAGGCAAGGCTGACCAGCCTCAATCAACGAGTCCATCTTCTTCTCTACCTCGGTCGCACAGTAGGCATCTAGCCTGCCCGATAGTGATAGCACGTTCACGCTACCCAGTTTCTTCTCTACGATATCCATTCTATTGCCTCCTAATTTCTAGCAACACTGTTAGTAATATTATTTTAGTGTTAATAATCCACTGCCGTAAAGTATAGCACAATTGATAATCGTGAGACCTCTCATAGCAAAATCTGGTATTATTAGAGGCGGCTGTAAAGTTAATCTTTACCGCCACATCACTGGAAAAATGAAAAAGGGTAGGTCAGTTAAACACAGCCTTTCACAGCAAAAGGAACATTCTATCCTGCTCGGGGTCATTTTAGGCTTATTTGGCTTAGTAACCGGACTTTTTGCTGCCCTTTCTGCAAATTCCACAGCCATCCTTTCCGAGGTATTGAAAAACGCCGGCCTTACTATAGCCGTTATCCTTTCCTGGTTAAGCTTAAGAAAGGTCCGCATGGGAAAGACGGAGGGTTATAACTACGGTTACGGTAAGCTAGAGAATTTTTCAGGATTGATAGTTGCCGTAGTAATGATAGTCTCATTCTTCTTAATACTATATCACACCGTGGAACGTTTTCAGACACGTGTTGAGATGCATCCAGCAGGTGTGGATATCGGCCTTGTCTTTTCTGTCATTGCTCTCATTTGCAGTATAGCGATGTGGAATCATGACTACCACCTGGCAAAGAAAGAGCATTCTCCGGTGATGGAATCTCTATGGCGTTTATACAGGTCTAAAACAGTATCCACCGGAGTAGTCATTTTATCGCTGCTACTCAGCCTTGCCTTTCGAAACCACGAGTGGTCCTTATATATAGACCCCATTGGTTCAATAATAGTATCTATGTTCCTGGCTTATTCGATATACAGCGTTAGCTCACAGTCGATGTATGATTTACTGGACCGCGCTCTAGAAGAATCACTGCAGCTGGTTATATTACGTGAATTAGCTTCTCATTTTCATGAATACGAGGCTTTGCATGGCATCCGCTCAAGGAGAACAGGCGGCAACACCTATATTGAAATATTCCTCGAATTTGAAGACGAACGCAAGATGTCAGAAGTTCAGCAAATCATTGACTCTATAAGAACGGACTTAGAGCAAAAAATACAGGATAGCCATGTTGTAATAGTACCTACAAGATCAGCATTAACCTGAACCTAGATATCTACGTTATTTTATGGGAAAGTTCCATGCGCTAATCTGACAAGTTCATATTCATACCTGTTGACATTAGGAGTACAATAAAGTTTAGACCATGTGTTACCGACCGATAACTAACAACTGAGGGAAACAATTAATGGCGTTGAGGGCAAGTAGCACTGTTACAAGAGCATCACCAAAGAAGTCTAGCTTTGGTGGAAGCATGATTGGCGATCTTCACTGGGGAAGCCATGTCTGCCAGTTATACCAAACAAAACAGGACATCATAGACATTCTGGTACCCTATTTCAAAGCCGGACTGGAAAATAATGAACTCTGCATGTGGGTCACATCCAAGCCCTTGAAAGCCTATGAGGCAATAGCAGCCCTGAATGGAGCAGTGAAAGACCTGGATAGGCGTATCACGAAGGGTCAAATTGAGATAACGGAACTTGAGAACTGGTATACCAGAAAAGGTGAATCCGGTACCGGTGGTGTTCTTCAATCGTGGCTGGAAAAGGAGAAATTTGCTTTAAACAAAGGTTTTGAAGGACTTCGCACCTGCACTCATACATTCCACCTTCAGCGAAGCACGTGGCAAAATCTTGTGGGTTACGAATCGGCGGTGGACAGCATCATCAAAAGACACAAGATTATCGCTGTCTGCTCCTATTCACTCGACCAATGCGGGGTTCCTGAACTCGTCGATATAGTCAGCAATCACCGGTTTATTATTTTCAGGCGCGATAAAAGGTGGGAGCTAATCGAAAACACCGGATATAGCTGGGTGAATGAATTGAGGAGAACCGGCATAAGCTATGCCAAAATAGGCCATCAATTAGGCCTTACGCGAGAGCGCGTGAGACAGATAGTTAACAATCGAAATGCCAACAAAAGGATTTTACCCGACAATCAAATGCTGACGATTTCTGAAGCCTCCAGGCTGCTTCATATTCATACGAACACGCTCAGGCGCTGGGATGAGCAGGGTTTGCTACCATCTTATCGTGTTGGGCCAAGAAGCGACCGCCGATACAGGCTTCCTGACCTGCTTGACTTCGCTCAGAAAAGGTCTTCTTCGGGCGTTAGTTAGTCAACTCCACATCACCATCTCATAAAATTACCAGGCAGTTTCACCCCACTTGGAAACTTATGCATCTTACCAGATGGTTTGAGAGCAATCGTTACGTTGATTTTGTAAGTCCTGAAGATTCAGCGTGTTACCTGTCTGTAACACAGGGCAGAAAAACAATGACGTGAAATTGCTCTCCTGAATTGACAAAAACAAACATTACATCTAGGATTAGTTATCAGAGTATGGCTATTCAAACCGATTTTCTAAAGCGCACTCCGTATTTTTCTGACCTTCCCCTTGCCGATCTTGATTCAACTACAAAGTTCTTCTTTGAAAAAAGGGCCGACAGGGGAGAGATGTTTTTGCTCGAAGGCGAAACAGACCAGGTGCTATATTTTGTCGTATCAGGTGCGGTGAAGGTGTTGAAGACCTCTGCTGATGGCAAGGAACAGATACTTAACATCGCACGCCCGGGGGATTCATTCAACGATGTTGCCGCTTTGGACGGTAGACCAAATCCCGCTGCTGCCCAGGCCATGGGGCCAGTCGTTCTTTACGGAATAAGAAAAAATAACCTGGAGGCTATTATTCAGGAGCACCCTAAGATAGCCTTAAATGCCATTAAAGTACTGGCTAGCAGGATACGTTACCTTTTATCACTGGTGGAGGACTTGTCCTTCAAACATGTCATCGGCAGGATAGCCAAGATACTTCTCACATATGCCGGTGACGGAACAGGAACCGGGCAGCGGCTAACACAACAGGATATGGCAGCCATGGCAGGTACCGTCCGGGAAGTAGTTGGCAGGTCACTCAAAGCTCTGGAAAGCGAAGGAGCCATCAGGTTAGACCACCATCGCATAGTAATTACCAATAAGGAAGCATTGGAAAAGATAATGGAGGCACCTTTATGAGACAAAGGTCACATACAGGTGGTGGTCAATTTTTTAAAGTAATTTAAATGGATATTAGAAGCAATGAGTAAAGGTCCAATAATAGATTCAGACAAGTGTAACGGATGCGGATTGTGCGTTAGCGTATGCCAGTGCGGCGCCCTGATAATGGTTGGCAATGTTGTCACTGTAATTGAAACAAAACAATGCGATTGGTGCACTGATTGCGAAGCCGTTTGCATTACCGGGGCATTAAGATGCCCCTTCGAGATAGTTATTGAGAATGCCTGACGGCAATTCAAGACTACAAATTTAAATCATCTCGTCACTTTCCATTGTGCCTGTCGGCTGTTGCTTTTCCTGGCTTTTTATGAGACAAAAGTCGTATGGAGATACTGCTCTCCGACTTATAATGATTAATGCAAAAAGATAACAATTAATTAACAAATAGGAGATATAATATGAGAGAGAAAGTAGAGGCAATCCTGAACAAAATAAGGCCTAGCCTGGCAGCAGATGGCGGTAATGTGGAGCTTGTAGATGTAAGCGATGGTATAGTCAAATTGAGGTTGACCGGTGCCTGCGGCTGTTGCCCTATGGCATCAATCACATTAAAACATGGCGTCGAGCGAGTGCTTAAAGAGCAACTGCCTGAGGTTAAAGAGGTGGTAGCTGTTTAAGCGGCAGGTTTCGATTACTTATCATCCGTGCTGAACCACACAGGATTCATAATCACGAGAGCCAAATATCTTTACTTGCCCTTGACATGACATCTGTGGGCAACAGTCATTCAAGGCGAAGGGAGACAAGAATGGTTTTAAAGAGCACTGAAAATATAGAGCAATTCCTCTCCGATGACGAGCTAAATCCGTTTAATGATAATACTGGCAGCGATGAGGATTTCCACTATGTTAAGAGCATTCCTCAAGGCGTGGAATTTGAATTTTTCGGGGATTCTATAGACCTGTATCTTGCTGAATGCAGTCAAACTCCTCTTCTCAATGCCATGGAGGAAAAAACGCTTGGCAGATGGATAGAGGATGGTAAGTACCTCTCTAAGCTTGAGCAAGAGCTGGTTGCCCGAAATGGCTTGCCTCCGTCAGAAACTGATTTACTGCTTGAACTAGCGAGGCGTTTTTCTCAATCAGGTCAACTTTTTGAGACGCTGTGCAAATATCTTGGCATCAAGTTGACTGAAGGAATAGCAAAAGCGGTATCGCACTCCAAAATGCGGCGCGCAATAGATGGACACATAGAACAGCACTTAACGACTGTCATAGAGCACGCCACCGGAGCCAGCGAGATTCAAGCCACGCAAGATTTAATTGAATTGTCACTCAGCAGTCGGCTGATACCCTGGAATATAATTGCAGATTTAGGGAAGACCAATTCTATATCTGATTTTAAGCAGATACTACGTTCATCGGGATTCCGGGATGAGTTGGAAAAACTTCACCCGGAGATTGGGCTCCATCTTAAGCAAATAAGAGAAAGGGCTCAAAAGGCTACTAATCGTCTGACGCAGGCTAATCTACGCCTGGTAGTTAGCGTAGCAAAAAAATACAGGGGTCATGGTATGCCCCTGGCTGACCTTGTCCAAGAGGGCAATATAGGGCTAATGCGAGCTGTGGAGAAGTTCGACCATCGCAGAGGCTACAAATTCAGCACCTACGCTCATTGGTGGATTAGACAGGCGGTAGGCCGGTCTATGTCTGAACAGCTACGCACCGTGCGACTGCCAGTACACATGGCTGATAACATGATGAAGCTGGCCCAGACACGCCAGCAGCTATACCAGAAGCACGGCCGCCAGCCAACGGATAAGGAACTGGCTTCCGCAATGGGAATCTCGCCCGAAAGGCTGGAGCTGCTACTGCAGGTGAATGCCGGTAAGGCTATTTCTCTTGAAACTCCGGTAGGTGATGAGGAGTCACAACTTAGCGATTTTATCGAGGACAAAGCATTACCAAAGCCTGTTGACGAAGCTACTAATGGCTTACTGAGGAAACAGTTAGCGGAAACTCTTGCCTCACTGTCAGCAAGAGAACGCCGCATCATTGAGATGAGGTTTGGTCTGGACGATGCAGGTTGCCGAACCCTTGAAGAGATCGGCACAGAACTCGGATTCACCAGGGAGCGGATACGGCAGATTGAGAAAGAGGCACTGGCAAAATTGCGCCACCCCAGACACAGCCGCAAGTTCGTAGGCTATCTCGGCTGACCCGATAGGCACCAAGTAATAACTGCTCTATAATTTGCGAGCTAGATCGGCCGCTTGTTCCACAGCCGCTAATATTTTCCCCGGCTTGGCAGCGTCCCCTATGACATAAACTTCAGGTACAATATTCTTCACTTTTGGTCCCAGCTCATTAACAGATTCAGCCCCTGTAGCCAGTACCACTGTGTCCACAGGGCCAAGAAGTTGGCTGCCTTCACCGGAGTTCACCTTGATACCACCATCTACAATCTCTTCGACAGTCGTGGAGGTTAGAATTTTTATTCCTTTTTCAGCAAGGCGCCGGCGTAGAAAATAGCGGGCTGCAGGACCTATATCGCGGGCGGTGTGACGAAGCATTTCTATAATGGTTACCTCTTTGCCCTGTTGAGCGAGATAGTCCGCGGTCTCGCATCCAACCAGTCCACCGCCAACGACAACTACTTTATCTCCCACCTTCGCTCCTCTAAGAGCTTCAGCAGAGGTAATGACATCTTTCCGGTCAACGCCCGAAATCTTCGGAACCAGCGGCTTTGACCCGGTGGCTATAATTAAAACATCCGGGGCAATCTGCTTCACCATATCAGCAGTGAGTTCCTTGCCAAGATGTATTTCAACCCCCAGTTCCTTTATCGCTTTGGCACGCGACAGCGTTACTTCTTTGTAGATATCTTTCGTTGGTGGGATGACTGCAATATTCATCTGACCGCCGAGAACTTTATCTTTTTCATAGAGAATTACCTTATGGCCCCAGAGGGCTGCTGTCCTGGCTGCTTCCAGTCCTGCAGGTCCGCCACCGGCAATCAGAACCTTTTTCTGCCTGGCGGCTTTTGGAGAGGCATATTCGGCTTCCTTGCCCAGCGCCAGGTTCTGAACGCAGGTAATCATTGGCCTGAGCCATATGGCGAGACCTTCAATGCATCCTTCATTACAGGAAATGCATTTAACGATGTCATCCTTTCGACCTTCAGCTATCTTATTCGGCCACTCGGGGTCAGTCAGTGCCTGCCTTCCGACGGCAACTATGTCAGCTTTGCCGGAGCTAACTATCTCCTCAGCTATATCCGGTTCATTAATACGACCAACCGCTATAATTGGTACTGATAAAGCCTTTTTGAATGCCGCTGCCATCCCTGCGTTAAACCCTTGCTCCATATCGGGGGGAGCACTGGTTACCGCGCTGGATTCCATTACACCAATGGAAACATCGATAACATTAACTCCTTCCTGGACGAGCCTTTTAGCCACTTCGACACTTTCACTTACTGTCCTGCCCATAGGAACAAGCTCATCACCGCTTATGCGGAAGAAGATTGGGAAATCAGGACCGACCAGCTGCCTTGCCCGACGGACTATTTCTACAGGAAAGCGGATAAACCCCCCAAAACCGCCGCCATATTCGTCCGTCCGCTTGTTGGCATAGCCTGACATGAACTGTGAAATAAGATAACCGTGGGCTCCATGTAGTTCGACAGCATCAAAGCCAGCCTCTATAGCACGCCTGGCCCCCTGTGCAAATAACTCAACAAGCTTCTTTATATCCTCAATGGTTAGCTCTCTTGTCGCCTGACGCCAGATAGGGTCAGGTATGGATGAAGGACCAACAGGCTGCAATCCACCTATAAAAGCTGGCAGCGTTACTCTACCCGGATGATATAACTGAACGCTTACTTTGGCACCGGCATCATGTATCCTGTCGACCAGACGTTTGAAACCGGAGATGAAGCGGTCATCGAATATGCTAAGCTGGTGCCCGCTCCCTTTGCCTTCTACCCCATCCACTGCCGTCACCTCTAGCGTAATCAGGGCAAAACCACCCCTGGCTCTGGCTTCGTGATAGTTAATCAGACGGTCTGTCACGCTGCCATCCTCCGCTGCAAAACCGCTTCCCATTGGCGGGACAACAAGCCTGTTTTTAAGCTGCAGGCCACCTATTTTTAGTGGCTGAAACAATGAAGGATAATATTTACTCATCTCAAATACCTCCCGATAGAATAGTAGTTTTCGGATACTCTACTCAAGAAATCCATTCATGCCAAGTACGTGGTCAACATTTGTGCTCAGGCATTTTCGCACAATGCTTTTACACCAGGATATATCCAAATGCTTTCTTGCTTATAATCCGCGAGGGGTTAGCAGGTTCCGGTTCCACTCTTAAACGCAGCCTATGAATTAGCTGGTCAATTGTGGCATCAGATATAGCCGAATGATCCTTACTTTCGGGCCACACTGCTTCAATTATCTCGTCCCGTGAGCATACATTCCCGGCATTTTTATAAAGGAATAATAGAAGTTCATACTCCTTTTTAGACAGGTTCTTCTCTTCTCCGTCTATCACCACTTCTTTTTTCGCCTCGTCGATTTTTAACCATGCTACCGTTAGCGCTTCGCCATGCTTACCAGCCTGTGATCGTTTCTTGTGAATTATATTGGTGCTTTCTGATTCTTTGAACACCAGCACGGTGTGCGCCGAAGTACCTTCCACTCCCAGGCCGATCTTGCTGTCGTGTTTGAGCTCATATAAATTACCGGCAATTATTCTGTCATCATTCAGCATCGTGCCGTTGGTGCTGCCAAGGTCCTTCACCCAGAACCTGTCATCCCTAAACAAGATTTCTATGTGTCGTCTGGAAATAACATCGCCATTCAATTCGATGTCAGGTTCATGCTGTGAAGTGCGACGCCCTATAACGGCGACAGGTTTATTCAAAGTAAATGTTTTGCCGATGTCCTCGGCATCACCACTTTTCACAATTATGAAAGCCAAGCGTAATCTCCAACCATACAAGTTCTACTGCGCGCATTGCAGTATAATATACATGTTACGACTGCTATAGAAATGCGAGTTTGTAAGATTCATATTAGGTATTTGTCAGATAGTTGTCAAGCAAAATACCTCTCAATTGGCTAGACTTCTGCTAGAACCATGGATAAGCCAGGATAATGGTAAAACAAGCCAAAACAGTATGCCGGGCATGCCAGACAGAGAATAGCCCCGATGACGGCGTCTGCCAGAGATGCGGGCTGTCCCTTGTTGCGACAGAGCAGGACGGTCACGAAGGCAAAATCTCCTGCCCGAGGTGCCAGAGTATGAATAATGCCGGCAGTTTCTTCTGTTACACCTGCGGGAAATATTTCGCTGATATAGAGAAGGCAAAAACAGGCCGTGGGTTGAATAAACGGCGAAGAAGCTCAGCAGTGCGTACTGCACCGAAAGCTAAGGTGATAATGCCAAGCGGGCCTGAAATAGTCCTCACCGGTGCCCCCGTATTCATAGAGCGGAACGATTTCAACAAGACTTTATCAAATGACATTTTGATGAGAATCTCACGGCAGCATATTTTGATCACCTACGACAGAGACAAATACTACCTGAAGGACTACGGGCGCGATGGCAAAGGCAGTACCAATCACACAAAGCTTAACGGTGTTGATATATATAAGTTGATATATATAACAAGAGAAAGAAGGCTCTCAAGGACGGCGACAAGATTGAGCTGGCTGATCAACCGGAAATTACCATGACATTCAGGTTGCTGCAAGAGCCGAAATGAAGGAGAAATGCAAGAGGGACGGCTGGAAACTGGTTATAGCTGGGACACAGGGCTTCTGAGAGAGATAAACGAAGACAGCATACTGTGCACCAGCTTTGATATCAGAACCCATCTGGGATTAGTCTCGGCCGGATTGTTCGCAGTCGCAGACGGCATGGGGGGACACAGCGCCGGTGAAGTCGCCAGCGACATTGCCACCAGGACACTCCATACAAGGTGTATTGCCGGTCTCCTGGCGAAATCCCCTGCTCCACCACTTTCTGTTTTAACCGCTGCTTTCGATGAGGCTAACAGCGAGGTTCTGGACGCCGCCAGCAGCAATGATTTGGAGGGCATGGGTACCACCCTTACTGCTGCGCTTGTGATCGGTGGAGATATGTATGTTGCCCATATAGGCGATTCCAGGTGCTATATAATCAATACGCTGGAAACAATCCAGGTCACAAAAGACCATTCCGTAGTCCAACAGCTTGTGGACGCAGGAACCATCACAGCAGAAGAGGCAAGGAATCACCCGCGCAGAAACGAGATAACGCGTGTCCTCGGTTATTCCCGGGATATTGTCCCGGACCTGCATCATCTGAAGCTATACGCAGGTGACAATGTCCTACTATGCTCGGATGGTCTCCACGGCGTGCTGCCTCCAAATATGATATCTGATACCGTCGCAAGTTCGCACGACCCCAACCAGGCCTGTAGTGACCTGACTGCCCAGGCTAACCTGGCAGGAGGACCAGACAACATATCGATAATTATAGCCAGGCCCAGCAGCCTTCCATCTTTAAAGGCTGTAACCACGGCCCAAACCAGCATCAGGAGAATATGATGTGGGGCATAGATGAAGCTCTTATAGCAATAGCCCTGATATACACAATGCTCGGTGTGAACATCGCCATACTACTGGCTACACGCAAGCGTAAAAGCGGCGGCTCAGGCGCAGACCACACGAAGTTACAACCTGCCTCTACGGGCAATAACACATATGTCGTTAACAGGCGCTACGAGCTCATAACACCGCCTCACAAGCAGGGCGGCATGGCTACTATATGGCTCGCAGTCGAACGTAAAACAGGCAGGAAGTGCATTATCAAGACACCACGCAGGGGCACCAGGATGGATAACGTGTACCTGGACAAGCTCATGTTGGAAGCCAGGTACCTGAAGAAGCTGAAACATGCCAGCATAGTTAAATACCTTAACGATTTCTATTATGAAGACGAATTTCACCTTGTCATTGAGTACCTAGACGGGGAAACTCTAACGGCAGCGTCGCCGAGGTCTCCCTTCACAGAGCAACAGGTAATCGCCTGGGCTTGTCAGTTGCTGGATGCGCTTTCCTATGTACACGCCGCTGGCATAGTCCACAGGGACGTCAATCCCAAGAATATAATGCTATGCAGCGACAATACGGTGAAGCTGATTGATTTCGGCACGGCGAAAAACTTGAACGATGTTGACAAAGATAAGGCAAGCCGTGACCCTTTCACGCAGATAACCAACAAAGGTTTCGATATCCCTGAGTTGTTCATAGGCGGAGACAGCGACCAGCGGTGCGACCTCTGCGGACTGGCGCAGACATGCATATATCTTCTAACCCTAAAGCACCCAAACGAGATTTGCCTGAATTTGTTCAAATCCAGCTGGCCGCGCTCTTATAGCGAAGCCAGAGCTGTTGCTGATTACCTGATTTCAAGAGGCATATCAAAACGTGCGGCAAAATGCCTGGCACAGGGCATCCTGTTCTCCCCGGATAACAGGTTTGCCGACGCACGCGCCTTCCAGGCGGCACTGTCATCAGCAGACGGTTATCCAATGAAGCCGGCGGAGGTCCTGTCGAAGAAATGAGGAGCAAGTTATTATTCCTTACTTTTGCGTTGATTTTCAGCGCTGCCTCAATGCTGCTGGCTCAGACGGCAAACGTCTCGGCAACAGGTCCAACAACAGATAATTCTACAATGCCGGATGACCCTGTGGATGACAAAGCCGAGGATGAGATTAAACCGCCGGTGAACTACGTCCTGCTGGAGCCATCTTCACAGCCGGAAGATACGCCTCCCAGCTTTACCCTTGATTTCATCGGGGCGTCGGAAAAGGACAAATTCAATGTCACGGGAGACGAAAATTGGTACCTGGACGTGGATATCAATAAGCCCGGCTGGCTTTATATCTGTGAATATTTTCCAGCCGGCGATGGCTTCCAGGGAAAATGGATAGCCTATAAATGGCAACTGATGCAAAGCGGTATTTGGAAGCTTGGCCCGTTCACTGCCGGGAATAGCGAACTTGAGGGACAGCATGTATACAAGATCTGGTTCTATAGCGATGGTCAGTGGGCTGCGGAGGACCCCAGTTCGCCGCAGAATAGCCTCATTTACTGGACATATTCCAAAGGCAAGCCCACGGAGCCGCCCGCCGAGCAAATACCACCAGAGCCGCTACCCACCCCTTCAAAAGAAGCCTCGTTCAGCGACAAGGCACATGAATTCATAACCCGGCCGGTTGTGCTGGTGCTCGGCTCATTGGTACTGGTCATCATAGTAATGCTTGGGCTTTATATATATTGGCTCTATGCCAGGCGGTGGAGCAAGCAACATGCAGCTTCAGCTAATGAAGTGGAAGCTCAAGAGCTATCCGTAGCATTGCCATCAGATGTTGCCAGCGCAAAAATAGCGCTTCCCAATGGCTTGGAGATTCAGCTTGCCGGCAACAGCAGAGTTGTAGGCAGGGCTGACCTCGTCAGGGCTCTAAGCCTGGATGAGCTGGGACTCATCTCCAGACAACACTTCGAGGTCAAATCTGAGGACGAGCAGTTCTACATCAATGACATGGACAGCGCCAACGGCACCAAGCTCAATGGGGAGGATATCACCGGCAAAGGTCCGGTCAGTCTCAATGACGATGACATCATAGAACCCGCCGGCGCCATACGACTGAAATTTCTCCTTCTTTGACCCTGTGAAAGCCTATCAGTAACCTACCCCATCACGTTGTTTCGCCCACCACACTCTATTTTGTCAGGTAACTGTCAGTTGCCTGTCAGCCTGTAGTCAAGCAGCCTGCTCCCGGTACAGGTATAGTTAACACTAGAGGAAACATAGTATTCGGGAGTTTGGCTGTCACCATGAAGAAGATCTTAATAGCACTGCTGGTCATCTCATTGGGGCTATTAGCTGATATTAGTGCAATCTCACCCGTCCAGGCTCAGGAATACCCGTTTCCGCCGTTAAGCCCTGATGAGCTCTGGCAACCACCGTACGAAGGAGGGGAATTTATAGAGCCCCCGGTGCAGGTAGAAATATACAGCCAAACCTGGCCTAACCTGCAAATTACACAGCCGTTAGCTGTTGCACCGGGCATCCCGAGCTCGATGGTAAATGCTTACCTTGTCAACAGCTACGGGCAGACACTGACCAACCTGTACCATAACGGGGTATGTTATTTAATAGTATCCGTCAACGGCCCGGGCTATTTTTATCTATGGGAATATTACCCTTCCGACACCACTTCATACGGACACTGGCTGTGTTACAGATGGTATCGCCCGTACGCTGGCGTGTGGAGGATTGGGCCATTTACTGCCCAGTCATTTGACCCTGCCGGACAGTACGTATGGAAGATGTGGTTTCTCTCTGGGGACTCGTGGTCAACCCGAACATTGAGCTTTTACTATACCAAAGGCTATTATCTGCCAGACATACCCGGACTGACAACCGACTCGGTTCAACCCCCCATGATTAACTCATTCAGCGCCAACAAATCTACTATAGATGCGGGGGAAACAGCAATTCTGACCTGGACTACCACGAACGCTAGCAGTGCCACAATATCGCCGGGGACTGGAACGGTTGCCGCCTCCGGCTCTACAACGGTGACTCCGGCGGCCACGACCACCTATACGCTGGTGGCAAACGGCAAATCGGGTAACCCTGCCTCATCGACCGCAACCATAACAGTTATGCCCAGGGTACCGCCCGTAATCAGCACCGTAGAAGCCACAATAAAGAGAGGGCAGTCAACATCGCTTTCCTGGAGCGCCCCCGGGGCGGTCCGAGTATCAATCAGCGATGTTGGCAATGTAGGCACAAGCGGGACAATGAATGCATCGCCCAATGAAACGACTACTTACACGCTTGCCGCTACCTATATTGATGGCACTGCACAGTCTACATCCATAACGGTTAATGTAGAACAGCCACCCTACTTGCTCTGGGGCATTATATTCCTGCTGGCAGTAGCAGCCATAGTGATAGCTCTTTTTCTTATAAGACGACATGCGAGAGTCCGCCGTGTACAGGGGACAGATACACAAGCAGGTCACCAGATAAAATCCGAGGAGACAAGCCCCACAGATACTTTGCCTGTCACCACGCCTGCAGTAGAGGCACCCCCGGCTAAACTTGCCATGCCGGACGGGAACGAGATATTACTGGCAGGCAATGCCAGGTCTTTGGGCCGTCACGAGCTTGAGGAATTCATACCGCGGGAGCATGTCCCTTATATATCCAGGCAACACATCAATCTCTGGTACGAAGACGGAAAGTACTACGTTGAGGACCGCAGCAGCACCAACGGCACCAAAATCAACGGTGCGGATATCAAGGGAACCGGCAGGCATCAACTTGCTGAAGGCGATGCCATTGAGCTTGCAGGTAAACTGAGTATCACTTTCAAAGAAAAATAAAGGGGGTATAATGAACTTTAGAAAAACAATTTTCATCCTGACAGCAGCACTTTTAGTATGCTCTGCGCTGTTGTTCAAGGCTAAAAAATAATAATCATTAAGGAGGCATCATGGATTTCAAAAAGACAATTTTCATCCTAGCAGCAACATTGTTAGTATGCTCTGCGCTGTTCTTCCAGACCACGCCGGTATCCGCCGCCACAGATAACGTGACGGTCGAACAGGGGGTGCTAGCACAGGCGCCACCTCCACCACCACCAGGCCCTCCACCACCAGGTCCTCCACCACCAGGTCCTCCACCACCTGCTCCTCCACCACCTGCTCCTCCACCACCTCCTCCCGCACCACCACCTCCTCCTGCGCCTCCTGCGCCTCCACCACCTCCTCCACCTCCTCCTGCGCCTCCGGCGCCACCTCCTCCACCGGCGCCGGCACCGATGTACTATCCGTATTCCTATCCGTATTCCTATCCGTATTCCTACCCGTACTATTACTCCAGATACTGGCCCAATCAAGTATCGCCGAATGTTATAGTAATTGAGCAGCCTCGGAAACAGACTGTTTACGCACCGGTAATCAACTCGTTTACCGCTAATCCAAGCTACATTCAGCCGGGGCAAACAATTGTACTGACCTGGACCGTGAGCAATGCGACTTCTGTCACTTTGTCCCCTTCGATTGGCTCAGTCGCCAGCTCCGGCTCATACAATGTGACCCCTAGTTATACAACCACCTATACGCTTTCTGCCACCAATAGCGCAGGCAGCGTGAGTGCCAGCACCACCGTGACGGTCGCCCCCTACATTTCCACATACAACACCAGCAGCGGGTCAGAAATTGCCAGCGCTATAACCGCAGACGATGCGGGCACAGGCAGTATCTCTACCCTTGGGCTCGGCAGTGACAGCGGAGCAGTCAATCCGATGCTGCTGTACATCCTGTTGATTGGTCTGCTGGCTATAGCAGCCATGGGTGTAATAGTTTTTCTTGTCAGAAGACCCATCGCAGCCGCTGCAGGAGCACGTGCGGGCACACGGTCAGACCGCCTGCCATGGACAACAACAACAACGCGGGTTGCAGACGGAACGCCACAAACCACACCTGTTGCCACAGGACCGGGGCCGAAGTTTGCAGTAGCCGACGGTGGCTGCATACCCATCTCTGGAAATGCAGGGGCTCTGGGAAGGAGTGATTTTCGAGCCCTGGTGGATCCGGACAAGGCAGACCTGATTTCCAGGGAACATTTACGTTTCGACTGCGAAGATGGCGATTACTACATCGAGGACCGCAAAAGCACCAACGGCACTAAAATTAATGGTAAACGAATCAGCAGCAAAGGCAGGTTCTTATTGAAGGATGGCGATAAGATTGATCTTGCCGATGCCCTTACCATTACCTTCAAGAATTAATAGCACCTGGAGCCAGCACCTGTTTCCTCTACAAGTGCTGGCTCCTGTATTTATGTTCGCACACAGGTTCCCCTGGAGCCAGCGGTGAGAGTCGAACTCACGACCGGCGGTTTACGAAGTCTAGACGTGATTTTGCCGGTTTTGACCGTTAAACAGCTTCACAACTTCGGCCCGAATTTACGTGGTTAGGGTATCAACCTCCTGGCAAATTACAACGGAATTGTAATTGTAGAAGAAAATGCCGGAAAATCCAATGCTTTACGAGTTTTCACTGCCTAGCAGCAATAGGCGATTCTCTATTAGCGTCCCGAGATAACACTACGATGAAATGTTACCCGACAGCCGCAGCCAACCATTTACAACTGAAATAGATAAAGCCAGTCTGATAATTGATCTGGACTGAACGTAATATATGTTATTTTGCTTTCAATCGGAGCCTACCTTAGATTATCCTATATCCATCCCTCTGGGAATGACTACTATACCGTTATCTGAAATTGTGCAGCCTCTCTTCTTGTCCGCCTCATGGTCATAGCCGATCGATGCCCCCTTCCGGATTCTAGCTTCCTTGTCTATAATGGCGCGTCTAACTTTGACATCAGGTTCGATAATGACACCATCAAATATAATGGATTCCTGTACCAGGGCATTTTTTTCCACAACTACCCCCGGTGATAGTATAGAGCGCTGCACTGCCGCACCGCTGACGATACTGCCATCGCACACCATAGAGTCCCGCACACTGCCTCCGAGAACACATTTACCCGGAGGTAGCGGTCTCTGGAACGTCCTGATTACCCACTTTTCTCCATAGAGGTTAAAGATAGGGTCTACGCTCAAGAGGTCCATGCTTGCCTTATAGTACGAATCTATGGAGCCAACATCTCTCCAGTACGAAGAATCCCGGGTTCTATCGACCACAACTTTCCTTCTTTTACCCTCCGTCACTTCGGTTATGAAATCCTCTATTTTGTTCTTCTCGGTGAAGTCATAAACGAAGATGTTGGAACTCCCTTCAATCATTCCGGGAATAATGTCTTTGCCGAAGTCATCACCCTCTCCTTGCAAAGACTTCAATAGGACATCGGTTTTGAAGACATAGATGCCCATTGAAGCCAGAGCATAATCCGAAGGATTAGGAATCGGCTTCGGCCGCGCCGGCTTTTCTTCGAAGCCAAACAATCTGAGGTTTTCATCTACTTCGAGGATTCCGTACTTACCTGCAGCCTGCCTTTTTTTTAATCTGAGAGCGGATATCGTCAGGTCGGCATTCTGCGCCTTGTGATAGGCCAATATCTGAAGATAGTTCATTTTGTAGATGTGATCGCCGGAAAGAATAATAACGTGGTCAGCACCCTTACTCCGCACCAGATCAAGGTTTTGACGTATAGCGTCGGCGGTACCACGGTACCAATCCATTCCTATCTTTTGCTGAGCCGGCACACAGTATATATAATCTCCCAACCCTGAACGGGAAATGCCCCAACCCTCCTGGATATGCTTCTGTAGCGACGTGGACCTGTACTGGATGAGAACGGAAATCTGGCGAATACCCGAGTTAATGCAATTGCTCAGCGTGAAATCAATAAGTCGAAATTTACCCCCAAAGGGAACAGCCGGCTTGGACCTCACCCTGGTTAAAGGTTGTAGCCTCTCCCCCGTCCCTCCACCCATAATTATCACAGACACATTGTCCATTTCGACCACAACCTCTGACACAACTAAGGTTACGTTGCGTCTTCTTGTTTCATTATATCAAGTTGGAATATTTATTTTAACAGTTGTTTTTCTATCTCTATCACCTTGAGGGTATTTTCCATCACCGAGTCGGGACTGAGAGATATAGAATTTATTCCTTCCTTCACCAGAAATTCGGCAAACTCAGGATAATCGCTTGGCGCCTGACCGCACAGTCCAATATGGCGCTGGTTCCTTCTGGCTCCTTGAATAGCCATAGAAATCATCTTCATCACTCCAGGGTCTCGCTCGTCAAAATCGTGAGCCAACAGCGCCGAGTCACGGTCAACCCCTAAAACTAGTTGAGTCAAGTCGTTGGAGCCGATGGAAAAGCCATCAAACAGATTGCTGAATTCATCAACCTGGATGACATTATTTGGAATTTCGCACATGACATAGACCTGAAGTCCATTTTCTCCCCGTTTCAGGCCATTCTTTGCCATCTCCGCCAGAACTTTTTCAGCCTCATCCACCCGCCGGCAAAAGGGTATCATAATGATGAGATTGGTCAATCCCATCTCCTCTCGAACCCGTTTCATCGCCCGGCACTCCAGTGCAAAGCCTTCTCTGTATCGTTCATCATAGTAACGAGAGGCACCACGAAAACCTAGCATGGGATTCTCTTCTACCGGTTCGAAGTAGTGTCCCCCTACGAGATGGGCGTATTCATTAGTTTTGAAGTCACTCATGCGTACGATAACAGGTTTCGGATAGAAGGCTGCTGCGATAGTCCCGACACCCTGAGCCAGTTTTTCCACAAAATATTCCTGTTTATCTTCATAGCCGAAAGTAAGGTCGTCTAATTGTTTCTTTTCTGCCTCATCCGTCATCTTTTCTGGATGGACTAGAGCCATAGGATGAACCTTTATGTAACTGTTGATAATAAACTCCATACGTGCCAGACCGACACCGTTATTGGGGATCTTGGAGAGGGAAAAGGCTTCTTCGGGATTGCCGAGGTTCATCATAATCTCTGTTTTTGGTCGCTGGAGGTTCTTGAGGCTGAGCCTTTCAACATGAAATGGGAGAATTCCCTCATATACTGTACCGGCATCGCCCTCGGCGCAGCTCACTGTAACTTCCTGTCCGGTATGGATTTTTTCCGTAGCATCGCCAGCGCCGACCACTGCCGGGATACCAAGCTCGCGGCTGACAATGGCTGCATGGCATGTCCTACCTCCCCGGTTGGTTACAATAGCAGCAGCAGTTTTCATCACAGGTTCCCAGTCCGGGTTAGTACTGTCTGACACGAGTATCTCTCCAGGTTTAAACGAAGAAAGATAAGCTACATCGGGGATTATATGGCTTTTGCCACTGGCAATTTTTTCACCCACACGTTTTCCTATGGCCAGTATTGAGCCTTTCTTATCCAAGCGATATGTCTCCAGGACATCCATGGCTTTCTGTGACTCAACCGTTTCCGGTCGGGCCTGAACTATGAATAGGTCACCGCTTATCCCGTCTTTTGCCCATTCGATATCCATTGGTCGGGATTCTCCTGTTTTTCCTGAATAGTGGTCTTCTATCTTAAGCGCATAGCTGGACAAGGTCAGGATATCATCGTCTGTAATACAAAACCGTCTGCGGTCCGCCTCCGGCACTGCCACGTTTCGCGTTAGAACTTTTGAGTCGCTTATGCCGTAAATCATTTTGATGGACTTATCCCCAAGATATTTTCCGATTATGGCCCTGCAGCCTTTTCTCAATGTCGGCTTGAATACATAATACTCATCAGGATTAACAGCACCCTGGACAATGTTTTCTCCCAGCCCGTAGGATGCTGTGATAAAAACGACGTCACTGAAGCCCGTCTCCGTATCGATAGTAAAAATCACGCCGCTGGTGGCCAGATCAGAGCGTACCATCTTCATAATACCTATGGAAAGGGCTACCTCGAAATGGTCGAAGTTATTATCAATACGATATGATATTGCCCGGTTGGTAAAGAGCGATGCCAGGCACTTGATACAGGACTCCCTCAGTTCAGGGTATCCGCGTATATTTAAATAAGTCTCCTGCTGGCCGGCAAATGAGGCCGTGGGGAGGTCTTCTGCCGTGGCTGAACTACGCACCGCAACATCCGTGTCCGGGCCGTATTCCTGGCAAAGCCTGTCATAAGCAGTCCTTATTTCAGCCCAGAGGTCATCGGGGATACCAGCACTCAAAATTAAATCGCGTGCTCTTTTCCCTCGTTTCACAAGGTCATCCAGGTTAGTCTTATCCAGACCCACCATGGTATCCTTGAGTTCGTCAAGAATTCCGGCTGATTCTATTACATACCAGTATGCCTCGGCAGTTATGGCAAACCCGTTCGGAATTTTGACTCCCTGGCTTGTAAGTTCACAGTACATCTCTCCCAGAGAGGCATTCTTACCGCCAACAATGGGAATATCTTCAATCTTGATTTCTTCAAACCAACGGATATATTTATCATCTTGTTTCATATCATTTTCCCCCTTTCCCTAAACAACATATAACCGCTTAAACATCCGCGTCTTCTTACATTCTGGTCTTTTCGCCAAATTAATAATAGCATTCCGTATTGCTTCACGTAAATACTGCTTGCCGGGGCTGATGGCTACTTACCCCTAAAATGCTACGCAACCAATAATGCAGGTCAATAAACATCGTGGTAAATTGTTGTCTCTTTTTACCCAATGTTTAAATTTAGACCAAAAGATTTCGCTCTCTTTTCAAGATCTTCCTGAGATTCATCTTCCCAAGGAAGATATTTAAGATCCTTTGGACTTCGAAAGGCATAAAGTAAAAGATCAATTACTTCTTTCGAAGAATTACCGAGTCTGATGACCGTATCTTTTCTTACCGGGAAAACCTGGCCGGTAACAAGAGTTGGAACGTTTGGATAATAGACATTTATTAAAGTGAAAGTAGCTTTTTCTTCGCTTAATTTAACCTTTTCCTCTGATAGTATCCAACCATAAGAAAGACAGGTTGGTGAAATTAAAAAGAGACAGGGATTCAGGTGAAGTAGGCGTTCAATAGTTATTATTTCGCCTGCTCCAAAAAAGAGGCCTAAAACTGGAATCTTGGAAAAAACCTCCTTGATTTTTGTTAATTTCAATGCCATTCCTGAAAAATAGACAACTAGTGTGCCAAAAACGATGCCGAAACCGGAATAAAGAAACTTTTCTGGCAGAAAAACTAACAAAATTTTTTGCCCGATCTCCTCTAAATTATTGAACAGAAAAACAATTATAACAACCAACACTGTAATTGGAAGCCAAAAACCGAAACCAAACAATAGAAAAGTAATCTGCTTTTTAACGAACTCTCTCACTTTCTCCCTCCTGGTCGTATTTTTGAGCTTAATTAAGATTAGCACATTTCCAAATTATTCAAAATGAAAACCTTAATCAAACATTCATCGATTCAGTGTTAATTCCCAATCTTTTTATTCTTTGTATACGCTGAGCAAACTCTTAACCGTACTCAGAACTTAAGAGAACATGCGAGTTGAAATTACAGTTTATATGAACGCAAGCAGCATTATGGCTAACTGTTATCTGAAATTCAGTCAGAATACAATTCAAGAATCAATAGACTCGAAAATGTTCTCATAAAATAGGCCGAAGATGACAGCGAGGGCTTGCCTTCTGCCAGATTCTATGATGGATACTACCGGCTTCTCCAGTTGCCGGGTGACCAATGGCGAGATGGCCAAAGTGTTATCGAGTAATCGGAGAGCATTAAAAACCGAAAAATAATTGACCAGCAGTTGACCAGGAAGTGACGTGGAATTGCCCATGATATGAAGTTTATGTGGGATAGAGACTGGGTGGAGCCAGCGGTCAGAGTCGAACTGACGACCGGCGGTTTACGAAGTCTGGTAGTGGTTTTGATCGTATTGGCCGCTTTTTAGCTTCACAGCTTCTGCCCGAATTTACGTGGTTAGGGTATCAACCTCCTGGCCAATTTCGCGGTTATTTTATCGGAAAATGGCCGGAAATTCAAAATAATTCCGGTATAGGTTCTTCGACTATGGACAGGGACAGGGTTGAGGTAGAGCCAACGGTTGCGAGTGGGCTGGATATGCGGAGACTACAGTTTGACAGGCTGGCGCGTTTTGTGGGCTTCCACGGTGATACCGTAGCCTTCTTCTTTACCGGCTGAGCGCGGTTGCTCATATGGGTTGAGGTCAGACAAGGTCGGTGTAAGCCGAAAGCCCAATAGTGCTAGTAGCTCAGCGATCCTTCCCACGGTGGGGTTCGCCTTACCAGACTCTAATTTGGCAATGTATGACTGTGTCGTGTCTGCCATAGCTGCCAATTCTTGTTGAGTAATGCCCACAACCTTACGTGCTTTGACAAGCAGCATAGCAAAATCAGTCTTTGCCAGCTCGGATCCAAAGCCTCGGGCAAATTCTTTATCCTGAAGGTTTTTAGTTAAATCGTCTTTAAATGCCCCTGTCATTTGTCACCTCGCAAAGTTATCGTGTTTGTAAATATTCATGTAATATATCTCGTGCTCTAGCTATTTCCCGTCTCTCGTTATCTCTAGTCTTAGTAAAACCATGTAGCAAGATAAATTTTTGTGCCTCGCCATTAAAATAAACGGCGATTCGACATCTACCTCCCCTTAATTCATAAAAGTCCCTATCTGCACCAAGAATACGTTCTAGCATTTTTGTGGCGAGCAACTCAATTCCATGGTCTGCCAGAGATACTATCTTAGCTGCTATCACTCTCCTATGTTCAACTGGTAACCGGTTTAGCCAATCTCTTACGGGTTGGTCACCGTTGGGCCTGGTGTAATACTCAATGTCCCACATGGTTATTATAACCTGACAGGTGATAAAAAGTCAATAGGTCGACTTAAGTGTGTTACTAGCTGATGGAGATTATAGAGGCTTGTGTATTGAATAACAAGGGGGCTATTTTGACTCCCCTATGAAGGGAGGGGATTGTTTAGTTTATTCGGCTGCATATGCGGCTTCTTCATCCCAGAATTTCTTGTCACTTTCATAAAACATTGCTCTGGCACGGTCATAGTCAATTTCTATAGATTTGACTTTGATCCTGCTTTGACAGAAATTAAAAACAGGAAGGTGCGCATGCAGATGGAAGAACTGGTTTGTATCGCCATACCAGTCCTGTAGTGTTGTCCATTTGCTTCCTCCATCATTGAACTCAATGTCATCTGCATCCTTGAGCCTAATTTTAACTTTAGGAAAGCGAATCTGGGGGATAATGCCGCATACCCATTCGATGGTCCTGTCTATCGCAAATACCCACCATGAAGATTCTTCGACGAGAATGTGCGCCGTTCTATCAACTGAATTTATGCCATAACTCCATTTTCTCATCTTTGGCTCACCCCATTTTGTGGACAAAACCCCCTTGTGGGGCATTTTTGAATCTGTGGAGCCAGCGGTCAGAGTCGAACTGACGACCGGCGGTTTACGAAACCGCTGCTCTACCACTGAGCTACGCTGGCATGCCCCAATTATATATGATGGACAAGATTCAGGGCAACGGTTTCATTGAACGTCTAAAAGCTACACGGGTAAAGTGGTTAGATGCGCCGTTGTCATAGCCAATACTCACGCCTTCAATGGCTTTTCTACAGACGGCATAATGACCTACGTGGACGCTGGAGTCGGTGAAATAAGCATTGCTGTCAAAGACAATGACGGCCTGTATTTTGTCAAAGACAGGGGAACTTGCGTCTCGACCCAAAGGGTAGGCCAGGAGCGGGACTTTGAGGTCTTTTGGTGTTGAGAGAGCAGACTAATCTAGCTCGACTGTTTTTCTGCCAGTATAGACTCCACTTCTTGCTCTATTGAGGTTGGCTTACCCTTAGCTACTTTTGAAGTCTTAGTATGCTGCTGCCTTGCCGGTAGGGATATCTTGATTTTATCCATTTCAGAGAGGGCAGACTCATTCAATAAGTGGCGAAGAGAGCCAACAATATCTTCAGGGGATATCGCTATACCTCCAGCCTTTTTTAGCCTACGCTGATATAGCTTTATTGACTCTTCCGATAAAATAGCCTTAAGCATATTGCCGGTGGTTAATGCGCTCCGCCTTGCCCACAATGTGTCCAAGCCTTGTTTCCTAACATTCTTATAGCTTACTATTTCAAACTTCTTGGCTAAGACAAGGGTGTTATCATCAAGTAGATTCCAGGATTCTATCAATTTAGTCTGGGGAGGTTGCGTGTATGTAATGTGGTAAAGTTTCCAATCTTTACTATTGGTTAACAATACCCATTCACAGCCGATATCAATAGCATAGGATGCAGCTTGCCTAATATGCTTCGGAGCAAGGTCAATGTTCACCCTTTTAACTTCAATAACCACTTCAGGCTTTGATTGCTCTTCATGGTCAAGTTGAATTGCAATATCGCAATGTACGGCATCCCCAACTCCATGAATTTCATGCTCATGTGTAATATGTTTGAAGGTATCATATCCCAAAAGTGTTTCGAGAATACGGTCTATACGTTTACGTGTCTCAGCTTCATTACTATCAGCTTTGACACTTGCCTCTACCAAATGGCGAGCCTCCGATATTGCCTTTTTAATGTCTTTATCCAAGCTGGGCTTAGGCATTGGTCACCTCCTTCAACTGTATTATGTATTATAAACCATTCCGTCAATACATGATGTCTAATCAGTAGCTACAGAAACGAGACCATAAGCAGCCGTAGTATCGGAACTTTTTATAACTTTGCCGTCTCGTAAGATTTCTACTTTTAGAGTGCCATTCTCCGTTTGTTTCTGGAAAACCACGGAGACCATCTTACCTTCTGCAGAATATTGCGTGGGGACAGTGCCATCAACTGATTTCGATACAGACTGACCGCCAGATGACACTACCATATAGCTTCCTGAAAATGGCAAGCCAGCAGTCCCAGATACTTTGATTTGAAATTCTGTATCTGATGATAGAGAGGGTATGGTTGCTGGCGTACCGCTGCCAGTAGCCACGGCTATTGCGCCGATTATGACTGCCAGGACTATCAAACCCAAACACCCCATAAGCCACACGTTTGTCTTTTTCTTTGGCGGTTCGGGCTGCTGGTACTGCGGTTGTTGATACGGTTGCTGATATTGTGGAGTCTGGCCTGGCTGTTGTTGCTGTTGATACTGTACTGGTTGCTGCGGTGGCTGCTGATACTGTGGTTGTGGAGATGGTGGCTGCTGTTGCCCTGTCCAGGTTAGCTGCCTTCCACACTTGCTGCAGAACCCTACTCCAAACACAACTGGAGAGCCACACTGAGGACACCCATACCTCTGCTGCATCACAACCTCACGTCTGGCATAGAATAAGCCTCTACAGTGGCGTTGTCAAGTAGAGCAGGTGAACACTAGCAAGTTGCTAGTGCAGCGAAACCAACACCTGCCACAGTAAAACCAATTCCGATAAGACAGATGCTGATAATCAATATAAATTTGTTTGTCTTGTTCTTTGTCTTAGATATTTCTCGAAAGGCTTGAATTATGCTTGGTAGCGCAATTCCAATTCCGAGAAGAGCCAGACCAGCACCAAAGACCTGATAACCTATTTCTCTCATAGCTTACCCCCTACAGTCAATTGTAGCATCCTATTGAACCTTGTCAATTACTACGCTCAGAATTGACGCTATTTTGACGTTAAACTGATAGGGACTGGTGGGGACACATGGGGACTTTACACTCAAAAAGGGTCTTTGTCAAAAAACACAAAGGTTTTAATTTGAACGTAAAGTGACCTTTGGGGAAGCCTCATGCGGATGTACACGGGGTCAACTAAGTTCCAGGATGAAATCCGGCTTTTTGGACGGTTCATCGTTTGCCTGATTTTGCCCGGTTGACCACACTGGCAATACCTCACCACAATATGGACAGTAAGCTATGCCCGGGTCGATATCCAACTGACAACGAGAGCATCTATGTGCCAGGTTCTGACCGCAAGACACACATAACGGCTCACCAAGCCTGTTTGGTGTGTTACATTTCGGACACGCTAATACATGTTCCATATACGTATTCCCTCCCAGTTTGCGCCTGTCAAATAAGCCCGCATAACTATCTCGTTCTCTGCCTTCTTTCATATATAAAAACGTAAATAGGACCCTTTTTGTTTAGATGAGATGCTAATCTCGACCAGATTAGGGGATGATTTCCAGCTAAGATAGACAGCGGATGGCTATCTTCTATTTTGGCTTGCGGATTTCGGTGGCTTAGGAGCTAAGAGGGCACGGACTTCTTCAGCAGTCAGTTCGCGGGTGGTGCCCTCCTTAAGGTTGCCCAGATGCAGGTTTCCCATCCTGACACGCTTTAGTGCCGGTATATGGTAACCGAGGTTTGCCAGCATGCGGCGCACCTGTCGCTTCCTGCCCTCGTGCATGATGATGCTGTAATTAAACGGCGGCTGTGATTTTATCTCTTTAACAACGACGGGATAGGTCATACCATCCTCAAGCTCAAAGCCCCTTTCCAGCTTGCTTATTTCGTCCGGCTTGAGCCTGCCGTCTATTTGAATCAGGTATTCTTTCTCATGTTCGAATTTGGGGTGTGTGAGCTTATAGGTAAACTCACCATCATTGGTCAAAAGCAAAAGCCCGGTGCTGTCCTTGTCCAGCCGTCCCACAGGATATAATCTCAGCTGGCGATACTTCTCAGGCAGAATATCCAGAACCGTCCTGCGGCCCCGCTCATCGCTGGTGGTGATGATGATGCCCACCGGCTTGTTGACCAGCAGGTAAACCGCGCGCCCTGGCTTGAGGTCAACCGGTTTACCATACAACGAGACGCGGTCAGTCTCCGGATTCACCGGATGGCGAAAGTCCTCCACCGGTTCACCATTCACCTCCACCCTGCCGTTTTTGATGGCATCTGCCATCCGCCTCCTGGAGCCAACTCCAGCTTCGGTTAGAGCTTTAAGCAATGGGGTTGATGGCGTATCCATTTGTTTGAGCTAGGTTAGCTCAACTGACTGATACACGTCAAATTAGATGATTCGAGGAGATTCTTCGACAGGCTCAGAATGAGCGGGGGGGAGGGCTCAGAATGACAAGGAGGAAAAACATGTGATGAGATTCTTCGACAGGCTCAGAATGAGCGGGGGGGAGGGCTCAGAATGACAGCGGGGAAAATTCAGAATAACTGGAGAGGCTGACCGCTGGACATTACAAGCGCCTTGTGGTAAATAGTAGTGGTAGAAACTGGGAACACCAACCGCAAGCAGAATAATTAAACTAAGGAGGTAACAAATGGCAAAGAAAGAGACATGGATGGCAACCACGGCAGGTATTCTGAATATAGTTGCTGGCTCGCTTCGCTTAATAGTGATTTTATTTATGGCGCTATTTTTTGCCGCTCTTGCTATTTTCAGTCGTGGTGGCATAACCTGCCTTGAGCAATTTCCTATCGCCATCACGGCCTCGGTTCTGATAACACTGGCGATATTTTCAATTATCGTCAGCATACTGTCCATAGTAGGCGGCATTTACGCACTGCGAAGAAAGAAATGGGGAATGGCGCTTGCCGGAGCCATAGCGGCGTTCTTCTGCTCAGCCCCACTCGGAATAGCAGCTATAGTGTTCACAGCACTATCTAAGAACGAATTTGAATAACCTAAGAACTGGGGCTGCGCGCCTCAGAGCCACTTCAGGATAAAGGAGGTAGAAATGGAAAAGACATGGATGCCTACGGTTGCCGGGATTCTGGACATTGTGGCAGGTGCCCTGTCCTTTGTTGGGCTCACTTTCGCCTTTTTCGGAATTTTAGTGTTAGGAGCTATGAGAGGCGCTGACCCGTCAATGGGAATTCCTGAAACCCTGATATTAACAATAGCAGTTATAGTTGCCATATTTGCTATCATTGCCGATATACTGGCCTTAATAGGCGGCATTTACGCACTGCAGAGGAAGAAATGGGGATTAGCCTTGACCGGTTCCATAGCTGCATTCTTTGCCTCATGGCCGCTGGGGATAGCAGCAATCGTCTTTACAGCGCTGTCGAAGAAAGAGTTCGAATAGGCATAACACCCAGATTGCCACGTCCTTCAGCGGAAGGACTCGCAATGACAGAGAGGTGAGATTCTTCGGTCGCTGCGCTCCCTCAGAATGACAACTAAAATTACGTTTCAAGCTATGACTTGGATTTTTCCAGTAGCGAAGCGGAGCCCGACTTTAGGTCCTGGCGAGTGATGATTGCCAGCATGTTCTCGAAGCTCAAGCCTATATCCAGAGGATAAGACATAGCCACGTTGATGGCTTTCTTGGCGCCCTGAATCAGCGGTGGGGCAATGGCGGCTATTTCCTGAGCCAGCTTATTGGCCTCCTCCATGAGCTTATCCAGAGGGTAAACATGCTGGACCAGCCCTATCCTTAAAGCCTCGGCAGCATCTATCCTGCGTCCGGTAAATATAAGCTCCTTGGCTTTGCCGGGGCCAACAAGCCTGATCAAGCGCTGGGTACCGCCGAAATCAGGAATGGTGCCCAACTGCACTTCAGGTATGCTGAATATAGCCGTCTCCGCAGCAAGCCTCATATCGCAAACCAGCGACATCTCAAAACCGATACCCAAGCAGTAGCCGTTAATCGCAGCTATGACCGGCACCGGAAGATTCTCAATCATAGTATAGATCTGACCACCCATCTGAAGAGCCTCGAACTCAGAACGGGCAGTATGTGGGGGCATAATATCTTCACCAGCCATGGCTGCCTTGAGGTCCAGCCCGGCGCAGAAAGCGCGGTCTCCGGCACCGGTGAGTATGGCTACCCGTATTTCGGGCTGAGCAAGTATATCTTCCCCAGCTGCTTTGAGGCCCGCGAGTAGATCAGCATTAAAAGCATTCCTGACTTCAGGTCGATTTAAGATAATGGTAGCTATTTTATCCTGCACATCCAGTAACACAGCTTTGCCCTTGGTCATTATGATGTCTCCTTTCGATATTTCTAGCCTTCAAATATCAATCCGAAAAAGCTCCCCCGGACCACACAGCCGGCAACAAACAAAAAAACGGATAAGTGATTCCAATTAACTTGTTAAAATGGTTCCGGCTTCTTTTGCATAATTGATATTAGCTTGTCCAGCGGTATGGCAGTCAGGGTTAAAGTCTGAAGTCCGCCCCGGGCACTCAAATGTATCGCCAGCTTAGCGGCAACCTCATCGCTCGGTGCTTCGACGATGTTGACGAAATCATACTGCCCCAGAAGCCCGTACTGAGCCAGTATTTTAACTCCCATATACTCCACTTCCTTATTAAGCTCCTTAAGCCACTCAGGGTATTCCTCCATTTTTTTTCTGCCTTCACCGGTGAGTGTTGTCAGCATCAGGTAAACAGCCATCGCTACCTCCTCTTAATCTGATTTCTGTGCCACTAATTATATGCCCAGTTACCATGAAATGCCAGCCCCTTCCCCATAAAAAACATGCTCATCTTGACACTACGAAGGAGAAGGGTTAAAATTTGTCTTTGCCGATTACCTGTGTTGGGCAGGTATTTTAATTAGTTTAGGAAGGAAGTGATTTCGTGTGCCTGAAGTAAGACTATCACAGGGAGAAAGCTTTGAGAGCTTGCTACGGCGGTTCACCAAGAAGGTGCAGCAAGCAGGTGTCATAAGCGAAACACGCCGCCGTGGATTCTACGAGAAGCCCAGCATAAAGCGGAAGCGGAAAGAGGCGGCAAAACGACGCAAAAGCTCCAGGAGCAGCTAGAAGATGACTCTGGCTGAAAAAATTAGAACAGACCTGGAACAGGCATTAAGGAACAAAGACGCGCTGCGGTGTTCGGTGTTCCGTATGGCTCTTTCAAGCATAAGAAACGCCGAGATTGCCCAGCAAAAAACCTTAGACGACAGCGGTGTATTAGTTGTGCTGGAGAAAGAAGCCAAGATGCGACGAGAGAGCATCGAGGCTTTTGAAAAAGGCAACCGCCCGGAGTTGGTGGCTAAAGAGAAAGCCGAACTGGCAATTATCCTGGAATATATGCCCGAGCAGATGACCAGGGATGAGATTGTAGCCGCAGCACGCAAGATAATCAGCGAAGTGGGGGCAACGAGCCAGAAGGACAGGGGTAAAGTCATGTCCCAGCTTATGCCCCAGCTTAGAGGGAGAGCTCAAGGGCAAGAAGTCAGTGAAGTTGTCTCAGAGCTACTGAGCAGCACCTAGATATCGCACCTTGCCCTTTTATCTTAATGGGATGATATTCGGCGGCATTTTCTGCCGCCATCTTTGTTATTTTTCAGGAATATATAAGCATGAAGTTCGGCATAATCATCTTTCCCGGCACCTGGAGCGACAGGGATTGTCATTATGCCATCAGCGATATCCTGAAACAGAAGGCTCAATATATCTGGCACAATGAGACAAACCTTTCCGAGTGCGACTGCGTCATACTGCCCGGCGGCTTCTCCTATGGCGATTATCTGCGTTCTGGAGCTATCGCCCGCTTCTCTCCCGTGATGTCGGCACTGGAGCATTTCAATTCTCAGGGCAAACTGGTCATCGGCATCTGCAACGGCTTTCAGATATTGTGCGAATCAGGACTTCTCCCCGGCGCATTGCTAACCAATGACCACCTGCAATACCGCTGTAAATGGACGCATCTCAAGACAGAAAATACCTCGACTGCCTTCACCTCGCAGTGTCAAAACGGGCAGGTTCTCAAAATTCCCATCAGCCATTACGAAGGCAGATACTACGCTGACGCTGCCACGCTGGATGAACTGGAGAATGATAAGCGCGTTATTTTCCGCTACTCTACCCCGGCAGGCAAGATAACCGAGTCGGCAAACCCTAACGGTTCAATGAACAACATCGCCGGTATTATCAATAAGAAGGGCAATGTGCTGGGCATGATGCCGCATCCCGAGCGAGCCTGTGAGCCGCTACTCGGCAGCAGCGATGGTAATATTATCTGGGAGTCAATAATTGCCAGTATCTAAAGAAACGCTTGATGAAGTCGCGCTGAGCGAGAAGGAATACCAGCTTATTGTTGAAAAGCTTGGTAGAGAGCCGAGTGAGGTCGAACTGGGTATGTTCGGCTCGCTGTGGAGTGAGCACTGCGGCTATAAGCATTCCAAGGCTTTGCTCAAGCAACTGCCCTCAAAAAGCAAACGAGTCCTGGTCAAGCCCGGTGAAGAAAATGCCGGGGCGGTGGACATAGGAGACGGGCTGGTGGTAGTGATGAAGATAGAATCTCACAACCACCCATCGGCAATCGAGCCTTATCAAGGTGCAGCCACCGGCGTAGGTGGAATTGTTCGGGACATTTTCACCATGGGAGCCAGGCCGATTGCACTTATGAATTCGCTTCGTTTCGGTAATCTGACCAATGCTCATAACAGGTATCTTTTCGGCGGGGTGGTCGGCGGCATTGCCGGCTACGGTAACTGTCTGGGGATACCTGACGTTGGCGGCGAAATATATTTTGCCGATTGTTATGCAGGCAACCCGCTGGTAAATGCATTTTGTCTGGGCATTGCCAGAGCCGATAAGCTGGTTAAAGCCAGAGCCTGTGGAGAAGGCAATCTGCTGATGCTGGTCGGCGCTGATACCGGCCGTGACGGACTTCACGGTGCCTCCGGCCTGGCTTCGAGAACTTTCGAGGAAGAGCGAGAGCTAAGGTCTGCAGTCCAGGTTGGCAATCCCTTTCTGGAGAAACTGCTCATAGAAGCCTGCCTCGAGCTAGCTGAAACCGATTGGATTACCGGCATGCAGGATTTAGGTGCCGCAGGGCTGACCAGCTCAGCCGTCGAATCAGCATCCAGGGGTGGCGGCGGTATCGAAATCGATATACTCAAAGTACCAAGACGTGAAAAAGGCATGACCCCTTACGAGGTAATGCTATCCGAATCACAGGAGAGGATGTTAGTGGTGGTTAAGAAGGGCTACGAAGGCAAGGTAAAGGCTCTGTTCGACCGGTGGGAACTACGCTCGGATATAATCGGCCATGTGACCGGTGATGGCTTAGCCAGAATTAGAGAAGGCGAAAAAGTGGTGGCTGAAGCACCTGTAAACCTGCTGACGTCATCGCCTGTTTATCAGAAGCGGGTTAAAAAGCCGGAGTGGCTCAACAAATTACAGGACTTTGATGTCACCTCAATTCCCGATTTGTCACGGAAGAACGCGAGCTCAACTCTTCTACGTCTGCTAGCGTCACCTAACATCGCCAGTAAGCGCTGGGTATACCGCCAGTACGACCACCAGGTGGGCAATAACACCGTGGTCCTACCGGGTAGCGATGCGGCAGTTCTGCGCATTAAAGAGACAAAAAAAGCAATATCATTAACCACCGACGGAAATGGCCGGTACTGCTATGTGAATCCTTATCTCGGCGGCATCATAGCCGTGGCTGAAGCAGCCAGAAACCTTGCCTGCAGCGGTGCTCAGCCACTGGCTGTCACCAACTGCCTCAACTTCGGCAATCCAGAGAAGGACGATGTTTACTATCAGCTAAAAGAGTGCATCGCCGGCATGGCTCGAGCTTGCCGAGATTTGAAAATACCGGTTATCAGCGGCAACGTCAGCCTGTACAACGAGACCAAAGGCGAAGCCATATATCCGACCCCTGTAGTCGGAATGGTCGGGATTATCGATGATGTAGCCAAACATTGCACTTCCGGATTCAAAAATGAAGGCGACCTGGTATTTTTGCTGGGTGATAGCCAAACCATTGACAGCAGTATTGGCAGCAGTGAATACCTTGAATTAGCACATGGTATAACAAAAGGTAACCCCTACGTTGACCTGGAGATGGAAATACGATTGCAGCGCTGCTGTCTTGAGGCAATCAGACGGGGACTAATAAAGTCCGCTCATGACTGCTCCGATGGCGGGCTGGGCGTTGCCCTGACAGAGAGTTGCCTGGCTAATGGTCTCGGCTTCGCCAGTTACGATTGGGAGACTGAAGGCAGGCTTGATGCAACCCTTTTCGGTGAGGCTCAATCAAGAATCATAGTCTCAATAACACCAAAGTCAGTCTGGAAATTAGAGAAGCTTGCCGCTCGTTATAATATAGCGGCCACAAAACTGGGGGCAGTAGGCGGCAACCGATTGATACTGAAAGGCTATATAGATTCGTCGCTAAAACAGTTGGGGGAGGCTTGGTGGAATGGTCTCGAGAAATTATTATAAATGGAGGAAACACTTGGCTGAAATCAGTCCTTTTTCAGGCATACGATATAATCAGGAAATTATTGGGGACATGGCGTCAGTTATCTGCCCGCCCTACGATGTTATCTCTTCAGACGAACAGAGAGCCTATTATGAGAAAAACGATTACAATGTCATCCGCCTCGAGCATGGGACGGTGCTGCCCAATGATACGAACACCAACAACAAACACAGTCGAGCCAGTGCTACCTTCAATAAGTGGCTGAAGGAACGTGTGCTGGTGGTCGACCATGTGCCTTCATTCTATATACACGAACACGTATTCACTCACCAGAACATCAGAAAAAAGCGTCTGGGGCTAACAGCCTGCGTCAGGCTGGAACCCTGGGAGAAAAGGATTATATTTCCTCATGAAAATACTGTCCCCGGGATTAAAAGCGACCGGCTGGAGTTGATGAGAGCCTGCGCCGCAAACTTCAGTCCGCTCCTTGGGCTCTATGAAGACATGGGGCAAAAAGTCACCAAGTTATTAACTACACAGGCTAGCCGTAAGCCAGTGATTGATTTTGCCGAAGACGGTGAAACACATAAGCTCTGGTTAGCCAACGAACCCGAATTCGTGCAAAGAGTCAGTCACTTCCTGGCTTCAAAGCCCATTTATATTGCCGACGGACACCACCGCTATGAAACAGCACTGGCTTATCGAGAGGAAAGGCAACAAGAAACCGCAGCTGCTAAAGGTGACCAGGCCTTCAAATTCGTCATGATAACACTGGTGTCTTTCTCCGACCCCGGCCTTATCGTGCTACCCGTCCACCGCCTGATACGCAATTTATCTTCTGAAGCTCTGGCTCAATTCAGAAACAACCTGGAAACGTTTTTCGAACTGGAATCCGTGCCTCTGGATGAAACTGGCTTACCCGAAATAAGCGGAGCCACTACCAGAGTCTTAGGATTGGAACCAGGCAGTGCCGTAGCCCTGAAACTTCGCCAGCCATCATCCATCAAGGAAATGATGCCTAAGGAGCATTCCGAAGCCTATAAGAGATTAGACATCAGCATCGTCCAGCACCTTGTCATAGACAAGCTCACTGCAATGAATAAAAGCAGCAGCGTTATTTATACTCCGGATATGTCGGAGGCTCGGCGACTGGTGGAAAGCGGTGAATATCAACTGGCTTTTCTTCTGAATCCAATACCGGTGGCAACCATTAAGGCAATAGCCGATGCCAACGACAAGATGCCCGGGAAATCAACCTATTTCTACCCCAAATTGCCCACCGGACTGGTCATCAACAGCCTTGAGGGAACATTGTAAGTCAAGCCGGACATCTCTTATGGACCCACCAGACGGTTATCGTGCTTGAACCTGAACGAGATGGACTTTTGTTCATCCCTTAAGCCTGGCCTGGACGGCTTCACTCTCTAGTTCCCTGATAGCATCAGAGGCAATCCAGCGAGCAGCCTTCGAATCGAGTTGCTGGATTTTATTTGCAGCATTTATTGCAGCTTCGTTCAAATTGAGGTTCCTTTTCCCTATGTTTCTAAGAGCCCAGTTGACTGCTTTCTTGACAAAGTTACGTTCATCAGTAGCTCCTCGCATTATTACCGGAAGCGACTCGATGAATTTCTCATCGCTCGCCTTCTTATCATGCCAGGCAAGACAAGCTATCAGCGAAAAGGCAGTCCTCTTGACGAACTCTTCTTCCCGCTCAGGCCAATCGACAATTTTCTTCCAGGCTAACCGGTTCTTTTCGAAGAGATTCATGCACACCTGGTCGCAGACATCCCAGGAGTTGATGCCCATTACCCAGTCCTCCATTTGCTCTTCAGTTAGCTTATCAGGGTCACCAACCATCGCCGCCACTATCCTTGCTTCAGCTATATCGGTCTTCCATAACTCCAGTGCCAGCTTGTGGTCTTTCCCTATCTCTTCGGCCAGCTTTCGCATATCAGGAACAGATACACCCAATCTTCGTTCAACTGCCATTCCGTATTTAGCCATTCCTTCCAACTGGTCTGGCCTGGCTTTTTTCTGAAGTTTGTCCAGCACATCTGTCACAGAAGCCAATGTTTACTCCTCTTGAATTCGCTAAAGATTACTAACATATTGAATTATAACGGCACATTGAACAACTATCAACGCTGGTGGATTTAAATGTTACTCTCGGCTGTTAGGTACACAATAAAACATTAACTGCCCTTGTATAATAGCAACTTAGGAACTAACAGCCTTGAGGGGGCATTGTAAATGCGAGTTCCTTATCTCTTTACGAGATTTTCGCTTTGCTAACGGAGTAGAAGGCATAGTCGTCTCGACCGTGTTCCTTAACCCAGTACATCGCAGTGTCGGCATTGGTCAGCAAGGCATCAGCATCATCACCGTCTTCGGGATAGAAGGCTATACCAATGCTAGTAGTAACACGAGTCTGATAACTATCAACCACAAAGGGCTTTCTAAATGCCTCCAAGATCTTTCGGGCGACCTTGGTAGCATCTCCTATCTTAGCGATTTGTGGCAGCAACACCAAGAACTCATCCCCACCGACACGGGCAACCGTATCACTTTTACGAACAATGTCCGACAAACGCTCTCCACCAGCCATCAGTAATTTGTCACCGATACTATGCCCCAAAGTATCATTAACGACCTTAAACCGGTCTAAATCGAGCATCATTACAGCCAAATTAGTGTTATTTCGCTGTGCCTGATTCAAACCCACATTAAGACGGTCTTGCAGCAACACTCTATTGGGCAAGCCGGTTAAAAAATCGTGGGTGGCTATATCATTGAGTTCCTGCTCTAACCGCTTGCGCTCGGTGACATCACGGCCAATGCCGCGGAATGCGATGACCTGCCCTTCCTCATTCTTTATTACAGAAATTGAGAGCTCACCAAATCCTACAGTGCCATTTTTTTGCACAAACCTGTAGGATATACCTTTGATTGTTTCGCCTGTGTGATAAACCCGGTTGAAATCTCGATAAATAACTTCAGCATCTTCCTTAGCCGCAAATACCCGGTAGTTCATACCTATCAGATCTTCCTTAGAATATCCCATGATACGACACATGGCATCATTGACAAAGGTGAAATTGCCAGCAAGGTCAACCTCAAAATAAGTATCTTGAATTTCCTCCAGTATGGTCCGGTATCTCTCTCCTGATTTCTTTATAGCCTCCTCAAGCCTCTTGCGCTCAGTGATATCCATAAAGCTTCCCACCGTGGCTCGTTTATCTTTATATTTTGTGGAGGTAACTTTTTCCAGAACCCAAATTATTTCTCCATTTTTCTTTACAAACCGGTACTCATAGGGGAGAGAGCTTCCAACCTTCAGGCTCTCTACTGCCTTTTCCCTGACTTTTTCTCTATCGTCAGGATGAACAAGGTCCAGGGAATGCTTGCCCAGTAATTCTGTCTCCGAATAGCCTGTTAGCTCCTGAAACAGGGCATTGACATATCGAAATTTTCCATCCTGGACAATATAAATCCCCGTCCCGGCACAACGCATCAAGGCTTGCGCCAGTTCCGTTGACTCATCAGATTTAGCTTGCTTCTGTTTGCCCGTTTTAACCATTATCTTAAATCACCATAGTCATTCGATAGCTTTCTATATAACAGGCCCGGCCATAATATACTATTTCTAAGGGCTATAGTAAATAGTCCAAAATTTTTTTAGAAATTCAAATGCAATACAAAATAATAAACAAGGACTTTGAGGTTATGAAATGGTTGTCCGCTAGGCTATATCTTTTCAAAAACCCGTCATTGAATTGCAGCCGGGCTAATTCTAAAGCTTCACCACCTTGGCGGTATAGACATCTGGGAGGTCAAGGATTTTCCGTATCTGCTTTTCCGGGAGCGCCTCGTCCAGAGCCAAAATCATGAGCGCCTGGCCCCTGGGTTGAAGCCGCACCAGCTGCATGGAGCTGATATTGATATCCGCCTTGCCGGTTATATTGCCTACGGCACCGATTAGCCCGGGGCGGTCACGATGGTCGCTGAACAAGAAATAACCGCCCGTGGGAACAATATCCGGCCAGAAATCGTTTACGCGGACGACGTGAGTCTCTCCGCGCAGCACAGTGCCAGCAACTATGGTCTCCCCAGCACCGGTCACAACATCCAGAGTAATCAAGCTGGCATAGTTTTCACAGGTGTTCTCTTTCTGTTCAAGAATCTTTATGCCCCGCTGCGCAGCGATGAGGGCAGCATTGACCATATTGACTCTTTCCTCGCTTATTCCTTCCAGCAAACCGCCGATAACTGATGCCTTTATGGCAGTAGTATCGTAATTGGCAATCTCACCGCTGTACTTGATACGGATGCTGTTTATTTGCCCTTCCATCAGTTGCCGGGCTAGACCGCCCAGCGTTGAAGCCACATTCATAAACGGAGCCAGTACAGTCAGCAGCTCAGCCGGAATCTGGGGGGCATTCACAGCATACCTGGCTGGCTGGCCTTTCAATACAGCCATCACCTGCTCGGCAACCTCGAGAGCCACGCCAGCCTGCGCTTCGGTAGTGGAGGCACCAAGGTGGGGAGTGACGATAATCTTGTCACATTGGAAAAGTATGCTATCGGTCACCGGCTCTTTAACAAAGACGTCTACAGCGGCGCCAGCTACTTTCCCCGACTCCACTGCCTTAAGTAAGGCTTCTTCATCAATGAGCCCGCCGCGGGCACAGTTAATGATACGCACCGCTGGTTTCACCTTGTTTAATTCCTTAGCACCAATCAGCATCTTAGTCTGAGAAGTCAACGGCAAGTGAAGAGTGATAAAGTCAGACTCTTTAAGCAATTGCTCAAGAGAGACTAACTCTACACTCAGATTACGGGCATAATCCGGGGACACAAAGGGGTCATAGCCAACAAGTCTCATATTGAAGGCTTGCGCCCGCCTGGCGACCTCCGAGCCGACATTGCCAAGCCCAACAATACCCAAGGTCTTGCCCCTGAGTTCGATGCCCATATAATCGCTGCGTTGCCATACACCTGCTTTGAGCTTGGCATTGGCTTGTGGAATATGCCGAGCCAGAGCCAGCATCATAGCGATGGTATGCTCGGCAGCAGCCATGGTATTACCAGTGGGAGCGTTGACCACGACAACACCCTGCTTGGTAGCAACCTCAACATCAATGTTATCCAGACCAACACCCGCCCTGGCGATAACCTGAAGTTTTTTGCCAGCGTGAATAATATCAGCAGTGGCTTTAGTTTCACTGCGTACCACCAGAGCTTCGTAATCGCCAATTATGCTCTTGAGTTCCTCTGGCTTAAGCCCGACTTTGACATCGACTTCAGCCTGAGACTTCAAAAGTTCTATTCCTTCTTTAGCTACAGGGTCGGCAACTAAAATCTTCATAGCAACCAAATCCCTTCGGGCAAGCTAAACGCCTGTCCCTAAATTTTTAAGTTACGCGCATGCCTGGGGCAAAGCTTTACCTACAGCAGCCAGGGTTTCCTTGATATCAGCTTCGGTTACCCATCCCAGGTGCCCGATACGGAAAATCTTACCTGACAGGTCACCCTGACCTCCAGCCAATACCACTTTATATTCATCCCTGAGTATCTGTTGCAGCTTCGACACATTCATCTTTTCCGAAGCTTTAACTGCCGTCACCGTATTGGAGGCATATTTCTCATCGGCAGCAAAGAGAGACAACCCCAGCGCTTTCACTCCCTTTCGGGTCAAATCGCCTAATTTAGCATGGCGAGCAAAAACATTGGCTAAACCTTCTTTCAGCATCATATCCAACGAGACATCCAGGGCAAAGAAGACCGAAATACAGGGTGTCCATGGTGTCTGCCCTTTCTCCAGATAGCTCTTGGCTTTGGTAAAATCCCAATAATACCGAGGTACCTTTGCCTGAGCATGAGCCTGCCAAGCCCTTTCGCTGACGCTCACCATAGCCAAGCCAGGCGGCACCATCCAGCCCTTCTGAGAGCCGGTAACTACCACGTCGCACTTCCAGTCATCAGTTTTCAGGTCAATACAGCCAAGACCGCTTATGGCATCAACCAGAATAAGCTTGTCAAACTCATTGACAACAGCACTGATTGCCTTTAAATCACTGGTTACGCCTGTAGAAGTCTCATTCTGAGTCACCAGGACCGTCTTAATTTTAGAGTCGGCCCTTAAAGCATCACGCACAGCATCCGGGTCAACCGGCTTGCCCCATTCGAACTTGAGCCGTGTTACCTCAGCACCGTAGCACTCAGCTATGTCAGCAAAACGGTTGCCGAAGACGCCGTTGGAAGCTGATAGCACTTTGTCACCTGGCGATAGCATATTAACTACAGCGGCTTCCATGCCTCCAGTACCTGAACCGGTCAGGATATAAAGGTCATTTTTGGTTTGAAATAGTTCCTTCATTTTTACCGTAATGCGGTTGATCATATCACCGAACTCTTTGCCGCGGTGATTGATCATCTGCTTGCCCATAGCTCGCAGTACTTCCTCGGGGCAAGGGGTGGGTCCGGGTATTCTTAATTGCTGCATGCCATACCTCCATTTTAAATAATCGATTTTTAATTATCGGCAACCTTTGCAAAGCGCCGTTTGCCTACCTTAATGATGCCACCTTTGTTTATTCGTGCCATTTCCAAATCTTCAGTAATCGTTTTCCCGTCAATCTCAATAGCACCCTGAGCTAAAAGACGTCTCGCCTCCGAGCGGCTCTTGGTCAGCCCTGCCCTGGTCAACTCAGCCGAGAGAGTACTGTTGAGTCCGGTTGAGGCATTTATCATTACGACCGACTCATCAGGCACTTCCCTCTTCTGAAATACCCTGGCAAAATGTTCCTCAGCCTCGCCAGCAGCCTGAGCGCTATGAAACTGAGCTACGATTTCATAAGCCAATCGCTTCTTGACGGTCATCGGATTAACTGACTGGTTAGCCATCTGCGCCTTGAATTCGGCAATTTCCTCATCCGGTATGTCAGTCACCAGCTCAAGGTAATCGATTATAAGGCTATCGGGAATCGACATAATTTTACCATAAATTTCACTGGGCGGCTCATCTACACCTATATAATTTCCCAAACTTTTGCTCATCTTCTGGCTTCCATCAGTGCCGATAAGAAGAGGAACAAGGAACACCTGCTGCGGACGCTTTCCCATAATCTGCTGCAGTTCCCTGCCCACCAGGCAATTAAATTTTTGGTCGGTGCCACCAAATTCAACGTCAGCCTCTATAGCTACAGAATCGTAAGCCTGGAGCAAAGGATAAAGGAACTCGGTGATAGCGATGGGTCGGCCGGAGCTATATCTCTTTGCAAAGTCCTCTCTGGCAAGAAATTGAGCCACAGTGAACTTACTGGTGAGTCTGATGACATCGTCAAGGCCAAATTTGCTAAACCACTCGCTCTGCCACCTCACTTCGGTCTTTTCCTTGTCCACCACCTTAAAAAATTGCTCCATATAAGTTCGGGCGTTAGCCTGTACGTCATTCGCGGAAAGCATGGAACGCGTAGCCGAAGCACCGCTAGGGTCACCAATCTGGGCGGTCCAGTCACCAACGATAAGGACAACACGATGACCCAACTGCTGAAACTGGCGCAGTTTTCTCAAGCCAACCACGTGCCCCAGATGTATATCCGGGCAACTGGGGTCAAAACCCTGTTTCAATCTCAGCGGTTTACCCGATTCGAGCAATTTCAACAGCTCAGACTCCACTATAGTCTCAGCTACTCCTCGCCTTAACAGCCACTTGAGGTCAGGACTGGTCATGTTCTATATCCAACTCCTTATTGCTTCATCCGTTCGCTTAAAATTCGCCTGGCTTGCTCTACATCTCTTCTTATCTGAGCTTTAAGTTCCTGCTTATTATCGAAGCGCTTTTCGCGTCTAATTTTATCTACAAACTCGATGGTGAATTTTTGCCCAAGCAAATCTCCTTCGTAATCAAAGATATAGGTTTCCACCAAGCGCTTTCCGTCATCGAAGGTAGGACGAACACCAATGTTTGTTACTGAAGGCATAAGGTGGCGGTCAACATGAGCGATAGTAGCATAAACTCCATCGCCGGGCAATGCCTGCTCGACTCTCAGTTCCAGGTTAGCGGTAGGAAATCCCAGGGTTCTGCCCCGCCCGTTACCACTCACAACCCGACCGCTAAGGCTAAATGGCCGTCCGGTCAATTTCTCCACCGTTTTCATGTCGCCCTGGGCCAGAGACTGACGAATGGCGCTGCTGCTTACCACCTGCCGGTCAAGCACCACCACTGGTATGACTTCAACACTGAAGTCCATTTCCTTTCCCAGAAGTCGGAGCTTCTCAGCATCACCTTCCCTACCTCTGCCCAAGGCAAAATCAGGACCTACTATCAAGCCACGCATTTTCAGGTTGTCCTTAAGCAATTGAACAAATTCTCGAGCGCTGAGCTGAGCCAGTTCAGAGCTAAATGGCAGGATAACAACGACGTCTATTCCCAAATCCCGAATCAGGCTAACCCTGGTTTCCAAATCATTAAGCCAGAGCAATTCGTTCCTGGTAGACAGAACCATCTCCGGGTGAGAGCTAAAAGTTACCACCCCGCTGAGCCAGTTCTTTCTGCGAGCTTCATCGAGTAGATGGGTCAGCAAGCGTTGATGACCGAGGTGAACGCCATCAAAAACACCGACGCTAAGCAACATCTCTCTTTGCGGCTTTACTCTGGCTAGCTCTTTTTCAATCTGCACGAATGATTTCTCCAATCAGCCGCCGGGTTACAAACTAAGCTTCCAGCCCAACAGAATGACCAGCCACCTGCCGGCCTACTGCCTCAGCCACAGACTTCAACTGAGCCATGAGCTGCTGAAAATTATCGAAGGTCAGCGATTGAGCACCATCTTTGAGTGCCAAATCTGGGTGAGGGTGAACTTCGACCATTATTCCATCAGCCCCGGCAGCCACCGCAGCCAGAGCCATGGGAATCACCAGATACCACTTACCTGTGCCATGACTCGGGTCAGCAATAATCGGCAAATGACTGACTTTCTCAATTATGGGGATAACGCTTATATCCATAGTATTGCGGGTATAGGTTTCAAACGTTCTGATACCGCGTTCACAAAGGATGAGCTGCTCATTGCCCTGGGACAGTACATACTCAGCGGCCAACAACCATTCTTGAACAGTAGCCGATAGCCCTCGCTTCAGCATTACCGGCTTGCCCGTTTTACCCACTTCTTCAAGAAGATTAAAATTTTGCATATTTCGAGCTCCCACCTGGAGAATATCAGAGTACTTTGCCACCATCTCTACTTCACCGGGCGTCATAACCTCCGTTATTACCGGCAATCCAACCTCTTTCTTGACCTTCGCCAGGAGTTCAAGCCCACGCTCACCGAGACCACGGAACTGATACGGTGAGGTGCTGGGCTTGAAAGCACCGCCGCGTAAAATGGTCGCCCCGGCTGCCTTCACAGCTCTGGCTGTTTCCAAAAGCTGCTGCTCGCTTTCCACCGCGCATGGCCCAGCCATGACCACTATTTCCCTATCGCCGATAGTAACCCCACCAACGTTAACTTTAGTATCTAAGGGATGAAACTCACGGCTGCTAAGCTTATACGGCTTGCTAACCCGGATAACTTCATCAACACCATGGAGGATTTCCAGCATGTCCTGAAGTTCCGGAAAAATCTGCCCTACCACACCGATTATAGTCCGCTCCACACCCTGAGAAACATGAGTCTTCAAGCCAGCGGATTCAATTCGCTCAATCACTCCGGTGATTTCTTTATCGCTTGAGCCTACCTTCATAACCACTATCATTTTTTGCCCTCACCCTGCCAGGTTCTCTCACCCTCATCTCTGAGCGTCTCTGCACCACCCAAATAAACGTGCACCATTTCCTCATTTTTTTTATCAGTATTGAACAACACCAGCACTCTCAAACAACCGGGTAAACTCCCGGGTACATTCATCTCATGGCCACAAAGCAAAGGGACTCGCGTCCACCCCAACGCACGTGCAGCCGCAGCCGGAAACGCGGCATTAAGATCATACGTCGTGGTGAACAAAATACAAGCTATATCGCTGATTCCCACCTTATTGACTTCTATCATTTTCCGAAGCAATTCCTTAGTCGCATCTCCTATAGCCTCTTCGGTGTTTGTCGGCACTGTAATAGCGCCTCTTATACCACGGCACCACAATTTATTCTTCCCTCTACCTTTATTTTTATCCTAATAGCCTACTGCATTCAGCCCTTAACCGTCAAGGATTTCTTGCCTTAACAGCAACAATAACGATAAACTAATTAAAGAGAGACGGCTATCGTCCTGTTTTCAACAATGGAGGTTAATCATGGATAACAGCCAAAAAATCGCTACTGCGCTTAGCATATTTCTGGCTATCATCATGCTGTGCGGCGGCTCAGGATTTCTCAGCTACATGTATGGCTATCAAACCGGACATGAAGCCATCTATAACCAGGGGTACAGCCAGGGCAAAAGCGAAGGTTATGATGACGGTTATAAATCCGGCTACGAGGCTGGACTTAAACCCAGCACCGAACAAAAAATATCCAGCAGCTACACTCCTCGAAATCCCACCTATCAGGAAATGAAGGCATTTCTAGACCAAGACACCACAAATTCAAACAAATATAACGAAGATGAATATGTCTGCACCGACTTCGCCGCTGGCGTAAACAATAACGCTGACGCTGCAGGCATCCGCTGCGCTATCGTCGATATTTTCTACCCTAAAGGCTACGGCCACACTATAGTAGCCTTCGAAACTACAGACAGAGGCTTAATTTTTGTAGAGCCTCAGTTCGACCTGGAGGTAAAAATAATTGAGGGTCAGAGCTATTCCCAGATTAACGGCTTCACACCGCCACCACGTGACGACACTATAAATCGATTCGTGGTCATCTGGTAGGCGCCGATTTCAGTCCAAGTATCTTAAAAGTAGCACCGCTTCGCTCTATGTCTCACGATGAAAAAATATAATAGCTCCAGCATCACCGGCTGTTTGTAATAATGCCAACAAAATCCGGCTAAAGCCAGCAGCAAAAGGCACAAATTTATTAGCAATAAGCATTGACACCCCTTTTAAGTATTTTAAGTCTATGATAGAATAGCTGGAAAAGACAGGGAGGCGGAAAATGAAAGTTCGAGACGTTATGACTTGGAACGTGGTTACTGTGTCAAGCGATACACCTATCATGGAAGCCAGGAGAATCATGGATGCACATGGCATTCGCCGTCTGCCAGTGGTTGACAGAGGGAAGCTCGTTGGCATGGTGAGTAAAGAGCGTATCACCCGTACAGCTCCGTCACCAGCCACCAGCCTGAGCGTGTGGGAAATTAACTACCTCCTGGCAAAGATGACGGTCAAAGAAGTCATGGGCAAGGACCCGGTAACTGTCAGCCCCGACATGTCGGTAGAAGCTGCCATAGCCATGGCTCAGAAGAAAGGTGTAGGCGCACTGCCGGTGCTGGAAAAGAATAAGCTCATAGGCATAGCCACCACCAACGACTTCTTCTATAAAATACTAAATCCGGTATTAGGAATTGGCAAGAAGGGCAATCGCATAGTCATCTCAAAAGGTGCCGACATCAAAAGCATGCAAGATATTTTGGATGCTTTGAAAAAGAACGGAGCCAAAATAATGGCATTCCACAGCATGCCACCAGTTGAAGGCAAGGAACAAGACGTGTGCATACACGTCGACAAAGATGATGTTAATCAGCTTGTCAAAGACCTGAAGAACAAAGGTTTGTCAACCGAGATAATAGAACGGTAAGAATCTATAGCTTTGCCTCAAAGCAACAGACAGGCCTGGCTATTACACGTTTCCTTAGTTAGGTTTGGGCTGGGTGGTAATACTTGTACCGTGTCAACGGATGGGCCGGACAGGTGACTCAATATATCGGTCTCATGCTTTATAGTATCTCAATAGTATCTCAGTGAGACCTATTGACAACAGCCAGCCAAGAGTTTCCTTATCTTCATCTATTTGACAAACTTTATTAGGAGGATTAAATGCTGCTAGCCGATATAGCTCTAGTGGTAGGTGCTTACCTTCTGGGCTCGCTGCCTTATATGATTCTTCTGGGTCGCGCCCGAGGCGTCGACCTATCCCGGGAAGAGGACTTGCACATAGCGCTGTGGCGCAAGGTAGGTCGCCTCGAAGGCTTATCCGGCATAGCTGTTGATGTACTAAAAGGGGTAATTCCCATCATCGTCGGATTCGCCTCTGGTTTTAGCCTGGCTGTAACTGTCTCAGCCGGCGCGGCAGGTGTTCTCGGCCAGATGTGGCCAGTATTCTGCAAGTTCGACGGCGAGAAAGGCAACACTGCCGGCGCAGGAATGCTCCTCACCCTGACGGTGTATCTTAGTGTGACTAAGTCCCCCAATGCTTACTGGGTCTTCGTCATCGCCGCTGTCCCTGCGCTCACAGGTTTCTTCGTCAGGACAATTCCCCGGTTTCTGAAACCAGGTCAAACGCTTAACGAACGCTTCATGTTCGGCGGTCCCGTAAGTAACAGTCTGCCACTGGGTATGATAATCGCTTTTGCTGTAGCTCCGCTGGCCTCATGGTTACTAAACCAGCCTGTGGAGATGACTCTGGGACTATTAGCCGTCTTCATCGCCCTTACAGTGCGCCGTCTCACTGCCAAGTTGAGCGCAGACCTTAAAGAGCCCAAGGCAAGCACCAGAAGTATACTGCTGAACCGCTTTCTCTACGACCGCAGCTATCTGTAGGCAAAGACCCAAAAGACCTCTGTCACTGCATTTCTTCAGTCACCAGCACCCAGTCTAAGCGCCGGGGCGCCTCTCAGCCATCTGTCGTGACCAGCTGGCTAATAAAGTCCTCGGCCGGAGAATTTCATCAGCCGCAGAATAGGGGTCAACCTCACCAGCCTCCACCATAGCCATATGCCTACCTAACTCCTCGTCCCCTTCCACCAACTTCAAAAGCTCGTCAGAAACTCTGCGCTCCACGATTTCCAGGAACTCACGACGGCGCTGCTCCTGCCGCCGCTGCGATAACCGCCCGGTTTCCTCTAACGCCTGGCGATGCTTTTCAATCTGCCCATAAAGCTCATCAATGCCCACATTATTGATGGCTTCGGTGGCTAACACCGGCACCTGCCACCAGTTTTCACCGGAACGAAGCCGCGCCATCATCTCCAGCTCAGTAACCAGATTATCAGCCCCGGGGCGGTCGGCCTTATTTACTGCAAAGATGTCGGCAATCTCAAACAAGCCTGCCTTCATCGTCTGAATAGTATCACCTGCCTCAGGAACCAAAATCACCACCACTGTATCTACATTCTGCATAATATCCAGCTCGGTCTGCCCCACACCCACCGTCTCAACCAGGACGAAGTCCTTGCCGAAGGCGCTCATCAGTTTAATTACACCGCCGGCAGCACGCGGTAGACCGCCATGGCTACCCCGTGTTGCCATGCTTCGAATAAAAACTCCCTCATCAAGATAATGCTGCTGCATCCTTATCCTATCCCCTAGAACAGCACCACCGGTAAAGGGACTGGTAGGATCAGCGGCTATTATACCCACTGTAAACCCACGTTGCCGCATTACTGCTGTCAGCCGGTCCACCACGGTGCTCTTGCCTGACCCCGGCGGTCCGGTTACACCTATGCAATAGGCCTTACCTAAATGAGGATAGAGATATTTCATTATTTGAGGCACATCAGCGCCATCTCTTTCCAATTTCGTAATCAGCCGCGCTAAAGATAAGACGTCTCCAGCCAGCATGGCCTCAACCAGCTCCATTACAAAAATCTCCCCCTTCAGATTCTGCAGCAAGTCCAGGCACAATTCTATAAATTAACCCCAGCTACGTCAAGAAACTTCGACAAAAAAGTATAAAGCCTCAGTAATCTATAAAAAAAGCCTTGACATATACAAAATAAGTGTTAAAATGATTCACAGACTAAAGCTCGCATAGGAATCAGGCTTGGGATGCTGACATAAATTTGTTCCGGATGTCAGCGAATTTAAGAAAGAACTAATGATAAAGAGATACACGCGCATATTCAGGCTCTCGGTTATTTCCATACTAGTTGCAGGCCTAGTGGTATTTGCTAATCTACCCGCTCCATCCCCCACAACCGCCGATGAAGGCACGAGATGCAAGTGGGACTATGTTTTCACTCCCGGTTCGGGCCTTCCCATCACTGATATCCTACGAAACTCCGAGATTAACAGGTTAGTAGCTGGCCCCAACTCAAGATTACTGGCCATCGTACAGAGAACCACAGTGCCGCCGTTAATACTGTATTCATCGGGTAGCAGTGGCACGTCACCGGGTACATCCGGGACGCTTGGCCGGGCGATGATCACTGAACTGGGAGCGCAGGTGAACGTCTGGGATGCGGCTGTTGCCCCCGACGACGCCAGTTTCTGGGCTATCGTCACCTCTACTGCCGCCTTTGGTCCTGGAGACCGTCCGATTGAGGTATGGATTACACCGGATGCTGGAACCACCTGGAGAATCACAAGGCTAGCAGGGTTACTAGCCGCTGGTGAAACCATCCGTACCATCGATGTATCCCCAAGATGCGAGGGAGAGCATGACATAGCTGTTGGTACCGTCACCGGCGCTGGAGCCGGCCGAATCTGGGCAATCAAGTCCGGTGGCTTCAGCAGCTGGCTTGCCCAGGCCCAGCCCGTTGTTGCAGGGCTTGGCTACGATTTCTTCGACCTCAAGTTCTCGCCGACCTATGCGAGCGACGCTTCACTGGCAGCAGTATTTTCTGACAATGTTGCCAGCACCTGGTACAACATCTGGCTGCGCGACATTGCCCGGAACACGACAGTCAACTGGGCTTTCACCACCACACCACCCGGCATCGAGGTCAGGGACCCGACTGCGCCGGCTGGCGCCTCGCCTAACCTTCTTACCCTGAACAGGGCTGATTTGGAGCTGCCAACTGACTTCTCCGGCCAGGCTGCGTCTTTACGCCGCGCCTACATCAGCCTTGACGCCTGGACTGGCGCCCCAAAGGTTGCCACAGACCGCGACGGCATTTTCCGCATTGACGATACCGTCGTTTATATACTGATGGACACTTCTCAGAACATCACCAAGTCCATCTACAGCATCGCCTATTTCGGCACCTACGCTTCAGGTAAGCTGCTGGCTGGCGAACGAATGGGCTTCCCGTGCACGGCAACCGTGCCCACGTGGTTCACCGATTCACCAACCACCTGCCCCGTACCGTGCTGGTATCCGGCATTAAAGCCGACCACCGGCGCGGCTGGCGTTGCCTGCGCAACCACGCAGACCGGTAGCGGTGGCGCCAATGTCGGCTGGAGAGCCGACGGCGTGCTCGCCTACGTCGGCACCGGCTCACGACCAATGGGCACCGGCGCGGGCTGGTTCAACCCATGGCTACCACCATCTGTTCCGATTCCCAATAATGACGAATCAGCCTTTGCCATCAGTCGCAACAACGGCGAGACCTGGAACCAGCTCGCTATTATTGATACTACTATAACCCGGCTGGTGGATGTGGCGCCCACGCCCGACTGCAAGACCATCTATCTGGCTTCAGTCAACGCCGGAGCTATCTGCAGCGGCTTTGACAGCGTCTGGCGCGCCACCATCAACCCTGAAGTCGACTCACCGTTTCGAACAACAAATCCCCTCGGTTACTACTGGGAGAGAGTCCTGTGCCATGTTACCGCACCCACCTGCATCGGTGTGCAGACAGACGCGGCGCTGCTGCGGATAGTGCCTTACTGCGCTGACCCAACCGGCCAAATAGTCGCCTGGGCAGTTTACGACACCGCCTCTGTCTACCCCAACCAGGGTATAGCCATGTGGTCGCCCGACTACGGCGATTACTGGGCGGACATATATCCCAGAAACTCGGTTCAGGACTTCTGCTTCGAATCAGCCACCGTTATGTACTTCCTATCCCCCGAAGGACTGGTGCAGAAGATGCCTTACAACGGCACTTCATGGGCCAACACGATGGATAGCGTATCCGCGCTACTGCCAGGAATGCATACCATCGCCGCTTATCCCGAGGGCAAGGTGCTGGTTGGCGCAGACGCCACCTGGTCTCCTCTTTACGCCGGGTCATACTCCGCCAACTTCAACACCGACACCCCGTCATTCGCTACGATAGCTCTGGCGGGCAAGACAGCGGCTATGGGCAACGTCCACGTAGCCTTTGACACCAACTTCGAAGACACCAATACCATATTCATCGGCGATGATGACGCCAACGCAGGCGCTGGTCTTGGCGGCTCCGTGTACCGCAACTCTGCCGCCGGCGCCTACAGATGGGCTGACACCAACATGATGTCTGCTCTCAACGGCGCTACCGGCTCGCTGGCACCTCACGAGGCCGGCCAGTACGGTATAGCCATCGCCTTCACCGGCGCTGACGGACAATGCGCGCTGTACTCAGCTCACAACATAGATATAGTCGGAGGCGCAGTTAACAGCGGTGTCTGCCGCACGTTATGGCCTCTCAATGGCATGCCCAAGCCGGGCATCATCTGGGACTGCCTGAATGCTGGCTTGCCAGCAGCAGGCGCTCTTAACGCTGGCGTCGTGTTCACCCGCGAGCCGTCTTCGCTCAAGCTTTGCGGCTGCTGCACACTGGACACCGACACCACCCTGTACGCCATAGATAACCGCGCCTACACGCCAGCTACTCGAATAGGCATGCTGTGGGGATTCACCGACTGCCTGTCTAAGAAGGGTCCGGCTCTCATAACCGAGGACAAGTCGCTCATCGGCTGCGACCCGGTTTCAGGCAGGGCTCAGGAGGTCAACCTGTGCTGGGAACAGCTCTGCATTGCCAACGCTTATGACATCGAGATTGCCAAGCTGGAAGACTTCTCCATCCGGGTAGTTGACTGGGTGGTAACGGGCACCGTGCCTCCAGGGATTGCTCCAGTAGGCTTCACCTGGCCCCAGCTTTTCCTGACTCCGGCTGATGTCATGACGCCGTGCGTCTACTTCCCGGCTGGCGGCGCTACTCAATTAGGCAGCGGCAATATGTCACAGATAGCTGTCTGGGGCAACCTGGAATGCGGCCACACCTACTACTGGCGCGTCCAGGTCCGCCGTTGCGCCACCACTCAGATTGTCCGCAGTCCATGGTCTGAGATCAGAAGCTTCACCGTGAAGGCTGGTCTACCGGTAACCACTCCGTACTACGGACCACAGCTACTGGCACCTAACAACGGCTGTCTCGGCTGTCCGGTCTCGCCGGCATCCTTCTCCTGGTCACCTTTCAAGGAGACCACAAAGTACAAGTTCGTACTGGCTACGGATGCGGCTATGACCCAGATAGTCAAAGAGGCTGAGGTAGCCACCACCGCCTTCGAGTATGATGGCACGCTGGAATACAGCACCAACTACTTCTGGCGGATAATGGCTATGGAACCAGCGCCGAGCGACTGGTCAGCTACATTCAGCTTCCAGACCGGTACACCATCCACACCCTCAGTATCCCAGGTACCATCGAAAGCCGGATTTTGGGGTGCGCTGGCCGTGCCGGCAAAAGCTATAAGCGCTTGGGCTGCCAGCCTCAACATCCAACCGATATCACCAATGAGACCACTTCTTCCCTGGGCATGGGTGGCAATCCTTATTTGCGTCATCCTGTTCGTCCTGTGGCTTGTGGTAATGATTGCCATCTCCAGGCTGAACAAGCCACATAAGAAAGACCAGATGTAAGTCTCACTAGCTGAAAAAGTCAAAAGGGGCGGCAAATGTCGCCCCTTTTTTATCCCTCAGACCCTCAAAGGTGCCTTTCTACCCCACCCTCTGGCCAACTCCGCGCTTCTCCTCCAGAAAAACGACCCTCCCGGCTGTATCTGCGGTCGCCTCGTGAGCCGACGCGGTACGCCTTCAGCAGCCCCTCCTCATCCCACCGACGCACCGTATTGATGTGCACGTCGAGAAGCCTGGAGTTGCCTGGCTGTTAGCATATCATTTGACCCGTCATGCAGCACCATATTAAAAACTCCTCAAACTGCTCTTGCCTATCCTATCTTAACCTTAGCTTACTTTAGCAATACGCAATCACCTAAAGCTACCAAACGGCATGGCAAATTAGTCCTGGATGGTTTTAGGAAAAAAGTACTACGATTGTACGGTAAAGATAGGATAAGATACTTGACAAAGAGACTATCAGGCGAGTAGTATTTAGAGGAGAAATCCTAATAATACCTGAGGCCAAATATTAATTATTTTATCTCAGTGCCGAAGGAGGGGGTTATAGCTAAACACCGAAATACCAGCTCTTAATATTGCGCTTCAAATGACAGGGGGCGATGATAGCACCAGCCATAAGTAATGTGGTCACTTGCTGAGTGCTGAGCCAATAGTGAAACCGACCTGGCGGTCGGTTTCTGTTTTAGAGGTGATAGAGAGATTGAGCAAAATTCGGTGCCAGGAAGCAAACATAACACCCTGTTACTGGGATTATATACAAAGGAGGGTTAAATGAAAGCAATAGGAAAAGGAAAGAAAGCGTTTTTACTTAGGGCTCTGGCAGCCTTAGTTATTCTGACTATGTGCATCAGCCCGGCGCTGACCAGCCTCTCGGCTTATGCCGACGATGGCGCTGCTGCAGCCGTTGCTGTTCCGGCGGTTGAGGCTCCGGCTGTCGAAGCCACAGACGTTGAAGCCGCTCCGGCTGTCGAGACTGCGGCTGTCGAGGCTACAGATGTTGAGACTGCTCCGGCTGTCGAGACTGCGGCTGTTGAGGCTACAGATGTTGAGACTGCTGCGGCGGTCGAGGCTACTGAGGCTGTCGAGGCTACAGCCACTGAGGCTAACACTGAGGTCAATGCTGAAGCTGAACTAAACACCGAGGCTAATGCCGAAGTCAATGCTGAAGCTGCTGAGGCAGATACCGGTGAAGCTTTGGCAGCCGAAAATACAGGGGAGGCAACCGCTGAGACCACAGATATTGAAGCTACAGCCGTCGAGGCTAACACTGAGGTCAATGCCGAAGCTGAACTAAACACCGAGGCTAACACTGAGGTCAATGCCGAAGCTGAACTAAACACCGAGGCTAACGCTGAAGTCAACGCTGAAGCTGCTGAGGCAGATACCGGTGAAGCTTTGGCAGCCGAAAATACAGAGGAGGCAGCCACAACCACTGAGAGCACAGAGGAGGCTGCTGAGACCGACTCCGAGGCCGAGGTAAACACCGAGGCTAATGCCGAAGTCAATGACGAAGCCTCCTTAAGCACCGACAAGGCTGACTACGGACCAAATGACCTCGCTACCTTCGAAGGTGGCGATTTCACGCCCAATAGCGAGGTAACGCTAACGCTAACCGAACCCAACGGCGTAGAAACCGTGTGGACAGCTACAACGGATGACACCGGCTCATTTGCCACCACCTACCAGTTAGTAGCCGGCATGCAGGATACCTATATACTCACCGCCACAGATGGCACCACCTCCGCCCAGGCTTCGTTTACGGACGCCTGGACTTATTATGGTCTCCTTGGTCAGAAGATTTGGACTGTAGATGATCCTTCAGCCACAATATACTGGATATCCAACCAGCCAGGAGCCAACAACACCACGCTGCTACAGCAGGATGTCACAAACGAGAGAGCCGCGCTAAATGGACGGGTACAGCCGGTCGGGGTACTACTGCTAGACGGAAGCAACAATCTCACCTCACAGTTCACAGTGAATAAAGTTGCCCCATCCGGCACCTGGCTTAACATTGGCCCGGGGAACACGGGAACGCTAGAAGGGACTGTCACCGCCGACGCAGGCACAACTTATGAAGGTCTGGTAGACGTTACTACTGGCATTTATGGCGAAAATAAAATCCCCTGGGTCGGGTGGTCTCCCACTCTGGTCCACATTGGCACGACGACATATGTATTCGGGGTTGACAGCACATCGCCAGATGTCACCGGTACCCTGCCCGAGGCCGGTCGATACTGGTATAACAACGATGTCACCGTTATCTGGCTGGCAGAAGACCAAGCTGGCCTGTCCGGCATTTGCCAGGTCGGCGGTGACCCCACCTGGAACTCCTTCACCCAAGGCGACACAAGCGTTTCTGGTTCATCCACCACTACCGCCCAAGGTGTCTACAGTCTTACCGGTACCGCTACCGACTGCGCCTCCAACCCGGGTTCGGGTACGATAGGATTCGGCATCGACCTGAAGGACCCAAAGCTCAACGGCACCGCCAAAGGCACCCAGACAAACGGCTGGTTCACCAATCCAGCCAACGCCCGAGTCCAGTGGGTCGCTAAGGACACCCTTTCGGGTTTGCCCGATGGTAGCGGAGGTTGGACAACAGACAAGGTCATCTGGCTTGTCTCAATCCCCGAGGGCAAGAACCAGTCATTCACTGAGACGGTGACCGACCAGGCCGGTAATTCCACGTCAGAAACCGTCTCCGGCGTGGACGCCGACTACACAGCACCTACGGTGACCAGGGTAGCATCTGCACCAACAGGTAATAACGGCTGGTACGTAGCCCCGGTTGATGTCACGCTGACCGCCGATGATGCCACTTCCGGACTTAACTGGTTGAGATACTGGATCGACGGCAATAGGACCCAATTAAATGGCCAAGGGGCAAACACGCTCACCACCAATTTCCAAATCAACCAGGAAGGCGCGGCTGTAGAACTCGAAAACAGGGCCAAGGACGTAGCCGGAAACATAAGCCCGAGGACAGCAGAGGACTACAAGATCGACTGGACCGAACCCACCCTGGTCAAAGACGCCGCCCGCACCGGGGAAAGTGAAATCACGGTGACACTCACCGGCGCCGATGCTATCTCTGGAGTGGACTTCATCAGATACAGCACCGACGGCGGGACTAGCTGGACGACCGTTCAATCCGATACCACTACCTTCACCATCACTGGTGTCGGCGACCATAATCTCGGGCACCTGGTGTTCGACATAGCCGGGAACGAGTACGTGCTGGCAGACCAAACCCTCACCATCGATGCACCTGGTGGAGGAGGTGGTACAGGAACCACAGGAGAGGCAGTGGGCACGGTTGCATCCCTCCTCATCACCACTGAGGGCGAGTTACTAGAGGACATTGAGATAACCAGTCCCGACGGTGTGGTAACGCTGAATATATCGGCTGGCACCTGGCTAACGAACCCGGACGGAACACCGGTAACCAACGTTGACGACTTTCAGATTCTACCTGTCGAAGGAGTAACAGCACCGGACGGTTACCAGTTGATTGGCAGCGCCTACCAGTTCACGCCTTCAGACATCACCTTCTCTCCGGACGCTACGCTAACAATAAGCTACGACCCGGCGGCAGTTCCAGAAGGCAGCACGCTTGTCATCGCTTACTATGACGAGGCTACAGGCACCTGGGTAGAACTGCCGACGACTGAGTCCGCGCCCGGCACTCTAACCGCCCCGGCTGGCAGCGGTTATACCTTCGCCATATTTGCCAAATAAGGATATCTGACAATTCAGTCAATCTGTCCCCCTTCCCTCCCCAAGGGAAGGGGGACTGCTTTTAGCCTCGGCGCTACATTCAACTGTCATTGCGAGGAGCCCTTCCGCGGAAGGGCGACGTGGCAATCTCGACATGGTAAACGAAGTATGAGATTGCTACTCCTTCGCTGCACTCAGGGTGGCAATGACAACCGAGAGTCAAAATGACCCAAACACCCACGTGACGAACTTTACATTTTTAAACTTTGTTTCCCTCTCCCCATCATACCGAGCCCTCCCTGTCATTCTGAGCCCTCCCTGTCATTCTGAGTGAAACGAAGAATCTCGTCGTACTCTCCACACGTTGAGATTCTTCGGTCGCGGAGTTTATCCTGAGCCAGATTCTTCGGTCGTCCTTCACATTTGGGAAGGACTCCCTCAGAATGACATTTAGAATTTTGGGAATTTGGGATTAGATACCGATTGACATCTACGTATAGTCCTGCTACACTGAACATAACATACTGATAGAAAGGGTTGTCTATGCCTAAAGAACGTCCTAAGATAAGAGTGTTGATAGCCGACCAGCAGCCTTTATTCCGGCAGGGCGTGCGCTCCAGTCTAAATCAAGTAGCCGATATAGATATCTGCGGAGAGGTTGATTCCAGCAGCGAGCTTATTTCAGCTATAAGCAATTTATACCCGGATGTCGTTCTCCTCGATATCGAGATGTCCAGCAATGAAGACATGGACCTAGCTAAAGCCGTTAAACAGCTATTGCCCAGCGTGGCAGTGATACTTCTTTCACCCCAGCCCAACGATGACGAGCTCTTCCAGGCAATTAAATCCCGTGTCGCCGGCTATTTAAGACGTGACCTCTCCTCAAATGAGCTGGTGACGATAATCCGTAGAGCCGCTGCCGGCGAGCACCCTATAAATGATACCTTCCTATCACAGCCTAAGGTAGCCCATCAAGTGCTGGAGCAATTTCAGAACTTCTCCTGGGGGAAAGGCGCCGAATCCTTTGTCTCCCCCCTGACCCCAAGGGAGACCGAAATACTCACCTACATGGCACAGGGTTACTTCAATAAGCAAATTGCAATCGAGCTAAGTATCAGCGAACAGACCATCAAGAACCACATAACCTCCATACTCCGCAAACTGGATGCCAACGCCCGCACCCAGGCAGTAATCACCGCCCTCAAGCGAGGCTTCATCACCCTGAGCTAAAAAAGGGTTCTCACGTAATCACCGAAGCCGAACAACGCCCGGGCAACACAACCGGGCTGTCGCTGACCCATAAAGACCAGAACCAACAGCACTTCCACCATCAGAGCTTTAAGGCGCTCCTAGAACGAGGCGGTGCTCGTATCTGGCTTGCTTCGGATTGTACTCGAACCTGATGCCGACTACCCTGAACTTAACGGCTGACTGGTTAGCGCCGGCATCTGAGAGCTGCACGGTGTCAAACAGCTCCTGCCCGCAGTTGGGCGGTATGAGTATGACCCCCCTGGCTTTGTTGAGCCTCATCTTTGACAGTATGGCTTCTGCGGTGGCTGCCGCCTGGGCGGTGGTGGGGATGGCAAGCTCCTGCTGGAAGTCCAGCCTCTCTCCCACCAGGGCGCTTTCGTCCGTGTCGTGGGCTTCTCCCCACACGGGGTTGCCGTAGTCGTCCCTGCCGATAACGAACATTCTGTTCTTTTCCGGCGATTCGGTTCTGTACTCGCCGTCCAGGACGACATGCCAGACGTACTTATAGAGGGTGGGCTTTCCGACGGCTACGGGCTGGACGATGCCCTCTGTCCAGATTATGCCGCTTACTATGCCGCCTTCGATTCGGGGCACACCGAAGGCTACCTGCTGGGCTATGCCTGATGGGTAAACCGTGCCCACGAAGTAAACGATGGGGCTGCCATAGACTACAGGCTGGGCTATACCTTCAGGGTACAGAGTCTGCATCAGTGGCTCTCCCCAGTCCTCAAAGACGAAGTCCCAGTCTGTTACCACTTCCCAGGTAGAGCCGCTGTCATTGGAGGTGACGGCTGCGCCGCCGGCATAAGCTCCAGGGTACATGCGCCTGGTTCTGCCGTAGTTGCTGGAGTTGCCAGAGGGGAAGCGGAACATGATGGCATACTTTGTGCTGGCTTGCAGGTTAGTGCCGGCTCCCAGGGAGAAGCCCAGCTTCTCGGGGGATTCGGGCAGAGAGTTGCCGTCTATAGAGGCAGAGCACAAATCACCACCTGTTGGCTTGCCGTCGACATCTGTGGCTTTTATTGAGACCGTGCCGGAGCCGGGGCTGCCGACCCGGCACAGCTTGAGCTTGAGGCTGGTGATTTTGTGGGACGACTGGGGGGTGAAGGTCTGGCACAGCCAGTAGTTGTTGTAGACGTTTTGATAGGCGCTCTCTTCGGCATAGGATTCGTAGAGCTGGGGCTGGGTGATGATGGGGCTGCCGATGGTTATTTGCTGAGCTATGCCTGACGGCTTGACGGCTAGCGTGAGCTGCGGCGTGCCCGGGGCTACCGTCTGAGCAATACCCGATGGGGCTATGTCCTGGGGATAGGTTAGTCCTGGCGTGCCGATGGCGATTAGCTGCTCTATGCCTGAGGGGGTGATGGTCTGCTCCGCAGTTCCTAGCTGGACTTCCGGCTCTCCGATGGCGACGGGCTGGCTGATGCCTGATGGGGAGAGGACCAGGACTCCCCAACCAGCCACAAACACTGGCAAATTATCATCGCTAAAACCTGAATTATCAAATGGGTCGGCAAAGGTAGAAGCACCAGCTTTGTATTTTCTTGCAACGCCCGAATTGTTATAGTAGATACCCCCTGATGCTTGATACATAGCCAGCCAATAATAGGCTCCACTAACAACCGATACTGGGTCTATGGCTAAAGTATTCCAGCCTTCGATTACCGCCTGGGGGGTAGCCTGTTGAGCCAGACGGTTTTTGGGTGAACCACTGTCATCGTCATAAACAGCATATGCTATTGCACCATCGCCCCACGCCTTAGCCCTAAATTCGGTCATAGTACCAGTGGCTTCAGCCTGGAAGCGACAGAGATATTGATAAACGCCAGCAAATTGCCAGTCGGGGGTGGTATCAGGCATGCCTATGAGCTTTTCAGTTGCCATTTTGCCCTTTCGTTCTAGGTTCTAGGTTCTACGTTCTAGGTTCTACGTTCCAGGTTAGCTCAATTTGAATATTTTGTTGGCGCCGCTATCCCACTGGACGG
>CAYNVO010000002.1:0-2231 GCA_964400675.1 uncultured Dehalococcoidales bacterium | reverse complement strand
GTTCCAGGTTAGCTCAATTTGAATATTTTGTTGGCGCCGCTATCCCACTGGACGGTGATGTCCGAGCCGTTGGGGGTGCAGGGCAGGCCAGTAGCTGAATCTATAAGCAGAATCAGCCGGCTGGTGCTCTCTGTGCCGGTATGCTTGTAGAGCGCCAGGTACTCGAACTGGTCGCCTGACACCGCGCTGATTACGATATCAGCGGCATCAAAGACGCCATCGGTGACCGTCTTGCTCTGCAATGCGCCGCTGACGGCTACCCTGGCTCCGGAGGGGATATCGTCCAGGTTGTCGTCAGTGGCCAGGTTGGGGGTGTAGTCAGCGGCGTCCACCAGGATAACCCTGATGTCGTCCGTGTCCAGGTCGATGCTGCCGTCGATTAGACCCTGCTTCGCCTTAGTGTAGAGTTCGTTTGCCATTTTCCTTCTCTCCTTTCGGTAGATTCTTCGCTACGAGATCCTTCGCTGCGCTCAGGATGACATGGAAATGATATGACAATGACATGCTCCTTTACTGTGGAAATCTATACTTGTAGACAATGGTGTCTCCTGCCTGGGGGTAGACGATGTAGGCGTCCAGGCCGAAGAAGTAAATCACATCAGGGACCATGGCCAGCAATCTTTTCAGGACGCTGGCGGCGGTCTCTCCGGCGCCGACCTCAAGGCGGGGATAGAGGCTGGTGATCAAGTCACTCCGGGACTTGTAGTCGAGCGTCCCCCCTACGCATGACATGACCTTCTCTATGAGCTGGTAACAGGTGAACTCATCGCCGCCTATGTTCCACTCCACCGGCTTGTTGAACTGATAGCGCTGGAGTAACCCCCAGGCGTCCACACAATGAATGATAAAGTTATGCGTGCCGGGGTCTCTCTTATACTCCATGTTTTCTATGAAGTAGCGGCTAGCTTCCGATAGCTGGTCTCCGGAGGGGGTCTTGTAGCCCAGGTGCAGATTAACACGGCTGCCTCGTTTGACTACGGCAAGGCTGCCTGTTCCGGGGCTGTTGTACGTTCCTTTAGAGTTGTCCAGCTCCACCACCAGCTCCGACGGCTGCTCCGGGGCTACGGCTTCCTGTATGCGGGCTATCCTGGAGACGGGGATGGTGATTTTACTGCCAGCTCCTGAGCCTGGGGTGGGGGGAGACCATGAGCCAGGACATTGAGCCCGCCAGATCTCGTTTGGCTGGGTAGCCCATATATACTCACCTGCAGCGTCGGCGGCTAAAGCCATGCCTCTGGAGGCTGATGATTCCATAGTGCTGGCTTTGTTCCAGTTGTAGTCTATGAAATCCGTCCCTGGCTTCAATCTGAATATCCAGGGGGTGTTTTGCCTGGCTAACGATAATAGGGGGCGGGCGCATGAGGTGGGGGGCTTTAACAGGTATGGTCCTGAAACGTCCAGCGTCTCGCCTGCCAGGGCTTCTACCACCGCCTGATGCCTCTCCCAGTATGTAGAGGCTGTGAAGGGCGTCCACGGACCGTAGGGCTGCATGCGGCGGAAGCCTACAGGCCAGCCGACATCGAACTGCCTCATCCTGACCTGAGAGGCTACGTCTACCCTGGCTCTGCCCAGGCCTATTTTCTGGTCTGTTGCCCACTCTCCGACGTTCACCTTGTAGCCGTCTCCGTAAACCATGCGGACAACCGATATATAGCTGCCTTCCTGCACCAGGGCGATGATGTTCCAATCTCCGTCGTAATACATGGCAAGGTCGACAATCTCGGCGTCATAGCCGCCACGCTGACCCAGGCCGGTGCTCCAGTTGCCTGACGTCCTCTTTTGAATATACAGGCTGGTGGGGTCGTTGACATCGGAGGCGTGGACTATGGCGCAATCTCCGTTGGGCTTGAAGGCGATGGCTACGCCTCTTTCACAGGGGCGGGCATTGGCCATAGCCGTCCAGCTACCCCAGGATGCGCCGTAATCGCTTGATTCCCGGCGGTAGAGCATCGAGGCGTCCATGGAGGCTGCCATGACATTAGCTCCTAAAGAGGCGATGGCTACCTTAGCGTTAGAGGGGACGCCACCAAAAGAGCCTCCCCAGGAGCTGTATGTCGAGCTGGGCCCGGGGCTGGCTACCCTGGACAGGTAAAGGTTGGCGCTGTCCTTGCGGACCCGAACCAGCGAGCCGTCTCCGGGCATGGTTACGCCGTGGGAGTCTTTGGTCTCTGAGCCTGAATAGAAGCGCTGCCAGCCGAAGTACTCCCACTGTATGCCGCCGGCGGGCGTGG
>CAYNVO010000001.1:0-352114 GCA_964400675.1 uncultured Dehalococcoidales bacterium | reverse complement strand
CGCGAGCTGGGTTCAGACCGTCGTGAGACAGGTCGGTCTCTATCCGTTGTGGGCGTTGGAGATTTGCGGGGAGCTCTCCCTAGTACGAGAGGATTGGGAGGGACAGACCTCTAGTGTGCCAGTTGTTGTGCCAACGGCACTGCTGGGTAGCCATGTCTGGATGGGATAAGCGCTGAAAGCATCTAAGTGCGAAGCCCACCCCAAGATGAGATCTCCCATCCTTTCCTTCGGGAAAGGAGTAAGACCGCAAGTAGATAACTTGCTTGATAGGCGGCATGTGTAAGCAGGGTAACCTGTTAAGCTGAGCCGTACTAATGGTCGAGGTCTTTGACCTACATCAGGCTGAGCACAAAACTATTCACTATCCCCACAAAAATCGTAGATTTTTTGTGGCTGTAGCGACGCGGGGTGGAGCAGCGGTAGCTCGTCGGGCTCATAACCCGAAGGTCGTTGGTTCAAATCCAACCCCCGCTACCAAGATAAACTAAGCCCCCGGCATAGAAGCCGAGGGCTTTTTCATTTTAATTGATGATGGTCACCCGAAGGCGGGTGACACGTAGTAAATCTAGCAATCATTGAGCAAATGATTTCGACCGGCAAAGCTGTCATTTGTAAAAGGGAGAGTTTTAGTGTATAGTGGAAGTGGTGGTTTCAGTTTTGGTTATCACGTACTCAGTTAAATTACCCCCAGATTTACCCGACTTACCCAGATTCCGGATGACCCCAACTCTAACCAACTATTCATAAGAGAGGAGGCCATCCAATGAGTTTCACAGACAAGTCAATTCTCTGTCCCGATTGCGGGGCTACCTTCACCTTCACTGCTGGAGAACAAGAATTCTACGCGTCTAAAGGCTTTACCAACGACCCTAAGCGTTGTTCTCGGTGCCGACAGGCTAAGAAACAACAGCGCGGCGGTTCAAATGGTGGCTGGCAGAGTGACAGCAGCAGGTTCGAACTTAGTAAGGAATACTAGTTTGATCTTAAGAACATACATAGGCCAGGGGTACCTGGCCTATGTATGTTCCTTTACAATTTTGAAGAAAGGGGTACCAAATGAATATCTATGTGGGCAACTTATCGCTTGATGTAACTGAAGAGGAATTGCGGGAGGAGTTCAAGGCTTTTGGAGAGATCACTTCTGTAAACATCATAAAGGACAAATATAGCGGGCAATCCAGAGGATTTGGTTTTGTTGAAATGGCATCAAAGGCTGAAGGCGAAGCTGCAATCGCTGGATTAAAGGGGAAAACACTCAAGGAGCGGACGCTGGATGTTAATGAAGCTCGCCCTCGTTCCGATAGCAGAGGCGGAGGCGGAGGCGGAGGTTTTGGCGGAAGAGGAAGACAGAGGAGATACTAAACCGCCCGAGTCGTCTATATACTTAGCGTACAACTGACCAAACACGCGGGTTATAGTACAGTATCAATATAAGCGGCACGATAAACGTGCCAAAATAAAGAGCTTTTTTCAACATGGAAGACAAAGTTGAACTGCACACTGAAGATATCATGGGCATGAGGCCTGAGGTTGAGTCACTCAAACTTACCCAAAGTGCCTGGGGCACTTTCCGCCAGGAGGATACAGAGGAAGATATATCCGTAATTGCCTCTTCTTGGGGAGACGAAGGGTCTGCTGACCTGGACGAGGAGTGGGGAGATAAGACAGAAAGAGGAGCTAAATCTGTGATTGGGCTCGATCTAGAGCCTGGGGAACAGCCAGTCGATGATCCGGTTCTAATGTATCTCCACGAGATTGGCAAAGTTTCGCTTCTCACCGCAAACGACGAAAAGGTATTGGCCAGTAGACTAGAAGATGCCAGGTATCTAGCAAAGATTGAAGGCCTTCGCTTGAAGCACTATGGCAGATATCCCCCGGCGGTTAGTATTACAATCTATTTGCTTCGTCACCTACTTGCAGCCTGGCCCACAGTTGATATTCTTGTCAAGCGCTTTGAGATTGATACGACAGATAGCCCCATTCAGATAGTTGCCGACCCCAAACTGCGGGCGGCTATCGACGGTGTAATCGATCCAGAGCTAGTGAAAGCTATTGCGGAAGCCAATGGCAAAAACACATCAGAAGTTGGACGAAGCTTGGTAGACCTTTCAATCGATAGCCGACTTTTGCCTTCAGAATTACTGGAAAGTATAGTAGATGGAACTTCCTGGAGTCAGATGGCATCTTTAACAGTCGATCCCGTTAATCCTGAATTCCTTTCCAATCTTCACGCTAAGAGCCAGCAACTTAAAGCCTATTTTAGTGAAATCAAGAGAGCCGCGAGTGAGGCAGAGAAACGCCTTATTGAAGCAAATTTGCGTCTGGTGGTGAGTGTTGCCAAGAAATACACCGGACACGGAATACCATTTCTGGACCTTATTCAGGAAGGCAACATCGGCCTATTTCGAGCCGTGGACAAATTCCAACATAGGAAAGGTTATAAATTCAGTACTTACGCCCATTGGTGGATTAGACAAAGTATTACCCGAGCTATTGCCGATCAAGCCCGTACAATCCGTATCCCAGTGCACATGATAGAAATTATCAATAAGCTATATAAGACCAATCGTTATCTGACTCAAGAGTATGGGCGTGAACCAAGTTACGAAGAAATTGGCATAGCGATGGATATCCCCGCAGAAAAAGTGAGGGAAATCCTGAAATTATCTAAAATGCCGTTATCTTTAGAGACTCCTATTGGCGAAGATGGGGACAGCGACCTCGGTGATTTTGTTGAAGACCGAGCTACCATGCCGCCAGCCGAGGCTGCCTCACGAGAGCTACTTAAGGCACAACTAAGTAAGGTGCTTTCTGAACTCAGCGACCGGGAAAGAAGGGTTTTATTACTCAGGTTCGGCTTAGAGGATGATAGACCCCGGACTCTAGAAGAGGTAGGGAAGGAATTTAATGTGACCCGGGAGCGAATCCGCCAGATAGAGGCTAAGGCATTGCGCAAGCTGCGCCACCCCAGTCGCAGCCGAAAACTCAAGGACTATCTGGAATAAGCTCTCAGGGCGACACAGAATAGACCCCGAGCGGGGGGCGGATTTTTAGCCACGTACCAGTACCTGACTAATCGGTAACCCGAAGGCGGGTGACACGCAGAAAGGTTTAAAGTCAGAAAAACCAAACACTTCCTCCAAAACCCCCTAATTTAATCTGATGGTTCTATTTTTATTACTCTATTCCCCTTGAGAGTCAGCTTGAAACGCCTGATTTCATCATTTCTGAAAGGATACCTGGAACGGACTGTATACTTCCTCACATTCAATGAGCCATCAATCATCAGCTTCAATTCCCACAAATTGTTTACAGCATCAATACTATTTGCCTTTACCAGAGTCCCGATAACAGCCTTCATTATTAAATTTTATTCCGGCAAGAGGCATGAAAATCTTGCCGTTACCTCTGCATCATTCTTAACCAGCCTCTCAAAAAAGTCAACCGGTCAGAGCGACCACAAAAGCGCATAAATATGATATTATCTTTAGAGGAAGCACACTACCCATAGGAGACTATCTTGGTCTGGATAAAATTCGCTGCTTGCCTGGCAATCATACTGGTGGCCGGTACGAGGCTATCCAGATATGGCGATGCCATCGCCGAGAAAACCGGCCTGGGACGCATCTGGATTGGTGTCGTGCTACTGGCCACAGTCACCTCACTGCCTGAGCTGGCTACCGGTATTAGCTCGGTAGCCTTAATAGGAAAACCAAATTTAACTTTAGGTGACCTCTTCGGGTCAAATCTATTGAACCTGGTCACTATAGCCATTATCGACGTGCTCTACACCCGCGGGCCAATACTCCATTACGTAGGCACCGGCCTTGTTCTGGCGGCAACCGCAAGCACTTTGCTCATCGGGGCAGTAGCAGCTTCAATTTACGTAGCCCAAAATGTTGCGCCCCTAGGCATATGCAATTACATAGGTCTCTATTCGCCGATAATCTTCTGCATATACTTGCTTATCCAGTACATGGTGCTTCACTTCCAGCGTACCCAACAGAGCCAAGCCGCTACCGATAGCCCACCCGCTGCCAGCTACGGGGAAATATCTCTAAAAAGAGCCATCGCCTTTTTTGTACTAGCAGCACTGGCTACCGCTGCAGCAGGCACATGGCTGGGCTTCATTGGTGATGAGCTATCCATGGTCACCGGTCTAAATGACAGTTTCGTCGGTAGCCTGTTCCTGGCCATTTGCACATCAGCCCCTGAGATAGTGGTCTCAATTTCGGCGCTGCGCATGGGAGCACTCGACATGGCAGTGGGGAATGTGATAGGCAGCAACCTGTTCAACATGGGAGTAACCATCTTCGTAGATGACCTGTTTTTCACCGAGGGTCCTATTCTATCATACGCGAGCACCGACCATATCTTTACTGCTCTTATTGCCATGCTGATGAGCTGTGTTGTAATTATCGGACTAATCTACAGGCCACGATTCTGGCCGCGAATTTGGGTCGGCATAGATACCACGGGCCTCGTAGCCCTGTACATCGGGGCGATTGCCGTTCTTTATTTCCTGGGCAACCTTTGATAAACAAGCTCACTCCTAGCAAAGAGACCTATCATCTTTGAAATAACTGCCCTCCCAAGAGTATAATCTTATCTTGACATATAAATTCAGCACTTGCCTTTAAGGAGTAGCGCTATGTCCTATGTATACGGCTTCCAGGATAATTGTGAAGACAAAGCCATTCTAGGCAACAAGGGAGCTAATCTGGTTACCATGACCAGGCTTGGACTTCCGGTGCCGCCTGGATTCATTCTTTCAGTCGAAGCTTATACCGAATACAAAAGAAGCGGCAGGTTACCTGAGACAGAAGTTAAGCAAGCCGTGGTCGCTCTGGAGAAAAAGGCAGGAAAGAAACTTGGCAAAGAGCTACAGGTTTCTGTACGCTCCTCAGCGCCGGTGTCCATGCCGGGGATGATGGATACCATTCTGAATGTGAAAGACCTGGATGAGCTGAAAATAGCCGCCAAGCAAGTTTTTGACTCATGGGATAATCTGCGCGCCGTTGAATACCGCCGCTTGAACAACATACCCGCCGACCTGGGCACATCGGTCATAATTCAAGCCATGGTTTTTGGTAACAAGGATGCGAACTCCGGCACAGGCGTGGTATTCAGCCGTGACCCGAGCACCGGGGAGCAAGAACTGTTTGGTGAATACCTCAGTCAAGCCCAGGGCGAAGAATTAGTCTCGGGAACGAGGACGCCCGCACCAATCACTGCCCTTAAGAAACGTATGCCAAATATCTATGCCCAATTACAGGAAATGGCCGAACTATTAGAAAAGCATTACAGTGACATGCAAGACATGGAGTTCACTATTGAGTCCAAAAGGCTTTATATCTTGCAGACCAGGTCTGCCAAGAGAACCGGACGGGCAGCAGTCAAGGTTGCCGTCGATATGGTTCACGAAGGGCTCATCACCACAGAAGAGACTATCACTCGCCTGACTGCCGATGACCTGAGAGCACTACTGCACAAACACATAATATCACCTGAGTCGTATCGTCCTTTGACCAAAGGACTGGCCGCAGCCCCGGGTGCTGTGAGCGGACAGGTTGTGTTTGAGCCAACTGAAGCAATGAGGTTAGCAAAAAGGAGCGTGTCAGTAATACTGGTTCGCCCCGAGACAAGCCCGGATGATATTCAGGGCATCGCAGCAGCAGATGGGATACTGACTTCAAGGGGTGGACTTACCTCACATGCTGCCATAGTAACCCGCGGCATGGGCAAACCATGTGTCTGCGGAACCGAGGAAATTGTAATAGATCTTGACCTGAAACAGTTCCAGGTTAAAGGACAAATAGTGAAGAGGGGTCATGAAGTCACTATAGACGGTTCCAGCGGCGCTGTTTACCTCGGTTCACTACCTTTAGGAGAAGGACAGATGATAGATGAACTCGAAGAACTCCTGACCTGGGCTGACGGGTTTAAGCGCCTGGGTGTTAGAGCAAATGCCGACACACCAGAGATGGTGGCTCAAGCCATAAAGCTCGGTGCCGAAGGAATAGGGCTATGCCGTACTGAGCGCCAATTCAGTGGACCGGAACGCCTTTCAGCCATAAGGGAATTCATACTGGCAGAAACAGAGACTAAAAAAGCAACGGCCTTGGAACGTTTGGCTGCACTTCAGAAAGAAGATTTCATTGCCCTCTTCAAGGAGCTAAAAGGATACCCCATCGTTATCAGACTCCTGGACCTGCCGCTGCATGAATTTCTGCCGTCGGAAGCAGAAACCTCAAGTCCACGAATCAGACAGCGGATAGCCGAGCTCAAGGAGATAAATCCTATGCTCGGACACAGGGGTGTCAGGTTGGCTGTAACATCCCCTGACGTCTACAAAATGCAGGTTAAAGCCATAGAGGCAGCCAAGGCAGAGGTGCCTGCCGACGTCTCTGTGATGATACCGCAGGTCATTACTCTGCAGGAGCTACTATTGATAAAAGCAAAGTGCCTGGAAAGTGCCGGCTTGAAAGTCGGCACTATGATGGAGACAGTGCGCGCCTGTATGAGAGCTGGCAGGCTTGCGGAGGTGGCAGACTTCCTATCATTCGGCACCAATGACCTCACCCAGGCTGTATATTCCTTTAGTCGAGAGGATGCCGAAAAGAAGTTCCTATCCACCTACCTCCAAATCGGCATACTCGAAGATAACCCCTTCGAGGTCATAGATGTTAAAGGTGTAGGCAGATTAATGGAGACAGCGATATTCTGGGCGCGGCGAGCAAGGAAGGACATTAAAATCGGCGTCTGCGGAGAGCAGGCTGGAGAGCCAAGGTCAATTCAGTTTTTCAATGCCATAAACGTCGACTACGTAAGTTGCAGCCCGTTCAGAGTACCCATAGCTAAACTCGTAGCTGCACAGGCGGCTATTCACCAGAAGGACGACGCCGAGACCGAATTCACGACCTCGTTACCTTCCTAATACGTGCTCATCCTGCTCCAGCACGTAAGTTGAAATCAGACTCGTCGCTTTGCCAATAAAAAGGGGCAGCTCAGGCTCATTGTATAAAGATAAATGAGAAATACTACAAAGCTGGTAAATTTTAGCGGTTAGCTACCGTGTTTACTATTCACAATCAAGCTTAAAGCCACCGTTGGAAGACAGCTTGGAACAAGCATCTGCCACCGTAGGGTCGTAGAGGACGCCCTTATTCCGCACGATTTCCCGTAACGCCTTTTCCATTCCTAGAGCCGGCCGGTAAGGTCGATGAGAAACCATAGACTCAACAACGTCAGCTACACACAAAATCCTGGCTTCCAAAATTATATCTTCACCGGAAATACCGCCAGGATAACCGGAGCCATCTAACCTCTCATGGTGCTGAAGTATAGTTTCAGCTACCGGCCAGGGGAACTCTATGTTTTTCAATACATCATAAGCCACCTGAGGATGAGTCTTAATAATGCTTAATTCTTCGGTGGTCAATTTGCCTGGCTTGCTGAGAATATCCCCTGGCACAGCTATTTTCCCGATATCATGGACTACACCTATTATGTGGATGCCATAAACCTGCTTGGCGGGAAGGCACATCTCCCTGGCAATGGCACATGCGAGCTGAGCTACCCTGCGCTGGTGCCCGGCAGTATATGGGTCTCTCTTTTCGTATAAGGCGGCTATAGCCTCAACAGTTCCGTTAAACACCTTAAGTAGCCTTTCAATACCCTGTTCACTCAAGCCCTATTCCCCCTTGAAATCACCACTCAAAACAGGTTACAACCAGACTTCAAGTTGTATCTAAACACACCGGGGGCCTAGATTTTTCGTGGCAGACTGGGAAAACTTGACAACGTACATTCCTGAAACATTAAACGTCGGAGACAGGCAAAAGGTTTATACCCTTACAAAATACAACTCAGATATCCAAGACTTTGCTGAGTTCCTGCCCTACAGCCGATGGCAGGCATACTTCCGGAACAGACCGCCGCTAAATCATGATTCTCTGCGCTCCAGGTGAACCAGAACCTATATCTGCATGTCCATACGCCAAGAAGCACCATTTCAGTTCCTCTTGTAAAATTAAGCTAAATACCTATAAAATGTGACATCAACAAATCCAAGGATGTAGCAGTGGAAATCTATAAAGACTCCTCACAATCAATAGATGCCAGAACCAAAGACCTCATTTCCAGGATGACGCTCGATGAGAAGATAGCGCAGATTGGTGGCATCTGGAGCTACGAAGTAATTGAAGCCGGAAAATTCTCTCCGAAAATGGCAGGATCGCTAATCGAAAATGGCATCGGACAGATATGCAGACCCGGAGTATCCACCGGTCTCCCTCCTAAAGATATGGCGGAGCTAATAAATGGTATTCAGAAATTCTTAACAGAAAACACCAGGCTGGGCATACCTGCCCTGGTTCACGAGGAGTGCCTGAACGGCTTTATGGCTAAAACCGCCACAATCTTTCCTCAGATTATCGGTATAGCCAGCACATGGGAGCCAGAGCTGGTGAATAAGATGACCCGAGTAACAAGGGAAAAGATGATGGCTGTGGGTGTGCGACAGGGGCTTTCACCTGTTTTGGACGTAGTCAGAGACCCAAGATGGGGAAGAGTTGAAGAAACCTTCGGAGAAGACCCTTATCTTATAGCAAAGATGGGGATAGCCTACGTAAAAGGTCTTCAGGGCGATGATTTGCAAAATGGTGTTGTAGCCACTTTGAAACATTTTGTCGGCTACGGATTACCGGAAGGTGGACTTAACTGGGCACCAGCCCACATACCACCGAGACTGCTCAGGGAAGTTTACCTGTATCCATTCAAAGAAGCCATTAAAGAAGGCGGGGCTTTATCTGTAATGAATGCATATCATGAAATAGATGGCATCCCCTGTGGTGCTTCCACAGAACTGCTTACGGACATCTTGCGCAAGGAATGGGGATTCGAAGGGATTGTTGTTTCCGACTACTATGCTGTTGAAAATTTACAGAGCTATCACCGGATAGCTACTGATAAGGCAAATGCGGCCAGGCTAGCTCTTACAGCCGGCATCGATATCGAGCTTCCCAGGCATGACTGCTACGCTCAACCCCTAAAAGAACAAGTCGAGAAAGGCGTGGTGTCAAATACATTGCTTGACCGGGCTGTTTCCAGGATATTAAGGCTTAAGTTCATGTTGGGTCTATTTGATAATCCTTATGTCAAGTCAGAAGAGGCAGCAAGGGTCTTTGACCTGCCGGAGCACCGTAAACTCGCCCTCGAGACTGCCCGGAAGTCAATAGTCCTGCTAAAAAACAAGGACAATATCCTGCCGCTAAATAAGAATATTAAGACTATCGCCATAATAGGTCCGAACGCTGATGTCCAGAGGAATCTCCTGGGTGACTATACTTACCCTGCCCATATTGAGATAACAATAATGGCAGCAGAAGCAACAGGCGCCCAATCGCCGGCCCCGGACGAGCGCGCAGACCACGTTACTGTCCCTGTAGTAACCATACTGGAGGGGATTAAAGCCAAGGTCGGTAAGGACACAAAGATAATGTATGCGGCTGGCTGCGAATATAATAGCATGTCCAAAGATGGTTTCCATGAAGCAGTTAAAGCCGCAAAGGCAGCCGACGTAGCCATCGTGGTAGTAGGAGGAAAATCAGGCTTAACCCCAGATTGTACCTGCGGGGAAATGAGAGACAGCGCCGAAATCCGTCTTCCGGGTGTTCAGGACGAACTCGTTAGAGCTATTTATGAGACGGGAACTCCTGTCGTGCTCATTCTTGTAGACGGCAGACCGCTCGTCCTGGGTTGGATTGTAGAAAAGATACCGGCTATCATCGAAGCCTGGCTACCCGGCGAGGAGGGCGGCAACGCCGTTGCCGATGTTATTTTTGGCGACTACAACCCCGGAGGCAAACTCCCCATATCATTCCCGGCAAAGGTAGGCCAGATACCGGTGTATTACGGGCACAAGCCCTCGGCAGGCAGATCCCAATTCTGGGGAGACTATGTCGATGCCGACACCAGCCCGGCTTTTGAGTTCGGCTATGGTCTCAGCTATACCACCTTCAACTTCACCAACCTCAGAATAGAGCCAAAACGGATTGCCCTAACCGGCAAAACCTCCGTAATGGTCGACGTCGAGAATACCGGAGGCAAAGCCGGCGAAGAAGTAGTCCAGCTCTACATCAACGACGTGGTCGCCAGAATTACCAGGCCGGTCAAAGAATTGAGAGGTTTCAAGCGTATCGCCCTGGAACCTGGCGAAACCAAGGCGGTGGAATTCGAACTGCCAGCAGAGGTGCTCGGCTTCTATGACAAAGATATGAAGTTCATCGTCGAGCCGGGCATTTTCAAGGTGATGATAGGACGCTCTTCTAAAGATATCGTGCTAAAAGGCGATTTTGAAGTAATGGAGTAAGCTGACCATTTAAAGACACCCAATTTTTCATAATCTTCCATCTCCACAATCTCCTTGTTTTTTTCACCCCGGCCACAGGCTATCGCTGCCTAAAAAGGGTAGCTTTAATTTAAACCGAATCTGCAGCATTGTCAATAACGCACAACTTGATTTAGAAAGCTGGTTATCGTAGACTACTGCAGTTGCAGATTTCTATTTAAGCTGGCTTTGTCTAATTAAAGGCAGGACTTCCGGAGACGTAATAAAATATGGAAAATAGAAAATTCAGTATATTCGACGCTATCGGCAATACCCCACTAGTAGAGTTAAAAAATCTAAACGGAAACCATGAGGTAAAAATTCTGGGGAAACTAGAGGGCAACAACCCCGGAGGTTCGGTTAAAGACCGACCTGCCTACTACATGATAATCAAGGCTGAGGAATCCGGTAAACTTACCAGGGACAAGACAATTGTTGAGCCGACATCGGGAAACATGGGAATTGCCCTGGCTATGATAGGATCTGCCAGAGGCTACCGAGTCAAACTATTTATGCCAGAGTGTGTCAGCACAGAGAGACAGCGTACGCTTGCCGCATTCGGTGCCGAAGTTATGCTCACCCCAGCCACGGAAGGCACAGACGGCGCTATCAATCGGGCAAGACAGCTTGCCGCCGAAGAGCCTGAGACATGTTACATGCCCAATCAATTCGATAATGACAGCAACGTATTAGCTCATTATGAAACAACTGGACCCGAAATCATGTCTCAGACCGCAGGGGAAATCGATATATTCGTTGCTGGCATGGGCACGACAGGAACACTGATGGGCACCGGGAAATATCTAAAAGAGAAAAAACGTGGCCTGAAAATAGTCGCCGTAGAGCCTATAGAGGGACACACAATACAGGGGCTGAAAAACATGAAAGAATCGATAGTCCCCAAAATCTATCGTCCTGAGATATTCGATGAAAAGGTAACTATCGAAGACGAAGAGGCGTTTGCAACAACGAGGCTGCTGGCTGTCAAAGAAGGGCTCTTCGTCGGCATGTCGAGCGGAGCTGCGGTAGCCGGGGCTTTACGCATAGCCAAGGAGATGAATTCCGGCACAATTGTGGTTATATTGCCTGACCGCGGAGACCGCTACCTGAGCACGACACTGTTCCGGTCGTTCTGCGCCAAATGCCCACCGTAGAATTATTACTTAATCCATCCCCTCCAGGAAGGCTTTAACGTTCTTGCCCAGGACGTTGTGATTATAGCCACCTTCCAGAACGGCAAATCTCCTGCCTTTACAATTCCTCTCAGCGGCTTCGTTGACTAACTTGCCAATCGTCCGGTAATCATCTGTTGTAAGCTGTCCGCCCCAGTCTTCAACATGGCGGTCAAAGCCAGCCGAAACAGCAAGTATGGAATAGCCTTTTTTCTGCTGGAACTTATTAATTATCTCTTCAACAAAACTCTGCCCACCACGGCCAACTGGCTGAAAGTACTCGGTCACACTTCCATCAAAAAAATTGTTGGTGCCATCTCCAAAATGCAGGTCGAAATCCAGAATCAAAGCATTCTCTATCAATTTCTCACTCTGAAGCATGGCTAAAGCTACGGCGACGTTATTGAAATAGCAGAACCCCCAGCAATCGTCGGGGCTGGCATGATGTCCGGGCGGTCTGAGCAAGCCAAAGCTGGCTTCACCTTCCAAAGCTATCCGGGCAGCTTCAATGGCTCCACCAGCCGCCAGACAGGCTATATCATAAAGATGTTTATCTCGCTTGATTGACTCGATGTGATTCCGTGTGTGAACCCGCCGCAAATCATCCTCTGTAGCAGCTTGAGGTTCAATGAAATCATATTCTCTCTCAAGCTCCCTGAGAATCGCCTCCATCCTGCCAGGACTGGCGGCAGGGTCAGAAGCATAAATCTCAGCATAGCGGGGATGATAGACTACCTTCATGCCACAACAACACCGCCCTAACTAAATCCACTGCAGTATTCCCATGAAAATCACCAGGCAGATGATGTCAAAGCCTAGTATTGCCCCCACCGTTATCATCTTCTTCTTGACGCTCTCCATGTCGAATACCCAGAACGAAACCAAGAAAAAGTAAAGGTACCCGACCAGGAAAATAAGCCACGGCGCGCCGATGTTCCACCAGGGGTACTCCCAGGTAAGCGCACCTACTGCATTCAGCAGGCACTCAACAAAGACACAAAACGCAGCTCCTACTACGGCGAAAAGCAGCCGGTTGGGAATACCCAGCATCTTCATTTTCTTATCTTTCGGCAGCATCTTGCTGAAGGCAATGCCTGCAATGGCAAACATAAAGCAAATCTCAATATTCAAGCCAATGAGAATCAAGTAGGCAGTGCTTCCGGGAGCACCCCATACCGGGGCATACTGAGTAAAATGGAAGACCAGCCCATTCCAAATCTCATTGAACCAGTCCATGCCCCAGAACGCCAGGCCGGCAAACACCAGGCTCCAGTTTCTCTTCTCAACCTCGTTGGCATACACATACACCACAAGGGCAAACAGAGGAATGACATACCATTGAAACAAACTACCATCCCGCAGAATGCTCAGGGCTTGATGTGCTGATTCTGTCATACTAAACCCCCTTCTGCATACTCGCGCAGCAGTACTTATTTAAGCTGTTCTCTGGAAAAATCGAGGACTCGACGTGCCACCACCAGCATATTAATCTGGCCGGTGCCCTCGAATATATCATTTATCTTGCCATCACGCATCCATTTCTCCAGCAGGTATTTCCTGGAGTAACCCAGCGGCCCCATGATTTCAACCGCCTTCTGAGTAATCTTGGTAATAGCAAGCCCGGCTTTCGCCTTTGCCATTGACGCTTCCAGGCTATTTGGCAGCATCTGGCTCATCAGGGAAAAGGCACGCAATGTCAAAAGCTTGGCTGCCTTGTAATTAGCTTCCATTTCCATAACGTCCCGTTCCAGGGCGCTGAGCTTGTTACGGGGCAAGCCGTACCTTATCTCAACACCTTCCTTTTCCAGTGTTTCCTTAACGAAATCTAAAGCGGCACGCCCCACGCCAAGTGCCTGCGCGGCAATAAAAGGTCGAGTGGCATCGAAGGTAGCCATCGCCTTCTTAAACCCGGCGGTCCCGGTTTTGTCTATCTTCCTGACTTCAGGGCTGCCCAGTATATTTTCGAAGGGAATGCGGCAATTATCGAAAACAATGGTTACGGTATCGCTGGCTCTGATTCCCAGCTTTTTCTCCTTCTTCTCCACCTTCGCCCCCGGAGTACCAGCCGGCACCACAAAAGACTTCATGCCGGCGCGTCCCGCCGATTTATCCACAGTTGCCCAGACCACTACCAGGCCTTCGGAGTCCACCATAGCCCTCTTACCACTGGTTATAAATATCTTCTCGCCGTTGATTACCCATTCGTTGCCGTCGAGCACTGCCGTGGCAGTGATGGCAGAGGTATCCGAGCCGCAACCAGTCTCCGTCATCGCCATAGCACCCCATTTCGGCCCGCCTTCGTTATAGTCACCCAGAAAACGCTGCAGTTGCTCCGGTGTCCCCGTGGCAAAGATAGCCGCACCTCCCAGTCCAGGACTCGGTAAGCACAGAGCGAGCCCGGCATCACCCCAGAACATCTCCTCGGTCCTTAAGGCCGCAGTCATGTCCAGCCCCACCATTAAGCTTCCTTCCCGTCTTCCCTCCCATATCTTATCTATAAGCTCTTTCGGGCTCTCATCTTCATGCTCATCATAGTAATGGCTTATAGGTCGTAACTTCTCTACGGCAATCTTGTGAGCTGCTTCCACTGCTTCTTTTTGTTCCGGTGTAAGTTCAAAATCTATCATTATCGAATACCTCCTTTATACAATAGCCATGCCATCAAAAGTGACAAAGCCGCGACCGTTCCTGAGCCACAGCTCCACCGGGTGCTCACGGATATAACCATGACCACCCAATATCTGCACGGCACTGTCGGTCACCATTAGCACCATATCATCAGCATAAGCCTTTACCAGGGAAGCCTCTTTGGTCGCCTCTTCCTTTCGGTCCAGTTTCCAGGCAGCCTCCCAGCTCATCAACCTCGTGGCATCTACTTCAATTGCCATTTCCGCCAGCATGAAAGCGATTGCCTGCCTGGAAGCAATCGGTTCGCCGAAGGCGACACGCTCCTTAGCATAATCTCTTGAGTACTCAAAGGCAGCCCTGGCTACACCAACAGCCATCGCCGCCAGAGCTACCCGTGAGCAATTCATAATGCGCTCAAAATCACACCCCTTCTCACCACCAAGCCGATTCTCCTTGGGGATGCGGCAGTCTTTCAGGGTTAGCTCATAGGTAGCCAGTGCTTTTATCCCCATGTTCTCCTCTCTCTCACCGACCTCCAGTCCTTTGGTGCCCTTTTCGATAATAAAACCCTGACTCTTGCCCTTCTCAGCCGCACAGACCAGCACCAGGTCAGCATCAGCAGCCAGAGGGACATAGCACTTCTGACCTTTAAGCACATAGCTTCCATCTTTCAAAGTCGCGGTGGTTGAAAGCGAGTAGGGGTCAAAGCCAAAGCGGGGCTCAATTAAAGCAGCGGTAGCCACCTTATATTTCTCCTCGCAGAAAGCAGGAAGGTATTTTTTCTTCTGCTCCCCGGTCCCCATCTCGAGAACAGGATTGACCATCAGAGCAGGACAGAGTATATGCATTGCCATGGACAGGTCGCCCCAGGCCAACTCCTCAGCAATCAGCGCACCTGTGATAGCCGAATGCTCCCCACCAAGACCTCCATACTCTTCTGGTATACCTGTAGAAACCAGCCCCAGCCCCCAGGCGGTATCGATGACACGATTAGGAATCTCCCCGCTCTCGTCGCATTCCCTGTAGACTTTGCGCATCTCGTCGTTGGCAAACTGCTTCACCATGGTCACAATCATTTGCTGTTCTTCGGTAGGACTAAATGAGATCATATTTCAACTCCTTTCAGAATATGCCTGAATCCAGCATAACTCACAAGCTACCAATGTAGCATCATAAGAACCTTTCGTCAAGAACAAATAGTACTATATTATGCTAAAATTTTGGGGTAGCAGACCCGGTATCTGCCTGTATATATATTAATTAGCCGAAAAATGTATCCCACCGGAGACTTTGCCTAACCCGTCTAATTCTGTTATCATCTCAAAACATGCACATCAAGCTAACCTTTCTGGGTGCAGCTCAGAGCGTCACCGGCTCATGCTACTTAATTGAGACCGACAACTTCAGATTCCTGGTAGACTGTGGTCTCTACCAAGAGAGAGAGTTCACAGGAAGAAACTGGGAACATTTTCCAATTCCTCCTGGAAATCTGGATTGCGTCCTTCTAACCCATGCCCATCTCGACCATTGCGGACTTCTGCCCAAGCTGGTTCGTGAAGGCTTCCGTGGCCCCATTTACTGCGTTGCTGCCACCACTGAAATCACGGAAATCATGCTCCTCGACTCAGCAAAAATCCAGCAAGAGGACGCGGAGTTTAAAAGAAGGCGACACAAAAAAGAAAGGAGAAAAGGCCCCTATCTCGAGGCCCCGCTGTACACGATAGACGACGCCAGGGCTTCTTTCCCGCTTTTCTCGCCTGTCGAATACGGTCAAACCATCAGCATAGGCAAAGGTATTGAAGCCACCTTTCACGATGCAGGTCACGTGCTGGGCTCATCGATGATAAAGGTCAGGATACGGCAAAACGGGGAGGACAGGACAATCCTCTTCTCCGGAGACATTGGTCGCCGTAATAAGCCGATACTCTGTAACCCCACGCGGTTCGAAGAAGCAGACTACGTCATCTCGGAGTCTACGTACGGTGACAGGTTGGTTGAGCCTTTAGAAGACGCAGCCAGCAAGCTGGCCGATGCCATAAACGCAACCGTGAAATCCGGCGGAAATATAATCATTCCCAGCTTCGCGCTGGAGCGGTCTCAGGAGATATTGTACTACCTCAACGAGTTCCTTATCGAAGGCCGCATCCCGCACCTGATGGTTTTCATTGACAGCCCCATGGCAGTAAGAATCACGGATGTGTTTAAGCATCATCCTGAGCTATTCGATAAAGAGATGGTCAAGCTTATGCGTCAGAAGAAGTCCCCCTTTGATTTCCGCGGCTTAAGTCTGGTAAGAACGGCTGAGGAGTCAAAGGCGATAAATCGAATAAAAGGTACCGTTATTATAATCGCCGGCTCCGGCATGTGTACCGGCGGCAGGATAAAACATCATCTGGTAACTAATATCTCGAGGAAAGAAAGTACCATACTTTTTGTCGGCTATCAGGCTGCGGGCACTTTAGGCAGGGTAATAGTTGATGGCGCTAAAAAAGTCAGGATACTGGGGCAACACTATCCCGTTAAAGCCAAAATAGTACAGATAAACGGCTTCTCGGCACATGCCGACAGGGATGGACTTCTCAACTGGCTGTCAAGCCTGCGCAAGCCCCCCAGACGCCTCTTTGTAACCCATGGCGAATCGAGCGTATCACAGCATTTCGCCAGCTTGGTCAGAGACAAGATGGAATGGAAGGTAGCTGTCCCTGAATATCGGGAGGAATTTCTGCTCGATTAGATGCCTATTCCAGACCCGTTTGAGCTACGGCTCTCCTGCCCACAATTTGATGCTTTATATACCACTGCTGAACCGTATCAACCACTTCATCAGGCGTGTCGCAAATCCTGAGCAGGTCGAAATCATCCTCAGAGACAAACCCTCTGGCTAAGGTCTGGTTGTGCAGCCAGTCAAGAAACCCCTTCCAATATTCACTATCAAAAAGCACCACGGGGAAAGGTTTTATCTTGCCGGTCTGCATCAATGTCAGCACCTCGCTTAACTCGTCAAGCGTTCCCAACCCACCGGGCATCATGACAAAGGCAGTGGCATACTTCACCAGCATGACCTTGCGAACAAAAAAGTGGTGAAACGTTATCGACTTGGTGGTATAAGGATTGCTAGCCTGCTCCTCAGGCAGTTCGATATTTAGTCCGATTGATGCCACTCCAGCTTCGAGGGCGCCCTTGTTTGCTGCTTCCATAACACCGGGCCCACCACCGCTTATAATCGAAAAACCCAGCTCGCCAAGCCGACGGGCTATCTCTTCCGTCCTGGCAAAAAGCTCTTCCTCCGGCTTAAGTCGAGCCGAACCGTATATGGTCACCGCCGGCTCCACGCCTGCCAGCTCATCAAACCCTTCCACCAGCTCTCCGATTATCCGGAACATCCGCCACGACTCCCCTTTAGAATATTGGTTTATCTCATATTCTGGTATCATATCTACCTCCGCTTCAATCAGATATTACCACACTGGACGTAAAAACTGCCAGCAGGTCAGGCAAAACTCTTGACACAACTCAGCAAGCAATCTACACTATTGACAACTTGGGGGTTGAGGTCCAATGAGATGTCTTAACTGTAAGAGCGATATGATAGTTGTTGAATATAACAACATCGAGCTTGACCATTGTAATGACTGCCACGCTGTATGGTTCGATTCCACGGAACTGGATCTTTTGTTGAAGTCTCTGAATCTCGACAGCCACAACCTGCTGCTCGACGATATATTGAAATTGCCGGAAGCCGACTCTTCGGAGAAAAAGCGAAGATGTCCCATCTGCAGAAAAAAAATGAGGAAAACTACCATTGGCGAACATCCCAGTGTACTCATAGACGTTTGCCCGCAAAAACACGGGCTGTGGTTCGATGGCGGCGAGGTGGCTCAATTGCTGAAATACCTGGCTGGGAAAAAACCAGCACGGCAGGACGTTCAACAGCAGATAATAAGTTTCCTGGGAGAAACATTCCAAGCTGAGGCTTAGCTGCAACTATAAAAGCATATAATAAAAAAATGAGCAAACATTAAGGAGGATTACTTATGCTAGCAGTCTGGATTGTCATCGGCATCATAGCCATTCTGATTATCGCCTTCATCGCTATATACAACAGCTTGGTCAGGCTGCGCAACCAGGTGAAAAACGCCTGGGCTCAAATCGATGTGCAACTAAAGAGACGGCACGACCTGATTCCAAACCTTATGGAAACGGTAAAGGGCTACATGAAGCATGAGCGAGAGACGCTCGAAGCCGTAACCAAAGCCCGCACCCTTGCCCAGCAGGTAGCATCTGCCAGCCCGGGCGAGCGGGGCAAAGTGGAGGGTGAGCTAAGCTCAGCCTTGAATCGGCTGCTGGCCGTGGCTGAAAGATACCCTGATCTCAAAGCCAGCCAGAACTTCCTGGCTCTACAGGAAGAGCTTGCCTCAACCGAGAACAAGATAAGCTTCTCCCGCCAGTTCTATAACGATTCAGTGCTAAACTATAACAACAAGACACAGATGTTTCCGTCTAACGTCATAGCTGGCATGGCTGGCTTCAAGGCAGGTGAGTTCTTCGAGGTCACCGTAGCCGCCGAGAAGGAAGCGCCAAAAGTCAGCTTTACTTAGTCTCTAGACTTCTGAACTATGTGGGAACAAGTCAGGTCTAACCAGACCAGGTCAGCAATACTTGTAGTTTGGATGGGAGTATTGCTGCTTCTGCTTGGCTATTTCCTGGGCTTGTATTTCTTCGATAGCAGCATAGGCGGCTTAATCTTCGCCCTGATACTATGGGTAATCATGAGCCTGGTCGCCTATTTCCAGGGAGACAGCATACTGCTTGCCATGTCAGGAGCCAGGAAAATCAGCCGAGATGACCACCCCCGCCTTTATAATATAGTCGAGGAAATGAAAATCGCCTCAGGGCTGGAGGCGATGCCCTCCATATACATTGTCGACGACCCGGCAATGAACGCCTTCGCCACCGGCCGGGACCCCAAAAAAGCATCCGTTACCGTCACCTCTGGGCTGCTGCAGAAGCTCAACCGGGACGAGCTTCAGGGAGTCGTCGGGCACGAGATGGCTCACATCAAGAACCGGGATGTGCTACTGATGGCAATGTGCAGCGTGCTTCTCGGCACCATCGTCCTTCTAGCCTGGTACGCATCGAGATTCATGCTTTTCGGCGGCATGGGCAGGACCAGAAGAAGCTCCTCCTCCGGAGGCGGCGCAGGTCAGATTATCATCATCGTTGTGGCTATTGCCTTGATGATACTGGCTCCAATCATGGCTCAGCTAATCTACTTTGCCGTCTCCAGAAAAAGAGAGTACCTGGCGGATGCCTCATCGGCTCTATACACCAGATACCCCGATGGGTTGGCATCGGCGCTGGAAAAACTAGCCGCCTCCACAAACCAGCTCAAATCAGCCAACCAAGCCACAGCACCGATGTATACTGTCAATCCCTTCCGCAAGCGAGGCAGGGCTGCCGAGAACCTCACCAGCACCCACCCACCTATCTCCGAGCGTATTCGCATACTCCGCTCCATGTCTGGCGCCTCTTTTGCTGACTATGCTACGGCTTATCAAGAGGTTCGCCATACCAACAAGGTAGTAATTCCCGCCGCTGCGGTAGCCGCCGCCGGAACCATGGCTCTGCGAGCCCCAGAAGCCGAGGCACCTGAAAAAGTTGACGAGGTCCAACGAACTCGAGAGACTTCAAACTTAATGTGGAACCTCAACAAGTATAATACTATCACCTGTGCCTGCGGCACTAATCTAAGACTACCGCCCAACTTCAAACTGCCCGAGGTCAGGTGCCCCCACTGCGGCAGAATAAACCCGGTGTGAGAAGATATAGTATCTGTCATTGCGAGCCGTTATACCTTGTCATCCTGAGCGAAGCGAAGGATCTCTACATGAGATTCTTCGGTCGCCCTGCTTCCTCAGAATGACATAGCAAAGATGTAGGAACAGACCTGAAGTCTGTCCCTACATTACTGGACACGGCACGAATTTAATGGACTTACCGCTGCCGCTGCAATATAATAAAGGGCCAATCCCAAACTATCACGAAAGACTCAACCATCTTTAAATAAACACGGAGGTATAAATGCCATCGGAGAAGCCTAGAAAAAAGAAAATCGAAACGAACATCCGCCAGATGGAGATAGATGATATCAGCGCCGTTTATCACCTGGGAGAGGAGCTCTTCACCAGCGAGGAGTTCCCCATCCTGTACCGCACCTGGGACCAGTATGAGGTAACCGATTATTTCACCTCCGACCCCGAATATTGCCTGGTTGCCGAGACCGAACCGGATGGAAAAATCGTCGGCTTTATAATAGGCACTACCATTGAGAAAGAAGGCACCGCCTGGAAGAAATACGGGTACCTGAGCTGGATAGGTGTGGCTGAAGACTTTCAGAGAACCAATCTGGGCATCAGACTTTACAAAAGGTTAGAACAGAGGCTGCGCAAAGAAGGCGTCAGGATGATAATCGCCGATACCGACGCCGAGAATGAGCCGGCTATCGCCTTCTTCAAGACACTTGGCTTCTCCCGTAGCAGCCAGCACGTGTGGCTGGCAAAGACCATTCGCCGACCCAACAAAGAAAACAACAGGTCCGATAACTCCTCAAAAGCGCATGAAGCATAATAAGCCAATGAATATAAACCCACAAAGGCTGAAAAGGCTTCTCCGAGAGCTGGTGGACATATACAGTCCGTCGGGCAAAGAGGAGGAAATCGTCGACTTTGCCGGGGAATACCTCGAGAAGCACGGCATAGCGGTAAGCAAGCAGGAGGTCGACGAGAGCCGCTTTAACCTGATCGCCTTTCCCGAAGGCAAATACGAGGTAGAGCTTTGCTTCGTGGGACATCTCGATACCATTACCGCCCACGACCTCGAAGATTTCGGTTTCCATGAGGAAGACGGCACTATATTCGGTCTGGGAACCACAGATATGAAAGCCGGCTGCGCCGCCATGATGGAAGCCTTCATTGCCCTGACCGGCAGCAAAAAGGCTTTCCCGCCGGCAGGACTGGCTCTGGTGGTCGGCGAGGAGGAAGACAGCAGCGGTGCCAAGGCATTGATGCAGGAATACAGCTTCCCCTGGGCGGTGATTGGCGAGCCCACCAGCCTGATACCCTGTCTTGGCCACTACGGTTACATGGAGATTCTGCTGCGCACCGAGGGGAAAAAAGCCCACTCCTCAATGCCGGAGCTGGGACAAAATGCCATTGAAACCATGCTCAAGCTGCTGCTGCAAATCACGGAGTACGCCACCCCGGCACCACACGGCCTGGTCTACAACATCAGGGAGCTTTCGGGCTTCCCCGGCGGCTTTGTCGTGCCGGACGCCTGCGAGGCATGGCTTGACCTGCATCTGCCGCCTAACTCCAGGCTCGAAGTGCTTAAAACAGAGCTGGAGCAGCTGGTAAAGACAGCCGGCGGCAGCATCAACGGCTTAAACGCCCGACTAAAATTCGAGGACACACATGCCGGATACCGCATTTCCGAAGAGAGACCACTGATAGGTAAGCTGAAGGAAACGTACAACAAGATGTCTTTACCCTGGGAACCGCAGGACTTCAGGAGCCACTCCGATGGCAGCGTGCTCTGGGCTGCCGGTGTAGACCCAATCGTGCTTGGTCCCGGCCGTCTGGAAGCCGCCCACACGCCCGAAGAGTCGGTCCCCTTCCAGCAGGTGGTGCAGGCAGCCCAGCTATACCTGAACCTGGCACTGGCTCTATGAACCCTTCTTACCGCTCATCCTGCCTGTTACCCCCGCTCATCCTGAGCCTGTCGAAGGAACTGAGTCCTTCGCCCCTGTCATTCTGAACACCCTTCATGTCATTCTGAGCACCCTTCCTGTCATTCTGAGCTTGTCGAAGAATCTACCTATCATCCCCGCTCATCCTGAGCCCGTCGAAGGAACTGAACCCTTCGCCCCTGTCATTCTGAGCGCCCTTCCTGTCATTCTGAGCACCCTTCCTGTCATTCTGAGCTTGTCGAAGAATCTACCTATCATCCCCGCTCATCCTGAGCCCGTCGAAGGAACTGAACCTTTCGCCCCTGTCATTCTGAGCGCCCTTCCTGTCATTCTGAGGGAACGGAGTGACCGAAGAATCTCGCTCAGGGTAAACTCCACGTGGCAACCTCGGTAGCAGAGAAGACATGAGATTCTTCGCTACGCTCAGAATGACAGGACATAACATGAGATCGCCACGAGGCTACGCCCCTCGCGATGACAAAATGGCACACTGCCTTGACCAGATGACCCCAAAACACCTATAATTAAACACACTAAAAATGGGAGGGTCACCCCCTCCCACCTCTATTATCTAGCCAGAGCACTGAGCAAAAATGACTAAAAGCAAACGCTCGACGCAAAAAAGTCGCAGTGACCCAACCACAGAAATCGGGCGTCCCCCTGCCGATATCAGCCGGCGCACCGCCAAGGTTAACGCGCTTAAAGCCGAGGCGCAGCGGCGCAACACGAACCTCATCACAACCATACTCACCTGCACCGCCGTTGCCATATTCGTCGCCATTACCATACTGGCAGCCATATATGTACCTAAAATAGCCATGTATGTGCCTATTATCGCCATAGCGCTGGCATTGGCTCTACAGAAATACATCGCCTGCTTTTTCGCTTTCTTTGTCATCACCTTCTCCAAAATCTATGATTTGGGAGATAGAATCCGCATCGGCAACACAAAAGGCGACGTCAGGCACATAGGACTGCTTCACACCACGCTCGAAGAGGTCGGGGAAGACGAGAAGCTGGGCGGCGAGCTCACCGGCAGGCTGCTATATGTACCCAACCTCATAATACTCGACCAGCCGGTACTGAACTACTCCAAGGACTACTCGACAGGTCTGGAAGCTATCTCATCTGACTACATGTTCGACGAGGTACGCATCCCCCTGACCACCGACAGCAACGTGGACAAGGCGAGCCAGCTTCTGGAGAGCATACTCAAGAGTCAGGACGAAGTTTATGTAAAGCAGGCGGAACAGGTCTTCCAGGACGGCTACCCCCGGTTCCTCGATGAAGCCATGAGCGGTCCCCGCGTGCTCGTTTTCGTCGAACCGCAGCACATCTGGATTAAAGGCAAGTTCGTCGCCCCGCTTGAGAGCCGAAACGACCTGCGCAGCAGCATACTGCTCCAATTCATCAAGGAAGCCAAAACCAGCTCGGATATAAAGCTGGCATAGGGTACGACCCAAGTCTCAAGACTCACTAACCATTTCTGCTTGGCGTGCCTTGAGCTGCTTGCTCAATAGATAAGAATGCCCAGAAACTTCCTTCCTATATATAGGTCATGTTAGAATAATACCAATCGTGTTATAATTAGTTTGTTTGTGTATATTTATGTCAATATTACGTTGTCCAAGAGTAATTTCATAACGTAAAATACTAAGGCGAGGTTTTTGAGACATGGAAAAGACAGCGAGAAATGGAAAGAAAAAATGGACTTTGCACCAGGCTTTTACACAAGCAAAGACAGTAAAAGGTTACCGTTACTTGGATTCAGCAGGATTGACACTAAATAGAATTGGGCAATTCTACAAACAACACAACATAGACCCAGGGGGTTGTCTATTAAGTCAAAGGAGGGAAGATGCAGATCCCTACGAAATCAGATTCTCAGCTGACACGATATGGTTGCGTTATGCTCTTATAGATTCATTGACCCACGTTGTCGATACTGCACCTGAATGGATTACTGGAATCGCAAAAGATATTGAGGTGAAGAATTTCAGGACCCTAGGACTGCGGTCTCAATTCTTTGTGGAAACAGAAAACATTGTTAAATCATCAACGTCACTAGCAAAGATAATTTCTGGGGTATTACTTCAAGATATAATCGCAGAAGTAGAGAAGAAAGAGGATGTAGGGATAGAATATGCAGTTCGTTTCCCGATCAAAAAGTACATTGGGGTCTTACGTATGAACAATATAAGACTATTAAGGGAACCCAAGGATCCGGTAGATTATCCGTCCGACGGATTACTTTTTGATGTAGACGTATATTGGAGAAGGGAAGAGCCAAATACTATATCAAGGAATGAAACAGCTGGATTTTTGAAGTCAGCAGCGGACATAGAGTACGAAATGCTGGGGAAAATAGGAGCACGCTTATTGGAGGAAATCGATGGCTAGAATAGTTCGATTAAAAGATAGTTATCAGACTGATTTACCTGAACGACAACCCGAACAAATTAGTTGGGAGGAAAAGGAAGGTATAACTGGAGTATCTTGGGTAAGTCCGAGTGAAGAAGACATCACAATAGGATATGTTGACTTCGGTACCGCATCATCACCAAAAGAGATCACTGAGAAAGAAGATAAAAGTGGCCTTCTCCGAGGTCATGAAGAGGACGAAGATTCCATAAGAAACCAACACGCAAAAGCAAATGCTTTAATGGACAGTGATTGCCTAAGGTTTTTGGAACTATTCACTGAGAAAGAATATTTTGGAGTGGACCAACTAGCTGATCATATCGGCGAGTATAGGTATTGGCTTAAGATTGCTCTTTTGGTAAGGGCCGACTATTTGCAGGTATTAGACTCAACACTTAGGATTACCCCAGAAGGTCAGGCTGCCTTGGCTGATCTGAACAAACTTAAAGCAATATCAAAGGAAGCGATAATATAGAAATAATGACAAGCGGTGGTTCTTCTTGGTCTACTGAATCTTCCGAGCTACTTAATGACCTTTGGGTAGACCTTAGAGTATTAGTGTTAGGGCCTGGAGAGACTGGTAATGAAGAATGGCTTACAAAGAGAACTAATCTAATAGATGCATTAAAAGAACTATCTCGGGAAAAGGAGGAAAAAGACGAAGTACGTACATGTGAAGAATTGTTCAGACTTCAGTCTAGCACTTCTATTGAGCTCGGTTATGCAGAATTAACCCACGTGGATACTGCAGACCTAGTAATAGCACTTGTACTTGCGAGCCCAACTCGTCAAGGAGGAGTGTATAGAGAGCTTGAAATAATTGCACCTTTTCCAAATTATAGAAAGAAAGTCATAATAGTACTACCAAAACAAAAGAGTTATTTACAGCGTTTCCAATCGGGGGCTTTGGAAGTATATAAGGAAGAGCAAAAAATTGCTATGGATTGGAGTACACTGAAAGAGTGCAATCGGCTCAGACAAATCTGCAAAGGAAAAGTTGAAGAAGAGCGTAAGCAAAGAATGTTCAATAAATACATGGCAAGAATGCACGCCAGGGGTGTAGGATAGTATAGATTTTGTTTACCTGGTCAGAGAAAACGTAAAACATTATCGCAGTAACATTTAGAACAAGAAACACTAAGAACGGCTGAAAGCTGTGTTCCGGATATCACACCTCGATTGTGCCACCTACAGTGGGGAGAATAACCTCGATTCCGCTGCCACCCAGGTGCTCTGTGTAGAAATCGGGGTGCTCGCTGTGGACAGGGATGAGGACTTCGGGCTTTATTCCGCGAGCCACCTCGAGCAAATCGGGACCGCAGGCATGGCCGGAGGCATGTAATCCTCGCTCAGCTTCGGGTATCTCCCACTCGCCGTTCTTTTCTACTGGAAGACCGAAGCCTCGTAGCCCAAAGTGCTCCAGCCACTTATGCAGGCGGCGGAAGTCGATCTCCTGCTCTTCATCGTGTGGCTCACTGGAGCTGAACACATACAGGCTGCCCGGCGTGGGGCGAAGGCTGGGCAACTCGTTTATGTCCCAGAAGCTGAAACAGAGTATAAACTTGTCCTCAGCCGAACGCACATCTTCAGCCAGAACCATCTTGCTACCGTGCTCTTTGCACAGGTTCTGCACCCACAGGTTGGGGCTCTTGCTGGCAATGGTGTCCTGATATATGACGATGCTGTCCTCCCGGGCGATATCAGGAATTTCCGGCTCCAGCAGGCGCATGGCCTTTAACAGGTAGGCGTCCCTGGGCAGTATAGCCAGCTTCCTGCCCGTGTCCCGGGCAATCTGCAAGAAAGTGAGCAGGCGGTTCACATCCCGGGGCGGGAAGTCGGCGATAACCAGTCCGGCAGCATCTTTTATTACCTTAAAACCATTTTCATACACTTCGCCCTCAGGCACATTCTTGTCGCGGGTCACATTGGTGCCCTCAAGGATAAGCGCCCTGGGACGCAGCTTGCCCGCCTCCTCGATGAATTTTCTGGTAAGCTCGGCGCGCTTGCCGTGCAGCCGTAAGTCGCCACTGTAGATAATCCAGCCGGAGCCGGTCTCGATGCCCCAGGCACAGGCGCCGGGTATAGAGTGGTCAACCGGAAAACAGCGCAGATTTAAGCTACAGCCGCTGTGACTGTTCAGGGGACAGGAGATAAGCGGCTTCTGCGCCGGAGATTTGAGCCAGAACTTGACGGCGTCCTCGCTCAAGGCTTTTAGCTCGGCGTCGGCAAGGCAGAACTGCCGCTGTTGCTTTTTGTCACCGGTAAGCAGCGCCTCCTGTTTCCAGTTCGAGGGACGCCCCGGTTGCTTATGGTCGAAATAACACACCTGCTGGTCGAAGTCAGCCTTACCTGAATCCTGAACAGACTTGGCAATAAAGGCGGTAGTGGCGGTGGAATAGACCGGGATGTCATCCCTGAGAAAGGCGATATGTCCCGAGTGGTCAAGATGGGCGTGGGACAGCAGCACGCCATCAACCCGTTCAAGTTTGCGGTAAAGAGAGCTATGACGGAACTGCTCCCAGAGCCCCGGCGTTACCAGGTCATCACGATAAAGCCCTTCCAGCGGTGGCAGCAAGCCCATCGCCAGGGGGTCGAGCAAGCCGGCGCCGCCACGGGGCTTCAGGTATTCCTCGTAGAATTTCTTGTGACTCTTGTAGGGGAAGCCGAAATCGAGGAACAGCCGACGCTCTCCGTCCTCCAGGAGAATCTTGTTGCCGCCGATTTCATTGATGCCGCCGTAAAATGTCAGCTTTACCACAGAGTTTCCCCTTACTGCCATCAGTCTAACTCAATGGCGACCTGGAGGCAAGAGGGATGAAGAATGTCATTGCTAGCCTTTAGTTTCGTGTCATTCTAAGGAAACGGAGTGACCGAAGAATCTCACTCAGGGTAAACTCTGCGGCAATCTCGGTGATGGGAACAACGTAAGATTCTTCGCTGCGCTCAGAATGACACGACACCAAAATTGACAGCCTGGCTGAATTGCAGTAGGATAATTGCCGATGAAGAAAGAGTTAATGGACATATTAGCCTGTCCGGTGTGCAAAAGCTCGCTTAAGCTCAAGGTAACTGAAGAGAAAGAGGGCGAGGTGGTGACCGGCTCACTCTTCTGCAAAAAGTGCAACCACAGCTACCCCATCACAGAAAACATACCCAACCTGCTGCCACCAGACCTTGAGAAGGCTTAGCAACCTTACCTTCCATTCTGGGCCCTTCGCTTCTGTCATTCTGACCCTGACCCTGAGCCGAAAGCGAAGGGGAAGGGGAAGAATCTCTCATCCGCCTAGGATAAACTCCGCAAGTGAAGAAGCTTTAGACCCTTCACTAGCGTTCAGGGTGACAGGAAAATTTTCAGGGTGACAGGAAAGGCATCAGAGTGACAAGTAAAAGCCCGGACCTGAAAGACTAATTATTCAGGGCTGTAGGTAACGCAGCTCTGCGGAGATTCCCAGACCTGCACGCTTGCCAGCGACACTCCGCCGGAGAAACGACCTTTAAGCTGGTCATAAATAGTGGCAGCGATATTTTCCGAAGAGGCGTTGATTTTATCGAAGGGCGGCACATCATTTATGCAGTTGTGGTCGAATTGGGAAAGAACCTCATTCAGATGACGCTTCAAGTCCACGAAATCATAAGACAGGCCGGTTTCATTAAGCCTGCCAGCCTTCAAGGTTACTATCACCTTGAAGCGATGGCCATGCAAATTTTCACACTTGCCGCCGTAGTCCCTGAGATAATGAGCGGCATCGAAATGCCCTTCAACAGATACCTGATACATCTTGCCTCCTGTTCATAAGCTCCTCAGCTTCAGCCCACTTGCTAACGCCGGTCACAGCCCCCAAATCATCAAGCAGCTCTTTGACGGTCTTTTTACTTACGGGATGGACCATGTCCGGGGCGATTTCAGCCAGCGGCACCAGCACGAAAGCCCGCTCCACCAGCCGGGGATGAGGTATGGTCAACTCCTTATCGTTTAGAACCTGATTATCGTAGAAAAGTATGTCTATATCGATGGGCCTGGGTGCGTTGGGAAAGCCGGGCGTCCTGCCCAGTTCAGCCTCGATTTTCTTAGCCAGACGCAGAAGATTCTCAGGGCTAAGTCCCATAGAGACACGGCACACGGCATTAAGAAAAAGCGGCTGCTCCTTGTAGCCTGAAGGCTCTGTTTCATAGACAGAGGATATCAGTTCAATTACCACATGTTTTGACAGCAACTCCAGTGCTTGAGCCAGGTTATGCTTCCTGTCTCCCAGATTCGAGCCGAGACCGAGATATACGGTTGCCACTGCTAGCTCCTCCCGCCCCGTATAATGGCATCGCTCATGCGGCAAACGCGCACCATCTCCCTGACATCATGCACCCTGATTATATCGGCACCTCTGGCGATACCGATGGCGACGCTGGCTGCCGTGCCCTCCAGACGCTGCTCCGCAGGCAATTCCAGCACCATTCCAATCATCGATTTGCGCGAGGTGCCCAGCAGTACAGGTCTACCCAGGGCTTTAAGCTCGTCAAGGCGACGTACCAGCTCGAGGTTCTGCTCCAGTGTCTTGCCGAAACCAACGCCCGGGTCAACGATAATATTATCCCAGGGCACGCCTGCATCCAGAGCCATGTCTATAGCCCTCTTGAGGTCGGCGATAACCGCCGGCACGATATGTCGCTGAGGGTCCTCACGCTGATTGCTCATCAGGACTACAGGCACGCCTCTCTGTGCCGCCAGTGCAGCCAGTCTCGGCTCTTTCTTCAACCCCCAGATATCATTGAGCATGTCTGCACCGGCATCTAAAGCCCGGCGAGCCACCTCTAACTTATAGGTGTCGACGCTCAAAGACACTTCAACTTTGCCAGCCAGACGCTCCAGCACCGGTATCACCCGCCGCAACTCCTCATCGATTGTTATCGGAGCCGAATTCGGGCGGGTAGATTCGCCGCCGACATCGAGCATGTCAACACCTTCGGCGATAAAGCGCTGCGCCTGAGCTACCGCAGCATCGACACTATCCAGTCCGTCACCGGAGAAGGAATCGGGGGAGACGTTGATAATCCCCATCACGTAGGTCCGCTCTCCCCAGCGGAAGGTGGCTTTCCCGCAACGGGTGACACCCGGTGTGGAACCGCCCTTTGCTTTTCGCCACTCCGGCAATGAAGCCTTGCTCACCCTGTCAGCCATCAGGTCTCTATTCTACCATGCAAGGCAATCTGTTATGTAGTCAATGTGTGCGATTCTTCCCCTTCCCCTTCCCCTTCGCTTTCGGCTCAGGGTCAGGGTCAGGGTCAGAATGACAGACAATGGGTCAGATATGTGCCTATACGCTATTCAAGGCTCGACGAAATATGTTACAATGCTCTATCTGCGGCAATCGTACATGGGAAGGTAAGGCGTATGGGAATTGAGGAAAAAATCACCGAACTAAGAGAATTAAGAGAAAAAGCTATGGCTGGCGGCGGAGCCAGGCGCATAGAAACGCAGCACAAGCAGGGCAAGCTTACCGCCAGGGAGCGGATTCAGCTCCTCTTCGACCCGGGCACCTTTGAAGAACTCGACCCGTTTGCTCTACACCGCTGCACTGACCTCGGAGCCGAAAAGCAGAGAGTTCTCGGCGACGCTGTAGTCACCGGATACGGCAAAATCGACGGCCGAACTGCCTTCGTCTTTTCCCAGGACTTCACCGTTTTCGGTGGTTCGCTGTCAAAAGTGGCTTCGGAAAAAATCTGCAAAGCCATGGACCTGGCAGCCAAAAACGGCGCCCCTATAATAGGCTTGCTCGACTCAGGTGGTGCTCGAATACAGGAGGGGGTAGAAAGCCTGGCAGGCTACGGTGACATATTCATGCGAAACACCATCTATTCAGGTGTTGTACCGCAGATTTCGGCGGTTATGGGCCCCTGTGCCGGAGGCGCTGTCTATTCCCCAGCCATAACCGACTTCATCTTCATGGTCAAGAACACAGGCCAGATGTATATTACCGGCCCGGCAGTAATCAAGTCGGTTACCGGAGAAGAAATTAGTTTCGAGGAATTGGGCGGCGCTATGACACACGCCATCAAAAGCGGTAACTGTCACTTTGTGGCAGACGATGACAAAAAATGTCTCGGAGCGATACGCCGGCTGTTAAGCTTTCTGCCGCAAAACAACCTGGCTGACCCGCCTTTCATCGATACCGCAGACGACGCGAACCGAATGGACGAGGAATTGCTCCACGTTATCCCCGATGACCCGAACAAAACCTACGATATGAAAAATGTCATACTCAAAATTATAGACAACGGCGATTTTCTGGAGGTGCACGATAATTTTGCCAATAACCTCATCGTCGGCTTCGCCAGGATGGGCGGCTACAGCGTGGGGATAGTAGCCCAGCAGCCGGCAGTATATGCCGGCGCAATAGATGTTGATGCCGCAGATAAAGGCGCCAGGTTCGTCAGATTTTGCGATTGCTTTAATATTCCCCTGATTACACTCGTAGATGTGCCCGGGTATATGCCGGGCAGCGAACAAGAATACAGAGGCATCATCAGGCACGGCGCCAAGTTCCTATATGCCTACGCTGAAGCCACCGTGCCCAAGATAAGCATCATCACCCGCAAAGCTTACGGCGGAGCTTTTGTGGTCATGAGCAGCAAAAACCTGCGCGGCGATATAAACTATGCCTGGCCAACGGCTGAAATCGCCGTGATGGGACCGGATGGTGCCGTGAACATCGTCTTCAAAGACACTATAGATAAGTCGGAAAAGCCGGAGGAGACAAGACAGAAACTGATTGCTGAGTACAGGGACAAATTCGCCAATCCCTATATAGCTGCCAGCAAGGGCTATATTGACGATGTCATCGACCCCAGAAGCACACGACCGAAAGTGATTAAAGCACTGGACATGCTGCGTAACAAGACCGATACCAATCCACCAAAAAAACACGGTAATATCCCGTTGTAGAGAGTAATTAAAATGCACAAAACCGTGGTAGCCGCAATATTGGGGGCGATTAACGCCTACATGGAACAGGAAGGGCAAGGGCAAGGACAGGCACAAGCAGTGCCTTCCATTATTACAGTTACGCCTTACCCTGAAACCAGCACATGGCGGCTTTTTGGACGCCAGGAATTGATGAGAGCCAGAACTAACTGGCAGGCGAGAAGACACAATCAGAGAAGCTAAAACTAACACTTATTGAGAGGAGGCATAAGCATGAGTCCAAGCAAGGGAAGCGGAAAGAATCCATTAAAAATTACTGACCTCACGCTGCGTGATGGCCATCAATCTCTCTTTGCCACCAGGATGCGAACTGCTGACATGGAGCCCATTGCCCCGGAGATGAACAAGGCAGGATTCTGGTCCATGGAAGTCTGGGGTGGCGCCACTTTTGACGTCATGACCCGGTTTCTGAATGAAGACCCCTGGGAAAGAATCCGCATCTTGAAAAAGCTGATGCCCGACACCAGGTTGCAAATGCTACTTCGCGGTCAGAACCTGGTCGGCTATCGCAATTATGCCGATGATGTAGTCACCGCATTCGTACACCACGCCGCCGACTGCGGTATCGACGTATTCCGCGTCTTCGATGCCGTCAATGACGAACGCAACTTCATAACTGCCTTTAAAGCCATACAGGATAAGAAGAAGCATATCCAGGGAACACTGTGCTACTCGCTTACAGAACCCAAGCTGGGCGGTCCTATATACAACATCGAGTATTTCATAAACAAGGCACTTATCATACAAGATATGGGGGCTGACAGCCTGTGCATCAAGGACATGGCTGGACTAATTGCACCGGATGATGCCTACGAGCTAATCAAAGCTTTGAAACAGGCTCTGAAGATACCGGTCAATTTGCATAGCCATTTCACCAGCGGCATGGCTTATATGAGCTTCCTGAAAGCCATCGAGGCTGGAGTCGATTTTATAGATACCTGCATTGCTCCCTTCGCCTTGCGCACCTCTCACCCGGCGGTAGAGCCAATCGTGGTTGCCCTCAGCGGCACTCCCAGAGATACCGGAATCAGATTAGAACATCTGCTTAAACTGGGTGAATACTTCGAGTCTATTGCCCCTAAATACAGAGATTTTTTGGACACAACCAAGATATCTGTCATCGACACAGGTGTGCTATGGCATCAAATCCCCGGGGGCATGTTCAGTAACATGGTTGCCCAACTGAAAGAAGCCAACGCCATCGACCGCCTCCAGGAAGTCTATGCTGAACTCCCCAGAACTCGAAAGGAACTCGGCTACCCGCCACTGGTTACGCCAACCAGCCAGATAGTCGGCGTCCAGGCAGTTCAGAACGTGCTCTTCGGTAGATATAAAATGGTATCCAAAGAAGTTAAGGATTATGTATACGGGCTGTACGGTAAACCACCAGCACCAATTGATAAGGAGATACAGAAAGCAGTACTCAAAGGCTATGAACGAGGGGAAACACCAATTACATCCCGACCGGCAGATATTCTTGAACCTGAACTGGCAAAAGCCAAAGAGGCGACAAAAGATATCGCTAAAGACATCGGTGACGTACTTATTTACGCACTTTATCCTCAGACCGGCATGCGCTTTCTTAAGTGGAAATACGGTTTAGAGACACCCCCGCCAGAAACCAGGCCTAAGACCCTGGAAGACGTAAAAAGAGAAGAAGCGCTAATTGCCAAAGCCAAAGCTGGCAAAGTTGAGGATAAGAAGGTTGAAGAGAAAGCACCAACCAGAGGACCAGCAATCAGGACATTCAATGTCTACGTCCGCGATGAATATTACAAGGTCGAGGTCGAGCCTATAGGTGGCCCGGCTGCATTTGCTCCTCATCCGACATATGCACCACCACCTGCCTACGCCCCACCACAACCACCGGCTGCACCAGCAGCACCAGCAGCGCCAGCGGCACCGGCAGAGAAGGAAGCTCCGGCACCTTCCAAGCCAACGGTCGCTGCCGGTGAGACTCCAGTGCTAGCCCCGATACCGGGCACCATAATCCGCTATATGGTGAAGGAAGGCGATGTGGTCAAGGCAAACGCGGGCATAGTGGTCCTGGAAGCCATGAAGATGGAGAATGAAATAGTTTCTCCAGTCGCTGGCAAGATTAAATCCATAGATTGCAAACCCGGCGACAAAGTAAGCGGAGGCACCATACTCGCCACAATCGGTTAGGTTTTAATGGGGAAAACCCTAAGTGAGAAAATCCTAAGTGAGAAATCAGGAACCGATGCCAGGACCGGCGATATAGTCATTGCTAATGTAGACCTGGCCTTTGTCCAGGACACCACCGGACCTTTAACTATACGCCAATTCAAAGAGGTCAAACACGGGCGCCTGGCCAATCCACAGCGAACCGCTATTTTCCTCGACCATGCTATACCCAGCCCTAACCGGGAATTGTCAAATGACCATAAATTTTTGCGCAGATTCGCTGATGAAACCGGCTGCCTGATTTTCGAAGGCGGCAGCGGAATATGCCATCAGCTGGTGGCTGAGATGTTTGCCAATCCCGGGGATATCATCGTCGGTGCCGACTCCCATACAGTAACTGCCGGAGGTCTAGGTTCCTTTGCCACCGGAATGGGTTCCAGCGATATCGCGATTGCCTTCGCCCTGGGCAAAACATGGTTCAGAGTACCGGAGACCTTCAAAATCAGCATCAGCGGCAGATTTCAAAAATGGGTCAATGTCAAAGACCTTGTCCTCCATCTCATCGGCGCACTCGGAGCTGACGGCGCCACCTACAAAGCACTGGAATTCAACGGTGACGCGGTAGCCAGCATGACCATCTCGCAACGCTTGACCATAGCCAATATGGCAGTGGAAGCCGGCGCCAAGGTAGGCATTTTCCCCAGCGACAATGCCACCAGAAGATACCTGGCGACTCAAGGCAGAGGCAATAAGTACCGGGCTCTCCAACCGGATGCCGACGCCGATTACGAACGCTCTGTAATCATCAACGCCTCTGAGCTCGAACCTATGGTAGCCATGCCTCACACAGTGGACAATGTGGCTCCGGTAAACATGCTAGCCGGCACCAAAATCGACCAGGTTTTCATCGGCACCTGCACCAACGGTCGACTTGAAGACCTGGCTATAGCTGCCGCCATTCTTAAAAAGAAGAAACGCCACCCAAGCGTCAGGTTAATCATAGCTCCGGCGTCACAGCAAGTCCTGACCAAAGCCATGAGGATTGGCTATATTCAAGTTCTGGCTGCGGCTGGTGCTATGATACTCCCACCCGGATGCGCCGCATGCCTCGGTCTTCACCAGGGCGTTCTGGGCGATAACGAAGTCTGCCTGTCGACAGCTAACCGCAACTTCAAAGGTCGGATGGGCAACCCGGAAGCCTCGATATACCTTGCCAGTCCGGCTACAGCCGCAGCTTCAGCATTAACCGGCGAAATCACCGACCCGAGAAAGGTATCATGATGCCCGACAAAATCCTTAAAGGTAAAGCTTTCAAGTTCGGTGACAACATATCTACCGACCATATCATACCGGGCAAATACGCAAACCTGAGAAGCAATCTGCCGGAGTTAGCCAAACACGTTATGGAAGATGCCGACCCAACTTTCGCCGAGAAAGTTAAGCGTGGCGACTTCATAGTTGCCGGCAAGAACTTCGGGCTTGGTTCCAGCCGGGAACATGCTGCCTTAGTTATTAAAATGGCCGGGGCGAGCGCTATACTGGCAAAATCGGTTGCCCGCATCTTTTTCAGAAACGCCATAAACCAGGGCTTGCCAGTCCTGATTTGCGACACTGACAAAATTGACGCCGGTGATAAAATAGAGGTGAATTTGACCACAGGCGTAGTTAATGACCTGACCAAAGGTTCCAAACTCACCTCTGGTAAAATTCCGAAGGTCATGCTGGACATACTCGACGAAGGTGGACTAGTTCCCTATATAACCAAACACGGCAACTTTGAACTCTGATATCTTAAGAGATTTATTGTCACCCTGAGCGATAGCGAAGGGTCTGGAGATTCTTCGCTCTGCTCAGAATGACAGATACGGGCGTAAAATAATAATTAACTTTTGAATGGTAGCACGAATCATGCCTTACAAGTTGACTCTTATACCCGGTGATGGAACTGGCCCTGAGATTACCGAAGCGGCTAAAAGAGTATTAGAAGCCACAGGCATTAAATTCGAGTGGGAAATTGGAATAATCGGCCAGGGAGCTCAGGATAAGTTCGGCACACCTTTACCTGACAATGTTCTCGAATCTATAAAGAAGAACAAAGTAGCCCTGAAAGGTCCGGTAACCACACCGATAGGCACCGGCTTCAGGAGCGTCAATGTAGCCCTAAGGCAGAGTTTAGACCTCTACGCCTGCCTCCGCCCATGTAAAACCTACCCCGGTGTCCCCACGCCATTTGAAAACGTAGATATAGTGATTGTCCGAGAGAATACGGAAGATCTTTACAGTGGAATCGAATTCGCCAGGGACACCCTGGGGAGCGCTAGCCTGGCAAAGCTTATTCTCGAAACTACACAGATAAAAGTTAAAGAGGATTCCGGCTTCAGCATAAAAGCGATTTCCGAAACAGCGTCAAAGCGTATCGTCAAATTCGCTTTTGAATACGCCCGCGCTAATAAGAGAAAAAAAGTCAGTGCTGCTCACAAAGCCAATATATTGAAGTTCTCCGACGGTCTCTTTCTGGCTGCCGCACGCGAAGTAGCCAGTGAATATCCGGACATAGAATTCGAAGATGTAGTTATCGATGCATTGTGCATGCGGCTCGCCAGAAATCCTCAACACTACGATGTCATCGTCCTGCCTAATCTCTATGGAGACATCGTCTCCGACCTTTGTGCCGGACTGGTTGGCGGTCTCGGTGTTGCACCCGGAGCCAATATGGGTGATAATATAGCAGTTTTTGAGCCTACACACGGTAGCGCTCCCAAATATGCCGGACGGAACAGAGTAAATCCCATGGCTATGATGCTCTCTTCAACCATGATGCTACACCACATCGGTGAAACTGAAGCCGCAGATAAGCTGGAAAAAGCCATAGCCGATGTCATCGCTGAAGGCAAAAAGGTTACCTACGACCTGAAGTCAGACCGCAATCAAACTGCAGCAACCACCTCAGAGGTTGCTGATGCAATAATCGAAAAAATCAAAAAATAAGGAGGCTAAAGTGCGCAGCAAAGTTAGCGTCATCGGTGCCGGCAATGTAGGAGCCACACTTGCCCAGCGTATCGCCGAAAAGGGATACGCCGACGTAGTGCTTGTGGACATCGTCGATGGCTTACCCCAGGGCAAGGGGCTGGACATGCTCCAGACCGGACCAATTACCGGCTCCGATGCCAGAGTCATCGGCACCAATTCCTATGAAGAGACCGCCAAATCTGACATCATAGCCATCACCTCGGGCGTACCAAGAAAGCCGGGGATGAGCCGTGATGACCTGGTGCTGACCAATATGAATATCGTAAAATCGGTCACCGAGCAGGTGGTGAAATATTCACCGAACTGCATTCTTATCATGGTTGCCAATCCATTAGATGCCATGACACAGCTGGCTCTTCACGTCAGTAAATTTCCCCGAAATCGCGTCTTCGGGCAGTCAGGCATTCTGGATACCGCCAGATTCAGAACCTTTCTGGCGCAGGAGCTCGACGTGTCGGTCTCAGATGTTCACGCCTGCCTTCTAGGTGGTCACGGAGATACCATGGTAGCCATTCCAAGATTGACCACCGTAGGTGGCATTCCGATAACCGAGCTTCTTCCACAAGAGACTATAAACAGAATCGTGGAGCGAACCATTAAGGGAGGCGGCGAGATAGTTGCCCTGCTGAAGACGGGTAGCGCTTTCTACGCACCGGCGGCTGCTACCGCACAAATGATTAAGTCTATACTACTGGATAAGAAAAGAATACTACCCTGCGCTGTATACCTTGAAGGTGAATATGGAATAAAAGATGCAGTTGTCGGAGTACCCGCAAAATTAGGTAAAAACGGTGTCGAGCAGATAATCGAGCTGAAGCTAACCGCAGAGGAGAACGCCGCACTCAAGAAATCAGCCGAAGCCGTGCGAGAGCTTGCCAAAATAATGAAATTGGAGTAATCAGCCAATGCGGGACATCGATTGCAAACAGATAACCGAAACCATATCCAAGCTGTTCCAGGAAGCTTGCCTTTATCTCCCTGAAGATGTGCTCACAGCGCTCAAGCAGGCAAGAGACAAAGAAGAGTCACCCGTGGCTAAGGACGTATTAGCTCAAATTATTAAGAATACCGAAATCTCCACCAAGGATAAAATACCCCTATGTCAGGACACAGGCGCCGCAGTGGTATTGCTGGAGCTGGGACAAGAAGCTCACATAAAGGACGGTAACCTTTATGTCTGCATAAATGAAGGCGTTCGCCAGGGGTACGAAAAAGGCTATCTACGCAAATCTATGGTGAACCAGCCATTCTCAGCACGAGTGAACACCAAGGATAACACGCCGGCAATCATTCACACCGATATCGTCCCCGGCGATAAGCTTAAAATCAGCGTGATACCTAAAGGAGGCGGCTCAGAAAACTGCTCCCGACTGACGGTTATGCCTCCGGCAAAAGGGCGGCAGGGAATTATAGATTTTGTGGTAAACCTGGTTAATGAATCGGGCAGCAACCCATGTCCACCAATCATTATCGGCCTCGGAATAGGCGGAACAACGGATAAAACCATGGCGATGTCTAAAAAGGCACTGCTGCGCAAAGTCGGCGAGCACAATCCGGACCCGGAAGTTGCTAAGCTCGAAAAGGAAATACTGCGGCGGGTAAATAACCTGGGCATCGGGCCGATGGGCTATGGTGGCAGGACGACAGCATTAGCCGTTCATGCCGAAGTTTTCCCGGCACACATCGCCAGTATGCCGGTTGCCGTTAACATTCAATGCTGGTGCGCCAGGCATAAGGAGGCAGTACTGTGAGCCAAAAACACGATATTATAGTCCTGGGCTCGGGACTTGCCGGACTACGTGCCGCCATAGAAGCTGCCCGAAATCCAGACCTCGATGTTGCCATCGTCTCCAAAGTCCAGTTGATGCGCTCCCACTCAGTCTGTGCCGAGGGCGGTAGTGCAGCGGTGATGCGGCCTGATGAAGGAGACAGCTTCGAACTCCACTCCTGGGACACCATCAGAGGCGCTGACTTCCTCTGCGACCAGGATGTGGCGAAGCGCTTCGTTGAAGAGGCGCCTAAGGAAATACTGCTACTGGAGCACTGGGGCATACCCTGGTCACGGCGTCCCGACGGGCGCATTGCTCAACGACCGTTTGGCGGCCATAGCTTTGACCGAGCGGTATTTGCTGCCGACAAGACCGGCTTTGCCGAAATGCAGGCTCTGTACGACACCTTACAGAAATACGCCAATGTAAGCAGGTACGATGAATGCTACATCAGTTCCATACTGACAAAAGACAACACATTCTACGGTATAACTGCCTGGAATCTAACCAGCGGCGAGTTCTTCTTGATTCAAGGCAAAGCTTTGATTATCGCCACCGGTGGGGCTTGCCGCATGTTCGGTTTCACCACTTACTCTCTTACCGCTACCGGCGATGGTCTAGCCATGGCTTATCGGGCTGGATTGCCTATCAAAGACCTGGAATTCGTCCAGTTTCATCCTACCGGGCTGGTGCCATCCGGCATACTGATTACAGAGGCAGCACGAGGCGAGGGTGGCTATTTGCTCAATAACAAAGACAAAAGATTTATGGAAAAATATGCTCCGTCTAAGATGGAGGTAGCTCCCCGAGACATTGTCTCCCGCTCCGAGATGACTGAAATCGAGGAAGGCAGAGGATTCCCTGAACCTGATGGCCTCGATTATGTTCATATCGACCTGCGCCATCTCGGCGCTGAAAAAATCAACGAGCGGCTGCCGATGATTCGAGAGGTCGCCATGAAGTTCAACTTCATCGACCCCATATATAAACCAATACCAGTTCGACCTGCCGCTCATTATTTTATGGGCGGCATACATACCGACATTAACGGTGCCACACCGATAGAAGGCATTTGGGCAGCCGGTGAGGCTGCCTGCGTATCGCTACATGGTGCTAACCGCCTCGGTTCCAACTCAACCACAGAGTGTCTGGTCTGGGGGAAAATAACCGGATATGAAGCTGCTAAGTATGCCTCCAAACAGAAAACAATTCCTTCTCCTCCAAAGGCTGTAACGCTAAAAGACGAAGAGTCTAGAGTTTTTAGCAGGTTTAGCGCTCAGGGCAAAGAAAGTGCCTATGCATTACGCAGGGAACTACAGAGAACCATGGATAGCAAAGTCGGTGTTTTCCGCACCGGTCCAGACCTGAAAGCAGCCCTCGATAAGATACAAGAAATAAAGCAGCTCCTACCCGGGATGAAGGTCAACGACCACGGGCGCATTTACAATACTGACCTGCTAAGCGCATTAGAAGCCGACAACCTGCTTGACCTGGCTGAAATCATCATCGCCGGAGCTCTAGCCCGCACTGAATCCAGAGGGGCTCACTCTAGACGAGATTTCCCCAAGCGTGACGATGATAACTGGCTCAAACACACCATGGCTCACTACACACCAGAAGGACCACGGCTCGATTATATCCCAGTAAACATAACCATGTGGCAGCCAGTAGAAAGGAAATATTAGGGAGCTAACTATGAGACAAGTACAGCCACGACAAAACCATCTGGGCATTGGCGGCTGGATATGGGCAGGCAACTACAAGCTAGAACGTTACCTGTACATACTGCACCGGGTGACCGGCCTGGGAATCTTGCTCTTCCTGCTGCTCCATTTTACCATGACAACAGTTTTCCGAATCCAGGGCCAGGATGTCTGGGAAGCCACGATGAGCATACTTCACAATCCGTGGTTTAAAATCGGCGAATATATTGTTGTCATCGCCTTAGTTTACCATTCCTTAAATGGCCTGCGTCTTATCTTGCAGGAACTCGGTTTTCTAATGGGAAAGCCAACCCCGCCAATCTATCCTTATCGAGATTCACTACGCAAAAAGCGCCCCTGGACAATGGCCATGATAGGCATAATTTTAATCCTGTGTCTGGTGTTCTTTTATGACTTCGTCGCAGGAGGCTGGTGATGCGCAATACATATCTCTGGTTCATACAACTGGTTACTGGCGTGCTGATAGCAGTGCTAGCAAGCATACACATGGTACTGATGCACCTCGACGCCATCCTCGGTTTCTTTGGAGTTGATGCCACCAGGGTAACCTCCTGGGAATCAATGATACAGCGGTCTAATCAAGGTATATGGGCAAGCCTGTACATAGCTTTACTTGCTGTGGTCCTGTACCACGCCCTCAACGGATTGCGTAACATCATACTGGAGACGACACCATCAGCCAGAACCGAGCGCATCATTACCCGGACTATTGTAGCTTTTGGCATCATAGCCTTCGTCTGGTCTGCCTATGTGCCAATATCGCTGTTATCCACATAGGAGGCATAATGGATAAAGAAAAAAACGAAAAGATAACGTTCAAAGTCCAGCGATATAACCCTGAAAACGGCTGCAAGCCTCATTTTCAGGAATTCGTAGTACCGGCCAGTCGTGGCATGACGGTGCTCGATGGGCTTATATATATAAAGGAGAATCTAGATAGCACGCTGGCTTTTCGTACCTCCTGCCGCATGGCAATATGCGGTTCCTGTGGTATGCTAATCAACAACTACCCTAATCTCGCCTGTCATACGCAAATAGAAGAGTTCAACTCAAGCAGGTTAACCATCAAACCGCTACCTAACCTGCCCGTTATCAAAGACCTGGTGGTTGACCTCGCTCCCTTCTTCGAAACCCACAAATCAATAAAGCCCTACATCTTACGCCATGATGGCAAAGAAATGGGAAACCCCACTGCTGAATTCGCCCAGTCGCCCCAAGCATTAGAGGCTTTCTTACAGTTCACCTACTGTATAAAGTGCGGCATATGTATATCTGCCTGTCCCACGTCAGCCAGTGACAAACTTTTCACCGGCCCACAGGCTCTGGCTCAGTGCTATCGCTACTGTGCCGATAACCGCGATGAAGGCGAGCTGGAAAGATTCCCTGTGGTAGACACCGACCACGGCGTATGGCATTGCCACCTTGCCGGCGCCTGCTCCGAAACCTGCCCCAAAGGATTAGACCCGGCTCTAGCCATTCAACTGCTCAAAAGACGAATGGTATCCCGGGCTGTAGGACTGGGCAAAAAGGAGCCACCTGCTTCGACAGTCCCACCTCATACTGAGGCCAAACCCAAAGTCCCCTTCCCTGACTTCACCGTGAAAGGAAGTAAATAAGCCACCTCGGAGGGATAGCCATGAAAACTTTAAATATCAAGTCCCCGCTTGACGAGGAGACCATAAAGAAACTAAAAGCCGGTGACCAGGTTCTAATTACCGGCATAATCTACACGGCTCGAGATGCCGCCCACAAACGACTTGTTGAAGCTTTGGACAAGAGCGAAAAGCTGCCCTTTGACCTGACAAACCAAACCGTCTACTACATGGGACCATCTCCAGCCAAGCCGGGACAGGTTATCGGCTCAGCCGGACCGACAACCAGCGGAAGAATGGACAGCTACGCCCCCCGCCTCATGGCAGCCGGTCTTAAAGGAATGATTGGCAAAGGCAACAGGTCACAGGCAGTAAAAGATGCCATACAGAAATACAAGGCGGTATATTTCGCTGCCATAGGCGGTGCCGGAGCCCTTATCTCTAAGAGCATCAAGAAGGCAGAGGTAATAGCTTACGAAGATTTAGGCGCAGAGGCAATACGCCGTCTAGAAGTAGAGAGCTTCCCCGCCACCGTTATCAACGACATTCACGGCGCCGATTTATACGAACAGGGCAAAGCCAAGTATCAAATCAAGGCATAACTTCAGCGGTCAACTGCCCTTAAGCCCCAGCGAGATAACTCTGAGCAACCCGGCGATACTCTTGGCATCACAGATTTCCCCGGAGGCAATTAGTTCAGGCACCTTGGACAAAGGCACCCGCACCACCTCTATGTCTTCGGTGTCCTCAGCCTCAAGCTGGCTGGGTACAAGATATGTAGCCAGATACAGATGCAAATATTCAGTGCAATAGCCGGGAGCTGCATAGAAACCGCCGAGCTTATCTATCTTATTGGGCAAATAACCAATCTCTTCCTGTAACTCCCGGCGGACGCAGTTGATGGGCTGCTCACCCGGGTCAATGCCGCCTGCCGGAATCTCCAGTAGCGTCTTGCCTACAGCGCTGCGATGTTGGCGAACCAGGATAGCCTTATCCTTAGAATCCAGAACCACCACCGCCACACAATCACTACGCTCAACAATCTCCCTGGTGGTAATTTTGCCGCTGCCCTTTCGTACCGTGTCAACCTTCAGCTTAACCACCTGGCCTTCATAAACCCGCTTGCTTGATAAAATCTTCTCCATCTCAATTCTCACCTCTCAAATCGATAGACCAGAGCCACCTCATCGCAATCAGGAAACTTGGGGCATCGATAGCACTCCGACCATATTTTTCGCGGCAATTCCATCTTGTCAACCTGACAAAAGTTATACTTCTCAAAAAAAGCCGGCTTGTAGCTCAGGCAAAAGATTGTAGGGATTCCCAGCTCTCTGGCTTCATCAAGGCAGGCTTTAACAAGCACTGAGCCCAAGCCTCGAGCCTGCTTATCTCCGCTCACTGCGAGAGACTTAATCTCAGCTAAATCAGCCCAGTTAATATGAAGGGCAACGCAGCCTATAACCTGACCATTGCTATCCCTGACGACGAAAAAGTCACGCAGGTTCTCATATATCTCGCTTAATGCCCGGGGCAGCATCTCACCTTTGTCGGCAAATCTGTTGACCAGTTCGTGTATCCGCTGGGCATCATGTATTTTAGCCTTCTCTACTTTTTTCATATCTTCCCCTTAAGTCTAGACTCCAGATAGCCATAAAAATAAGCCCTGGGGCGAATTCTCAAGAACCGCGCCACATGAGGGCTACACTTTATCTTTACCTCATCTCCACTGCTCAGCGGCAATTCTATCTGTCCATCGATGCTGAGCATAGCTTCATGAGTTGTAGTAACCTTCAACTTGATTTCGGCGTCCGACGACAGAACCACAGCCCTATCCAGAGCCAGATGGGGACAAACAGGTTTGAATATGATTTCCTTAGCCTGCGGGCAAAGAATAGGCCCACCGGCCGCCAACGAGTAACCGGTGCTGCCTGTTGCCGTAGCCACTATAACGCCATCAGCCCGATGGGTTGCTAAAATCTCGCCATTTACCCTGGTCTCAATCCGAACCAGTCGTGCCAGGCTCCTTCGTCCCACAAAAACATCGTTTATGGCATTAAAAACCTTGCTCTGAGATGGCAGACCAGCTTCCAGCATGGCTCTCTCTTCAACCCAGCCCTCGCCACCCAGCAGCCGAGGCAGTTTATCAAGAGCCTCATCAGCTTTAAGTTCAGTCATAAATCCCAGGTTACCCAGGTTTATGCCTACAATCGGCACCGCCTGCGGGATAACGGCTCGTACCGCTCTCAGTATGGTGCCATCACCGCCGATACTCAAGATTAATTCCGACCCGGCTATCTGCGGTTTTACCTTTTCCTCCTCCCATGCCGAGCAAGTCCAGAAAGAAACGCCTCGAGCTTTCAGAAACCTCTCCAGCTCCCGGCTGAAAACCTCGGCCTTCTCAATCTTGGGATGATATAAAATGCCAACCCGTTTCACAGCAACAGGAGTCTATCACCGCCAGCTAAAGGGTGTCAAGAAAGTCTGCACAATTAAAAGCTATCAAAGGGACATCTGTACGTTCCGAAGGAATGAAGATGGTAGATTACGAACCTAAAATCCGAACAGCAGCTTCGGCGATACCGACAAAACCACCCGGTACAACACCCAGAAGCAGGACAAAGAGGCAGCAGAGAGCTAAGGCAACGCGCAATGCCCACGATGAAGGCACTTCTTTAACCTTTGACGCCGGATCACCCGTCCACATTACCTTGACCACCCTCAGATAGTAGAAAGCTGAGATGCAACTATTTATTACAGCTACGATAACAAGCCACAGCAAGCCATATTGCACCGCTCCACTGAAAATATAAATCTTGGCAATGAGACCCGCGGTAGGCGGCAGACCAATTAAGGAAATCAAACAGAAAGTTAGAGCTAGAGCAATAAACGGTGCTCGCTTGCCCATGCCGGCATAGTCATTGATTTCATCACTATTAATCTTGTTAGAGATAGCTATGATGGCTATAAAAGCTCCCAGATTAGTGACCGCATAGCTCATAAGGAAGAAAAGCAGCCCGCTTTGCCCCACAGCACTATTCCCTGCCGCCATACCCACTGTCGCCAGTCCCACCATTAGGTAGCCAGCTTGAGCAATGCTGGAATAACCGAGCATACGCTTAATATTGCTTTGTAGAATAGCCACCACATTGCCCACAGTCATGGTGATGGCACTCAAAACGGCAAACAAAATGCCCCAGTTAAGGCTAATCCATTCAGGAGAGCCAAGAGCAACAAGGAAAACACGAAGTACAACGGCAAAGCCTGCCGCCTTGCTGGCTACAGATAGATAGGCGGTAATAGGCGTTGGCGCACCTTCATAAACATCGGGCACCCACATCTGGAAGGGGAAACAGGCAATCTTGAAACCGAAGCCGGCAGCCAGAAGAACCATGCCCATAAGCAACGCCGGGTTGTTCAGAAGCCCGACGCCCGGCATCCCCTGCACATACTCGGCGATACACATCAGGCAAGTCCTGCCGGTAAAGCCGAAAATCAAAGCCATGCCATAAAGAAGCACTGCCGAGGCAACAGCACCCAGAAGCAGGTATTTCAGCCCGGCCTCAGTCGATTTCTTATCCTTCAAAAAGGTGGCCAGTACATATAGAGAGATGCCGCTCAATTCCAGAGCCACGTAGATGGCAATCAGGTCGGCTGCTGCCACCAGCAGCATCATGCCTAAAGCCGAGATGAGCACCAGCGCATAGTACTCACCCTGAAATCTCTTGAATTTGCTCACATAGTCCTGAGATGCCAGTATGATGAGACCGGCAGCTACCAGGAGCAATAGCTTGAAGAAAATAGCAAAGTTGTCCACCGCCAGCATTCGGTAGAAAATGTCAGTGGCTGGAGTGCCCCACATAGCTACGGTGAAACCAGCAGACACCACAATGCCAGCAATGCTAAGACCAGCCAGGGCTTTCTTCTGCTTGACGAATAAATCAGCCAGAATTACCACGAGGGCGAAACCCAGCAGACTGAGTTCCGGTGCCAAAAAACGAAGTTCACTAATCATCATCTAATTAAACCATCCCCATCACGAACCTAGCAGTCTCATTACCGGTTCAACCCCCAGCTTGATGACATTGGTCAGAATAGCCGGGTAGATACCGACAAGCATAATGGCAGCAACAAAAGAGAAAATGCACACCTTCTCAACATTGTTTGCGTCTGGTACGTCATTGAATTTCTCCAGTGGAGGACCGTAGAAAACTCTCTGTAGCATCCATAATATATAGCCCGCAGTTAAGACAATACCGAAGACACCCAGGAGAGTGTACAGGCGGATACCTTCAACGACTGTACTGGAGTAGCTACCTACAAAGGTAATAAACTCGGCAGCAAAGCCACTTGTACCCGGCAGCCCTAAAGACGCCAGACCGGCGATACTAAAAACAACCACGATAACCGGCATCTGCCGGGCTAGTCCACCCAGATTGTCCAGGTTGCGATCGTGAGTTTTATCATAGACCAGTCCCACCATGGCGAAGAGAAGTCCGGTGATAATGCCATGGCTGAACATCTGCAAAACAGCACCGGTCAAGCTAACCTGAGTCAAAGCAAAGATACCAAGAAGCACATACCCCATGTGGCTAACGCTACTGTAGGCGATAAGTCGTTTCAAGTCCTTCTGTCTCAAAGTCACCGCCGCTCCATAGAGCACACTGACAGCAGCTAAAGCCGTCAGCAACGGAGCATACTGCAGGGCGACAGCAGGAAAAATAGAGACACAAAGACGAATCATCCCGTAGCCGCCCATCTTAAGCAAGGCACCGGCCAGAATCACGCTCGCCGCTGTGGGAGCATCAGTATGAGCATCGGGCAACCATGTATGCAACGGAAACACCGGCAGCTTAATGGCAAAACCAACCAGCATCAAGAAGAACATTGCCGCTAACGGGATAAACGGCCTGGCTGCATCCAGACCTGCCAGCTCCATCATATTCAGGCTGCCAGTGGTGAAATAAATGCTCAAAATTCCAGCCAGCATCATAGCGCTGCCAACCAGTGTGTATATGACGTATTTGATGGCTGAATACTCTTTTCTGCCACCACCCCATACAGAGATGAGGAAATACATCGGGATAAGCTCCAGTTCCCAGAAGAGGAAGAACAGAACCATGTCCAGTGAGCAAAAGACCCCGAGTATGCTCGTCTCCAAAAGCAGTAACCAGATGAAATATTCCTTAGGCCTCAACTGTATATTCCACGACACCAGCACTGCCAATACGCCGAGGAACGTCATCAATATAACCAGAGGCAAGCTGAGGCCATCGACGCCGAGATGGTAGAAGGCATTGATTGCCGGAATCCAGGAGAGCTGCTCCTGAAATTGAATCTGCCCGATGAAGCCAGCAGAACGGTCAAAGAGACAGAAGACAGCAATTGACAGGGCAAACGAAGCCAGTGTGAATATCAGGGCTATAAGCTTTATAGTCCTTTGTTGCGGTTTAGGTAATAAGGCAATAACTATTATCCCGACTACCGGGAGAAAGAGTATTGCTGATAGATAAGGAAAACTCAAATCTCTCTACCTCAACCAAAAAGATAAAAACAGACTGCAATCGCTATCACACCTATAGCAATAGCTATGCCATAAGCCTGTAACTGCCCTGTCTGCGCCCGTCGCATAACTCCACTAGCTTCATTAGTGCCTCTGGCCACACCGTTCACCGCTCCATCAACAACACGAGAGTCAAAGATGCTGAGAGCTGCAAAAATACCATCAACCAGCACCCTTACCACAATCACTCGCTCATAAAGTTCATCGAACCAGTATTTTCGATAAAATAAGGTGTGCAACGGCTTGAAAACCCTGCCCACAACTTCAGCTGAAAGCCACTTAGCGCTATACATAGCATAAGCCAGGAAAATACCTAAGCCTGCCACCAGCAACGATATCAAAGGCAGCGGATGTGTCAGCATACCGAAGAGGCCACCAATGAAACTGTGTGCTTCAACAGGTCCACCATGACCCAGAAACTGGCTGAATGAGCCGGTAACATTGACCCATCCAGAGACAACCGATAAAACAGCCAGAATGACCATGGGAACAACCATTACCCACGGTGATTCATGAAGCTTCGTGCCCCCATGACCGCCATGACTTGATGCGGCTCCACCCCGATACTCGCCACCAAAGGTAAGGAATATGGCTCGGAACATGTAGAAAGCCGTCATAAATACCGTAATCATAGCCAGATAAAACAATATCTGGTTGTTGGCAAAGGAATATACCAGAATTTCGTCCTTACTCCAGAAGCCCGAAAGTGGCCAGATACCGGCTAGACTCAATGAGGCAATGAGGAAAGTAGCATAAGTCCATGGCATTGCTTTGCGCAAGCCACCCATCTCCCGCATATCGAAAGTTCCCGTGCTGTGATTAACACTCCCGGCACCAAGAAACAATAGAGCCTTGAAGAAGGCATGATTGAACAGGTGGAAGATTCCAACACCAACGCCGCCAACACCCAGACCCAGCATCATGTAGCCTAGCTGGCTGATAGTGGAATAAGCCAGGACACGCTTGATATCAGTCATCACCAGACCCATGCTGGCAGCGAAAATAGCTGTAAAACCACCGATGACAGCTACCGTAGTTAAAGCCTCATGGGAATGCTCGAACAGCGGGAACATGCGAGCCACCAGGAATACTCCGGCAGCCACCATCGTCGCTGCGTGTATGAGGGCACTGACCGGTGTAGGGCCTTCCATGGCATCAGGCAGCCAGACGTGCAAGGGGAACTGCGCTGATTTGCCAACAGCACCGGAGAAAATACCGATGGCAGCCCAGGTTAAAGTTGTCCCGGCTAAAACACCAGCGATAGCTAATCCGTGCAGCTCCTCAATATTGAAGGTTCCCGTATTATAGAAAAGCAAAAGTATAGCCGCCAGAAAACCGAAATCTCCAAAGCGGGTAACGATGAAAGCCTTCTTAGCTGCATTGGCAGCAGAAGGCCGATGAAACCAGAAACCGATGAGCAGATAGGACCCCAAGCCGACACCCTCCCAGAATAGAAACATGAAGACCAGGTTATCGGCCATAACCAAGCCCAGCATACAGGCTGTGAAAAGAGACATGAAAGCAAAATAGCGATGGTAGCCCGGGTCACCATGCATATAGCCTTGAGAATAAATTTGAACCATCAGGCTGACCAGGGTGACCACCACCAGCATGACCGCAGTCAGAGAATCAACTAATAGCCCAATCTGAACACTCAGGTCAACAATCACCACCCACTGTATATCGGGTATGTCCAGCTTATGACCGGGCACAGCCAAAACCTCAGCCAGCACCCACAAAGAGAGGATAAAAGAAATTCCAATAGCACCGATGGTTACATAGCCACCGAGCTTCGGGCGATTATTAAAGAAAGGCCTTAGCACAAAAGAAATAATGATAAGCGAGAAAAAGGGCAATAGAAATATTAACCAGGGAACTTGATGTGGCATTAGAGTTTCCTCAAGACCTCCTCGACAACATGTACCCTCTCCTGCGACACAAGGATGCGGTAGGCAGCCAATTCGCCGCTGTCTGGCTTTTTCTCCAGGTCAGGCAGAATCCGCGTTGGTATACCCTCACCTTCAAAAAAGTCCTTCCACATCTCAGCTACTATAATATTAGGTGCGCTCTTAACCTGAATCCACATATCTCAGCTCACTACCATTTCATCAAGTCGAATTTATTCACGTCAACAGACTGACGACTGCGATAGATAGCGATTATTATAGCTATACCAACAGCAGCTTCGGCCGCAGCCACCACTATTACAAATATGGCAAATATCTGTCCGGTAAGAAACATAGGCACAACGTATCTGGAAAAAGCAACCAGCGCGATATTCACCGCATTGAGCATGATTTCAATACACATCAAAATGACCACGGCATTACGCTTAGCCAGAACTCCATATAACCCGATGGAGAAAAGAACCGCTGATAAAACAAGATAATGCTCTAGTCCAACTGACATCCTTATTTCTCCCTTATCAGCACGATTGCACCCAGCACTGCCGCTAAGAGCAACACCGCGGTAATTTCCACAGGCAATATAAAGCCGCCCTCGCCAAAGAGACTCATACCTATAGCTGCCGTTGTCGGCTGAAGAGGCGGCTCACCACTTGTTTCCCAGTTGGTACTTATCACAGTGAACACCATTGTCCCCAAAAACAACAAGCTCACCACCAGGGCAGGAATGCGCAGCTTGCCTGCTGGACTACCGTGCCAAACTTCACGCGTAAGCATGATCGCCACAATAATCAATATCGATATAGCCCCCACATAAATGAGTACCTGCACAACCGCCAGAAAGTCTGCGTAAAGAGTTATATAAATCACAGCTATAGCCAAGAAAAGCAGAACCAGAGAAAGAGCCGCCCGAAAGACATCACGCAAAATAACGACAGCTAATGCTGCGCCTATAGTCACCAGCGCTAATATCCAGAAGACGATATCAAACACCGCGACCTCTCTTCTTGCTCAAACTCAGCCAGCTCAATTTCTGCCCATCTTCATCTCTGTCCCAGTAAACGAGCAAATTCTGTTTAGGTAGAGTTGCCTCAATCTTTGGTCGAGCATAACCACTGGGTTGCCTCATATCAGATAACTGGAGATCTTCTTTGGCTAAAACTAGCTGTCTCCGTATATACTGCGCCCGCTCATAACTGCGCCCCATAGCCAGGGCATCGTATGGACAAGCCTCAACACATAAGCCACAGAACATACAACGCCCGGTATCTATCTCAAACTTATCAACCACATAGTTATTCTCCTTGCCTACGTGGGTGACAATCTCAATATTCCCTTGAGGACATGCCTTGGCACAGGTAGCACAGCCGGTACATCTATCAAGAAACCACACCAGCTCATTGCCTCGTATGCGCCGGGAAACAACTAGCTTTTCCTCAGGATACTGCACCGTAATCGGGGCGCGGAACAGGTGCTTGAAGGTTAACGCCATTCCCTTAGCTATGCCGATCCCATATCTTTCAAACTTCAACTCGGCCGCCTCCTAAAGTAAACAGCTTCGACCATAGAACTATTAGAACTCCTGCAAAAACAAAGTTCATTGCCACTATTATCCAGGGCGTAATTTCCTGTAGCCACAACACCTCGGCAGCGATGATAAACAGGTTAATTATGGACATAGGCAGCAGACCCTTCCATGCAAAAGCCATTAACTGGTCAACACGCAATCTGGGGAGAGTAGCCCGCATCCATACAATAACGGAAAACACCGCCACGACTTTAATCAGAAACCATATGATCGGAGGCAAAAAGGGACCCTGCCAACCCCCAAGGAACAATGTTGAGATAATACAGGCATAAGCCAGAGCATGACCGTATTCTCCGAGATAAAACATGGCAAATTTCATTCCGGAATACTCGATATGGTAGCCGGCGACAATTTCAGAATCTGCCTCAAGAAGGTCAAATGGGCTCCGATTCATCTCAGCCACCGTACCGAGGAAAAAGATAACAAATCCAAGAGGCTGCAATACGATGAAAGGAAGATTTTGAGAAGCCACAATTTGAGTCATCGACATCGACCCGGCCATCAACACCACACCCAGAATGGCTAGAACCACCGGCAGCTCATAGCTCACCATTTGAGCCACTGTCCTTAAGGCTGCTATCAAAGCGTACTTATTATTTGACGCCCACCCTGCCATGTATATACCCACGGCAGATACTGAGCTGATTGCCACCACATAAAGTATGCCCACATTAAGGTCGGTTAAGATAGCCCCCTCGCCAAAGGGGACAACAGCAAAAACCATCAACACCGGCACAAAGACTATCACGGGAGCCAGCCAGTGAATCACCTTATCACCCTTAGCCGGTATGATGTCTTCTTTCAACAATATCTTCAAAGCCGTGGCAATAGGCTGGAAAATCCCCTCTGGCCCAAGCCGGTTGGGGCCCAGACGGATTTGAAAACGCCCCAGCAGACGCCGTTCATACCAAATAAAAACAATAACCGTAATCACAACAAAGGCAAGAACAATCACTATGCCGACTATACCCGGCACGATATAGGCTGCCCAACCCGGCCAGATACCGCCTAACCACAATTGGAATTGTTCCAGTAACGTCATTACCGGTCTATCTCCCCCAGACAAACATCAATACTACCGAAGGTAATTATCAAGTCGGCCACTTTCCAGCCGATAACCATGTCCTTCAAGGCGGTCAGATTAATCAGCGTTGGCGGACGTATATGAAATCTATAAGGGGCTATAGAATTATCGCTTACCAGATAGAAGCCAAGCTCACCCTTCGGTGCTTCTATATGTCCGTAGACTTCACCGACCGGCGGGCGGAGCAAGTGAGGCACTTTAGCACAAACCTCACCTTCAGGAAGCTGCGCTATTGCCTGTTCCAAAATACGAACGCTCTGTCTAGCCTCCTGCATTCTCACCCAGTACCGGTCATAGTTATCGCCTACAGTGCCTACCGGTACCTCAAAATCAAAGCGGTCATAGATGGAATAAGAGTCAGCCTTACGCAGGTCCCACTTCACACCGCTGGCTCGAAGCACCGGGCCACTGGCTGCAATGTTTATGGCTGTGTCTCTGGGCAAAATGCAAACGCCTTTGGTCCTTGCCAATAGAATCTCATTCTGAGCCAAAAGCTGGTCATATTCATCAATAAACCGCGGCATCTCAGCCACCCACTTCTTCATAGCCGGCATAAATTCTTCGGGGACATCTTGGCTAACTCCACCGATGCGCATATAATTGTAAGTAAGCCGCTGACCGCAAACCATCTCATACAAATCCAGAAGCTTTTCCCTCTCCCTCCACATATATAATACTGGCGTCATCATAGCCCCAAGGTCATTAAGGAAAAAACCGACTGCCATAAGATGGCTGGAAATGCGCATCGTCTCAGCCATAATAATCCTGAGGTACTCAGCCCGCTCCGGAATCTCTATCCCTGCCAACTTTTCCACCGCCAGTACATAGGCAAAGTTGTTAGTCATGGAGGCTACATAGTCAAGTCTGTCGGTTAGAGGTATTATTTGGGTATACGTCCTGGTCTCTCCCAGCTTCTCGATGCCCCGATGAAGGTAACCGATAACAGGTTCCAAATCAACAACCACCTCACCATCAAGGGTAACCCTCATGCGAAAGACACCATGAGTTGATGGGTGCTGAGGTCCCATATTAAGAATAAAAGGCTCAGTTCTTATCGCCATCTATAGATAGTCCCTCCGCAGCGGATGCCCAACAAATCCTTCCCAGAGCAACAAGCGCTTCAAATTAGGATGTCCATCGAAGACGATACCCATAAGGTCATAGATTTCCCGCTCCTGAAAATCAGCAGAGCGCCATAAACTGACCACTGACGGCACTACAGGGTTGTCACGGTCACGGCATCTGGTCTTCAAAACCAGGCTGTGGTTATGTTTCAATGAAACTAAATTATAAATAACCTCAAAATAATCCATATAATCGATGGCAGTTAAGTTTGCAAGATAGTCGAAATCAAGGGTCGGCGTATTCTTCAAAAACTCCGCTACCTGATAAAGAGACTCACCCTTGACCACGATAGCCGCGCTATCAGCAGCAACAACTGCACCCGGGGACGCCTTGACTATTTTTTTGGCTACCTGCTCACAATTTAAGGCTGTGGTCACGCTTTCTTTATACTCTCCTTGACGATTTTCTGATGTATCTTAGTTATGCCATAAAGTAAGCTCTCAGGACGAGGTGGACACCCAGGCACATACACATCAACCGGAATTATACGATTGATGCCCGGGACAACACTGTATGACTCCTTGAAGGGCCCGCCGCTGATGGAGCACTGACCCATAGCTATCACCCATTTAGGTTCAGGCATCTGCTCGTATACCAGTTTCACCGCCGGTGCCATCTTCCAGGTAAGCGTTCCGGCGACAATCATCAGGTCAGCCTGACGAGGCGACCAGCGGAAAATATCCATACCGAAGCGAGCGATATCGAAACGCGAAGCCGCCGTACCAATCATCTCAAATGCGCAGCAGGCCAATCCGAACATAAGCGGAAATATCGACCGCGACCGTGCCCAATCAAGCACATAGTCCACCGTAGTAACAAGAACATTACGGCTGATTTCCTCATCGAGCCAGCTATCAGGGTCGGGGATAGGATATCGGGAAGCTGCCATGAGCGAGTTAATCCTTAAGCCCTCAGCGGCATCAATCTCATTCAACGGTGTCATCGAATATTTTTCTATTTCCATTCCAGGGCTCCTTTTAGCCAAGCATAAATATAACCCACCATGAGAATTACGAAGAAAACGAACACAGCAATCAGCCCAAACACACCCAGCCCTTTAGCATTTACTGCCCAGGGATACAAAAAAACAGTTAACACGTCGAGCGCAACGAAAAGTATAGCAAAGAAATAATAGCGGAAATTGAATTGAACCCAGGTCTTGCCAATAGTTTCCATACCGCACTCATAAGTTGAGGCCTTGGTCGGATTGCTTTTCTTGGGGACGATTTTGAAAAAGCTAAGAGTGAAAGGTAGAAGCAAGGTGGTAACCATGAACAGTATACCTACGATGAGCAGTATACCAATATAACCGAAATCAGCTAGCAATTATTCAGGTCCCCCTATCCTAGTTGTCCGTAATAGATTAGCTTCGCTCTTCTCGCAGGGTATTAAAATGCCGTCCGAAAGTATAGCATACACACCCAGGAAAAGACAACGCCTTATTGCAGTGCCCGTAAATTTTATTCTGCGCGGAGGCAAAGCGAATCCAGACCCTCCAATCCAAATGCCGGTATGATTTCCAAGAAGCAAGCTTGACTATAGAATAAGTCAATGTATAATAATGCTGGTGAAGAAACAATGCGCATTACAGGCGGCGTTGCCAGAGGACAACAATTGAAGGTGCCTAAGAGCGATTTGGTTCGCCCTACAACAGATAGAGTCAGAGAAGCTATTTTCTCCATCATTACCCCTCTCACCAGCCACTGTTATCGAGGGCTAGACCTGTTTGCCGGTAGCGGCGCTCTGGGCATAGAAGCTTTAAGCCGCGATACGGAGTGGGTCGACTTCGTAGAACAGGCACCCAAATGTTGTGCTATCATTAAACAGAATTTGCAGAAGCTCGGCTTTACGCAGCAATCTCATGTATACTGCTGCAGCGTAGCTAAGTCTCTTACTTTTCTCGAAGAAAAATACGATATTATATTTATGGACCCCCCTTACTCAGACCAGTCAATAAATCACATGGCAATGCAACTGGCAAGCTCCGAAATCATAGATGACGAATCTTTAATCATAATCTCCCATGCTTCCCGTTCCCCACTGCAAAGTAGCTATGACGGCCTATCTCTAATTAAAGAAAAACAATACGGTGACACCTGTATTTCGATATACCAAAAATACACTCCCGGAAAAGGAGGTTGAACGTTGACTATCGCTATCTATGCCGGCAGCTTCGACCCTATAACTCATGGACATCTTGACATCATCAAACGCTCTTCATCAATATTCGACAAGCTAATCGTAGGTGTTTATGACAGACCTGAGAAACGTCTTCTTTTCTCTACCGAAGAACGGGTGCAGATGGTCAAGCAATCAACAGTTCATCTGAAGAATGTCGAGACGCAATCCTATTGTGGGCTTACTGTCGATTTCGCTAAAAAGATGGGGGCACATGTTATGGTCAGAGGGCTAAGAATGAGCTCCGACTTTGAACGAGAGTTCGAGATGGCGATGATGAACAAAAAACTGGCACCTGAGCTCGAATTGGTCTGCTTTATGGCAAGCCTTCAATTTCAATTCCTCAGCTCCAGCCTGCTTAAGGAAGTAGCCCAGCTAGGAGGTTGCCTCGAGGCAATGGTGCCAGACCATGTCGCCAAAGCACTGATAAAAAAGTTTACCCTATGACTTATAAGCCTTGACCTGGATACCACTATCTGGACAATATCACTAGAAATAGCTAATATATCAAAATCTAAGGAGGTTAACTTAAAAATGGCGTACAAAATCACTGATGAGTGCATTAGCTGCGGTGCCTGCGAGCCAGAATGCAAGAACCAGTCCATCAAAGAAGGGGCATCGATATACGAAATCGACCCCGCCAAGTGCACTGAATGCGTCGGCTGGTTTGCAGCACCAAAATGCGTTGAGGTTTGCCCTGTAGATTGTTGTATCCCGGATGCCGACCATAAAGAAAGCAAGGAACAGCTACTGGAAAAGTGGAAAAAACTTCACCCTGGCAAAACTCCGGAAGCTACTTAATAAAACCCAAAATACAGTTTAGCTTAACTCACTAAGACAGCAATCAATCTCTTGCCGTCTGTGGTTGTTCTTTGGAGAAATTTACCCTCTAACCAAGCCACCATCGAAACTTAAAGAAATCTACCAAGGGTATTATGAATGCTTACCATTGACTATGACCTCATAGGAATTAAGGACGGTGAGCGGGTACTGGATGTCGGTTGCGGCGAAGGCAGACATAGCTGGGAAGCATGTAAACGAAGCGATTGCCTGGTTTGTGCCCTGGACCTGGATGATACAAATCTGAAAAAGGCACATTATGCCCTTTTCGCCATGGAACAGCAGGGCGAAACCAGAGGGAAATGGCTTCTTTCCAGAGGTGACATAACCAGCCTACCTTTCAAAGATGCCTCTTTCGATAAGGTTATCTGCTCTGAAGTTCTGGAACACGTCCCTGACGACATTCAAGGTATTAAGGAGCTGGTTAGAGTTCTAAAAGCTGATGGCACGCTTGCCATCAGCGTCCCCTCATACCTCCCCGAAACTATATGCTGGAAACTATCCAGAGGCTACCATGGCAAGCCAGGAGGCCACATCAGAATATACAAAGCCAGCGAAATCATATCCAGGCTAAAGCGGAACAACCTGAATATTTTTGCGGTTCGCCACAAACACGCCCTGCATTCTTTCTACTGGATATCCCGCAGCCTCTTCGGCGTAGAAAATGAGAAGGCATTGATACCTTCGCTCTACCACAGATTCCTGGTCTGGGACATATACAAGAACAGCAAACCCGTCCGCGTGATTGACGATTTCCTCAACAAATTCTTCTCTAAAAGCCTGGTCATCTACGCCCGCAAGGCCCACGATTCCCTGAACTCTTAGACCTGCATCTCAACACCACAACATCGCTGAGCGAAGGGAAGCAACGAGCTATTTTATCCAGCGACCTCAATATGGCGAGCGAGATATTTCCGGGCAATTTAGCCAGCAACACACCCCACCACGGAAGACCAAAAAGCAACGACACCCCGGTAGCCTTTTCTACATCGAGATGGTTGCTCACCAGACGCCTGAGTGATGAATAATCAAACTTATATGTATGGTCTTCCGGCACCTCCCACAGCATCCTCCCCGCCGGAGCCTTAAAGCCAAGTTTTTTCCTTAGCCACCACACCATCCTCCCCAGTTTGAAGCCGAGGCTCTCAAAATTAGCTATGGCTATTATCGCCTTGCCTCCAGGCTTAAGCACTAGTGCAATCTGTTCCATGACCTTCGCCGGGTCAGGAAAATGGTCCAGCGCCCCCTTGCAAACAACTTTATCCATAGACTTAGCTCTTAACGGCACATATTCACCCAATCCCCGCACCAGGCTCACATTGGCTCCATTCTCAAAAATGTAGCTACTGGCATGCTTAATCATTACGTGTGAAGGCTCAAGCCCGATAACCACGGCTCCCTTTTTAGCCATCTCCACGCCTTCGATGCCCCTGCCGCATCCGATATCCAGTATCCTCTCCCCCACCATCGGGTTCACGCTCTCCAGCGTGGCTTCGTTCATTCTCCGCAGCATAAAATCCGCATCCGGATAAAGAATCTCAGGGAATAGCTGCCCGTCATCCCAGTCAAGATCGAATTCGGAGTTTTTGCCGTCATTGCCAGGAAGCCCTTCCCGAATGGGAAGGACGACGTGGCAATCTCTCCGTCTCTTCACGTCATTGCGAGTCCCGATTGCGTCGGGACGTGGCAATCTCGGTCTCTCTTCCCTGTCATTCTGAGGGAGTGAAACGACCGAGGAATCTCGATGGGTTGGTGGAACCTCAATATTGCCACACTTCGCCCGCAATGACGAGGTCGGTTTGCCGAACTCGTTGTCAACTTTGCCTTCGGTCTCTCTTTTACTCAAGAATCCACTCATTATAGCCTCCGGCAAAAGTATAATACCACATGACTCAATTTATCAGACAACTCTACCTATTGACAAGCACAATGAAAAAGAGCAAACTAGCACTGGCTATTCTGATGTGTGCAGAGCAGCAGTCCAGACAGCAAATAAGCCCGGGAGGTGAAGGACAATGAAGACAACGAGTTACGGAAAGAGCCAGCGGCTGAATAGCTCTCTCATGTTGTGCCTGTGCCTGGTACTGGTTTGCCTGATTACCGTTGGGGCAACCGGGTACTCCGCGAACGGAAAGGCGCCGAACATCAAAAAGTTCGAGGCTGACAAATTGGTGCTGGATGACGGCAGTTTCGCCATGTATGAATTCGTGGTGAGTGGCGCCACGTACATACGGCTGGTTGAGGCGGGCAATATCCTCAAAGAGGTCAATAACCCTGACGCCCACACCCTTAAGGGGACTGTCCCGGGGAACCCGACCTACGCCATACGGGCGGGCGACAACAGCAATACCTTCGAGGCCGTCCTGTACGCAAGAAACGATTTCGGCGAAGTGGAGAAAAGGCTAACGCTATCTTTTGCCACTGAGCTTCCGCCGCAGCCTGCTTCCCTCATCCCACCGGTGTCTATGTCAAACCGACCTGAGACGCCTGACTGGGGAGACCAGTATTCCTCGCCTACTTCAACCCAACCACAATCGCCTACTACTCACAACGAACCTGAGTTTTTCGAATGTCCCACCAGCTGCCCCTACTGTCTGACACCGGCTGAGGCAAAAAGCGAGGGGTTCACCCAGAGATGCTCCGATGAGCTCTGTTACTACTCCCCTGACATGACGCAAAAATGGTATTGCTACAGCGAGCCGGAAGGCTGGTGCTGCGTGGGCGGCCATGGCGGCCAGGTCAACCAGGCCACCAAATCTCAGTGTACCCAGGTGGGCGGCGAGTGGTACGCCGACCAGTCCCTTGCGCAGCAAGCCTGCCAGCCGATGTGCTGGTGCTGCCGCCGGGACGGCGCGGTCGGCTATGTCACCATAAATGAGTGTCGCCTCGTGGGCAACTGTTACGACAACCAGTACCAGGCGCAGCAAGTCTGCCAGCAGATGACATCGTGCTGGTGCTGCGTGAACGGCCAGGTCGGCCAGGTCTCCCAGACTCAGTGCCTCCAGATGGGAGGTTGCTGTCACAACACCCAGGCCGAGGCGTTGCGAGAATGCCAGCAAACTCCTCCACCTGCACCTTACCCTGATTATTACGATGGGCAACGCTATTAGCACCTCTCCCTTATACTCCTTGACGGTTCATATTTAGCACAATAAAGTGAAAAAGAGAGTTCATTCGGTTTCAGTAGATAAGGAGGTAGTGAAATGAGAACATCGAATTTTACCAAGAGCCGGCGGGCAGTGGGCTTTTTCAGGTTATGCCTATGCATTTTAATCGCCTTGACACTGGCTACGGGAGGCATGGCGCTGAACACCAAGCCGGTACAGGCTCAATTTGACATTAATCCTGCCGTATGGAATTCTCCACCACTGCCCGAATGCTTGCCCTTTGTTGGTCCCACATTTACCAATACCTGCTGTACGTGCTCGAACCCGGCGCGAAACGTTTTCTTTTGGCTGTTAGATACGGGGACAGGGGTGCCGCCATGGGTAAATCTAGATCCGAATACCGGGGTACTTTCAGGTTGCCCTCCCAAGGATGCGTCTCTGGCACCTGGACCCACGTATACCTTTGGCGTTTATTGCACGGAGCTTTGCGTTGGTTGCCCAGGCTGTGCTTGGTGCCCCTTTCCATTTTGCATAACCTACCCCTCGCCGACCATTGCAGCTATCACCCTCAATATAGTACCTGCCCCGACACCACCTGGTACCCCACCAAATTGTAGCCTGACCATCAACCCGGTGTTTTACCCGGTGGCATGGGAGGGCATGCCGTTCGCCATGACGTTGACCGCCGCCGGTAATGTGGGACCAGTTAACTGGACTGCGACCGGGTTGCCGACGGGACTGACCGTGAACAATACCACCGGCGCCGTCTCCGGCACACCCACCCCGGGCACCTGCGGCATGTGGAACGTAACGGCTACTGTTACCGATACAGGTATCTGCCCTGGCACCAACTGCTGCCCACCCACCGTCAACCGCCCCTTCATACTTATCGTCGATTGCTGGGTTAACTACATTTCCTACCTTGCCCCGGGCACACACACTGATTCTTTTACCGTCAGAATGGGCCCCAACCTTAACCAGGGTCAGACAAAGGTGTTAATTGACGGCATACAAAAGGCAACACTTGGAGCAAACCAATCTCAAACCTTTTCTACAAAGTCGGACGAACTCCATCTAGTTACCGTCGACCAAACCGTGATACCCGGCACTGACCCCAACACCAGATTCGAAGTCAAGGGCGCAAACCAAATAGTGGTGGGAGGGACCGTCACAGAAGCCTACTTCGATTATGAGCAGCAGGCATTTATCAAGACCGGCAGTGACCCCACCGGCGTCTACGAGCCTGCGGGCACAGGCTTCCACACCATAGGTAGCACCTTCAGCACCACGGCATCAAGCCCAATCCAGCCCCAGGAGGAAATAAAATACGTTTTCAAGGAGTTCAGACTGCCCGATGGCAGCACATCCCATAACAGGGACGTGTGGTTTACCGTCAACAAGGCAGGGGACGTCACCGCATTTTACGACACCTATTACCTGCTGCACCTGAAATCGGATTACCCGCCTGTCGACGATAAATCCTATCATCCCGCTGGCAGCAACGCCGAATACAACCTGGCGCTGCCGACAGTCCCCATCGGGGGCATCCTAGGTGGCCTGGGTGGCGTACTCAAGCCGGTGAACACCAACGGTACCATCACTATGGCCGGCCCCCGCACCGAAGAAATCTTGTGGAAGACCGACCTTACGTGGCCCATCATATTCATACTGCTCATATTGCTGGTCATCGGCGGATTGTGCTATTTCTTATACCGTCTCAAGTCAGCGCCTGCACGCCAGGTCACCACCAAGAAGGAGAAGAAGGCTCCCTCACCTAAACCAAAGCCGCGGTCTCCTGCCAAAACGAAGGTCAAATCAAAGCAGCAAGCTATCAAAAAAACGGGGGGCTCCAAGACAACCGGGCGAAAAACTAGATAATAGTGCTGTCTGGGTACAGCAACAAAGTGCAATAGGGCGGCGCGGAGTCACTTTTACCGAGCGCCTAGAGTCTTAGCCTTGTTGTAGGCGGCGATGACCGCCTGAAGAAGCAGCGAGCGCAATTTGCCTGTTTCCAACTGCAGCAACCCCTCGGTGGTCGTCCCCCCCGGCGATGTCACCATGTTCTTCAGCTCAGCGGGGTGCTTGCCCATAACTTCTACGGCTCGCGCCGAACCCAGCACCGTCTGCACCACCAGCTTTTCAGCCATGTCACGTGGCAGACCTATATGCACACCGGCATCGACCAGCGCCTCGATAACCAGAAAAACATAAGCCGGACCGCTGCCGCTTACCGCAGTCGCCATGTCTATGTATTTCTCACTGCTGACATAGATTTCCTTGCCCATGGCAGCCAGTATGGACTGCGCCATTTCCTTCTGCTTCTGACTCACCCCATCGGTTGCCGTCCACACCGTCATGCCTTCACCGATTTGTGCCGCCATGTTGGGCATAGCCCGAACCAGGCGGGAGTGGCTTAGCCCCTGCTGCAAGCTCTCCACGGTAGCCCCAGCCGCTATGGACAGCACCAACTGCTGAGGCGACAGCCCCTTAAGCTCAGCCATCACTTTGCCCAGCTCCTGCGGCTTCACTGCCAGCACAACCACCTCAGCCCCCTTAACTGCCTCCTTATTATCAGTCACAACCTTTACGCCGTGCTTCTTCAAGACATCTCGCCGCGTTTTGCTGACATCGCTGACAGCAATATCGCCTGGTTTAGCTAGTCCTTTAGCCAGCAGACTCTTAATTATCGCCTCACCCATAGTTCCACCACCGATAAAGCTTATCTTCATTATTGCCTCCTCTCGCCGAAAATAGCTCGACCTATCCTGAGCATGGTCGCCCCTTCCTCAACCGCCACCTCGAAATCATCGGTCATACCCATAGACAGATGCTCCAATCTTAAAGAATCCCCAAGCTGCCGCAGCTTTCGAAACACCGGGCGAGCTTTCTCAACATCCGCCACTAACGGAGCAATAGTCATCAGCCCCATTACCTTCAGATTAGGCAAGCGCCTCATCTCTTCGACCGCTGACTCAACCTCATTTACAGCGAAACCTCCCTTGGTTGCCTCTCCAGAAACATTCACCTGAAGCAGAACAGGAAAGGCTTTCTCCACCCGCCGACTCAAAACCTCAGCCAGCCTTACCGAATCAACGCTGTGGATTATGTCAAATAACCCGACGGCTGTCTTAGCCTTATTGCTCTGAAGATGTCCCACCATATGCCAGGTAACATCCGGCTTCAAGTCTGCGAGTTGCCCTATCTTATCCTCTGCCTCCTGAACACGGTTCTCACCGAAATTTCTTACCCCGCAGTCAAAAGCCGTCCTTATTTCTGAAGCTTCAAAGCCCTTCGTCACCGCCACCAGTGTTATCTCTTCGGGCGACCTGTGGCTCAGCTCGCAAGCCCGGGCAATGCGCCCCTGTACTTCTCTAATGTTCGCCGCTATATTCACCGCCCTTTATTCTAACACACTGGCACTGACATGGCTCAAAACAAGAAGGGTATAAACATCCTGGTTGATTTCATATAGGCAGCATATTCAGCACCGAACTTCTGGATATTCTCGGCCTCCTCCATTTTGGCAGTAATTATTAAAGAAGCGGTAGCCACCGAAGCCAGCACACCGCCGAGGAGTGACACATCCTTAAAGAACACTCCCCAGACAAGGAACAGCAATGAACTGTAAAGAGGATGGCGGATGTACTTATATGCACCAACCACCACCAGAGTGGTCGTGTCCTCAATTCCGCTTTTCGGCTTGCCCATCACATGAAGCAAATAAAACCCTTGTGCCGCCAGGACAAATGAGCAAAGCAACAGAAACCATGAAACAATTTGATGGACAGAGAATGGGTCACTCAACCAGTGCTCCAGGTTTAGCAGAATTAAGATCAGGATGGACTCGAAGGCAAAGAAGCGGTAAAAACCACGTGAGCGTGGATTGCGCAAGAATTGCCATGAAAGAACGAAAATCCCCACAGACACTACAACTAAAATAAACAGCTTGACTATAAGCACTGCTTTTATAGTCTTTTAAACCGCACCGTGTAGTTAAAGAAATCCCCTGAAACCTCATCCACCACAAAACCGGCTCCCTCGCCTAACTTTATAGTCGTAGATTTCCAGGGATAATCGGGGTCTGGAAACAGTTCCGAAACAGCAAAAAGCCCGCCCGGCTTCAATACCCTCTTCACCTCCTGCAAAGCCCTGTTTCTATCAGGTATCTCCTGGAGTACAGTCACCATATGCACCAGGTCCAGAGAGCCATCCTCAAACGGCAGCTCATAGGCATTGCCTTCGATGAGCTTTATATTCTTAATATCCCTGTTTTCAGGCCTTGACAGCTTATTCTCAAGCTGCTTCAGCATATCCGCCTGTATATCCAGAGCATAGACCTTGCCCTTTTCTCCGACCGTCCGGGCAATAAAAGGTGTAAACGCCCCGCTGCCACAGCCCAGGTCCAGGACCTGCATCCCTTTCTTTATGCCACTGCGCTCTATCAACTGACTCGGCGGCTGTATTCTTCTCCTGTAGCCGCTATCCAGCAAATGCCCGATAAACGCCGGCGCCGGAAAACGAAACATCTTCCTGACCACTTTAGCCAGGCTGACCCACAATATAGGAAACGCCAGTATGCACAGTACAACTATTAATACGATTTTCAGTGTCATTATTGCCAAGCCTAATTACGATGAAAAATTTTGTGGCAGCCAACGCTCATATCCCAGCAGTCCATCGTTTCATAGCCCTATTCAAATAGTTCGTCCTCTATCCACTTCATATTTTCATTCACATAGAACATATCAGGATCATGCTTGAGTGGCCGAACTTTGATGTCGAATTGAGGCTCATTCTGATTACTGCTGTCAAATAGGACCAGTCCTATCCCGAAAATCAAGCACAAAGCGTCTAATCTTGAAATGTCAGCCTCGGATGAGTTTCTAGGTATTACCAAATAGGATTTATGACTGAAGAGCTTATATGAGCAAGCTTGTCCAAATGCTGTAATCAAGTCTCTTGTGTCTACTTTCAATTCGGCTGAAACAATCTCAATAGGGAATTTGATTATATCGCTCGCCCTTGGTGCTCGTTTGCCTATCACATCTGGTGTACCCCACTTATCTTTGAATTTGTTTCTGCCCAAAGGTATTGCTTTGGTACACTCCTCTGTTTCATTAACAAGCCAATCTGCAAATGGCCTATAGAAAACTTCCTCTCTTATTCTTTCAACTTCAACCGGCGGTTTTTGTTCCTCACTTGCCTCTTCTTCTCTAAATGCGACATGGCGAAAGACTCCCCGCGCAGGTTTATATACCTCAACCGGCAATCGAGTTTCCAAGTTCCAAACGTTTCCATGAATAGTATTAACGGGAATGTGCGGGAGTTCCTCTGCTATCTTTCTCACAAGGTCAGCATAACGAATCCCGCTGGGATTCGATCTGAGTATCTTAAGTGCTACTGATTTTATTTCTTCCGTTCTCGTCGCCATATCATCACCTCACATTGACTTATTATAAATAATGCTGGGGTCAATCTCTAATTTCTCCACAACTCTTCTCACTGTCATATGATTGAATTGTTTGCTTTGCATTACCGCTCTAACAGCCTCTTTCAGTGATTTTCCAGCCGACAATTCAAGTCTAATTGCTTCCAGGATTGCGTCTTGCTTATCAGACAATTTTTACCCCATTTTGCCTCGTCTCCAGACCCAACTTTACAATATTATCCTACCACTATATTGACCAGCCGCTGGGGGACGTAGATAATCCTGGCGACCTTGTTGTCTTTGACATAGGCTTTTATCCGCTCGCTGCCCAGCGCCAGCTCCTTCGCCTCAGCTTCAGTGATGGACACCGGCACGGTGACCTTGTCCCTCACTTTGCCATTAACCTGGATGACCAGCGTAACCTCTTCTTCTTTAGCCAGCTCCTCATCCCACTTCGGCCAGGGCTGATTGTGAATGCTGTAAGTATGACCGGTCATCTCCCATAGCTCTTCGGTGAGATGCGGCGCCGTCGGTGCCAGTAGCAGCAGCAAATTGGCTATAGCTTCGTTCCACAAGGAAACAGAAACCGTGCCTACCTCCTGCACCTTGCCCAGATAGTTGGTGAACTCCATGAGCGCTGCCAGCATGGTGTTGAAGCGGAACCGTTCCATGTCATTGGTCACTCTCTTGATAGTCTGGTGAATGAGCCGTCTCAGTTCCTTGTCTGCGTCAGGGTCAACTTTCTTCTCCGTATAGCTGGCTGTCACCAGGTTCCAGACACGATTCACCCAGCGGCTCATGCCCACGATGCCCTGGTCGCTCCACTCACCACCCAGTTCCCAGGGACCGATAAACATGAGATAGGCTCGAACGGCGTCAGCTCCAATCTCGGACACATAGACATCGGGCGTAACCACATTGCCCCTTGATTTGCTCATTTTGTCGCCCTGGTAAATTATCGTCCCCTGATTGAATAGCTTTATAAAAGGTTCGTCGAAATCAACAATGCCGCAATCCCTGATTGCCCTGATAAAGAAGCGAGAATACAGAAGATGCATGACGGCATGCTCGGCGCCGCCGGTGTAAAGGTCAACCGGCATCCAGTGCTTCAGCTTCTCTTTGTCAAAAGGATGATTATCAACACCGGGGCTGGTGTAGCGCAGGAAATACCACGAGGAGCACATGAAGGTGTCCATGGTATCAGTTTCCCGTTTTGCCGGTGCAGAGCATTTCGGGCAGGTGGTGTTTACAAAGGACTCGCAGTATTTCAAGGGCGATTCGCCGGTAGGTCTGAACTCGGCATCGGGAGGCAGCAATACCGGCAAGTCCTTCTCCGTCACCGGCACAATGCCGCATTTATCGCAATACACCATGGGAATTGGCGCCCCCCAGTAGCGCTGGCGGGAGATTAGCCAGTCACGTAGCCTGTAAGTAACTGCCCGCTTACCCCAGCCTTTTTCCTCCATGTAATCGCAGATAGCTTCAAAACCCTGATCGCTGGGTAAGCCATCGAACTGTCCCGAGTTCGCCATGGTCCCGGTTTCAGTATAAGCACAGTCAAGCTCCTGACCCGACCAATCCGGTGGCGCGATAACTACCCGGATGGGCAAGCCGTATTTCTTAGCAAACTCAAAGTCGCGCTGGTCATGGGCTGGAACCCCCATCACCGCCCCGGTCCCATAGCTGAGCAGTACATAGTCGGTAATCAAGATGGGCACCTTCTCACCATTAAGCTTATTGATGACATAGCTTCCCAGGAATACGCCGGTCTTTTCCCTCTCCGCAGATGTCCTTTCTATCTCCGTCTGTCTCTGCGTTTGAAGTATATACGCCTCCACCTCAGCCTTGTGCTCCGGCGTGGTCAGCAGAGGCACCAGTGGATGCTCCGGCGCCAGTACAAAGAAGGTAACACCAAAGATGGTATCAGGACGGGTGGTGAACACTCTTAGCTCCCTGGCATCAACGCCTTTATGCTCCAGACCAAACGAGATTTCGGCACCCGTGCTCTTGCCAATCCAGTTGTTCTGCATAATCTCTATACGCTCGGGCCAGTCTATCTTGCTAAAGTCCAGTAGCTCATCAGCATATTTGGTAATACGGAAAAACCACTGCTCCAGCAGTTTCCTGAGCACCGCCGTGCCGCAGCGCTCACAGGAGCCTTCGCCGACTACCTGCTCGTTAGCCAGCACCGTCTGGCACGTAGGGCACCAGTTCACCGGCGCCTTAGCCCGATATGCCAGGCCGGCTTCATAAAGCTTGAGGAAAAACCATTGCGTCCATTTATAGTACTCGGGAAGACAGGTAACTACCTCACGGTTCCAATCATATATAGCCCCGATGCTCCTTAGCTGTCGGCGCATGTTTTCCACATTGTCCATAGTCCAGTTGTAAGGATGAATGCCATGCTTAATAGCTGCGTTCTCCGCCGGCAGCCCGAAAGCATCGAAGCCCATGGGGTGCAGCACATTATAGCCCTGCATTCGCTTGAACCTCGCCTGTACATCCGAAGGCGCCATAGCGTACCAGTGACCGATATGAAGGTCACCTGAGGTATACGGGAACATGGTCAGGGCATAAAACTTGGGGCGACTGTCGCCATCTTTAACCTCGTAAAGTCGGTCAGCCGCCCATTTATCCTGCCATTTCTTTTCGGTTTCCTGCGGATTATATTTAGAAGCACACATAACAGACTGATTTTATCCCGTCGAGGCTATCCCGTCAACTTCTCCTGTCAATTAATATAGACAACTTCCAGAATAGAACAAGGCGGTATATAATGAAAACGGGCGAATTAAAAACATGGAAAGACAGGAATTTGATGCTCTCGTCTTTAGAGCAATAGAGGCATTGCCGGCGGAGTTCAAAGACAAACTGGAGAACGTCGATATTTTAGTCGAAGACTGGCCCAGCCCGCAGCAAATCAGGCAATTAAAGCTCAGAGATAAGGCGCAATTGCTGGGACTTTACGAAGGGGTGCCTCAAACCAATCGAGGTAGCAGCTACAACCTGGTCCTGCCGGACAAGATAACCATATTCCAGAAACCCATCGAGGCGCAGTGTCGCTCAAGTCAGGAAATAGAAGCCGAAATCGGCAGTGTGGTGCGCCATGAGATTGCCCATCATTTCGGCATCGGCGATGCCACATTATATAAGATAGAAAGACAGAGACGCGGCAGAGACAAATAACGTGATATATGATTATCTCTGTAATCTTGTTTAATGAACGGTTCATGCTTGGCCGACCGTGAACAACCTCTGTTTCCGACATGGTTCGACAAGCTCACCATGAGCAGGTACTTTCCAAGTTCACCATGAGCGGGTACTTCCCAAGTTCACCATGCGCGGGTACTTCCTGAGTTCACCATGAGCGGTCTCTACTTCTGCTCACCCTGAAAAGCTTCTTTTTCCGCTCACCCTGAGCCTGTCGAAGGGTGAACTATTTCCCAGTATATTGAGGAGGCCGTTTCTCCAGGAAAGCTTTCGCACCCTCTTTCTGGTCCTGAGTGCCAAAACACATAGCAAAGAGGTCAGCTTCGCACTCAATGCCAACCGAGAGCGGAGTCTCCAGAGATTTATTGACTGCCAGTTTAGCGAACTTCAAAATCGCCGGACTCTTGCTCTTCAGCTTCTTTATTAGCTCATCAACCGTTTCTCTCAGCTTATCCGGGGGAACAACCTTATTCACCAGGCCAAGCCTCAGGGCTTCCTCGGCCGAAATAGGATCGCCGGTGAAAATCATCTCCCGCGCCTTTTTCTCACCCACAAGACGGGGTAAAATCTGGGTTCCGGTGCCACCTGGTATAACTCCTACGCTTATCTCAGGCTGCCCAAACCGAGCATTCTCCGAAGCTATAATGATGTCGCAGCTCATAGCCAGTTCACAACCACCACCCAGGGCCATACCGTTAACCATGGCTATCACCGGCTTGGGAATTTCCCTTATGAAATTATACGGCCGTTTCGCCCCTTTGTTCGTTGTAATGACACTGATTGCAGTCCAATCAACAAAATTGCTGATATCTGCACCGGCACTGAAAGCCTTGTCGCCTGCCCCGGTGAGAACGATAACCCGCACCCCATCGTCATCCCTGGCATCATCCAGGGCAGCGACGACCTCATTGCGCAAGGTCTGGTTCTGAGCATTATATTTCTCAGGTCGGTTTAAGGTTATCCAGGCAACGTTATCCTTCTTCTCGTAAAGAATAGTTTCGAATTTCATTATATCCTCCTTTTTATATTGTGGCGCCGCCGTCTACAGGCAGAACCTGACCGGTCACATAACTGGAAGCATCAGAAGCCAGGAAAACCACAGCTCCAACCATCTCCTCAGGCTCGGCTACACGCCGCAAGGGGGTCCCCAACAGGGCACCTTGCAGAATATCCTGGTTACCCCAGAGGGCTTCGCTGAAGCGGGTCCTAGTCAGTCCCGGTGCTATGGCATTCACCCTGATACCGTACTGAGCCCATTGCTGTGCCATTACCTTCGTTGCCATAATGACTCCGGCCTTGCTTATGGAGTAGACCGGCAATATGTCAGGTGTAATCCCGGCAACCGAGGCAACATTGATAATCTTGCCTCCACCCTGCTCCTTCATTAACCTGGCCACTGCCTGACTGAGGAAAAACAGCCCTTTCATATTCAGGTTCATAATGGAGTCCCAGGCACGCTCGTCTACATCAATAGCCTGGTCCATGGTCGGGTTTGTGGCCGCATTATTCACCAGGATATCAATTTTGCCAAACTCCCCTTTAACCTTGGTGACCAGATTGTTTACATCATCAAGCCTGCCCACGTGTGCCGCCACAACCAACGACTTTCTACCTGTGCCTTTTATCTCCTTAGCCACCTCCTCAAGGTCTGGCAATTTCCGACTGGCTAAAGCCACGTCAGCGCCGGCATTGGCAAGCCCAACAGCGATAGCCTTACCGATGCCGCGGCTGCCGCCGGTTACCAGAGCCACTTTCCCTTCTAAAGAAAACTCACCCAGAGAAAAACTCATTTATTACCTCCTGAAAAAGATTTTTGGTTTCGTCCGGAAGCCAACAACAAAGTATATATCTCCCAGGGTACTACACGCAACATGGACGAAAGCCAGTAGCGCTTTATTATTTAGAAATTAATGCCACGCCACCGCTGGCTTTTAGAATCGACAATGCCAATGACACCGGAATTTCCGGCGTTTCAGCCCTGTCGCCGATGGGTGACTGCAGCTATTCGTGCAATAAGCTATCTATATAGTCAGGGTCGCTGTATTTTGCCTGTATTTTTTCGTAAACCGTTTTATCGTCAATATCCCTTTCCTGCTTCAAGTCATCCAGGGCACTCTGCCAGGCTTTTACCGTGCTATAAGAGATATCCTTGCTGAACGCTATGTACAGGTCGGCTCTTATGACAACGGTGGGTAACATGACCAGGTCAGATGGATTTACTCCTGCCTCCTCAGCAGTAATCGACAGCCCTCCTTTATTTCCCAGCCACAATTGTACCGTGCCATCCGTGAGCTTTTTCAACGCTTCCACATCAGTCAGGCTCTCGTCTAAATTGGTAAACCCCTGCGAAGCCAGAAACTGAGCCCCGGCATCGCCCTTGTAGACGCCAATCTTCTTGACGTTCTTGGCGTCCTCAAGTCTATTAAGCGCAAGCGTTGAGCCCTTACTGGCATAAAACGCCTGTTCATAGTTGCCAATCGGTCCAACCCACTTGAAAAGATTCTCGCGCTGGGGAGTCTTATTGAGCGAATAAATCACCACCTTGGGTCCCTTTTGAGCCAGGGCTAAACCTTCGCTCAGCGGCATGACCTCTATTTCAGCTTGCGTATCGGTTTTCTCCAAAATAGCCTGGACAATTTCCGTGCTTTGCCCGGTAACATTACCGTTTTTATCCACGAAATTATATGGTGGATACACTTCAGTGATTATGCGCAACTCGCTGCTGGCTGGTGGCACTGTGCCTGGAACATTACAGGCAACCAGGAGCATTGATACCATAAGCAGGATAGCTAAACAAACCCTCATCGTATTAGTCTCCTTTTCATCTCAATTCTATACATTCCGTGTCCCGTCATCGCTATTCTCCCAGCAAGGGTAGACCATTTTGAGGTTCAGGTACTGGTGGGAAAGGCTCTGGAACTGGTCCCGGCATAGGACCCGGCTCTAGTCCTCCTTCGAAGTGGAACATAATTGTGAAGGTTATAGAGCCTCCCGCAGGTAACATCTGCGATTGAGGAGAAACGCCGATAAATGAAGATTGTGGTGGACCTCCAGCGCTGTACTGAACGCTGTAGCTCCCCTGGGGCGCATTGGCAAAGTTGCGCGGTGCGGAACTGCCTGATTCCACATAGGGTCCCTGCAGCACGTAACCAACCGAACCAGACCATGGTTGCCCATCCAGCGTAGCTTCAACGGTAACGTATCCCTTGGGCTGCCCGGTGAACTGCAACGTATATTCGATAGAGCCACCCGGTGCCAGGTTTTGCGTCGGAGCCGGTGAAATGCCGGTTAATGTGGCACCGATAGGTCCGCCGGAATTGTAGCTTAAAGTATACATCCCGGCAGGCATGCTGCTGAAAGTGCCGGGGATGCCATTCCCGGAATCATTAGCGGGACCGGTTACTGTATAGCTGATTGGACCGGAACCAGGTTGCGTACTCCACGGCTGTCCGTCTACCATGGCATTGACTACGATGGTACCGGCGCTGGGCTGCGCCGTAAAGTTCAAATTGAATCCGATGGTTCGACCGACTGCCAGCGACTGCATTGGTGCCGGCGTGATACTGGTCAATACGGCGCCCGGGGGTCCACCACCCGTATACGTGATGCTATAGTTGCCCACAGGCACGCTATTATAGGTACGTGGCACCTGATTATCGTTGCTCTGGAAGGGACCGCTCAACATATAGCTGACCATGCCGGACCACGGCGAGCCATTCAAGTTGGCATCAACCACCACGTTGCCGGTTTGCTGTTGTGCATAGTAATTAAGGACAAACCCAGCCGACCCTCGGCTGGGTAACACAAGTGATTGTCCCGGGGCAATATTACCCAGCGTCGCTCCAGGTGGACCGCCTCCTTTATAATTGATGTAATACGTTCCGGGAGAGGCATTATTCAATTGTAAAGGAACGGAAGTATAGTTATTGTTAATCGGCCCGGACAGCGAATATAATACCGCCCCTGACCATGTCACCCCATTATACGATGCAGTCACCGACAGGTTCGATGCTGAGATTGTCGAGAAGTTCAGCGTATAGGCAATACTGCTACTCGAAGCTAGCGTTTGTGTCGGCAAGGGTGAAATACTGCTGAGTACAGCGCCAGACGGACCACCTGAATTATACGTCAGCGTATACGTCCCCGTCGGCATATTGCTGAAGGTCTGGGGAACTATTACATCCGCATCCTTGAAAGGCCCGGTCAATGAGTAGCTCACGCTTCCCGACCATGGCGAGCCATTCAAAGTGGCGGCGACCTTTATACTGGAACTGGATTGGCTCTGGAAATTCAAGACGAAGTGCACCGTACCGCCTGTGTCCAATTCCAGAGTTGGCGCTGGAGTAATGCTAGTCAGCGAGGCACCGGCAGGCCCACCATAATTGTAAGTAACCGTATAGTTGCCGGTTGGCACACTGGTAAAATTCCACGGAACCGAATTATCCGTATCCGAGAAAGGGCCGCTGACACTGTAATTTACCGAGCCGGACCACGGTGACCCATCAAAGGTAGCACTGACTCGAACAGTCCCAGTACTCGCCGGACCAACTCCACCCGGGGTATGGAAGGACCATGGCGCCGTCCAGTCTGATACCTGGCTGCCCTGTCGGGCTAGAACCTTCCAAAAATACCAGGTGTCACCATTCAGTTTGCCCGAAGGTATAGTGTAGCTGATGTCACCTATATTGTTCACATCGATAGCTAAACGTTGGAAATTGTTATCCGTTGCCACCATTAACCGATAGGTGGCGGCTCCGCCACCACCCCCCCACATAAGCGTAGGCGTTAGCGATAATACCGAACTGCCATCGGCAGGAGACGCCAGGCTTACCTCTAATCTGGGCGGCATCAAGCATCCTGCCAGTAAGAACATAAATATCAATAGAACCGTTAAACAATTTCGCATCTTTTACCCCGCTTCATATATTTTCCCTAAGTCTATCTCTATCACGATGACACGTCAATAGCAAGATAGTAATAGGGCATGTGAAAAACAGGAACCTATAAGAGCATTTTCCCTGGCCATATATTACAGGCTGAAGCAGATATAAGAATTCAGACAAAGGACGCTACCACTTGCTGCACGATATTCCCTAATCCATTGACACATAATACGACAGTCTGTATACTTCCCAATATAGCACAGAGATAAATCCTGATAATTGGCATCTGTGCTTTTTTCAAACGTATATATAAGTTTCATGGTGGCATCTTTGCAGGCTGGTACATGTAAATTGGCTAAGCGAAATTGTCCAAATAAGCAACTTATAAGTGTTTTCCTTTCATTGCTTCTTTGTACCTTATTTTTTGCCTTTCCCCAGTACAATGCCTATGCCATGCCTTTCAATCCAGCGGTGAACTATAACGTGGGAACAAGTCCCTTCTCTGTCGCCGTGGGCGATTTCGACAAGGACGGCAATCCCGACCTGGCCACAGCCAATAGTAACGGCGATAATGTCTCCGTGCTGCTGGGCAACGGCGACGGCACCTTCACCCTACCGGCAGCGAACTATGCCGTGGGGGGAAGCCCCCTCTCTGTAGCCGTGGGCGATTTCAACAGGGACGGCAATCCCGACCTGGCCGTAGCTAATTGTGACGACGACAATGTCTCCGTGCTGCTGGGCAACGGCGCCGGTGCATTCATCGTACAGGCAGCGACCTATGCTGTGGGGGATTTACCCTTCTCTGTCGCCGTGGGCGATTTCAACAGGGACGGCAATCCCGACCTGGCCACAGCCAATCATAACAACAATAATGTCTCCGTGCTGCTGGGCAACGGCGATGGCACCTTCATCCTACCGGCAGCGAACTATGCCGTGGGGTTGACTCCCACCTCTGTTGCCGTGGGCGATTTCGACAAGGACGGCAATCCCGACCTGGCCGTAGCCAATAATAGCGCAAACACTGTCTCTATATTGCGGGGTAAGGGCGACGGTACCTTCAAAGCGGCGGTCGTCTATAATGTGGGAGACCACCCCTACTCTGTAGCCGTGGGCGATTTCAACCGGGACGGCAACCCCGACCTGGCCACAGCCAATAACACCACCAACAATGTCTCCGTGCTGCTGGGCGTGGGCGACGGCACCTTCACCCTACCGGCAGTGAAATATGACGTGGGAAACGGCCCCTACTCTGTAGCCGTGGGCGATTTCAACCGGGACGGCAACCCCGACTTAGCCACCGCCAATGCCAGCACAGACAATGTCTCCGTGCTACTAGGCAATGGCAATGGTACCTTCAATGGGGCGGTGAACTATGCTGTGGATCATTTCCCCTGGTATGTCGCCGTGGGCGATTTCAACAGGGACGGTAATCCCGACCTCGCCGCAGCCAATGCCGGCACAAACAATGTCTCCATTCTACTTAATACTGCAACACCGGAGAGCCTTTCCTTCAATGCCGCGGCGAACTATGCCACGGCAACAGGCCCCTTCTCAACCATAGTCGGCGATTTCAACAGGGACGGCAAGCCCGACCTGGCCACGGCTAATTCGAGCAGCGACAACGTCTCCATACTGCTGGGCGATGGCAACGGCGCCTTCAACACGCCGCTGAACTACGCCGTGGGGAGAAGCCCTGTCTCTATCGCCGCAGGCGATTTCGACCGGGACGGTGACCCCGACCTCGCCACAGCCAATGTTAATGACGACAATGTCTCCATACTGCTGGGCGATGGCAATGGCACCTTCGATGACGCGGTGAACTATGCTGTGGGAGATTTACCCTTCTGTGTCGCTGTGGGCGATTTCAACAGGGACGGCAAGCCCGACCTTGCCACAGCTAATTCTGGCAGTGTCAATTACTCCATACTGCTGGGCGATGGCAACGGCGCCTTCAGCACAGCGCCCTATGACGCGAGGGGAGTCCCCTACTCTGTTGCCGTGGGCGATTTCAACCGGGACGGCAAGCCCGACCTGGCCGTGACCGATGCTGGTAATAACTCCGTCTACATGCTGCTCGGCGTGGGTGACGGAACCTTCAACTTACAGGCAGTGGACTATCCAGTAGGAACAGAGCCTGTCTACATCGCCGTGGGCGATTTCAACAAGGACGGCAACCCCGACCTGGCCACAGCTAATAAGAACAGTGCCAATACCTCCGTGCTGCTGGGCAATGGCGACGGCACCTTCAATGGGGCAGGGAACTATGCCACGGGGTTATTCCCTTTCTCTGTTGCCGTGGGCGATTTCAACAGGGACGGTAATCCCGACCTGGCCGTGGTTAATTTTAACAGTAACAATGTCTCCGTGCTGCTGGGCAATGGCGACGGCACCTTCCGCGCCGCGGACAACTATACTGCGGGAACAAACCCCCGCTCCGTCTCCGTGGGCGATTTCAACAGGGATGGCAAGCCCGACCTCGCCGTGGCTAATAATGACGACAACAATGTCTCGGTACTGCTAAATACATCAGCGCCACTACCACCACCCACTGTAACCGGTGTAAATCCTGCCTCCGGCATCCAGGAGCAAACGCTCGATGTCATCATAACAGGCACCGATTTCAACGGAGCTACGGCAGTGAGCTTCGGCGCTGGCGTAACAGTCAACAACTTCACGTTTGACTCCGCCACTCAGATAAGCGCCAATATAACCATCGCCGGTGACGCGGCAACTGGCGTCAGGGATGTCTCGGTGACAACGCCCTGGGGCACCGGCACATTGACTGGCGGGTTCACCGTAAATAAAGCACCCCCCACTGTAACCGGTGTAAATCCGACCTCCGGCATCCAGGGCGAGACACTTGACGTCATCATAACAGGCACCCATTTTAGCGGCGTTACATCGGTCAAATTTGGCGGCTTTGGCAGCTATGTCACAGCCGATAATTTTACTGAGGACAGCGATACCCAGATAACTGCCAATATCACTATCCTATCCTATGCTTCACCCGGTACCAGGGATGTCACGGTAACCACCCCTGCGGGAACCGATACTCTGAGCGACGGCTTTACCGTTAACAGAGCAGGCGAGCAAACCCAGAGCGTAAACACTGCCACGAACACCGGCATTGCCACCTTTACCACCAGCGGCGGTTCCGTCACAGGCTTAACCGCTGCAATCTCCACTCCATGCGGAACCCTCTCAGGCTTCAGCTTCCCCAACGGCTTCTTCTCGTTTAACATCACCAATATTACCCCGGGCTCAACAGTGACCATAACCATTACGCTTCCTTACAGCATGCCTGCAAGCACCCAGTACTGGAAGTGCCAGAACGGGATATGGGTAAATTGCACGTCCCTTGTGGGCAGTAACGATGGCGATAACGTCCTAACTCTCACCTTAACCGATGGTGGGCTTGGCGATGCTGATGGAGCAGCCAACGGCACCATCGTTGACCCGGGCGGGCCAACGATAGCAGCACCAGCGATGCCAGCAGCACCACGAGCCTCACCGCCAATGCCTACACCACCTCGTCCGCTTAATCCGGCTCAGATGTCGCTGCAGTACCTGAGCGTAAACCCGCAGCAGACAACGGCTGGTCAGCCAGTGACTATCACCACCAATGTTGTCAACACCGGTTACGAGGCTGGTAACTATAATCTCACCCTCAAGATAAACGGACAGGTAGAGCAAAGCAGGATGGTTAGCGTTGGTCCACAGGGTACACAGCCGGTGAAGTTCACAATCGCTAAAACTCAGCCAGGGACTTATACTGTCAGTATTGATGACCAGAGAGGGAGTTTCACTGTTAACGGTGCTAGCAGAGGACCGAGTGCAGGAATAGGTGAAGGAATAGGTGAAGGCATATTGTTTGTAGCTGCGATAGCTGTTATTGTTATACTGGTGGGCTTGCTGATAATAATCTCCAGAAGACGCTTTCAGGGCTACTAGCTTTCAGAATACTATGGGAGTAGATTACTAACTCTACACCCAACAGCCCTTTAATCCTGCAGCCCTTTTAACAGAAGCCGCTTTGCCACCTACACTAAACAACATGACGAACTTTGCATTTTGAGGTTATAATGCCCCTCCTACGAAGAAAAACCAGCAGGTCTGGGGATTTTGCGATAAACCGCAGCTGATTTGTGGTAATGATATCTTCTAAATGGTGGGGCTTACTGGACGGAAGGAGGAGCTTTCGCCCAGGCTGAACAGTCCCTCTTCTTCACTAATCCATGATATTCACCATCCTTGTCATGTGTAGCTTCTAAGGAGACTTCAATTCACAGAATGCCAACCTTGGCAAATACTATAAATAGCAAATGAGTTCTACCTTAACCTTTTTCAAATTCTTTTATAATCCAGGTTACCACTCCCTTCGCAAACTATCGTTCGACTCATACAATTTTTAGTACCATCAGAGTGAAGTCATCGAATTGCGGCTGTCCGCTACTGAATTCAAACACTTCTTGTTGAATTCGTTTTATAATATCGGAGGCCGAAAGGCTACGGAATTGCTCGGCTATGGCGAGCAGTCTGCTTTGGCCGAATTGCTCTTCCTCGTTGTTAATAGCCTCGGTTACTCCATCTGTATAGAGAACAACAACATCCCCACTGCTCAAAGTGATTTCCTTTTCCTCCAGGCCAATGTCGGGGACTACACCCAGAGCGATTCCTTTAGCCTGCAGCATTATGGTGTCGCTGCCACAACCGGCGAGCACGAAGGGCGGGTTATGCCCCGCACTGACATAGGTGAATGTGTTCCTCTCTGCGTCAAGAACTCCATAGAACAAAGTCACAAACATGCTTGTCTTGTCATGCTCGGCAATCAAATCATTGGCTCTTTGTATGGCCTTCGCAGGTGCTATACCGCCTGTGGCGCTAGCACGAACCAGCGTTGTTGAGAGTGCCATAAACAGCGCGGCGGGAATTCCTTTCCCGGAGACATCGGCAATAACCAACCCCCACTTGTCTGGCCCAATGGGGATGAAGTCATAGAAGTCGCCACCCACCTCTTTAGCTGGAAGGTTCAGAGCTGCTAGTTCGACCCCCTTTACTTCAGGAGGATACTCAGGCAAGAAGCTCTGCTGGATACCCCTGGCAATTTCCAACTCCTTAGCAATTCGCTCCTTCTCAGCAGTAGTGATACGCAGCTCCTCAATATACCTTTTTAAGTCTGACGCCATCTTATTGAAGGAATTTGCCAAATCTTCTAGCTCATCTCCAGTTTCTATTTCTAGCTTGTAGTCCAGGTCTCCACCTCCGATAATTTCAGAACTCCTGGTAAGTGCTTTGATGGGATTGGTTATCATTATTGAAAGCCAGAAGACCAGCCCCACAACCACCACAAGTATAGCCAGCAAAAGCCCTATGAAAAGATTTCGAGTATTTTTGATTTGCCTGTCAATGTACGCCATGGCCTGCGAAGTTGCCGCCGCAATTTTGTTCTTTGTAATAATAGCTGGCTGCGAGAATTCATCAATATACGTGGTTGCTGCTACCATATAGATTGTGCCTTCCACGGGAACCATATACATGAACTTTGGTCGTATCGTTCCATCGGCATCTTCCCAATCATAATACCCACTGAAAATAGAGCCTCTAAGACTTGGTTGAAATACCATCCAGAATGAAGGAAGCGTGTCGCTTAAACCGTGCATATCATAATCAATAAGGCTGGGATTGGGATGAAATCTCATGATTCCTGTTTCTTTTTCGTAGAGAGCGGTATAACCCGTCTGGCCTACAGGCTGTACGGCAATCTGGCCGAGGTTAGGATCTTTCCTAATTTCGTCGGCAGTAAGGTCTGGATGTCCCTCGAGATATATCTTTACTTGATTTGATACATCTATTGCTTTTTGTTTTATAGCCGCCTCCCCCAGTTCTTCCAGTGCTGAGGTGCTATCGCTGACTGCGCTATTACCCAAGGCAATACTGCTTTCCTCGGCAAAGCTTCGTATCTCCTTCATGTTAAGAGTAACGAGGAGGCAGATGATGGCAAAAGAAACGACCAGCAATAGAAGAAAGGAAGCTAAGAGCTTAGTGGCTATGCTGAATTTTAGCCTGCTCTTTGGTCTATTCTTTGTTGGTGTATTGCTATTCATGGCAATGACAACTGAACGACAATGGTGCTGAACCAATGAAAGTATCGCATACCAGCAACTTCTCCACAACTGATTGCACTCTTCCCGTTTCTCTTTTTCCTATAAGTATCGCTATCATCAAGAGTCGAGTGTCAATCGGTGGTCTCTCCCTGCTGTTCGTAAGCTTGCTCCCAAAAGTCATTAGTATATACATCCTCAGGCTGTAATGGCCCACTCATTACCTTTTGTCGCAGGATGTATATAGTCTGCTTTACAGTAGTCCGGTCCGTATATCCAATATCACGCCTCGGGACTTGCACAAGCTTTGAGATCTCATTCATCATCGAGAGCTGATGCAGCCGGGTTTGCACACCGCTTTCGTCGTACTTGAGCACGATATCCACTGCTTCCTCTGGATAATCTATGGCATACTGCCAACCCCGCAGACTGGCACGAAGCATGCGGATACACAAGTCGGGATGCTGCTTGGCTAGCTGGCGGCTGGTAAAAAGTGTATCACCCGGAAAGCCCAGACCATAATCGGCATAATCGATGACATTAAGGTCCTCCGTTCCTAATCCACTCTCCAGAACCGTATGGTATTCGTTGTAAATCATGGCTGAGGCTACATCCATGTCTCCTTTAATAAAGGGATCCATACTAAATCCCTGAGATATCACTTCGACATCCTGCAATGCAATGCCTTCATTAGCCATTAGCGTATTGAATTGGGCCTCCCAGCTTCCGAGCCAGACACCGACTCGCTTACCAACGAAATCTTTGGGCTGCTTGATACCCGAAGCTTCTTTAGCAATAAGAAGTAGCCCGTTCTTTTGCTGGATCTGGCCGATACTTATAACCGGCTTGCCCTCTTGGACGGCAATACAGAGGTCAGCCAGCAGGCCGGTGCCGAAGTCACGCTCTCCGTCTACTACCAGGTCAATAGGCGTGAGATCCGGCCCGCCAGGCTTTATACTCAGGTCAATTCCTTCGTCGAGGTACCATCCTTTGTCCAGTGCCACATAGTACCCGGCAAACTGGGCCTGGGTGACCCACTGCAACTGCAGCGAGACCGGTTGCAGCGAAGAACAGGCAGATGTTGTTAAGCCAAGTGCGCATGCAACTACAAGGATTACGCCAAGTATTACGACAAGGGAACACAAGGAGACATCTCTAATTTTGATCAATCCCCCGTTTTTAATAGCTTTCAAGCCAACATTGATTTCCACTGGCAATTCTGCCCGGTTCTAAGTTACCCCTTTGCCCTAGTGCTATTAAGTGAAGGTACCTACGGTCATCCTAAGTATATTGGTGAACGGCAGAAACTGCAAGCACGCCATGTGAGACTAGCAGTGAGACGCCTATGTTGCTAGCTAGTCTCTATGCTACAACAAACTTTCCGCTGCGACAAGGTCGCAAAACGCTAAAAGGTGTAGCAGGTAACAAGGTGAAATTTTTATAAAAATTAGCCACCTTTTGTAAACTTATGCAAGCAGGTGGTTGGGCTGATGGGATTCGAACCCACTACCTTTTGACCCTTAGTCCTACGATAGTGGCATTCCATTACGAAATATGCAGATGTATAATACTTTTTAAACGTATCGGGGGTGAGAGATGAGCAATCTAAATCGCTTCGGCATTAGAGGAATCATTGTACAATCAATTCTTATCATCATCGGATTTGCTATCTTATTCATATCAGCGGGTACACTTGCCTGGATAAACGCGTGGGTATACGTGGGCCTGGTTTCAATTTATTGGGTGATAAGTACAGTAGTGCTGGCAAGAGTGAATCCGGAGATGTTGAATGAACGCGGCAGCGTTGTCAAGGAAGGCACAAAAGGCTTTGATAAGATATGGGTAGCCATTTATCCCGTATTAACCCTTGGCAACCTTGTCGTCATGGGGTTCGATGCAGTTAGATTCCAATGGTCGTTTATGCCTTTCTGGTTAACTTTCGTAGGCATATTTATATTTGTATCTGTGATTCCGCTCGCGCTCTGGGCCATGGCAGTCAATAAATTATTTGAGTGGACAGTCCGCATCCAGGATGATAGGAATCAATATGTTTGTACCTCTGGCCCATACAAGATAATGAGACATCCGGGATATGCCGGTTTAATCATCTCAATATTAGCCTATCCATTCATTTTAGGTTCATGGTGGGGTTTTGTGCTGAGCGGCATATCGACAACAATAATAGTAATCCGCACGGCTCTGGAAGACCGCACGCTGCAAAATGAAATGCCGGGCTATAGAGAGTATGCCAGGCAAGTGAAATACCGGCTAATCCCGCTTGTCTGGTAATGTTAAGTCTAAGCTGAATATATTAATCCAGGACTGCCTGCTCATATATGCTTTAATCTTCTGACCATATGACCGATAATAGCAAACCATCTGAATACAACACTGGCCAGTTTTCGTTCACTTGAAACCTCTAATCTGCGAGATTGCGTGGTTTAAATTAACCACTCGAGGGATTGGCGTATCTTCTCCCTAATGCCCGGATTCTCGTATTTGGTGAACATTTCACCATAGCAATTAACCCCTTGCATATTGACTGGGAGGTGGTACAATGGTTTCACAACAGGGATAGGAGGTAAATACTATGGCAAGTATTGTCCGTTGGTATGATAAGAGGATAGAAAAGTTAAGACAGTTACCAAAATGTCACCTCCTACTATTGATAACAGTCAAGTTTCTTGCTGGGGTGGCATTAGGGTTGCTACTGGCAACATGGTTGCCAATATGGACATGGTGGATATTTCTTGTTGTAGCTTTGGTGATAGCGATTCCTCTTTATGCTAAGATTTTTAGCAAGTAACGCAGTGGCAGAAGACTTGTTCTCTACTTTGCAGGATAACAGAAATCCTTCAATCAAACGATGTAATGGGATAGCTAATTGTGTGTGGGAATCCTGGCTAGTCGAAAAGTAATCAGTCGATGATTTATGCTTAATGGTGGGGCTTACTGGACGGAAAGAAGAACTTTTGCCCTGGCTTTCCACATTGTTATTTAGGAAAGCTTATAATGGTATAAAACCTATGCAAGGTGAAGACTTTCTCAAGAATATGGTCATGATGGTTGCTAATGAAAGGCTAATGCTTCATGATGACCTTGATAATCTTGTCTCTAAAGAGAAGCTGATTGAGGTAATATACGCAAACACAAAACTGAATGAAAAGGAAGTAATCGATCTATTCAATAAAGGGCTCATATTTCCTGTAGAGCAAGGGCTTGATAATCCACTATATCATGCATCTATTACCATCGATTTTCTAAGATTTTTGACCAAATTACAGATTGCTGGTTATCCTGCAAAGCTCCAGCAGAAAATAGCTGAAATGTATTTTCCACTTTTCTGGGATATGTGCACTGATATTGACTATGAAATATCTTCCTTTAAGAATGATAAAGGTCGTGACCCATCGAAATTTGAAGTAGCCTATCTGAGAGTAATCAACGAATGGGCTGCAGCAGATATGATGACTAGCATCGAAGAAAAAATACTCAAGCTCGAACCAGAAGGAAATCGTGAGCTTGAAGAACTAATCAAGGAAGAGGCACAAAAAAGAAATAGACTTAAAAAGAAAGCTAATTTTGGCTTTCAAGAAAACCAAATCAAGAAAGTAATTAGCGAAATTTGGCTCAGTCCACTTAAATGTTTTCAAGGGAGAGAGATAAAGGCATTCGTTGATATACAGAGTATTAATTGGACAGACAGCGAGAAAAAACTACTATGGGGTGGACATTTTGATTTTGCTCTATGCGATGAAAGCGGTGTCATCCAAATAGCAATAGAATACAACGGAGGCGGGCATTATGGCAAAAGCTCTAATGAGAGTGAAGAAGTGCGAAAAAGAGATAGCACAAAGAAAAGTATATGTGATAAAGCTGCGATTCCGCTAATCATATTGACTGCTGAATTTGCCTTACTTAAAGAATATCAGAAAATATTCAAAATGTTTCTCACCGTATTCAAAGCAAAATTAAAGCAAGCCGATTCAGATATTTTATTCAATCATATACAACAGGTATTAAATAGCATTATTACCAATGGGTTCACTGCTGATAAGTTGGACCTGAATGAGACACAACTCATAACACCCAGATTGGAAATGTATAAATCACAGGGGCGTAGCGACATGCTCTTAGCACTTCTTTGGCAAGTATGTAGTACTTATAGGAAATTACCAGAACTAACAACTGCGTTGACAAAGATATGTAATTAGACTTGGCATTCTTTGATATTGTCCACCTGCCTAATCATGAAATCAAATGATTGCCTACTACTGGTCTACCCTACCTTCCCAGCCTATCCACGGGTGATGCCACCACATGCCTCTTAAACACATCCTCAAATCCTAATGCCTGTGTATAGCGCCTAGTCATTTCCAATGTGGTATATCCCAACGCTATCTGTAACTCAAAAGTTGCCTTACGTTGGGGATGTTATCAAACGGAGGGGACTTGAATGGTGGAGCTGGGGTATCAATAGGTAGAACCATTAAAACCTTCGAACTGAAATTCGCCTTAGCTATTTAATAGTGTCTATTTCTTACGTAACCCAAGCTACTAGAATTTAGGATTATCTGATGTTGACTCATATTAAGTGCATTTCTACGAGGTATCACAGGCTGAAAAGACAATATCAATAAATGTAATTTCATTATATACTATCTGTCGAATGAGATTTGATGGGAGCGAGGCAGTACATAGCCCAGCCCATATATTGATGTTGGAACTGTAAATAATCATCCTGGTCAATACGAAAATGATTGAATACTTGTTCATAGTCAGGGTGGTTAGGGTTTTCCTCAAGCCAACGTATCAGTCCATACCAGCCATCCGAAATGTATCTGTCCCAATCGTCGTAGCTTGCACGGATTATGTATTCGAGTTCAAAGCCTTCGTCCCGGGTAAATCGAGCTAGTTCCGCTTCTGTGTGGGTAGTTGTCTGTTTTTGGGCATATTCTGGATGTATCTGGGTGCTAAGCCAATGAGTTTCGCCGATACCAAGGCGTCCACTCTGATGGACAGCCCTCTTCATTGCCTGGATCGTCTGCTGATAACCGCCAAAAACAAACGTTGATCCAATACATGTTGCTGCATCGAAAGCCCCCTCTTTAAATACATAGTCAGCCGCAGGGGAGCAAACGATTTCGATTTGGTCCGACAATCCTCTCATGGCCAGCTTTTTCCTGGCTCGGTCGCAGAAATACTCGGATATATCTATGCCAATACCAATGATACCAAATTCCTCAGCCCATAGAGTGAGGGGCTCAGCACAGCCACAACCGAAGTCGATGACCCGGTCCCCTTTTTTCAATTTGAGTAGTGTGCCAAGCTTGATGATTTTTTCAGACGTGGAAGGGTTTAGTATCTCCATATAGCGGTGTGAGATACTCATAAGGTCAAAAAATTCCATAATTTAAGACTCCTCCGGAAAATGGTACTCCATTAAAAAGATCTTACGGATCCTGAAGCTAATCTTGCGTTGATAATGTTATAACGATGGCCCCAAATTGTTACCCTCATTATAACCATCCTAGACTTCTGCTTGAAAAGAAGCAAGTAGTACCGGTCATAATCTTACTATTTAATAGACATCGACACGACCACATGCACCAAAGGGTATTGAGGACTTACTTTTCTCATTTAAAATAAATGTCACGAAGTGGGTATTTGTTATCTCAAAAGCTGACAAATCCGGGGCAAGCGAACCTTCTTGAGCACTTTTTAGCAACTGCAGAACACTAAAGTTCACCAAAAGAAAACTGGAGCTGATGGGATTCGAACCCACTACCTTCTGACTGCCAGTCAGACGCTCTCCCGATTGAGCTACAGCCCCACGCCAAAAAGTCTAGCAAAAAGCCCGGTGAAACTCAAACTGCACTAATGCTTCAGAGGCCGACACCAGGCATCCTTGCGGTACTCGCTGGCAATAAGGATAAAATCGGTGAGCCACCAGACGCCAAAGCAGCCCAAGGTAAGGAGCTTAGCAATTGCCGAGCGCGTCCTGCCGATATAAAAGCGGTCAGCGCCAAAGGGCCCGAGAAAAATTGATAACAGAAGCGCCACTCGCCAGCTTTTCGGCTCAGGCACGGGCCCTGCCTTTGGCTTGGGTCCTGTCTTTACTTTCGGCTTCGGCTTTGGTTTTGGTTTTGGCTGCGGTCCAGACTTAGCCCCTGGCTTTGCTTTAGATGTAGATGTAGATGTAGATTTAGGCATGTCTCTCCTTAAATTCCTAGCACTCCCACCCAGCGTAATATAGAGCGTAATCCGAAATAACCTAAATAGGCAATTGCCGTGTTCTTCAAAGCCTTGCCTGCCCAGCACAGGAAGAAGAATTTGGCCAGCCCAAATCTAAGCATTCCGGCGATAGCCGTGAAAGGATAAAACAATGGGTTCAGTATAGCTGACATTAAAAAGACAGCTATCTCACCACGACGGCGTATCCAATCAGTAAACCTGTCAACAAATTTGCTCTTAAGATTCTGTACAGCTTTCTGCCCGCCCCAGCCGCTTAAGTAAATACCAATGCTACCAATTGCTTCCCCTAAACCGGATACGATTCCAACCAGAGCCGGGTTTAGCACACTGCCCAATGTAAAAACAACTAAAATACCCGGTATAGGCACAAAAACGGTAGCTCCAGCAAGAACGCTGATAACGAAGGCGCCAAGGTAACCATATTGTTGAGCCTGCCTGACATAGTCCCAGTAAAAAACGACAGCGACACAAGAGACAATGGTAAGAGCTAATGCCACACCACCTATAATATATTCTCTTTTTCTCGATTCCTTCTTTGCCGGCATAGTAAATTCTGAAGGCTCTCCAGTCTAAGTTAACTACCTCACCTGTTTCTTAGTGCCAAAATTAGCTTTGAGGAAACCTTTAATTCGCCTCTGAATCTCAGGATTAGCCCAATCGTATTCGTGCCCCGGAGCAGTAACGCAATGAGCAAGCATTACCCGTTTCCCCCTGAGATGATACCATATCCATTTAAAGGGGGCTGCCATAAGGATTCTAGCCCCAACCCACAGATTCCCCTGGACCAGGTCATCATGCCTGAGTCCGTCACCTTCTAATACCAATGTCCTCTCAGTAATTACCCGCCGGGATTTATACTGGAAGGGAAAGCCCAGCTCGATGCTATATACAGGGTAACGTCCACCCAACTGCTGCATAACGGCGCTACTAAAGGCAGCTCCCTGGCTTATCCCCACCAGGATAACCTTGAGAGCATTGATATGTGTCATGATAAATTGTAGCCAGGCTGCCATCAAACTTGCCTTAGAAGCAAAAAAGTGAAACTGCTCTCTCAAGTCACGCATCTGTTCCCACCACCCTGTGCCGCTGCGGAAATATTGGGTCAACAACACACTGTGTCCCATTTCTTCAACGGCGGCTTCGATGCCAACCACAATGCCTCTCTCCCATTCCAGGCATTGGCCTAACCGTGAACGCCCCCAACCACCAGGATTATGAACGATAAGGAAGTCCTTGCCTTTGGCTCTAGTGCAAACATCCATAAGGTGATTAGCAAAGTCACTGCCCGCCTCTTCACTTTCAAAAAGCTGCTCAGTCAGGCGATAGGCTTCTTCACGCAAAGCCAGATCCGCACTAGTCACCCTTAACACCTTGTTGCCATTTTGGACTTCGGAGGAAAGCTGAATCAACGGAGCACATGTCTAACCGCGCCAACAGAGGGATACTTGGCATTCTTCTTGCCCGTTGAATTATTTCGCTGCTCAAGATAGATTATATTGCCCCTTTGCCAAACCCATAGATGATGCCCGGGATGAAGCCATGCCCCTATAGATTGTCTAGAAGGATAAACAAGAAAAACGCCCTCTGCCACTCTGTCAAGCTCATCCAGTGCCCTATCGGCATAATAACTTGATGGCAGATGCTCTAATACGTGACTGACAAAAACAGCTCCAAACGCTTTGTCGCAGAACGGAATTCTGGTGATATCAGCAATCACCCCACAGGGATGACCTTCGAATGCCCGGCGCTGAATATCGAGGCAAACATCACCACCACCGTGCGCAGGCATCTTTAGCCACCGGCGAACTCCCCTGTCACTCCATGGCCCACCGGCTACCAGCAGCGGTTTGCCCATCTTTCGGGCACGGCCAACAGCGGCCTTATATCTATTGTTCTTTTGCAAAGTTTCACCCGACCAGACAACTAACTGCCAACCCACCACACCTAGCGATATCCCGACCATACAGAAAAAGAATATGTACATTTTTCGATTCTATTCCCTTCTAGATTCCCAGAAAGCGGAAAAGAGAAGTTAACCCAAAATAGCCACAAAAAGCTATAAAGGTACTCTTTAATAAGTTGCCCAGTAAAGAGAAAAGGAAGAATTTCCAAGCGGGATAACGGAGCGAAGCCATGGCAAGAGTCATCGGCAGGTGAAAGGGATTTATTATGGCAGACATAAGAAAGACAGCCAGCGAACCGTGCTGCTGTGCCCATCTCAATGCCCTATCATACACGCCTCTATTAAACCTGTAAGCGAGCTTCTGAGAAAGGTCTCTGCTACCATAGCCGAGCATGAAAGTGAGTAGCTGCCCCAGACTGGCACCCACCCCTGAGGTTATACCTACCAGTACAGGCGCGCCTATCTGGAATTGAGGCGCCAGGACAGATGGCAACGTGAATACAAAAAGCCAATAGGGAACGGGTATGGCTATCATACTCAACAAGCTCCCACCGATAAAAGCAACAATGAGCATGCCCAAAAGGCCATAGGTGGCTACATATTTCGCACCCAGCAGGTAATCTTTATAGTAGATGGCAACAACGCAAAGAGCGATGGTGAATACTAAGGACAGAACACCTAATGTGATATCTCTGGTGGATAACCGCTGCTTGACTGCGTCTTCGGCGGCTATCGTTTCCATTCTTGAGGAATTTCCCATTTACTTAGCTGACTTGACCTTCTTGGTGGTGAAGTTTAGCACATCACCGCTAACGCCAACAACCACAGTTTCTCCGTCCTTTATTTCACCTTGCAATATTTGGCTGGACAGAGGATTCTCCACATGGCGCTGGATTGCCCGACGCAATGGACGCGCTCCATATGCCGGCTCGTAGCCTTCCTTGAGCAGCCATGCCTTCGCCTCATCATCCAGCTCCAGGCTTATGTTTTTATCAGCAAGTCGCTTCTCCACCTCCAGAATCAGCAGGTCAACAATCTTCTTCAAGTTCTCTTCAGTAAGCGGCCGAAAGATAATAGTATCATCTATCCTGTTCAGAAACTCAGGGCGAAAGGTCTTTTTCAAATCGTTCTCTATAGAAGTCCTCAGCCTTTTCATTTCATCTTTATCTTGTTTATCCTTGGTGGTTGAAAAACCTATTGCCCCACTTGCCTGACGTGTGAATTCAGCCATACCCAAGTTGCTGGTCATTATCACCACTGTTTCCCTGAAATTGACTGTTCTGCCATGACCATCAGTCAGCCTGCCATCCTCCAGTATCTGGAGCAGAATATTAAAGACATCAGGATGCGCCTTCTCAATCTCATCAAAAAGAATCACCCGAAACGGACGCCTTCGCACCGCCTCAGTTAGCTGTCCCGCCTCCTCATAACCAACATATCCCGGTGGTGCACCGATTAGCCGAGATACGGTATGTTTCTCCATAAACTCAGACATGTCAAGCCGTATCATGGCATCTTCGTCATCGAAAAGGAATTGAGCCAGAGCCCTGGCTAACTCGGTCTTACCAACACCTGTAGGACCCAAGAATATGAAGCTGCCTATAGGCCGCTTGGGGTCTTTGAGTCCGGCTCTTCCCCGCCTGATAGCCTCGGATATGGCTGAAACTGCCTCTTCCTGATTCACCATTCTCTCGTGAAGCCTCTCTTCCATATGAAGCAACTTCTCAGCCTCCCCTTCCAGCATCCGAGACACGGGGATGCCCGTCCATTTGGAAACCAGCCCGGCGATAGTCTCCTCATCCACAACACTATCGATTTTTTTCTCCTTGCGCCACTCGGCTTCCTTGCTATCACGCTCCGGCTCAAGCTGCAACCTTTGTGACTTTAATTCAGCTGCCTTTTGATAATCTCCCCGCTGAGAAGCTGAATCTTCCTCATCTTGCAGATATTTAATCTTCGCATCTAGCTCTTTGATATCCGGTGGCTTGCTTTCCATGTCAATACGCAGCTTGCTTGCCGCCTCATCAATAAGGTCAATCGCCTTGTCCGGGAGAAATCTGTCCGAGATATAACGCTGGCTAAGCTTTACAGCAGCCTCCAGGGCAGAGTCATCTATTTTTATCCTGTGATGGGCCTCATATCTGGGGCGCAAGCCACGCAACATCTCTATGGTCGCCTCAACGCTCGGCTCACTGATAAACACGGGCTGTAACCGCCGCTCCAGCGCTTTGTCTTTCTCAATATGCTTTCGATACTCATCTAAAGTAGTTGCCCCAACGCACTGAAGTTCACCCCGAGCTAATGCTGGCTTTAACATGTTGCTGGCATCAATAGCCCCCTCAGCAGCCCCGGCACCAACTACAGTGTGCAACTCGTCTATAAACAAGATAATCTCGCCCTTACCCTGGCGAACCTCATCTATCACCGCCTTCAACCTTTCCTCAAACTCGCCACGGAACTTGCTGCCGGCAACCAGCGCTCCCATATCCAGGGCAACCACCCTCTTGTTCTTAAGAGAATCAGGGACATCACCGGCCGCAATTTTCTGGGCCAGGCCTTCAGCAATAGCTGTTTTTCCAACGCCAGCCTCTCCGATAATAACCGGGTTATTCTTGGTGCGCCGGGTCAATATCTGCATAACCCGCTTTATCTCCTCGTCTCGTCCAATCACCGGGTCAAGCTTTCCCTGGCGAGCTAATTCAGTGAGGTCGCGCCCATATTTCTCCAGAGAACGATACCTGCTCTCAGCGGTCGGGCTGTCAACCCGATGACCACCACGAATATCCTGAAGCGCCAGATAAATTTTCTCCTGGTCTACCCCAAACTCCTTCAGAATCGTGGCTGCCTCTCCCTTGCCCTCCACCACAATAGCAATCAACAGATGCTCAATGCTGATGAAATCATCCTTGAGTCTATCAGCTTCACGAGCCGCGTTATCCGTAAGTCGAGCGATTCGAGGAGTGGCATAAATTTGGTCCGCCTCATGGGTCGCCTTAGGAGCACGGTCGAGGCTATCTTCAACTCGCTTTTTTACTACCTCAACATTCGCACCCAATTTCTCCAATATCTGAGATGCCAGGCCACCTTCTTGCTCCAGCAACGCCAGCAAGATATGCTCCACATCCCACTGAACGTGGTGATAACGACTGGCAATGCTTTGCGAAGCGGCCAGTGCTTCCTTGGCCTGCTCAGTGAATTTCTCTGGTCTCATAACTATCCTCTACTTTCCTCCAGACTCTTCCCGGATTAGCCTATCTCGGTAACCTGTAACATAGGAGCATTCAGGCCCCTGGCATTTCTCCACCTTGAGCCTCATTTCCCTATCGAATTTCTGTTTTTTGTCCTCAAGAGCCTTCTGCTTGTACCGCTTATACCAGATGCATTTAGTTGTCCATTCTTTGTTCACAATTATAGTGACAAAATCATCAACCAAACCGCAGTGAACAGTGGTCGCCGTAATCTGCCATTTGGCAGGTTGCAAGCTTGTCCTCGATTTAGGCATCATCAACCTCTCTGTTCAATTCGCCTTCCACTGCTGTTTCAGCCTCCCTGATCTTCTCGATCTTAAATTCCATTTCCTGAATTTGCCGCTGCATTTCTGTCATCTTCTCCGCCATGCGTATTACCACCTCCACTCCAGCCAGATTAATTCCCAGATCACTCATCAAGGTTTTAATCTGACGAAGGCGTTCAATGTCAACCTCAGAATAGTAACGGATATTCCCCTTGGAACGATACGGCTGCACCAGGCCAATTCTTTCGTAATAACGCAAGGTGTGCGTCTCAATGCCCACTATTCGAGCCGCAATGCTGATGACATATCTCGGTTCTGAACCCGCCGAATTCATCTATCTTATCACCTCAATAATACAATGGCAATGCTTAACCACGACTGTGCCTTCGCAACTGTTCGAAAAGCTGCCGCTCCTCTGGCGTCAATTGTGTCGGCAGCACCACCTTCACTTTAGCAAAAATGTCACCTCGTGAAGAGTCGTTCAAATGCGGCATTCCCTGACCTGTCAACCGAAACACCTTGCTGTTCTGAGTCTCCGGCGGCACTTTTAAAGCCACATTTCCTTTAAGTGTGGGTACTCCCACCTCACCACCAAGCATGGCGGTTACTAAGGGTACGGGCACCTCGACATGAATGTCATCGCCCTTGCGCTCAAACATTCGGTGAGGCAGCACTTTCACTACCAGAAAGAGGTCGCCTTTAGACCCATCGTAGCCTTGACTTCCCTGGCCGGCAATTCGCACCTTTGAACCGTCTCCGACACCCGGTGGGATTCTGACTTCAAGCCTCTTAGGTCTTAGCAACCTGCCTGAACCCCCACAGTTAGAACACCGTGCCCTGCCAACCCTACCATTACCACCACAAACTGAGCAAGGTTCCTCAGCCTGAAGTTGAAGAACACGCTTTGTTCCATGATAAGCCTCTTCCAGGGTAACCTCTACAGGATATTCCATACTCTTGGCCCTGGCAGAACGTCGTGCATTACCTGGACCGGTACCAAAGCCCCGGAAAACACCACCAAAGACGTCACCTAAATCACCTAAGTCACCAAAATCAAAGGTGGTGGAGGTGCCCCCCTTGCTAAAATCCCATTGAGCCCCTTGACCGGCTTTGGCAAACTGGTCGGCATATTGCCATTGGTCACCATATTGATCATACTTCTTTCGTTTTTCCGGGTCTGAAAGCACCTCATATGCCTCATTTATCTCTTTAAACTTAGTCTCAGCCGCCTTATCCCCGGGATTAACGTCAGGATGGTGCTTACGGGCAAGACGCCGATAAGCCTGCTTTATCTCTTTCTCTGGGGCACTACGACCCACACCCAAAATCGAATAATAATCTTTACCTGGCATAATACTCACCTTAAGTCCTTTAGCTGTGTCATTTTAAACAATTTATTAAGCTTTGTCAAATATCAGCTCCATATATATTGATATATTGTATTAATATACTTGATAACCCTTTTTAACTATCTTACAATTTACTGTGAGTGGGGCAAGGTCGATAAGGCAGAGGCGATATACGAAGACGGCGTCCTTACCCTAACCCTTCCCAAGGCAAAAGAGGCCAAACCAAAGCAAATCAAGGTCGAGGCAAAGCAAATCGCCGAGGGTAAAAAGGCAGAAGCCAAAATCTAAAAACGTCTATTATTGAGCTCCACTCACCGATTGCCAAACTTCAAGAAGCTGTCGAACAATATGCGCTGTAGCTCCCCATATCACCTTCCCCTCATACTCGTATGAATAACCAACAAAAACCTCATCGCCGAAAGTGTAACGTTCCTCTCCTCGCTTGGCTTTATGCAATAAGGCGGAAACTGGCACGCTGAAAATTCCATTTATCTCATAGTGATTTAAAGTGAACCGGTAAGGATAAGTGATAAAAGCCACAAAAGGCGAAATATTGAAACTTGATGTTGTCGTAGGAGTATCATCCAGTTCTCCCAGAATCTCCGCATCCTTGGCTTCCAATCCAATCTCCTCCCAGCTCTCTCGAAGTGCTGTTTCCAGAAGGCTAGCATCAGCCTCGCTACGGGCTCCACCAGGAAACGATATCTGCCCCTTGTGATGCTGCACCTGGTCGCTACGTTGAGTGAAAAGGATATGATGCTCACCGTCTTTGCAGAAAATAGGGATGAGTACTGCTGCCTCGGTCAGCCCTCTGCCACTTAAACTCGTCTTCAGCCGCAAGGCCAAAGCCTGCCTGAGCTTCTCTTTCATTCAGCAACCAATCATACATCACCACCATACGCAAAACAAATTATACAGCTTTGACGAAATAGCCTAATCTGAAACTTGCTAAAAAACTGAGCTGTAGGTTATACTGAAAAGTTGAGGTTTATTTTTCTATGCCCAACAATCGGGACTATTACGAAGTACTTGGCATTTCAAGAAACGCCAGCGACGAGGAAATCAAGAAAGCTTTCCGCAAGTTAGCCTTCAAGTATCATCCTGACCACAACAATGAGTCAGAAGCTGAAGAGAAATTCAAGGAGATAAACGAGGCTTATGAGGTTCTCTCCGATGCCAAAAAGCGTGCCTCTTATGACCGCTACGGCAATGTAGCCACAGCAGATTGGTTTGGTTTCGAAGATATCGGTTTCGGCGGACTGGGTGACATCTTCGATGCTTTCTTCGGCGCCACTACCGGCAGAACTCAGCGTCGTGCCCCGCAAAAGGGGGGCGACCTTCGAGCTAACCTGACCCTTTCTTTTGAGGAAGCTGTTTTCGGTATAGAGAAACAATTCGAGATTTCGCGCATCGAAAACTGCTCCGTTTGCCAGGGTCTCGGCAGCCAACCAGGAACAAACCCTCAAAAATGCCCTAACTGTAATGGGAACGGCGAAATACGCCGAACCCAGCAAAGCCTTTTCGGACGTTTTGTCCACACCGCTGCCTGTCCGCACTGTAAAGGCGAGGGCATGGTGATTAACAACCCATGCCGTCAGTGTAAAGGTAGCGGTAAGGAAAGGATAAAGCGCAAACTCACTGTTACCGTTCCCCCAGGTATAGACGAAAGCTATCAAATGCGCCTCAGCAATGAAGGCGACGCCGGAATATATGGCGGCTCACCGGGCGATATCTACATCAACTTTTCCGTGAAGCCACACAAGTTTTTCGTCCGCAAGGACTCCGACATCTTATATGAGTTGCCCGTTAATTTCGCGCAGGCTGCCCTGGGAGATGAGTTAGACATACCAACGCTGGATGGTAAAACAAAATTGAAGATACCGCCGGGAGCTCAAAACGGGAAGGTATTTCACATCAAGGGCAAAGGCGTACCCCGGCTCCACGGCAGAGGCAATGGAGACCAGATAGTCATAATCAATGTAATAACCCCACAATCTATGGATGCTAACCAGCGGCGACTTTTCGAAGAATTAGCCAAAACTCTGCCCGTAGCGAAAACGCCTGAAATCGAAAACCACGAAATTATCGAATAACGAGAGGAGCGCAACTAGAAGTTAAAGGATTGATTCAGGTTTCAGTCCATTCTTAAACCGCCTTGATATCTCAGTCGGCGGCAGGGACTCGAACAACACGCTGTATATAAGGTTTATAATCGGTGTTTCAAGTTTCAGCCTATTAGCCAAACCGTGGGCGGCTATAGCCGTATCAACCCCCTCAGCAACATGTGACATAGAACTGATGATGTCACTCAGAAGTCGCCCTTTGCCCAATTCGTAACCTACATAGTGATTGCGACTTAATGAGCTGTTACCTGTAGCTATTAGGTCACCCAATCCAGCCAGCCCATAAAAAGTGCCCGGCTTAGCTCCTAATGCTGCCCCCAGTGTAACGATCTCGCTCCAGCCCAGAGTTATAAACGCAGCTTTGGCATTGTTACCTATATCCAGGCCATCCATGATTCCAGCCCCTAATGCAATCACATTCTTTAAGGCACCGCATAGCTCAACACCAATAATGTCATCGCTGACAAAAATGGAGAATTTGGGTGAATCCAGCAATTCCTGCACCTTTTTGTTAACCTCCATGTCCCGTCCAGCCACTACCGAGGTAGCAGGTAAGCCCTGGTTAATTTCCCCGGAAAGATTCGGGCCTGATAGAGCACATATCATATTTTGAGAGACGGGGGCAGCCTCATCGGCTATCACTTCTGACATCCTTTTGCCGGTTTCCGCTTCGAGCCCCTTAGCCACGCTTATCAGTATCATAGAAGCGTTCAAGTAAGGATTACTCAGCCTCATGTTTTGCCGCATACGTTGAGCCGGCACGGCACAGATAACAAACTCTGCTGCATACAATGCATCAGCGAGATTAGCGGTAAATGAAGGGCAACCAGTGGAAACTTCTTTCGACAGATTTCCATCGCACTCTTGCCTTAGCTCGTCCGCTTTAGCTTCAGTTCGTGCCCAAACGCTGACCATCGCTCCTTTGTCCGCCAATAGCCTGCCCAGGGTATTGCCCCAGGTAGTAGCACCGATAACAGCAACTCTGGACATAACTAATTACCTTCTAAAAAGACAAACAAATTTTCACGCGCTTGTGGTTACTGACACAACTCGCAGGATTATCATATTTTACGACCCCGGCCCATCCGGCTTTCAGTCCCAGCCTGCAACCTGCTGATATTGCTCCGGTGTTGATAGATAATCAAGACTGCAGCTACCACGCTATAAACCAGATAGACAGGTGGAGACACATCAACCACCGTCAGTACCATGAAAAAACATAAAATGCTCAATGAGCCAAGTATAGAACCCAGGGACATGTACTTGCTCAGCAAAACCGTTACTATCAAAATCGCACCGCCGAATAAAGCAGCCACGGGGAAGATAGCAAACCAGCTACCAAAATAAGCAGCTGCGCCCTTACCACCACGAAATCTTATATATATTGACCAGTTGTGCCCAACCATCACCATCAATGACGTTATCACCTGACCCCATTGCCAATTAAAAGGAAAACCGGCTATGTACAGTACACTGTCACCTATGATGAACTTGGCCAGCAGCACCGGCACAAATGCTTTGACTATGTCGAGAGCCATTGTGAGAACTCCTGCCTTGAAACCCAGAACACGCAACACGTTGGTACCGCCAAGATTACCGCTGCCGTGTTTGGAAATATCAATCCCTGCCATCCCTTTGCTGATTATTAAAGCAAACGGAATAGCACCCATTAGATAACCAATCGCCGCAACAAGGACGAATTTGGCGACTATCATGCCTTCTCACCCCTCGCTTTTTGAAGCTTCCTTGATTTCGCCTTTTTGAAAAGAATCCGCAATGAGGTACCAGAAAAGCCAAAGGTTTGCCGTAGCTTATTTTCCAAGTAGCGCTGATAAGAGAAATGCACCAGCTCAGGGTCATTAACCAGAAGCGCAAAGCTCGGCGGATTGATGCCAGATTGATAGGCGCGGATAACTTCAAGTTGCCTTAAGCCTTTTCTTGGCCGTGTATGAGCCATCACCGCTTCCTTAATAAGCTTATCCACCACCGTGTCGGGTAATTGCTTTCGCCTTTCTTGCAGAACCTCCAGAGCCCTGACTATTATCTCACTTATACCACGCCCGAATTTAGCCGAAACATAAATAACGGGCACATGAACCATAAACTTTAGCCGCTGCTGAATCTCCCGCACATATGCTTCTTTCGGCTGCTCGGAGACAAGGTCCCACTTATTAACCACCAGTACCATTCCTTTGCCTGCCTGCTTGATATAGCCGGCGATATGCACATCCTGAGAAGTAATAAACTCGGTGGCGTCCGTAACCAGCAGGGCAACATCGCAACGATTAATGGCACGCAAAGCTCGGATCAAGCTGTAATATTCTACCCCCACGCTGGAACGCCCGCGCCGTCTAATGCCGGCAGTATCTATCAATAGCAACTCCTGCCCTCCATAATTGAAAACGGTATCGACGGCATCCCGGGTTGTTCCGGGAGTTTGGTCTACGATAGCTCTCTCCTTACCGACAATAGCATTCAACAACATCGACTTCCCTACGTTAGGTCGCCCCACAATAGCCAGTTTCGGTCTATCCGAAGCAACAACACCGACAGAAGGCTCCGGGAGAAGACGTATTACCACCTGCAAAAGCTCGTTTATACCCCGACCATGCTGAGCGCTAACAGACAGCGGATTGCCAACGCCTAACTGGTAAAAATCGGCTGTCTGGCTCTCCAACTTAGCATTATCTGCTTTATTAGCCGCCAAAACTACCGGCTTATGGCAGCTACGCAGCAGGTCGGCTATCTCGCAGTCGGCAGCAATCACTCCATCACGAACATCCACCATAAAAATAATGACATCAGCCTCGGCTATGGCTGCCTCTGCCTGGTCTCTAACTTTTTTAGTCAGCGAGGAGTCTGGTCTTAGCTCCAGACCACCGGTATCAACCAAAATCACGTCTTGTCCAAGCCAGGAAACATCAGCAAAGACGCGGTCACGCGTCGTCCCCGGCAGGTCTTCGATGATAGCTACCGACCCGCCTGCCAGACGATTAAACAGTGTTGATTTGCCGACATTCGCCCTACCGACTATAGCTACAACAGGTTTCATGTTTTACTAACTCTAAGGGTAATGACTGATATCAAATAAAGAATACCACTTGCCCGCGGGTGCGTCTAGCCTTATCCAAACATATCAGCCAGCAACGCTTTTTGCAGGTGGAGCCTGTTTTCCGCCTGGTCAAAGACCACTGAGCATTGACCGTCCAGAAGCCCAACAGCCACCTCTTCACCATGATGGGCCGGCAGAGGATGCATAAATATAACATCCTTCCCGGCTAAAGACAATAGATGGTCATCAACCTGATAGCCGACGAAGTCTTTGCGACGTTTTGTAGCTTCAGCCTCCTGCCCCATGCTCGTCCATACATCTGTATAGACCACGTCGGCATCCTTCACCACCTGCTCCGGATCCTCGGTTAAGAGAATCTGGCTGCCGCTATGAGCCGCGAATCCTTTAGCCGTCTTCAATATCTCATCATTCACCATATAGCCGGGCGGAGAGGCGATGCGGAAGTTAATTCCCGTCTGTGCCGCCGCCAGAAGCAAACTATGAGCCACATTATTGCCATCGCCGATGTAAGCCAGGTTCAAGCCCTTGAGCTTTCCTTTCTTCTCACGAACTGTCAATATATCAGCCAGAGCCTGGCAAGGATGTTCCACATCGGAAAGAGCGTTAATTACCGGCACAGTTGAATACTTCGCCAGCATCTGCAAAGCCTGGTGCGAAAAGGTACGGGCTATGATGCCGTGGACATAGCGGCTGAGCACTCGAGCCACATCGGAAACCGGCTCTCGCTTGCCCAGACCTACCTCATCGGGCGAGAGATAGAAGCAATAGCCACCCAACTGATGTACCGCCACCTCGAAGCTAACCCGTGTGCGCAAAGACGGCTTCTCGAACATGAGAGCCAGTATCTTGCCGGACAGCAACTGCGGCGCAGTCCCACGCTTCATCTTAAGCGCCTGGGCAATGAGTTTCTCAGTCTCCGCAGCGCTCAAATCAGCTACAGAAAGTAAGTCCTTTGTCTTCAACTTAACCCCCTCTGAGGAATGAGCAATAGTATACCACGACTGTCAACCTGTTATATAATGAATTTAAACCCTTCGCTTCGTGTCATTCTCAGGGAACGAAGAATCTCGCCGGAGGAAAACTCGCCGCGGACAAGGAGAATACCTAGATTCTTCGCCGCGCTCAGAATAACATATAATTAAAAAGTTCAAGGATTTAGAAATTGGCTAAAGAGAAACCGCTGCTGCTACTCTTCGATGGAAATGCCCTGGTACACCGGGCTTTTCACGCCATCCCTCCCCTAACAATATCCAGAACAGGAGAGATGGTCAACGCCGTCCAGGGCTTTGCCAGTACCCTACTCAAGGTGCTGAATGAAATCAAGCCGACTCACTGGGCTATCGCCTTCGACCCTCCCACGCCGACCTTCAGACATGAAAAATTCGAGGACTACAAGGCTCAGCGCCCCAAAACTCCCGAAGAGTTAATCAGCCAGATAAAGCGGGTTCATCAACTGGCAGATGCCTTCAATATTCCCACCTTCGAAATCGATGGCTACGAAGCTGATGACGTTTTAGGCACTCTGAGTCTCCAGGCTAGCCGGCAAAACGCAGACACGCTAATCGTTACCGGCGACAACGACATGCTCCAGGTCGTCTCCCCGAGCACAAAGGTAATGTCTCCCAGACGAGGTTTCAGCGATACGGTGATCTACGATGAGGCAGGTGTCGAGGAGAAATATGGTATATCACCCGGCCAGCTCGCCGACTTCAAAGCTCTCACCGGCGACACCTCCGATAACATCCCGGGTATCCCCGGCATCGGTGACAAGACGGCGGCCAAGCTGCTGCGCCAATTCGACAGCCTGGATGGAATTTACACCCACATCGACGAAGTAACGCCGGAGAAGCTACAGGCGTTGCTCCGCGACCATAAAGACCGGGCTCTCCGAAACAAGGAGCTAGCGACAATAGTTACCGATGTGCCCATGACCCTGAACCTGGATGCCTGCCAGGTCAGCGCCTACGACAGACAGCAGGTAGTCGAGCTTTTCCGAGAGTTGGGGTTCGCCCAATTGCTATCCAGGCTGCCCGAGGAGATAGATGTCACAACAACTTCGTCTCCGGGCAAACCCATACCCCAAAGGGACTACCACATAATCGACACCGACCAGGCTTTAGATAAGCTCGTTGCCCAGTTGTCAGCCGCCAGAGAATTCGCTGTCGACCTGGAGACTTCCAGCAAAGAAGTCATGGCTTGTGAGCTCGTTGGCATATCATTATCTTCAATGGCGGGCGAATCTTACTACATACCGATTGGGCACCGTGGCTTAAGCCAGATATCCCAGCTGCCTTTGTCCCAAGTAACTGCCAGGCTCAAGCCTGTGCTCGAGGATGCCAGAATTCCCAAAATAGCCCAAAACGGCAAATTCGACATGACGGTACTCGCCGAATACGGGATAAAGCTTGAGACCTTAACTTTCGATACCATGATTGCCGCATATCTGCTGGGTGAGAAATCTATCGGGCTTAAAGCGCTGGCTTTCAATAAACTCGGAATCGAGATGACGCCTATAACTGACTTAATCGGCAAAGGTGCCAAGCAACTCTCTATGGCGATGGCGACAATAGAAGAGGTCGCCGATTATGCCTGCGCCGATGCCGATATAACGCTAAGGCTTAAGAGCATGCTCGACGACGAGCTTAGAGAAGAAGGGCTATGGCAGCTTTTCAGCGAGGTTGAGATGCCCCTGGTTCCGGTGCTGGTAGCCATGGAAAGAAATGGGGTGGCTATAGATGTCGAGCTGCTGCAAGATATGTCACACAGCCTGGGCAAGGAGATGCTCAGACTGGAAGCCGAGGTTTACAATAGTCTCGGCTACAGGTTCAACATAAACTCGTCGCAGCAGTTGTCCAAAATCCTTTACGAAGAGCTAAGGCTTCCCAGGTCGCGCAAAACAAAAAGCGGCTATTCCACCGAAGCCTCAGCGCTTGAAGAGCTAAAAGGTACTCATCCCATAATTGAACTTGTCCTGCAATACCGACAACTGGCTAAGCTGAAGTCAACCTACACCGATGCTTTCCCTGCCTTCGTTAACCCTAAAACAGGCAGGCTACATACGAGTTTCAACCAGACCGGCACAACCACCGGCCGCCTTTCCTCCAGCGAGCCGAACATGCAGAACATCCCCATAAGGACCGAACTGGGCGGCAGAATAAGGCAAGCTATTATTGCCGAGCCCGGGTGGCAACTTCTGTCCGCCGATTACTCCCAAATCGACCTAAGGGCATTGGCCCACATCTCGCAGGACTCGGAGCTTATCGCCACCTTCCTCAGAGACGAAGACGTCCATGCCGCCACCGCTTCTCGCATCTTCAATGTCCCTACGGATAAGGTGACTCCGGAGATGCGCCGGGTGGCTAAGACGGTGAACTTCGGCGTCATCTACGGCATGAGCGACTATGGCCTGGAGCAAGCCACCAGCTTCAGCCGAGAGGAAGCTGCTCAGTTCATAAGTGCTTACTTCGAGAAATATCCCGGCGTCAAAGAATACATCGAAAACACCAAAGTCCAGGCCAGAGAGCAGGGCTACGTGCAGACGGTGCTGGGTAGAAGACGCTACATACCTGAAATCAACTCACCAAACCGACAGATTAGAGAAGCTGCTGAGAGAATGGCAATAAACATGCCGGTTCAGGGTACATCAGCCGATATAATTAAAATTGCCATGGTCAACCTTCACCGCGAGATGGAAAAACAGAACTTGCGAACCAAAATGACCCTTCAAGTTCATGATGAACTCCTCTTCGAGGTGCCGCCAGAGGAGATAGATTTCATAAAAGAACTGGTATCCGAGATGATGCCTCAAGCCCTAAAGCTCAGCGTACCCCTAAAGATAGACATCAAGCTGGGCAAAAACTGGGCCGAGATGGGATAAACCCGAAATGAGAACCAAAAAGGTTATTTTAGAGCCTCTTCAGCAGGTCTTGCGCCGCCTTGGTGAGACTGGGATCAGTTGACAGCTCAATACATTTCTCCAGGTCACTTTTTGCCTGGACTTTATCGCCCTCCTTATTATAGGTGTAACCCCGATTAAAATACGCCTTGGCTAGATTCGGGTCTAACTCTATTGCCTCGGTAAAGTCGGCTATAGCCGTGTCCAACTCTCCTTTGTTACGATACGCAAGGCCACGATTATCATAAGCCGCAGCCAGCTTCGGATTTAACTCGATAGCCTTATCGTAATCAGCTATGGCTCTATCAAACTGCGCCATCATGGTATAAGCCTGCCCTCTATCGTTGTAAGCCACAGCAAACCGCGGAGCAAGCACAATAGCCCTGTCATAATCGGCTATAGCTGTTTGAAACTGTCCACTCTCGAAATACACATTACCACGCTGGTAATAAAGCTCAGCACGCTGGGGTTCAAGCTCAATCGCCTTGGTGTACTCCGCTATGGCTTCATCATATTGCCCCTGCTCGAAGTACTCATTACCTTTATTGAAATATTCTTGAGCTGGACTGGCGCAACTCGATATCACTAGCGTAGCAGCGAGCATACTGCAAGTAACCAGTACAAACTTTCCTTTGAAGTTCATCTCTCTCCTTCGATTAGAACAAAACGCGGCAGCTTTACCCAAAGATTATAGCCAGCAACTATTTAACACACAAGCGCTTTAGGCTACAATAAATGTGCCCTATTAACAACATTATAATGAAGGTGGCTATCAGACAATGCCTGAACTACCTGAAGTAGAAACCATAAAGAACGAACTATCTCCACAGATAATCGGCAGGCGATTCGCGGACGTCACCGTCTGCGATGCCAAAATCGTGCGTAATCCTTCGGTCGAAGAGCTTTGCCAAAAACTGACAGGACAAAAGATAAACAGCCTTGAACGCCGCGGTAAGTATCTTCTCTTCCGCCTATCAGGCAACGAAGTGCTGATTGTCCACCTCAAAATGTCCGGGGCTCTGCTGCTGAGTACGGAACAAACCGACCGCTACGCCAGAGTCATCTTCCACCTCGACAACGGCAATCGGCTTATCTTCACCGACCGCAGGCGTTTAGGAAACATCTGGTTGGTAAAAGATGAACGGTCTATCATCGGCAAGCTCGGTACTGAGCCGCTAAATCCAGAATTCACCCCAAAGGCATTAGCCGAACGATTGCAGAAACACAAGGCGCCGATAAAAGCTGTGCTGCTCGACCAGGCTTTTATTGCCGGCATCGGCAACATGTATGCCGATGAAGCTTTGTTCGCTGCCAGAATCCACCCGCTACGAAAAGCAAACAGCCTGTCACCTCAGGAAATCAGAAATCTACATGAGGCCATCATTGACGTCCTGCGTTCAGCCATCGATAGCAAAGGCGCCAGCGTTGACACCTACAAACGACCAGACGGTGAGCTAGGCACTGCTCATTCCAACTTCTGTGTGGCTCATCTCGGCGGTAAGCCGTGCCCTGCCTGCGGCACACCCATCCAGCGCCTCGCCATCAGGAACCGCGGCAGCTACTTCTGTCCCCACTGTCAGAAGCTCTAGCCAGTCTCAAAAGCCGAAAGCTTATCCAAAGCTGCTTTGAGCCGTTTAAGGCACCGTTCCTTACCCAGTACTTCCATAGTTTGAAACAGAGGTGGAGCTGCCGTTCTTCCCGTAACCACCACGCGCAGCAGCCCAAAAAACACACCGGTCTTCAATTTAAGCTCTTCAGCCAGCGGTCGAAAAACAGCCTCCAGCGAAGCCGAATTCCAATCATTTAAACAATCCAACGCGGCAACCGAAGCCTGAAGACTTTTAACTGCTTCAGCTTTATTGAGCTTGCCCAGGAGCATGCCGGTGTCGTATTCCAGCTCCTCCACAAAGAAGAAATCGCTGAGCTGTGGCACTTCAGCCAGAGTTTTAGCTCTCTCCTGGGCAAGTGGCGCAAGCTGGCGTACATAGCCAACGTCCAGCGGACGGCTGATTTCCCCCGGTAAGTCCCTTTCCAGGAAAGGCATGGCTCGCTGGACAAATTCTTCCAGGCTCAAACCACGGATATAAACGCCATTCATCCACTCGAGCTTATCTTTATTGAACACAGCCGCAGTTTTGCTTATTCTCTCCAGGGAGAAATGTTTCACTATCTCATCTCGCGTCAAAAACTCCGTCTTATCATCCAGAGCCCAGCCGAGCAGAACCAAAAAATTAAACATTGCCTCGGGTAAATAACCCTGCTCTTGATATTCAGTGATTGCCGTAGCACCATGGCGTTTGCTCAGCTTCGACCTATCTGATCCCAGAATCATGGACAGATGAGCGAACTGCGGTGGCTGCCAACCGAACGCCCGGTATAGTAATACATGACGCGGTGTGCTAGATAGCCACTCATCAGCCCTGAGAACATGCGAAATCTCCATCTCATGGTCATCAACTATGTTTGCCAGGTGATAAGTAGGATAGCCATCAGACTTGAGGAGAACGAAATCGTCAAGAGTGCTATTTTCGAAAATTATCTGACCACGCAGCAAGTCATTGAAGTAAGTCTGGCCCTCTGTAGGCGACTTGAAACGCACAACGGGGATAATCCCGCTTGCCTCCATTTCAGCCCTTTGTTCTCGTGTAAGGTTGCGGCAGTGGTGGTCATAGCCCGGCGGCTGCTTTCGCTTCATTTGCTCCTGACGCATTGACTCCAACCGTTGCGGAGAGCAGTAACAATGATAAGCAAGCTCCTGCTTTAATAATCTGTCGGCTGCCTCCCGGTAAAGCTCAAGCCGCTTTGATTGAAAATAAGGTCCTTCGTCCCAATCCAATCCTAACCAGCGCAGACTCTCCAAAATAACATCTATTGCCCCCTCCACCATGCGAGCGACATCAGTATCCTCAATACGCAGAATAAAAACGCCGTTGTTGTGCCGGGCAAACGCCCAGTTAAACAGTGCCGTCCTGATATTACCTAGATGAGGATAGCCGGTTGGACTGGGGGCAAAACGAACCCGTACCGCTGCCTCAGGCACAGCCAATCCCACCTCGAGCGTAAGACCCTGTGAAAGCTACCTGCCTTACCGGCAGCTTCACAACGTATGTATCAGCAATTTTATCATGCATCCCTTGCTTACGATCATCAAAAGCAACCCAGATAAAACCTATGAACAGAGTTACCAGTGAGGCAATGTATCCCAAGAAACGGCGCAGCGCACATTGCCATTTGATTGGAGAACTATCGGTTCGAATAATCTTTACCCCCACAGCCATCTTGCCCGGCGTCTGACCACGCCATACCCAAAAACCCAACAAATAAGCAATCGATATTCCTATCCCACTGGTCACCCAGATTATAGGGGCAGGGAAGAAATAGGCTATGATACCAGCAGCACAAACTAAAACCAAGAGGTCAATAACACCCGCCCCCAGTCTAATCCAGAAGCCAGCATACTCTAAGGCAAACTCCTTTGGCTTCTCCTCCAACCTTGATTCCTCCTGAAGAATATTAGCTTTTACCGCAAGTTACCGGATTTACTAAATATAACAACTCACCCTATAAGGCTAATGTAACCAGGAAATACCTTTGAAAGACACAGAAAACGGTAATAGATTAATGCCGGACCCTTACTTTTTGGTCAGGATACGGTACATGCCTTCAAGCTCACTCAACCTTCGCCTGAGCCGATCAGATAGCTGTTCAGCCTGCTTCAAGGCATTCTTTGTATCCTCCATATCGGTTTGGATTTTAAATAGTAACTCATTCCGCCGAACAGCGGAATCAGCTTCAAAGGTCTCCAGATCGCCAAACTCGCTTTTCCCAAGCAGCTGTGACATTAACTCACTTTCACGCCCCATTTGGCCCTTTTTAATTTGTTCAAAAGACTTATCAGCACCCTTCATCTTTGATACCTCTCTTTTGATACCTCTCTTCAAGTACAATTTAACACATTATCCGTGCATTGGCAATAAGAAAAGGCAGAAATTTTTAAACCTTTACCCGGCTATGAGCTTCACAGCCTGTCTCAAGTCTGGAGGCAATTCACAGGTGAACTCCCGACATTCCCCACTGGAAGGTAAACGGAAACCCAATCGATAGGCATGGACGAACTGTCGCTTAACACAGTCCGACCGTACACCATATACCGTGTCGCCGACAACTGGATAGCCTATAGCTGATAAATGGACCCGTATCTGGTGGGTCCGTCCGGTCTCGGTGGCAACATCAAGCAAAGTGTAATCACCCAGATATTCCTTAACCTTATATCTAGTCCTGGCTTGCCTGCCGCCAGCTATTACCGCCATCCGTTTGCGATTGGAATGGTCACGCCCGAGGGGAGCATCGATAATGCCCTTAGTAGGAGTTAGTCTACCTTTAACCAGGACAAGGTAACCCTTGGATACTGACCGGGCTTTGAATTGACTAATAAGACATTGCTGGGCAGAGCTATTTTTGGCAATAATCATCAATCCCGAGGTATCTCTGTCCAAACGGTGAACTATACCCGGCCGCATGGCATCGCCAAAATTAAGCAAACCCGGGCAACGAGCTAAAAGTGCGTTGACCAGAGTATGTGTAGTATGTCCCGGGGATGGATGTACAACTAACCCAGCCGGTTTGTTTATCACCAGAAGGTCATCATCCTCATAAACCACATCAACAGGAATAGACTCGGCAACAAGCGATAGCTGCTCGGGAGGCGGCAACACAACGCAAATCTTATCCCCGGCATGCAGCTTCTGGCTTGCTCTGGCTACACAATCGTTAACTAAAATATAGCCCTGCTCAATCAGCCTCTGAAGATGAGAGCGTGACAACCCGGGATATTCCTTAACCAGGTATTTATCCAGGCGAATCGCTGACTCGGCAACCTGCAATATTTTAACTTCTGGCTCCAGATGACTTACCATCTCCCTTCCTAAATGCCAAAAAAAGAAAAATAACCAGCACTATGCTACCAACTGTTATAGCTGAATCAGCAACATTAAATGTTGGCCAATGAAAATCGCCCCACAGCCTAACATCGATAAAATCGGTCACATAACCAAAACGCATTCGGTCTATCAGATTACCCACAGCCCCACCAAAAACCAAACTCAAAGCCAGGATACCCAGGATATTAGACTTAGATAGATAACGATAGAAAAGCAGAATAGTCACTAATCCGACTATAGAGACCAGGGCTAATAGGAAAGCCTGGTTGGCAAAAAGACCAAATGCTGAACCAGTATTGCGTACATGAGTCAAACTCAGACAGCCAACCAGAGGAATCGTTTCATAGAGAGCTAAATGAGAGTTGACCCACGACTTGCTTATCTGGTCTAAGGAAACCACAAAGGCAGCAATGATGAGGAATAGTCCTCCTCGCCACCCACTACCTTGTCGTTCTACTTCTGGCATTCTTCGCCTGATTTGCTTTACACTCAAGACATAGATTCGCTTGCGGCAATGCCTCAAGCCTGGCTGGCTCTATGGGCCGACCGCACAGGTCGCATATACCATATGTCCCAGATTCATATTTTTTCAGGGCGCGCTCAACCTCAGCTAGAGCATCAGTCAACCACCTCTCCAGAACCATCCTCTTCTCCATCTCAAAAGCTTCAGTAGCCCCTTCCTCCCTCTTACCAAAGGGGCTGCCTTCCCGCTGTTCATCGGCAGATCTCTCCTCAGCCTTCAACCGCTGAAGCTCAGAAGTTAACTGCATCTGCTCTTGCTTCAAACGCTCATTAAGCTCAGTAAAATTGACCATCCTGCAAACCTGTCCTTATATACCGTAAAAATCATTCTAGCCCATGCTAGCTATGAAAGCAAACTAGTCAAGCATTAAACGTAGCTGGCGTATAGTGCCTATCGCCTGGCCACGCCAGTGATTATTGGCAAAGACAAAAGCCTTTTCAGTCAGACTATCGAGCTTTCTTATACGGGGCAGCCATTCTTTCAGTTCTTCGACTGAATACGCATAATCATACCTTTCATAAGCGTGCTCATGCTGCCACCATTTAGCTGCATTACGTCCGTGAAAACGCACATAGCCAGTATTGCCAGTAACCTCAGCCAAAGGCGGCAAAAGATTGGGCAACTGCGGCTCATCAACACAGCAAAAACCAATATTATGGTTTCGCAGCCAATCAAAGACCTCCGTCTTCAGCCATTGAGCGTGGCGAAATTCCACCACCAATGGTAAATCCCTTAGCCGCTCGCGGAAAAGCGCCAGATAATCACAATTCTGACGGCTACAGCCAAAGCTATACGGAAACTGAGCTAACACGCAGCCCAGCTTACCGGCATCGATAAAAGGTTGGAGCATATTAACAAAAGCCACGAAAACACTACTATCTTGCTGATGCTGATGCGTCATCTCCTGATTCGCCTTGACTGAAAACAAGAAACCTTCCCCGGTCTTGTCAACCATAGCTTCGACAACAGAAGGCTTGGGTAAAGCATAATAAGTAGAATTCAACTCGAGAGCATTAAATTCCCGAGCATAATAAATAAGCCACTCTCTCCGTGGCATCCCACGAGGATAGAAGCTACCTGCCCAGTCACTATAGCTGAAACCGGATGTGCCGAAATAAAGCACTTCTTAACCTAGCACAGCCACCAGCAGAAACAAAACTAACTCCGCTTCGAATGAACCGGCAACGATAAATTGATTGGCTTTCTATCAAGCTATATGGCAGCGATAATGGCCATTATCCCGACTATGATAAGATAAACGCCCACTATATAGTTGAGTATCCTTGGGAAAATCATCACTATGATGCCGAATATAAGGGTTATTATTCCCCACACTAAACCGGCCACTTGCAAAGAAAACATAATACATTACCTCCTTTTTAAAATAATAATGTCCTCAGCCCGAGTAAAATACTACTTATACCGAACAGAAATATTGTTACCTATTTATAATAGCCAGCACACCCCACACGATGAGAAAGACACCGAGAATCCACTGGACAAAACTAGGCCATACCAGAATCAAGATGCCAGCCACTATGGCTAATATGCCCATAGTGACACCACTTATGGTAACACTCTTCTTAGCCATATAACATAGACCTCCTTTAGTTTTGATTTGCTGCCTATCTTATTAACTTTTAGCTATACTGTCAATATCAATAGGCATCGAATCATCGATTTCAGTTGTCTTGCCACAAAATATTTTACCCTACTAAAACCGAAGCGGCGGATGTTGCATTAAACGCAACCAAACCGCCGCTATAGTAGCTAGTACCAAGAACAAAGAGGTCCTATACTTCCCTGAACTCGCCTTCTACTGTGCCCTCTTCACCACCGGGAGGTTCACCAGGAGCCTCGCCACCAGGAGCTTCACCGGGAGGAGGCTGCGCTCCAGCTTGCCCATAAACAGCAGCACCAATCTTTTGCATTGCTTGAGATAGCTCCTCCGTTGTACTGCGAATATAATTTATATCTGTACCTTGAAGAGCCGAACGCACCGCAGCTATCTTGCCATCCATTTCCTGCTTTAAGTCTGCAGGAATCTTATCTCCTTGTTCGCGTAGCGTTCGTTCCGCAGTATAGACTAAGGTGTCAGCCATATTTCGAGCTTCCACCTCTTCCTTTTTCCTGGTATCTTCAGCAGCATGAGCGTCGGCTTCCTTGGCCATCTTCTCCACCTCATCCTTGCCCAAACCACTGGAGGCAGTAATGGTAATCTTCTGCTCCTTACCAGTTCCCTTGTCCTGCGCCCGAACTTCCAAAATACCATTAGCATTGATATCAAAGCTAACCTCAATCTGAGGTATACCCCTCGGCGCCGGCAAAATGCCGTCAAGTATAAAACGACCCAGCGTCCGATTATCCGCTGCCATGGGACGTTCCCCCTGCAGTATATGAATTTCCACACTGGGTTGGTTATCTGATGCCGTGCTGAAAATCTGGCTCTTTTTGGTAGGAATAGTAGTGTTTCGCTGGATAAGCGGCGTGGCCACACCACCCAGCGTTTCAATACTCAAAGTAAGCGGTGTGACATCAAGCAGAAGTACATCTCTGACATCCCCCTTAAGCACACCTGCCTGTATAGCAGCACCCAATGCCACCACCTCATCAGGGTTAACACCTTTAACTGGCTCCTTGCCAAAAAACTGACGAACCATGTCCTGGACCTTTGGCATTCTTGTTTGACCGCCAACCAGAATCACATCGGTTATCTGAGCTGCAGTAAGTTTGGCATCAGCCAGCGCTTTGCGGCAGGGTTCTATGCTCTTTTCCAGCAAGTCCAGGGATAACTGCTCCAGCTTGGCTCGCGTCAGATTTATGTTCAAATGCTTGGGGCCGGAAGCATCTGCCGTGATAAAGGGCAAGTTTATATCCGTCTGCCCCACTGTGGATAACTCACGCTTGGCTTTCTCGCCAGCATCCTTTAGCCGCTGCAGCGCCATCCTGTCCTGTCTCAAGTCCACACCCGATTCCTTCTTAAACTCATCACATAGCCAGTCCATAATTCTCTGGTCAATATCGTCGCCGCCTAGATGAGTATCACCATTGGTTGACTTGACCTGGAATTGACCTTCACCGAGCTCGAGTATGGAAACATCAAACGTGCCACCGCCGAGGTCATAGACAGCGATAGTCTCCTCTCCCTTTTTATCAAGTCCATAAGCCAAAGCCGAAGCGGTTGGCTCATTTACTATACGTATAACATTTAGTCCCGCAATGGTGCCAGCATCTTTGGTCGCCTGGCGTTGACTGTCGTTGAAATAGGCCGGCACTGTAATAACTGCATCGGTAACCTTATCGCCGAGATAAGCTTCAGCATCGATTTTTAACTTCTGCAGAATCATAGCCGAAATTTCCGGTGGACTGTACTGCTTGCCACTCATCACCACCCAGGCATCACCATTGTTTGCTTCGACTATTTTGTAAGGTAACCTCTTTATATCATACTGAACTTCAGCGTCTTTGAATTTGCGACCCATGAGCCTTTTCACACTGAAAATAGTGTTCTCGGGATTGGTAATCGCCTGTCTTTTTGCCAATAAGCCTACCAGTCGTTCACCCTTCTTATCAATAGCAACTACTGAAGGAGTAAGCCTTTCCCCCTCAGTGTTGGGGATTATCTTCGGCTCACCGCCCTCGATAACAGCTACCAGACTGAATGTGGTGCCTAAATCAATACCAACTGTTTTGCCCATCTTTTCCTCCTTCTGACACTAGTTTTTATGACTATTTTCATCTTTCTACGCTGTTTCCCCGGTTAAATCTTCCTCAACCTGTTCAGCCGCTTCCGCGGCCGATGATTCATCACCACCACCAACCACCACCTGTGAAGCCCGAAGTAACTTGTCCTTCAGTTTATATCCCTTTAGGACCTCGTCCAGAACTACACCTTCCGCACCTTTCTGTTGGGCCACTGCTTCATGAAAGCTCGGGTCGAATGCCTCACCTACACACTTCATTTCTGCCAGCCCATGTTTACTCAATACATCTAATAACATCTTCTGAATTTGTCTGAAGCCGGTAATCCAGCTGAGTTCCTCATCCTTAGGATTAACCCCTTCAAAAGCACGGTCAAAAGCATCCAGCACCGGCAATATGTCGCAAATCAGTGTGGAGTTTGCCCAGTTTATCAAATCTTTTTTCCCCTGCTCTTCACGTGCTTTATAATTTCTAAAATCAGCCTCAGCCCTCTGCCAGTTGGCTAAATACCGCTCAGCTTTCTCCTTCTCCTGTGCAAGTGCTTCTTTTAAAGACTCGACATCATCCTCGGCCAGTTCATTCAATTCACTCTCAGGCACTACTCTATCTTCTTCAACCAATATAAAAACCTCCTTACAGCACCGCTAATCGTCACGGTAAACTCCAGCTACCAGATCGCTTAATATCGCGGACATATAGTCAACTGTAGAAATAGCCCTATTGTAATCCATCCGTGTTGGGCCAATGACCCCAATAGTACCACCTACCCGACCAGGAATACCATAGCGACTAAAAACTAAGCTCAAATCACGCAGTGTCTCATCTCGGTTCTCCCCACCAATCACGACTTTCACTCCAATATCGCTCGACTGGTGGGCAAAAGCAGATGCGAGCCATTCGTTAGTCTCCATTAACTCCATAATGCTCAACATCCTGTCCTTCTGAGCGAACTCAGGTTGCCCTAGCATCAAGCGCAATCCATCAAGATAAGGTTCCTCGTATTCCAAATCATCCTCAGCAGCCATTATATCAATCACAGCATTAGACACTTGTTCCTCTTCCGAGGTAAGTTCTAGTTCCTTAGCCAAAATCTCTGAACTTGTTAATCCCAGATAAGTAGCATTCAATTTATTAGCCATACTTGTTAGCCGCTCCTGGGTGACCGGTTCTTCGAAAGACAAAAGCTGCCGCTTTATTATTGCCTCGCTGAGTACCAAAACCATGAGAATGGCAAACTCTTGCAAGGCTACCAACTCCAAGTGCCTGAACCGACATTGCGTTGATTTAGGAAAAGTGACCAGAGCCACATTTCTAACCAGGCGCGCCGCAATAGTTGCTGCCAGCTTAAGCCGTCTCTCAAATTCCTCTTCCATTTCACGGAAAAGTTTCCGAATTCGATATTGCTCCTCTAAGGGAAGCTCGGCTTCTTTAGCCAGAGACTCCACATAATGTCGATAACCTTTGTCTAAGGGCACACTGCCGGACGATGTATGCGGTCTAGCAATATAGCCCTCCTTCTCAAGGTATGCCATGTCATTGCGAATAGTCGCCGGACTTACCCCTAGCTTATAATTGCGAAAAATAGTCTCCGAAGCTACAGGCACCGCCGTATCAATATACTCGCTGACTATTACCCTCAGAACAGCTTCTCTTCTCGGAGTCAGACCTTTCAGCATTTTTAGCACTCTCCCACTAAGACTGCTAACTACTATAATTTACCACTATATCACCAATATGTCAAAATCAATATGCACAAATAAGGCGGCCTTGCGGCCGCCTTATTTTGAATTGTCGCTAAAAAAACCTGGCGCTACTTATCTGAATAGGTAACCTCAAGAACGACATCTGACCATTCAATAAATTGGGCGGCATGGTTGCCGTTAGTCCCCTTCGTGAACAGAGCTTCTACCTGGAAGCGGGTAATAGCCGCCGCAGTAACATTGGTTATCTCTTGAGTTACGTCTATTACGCTCGGTGGACTCATCAGAAGTGGTACATCTCTCAGATTACTGCCGGTATATTGGAATTTTGGCAGTTCATTAGCGTATGTAACTTTCCACAGTCGCAGCCCGCCAAGTCCCGTAGTGCTGGGGAATGGTTTTCCAGCTTCAGACTTAGTAGTGAATTTCAAGCTGGCGCTCTGTATATTTTTCCCCGCCAGGCTCCAAACATCATAGCTCCAGAAGGCACAATAACCCCTGTCCTGCTCATCATCTCCAGCTAATGTCCTGGAATAGTCTGTAGCCCCATCTGAACGTACGGTTCCAGTCTCCTCGGCAACCGGCGTGATAATTACTGTGCCTACGGCTGCCGAGACGGCAACCATTACGTTACCTTCGGTTTCGCCGCCTTTGCCATCGCTGACAATAATAGTAATTTTAAAATTCCCTGCCTTTTTCGGTGCTACCCAGGTGACCGTATCGCCAACTCCTGAGATATCTCCCCCGCTAGCCGACCAGCTATAGTTGACCGCGTCGCCATCAGGGTCAGCAGCAATACACTTGATCGTCGTGCTGCCTCCATATGAAAGTCCGGACGGGCTGGCAATCACGCTGGAAATCTGTGGCGACTGATTAGTACCAACTGTTATATCCAGGCTCTCCTGCTCCGAACCGCCTTTGCCATCCTCCACGGTGACCGTTATTGTATAAGTCCCGTAATTCAACGGAGCTTCCCAGACAACGGAAGGACCACCATCGTTAAAACTACCGCCAGTACACGTCCACTTAAAGTCCACCTGGTCACCATCTGCATCTGAGACAGCACACCGAACCTCAACGATTCCCGAAGGATGAATCGTCATCTGGGATGCAGTTAAGCTCGAAATCACCGGCGGTTGATTACCGGTCGGCGTTGGTGACGACACTTCACGTGGACCACAGCCACCAGCCAGCATAGCCAAAACAGTCAACACAACCAGAACTATACCGAAGCCGCTTTTGAAAATGTTCATCTTCACTTACCTCCTTACATATTACATAAAAGCATATTTCAACTAAATAAAGATATTACAGCTATCCCTGCAACCGCAAAGCATCTCGTTTCTTATTTCCTACCACAACAACCCCGATATGGCCTGGGCACCACACTGATGGTCAAGGTGGCTTCAGCACTCTCCCCACTACTATCCCTGGCGACCACCATAATGTGATAATCACCATAATCAATCGGCGCCTGCCAGGTTACGGTAGCCCCATCGCCCACTAAGGTACCATCGGTGGATGACCACTTGAACTGCACCTCATCGCTTTCAGGGGCGGAAACAACGCATTTGATTTCCGAAGCACCCCTGGGATAAACATTTGTATACTGCGCCTCCACACTTGAGATTAGCGACGACTTGTCTCCCTTCGGCCCTGCCGTCACCAAACAAGCGCTACACAGCATCGCCAACATCAGAGCTATCAAACCCGCTTTACCAATATTCGAACTCACTAAAATGTGCCCTCCATCAAACAAGCTAGCCAAAGTATATACAGGCATTGCGATTTTAGCAAGCAATCGTGCTGTTGACCTTGCTTCGGCAGGGTGGTATCATTCTGTAAATATTTCGGAGATATATAAGTGGCCCAAAACGCCAAACAAGACACTGAAGTTTCCCGATTCTTGGAACTCGAGGTCAGGCGGCAAAAAGAAACTGTAAATCTTATTGCCGCCGAAAATTATGCCAGCCGGGCGGTGCTCGAAGCCCAGGGCTCCATCCTAACCAACAAGTATGCCGAGGGCTACCCACAACGCCGCTATTATGCCGGCTGCCCCAACATAGACGCCATCGAAAGTCTGGCCATCGAGCGAGCCAATAAACTGTTCCATTCCGAATATGCCAACGTCCAGCCCCACAGCGGCAGCCAGGCCAATATGGCAGTCTATTTCGCCTTTCTCCAGCCCGGCGATACCGTTATGGGAATGAGCTTAAGCCACGGCGGCCATCTAACTCACGGCGCTCCGGCCAATTTCTCCGGAAAATGGTATAACTTCGTCACCTATGGACTCGACCCCGAAACTGAAAGGCTCGACTACGATAACATAGAAAAACTGGCACTGAAACACAAACCAAAACTGATTATAGCCGGAGCCAGTGCCTACCCACGAATTATCGACTTCAGCCGCTTTCACAGCATAGCAGATGCCGCCGGCGCGCTGCTCATGGCAGATATGGCACACATTGCCGGATTGGTGGCTACTAATTTACATCCCTCTCCGGTAACTCATTCCCAAATAGTTACCTCCTCCACCCATAAGACCCTGCGCGGTCCCCGGAGCGGCTTTATCTTATGTAAAGAAGGCTTGGCTTCGAAAATAGATGCCGCCGTTTTTCCCACCATGCAGGGAGGACCGATGATGCACGCCATCGCTGCCAAAGCCGTAGCCTTCTTCGAAGCCATGCAGCCTGAGTTCACCACTTACCAGAAGGCAGTACTGAAAAATGCTCAAGTCCTTGCCTCTGAGTTAAAGCAAAATGGCTTACGACTAATCTCCGGTGGCACCGATAACCACCTCATCCTCATCGACCTCACCCGGACCGGTATAACTGGCCTGGCTGCACAGGAAGCACTGGAAGCTGCTGGTATATTGGTAAATAGAAACGCCATTCCCGCTGACCCCAGACCACCTCAAATCACCAGCGGCATCAGATTAGGCACTCCGGCTACTACAACAAGAGGCTTCGGCCCCAAGGAAATGAAGCAGATTGCCTCTTTCGTTATGAAGGTGCTCTCCAACCCCGAAGACAAAAAGATACAGAAGGAAATAGCTGAACAAGTGGCCTCTATATGCCAGCATTTCCCTACCCCTGGAATAGACTAACCATATCACTGAAACATCACTTCAAAAGGCAGAAAGCAAAAGCGAATTGATAGCCAAACAGATTCCCACTAAGTAGGCAGACATTCCATACCACTAGCCCCGCAATTCAAATATCTGCGGCAGAAAACTATGGAACAAAAATTTGCCATCGAAACCACGGATTTAACCAAGAAATACGGCGACCTCACCGCAGTCGATAATCTAAACCTTAAAATAGACTACGGTGAAGTATTCGGTTTACTCGGTCCGAACGGTGCCGGCAAAACAACGATAATCTCCATGCTGTGCACCATAATCAACCCATCCTCAGGCAATGCCACTGTAAACGGTTTCGATATACTGAAAAAGTCAGCCGATGTCAGGCGCAGCATCGGCATCGTTTTTCAGGACCCGAGTATTGACGACCGCCTAACAGGCAGAGAAAATCTGCAGCTTCACGCTTGCCTTTACGATATGCCCACGGAGTTAGCCAAAAAGCGTATGGCAGAAGTTCTGAACCTGGTAGGATTAGAAGATAGGGCTGATTCCGCCATGAAAACCTACTCCGGTGGCATGAGAAGACGATTGGAACTGGCCAGAGGTTTGCTTCACCACCCCAGGGTGCTATTTCTTGACGAGCCCACTCTGGGCCTGGACCCCCAGACCAGAGAGCATCTCTGGACATACATCGAAAACCTTGCCCAAACGACCGAAATCACTATCATCCTCACCACCCATTACATGGAAGAAGCCGACCAGCTCTGCCGACGGATAGCCATAATCGACTACGGCAAAATCAAGGTCATTGACACACCAGCTAATCTAAAGACGGCTCTAAAAGGCGATGTCATAATTATCACCACAACCCAGCCAGAAAAACTTTCCACCAGACTGACCGAACTCAAACTCAGCCCTCATATAGACTCACCAAGAGATACCATAAGATTAACCGTCTCGAATGCAGAAAAGCTAGTACCCAGATTAATCAAAATCGCCAACGAGATTGGAGCAGAAGTCAGCTCCGTATCTATCCATCGCCCGACATTAAATGATGTGTTCCTTCACTACACAGGCCGAGACATAAGAGCCGAAGAAGCCGAATCCATGATCAGAAAACACATGATGATAAGGAGACCCACCAGATGAGCGAGTTGAGGAAAATCTATGGGTTGTGGTACCGGGAGGTACTCAGATACTGGCGGGAAAAGTCACGGATTATCTCTTCGCTCATACTGCCTTTGCTCTGGCTACTAATTTTTGGCGGCGGCATGCGCGGCATAGAACTGCCTGGCGCACAGAGCTACCAAAGCTACATATTCCCGGGCATACTCGGTATGACCCTTCTCTTCACCTCTGTCTTTTCCGGCATTTCCGTGATTTGGGACAGAGAATTCGGTTTCCTAAAAGAGATCCTGGTAGCGCCTGTCTCTCGTACCTCAATCGTCATCGGTAAAGCTCTGGGCAGCGGAACAAGCGCCCTCATCCAGGGCTCCATTTTGCTACCGCTCTCATTTCTGGTAGGCGTACACCTGTCACCGCTATCTTTTTTAATACTGATTCCCACTATGGTTCTCATATCGATCGGGTTGGTCTGCATTGGACTACTTATTGCCTCAATGATAACCAGCATGGAAGGCTTCAATCTCATCATGAGCCTGGTGATTATGCCCATGTTCTTCACCAGCGGAGCCCTATTCCCCTTAACTTCAGCTCCAGGCTGGCTGAGAGGCTTTAGCTATGTAAACCCTCTGACTTACGGCGTGGACGCCCTGCGCTGGGCTACCTTCAGCGGAACAAATTCGCTGCTGCCAATTTATGTCGAATTCATCATACTGGCACTATTCGCCACAGCTATGATTGCAGTTTGCTCCTACACTTTCAACATCAGGAAATAAAACAGCCCACTGACGTATCATCAAATCTTCCCCCGCCTGAAGTAAGACTTCGTCATGGCCACAATCCACCTCCAGTGTATTATTATATGCACAGCGAAAATGACCAGCAGAGCTACCGCCAGCCATTCATGTATGTCAAGCCAGGTGTGCCGCGCAAACAAAAAAGTAGAACTTCCCTCATCCAAACCTGAACCTCCTCTAAACCTGTAGCCTCCACTGGGCAAAATAAACCAGAGCACAAAGCCGGTAACGCCCTGGAATAACAGCAGGAGACCAAATATGGCAGCTATAATGTAGTTCCGCATCGTTCTTCTCATCAAACAGCTTCCTTTTCGTAGAGGTAGATAATATTAGTTTAGATAATATCAGTTAATTATAGATAATTTTTACAAAAACTTTACACAATTACAAAACCGAGGCAACAATCCACTGCTACACTAATAGTAGACTTAAAGTTGACCCAGGCTTTGAACACAGGGCCCTAACATGGTCTGAGTTAGCTTCCAGTCAAAAAATAAAGGAGGTTACAAAGAAGTGAAAAAAATCCACAAATTTGTCCTTGCCACCATACTGGTTGCCGTTATGCTAATTTCCAGCACACCGGCTATAGCACTGGCTCAAGAAGATGAGCTTCCAGAACGCCGAGTGGCTCTAATTGCTCAAGTTGCCGAAATACTGGGTATCGAACAGCAAGAGTTCGAGGCCGCCCTCAGGCAGGCTCAAACGGAACTGCAGGAAGGAAATATCGACACCAGACTTCAAGAATTAATAGCCGAGGGCACACTGACCCAACAGCAGGCTAACGAGCTTAAGGCATGGATGGAGAACAGACCGGACGTGCCGAATATTCCACCAAGACAACTTAAGGAAGCGCTAGAAAAAGGTATCATAACTCAAGAGCAGGTAGACCAGCTTAAAGCATGGGTGGAGACAAGACCAGACATCCCCAAGCTTGGGACACCGATAGGTGAGCGCCTTGTAGAAGAAGGCATAATCACGCAGCAGCAGGCAGACGAGTATAAGGCATGGATGGAATCAAGACCAGCAGATATACCAAATGTTGGCCCCGTACAACTCAAGAAATTACTGGATGAAGGTGAAATAACGCAGGAGCAGATGGATGCGTTCAAGGCATGGGTTGAAGCAAGACCTGATATGCCAGAGGTCCGACCGGAACTGCAAAAAGAGCAGGCTGAAAACACTCAAGAACGCCGCGATGAGATAACCGCACGTGCCGCCGAGATTCTTGGCATCGACAGGGAAGACCTTGAAAACGCCTTCAATCAAGCCCAGAGTGGATTTCAGGAACAGGCGCTGGACACTAGACTGCAGGAGCTGGTAAATAAGGGCGCATGGACCCAGCAGCAGGCGGATGCATTCAAAGCCTGGGTAAAAGCCAGGCCTGATGCCCCACCGCTTGGGACTGCTCGACAGTCCGGACAGCCAGGGCAACTGAGATAGCAGGAGACACCGGACTTAATGGCAAAGTGGACAGACGAAGCATCAATAACGATGGGCAAGCCAGGCACAGCCTGGCTTGCCCACATCTGGACCGCAAGCATAGCAAAACACTTTGAGATATAATAAGAAAACTACGAATTTACTAACCACTGAGGTAGGTCATGACAACTATACTGGTCGTCGACGATGAGCCGAACATCTTAGAACTCGCCAAGCTCTACCTTGAGCAAGAGGGATATCGTGTAGAAGGAGTTGGAACAGGCAACGATGCCCTATCAAAATTAAGCTCAACTAAGCCATCGCTAATCGTCCTCGATTTAATGCTACCTGATATCGATGGCTTTGAGGTATGCCGTGAGATACGAAAGAAAAGCGATACCCCCATTCTGATGCTCACCGCCCGAAAAGAAGATGTGGACAAAATAGTCGGGCTCGAGCTTGGTGCCGATGACTATCTGACAAAACCATTCAACCCTCGAGAATTAATAGCCAGAGTCAAGGCAATCCTTCGTCGCTACAAGTCCGGGCTCAAGCCTGGAGAAGCCATAGAAGCCGGTAATCTACGCATTGACCCTGCCCGGCGTGAGGTAACTATAGATGGCCAACCACTCAAACTCCGAACTAAAGAGTTCGACCTGTTAGCAACCCTGGCTCAAAACCCGGGAGTAGTCCTGACCCGAGATCGACTACTTGAGATGGTTTGGGAAACCGATTACTACGGAGAAACACGAACCGTCGACATCCATATTAACCACCTCCGTGACAAATTGAGCGGAGCAAATGCCTCGATAGAAACAGTCCGCGGCATAGGCTACAAGTTGACATTGAAATCGCGAGCATCCGGCGGCTGAGAATGAAGTTTCTAGCCACAGGAAAAGTCGTCCTATAAATAGAGGTTTAGATGAGTTTGCGTACACGTCTCATACTCACATATGTTTTAATCATAGTCTTATGCCTGAGCATAGTCGCCGTCTCCCTCATAGTTCTGCTCGGTGAGCAGATCAACAGGCTGGCCATGGCACGCCTGGCAGATGTTGCACTGCCCATTTACGTCCAGTTCAGAGCAGCCGCCAGAAGCCAGGTTTCCCTGAACCAGACATGGGCAAACCTGCAGGAGATGTCACAGGAAACCAATACGTACATCTTTCTACTGAACTCTCAGGACATTATTATCAGGCAGGCAATCCCCGAAGATAGTTCCTGGATACCTCCCTCAAAGCTGGAAATCCAAAACCCAGCTGTCAGCAGACAAGCGCCTTACCGAGGAACCTATGTCGCACCTGGCGGAGAAAGGTTCATCTTTGTAGCCCAACCGCTTGCTGGATTGTTCCAACCACCAAATCCCAATAATCCGGAGACCCTGGTTCTAGTCGTGCCTCGCAGAGAAGCTCTATCCATCTGGGTTGACTTTGCTAAACCATTTCTCTGGGCAGGCCTGGCCGCACTGGCTGTCTCCATCATAATAGCCATTCTCCTGGCTCGCTCCGTATACGTACCTATCCGACGTGTGACAAACGCCGCCGAAGAAATAGCCCACGGCAACTATGAACAGGAAGTTCCGGAGGCTGGTCCCAAAGAGGTCAAAGGATTAGCCACAAGCTTCAACCAGATGTCCAGGCAGGTAAAAGGCTCCCAGCAGATGCTGCGCGACTTTGTAGCCGATGTCTCCCACGAGCTAAGAAGCCCACTTACCTCCATCAAGGGGTTCGCCCAGGCTATAATTGATGGGACAGCCAGGGACAAAGAAGCCCAGCTTAAAGCCGCCACCGTCATCGAGGATGAATCCAAACGCATGATGCGGCTGGTGGAGGAACTGCTCGAGTTTTCCAGACTTGAATCCGGCCAGATAACTATGGCTAAGGAACCAGTAGATTTGAAAGAAGTTCTGCAGCAGTGCCATGAGATTTTCCTCATGCGAGCGGAAGACAAAAACATACAACTGAAAACAGAGATTGAGCCTTTGCCGCCAGTAGTCGGCGATATCGACCGCCTGGAACAGGTCTTCAACAACCTGCTCGATAATGCCTTAAAACATACCCCCTCCGGGGGCTGGGTAAGCATCATTGCCCGGCAACCCCACCTCAACTTCGTCGAAATTACCGTAACCGATACCGGCCCTGGAATACCCGCTGAGCAGATGCGGCATGTCTTCGAGCGCTTCTACAAGGCTGACACACCGGCAGGCAAAGCTGGCGCTGGTCTCGGCCTGGCTATCGCCAGACAAATAGTGCTCGCCCACGGAGGAAATATCAACATCAAGAGCACTCTGGGTCAGGGAACTGAATTCCTGGTCAGATTGCCAACTAATCCTGCTAGCTCGCCACAAGCTTCTCATATCTAGGGCACAGTTTGCCCAACACACATTCCTTACAGCGAGGTCGCTGGGATTTGCACATCCTTCTGCCATGCTCTATCAGCAATACATGAAACTGATACACATCCTGAGGTGAAACAAGCCCCTCAAGCAGCCTGTGTGCTTGCTCCACGGAAACCCTGGAGCCAATCAGTCCCAGCCTTCTAGCCACGCGGAAAACATGCGTATCTACCGGCAAAGCTGGCATACCCAGAGAGAAAAGCAATACGCAGCTGGCTGTTTTCATACCCACCCCGGGCAATTGCCTCAGCCAGTCCCTGGCTTCATCCACAGACATCTGATTCAAGAAGTCCAGTGCGAAATCACCACGCCTTCGCCGTATCTCTTCCAATGCCTGCTTGATATACCCGGCTTTGACTACTCCCAGACCGCCGGCTTTAATAGAATTAGAAATCTCACCGACGCTGGCATCAGCCATGTCTTCCCAATTACCGAAAGAAGCCAGAAGCTGCTCAAAAGCTCGCCCTGAGTTCCTGTCCGACGTGTTCTGGGAAAGAATCGTCTGAACCAGCACCGATATCGGGCTCTGCCGCCGTCGCCACCGCTTTTCACCATACTCCGCGCTCAACAACTTTAAAATCGACTCGACTCTCACGTTAACCGCCTCAAAATATATTATACATCACACCCTGTCATTCTGAGCATTCTATCCCTGTCATTCTGAACACTCTACGCCTGTCATTCCGAGTGCTCTATCCCTGTCATTCTGAGCACTCTATCCCTGTCATTCTGAACACTCTATCCCTGTCATTCCGAGCGCTCTATCCCTGTCATTCTGAGCGTAGCGAAGAATCTAGACCTTTTACGTAGCCTACTCTGACTGAGATTCTTCAGTCGCTTAGCTCCTTCAGAATGACATAAGGCGAAAGGTTTAGGTGGCAAAGTAAATCCCCAAAAACTCAGAAGGTAGGACACAATAATCCATTTGGTGCTATAATTATCTCACTAGAAATGGTAGGGGTGAATAATGGATGAACTCAAGGTCTTCACCGGCAATGCCCACCCGATGCTAGCCCAGGCAATATGCAAATACCTCGATATACCCCTGGGCAAAGCTGAGGTCTTCGAATTCAAGAACGAGAATATCTTCGTCCGCATACTGGAAAACGTCCGCGAACGAGATGTCTTCATCATCCAAACATTATCCACCCCGGTCAACAAGAACCTTGTCGAACTCCTCATTATGATTGACGCTTTTAAGCGAGCCTCCGCCGGCAGAATCACCGCTGTCATACCTTACTACGCCTACGGCCGCACCGACAAGAAAGACCAGCCTCGAGTGCCCATAACCGCCAGGTTAATAGCTGACCTGCTCACCACCGCCGGCGCCAACCGCCTGTTAACCATAGACCTTCACGCCGCCCAGATTCAGGGCTTCTTCAATATACCGGTGGACGAACTCACTGCCCTGTTCATACTCAGCGACTACTGGAAGCAGAAGACACTGGATAACCTGGTGGTAGTAGCCACCGACATCGGCATATCCGCACACGCCCGCGATATGGCAGCCAAGCTCAATGCGCCGCTGGCTATCATCGAAAAAAGGCGCATCGGCAATGCCGATGCCACCGAGACTCTCAACATCATCGGCGAAGTCGAGGGTATGCGCGCCCTGACTATCGACGATGAAATCGATACTGCTGGCTCCCTCGTAGGCGTCGTAGACACACTTCTGGAGAACGGCGCCACCGAAGTATACTCCTGCTGCACCCATCCCATCTTCTCCGGACTAGCTATAGAGCGAATAGCTAAATCGCCGGTTAAAGAAGTTGTCGTCACCAACACCATTCCCGCCGACGAAAAGAGAAAACTGGACAAAATCACCGTCCTGCCCATAGCTCCGCTTCTCGGCGAAGCCATACGCCGCATTCACACCGGCCTCTCTATAGGCGCCATGTTCGAGTAGAAAAATTATGCTTAAGTGGCTAGGCAACCTTATTAAGCGCTTCTTCGTATGGCTAGGTAGCCTGGCTGATTCCAACGAAAAAGAACTCAAGCGTCTCCAACCCATCATAGACGAGATAAACTCGCTAGAACCTGAATTCCACAAGCTCAGCGATGCTGAGCTTCGCGCCAAAACCGACGAGTTCAAAACCCGGCTTAAGAACGGCGAGACGCTGGATGATATATTGTCTGAAGCCTTCACTGCCTGCAGAGAAGCTGCCAGGCGCACCATAGGCGAACGGCACTTCGACGTCCAGCTCATGGGCGGCATCGTCCTCCACCAGGGCAAAATCGCCGAGATGAAAACCGGCGAGGGCAAAACCCTGGTTGCCACCCTGCCGCTATATCTGAACGCCCTCACTGGCGAAGGCTGTCATCTGGTAACTGTCAACGACTATCTGGCACGGCGCGATGCCTACTGGATGGGTCCCATATATCATGCCCTGGGCTTGACCGTTGCCAGCATATACCCGCAACAAAATCCCGATGAGCATCTGCCAGCTCGCCTTTATGACCCCGATTACACCGATGAAAAAGACACCCGCTGGCCTCATTTCCGACCCGTCAGTCGCCAGCAGGCTTATCGAGCCGATATCACCTACGGCACCAACAATGAGTTCGGTTTCGACTACCTCAGAGATAACATGGCTATAGACATGTCTCAATACGTCCAGCGCCCGCTTAACTACGCCATCGTTGACGAGGTAGACAACATACTCATTGATGAAGCCCGCACCCCGCTGATAATCAGCGGCGCCGCTGAAGAAGCCACTGAAAAATACAACGTCTTTGCCCGCCTGGTGCCTCAGCTCAAAAAAGATGAAGATTATAGCATCGAAGAAAAGGAGCGCCAGACCTACCTCACCGAATCCGGCATGACCAGGATGGAAAAATGGCTCCGACGTGATGGCTTGCTCAAAGCCCCCAGCCTCTATGACCCGGCTAACTACACTTTGACCCAATACCTGGAAAATGCTCTGAAAGCCAATGTGCTGTTCAAGAAAGACCGCGACTATGTAGTCAAGGACGGGCAGGTCATCATTGTCGATGAGTTCACCGGACGGCTCATGTTAGGTCGCAGATACTCAGAAGGGCTGCACCAGGCTATCGAAGCCAAGGAAAGGGTCAAAATTCAGCGGGAGAGCATAACGCTAGCCACCATCACCTTCCAGAACTATTTCCGCCTGTATAAGAAGCTGGCTGGCATGACCGGCACCGCCGCCACCGAAGCCGAGGAGTTCCACAAGATTTACAAGCTCGAAGTGGTTGTCATGCCCACCAATAAGCCGATGGTTCGCGCTGATAACCCCGACCAGATTTACAAGGACGAAGAAACAAAATTCAAAGCTGTTGCCAAAGAAATTGAAGCCTTCCATCAGCAGGGCAGACCGATTCTCGTAGGCACCGTCTCCATCGAGAAATCAGAGCTTTTAAGCGACCTGCTCAAAAGAAAAGGCATACCTCACCAGGTGCTCAACGCCAAAAACCATGAAAAGGAAGCCGCCATCATCGCTCAGGCTGGAAGTGTGGGCGCCGTAACCGTCGCTACCAACATGGCTGGGCGTGGTGTTGACATCATACTTGGAGGGAAAAAACCTGAAGAACCCAAATGCGAGGATTTCCCGGATGAACAAGAATGGCAGAAAGAGCACCAAAGGTGGCAAAAGGAATCTCGGGAATGGCCGGAACAGCACAATAGAGTAGTTGAGCTTGGCGGCTTGCACGTCGTCGGCACCGAGCGCCACGAAGCCAGGCGCATCGACAACCAGCTCCGAGGTCGCTCCGGCAGGCAGGGAGACCCCGGCAGCTCCCGCTTCTACGTCTCCCTGGAAGACGATGTCGTCCATCGCTTCGGCGGCGACCGCGTCAAAGGCTTCATGGACTGGGCTGGCTTCGACGAAAACACACCCATCGAACATTCCATGGTCAGCAAAGCCATAGAGAATGCCCAGGTCAAGGTTGAAGGCTATCACTTCGATATACGCAAACATCTCGTTGATTATGACGACGTGGTCAACAAGCACCGCGAGGTAATCTATGACGAGCGCAGGAAAATCCTTGAGGGCGCCGATCTCAAGGCGAACATACTCTCCATGGGTCGGGAAGAAATCGAAAAGCTGGTAGCCACCAAATGCAGCCATGACCTTATGGAGTCAGACTACACCGGCTTAATCGAAGAACTCGCTACTATATTGCCTCCGCCACCCGAGCTCAACCCCAATACACTTTCCAAACTGAAACCAGACCAGATTACCGAAAAGCTGATTGAGTACGCCGAGCAGCTATATGAGCAGAGAGAAAAAGATGTAGGCTCCGAGGACATGCGGCTCATGGAGAGGCTGGTCATGCTCCGAGCCCTCGACAATTTATGGAAAGACCATCTCACCGAGATGGACCATCTTCGCCAGCAAGCCAGCCTTTATGCCATGAGGCAGATTGAACCCATAGTCGTCTACAAGAAAGAGGGTCACGCCCTGTTCGAAAGCCTCACCGCCGGCATACAACACGATGTCGTTCACACCATATACAAAGCCAGCCTGACCAGGAAAGAAGCCCCAGCCCGGAGACAACCCCAGAAAGCCGCCGTACCCGCCGGCAAAAAGGTCGGCCGCAACCAGCCCTGCCCCTGCGGCTCAGGCAAGAAATATAAGCATTGCTGCGGAAGATAAACAGATAGAGTCATTGCGAGTCCTTCCACTGAAGGACGTGGCAATCTCAGTCCCTTTTCCTCACCATTCCACACTCTCCGCTCTTGCCATTCTGATCCCTTCGCCTTTGTCATCCTGAGGGAGCCCCTCGCCGCTGTCATTCTGAGCGTAGCGAAGAATCTCATACGGCTCAGGGTAAGCCCCGCGACTGAAGAATCTCCACCCAAGCCTCAAACACTATTGTTATATCTCACCGGTTTTGATATGCTAACTCCAGTCAAAGCATCCTTCGGAAGAAGAGGGGATGAAAATGATGGAAGCAAAATTAGGCGTCACCACCTGTGACAAATGCCAACAACCGATGGAAAAAGGGCAACCTGTCATTATAATAAACGAAGGCAGCATCACAAAATCAAACGATACCTTAACATTCGATGGTTCTTGTGCCCGCTATGCTTGCCATCTCAATTGTTGGGACGGGGCTGAGGAGATGGTAGCAGACCATACGATATTCAAACGCTAGGTACAGATTTAGCAGTCGAGCACAACCTCCGGGCAAATTGGAAGTAACGGAAATGAAACTGAACGATTTAATAAGAATTTACGAAGACAAGAAGAAATCATACGGAGATGAAGTTTATCTACATGTATCTGAGATTTTCGAAGAGGCGAGAGAAAAATACAAACAAGAATATCTATCAAGCCCCAAGGCTTCGAAATTAAGGGCCGCGGGTAAAACACCGGATGCTGAGCAATCGTGGAAAGCATTTAAAGGTAAAAACTTCGAGAAGATGATTTGGCACATAATCGGTGATGAACTTGAGTCTGTTGATCTTCGAATAATACTTGGTGCATCACTAAAAAAGAAAAGACTATCGGCAGAATTGAGCAAGGTATATCGGAACCTTCTCATAAGATATGGAGAGTGGGCATTGCTTCCTGATGTAGATTTGGTCATTTATGAGTCCACGACGTGCAATATCATTGGAGTCATTTCATGCAAAATAACACTACGGGAGAGAATCGCGCAAACCGCATATTGGAAGTTGAAGCTAGCAAATGATCCTCTAACTATGCACGTTAAAGGTTACTTCATAACAGCTGATGAGGATGGAGATCTAGTGAAAGGCATGACAAACCCTACTCGAAACAGAATTATCGTTGAACACGAATTAGATGGAACTTACGCCCTACGGCACATCGCTGAGAGCGAGAAGGTTAAGGCATTCCCTAAACTTATCAATGATCTACGAGAAATGGTTCGAAAGAGATAATACGCATGGTCAAAAAAAAATCTAAAGAGCTAGAAGCTAAGCTACCACCCATTAAAGACATAGCACTAAACGGATTTGCCTACCAGGCTAGCAAGACTAAAAAAGCTAAGAAATCTGAAGCCGTTAAAGAAATAAAAGTAAAAGATGAAACGCTTATAATTGAGGCCACCACTCTGTGGGACTATCCAAAACAAAGCTATGGTAGGACGCCAAAAGGCAATAATAAATATGCTGGTGTCACACCCGCCTTCATAATCTGGAATCTAGTACAACGATACACTCAGCCGGGTGATTTAGTTTTAGACCCAATGGCAGGAAGCGGCACAACCATCGACGTCTGCAAAGAAGAAGGCCGACAGGTCATTGGATATGATATATCTCCGGCACATCCTGAAGTTATGCAGAATGATGCTCGGAATATACCACTTCCTAAGGATTCGGTAGATATGGTATTTATCGATTCTCCTTACTCTGACAATATCAACTATTCCGACCACCCTGATTGCATAGGCAAAATTTCCTGCGAGGACGAGCGTTTCTTCGACGAGCTGGATAAAGTTGCAGTCGAAATACATAGGATCCTTAAACCAGGTAAGGTAATGGCTTGGTTGATTGGTGACCAATGGGTAAAAAAGAGATTCACACCTGTAGGCTTCAAACTACACGAGCGTCTGTGCAAATACTTCGATACCGTAGATCTCATTTGCGTGGTGAGAAGGGGGCAAAGTTCAAATACAGGTCTTTGGCACAATAGAGCAAGAAGGTTCAACTTCTATCTTCGTGGCTTCAAATATCTCTTTATAATGCGCAAGCCCGTAATCGAAACTGAGAAAGGCGAACAAAATCGCTCAGTAAAATGGGCTAGATATGAGAGAGGCGGAACAAAGGAAGAAGGAAAACAAAAAGTCCTTCTTCAACCACGGCGACCCCGACTGGCAATGGATAAGAGAAAAGATTAAAGCCTCACCTGTTGAGTATAAATAGTGCTCAATTGCACACAAATTCCGCTCGGCCTATACTATTGATGTAGGTCCAATGAAAAACACCGCCATCGCTAAAGTATTCCAGGATATGGCTGACCTGCTGGAGCTTAAGGGAGAGAACGTGTTCAAGATTCGAGCCTACCAGCGGGCTGCCCGCACCATCGAGCACCTGCCCAAGGAAATCGAAATCATGCTTCAGGAAGGCGAGGACTTGCAAGACATACCCGGCGTCGGCGAGGCCATAGCTAAGAAAACCATCGAGCTGGTAAACACCGGCAAGCTGCGTGTCTACGAAGAGCTTAAGTCCGAGTTCCCTGAAGGCATAACTACACTGCTGGAAATCCCGGGCATCGGTCCCAGGACGGCAAACAGGCTTTCCAACGAGCTGGGAGTTAAGTCAGCGGATGAACTGGAAAAAGCTATAAAAGAGGGGCGAGTTGCCGGGCTGTTCCGCCTCGGCGATAAGACAGCCGATAACATACTTCAGCAGATTGAAGCCCTGCGCCGCAAAGACCAGCGCATCCCCATAGGCGAAGCCCTGCCCGTAGTCGACGAGATATTCACAGCCCTGCATCCTCTGCCCGGCGTGAAAAACCTGACCGCCGCCGGCAGCCTGCGCCGCTTCAGGGAGACGGTGGGCGATATCGACCTTATGGGCACAGCGGATAATCCCGAGGAGGTCATCGACGCCTTCGTCAAACTGCCACAGGTGATGGAGGTGCTGGCTCAAGGACCAACCAAAGCCAGCGTCATACTGCCCGGCGGGCTTCAAGCCGATTTGAGAATGGTGGAGCATGATTCCTTCGGCTCACTGCTCCAGTATTTCACCGGCAGCAAAGAGCACAACGTCACACTGAGAACCAGGGAGCAGAAAAAGGGGCTCAAGCTGAGCGAATACGGCATAACCGACAATAAGACCGACAAGCTGGAGAAATTCGCCACCGAGGAAGCTTTCTATCGCCGACTGGGTCTTCAATACATACCGCCGGAAATCAGGGAGGACCAGGGCGAGATAGACCTTGCTGAGCAGGGCAAAATCCCGAAACTCGTGGAGCTCTCGGATATAAAGGGAGATTTACATGTCCACACCGACTGGAGCGATGGGCGTGGTTCAATCGAAGACATGGCTCAGGCAGCTAAAGCCATGGGTTACCAGTATCTGGCAATAACCGACCACTCAGCCGGTAGAGGCATCGCCCACGGACTTAATGAGGAGCGACTGCGACAGCAGATTGAAGAAATAAAACGGCTCAACCAGCAGCTCAAAGGAATTCGCATCTTCACCGGCACCGAGGTGGACATACGCGCCGATGGCAGCATAGACCTGCCTGATGCGCTCTTAGCCGACCTCGACATCGTGATTGCCGCCATACACTCAGCCATGACACAAAGCCAGGAGCAGATAACCAGGCGCATCCTGGGAGCTATTGAAAACCCGCATGTTGACGCCATCGCCCATCCCACCTGCCGCCTGCTTGGTGAGCGGGAGCCGGTAGCCGTTGACATGGAAGCTGTTTTCCGAGCCGCAGCCAAATACGATAAAGCCCTGGAAATAAACGCTACGCCCAGCCGGCTCGACCTGAAAGATATACACGTCTACCGGGCGCGGGAATTGGGAGTGAAGCTAATAATGGGCACGGATGCCCATAGCACCGCCCATCTGGGTTTTATGCGCTTCGGCGTCGGCGTGGCTCGCCGCGGCTGGTGCCGGGCTAAAGATATACTCAATACCAGACCTGCAAAAGAAATGCTGGCATTTCTGAGAAAGAATTAGACATGCTTGCTACTACCGAATATGGACAGGTAACCCAGATCAGGCTGTGCCGCTATCCGGACAACCCTGGCGGTACTGTCTCCACTTACCTGGTAGACGGCCTCCTGATAGACAGCGGGCTGGCTTATACTGCCGAAGAATTAACAGAGTTCTTGAAAGACAGGGGTGTAAAAACGGTGGTCAACACACATTGTCATGAAGACCATATCGCCGCCAACGCACTGCTCAAAGAAAGATACGGCGTCGAGCTTCTGGCTCATCCCCTGGCGGTAAACAAAATCAATCAACCGGCTACGCTTTATCCCTATCAGGAAGAGGTCTGGGGCTATCCTGTGCCCAGCCAGGTGAAGGAAATCGGCGATGCAGTTACTACCAATCATTTCCGCTTCGAGGTAATCCATACTCCGGGTCACGACCGCGACCACATCTGCCTTTTTGAGAGGAAACAGGGCTGGATTTTTACCGGGGACCTGTTTGTCGGCACCCGTCCCAATGTAGTCCGACCTATGGACGACGTGCGGCAAATAATAGCCGACCTCAAAAAAGTAAAGGATTTAAAGCCGCAAATACTCTTTCCAGCACCGGGCAAGGTGAGAACCGACCCGGTGCCTGTGCTGGAACAGACCATCCGATACCTCGAGGAATTAGGGCAGCAAGTCATGGAGCTGCATGACAAAGGCTTATCTCCAACCGAGATTGTGAAAGAGGTTTTCGGCAACGAGGCTACTATAGCCGAATGGACCCAGCAGCAATTCTCGTCGTTAAACATGGTAAAATCTTTTATTAAAACAGGCTAACTAAAATGTCAGAAAAAGAAGCCAAAAAGATATCGACCGCGACCGCGGGCGATGCCAGAGCTATCGAGCATCTCAAACAAGCTGTGACTGAAGGCAAACACTGGTATATGGCTCTGCTCGAGGCTATCAAGCTGTGGAAAAGCCCTGAAGAAGATTACCAGGGACGTCATCTCCGCTACTTGATTGATGGCGAGGCTTTCGACTGGCTGTTGCTGGCAGAGCGTCTGAGCGATGAGATAAGCGGCTCTATTCCAGAAGAAGAAAGGCTTAATCTCCTTTTCTTCGACCTGCCGCCACTGGAGTTAACCAGAGAGGAATTCAAGAAATTGATTGGCTCGGTTAAATATCGTGCTTATCTCAATTATCTCTACGGCGTGCTCGTTGAGGAGAACCTGGTTGCCGCTGTGGTTGACGAGATTAGAAAAGAAAGACTGGTAGCAGGCTCAACCAAGCATGAGGACATACTGGATAAAGCGTACCGCCGTATTTACAGCCATAACCAGCAGGTTCTGCTCGACAGCTTCAGAAAAGAAAAAAAGTACCCCAAGCGCAAATCTATGACCCTGGGCGAGATGAAAGAGTTCACCTACTGGCTATTCAAGTATCGAATAAAAAGGTGCGACAAGTCCCGCGTTGCCAGCGACACCAAGAAAGCCCTGATAAAAATGCAACGCAACCTGGCAGCCAGGAAACCAACCACCTGAACATCACAATTATTCGGATATGAATCACTGAGATTCAAAGGGATTATAACCTGGTTTCTTAACCAGTGTTTCTTCTTTTTCCATTATGTCCGGCCTATAGACCGTTTCAGCCCAATTCTCAGGGGCGATTTCTTCTATGGCAACGGAACCCGATTTGTCTTCACATCTGGCAATTTTTACTACTGAATCTGCAATTGCCTGAGCCAGCTTATTTTTCTGTTCATCCGTTCTTCCGGGATACATCTTCACTATTACATGAGGCATAAATCAAACCTCCTTTTCATGGCTAGATATCGCAAATTTGTGTTAGGTGCATTACCACCAATCTTTATTAATCAGTAGATTTATTTGCCGTAAAAAACAGCCTTTTAAATGGATATAGTATTTTCCCGTCAGTTTGAACTGGATAAAATGACTTACATTTCATTAATATCTCTTTCCCAAATTCAGCCCTGGCCCCATCATCCGGCAATCTCTCAAGAAACGGCTTCATTCCGGTGCTACTGTACCACTCAAGCAGGGCTGCATGAGACTCGAGAACGTGATAGTACGTCGTCTCCCATATATCAAAATTATCGGTCAGCGAAACGAGTACATTATAGTAGTAGTCAACATTGTGATAAGTCAGCAGTTTTTCGCAGCCTGAGGTATATCCTTTCCATTTTTGGCTCCGGGCAACGCTTAATAGCGCCTTATGTATAGCTGATTCATTATTAGCAGGAACTTGTACCGCCATAACCCCGTTTTTGTTTACCCTATTGAATAATCGAGGTACCAAGACATCATGTTCTGGTACCCACTGTAATGTTGCATTTGAGAAAACGATATCATACTTCTGACTTGTATCTAAATCCGCAGCATCTCCAACCATCCATTTCTGGCTCGGATAATCTTCACGGGCTTTTTCTATCATTTTTTGTGAACTATCCAGGCCGACTATATCAGCATTGGGCCATCTTCGACGTAGAATCTGAGTACTATTTCCCGGCCCGCATCCGATGTCAATAATGGTCTCGGGGTCATTTACCATGATGCGTGCCACGAGGTCAATCGAAGGCTGTGTTCTTTCACTTTTGAACTTCAAGTATTGTTGCGGATTCCAGTCATTCATATTTAAGCCTCCATACCTACACCCAAATCTCAAATCACAAGCACCAAATATCAAACAATCTCGTCATTGCGAGGAGCCCATCTTTTTTCCTGTCATTCTGAGGAGCGGAGCGACGAAGAATCCAACATCTAACCTGGGGATCCTTCGCAGAGTTTATCCTGAGGAGTTTTACCGACGAAGGGCTCAGGATGACAGCCGACTTGAATTTTGATATTGTTTAGCATTTAGGGTCTAGAATTTACACTAGCCGATTTGTGCCAGCTCCTGCTTCAGCCTGAGCAGCTTATCTTTACCGGCTTGAAGCTTGCCTCGCTCTTTATCCACCACCGCTGCTGGCGCCTTGGACACAAAAGCAGAGTCCTTGAGCCTTTGCTCCAGGCGGTCGATTTCTTTCTCAACCGTGCTGATTTCCCCCTCCAAACGTCGCTTTTCGGCAGCAATGTCAACCATGCCCGCCCAGGGCAAGACCACCTCGGATTCCTTCAGCACCAGCACCAGGGCTTTCTCTTCCTTTGTCTGCCGCTGGTCGCGACTCAAAACAGCCAGCGGTCGGGCTTTGGCTAAAATCTCTATAGCCTCGGACTGTACGGCTATAGCTGACTGCAGTTCATCGGCATAGACACGAGCTTCAATCCATTTGCCTGCTGCCACCTTGCGCTCAGCCCGGGCATTGCGTATGGAGCGGATGATTTCTATAACCGAGTCCATCACCGCCTCAGCCTCAGCGTCGATAAATTTCTTATTGCCAATCGGGTACGGCGCAATGATGATTGAAGCTGAATCGAGGCTGCCTTCAGGCAGACGCTGTTTCAAGCCCTGCCATAGCTCCTCGGTGATGAAGGGCATGAATGGATGAAGAAGACGCAACGCAGTATCCAGCGCCGACGCCAGTACAGGTAACGGTGAAAAATCTGACCGGGACAGCCGGATCTTGGCTATCTCGATGTACCAATCGCAAAGCTCGCCCCAGAAAAAGTCGTGGATTTGCCTCTCAGCCTCACCGAACTGGAAATTAGCCATCAACTCATCCACGCTTGAAGCGAGGCGATTAAGCCGACTCAGAATCCAGCGGTCCTCTATCGGCTCTGAATGTTTGGGCACTAACTTCGCTAAGGCTCCGCTCTCTATCGGATTGGTTTCAAGGCTTTGCAGGACAAACCTGGCGGCATTCCACATCTTGTTGGCAAAGTTTCGCCCGGCTTCCAATCTATGTGGGCCAAGATTTATATCATTCCCCGGAGAAGTGCCGGTGGTAACGGCAAAGCGAAGTGCGTCAGTGCCATAGTCATCTATAGCATCGTTGGGGTTGAGGACATTCCCCTTCATCTTGCTCATCTTCTCGCCCTTCTCGTCCCGAATCAGCCCGTGCAGATAGACAGTGTGGAAGGGGATATCGCCGGTGTCTTCCAGCCCCATCATAATCATCCTGGCAACCCAGAAAAACAAAATGTCATAGCCTGTCTCCATAACTGATGTGGGATAGAAATACCTCAAGTCCTCGGTATCCTCAGGCCAGCCTAAAGTCGAATGCGGCCAGAGCGCCGAGCTAAACCATGTATCGAGCACGTCAGGGTCCTGAACTATATCTTTGGAGCCGCAGTGGCTACAGGTTGAAGGTTCGTCGATAGCCACCGTCAGCTCATTGCATTTCTGGCAATACCACACCGGTATGCGGTGTCCCCACCAAAGCTGCCGGCTGATGCACCAGTCACGTATATTCTCCATCCAGTTGATATAGACCTTGGTAAAGCGTTCCGGCACTATGGCAACCCGACCGTCGGTGACAGATTGAATTGCCGCTACAGCCAGTGGTGCCACTTTGACAAACCACTGTTTGCTAACTTCAGGCTCCACCATGGTCTGACAGCGACCGCAGTGCCCCACCGAATGATGATGCTGTTCAATTTTCTCCAGCAGCCCGGCCTTTTCAAAGTCAGCCAATACCTTCTTCCGGCAGACAAAGCGGTCGAGCCCGGCATAAGGACCAGCTTGCTCGTTCATGGTGGCATCAGGGTTCAATATCTTCACTATCGGCAAATGCTGTCGCTCCGACATCTCGAAGTCAACCGGGTCATGGCCCGGGGTAATCTTGACTGCGCCGGTGCCGAACGTGGGGTCAACAGCGCTATCAGCAATAACAGAAATCACCCTGCCGATAACTGGAAGCACGACCTTCTTGCCCACTACAGCCTTGAAGCGTGCATCATCTGGATTTACCGCCACAGCGGTATCACCCAGGTAGGTCTCCGGGCGCGTAGTAGCCACGGTGACAAAGCCATCGCCTTCAGCCATGGGATAGCGAAGATAATAGAGATTGCCTGTTATGTCTTTATGCTGGACTTCCAAATCAGAAAGTGCCGTCTGGCAGCGTGGACACCAGTTGACAATACGCTCGCCTCGATAAATCAAGCCTTTATTGTATAACCGGACAAAGGCAGTCCGTACCGCCAGGCTGGGCGCATCGTCAAGAGTAAACCGCTCGCGTGTCCAGTCACAGGAAGCCCCAAGCCTCTGGTGCTGATATGTAATAGATTGCCGTGACTTCTTCACCCACTCCCAGACACGCTCGATAAACTTCTCCCTGCCTAATTTATGACGGTCAAGTCCCTGCTCAGCCAGCTTCTGTTCTACAATAACCTGAGTGGCGATGCCAGCGTGGTCAACTCCAGGCAGCCACAGCGCAGCCTCGCCTTTCATCCGGTGCCATCTAATCATAATATCTTCCAGCGTAGCTGTCAGCGCGTGCCCCAGATGAAGCTCGCCGGTGACATTTGGCGGCGGCATTATGATAACGAAAGGTTTCTTTTTACGGTCTATCTTCGGAGTGAAGTAGCCATGCTCCATCCAGAAGCTATACCACTTCTGCTCAACTTGAGCTGGCTCATAAGCCTTTGGAATTTCAGACATACTTTAACATTTCTCCCATGCTTTAACTTGGATAAACGACTATCAGGTAACTCACTCTCTGTCATTCTGAGCCCTCCGTCCCCTGTCATTCTGAGGGAGCGGAGCGACCGAAGAATCTCTATTTTTAGACTCTTCGCTCCGCTCAGAGTGACAATTTATTGTTAAAATGCGACCCCTCAGGGTCGCCCACCACACTACCTCCAAAACCCTAAAGTGCAACTATCCTTTGGCTAAAAACTGGACCACCCTGTCCAGAATCCTGTCCGCCACTTCCCGCTTGGGCAATAGGGGTAATTTCTCGACCTTACCCTTACTGTCAATTATCACCACCTGGTTGGTGTCTGCGCCGATGCCGCTATCCTTAGCTGTTATGTCATTGGCAACGATAAGGTCGAGTCGCTTCTTTTCAAGCTTGCCTTTGGCATTAGCTACCAGATTTTCACTTTCAGCAGCAAAGCCTACGCGCAGGAATTTTCCCTTAACCTCACCGAGGATATCGGGCGTCCTCTCCAATTCCAGAATCAAGCCAGAAGCTCGCTCCCGCTTAATCTTATTTTTAGAGACCTTGCTGGGACGGTAATCAGCCACCGCCGCTGCCATTATCAAGACATCAGCTTTAGCTACAGCCTTCTTAACCGCATCATGCATATCCTGAGCCGTGCCAACATTGACCATATCTATGCCAGTCGGTTTTAAAAGAGCACTGGGAGCACTGACCAGTGTTACCTGAGCACCACGGTCTCTGGCAGCTTCAGCCAGCGCATAACCCATCTTGCCGGAAGAGCGATTAGTCAAGCAGCGAACCGGGTCGACAGGTTCCTGGGTGCCGCCAGCAGTGACCACAATTCGTTTGGCAGACAGGTCATTGCTAATACCCAAAACCTGGCGGATAGCACCTAAAATTTCGTTTACATCGACAAGGCGACCAAGGCCCATGCCACCTGAGGCAAGCCTGCCATAATCAGGGCCGACCATGGTGAAACCGCGAGCCTTCAGCTTAGCCAGATTATCTTGAGTTACTCGGTTCTCATACATGCCAGCATGCATCGCTGGAGCCACAATAACAGATGCCTTTGTCGCCAGCACAGTGCAGCAGAGCATGTCATCAGCGATGCCGGCAGCTATCCTGGCAATAATGTCCGCCGTAGCTGGAGCTATAACCACCACATCAGCGGCTTGGGCTAAAGCTACATGCTCCACGCTGTATTCAGAAGCCAGCTCGAACATCTTGGTAACCACAGGCCTGCCGGTAATATTACGGAAGGTCAGCGGTGTCACAAACTCGGTAGCGGCTGCGGTCATAATCACCTCAACTCTAGCCCCTGCTTGCGTCAACTGGCTGGCTAGTTCGGCGGCTTTATAAGCAGCGATACTGCCGGTTACCCCCAATACTACAGTCTTACCATTCAGTCCCATATCCCTAATCCTTTTCCTTGTTCATCTCATAGATTAAACGCAGACCTATAAGCGTCAGGTCAGGATTTACTTCTTCGATTGCCGATGTTTCCCGAGCCAGAAGCTCGGCATAGCCACCCGTAGCCACCACCTTTGCTTTACCACCCAGCTCCTCCTGAATGCGAGTTACTATACCTTCAATCAACCCGGCATAACCAAAAACTATACCGGATTGCATAGCTGCTACTGTACTCCTGCCGATAGCCCGTTTGGGATGAGTCAATTCCACCCGGGGCAGCACGGCAGTTCGAGAAAACAAAGCTTCAGTGGCAATAGCAATTCCGGGGGCAATAGCACCACCAAGATAATCACCCTCCTCAGATACAGCATCAAAGGTTGTAGCAGTTCCCAGGTCAATAACAATAACCGCGCCACCGTATAGATGATGAGCGGCTACCGCATTCACTATTCGGTCAGTGCCAACCTCCCTTGGATTATCCATAGAGATTCGCACTCCTGTCTTGACGCCCGCTTCTATCACTAAAGGAGAAACTTTTAGATAGCGCCGGCACATCTCCTCGAAAACTCCTACCAGCGGAGGAACAACACTGCACAATATCGCATCAGTAATTTTCGAGGCAGAAATACCCTGACGCTCGAAAAGATTCAGCATCAAGCTGGCATACTCATCTGCCATGCGATGAACACCAGTAGCCACCCTCCAGGTAGCCTTCAACTTACTACCATCAAAGATGCCAATAGTTATGTTCGTATTGCCAACATCAACAGCCAATAACATTACACCCGCCAAACCTTAAGACGTTTCTAACTGTTTAAGTCTCATTATTACTTTAGGTAAGGCTGGTAAAAGGTCACCAGCCAGCATCCCGGCATCACCCATCTCCCGCCTCACTATTTCTCCAGCCTGACCATGAAGATAAACACCGCAAGCTGCAGCATCGAAGAGAGATAGGCCTTGAGCCACCAATCCGGCAATTACACCGCTAAGCACATCACCAGTTCCTGCAGAGGCTAACCCCGAGTTAGCTATCTGACTGATTCTAGCGCGACCATCAGATGCTGCCACAACAGTATATGCCCCTTTAAGCACAACCACTTTTCGCCACTCCATAGCTGCTTTCCGGGCAATATCAAGACGCTGCCTCTGCACCTCATCCACCGAAACTCCAGTCAGCCGTGCCATCTCACCCGGATGTGGCGTAAGTATAGCATCCTGACTCAGCTTCTGCCACCAATCTGGTATCTGGGCTAGCGCATTCAAAGCATCAGCATCAATAACCATGGCTGGAGAAGAACCTGGCACCAAGCCAAACAGAACAGACTTTACGAATTCTGCAACCTGAGCCTTTTGTCCCAGTCCACAACCCATAAGCAAGACTTCATATCCGGGCAACCATTGTCTTAGAACAGATGCTGCTTTAGACGCAATTATGCCGGCTTCAGCCTCTGGCAAAGGAGCATAAGTTACCTCGGTCATTCTCGCTGCCAGAATTGGCTGCAAGCTCGAGGCAGTAGACAATGTTACCAGACCAGCTCCCACCCTGGCTGCTCCCGTACAGGCAAGATAAGCAGCTCCGATATAATTGATTGAGCCAGCAACTACCAGCACTTTGCCGAAGCTCCCTTTATTGGCACTGAGAGGACGCTCAGGCAACACCGATTTAACCCAGTCTTCGGCGATTAGCTCGGTCGGTATATTCTCTGCAAGACTCGGCGGTATGCCAATGTCAGCTATGATAACTTTACCAGCCCTTTCAGCACCGGGGAAGTTAAATAATCCAGGCTTGGGATAACCAAGAGTAACAGTGGCATCAGCATAGGGGCAGCTTGGGTCGACAATCCCGGTATCAGGATCAAGTCCCGAGGGTACATCCACAGCGACAAGCAAAAGCTCTGGATTCTCCTGTTTAGCCTTCATCACCCTGGTCAGCACTTCCTTAAAAACACCATCAACAGCCCGGCTCCTGCCTGTACCGAAGACAGCGTCTATTGCCACTTCTGAAGAACCTAAAAGGCTATCCAGCCTGGCTAAATCACCATCTTGATCAGCTTGAACGGTAGTTATGCCTCGCTCCTTAGCTAGCTTCAGGTTCTTGTCATCTGCTGAACGTTGCTTGCACAGGTAGAGACTGACCTCAACCCCCCAATCATCAAGATAACGGCCTGCCACAAGGCCATCTCCTCCATTATTCCCTGTACCAACTATGACCAGGATACGCTTGCCGATAACACTACCGATAAGCTTCCTTGTCTCCTCGGCTACAGCCCGCCCGGCATTCTCCATCAATTTCTCGGTGGGCAAACCGATATTGGCAGCGCTGCGGTCTATCTTACGCATCTGCTCCGCAGTGACAACCTTCATAACTCCAATCCGCCTTATATAGTTTATCCAATAATTCCACCTGTCATTCTGAGGAAGCGAAGCGACCGAAGAATCTAGAGACCCTTCGCTATCGCTCAGGGTGACAGCTTAAGACTTGCCGTTCATTGCTTTTGCACCGTAAATTTCTCCAGTTCCTGACTCATTGCCTGCCAGTGCGTTCCCCGCCAGTAAACACGATGACAGGACGGACACTCCATATACAGGTCCTGTGTTTTAAAAACGTGAGGCGGGACTAAATCTCGCACCTTCTCCTTGTCTCTCTCCACCAGGTTTTGATTACATTCGAGGCAAATAGAGAATGGCCTAAACTGATAGTCTAAGTTCAAGGCTTTAACAATCTGGCGCAATTGCTCCTTAGGGTCATCATCCTCAATGAGAACAGCTTTAAGTCTGCCGCTGGTAACCAGCCGACGTCTCATAATTTGCCTGTCTTTAGTCAAGATTACCCTGTCCTGCGCCAGGGCTAATTTGACCATCCTGCCATCATCCTCTTCCGTGAAAAGCAAGGCATCGTAGCCCATTATCCTCAACCACTTTGCCAGTTTCCCAACATTATTATCAACTATAAACTTAATCTCCACAACCTATCTCACCCAGCCACTAAATGACCCTCAGGGGATTGAAATCAACCCCATAGTCATAGGTATCAATGCCTTCTTTCCGCTTCAAATAACCTACGGCTGCATAAGTTAATGGAGTGGCTACAGTCTCGTATACGGTTTTCACCAGCCAATGGCTCAAAATCATAATGCCCAGCACAGAAAGAGGCAACACCCCCAAAAAAGCAATGGTTAGAACTACCACAGTATCGACACCCTGTCCTACCAAAGTGGAACCGATGGTCCTCGTCCACAACCAGCGACCTTTGGTGATTATCTTCATCTTAGCCAGGACAAAAGAATTTGTAAATTCACCAGCGAGATAAGCTACAAAAGAAGCTAACAGGAAACGAGGGGTGCTACCCAAAATGCTCTCATAAGCGCTTTGCGCCTCAAAAACCGGCGCCGGAGGCAATATCTTACCTACCCAGATAGCCAGCACCGCGACCGCATTGCACAAAAAGCCAAGCCAGATTACACGCCGTGCCTGCTGGTACCCATAGACTTCAGTAAGAACATCACCGATGATATAGCTCAGAGGGAAAATTATTATCGCTGCCGGTAGGATTATGCCACCGATACTTATCTGCTTGGCAATTATAATGTTAGCCGTTATGAGACAGGTGACGAAGAGTGCCACTACCACTACAAATCTATGAGAAAAGGTCATCGCAAAAACCCTTGCACCCAACGACTAAATCCAATGCCTGCGACGGAAGAACCAGAGCATAGCTGCGACAATACCAAACATGATACAAACTATTATCCAGAAAGTCCGAAAGCTGACCTCTGTCACAGTCGATAACCCGCCGGGTAAATGTACATTCATACCATAGATGCTGGCGAGGAGAGTAGCCGGCGCCATGATCGCCATGACAATAGTCAGCACCCGCATTACCTCCTGAATCCGATGCGAGGTCAGCCAGTTGCTGGTGTCTGCCAACCCATCGACTACTTCCTTACAATCTTCCAGACCATCCCAAATCTTGCGGATATGGTCAGCAATATCGCCAAAATATATATCCTGGTCCTCTTTCAAGAAAGGATATTCCTCTCGCTCCATTGCTTCAACCACATTGATTTGAGGGTGAATAACGCGACGGAAAGAGATAAGGTCTCGTCGCATCATCATGATTTCATGTACCGTTTCTGGAACCGGCCTGGCAAAAATGAGATCCTCCAACTTCTCAGCATTGACTACAATCTTGTCCAGGATCGGGAAGCAATAATTAACTAATCTATCCAGTATATGGTAGAGGAGGAAGCCCGAACTACGACTCATATAGGCACTACATATACCCTCGTCAACATGGCACTCATTGAAAAACTTAGCCAACGGCTTCAAATCACCCGATTTATGTACAGTAACTATGTAAGTCTCACCGATGAATATATCCACCTCACTGGGTGTAGTAACCCGATTCCCCTTGTTATACACGGGGAAATGAAGCACCATAAACAGGTGGTCGGGATACTCATCTATTTTGGGACGTTGAACCCGGCTCAAAACGTCGTCTAGATTGAGGATATGAAATTTGAAGTTCTTAGCTAAGTACTCCACATCCCGCTTGGTCGGCTTCTCAATGTAAACCCAGGTGAGCTTACCGCAATTAATCAAGTTCACATTTGAGGTCTTCTCTTCATTAGACAAAGGCATGGACATAACAATCACCAGAAAATAATAATCTTGCCCTATTTTACCACAATTTAAGGGCAACGAAGAGGAATAAACTAGTAAAATGCTTGTGTGACTATAGAACTTAAGACAAAAACACCACCCCACGAGGCCATCCTCCTCGCAGGAGAACGTTTTAGATTGCGGCGATTCTAGCTCAATAGACCCGCTCGTCGACTATTAGCTTATGCCATTCGGGAATTACCCCTTTGGCTACGAATTCAACCTGGTCAACCTTTATCCTTAACGCCTCGCTCACCACCTGGTTTAACTCGCTTGCCAGTTGTTCCCTATTTATTCCCTCTTCGGTCTTGAGTTCAACTTTGAGTGTCAAGTCGTCCCGAGTACCAGGCCTGGTCACCACCGCCTGATATTGAGCAACCTGCGGGAATTTAGCCATGGCTGGCGAAAGCTGCCGTGGGTGAATAAACATGCCTCTGGTTCTGACGGCATCTCCTACTCTACCTAAAAGGCGTGTTATTCGAGGGGAAGTCCTGCCACAGGTACAGGGTTCATCAATCCAACTAGCAATGTCTCCGGTACCAAAGCGTATCAACGGATATGTCTCATCAATAGGGGTAACAACTATTTCGCCCACTTCACCAGACTCAACCGGTTTACCGGTCTCGTAACTAATCATCTCCAGTATTACACCCTCGGCAATATGCATGCCACTCTTGGCATTGCACTCAAAGGCTATCAGACCGACATCGGCTGTCGCATACATATCACCGGTAGCAATGCCATATTTCTCCTCAACCGTTTTCCTGATTGGACCACCGCCCATCTCACCACCAATTACAGCTAGCCTCAGGTTAAAATCTTTGCGGACATCGAACCCCATCTCCTCAGCCTTATTTATTACAGTCATAAAAAAGCCTGTGGTACCGATAAATCCAGTAACTTTAAGCTGATGCATAACCTGAACCTGTAGCTCAGTATTCCCCACACCCATCGGTATAACCGTAACCCCGGCTCGCTTTAATGTCTCATCAATCAAAAGCCCAGCCGGCACAAGACCATACATCCAGCTATTTACCACAATGTCCCCTTTACCAAATCCCACAGCGTTAACCATGTAAACATGTCTCTGCCAGAAAGTCTCACTTGAATGATGCGGGTCATAAATGGGGCCAGGTGACACATAAACACGTTCCAATTCGGTTATTGGCACAGTCACCAATCCACCGAGTGGCGGGTTGGCTTTGTATAAATCCACCAGGGCGTCCTTCCTCAGCAACGGCAAATTCTCCAGGTCCTTAATGCCTGACACATTTGATGGCGAAATGCCTGCTTCGTCAAATCTGGCTTTTGTTGACGGAGCCTTTTCATAGGCATAAGCAACCTGCCACTTTAGCTGTTCATCTAGAAGCTTCCTCCTCTCCTCATCTGACATCTTCTCCATCATCTCGAACTGAGGTAAAGGTCTTTTGGTTCCCATTTTTCACCCCCTAACTTAATAAGCCAGTTACTACAAGGCGCAATAGCGCTAATATTTCCTCTTATCAACAATTCGTTTGGCACCCTCTGGAATAGTGCCCTTCGAAACGACCTCCATGCGGTCGAACCTTACCTTACATATATCCCTGAAGGCCTTGTCCACAGCAGCCTGCAGTTTCTCCCTATCGACAACGCCTTTGACAGAAAACTCCCAGCGCTCGGTACCAAGTGCACTAACAACATCCCTCGCCTTTTCTTTACCACCAGCGCCCTCAGCAAGCTCAACATTAAGAACCATATCATCTCTATCCCCGGGGCGAGTGACCACCAACTGATATGTCCGAATCTCGGGGAACTTGGAAATTGCTTCATCAGTCTGTTTGGGATGAACAAACATACCCCTAACTCTGACAGCATCGCCAGACCTTCCCAGAATTTTCGGCAATCTGAGAGTTGTTCTCCCGCAGGCACAGAGATCATCATCAAACATCGATAAGTCACCAGTGCCAAACCTAATAAGAGGATAAACCTCATCGAATGGAGTAACTACTATCTCACCTTCCTGACCAGGACCAAGCTGCTCCCCTGTCTTCGGGTCTACTATCTCCACTATGGCATCAGTGGTAACATGCATGCCAGCCTGTTTCTCACATCCTGTAGCTATTGTCCCAACATCAGCCGTAGCATAAGTGTCACCACCCAAACAGAAGATACCGTACTTCTCCTGGAACAACTTACGCAGCGGCTCACCACCCATTTCTCCACCGACCACAGCAAATTTCAAATTGAAGTCCTTCTTGAAGTCGTAACCCATATCCTCAGCCTTATCTATGACTGTTTTTAAAAAGCTGGGGGTGCCACAAAAACCGTGCGCTTTGAGGTCGTGCATAACCTTTACCTGAAGCTCGGTATTTCCCGTACCCATAGGAACAACGGTAAAGCTCATGCTCCTGAGCAACTGGTCAACTCCCAGGCCGGCGGGCGTTATATGATATGACCAAGTATTTATTACTATCTGCCCCTTGCCGAAATCCGGCCCCATACCACCACCCCCAAAACCCCTCTTCCGTTGAGGGTCATAGATAGGTCCTGGCGATTGATATATCCTCTCCAAGCTGGCCATGGGCACAGCAAGATAGCCGCCGAAGGGAGGATCCGACTTTTGCAAAGCGATCAGGTCATCCTTCCTTAACATCGGAATCTTCTCTAAATCTCTAACGGTACGAATGTCATCGGGCTTAATTTTAGCCTTGTCAAATCGCTTCTTTACTGCCGGTGCTCTTTCATAAGCATAAGCGATTATCTCCCTCATTCTTTCCTCTAAATGCTTCTGCCTCTCTTTCAGAGACATCCTCTCTAACTCCTGTGGCGTAGGTCTTGATTTTTGCGTTTCCATTTCTCTCTCCTTTTCAGGACTAACCAAACATAATTATGCCTGAATAATCGAATCTACGCAAGATTAAGTAATAGCAATATCCGCTCATCTCAGTTTAATTCATCATCGGCTCAACACAACTCACTTGTGAACTTGATATACCTAGAGCAAAAGGGTATATTCTTAATAACAATGGGGATAAAAAAGGGTAACATATAGACAGAATGACCAGATTAGGTATTGGCAAAATCAGAGGTTTGCAGCAGATTTCAACGCCTGAAGGAATCTTCATAATCTGCGCCATGGACCATAGAGGCTCCCTCAAGGCTATGATTGAAAAGGAGCAGCTTGATGATTATGTTGATTATCAGGAAATTGTTGAATACAAGCTTGAATTATGTGCTGCTTTAGCCCCCTACGCCAGCGCCGTCTTGCTGGACCCTAACTACGGCGCCGCCCAGTGCATCGCTGGAGGAGTACTCCCCGGGCACACTGGCTTGCTGGTCAGCGTCGAAGCTACCGGCTACGAAAGCAACCCGAAAGGACGATTAACCACCCTGCTCGATGGCTGGAGTGTGGAAAAAATCAAACGCATGGGCGCCTCAGCAGTCAAAATCCTTGTCTATTACCGACCCGATTTGACTGAGGTTGCTGATAGGCAGTTGAAAACAATACGGACGGTGGCAGAAAAATGCCTGGAGTACGACATTCCTTTTCTCGTTGAACCTAAAACTTACCTTACAAAGGGCGAGGATTCAGCAACATCACAGTTTGCCACTCGGAAACCGGGGTTGGTAATCGAAACCGCCCGTCAGATTACATCTTTCCCAATCGACGTACTGAAAGCAGAGTTTCCCGCCGACGCGAAACATGAAACTGACAGGACAAAACTTCACCAACTCTGCCGACAGTTGGACGAGGCTTCACAGGTACCCTGGGTTATCCTCAGCGCCGGCGTGGACTACGAAACATTCCGAGAGCAAGTGAAAATTGCCTGCCAGGCAGGCGCTTCTGGATTCCTTGGCGGTCGGGCTATATGGCAGGAAGCCATACGTTTCACAGACAAGAATGACCGGGTAAAATTCTTGTCAACAACTGTGGCTGACAGGTTAAAAGAGCTGGCTGAGATAGCCACAAAATATGCATTCCCCTGGTACCGCAAATTTGGCATTAAAGCTCACGAGCTGACTACCGTCCAGGAAAGCTGGTACGCGAATTACTAAGATAAGTACGATGTCTCTTGATGCCACACGTACCCCATACCGCAGGACAAAAATAGTCTGCACCATCGGGCCGAGTACAAGCTCAGCTTCGGTGATAAAAGAGCTACTCCAAACTGGCATGGATGTTGCCAGAATCAACTTCTCCCACGGCACTCATAAGGAGCACGCTAGCTACATAAAAACATTAAGGCAAGCAGCTAAACAAGCCGATATTCCACTAGCCATAATGCAAGACCTCCCCGGACCAAAAAATAGAACCGGCAAGCTTAAGGGAGGCAGCATCGAACTCAAAGAAAACTCCAATTTTATCCTCACCACTAGAGAAATTCTAGGCAACGAAAACAGAGTATCCGTAGGCCTGCCTTACCTGCCAAGCATCGTCAAGCCGGGCGACATAGTATTCCTGGATGATGGCGCTATAGAGCTAAAAGTGACAGATATTAGCGACACGGATGTAACCTGCCAGGTATTAACTGGAGGCATTCTTGGTGAGGATAAAGGTATCAATGTGCCGGGCGTAACCCGGGACACCCCCACAATCACCGAAGATGACTGGAATCATCTCCTCTTTGGGCTGAAACATGATGTAGACTTCGTAGCCTTATCTTTTACCAGAGAAGCTAAAGATATTCTCATGGTAAGAAAATTCCTCCAAAAAAATAAAAAAGCCCCGGCGATCATCGCCAAAATCGAGAGGCGAGAAGCGCTGGATAACCTTGATGAAATACTAGCCGCCGCTGATGGTGCTATGGTAGCCCGTGGCGACCTCGGTATCGAGATTCCAATACAAAAGGTGCCCATAGCTCAAAGGGAAATCATCCAGAAGTGCAACCATCTGGGAAAGCCGGTTATCGTAGCTACTCAAATGCTGGAGTCGATGGTTAATGCACCACGTCCTACCCGCGCTGAGGTCTCTGATGTTGCCAATGCTATCTTCAATGGTACCGACGCCATAATGTTATCAGAAGAAACCGCTATCGGTAGCTATCCTGTAGAAGCTGTATCCATGATGGTGCAGATCGCTCTGGAAGCAGAGGCTACCTTACCCTACGAAGAAATCCTGGCCAATAGGGGCAAAGACCTCCAACCTGAAACAGACGATGCCATAAGCTACGCCGCCTGTCATACTGCCTATCAACTGGAAGCCGCTGCTATAATCGCTTTCACCTCATCAGGAAGCACAGCACGACGTGTAGCCAAGTATCGCCCCGGGGTACCGATTATAGCTATTACTCCCAGTCAGGCAACACAGAGACAGATGTCACTATCCTGGGGAGTACGTGCCTTTCAAATCCCCGAACCTTCAAAAATAGCTGTATTATTCACCCGAGGGGCTAGAGTAGCCAAGCGAACTGGATTAGCTCAGGAGGGTGAACTGGTTGTTATTACCGGAGGTGTACCTATTGGCATCCCCGGCAGCACCAACCTGCTGAAAGTGGAAAGAGTTAAATGATTGCTACAGTGACCTTAAATCCGAGCCTGGACAAAATAGTTACCGTTGAGAAATTGATGGTGGATGAAGCCAATCGTTGGACCAGCTTGCGTCGAGATCCCGGTGGCAAAGGAATCAACGTTTCCCGAGTTGTTCACAAGCTCGGTGGCGAGACAATTGCTTACGGTTTCATAGGCGGTTTTGCTGGCGAAACACTAAAGCATCTTCTACAACAACACGGAGTCCCTTTTAAGTTCACTCCAATCGAGGGAGAAATAAGGAGCAACTTCATCATCACTGATTTAAAAACTCACCGCCAGACCAGAATCGACGCTCCGGGGCCACAGATTCACAAGTATGAATTGGGGAAACTAACACAAAAAGTGACACATATCAAGCCTAAACCCGATTTTCTTGTCTTCGCTGGCAGTGTCCCACCGGGAGTGCCTGCTGATATCTACCGGCAACTGATAGAGAAGGTTAAAAATAGCGGCATAAAAACCGTACTTGATTCGGATAATCAATGGCTAAAAGAGGGAATAGCGGCTAAACCGAATATCATTAAACCAAATGTGCACGAAGCCGAAGAGCTGCTCGGAATACATCTTAAAGATGAGGCAGCGATTATTGAGGCGGTGAAGACTCTGGCTAACCAGGGCATTGAGATTGCAATAATCTCCAGAGCCAAGGACGGGCTTATCGCAGCCAGTGAAGGGAAAATACTAAAGGTCACACCACCTCAAGTAGAGATTAGTAGCACTGTAGGCGCCGGCGACTCAACTATAGCTGGACTGGTATTAAAATTAAACCAGGGACATGAAATAGGTGAGGCCTGTCGCTGGGCAGCTGCAGCAGGAACAGCAGCCACCTTAACCCCGGGCACTGAACTCTGCCGCCGGGAAGACGTAGAAAGGCTTCTGCCCCAAGTTAAAGTCGAAAGGCTTTCATAATCCGGAAGTTTTATCAGACCCCGCTCTATAACAGCCAGAAAAAACTGCCATCAGAAAGATTTTCTATTCAACCAATCTGTCAGATGGACATTCAACTGTAGCAGGCTAGCCACAGAGTTTTGGTGGTCGGCTTTTTGTTTTCGATCTAGATAGAATGCACGGATGCCTATTTCGCCTGGGGCGACAAAATCAAATTGCCAGTTATCGCCAACATGAACTACCTGCCCGGGTTTAACCTCCATCTCCTGGCACAGTTTAAGATAAAACTCTGGTGTCTTCAGTTGCCTGTAATCCGTGAGCGAGGAAAAAACCCTGGTAAAGTAAGGCTCAATGTCCTGAAGAAGATGATGAAGAAAATCTCTCGTTGAGCCTGAAGCTACAACTAACTTATACTTTCCGCTTAAAGACGCCAGCACTTCGCTGACTTCCGGATAGTAGCACACTTTACTATTGCACTTCTCCATCACTTGCTCGGGTGTGCCCAAATCAAGCTTTTCGAACCAATATCGAATGTCGTACCACTCCAGCCTCTGGTCGCCCACCTTGCGGTATTCCTCCTCGATGAGCTTCTTCGCCAACTCTAAATCAATACCGTGCTTTTCAGCATAGCGCGTAGGAATGGCTTCAAACCAGACAGCATAGCTAAAGTCTGGCGTTACCAGTGTACCTTCAGCATCGAAAGAAACTACCTTGATTTCGTTCAGGTCAACCATTTGGAATATCTCAATATGAGATGGAAATTCCTGCTCTCAATTTATCAAATATTAGCATTTCACAAATCAGGAGTCCATTATTGGAAATTTCACCCAATAAAGTTTAAAATTAAACACAAGCAAATACCATGAACTTAAATTATGGCATCGACACGAAGAAATTAGCTGACTGCTCCTTTGAGCTAGGCCCTATCAGACCGCCCAGTGAAGCCTATTCACTACTGATAAGAGCAACCAGAAACTGCCCCTGGAACCGATGTCAATTCTGCCCTGTTTATAAGGGTCAGAAATTCGAACTCAGGCCAGTCGAGGATGTAATCAGGGATATAGAGACAGCTAAAGCCATCGCCGACGAGATAAAAGAGATCGCCTGGAGAATGGGTTATGGCGGTCGACTCAGGGATTTAGCTGCAACAATCTACAACAGCCACCAGCACAATGCCAGTATCTGCAACGTGGCTCTCTGGCTATGGGCAGGTGGCAATTCCGCATTTCTTCAAGATGCTAATACCCTTATAATGAGGACGCCTGATCTGGTAAAAGTAGTCTCTTTTCTGAAACAAGCTTTTCCAGAACTCAACAGGATAACCTCGTATGCCCGTTCAAAGACTGCCGCCAAAAAGTCATTAGACGAATTGAAAGAGCTAAAAGATGCCGGACTTTCCCGATTACACATCGGAATGGAAAGCGGCTCCAACCTTGTGCTCAGCTATATGGAGAAAGGGGTTACAGCGGAAGAACACATCGCAGGTGGCAAAAACATAAAAGAGGCTGGCATTTCATTATGTGAATATATTATGCCCGGACTCGGCGGCAGAAAAATGTCATCGGACCACATCACCGGCACAGCCAGAGTTCTTAATGAAATCGACCCCGATTACATCAGATTACGCACCCTTCATGTCCGTGAGAATATACTCTTGTGGTCAAAAGTAGAAGCTGGCGATTTTGAACTCCAGAAAGAAGACGAGGTGGTTGAAGAAATCGGTAAACTCATTGAAAAGCTCGAGGTAACCAGTGAATTTAAGAGCGACCATATATTGAATCTCCTGCCCGAATTAGAAGGTAAATTCCCAGAGGCAAAATCAGCCTGTCTGGCTACAATAAACAGATATCTAACACTACCACCCCGGGAAAAACTCAATTTCAGGCTGGGAAGAAGGGCCGGCTATTATGAGAAACTGGATGACCTTTACGATACGCATAAATATCAGAAAGTCGAAGAAGCCATCAAGCGTATTATCTCAGAAACCCCTGACAGCGTTGACGAGGTAATTCTTCAGATAAAGGAAAGCTTCATTTAGGATTATTTGTTTTATGTCAAGCAAAGGTTTTCTTAATTTGAATCGTTTCAAGTCAGGCAAGGCAATAAAGCAACAAACGAAACTAAGGGTAGGCAACAATCGAAACGAGCCAATAAAAAAAGATAGCTACGGTCAAAGCGACACAAATACAAAATCTAGGAAGGTTGACAGATGAAGAAATTAAGAATTCTCATAGCCATATCAATTGTACTGATTATATTGACCGCAGGGTGCACCAAAGGCGAGATTAAAGAAGACGAAGGCATCTCAACTAGAGGCAACTTTATAGAAGGAGTTTCAGGCGGTGATGCCGAGAGCCTAAACCGGATACTGATCAGTGATGCCACTTCTTCGAGTTATTACGACCACACAGTAGACTCGCTAGCCACGTACGACAACAACTTCAACATCCAGTTGCGTTGTCTGGCTAAGGATGTAGAGGTATCAACAGACGGTTTGGTTTATACTGTAACCATCAGAGATGACCTCAAATGGAGCAGTGGCTCACAAGTCACTGCGGAAGACTATGTCTACACACTGAAGAACCTCATGTTCTCAGACTGGCTGAACTATCCATACAAAGGAGACTGGCAAGAAGAGTTGAACGGCGAGAAGGTCTTTGTCACACCTGAAGTAATCGATGCCACCACATTCAAGATAACCCGCAGAACCGTTGACCCTGAGTTCGTCTACATCATTTACGACCTGTTCCCCTACCCCAAGTATATCGCCACTATATACGAGGGTGATGTCAAAGCCTTTACCGAAGCACCTGAGTTCAACAACCTGACCTACACGGGAAACCTAGGGCCATACCGATTCAAGGAGTGGAACAGGAATGATAAGTTCCTGGTTGAGCGTAATCCCGAATATTATCTGGGGAAAGATGCCGGAGCTCCCTACTTTGACCAATACATAGTAAAACTCTTCGGCACCCCAGCCACCAGGCAGGCAGCTCTAGAAGCCGGTGACATAACCTACTCTGGAATAGAACCGGAACAAGCCAACAGATTCAGAAATATGGAGAATATCAAAGTGTACACCCTACCAAGCGGGGGTTGTACCGTCTTAGCTTTTAATCAGCGAGCTAACGGCTGGGATGGATTGAAAAACAAGTCCATCAGACAAGCCATAGCCATGTCAATAAGCAAAGATACCATTACGCAGTCTATACTCCTCGGATTCGCCGAGCCTGCCTTCAGCTTTATCCCTTCAATATCCCCATGGTATGACAATGAGAGTATAGCCAGATACGGAGTGGGAGAGCTTTATGATAAGGAGAAAGCCGCCGAGATTTTTTACCAGGAAGGCTATGGAGTCAAAAAAGAAGATGGCACCATAAGTGTCACCAAGAAAGACGGCAGTCTTCTTAATCTAGTCCTGGTAACCAATCAGGGTAGCAAAGTTGCCGAGGACATAGCTTTCCAGGTAAGACGGGAACTCCTTACTTTAGGGATAGAAACAGAGATAAAGCTGGTACCATGGGCTACGCTACTAAGGCAATTCATGGAGAACAAAGTCCCCGGTAGTGACCAGGAACCCCGAGACAACAATGGTGCTGAAGCGGTGAGCGAGCAGGCGTGGGACATGCTTTTGTTGGGCTTTGGCAGCGATGTGCTGGCACCATCCGGAAGCCAAGTTTTCTACGCCACCGACGGAGGCCTCAATTTTATGGGCTATTCTAACCCCGAAGTGGACAATTTATTCAAACAAATTAAAACAAAAGAGGCGCTAGACATAGAGGCCCGTAAACAAATATACGCCGAGCTATCTCTTCTGCTTTCTGAGGACTTGCCTGCGGATTTCCTCCTCTATCACAGAGTCAATCTAGGCTTCCAGAAGAACGTCATGGGGATAGAACCTGGCCCCAGCATAGGCTATAACTACTATCTGTGGTATTTTGAATAAAGCTTCATTTCCTGTCATACTAGACGAAACGAAGAACCTCGAGCAGAGCGGTCTAAGAATCCAGCCCTCTTGACTCAGTTTCATAGTGACGAGGTAAGCATCCTTCATGGGGAAAAGCTGGCTCAGGGATTACATTATCAAGAGGCTCATCTACACGGTCATCATCGCATTTGGCATACTGACCATCACCTTCATTTTGGTCAGAGTGGGCCCCAGTTCGCCAGCTGATAAGTATCTGGCAAACCTCGCTGTCAGAGGACAGGATGTGGCACAGGTAAAGGCTGCCATTGAGGCGCGGTACGGCCTGGACAAGCCTATCTACGAGCAATATATAGACTATGTGGGCAACCTATTCCAGGGGAATTGGGGATGGTCTTTCAGTACCTCTATGCCGGTAACCGAACTAATCAAGACCCACTGGATTTACTCATTTCAACTCATACTATTAAGTAGCCTGTTTGCTGCTTTCCTCGGCATCTTAATCGGCATTTACTCAGCGGTTAAGCAATATACCAAGACAGATTATGCTTTTACCTTCCTCTCATTTATCGGAATATCGATACCAAACTTCTGGCTCGGCATCATGCTTATTCTGGTTTTCTCGGTACAACTGGGGATATTCAAGACCTACTACGACACCACTTTGCCCCTGTTCTCTATTGATAATCTAAAAGCGTTGGTGCTGCCCGTTATAACCTTGGGCACAGGGATGCTAGCTGGCTATGTCAGGTATACCAGGTCGGCTATGCTCGATAATCTGAGGAAGGCATTCGTCACCACCGCTCGAGCTAAAGGCTTGCCCGAACGAACTGTAATCGGCAAACATGTCTTCAGAAATGCTATGCTGCCCCTCATCACCATAATAATGTTCGATTTAGGCAGCATCGTTTTCGGCGGAGCCTATCTCACCGAAATCATCTTCGGTATACCAGGACTAGGGCAAATATCCTTCAACGCCATCTTTGCTAATGATTATCCCGTGGTAGTAGCTGTGACCCTCATCGGGACATCCATAGTGCTGCTGGTCAACTTGGTAACCGACGTTACCTATACTTATCTTGACCCAAGGATAAGATATGACTGAAATGCTACGAGATAAAGTCAGAAAAATTAGCCAGCATTTACGCCCCAACACACGACTGGTCAATTACTACTGGCAAAGGACGCGAAGAAACAAATTAGCCGTATCTGGCCTGGCTTTCATAATCTTCTTGGTCGTACTGGCCATAATTGGACCATCCTTTACATTAGACCCAACAGCAGTCAATTTCGAGAAAAAAAACATGCCGCCCGTGGGCTTTACCATCGAACAATCCCTATACAGCATAGAGACCGATGAATCCACCACGAAAGAAATCTCCGGAACATGGGAACATCCGCTGGGCACAGATAGCAAAGGGCGCGACATGCTGGCAATGATAGTCTCTGGAGCCAGGGTCTCCTTGCTGGTTGGCTTGATTGCCACCGGCATAGCCATAATCCTGGGAACGATCATCGGCGTCTTATCAGCTTATCTGGGCGGATGGGTCGACAACGCTCTGATGAGATTCACCGACATTATGATGACCTTTCCCTTCTTCCTGTTACTGGTGCTCATAATTTTCATTTTTGGCCCAAGTCTGGCTTTCATAGTGCTGGCAATAGGGCTGACCGGCTGGACAGGCACTGCCAGGTTAATTAGAAGCGAGTCTCTGTCGCTCAGAACAAGAGAGTTCATAGTCGCTGCAAAAGCTTTGGGCGCCAGCGATAACAGAGTCATCTTCCGCCACCTCATACCCAACGTCATGAGCCTGATTATTGTCATGGCCACCCTATCTATCCCGGGGGTAATCCTAGCCGAAGCTGCTTTGAGTTTTATCGGTTTGGGTGACCCCACAGTACCTAGCTGGGGAATAATCCTGGAAGCCGGCCAACATAGCCTCAACACTGCCTGGTGGGTAGCTGTGGAACCAGGAGTCATGCTTTTCCTGACAGTTCTTGCTTTTAATTTTTTGGGCGATGGACTCAGAGACGCCTTCGACCCCAAGAGCAACATATAGACGCCATGGACAATATCATTTTGAAGGTCAGCAATCTTAAGACATACTTCTTCACCGGTCGCGGCATAGTCAAAGCTGTAGACGGTGTTGACTTCGAACTCAGGCGCGGTGAATGTCTCTGCCTCGTCGGCGAATCCGGCTGCGGCAAGACAGTTACAGCACTATCCATTTTGCGCCTATTTGATAGCCCCCCGGGGAAGATAGTCGACGGTCAAATAAGCTATGACGGCTTGAACCTGACCAAATGCTCCTCAAAACAACTAAGGCAAATTAGAGGTAAAGATATCGCTATAGTCTTTCAAGAGGCGCAATCTGCACTGAATCCTGTATTGACTATAGGTGACCAGATAATCGAACAAATAAAGAACCATCTGCCATTGGATGACAGCAAGGCTAGACACAGAGCTATAACCTTGCTCAGCGAAATGGGCATACCATCAGCAGAAAGAGTGATGAGTTACTACCCACACCAGCTATCAGGTGGCATGAAACAAAGAGTATTAATAGCCATAAGCCTATCCTGCGACCCACAAATCCTCATCGCTGACGAACCAACAACTGCCGTAGATGTTACTATAAAGGCTCAAATTCTGGACATCTTTCGCGAGTTAAAGGCAAGTAGACAGATGTCCACCATCTTCATAACACACGACCTGGCAGTAGTAGCTGAAATAGGAGACCGAGCCGTTGTCATGTACGGCGGAAAGGATGTCGAGACGGCATCAGTCTCTGAAATAATTGGCAACCCGAAGCATCCCTACACTTCCGGCTTAATCGAATGCCTGCCTGGCGCCTCCAACTCCACAGGCAGGCTGGTATCGATTCCCGGGACAACACCCAATCCTACCGAAATGCCTCAAGGTTGTGCTTTCCACCCCAGATGTCCCAAGGCGATGAAAATCTGTAGCCAAAAAGAGCCGCCGGAAACAACGATTTCAAAGGAGCACAAGGTAAGCTGCCATTTATACCCATGCTGAATCACAATTTATTACAAATAAAAAACCTCAAAAAGTACTATCCGGTGACCGCCGGATTCTTCTCACGTCATATCGGAGATATAAAAGCCGTAGATGGGGTGACCTTCGACATAAGCGAAAGAGAAATCATAGGTTTAGTTGGCGAATCAGGATGCGGCAAATCAACACTGGGCAGAACAATCCCCAGGCTGGAGGAACCAACCAGCGGAGAAATTCTATACAAAGGAACCGATGTTACCAGGCTGGACAACAAGGAGCTCAGGGAATTAAGAAGGGAAATCCAAATAATATTCCAGGACCCCGACGCCTCTCTCGACCCGAGAATGACCGCCGGTGATTCCATATGCGAACCCCTGATTATCCATAAGATTGGCACCGAAAGGGAACGAATAGATAGGATAGCTGAGTTAATGGAACAAGTCGGCTTGGAATCCGGGCAAGCTAATCTATATCCACATGAGTTCAGCGGCGGCCAGAAACAGCGCATCGGCATCGCTCGTGCCTTAGCTATGAACCCGAAGCTTATCATCGCTGACGAACCAGTGAGTGCACTGGATGTATCCATACAGGCTCAGATTCTGAATCTGATGATGGACATTCAGGAAAGGTTCGGCCTGGCTTATTTGCTCATCGCCCACGATTTATCGGTGATAAGGCATATGGCACAAAGGGTAACCATAATGTATTTGGGGAAAATCGTGGAGCTGGCAAATAATAAGGACCTCTTCGAAAATCCTCTACATCCTTATACTGAAGCTTTACTTTCAGCGGTACCCAGCTTTAAGCAAAAAGATAAAGCCAGAATACTCTTGCATGGAGATGTGCCTTCTCCTCTCAACCCCCCACCCGGCTGCCACTTCCACCCCAGATGTCATCGGGTAATACCAATCTGTAAACAAGAGGAACCCGAATTAGCTGAAATAGCAGAAGGTCATTTCGTCGCCTGTCACCTGTATAATCAAACAAACCAATCTGAATAAGAAACAAGCCCAAAATTAAATTGCGAAAAGAAAGCATACTAAAAATGAATATTGGGGGGGATTATTTCTTTATCAAAGGGAAGAACGCAGAGAGTTTTGTTCAGGATTTAGCTTTAAAGACTTTCTTTAGAGACTGGTGCTATCTGAATCCACGATTACCTGACGGCAAAGAACTATGCGACTTGTTAGTTATCTTTGATGATATCGCAATCATTTGGCAGATCAAAGACTTGAAACTTAACAAACACGGCAAATACAAAAAAACAGAGGTTGAAAAGAATCTGCGACAACTTGCTGGCGCTCGCAGGCAACTTTTCAACCTACAAAAAGCCATAGAGCTTGAGAATCCGCGAAGGGATAAAGAACAATTTGACCCGATAATAATAAGGGAAATTCATCTTATATCTGTACTTCTTGGAGCCGGTGAAGATTTCTTTTCTCCCACAGAAAGCATCAAAAACCATATTGCCCATGTCTTTACTAAAAATTTCACACAAATTATTTTGAACGAGCTTAATACGATTAGCGATTTCATTAGCTACATCCGAGCAAAAGAAGAGCTATTCTCCAAGGATGTACATATACTAATTATTGGCGGAGAAGAAGAGCTATTGGCTGAATATTTGGGAAACAACCGGAGTTTTAAAGAATTACAAGAGGCAACAATGATAACAATCATGGACGGCTCTTGGGAACAGCTTCAGAACAAGGCGGAATATAAGGCAAAGAAGAAAGCAGATGAGATAAGTTACCTTTGGGATAGTCTTATCAACGAATGCCATAAGGCTTCACCCCGATCTATTTACGAAACAATAGCTAGGGAACTTGCACGTCCAAATCGTTTCGAAAGACGTGTTTTAAGCAAACACTATTTTGATGCATCTATTAAGGCAGACAGAGATGATATACATAACATATTTCGGCGTACATTTGAGAGCAAGGGTGTCACCTATTGTTTTTTATTCCAAGATGATTCAATCCCAAGAAATCACCGCAAGGTAATGCTTACCAATATGTGCTTTATTGCACGAGGTAAGTACCAAGAAAATAAAAAGGTTCTTGGTATTGCGACCGAAAAAAAGTACCAGCCCTTATTTTCATATGATTTTTGTTTATTTGACATCCCTGATTGGACAGAGAAAAACCAAAGAGCTATGGAAGAATTGCAAAAAAAGACTAAAATTCTTGACAGCCCTATTGTACAACATACTTATGAAACTGAATATCCTGCAAAACGGCTGAAACAAAAATAACTTAGCTAACTTTCAAGTCTTGCTGCCAGAAATTTACTTCTCCGTATCAAACTTTCATTCTTTCTTAATGTTGAAACGCATCTCCATGAATGTTAGGTGAAGCTGCCCCAACCAACTCTTTAACCATATAGGCGCCATCTAACTCATAGCCGCATTCGGAGCGGAAATATCCCCTGGCACCGACGCCACTGATAATAGCAATCCTGCGAGCTTGAAATTCATCACGAGCAATTCTTTCAGCTTCTTTGAGCAACTCCCCCCCAAGACCTCTATGCTGAGCCGCCTCAGCCAACTGCTCCCCCAGAGGAACCTCTGAACCGAATACGTGTAGTTCCCTGACCATAGCCAAACCACCGATACCAGATGCCGAATAATCTACCCGCATCCGAAGCAGACCAAATAAGGTTTCGTCCTCGTCTTCGAAAGAAAGAAACACTTCCTTTCCCCCTGATGCCCCATAATCCTGCCTCATCAAATTTGGCGCGCCGATTTTCCAGCCATCTCTCATACGATGCCCGTACTCACGACAGCGGATGCAGCTACACCGAACGCCAATCTCTTCCATCCGCTTCTTAATCGAACTCCTCAATGCTAAATCTTTACAGCCAGCCACTATGAATTTGCTGGGAATATCACGCATCACGCGTGGAATCCTGATATAGCCGGGAACATGAGTCTTGATGTTTATCATCAAATCTACCATCTCGTCCATAGGATAAGGTTGATAGCGGTCATCTCTGTACCATGTCTCGAGCTCGGTGCCAGCAATAACCAGTGTCGGGTAAAGCTTTAGTCCGTCAGGTCTAAAATCCTCATTGGTGAAAAGCTCCTTAGACAACTCCAGGTCATGCTCTGAAGTTGAACCGGGCAATCCCGGCATCCAGTGATAATAGACCTTGAAGCCGTAGTCCTTCAGTAGCTTTGTAGCCCTCACCACCTCGGCTACATTATGCCCTCGCTTAACCACCCGGTATATGTCATCGTCCAGTGTCTGCACCCCTAGCTCAACCCGGGTGGTACCGAATTCCAGCATTCTCTTGACTTCCTCCTCCCGACACCAATCAGGTCTGGTCTCAATGCATAGCCCCACACACCTGTGTTCAGCAGTTTCATTTATCTGCTTGGCTGCCTCCAAACTTAGAGACTCAATGCCATTCAAGCCATCATAGCAATCCTTTATAAAATGGTATTGATACTCCTCAGGATAAGCCAGGAAAGTGCCCCCCATGATAATGAGCTCGACCTTATCAGCCGGATGCCCCATGTCCAAAAGAATCCTCACCCTCTCCTCAACCTGTCTTCTGGGCTCATAATTACACAGCTTAGCCCTGAGCACCGCTGGTGATTCCGGCGTATAGCTCTTCGGTGCATCAGGAAAAGCGGGGCAATAAATGCATTCTCCTGGACAACCTATCGGCTTGCCCATAACAGCCACCGGCGTCACCCCGGATATAGTCCTTGAAATTTTCCTCACTTTATGCTTTCCTTAAATATACCCTCTCCTGTCACCCTGAGTGGTAGCGAAAGGTCTCCAGATTCTTCGCTTCGCTCAGAATGGCAGAGTGTGAAGAGCCTTTAATTACAAGTATAATTTATAATTACTGAACTCACCCCATCAGAGTTTAGCAAATTATAACTATGTCAACAAACAGAGAAATATTCGACGAAATAGCCGGGAGCTGGTACCGATTCAGGCACTGGTCTCGCTTCACCAAAGAGCTTGAGGAGATGGCACGCAGATGGCACACGGGCAAGCTCTTGAACATCGGTTGTGCTCACGGACCGGACTTCCTGCCTTTCAAAGACCGGTTTGAGCTGTGGGGAGTGGACTTTTCTGCACAAATGGTCAGACTGGCACAGAAATATGCCGACAAGTTCGACTTTAAAGTAAATCTGATGGTAGCCGATGCTATATCTTTGCCCTACCCCGATAACAACTTCGACAAGGCAATAGCAGTAGCCGCCTACCACCACATCAAGGGAGAAAAGCAAAGACAAAAGGCTTTCCAGGAACTTAGGCGTGTTCTGAAGCCAGGAGGTGAAGCCTTTATCACCGTTTGGAACAAATGGCAACCAGGCTTCTGGCTAAAAAGCAAAGAGGTCAATATACCCTGGAAATCGAGGAGGAAAGTCTTTTACCGCTATTACTACCTCTTTTCCTATCCGGAACTCCGCAGCTTATTAAACGAGGTTGGCTTTGAGATTATCAGCATCTTCCCGGAGAAATCTTACCGCTTCCCATTCAAGTTCTTCTCTCGGAATATATGCGTCCTGGCCAAAAAACGGTAACTCCTGAGCATGGATTATGCTCAAATTTTGTCTTTCGATTTAGCTCTCGTAGTAGCCTTCCCGGTCGGAGAAGGCAACATCTTGGAGGCAATACAGGTCCGATTACCTCCCGTCTCCTTAGCATAATACAACGCCCTGTCAGCCGCATTGATAAGTTCGTTAGTTGCCACACCATCGCTAGGCCACGATGCTAAGCCAAGACTGGCACTTATCCTGATATCCCTCTTGCTCATCTCGGATGCAATCCTACCCCGAACCCTCTCGGCTACCACAAGAGCATCATTAGTCGCCGATTGCGGTAGTATGATAGCAAACTCATCACCACCATAACGAAAAGCCAGGTCGGTATTCCTTATAGTCTTGTTAATCAACTTGCCTATCAATTCCAGAATCTTGTCACCAGCCGTATGCCCCTGTGTGTCATTGTAGGCCTTGAAGAAATCAAGGTCGAGAAGAACCAAAGACAGCATCCCCCTGTAACGAGCATGACGCTCAATCTCCTGTTTTATACGTTCATCGAAGTGACGGCGGTTGAACAAGTTCGTAAGCTCGTCGATCCGAGCCCTCTGCTCGGCTCTGGCATAAAGCCGACTGTTCTCCACCGGCATGGCAATCTGAGAAGCCAGACGCTCCAGAAGGTGTACCTGACCGGGAGTGTAAGCATTCGGTTTACGGCTGGCTATAATCAAACTGCCTATCGCCTGTCCCCTTACCAGTAATGGAAGGTAAACTACTGACCTGATTCCCCGCTTTAAGTGTTCCTCACCTGTCCAGAACCTCTTCTTTTTCTTTAGGTCAGGCTCGAACAAAGCCTTTTTATGTTTGACTACCCACTCGGTGCCTGTACCCTTAAGTGGCATCTTTTCCCCCGCTCCCCACGCCGAGCCCACCTCCGTGGACAAAACCTCTAAACTAAGCTCGTCACCTTCTATCAGGGCAATCGTCGCCCAATCAATGTTAACCACCTCCCTCAACCCTGTGATAAAGGCATCATATACCTCTCGTATATTTAAACTGGAGGTAATAACTATAGCCAGCCGGTTAATCAGGTCTAGCTCTTGCTCCCGCTTTCTAAGTTCTCCCTGAAGATATTCTTGCTCCCGCTTTCTGAGTCCCTCCTGAAGATATTCCTTCTCTACACTTACGGCTACCTTAGTTATGACAGTCTCGACTAGATTGACATCTTCAAGCGAGTACTTGCCGGATTCCTTTTCGCCTAGCGCCAATACGCCAATAAGGCTGCCACGGCTTACCACAGGAAATAGTAATTCCACATCCAGGTCTTTTAGCCAATCTTTTTCCTCACCCCGCATACCGCTAAATTCAGGGTTGATATCCAGGCTTTCCTTAAGCAGGTATCTATTTTCTCGGCGCAACCATCCCAAAACTTGATTGTCCCACATCAATCTCACTTGCGGAACATCATCCCTTTTTGGTTCAGAAAACTGTACAACGAGGTCGCCACCCCCTGAGTCTGGCAACAATAAGTATACCTGCCTGCAATCCAAAGCCCCGGTAAGCAATGGCAGCAATTCCTTAATCAACTCCCTCAGGCTAAGAACGCCGCTTAATTCATTCCTCAGGAAAATGCGCAGTCTCTGAATGTAATCATACCGCGCTCTATAGTAAAGCCGGTCTGCACCTCTGGAAAAGAAACTCTGCGACAGATAAACACCACCACCTATAGCAATTGCTGCCAGTGTAGCCAGAGCTAAGGTGATTATATCTAACTCGATGCCAGTAAAAGAGTGGATTAATAGAAACAAAGCCAGATAGAGACCTATACTGACAGCGATTAAACCTACCCAGACTAGCCCACGGCGGAAAACAACCTTGATATCTAATAAACGATGTCTGAGTACAGCATAGTTCAGAATAACAGCGTTGATTAAATTTCCAATGTGGCTAATCGGAACTTCATTTCCCCAGGGAATGAAAACTGTAAACACGGCGGCAACCAAAATGCCAATACTCAATAATAGATAAACCATCTGGTTACGCAGTACCGGGTCGTCTGAAGTTCGAAACTGCTGCCATAAAATGTGTACACTTCTGACCGTCAGGATAGCCAGAGGCAACCCCATTAAGAAAACACCATTGCCATACACGAGGTACATTTTGTTACCGGTAACAATAACGTCTTTAGGAACATAGCCCATCGCTACCAAGAATATCATGATGGCTAACGAAGCATAGGCTAGGGGCAGCCAACGGCCCTTATTTGGAGGATAGTAGGAGGATATAAAGCAGTGTAACTGCGCCGCTGCTAAGGTGAAAGTGCAGGCAACAACTTTAGCCAGGAGAAACTTATCTTGCATAAAGAAATCGCCGCGGAAGAGGATGTCACTGCCACTCCAGAGTACGGCAGCGATTAGAAACCAGGCAAAAAGCCTCTGCTGTCTGTTACAGGGTCGATTAGCCAGCAGGATAGCAAGCAATGGGATATAGGCAATGGCTGCCAATAGAGGAGGTATAGCGTAGATATTCATCAGCCTCAGCTTTACTACGTTTGACTAATTATGTACTCAGCCCTGAAGGTTGTCAAGAGGGTAAAAACGGGTTATTCGCCCATAATTGCGGAAATGCGTGGCAACAAAAAAATCATTCGGATTTAGAATTTATCCGCAGGAGCAGGCACTGGCTAAAGTAAGATAAATGCTATGAATCTGTTTTTGTGCTGCCGCTGTCTTCCCCTACTCCCGCTTCCTCCGGAGCCGTAGATAAAGCAATGGGCAAGAACGCCTCAACCAGCTTCGGGTCAAATTGAGTGCCAGCACAATGCTTGAGTTCTTGCAGTACTTTCTTATAGGACATCTTACCACGATATGGTCGGGAAGACGTCATGGCATCAAAGGCATCAGCCAAAGACAAAATACGAGCCTCGATGGGGATAGCATCACCCTCTAACCTGTCCGGGTAGCCGCCACCATCCCATCGCTCATGATGATGGAGGATAGCTGGAAGACAAGCAATTAAACTGACCACGTGACCGGCTATAGTTGCTGACAATTTAGGATGCGATTTAATCAATTCCCATGCTTCAGCCTCAAGTTTACCAGCCTTATTAAGCACCTCGTCGGGAATGCCTACTTTGCCAATGTCATGAAGCAAAGCCGCCGTGCCGATTAAAGCCACTTTCTCCGCGGGTAAACCAACAGCTTCAGCCAGTGCTACAGCATAGCCGCTAACCTTACGTGAATGACCATAAATATACGGGTGCCTGGCTTCGATAGTTGCCGCTAAGTTATAGATGATGCTCAGCACCTCTCTTTCAGTTGTTACTCTATTATTAGACATCTCAGTTAGAGAAGGCAGCATCTTGGAGGCAATGCAAGTCATATTGCCTCCCGTCTCCTTAGCATAATACAACGCCCTGTCAGCCGCATTTACAAGCTCTTCAGTTGTAACTCCATCGTTGGGCCACGATGCTAAGCCAAGACTGGCACTTATCCTGATATCCCTCTTGCTCATCTCGGATGCAATCCTACCCCGAACCCTCTCGGCTACCACAAGAGCATCATTAGTCGCCGATTGCGGTAGTATGATAGCAAACTCATCACCACCATAACGAAAAGCCAGGTCGGTATTCCTTATAGTCTTGTTAATCAACTTGCCTATCAATTCCAGAATCTTGTCACCAGCCGTATGCCCCTGTGTGTCATTGTAGGCCTTGAAGAAATCAAGGTCGAGAAGAACCAAAGACAGCATCCCCCTGTAACGAGCATGACGCTCAATCTCCTGTTTTATACGTTCATCGAAGTGACGGCGGTTGAACAAGTTCGTAAGCTCGTCGATCCGAGCCCTCTGCTCGGCTCTGGCATAAAGCCGACTGTTCTCCACCGGCATGGCAATCTGAGAAGCCAGACGCTCCAGAAGGTGTACCTGACCGGGAGTGTAAGCATTCGGTTTACGGCTGGCTATAATCAAACTGCCTATCGCCTGTCCCCTTACCAGTAATGGAAGGTAAACTACTGACCTGATTCCCCGCTTTAAGTGTTCCTCACCTGTCCAGAACCTCTTCTTTTTCTTTAGGTCAGGCTCGAACAAAGCCTTTTTATGTTTGACTACCCACTCGGTGCCTGTACCCTTAAGTGGCATCTTTTCCCCCGCTCCCCACGCCGAGCCCACCTCCGTGGACAAAACCTCTAAACTAAGCTCGTCACCTTCTATCAGGGCAATCGTCGCCCAATCAATGTTAACCACCTCCCTCAACCCTGTGATAAAGGCATCATATACCTCTCGTATATTCAAACTGGAAATAATGACTGCGGTCAGCCGGTTAATCAAAGCCAGCTCCTGCTCCCGCTTCCTTAGCTGTTCCTGGAGATATTCTTTCTCCAGACTTGCTGCCACCTGAGAGGTGACAGTATCAACCAGATTGACGTCCTCGAGCGAATATCTGCCAGATTTATTTTTGGCTAAAGCCAACACAGCAATCAAATTGCCGCGGTTTATCAGAGGAAACAGCAATTCCATGTCCAGAGCTTCCAGCCCCTCTTTTTCCTCAGCCCAAATACCGCGAAATTCAGGCAGTATATCCAGATTTTCTTTGCTCAGGTATCTATTCTCTCGCTTCAGCCACTCCATAACTGGATTATCTTTTTTTATTATCAGCGGTGAAACATCTTCGGATTGAGACAGGCTAAACTCAGCAATAAAATCGCCACTTCCCGGGTCCGGAAGTAATAAAATTGTCTGCTTGCAATCCAATGCCCCGGAAAGCAACGGCAGCAATCTTTCACTCAACTCCCTCAGGCTAAAAACACCGCTTAATTCCCGATTCACAAAGTCATGCAGCCTCTGACGGTAATCATACCGCGCTCTATAGAAAAATCGGTCTGCACTCCGTAGAAAGAACTTTTGCAACAGATAAACACTGATACCGACAGCTGCTGCCGCCAGTGTGCTCAGGGCTAAAATACGCCCATCCAATTTGACACCAGTAATCCAGTGTATCAAGAACAACAAAAGCACATAGATACCGATGCCAGCAGCAATCAGACCTGCCCAGGCTAGCACTCGGCGGAAAACGATATTGATATCCAATAAGCGATGCCTCAAAACAGCATAAGTCAAAATGGCAGCATTGGATAAATTGCCAACAAGGGCTAGCGGGAATTTCCCCACATCAGGTATGAAAGAGGCGAAAACACATATAGAGAGAACCGAGACACCCGCTAATAAATAGCTAGTTTGATTGCGTTCTTCTGGATTTTTTGAACGAACGAGTCTACTCACTAAAAAATACAAGTCTGCACTAACCGCAATGAATAAGGCCAGAGCTACAAGTATAAACCAGATACCGTACTGAACATGAACGCCGCTAGCAGTAACAGCAATCCCTCTAGGGACATAGTCAAGCACTTCTAGAACAGTAAGCACCAACAGCAGAAAGTAAATAAAATGAATCCTAAACCATTGAACCTTAGAAAAATACCGGACAATATAAAGATATTGGATTGCGCTCAGGAGCCCAAACCATAGACCCACCTTAGCCAACAAAAGCTTGTATTCTAAGAGAAAATCACCGCGGAAGAAGAAATCTGTCATACTCCACAGAATGGTCGCTAACAGATACCAGAACAGAAGCTTATGCTGTTTTTGCCAGGGGCGGTTAAAAATTAAAATAACGAGTAACGGTATGAATGCAATCGCGGCAGCCAAGGGGATTAAAGAGTATGTGTTCATTTAGAATCTTCTACTTCACCATATTTAAGAATTGTCTTATTATGTCTCTAGCTATGCAGGTTGTCAAGATACATAATTTAACCAACGATAACGAATATCATTGAACTAACGTATCCATAAGCAAAAATAAAGCGGTGGCTCATGGAGCCACCGCTTTACCTCGATTTAAAAGCTACGAACAGACTTATTGCCTGACTACAGCCTCAGTCTGAGATTCAACAGCAACCTCTACTTCTGGCATTTGTTCTGGTTTTGCACCCAACAACGCAAGTGCCTTATCTGAAGGATTGACGTGTACTACCTTAAGGTGGCCCAACGGAGCACCTTCGGCTTGACGTTGGGCAATATATCTCATAAAAGCACCATGAGGTAGTAATGTAACCCTCACTGGTTTTATATCTAGTACAGCTTCCAGACTACCGAACATCTTGTAACAATTGTAATCATATTCATCATCCAGCTTCAGCAGCTCATTATAGACAGCGGTGGCCACACCCTTTTCACTGGCAACATAGTCATTCTTTAGCTCAATGTAGAGATGCAACATTGGATTATCTCCAATTGACTCCTTGCGCGCTGTCCAGTCTGCATAGGGAATATTAGTATTTTCAATAGCCTGCCAGATTATCCTCTCTGTTAGCCTCCCAAAACCGGTGATGTCAATAAGCTCATCACCACGTCGCTCAAATGCAATCTGCGGAATATCAATATTCGACGTCTCATTACGCAGCGAGATTATCTTAACCAAGTCACCAAGGCGGTATCTGGTCATGATGCCACCGTGAAGATTGGTGATTACCACCTCATAAACCTCACCATCCCTTACCTCGTCCAGTAAAAGGGTCTTCGGCTGATACGAATGGTCAAGCTGCCATTTGAAATGCTCATCCTCAGGGATAAACTCAAAGAAATTGAGGGTCGGAACAAAGACCATACCTTCATAGTCCCATGTCTCGATAGCATAAAGAGCACCTTCGGTGCCAGCATATACCTCAAGTGGATACTTGCCCCATAAATCCCTTACCTTCGCCTTGAAAATTCCGGTATCAGTGCCGCCACCTACAACTCCTTTTACCGACCAGAGGTCTTTGGGCAACATAGGACGGCGGGCTATTTTGCTTTTAACCAATCCTTTTACCAGACGGAAAAGCGCCGTGGGATGAGACAATAAGAAGCGCATATTCATTTTACCTGACCGTTGCTTGAATTGTTCACCCACAGTAACCAGGACAGAGGGTAAACCACCAAAGCCGTCAATTCCTTTATATAAGGCTTCTGCAAAACCCGCCTTTATCTTCTCTTGAAAAGACATGTCTTCAGTCATATTTGAAGGCAAAAAATCAAAACCAACCGCTTTCTGAACTACGTCACCCATAGCCCCTGAGCCATAGTCCGGCGGCCCCAGCGTGAACAATATTTTCATGTGCTCTTTAACCCGAGAAATATCGCCCCGACCATTGCAAAAGGCAAGCAGGACAATGGCGCCACCTACGGTTAAATATTCACGCCAGAAATCCTCAGACATCGGCACCCACTTAGCCGAATATTCGCCCGACCTGCCAGACGTGCGCAGCCATCTAGCCGGTTTTGCCGGCAGCACATCTTCCATCTTCTCCAAAAGCTCAGGGCAATAGTCATGATAGGTGGTCAAAGGCACTTGCTCTCTGAATTCCTCCACGGTCTCGGGCATGGCGCCGCGCATCACCTTCCTGCCCAGCTCACAGTTTCTCAGCAGCTCGATCTGCTCCAGCAACAGACGTTTCTGGATAGACATAAACTGCTCCAGGCTGAGGTCAATAAAACCACAGCACATCTGCCACAACTCCTCACGTCTCCCCTGACGCAAAAGCTCCAGAACTTTAGACACAGCGCACCTCCTAGACCAAAATGGTCTACACCCAATATGACACGGTTTGGCTGACTTGGGAAGTGATTGTGTTCTAGAAAATAGTTCTATCTTATGGGACTGGGAAGGTTAGTAGGGTGGGATAAGATGAGGAAATCTGCGGATTTTTAAGAGCCTTTACTCTTAGCAGAGATGTTCAGGACACGTAGCTTTTGACTCAGCTTGTCAAGCTCGCTATCCGTCGGCTGTTTGCCCAGCTCCAGTCCATAGCTAAGGAAGAACTCGAGGAAGTTGCGCAAAAGCTCCCGTATCCCCTGCTCGAACTGACGGAATTCTTCTTTAGTCACATGTCCATCACTTTGTCCTACGACATCCTGTTTCAATTGGCTGTCAACAAGAAAACTGAGAAAATGTGAAATGCTCATATCACCACGGTTTTCATCTATCTTTCTGGCTACATCTGAATCTACTATAAGCATCTTTTTCTCGGGCATAGGCAATCTCCTTTCTATTGAAAATTAGCGATTTAATAACCATTATTTCTGAATTCAAGCACATCCAGTATGGTGTCTATGCTTTTCAATAGCGCTGAGCCCCTTGGCGTTACCAGGTAGGTAACTACCGGATTCCCCACCTCCAACCTATCGATAAAACCCTGGCTAATAAGTAAGCTCAGGTATTTCTGCAGTTGACTATAGCTCATGTTTGCGCTGTACATTATCTCTGTCTTGCCGGCCCCATTTGTACCCACCCTCAACATATCGCCTATTATTTCGATGTTAGATCTCCTCCGGTGCATAACACTACCCCCAAAAAATGAGTTGGAACCACTTGGCAGGGACAACAGTACTATACCACCCCCCAAAGAGCCGCTGTCAATAGGCTCCCAGTCGTCGTCAGTAAAAAAATTTTGCCTAGAATTTAGCTGCTCAGACTGAGGACTTCCTCGAAATTGCAGATGGGCAGGGAAGCAGCTTGAGAAGAAGATTCAGACAGTCTCATCTCTTCTTAAACAGGCTGAGAAACCTGTCCTGGTACTCGTAAAACAAATTCCATCGCCTTAATTCAGCTATCAGCTCGGATGCCCAGGATGGATCTCGGCTGGTCTTTTCAAAAAGCTCTTCGATATGGTTTCTGGCGTCTCGGGGCACGCCTGCTGAATCCACACGCAAAAGCCCATGTCTTTCCAATTCAGCCACATTGCTTTGCATCGAGCTTCTGGTCAGTTCGTAAGTGAACTTGAGCAACGATACATCCCACAGCTCTTCAATCCCTTTAACAATGGCAGTCAACGGGTCATGCTGGTTATCTATGCGCCGATTGATTTTGTCCACTATTATCTCCACAGGCTCAGAAACAATGTTCATCTCTCCGGGCTCATTTTTGTAGGTATAGAAAATGCCAGGCTCGTGAGGGTGCTTCTCCGCCATCATCTCTATAAACCTTTTGGCATGCAGGCTAAAACCTTCCAGATTGATGAGATAAGACGGGGTAACAATCTTCGGCTGTGCGGCAATCACTCTCCCCTCCCTGACCACATTAACCCATGCAGCCAACTCGGTAACTAAATAGTAGTAGACATTGGTGGTACCGAAGGTAGCCAGACTCTGCGAAGGCGTTCTCAATACTTCAGTACGTTCAATAGCGTATTGAATTCTTTCATCAGCTTCCATAAAAATCACCTGCCCGTCATTCTAAGCCCCTCCCGTCTGCCTCTCTGCACCCTCTCCCGTCTGTCATTCCGAGCCCTTCCCATCTGTCACTCTGAGCCCTCCAACCTGTCATTCTGAACCCTCCAACCTGTCATTCTGAACCCTCCAACCTGTCATTCTGAGCGGAGCGAAGAATCTCACAACAATTATCAGGACAACCGCCGCGAAAAATCCCGAGACCATCCGCTATTGCTCAGGGCGACAGGTAAATATCTAAAGAAACAGCTTAACCGCCTGAAAATTACGCTCCACATTCGCTTTACCTTTAACAATGCTTCCATACTCGGTGCTGTGACCGGGAACCAAGCACTCCACATCGAGCTTCGATAATCTATCAATGCTCCTCTTAAGCAATGAAAGGCTGCCGCTGGGGAAATCAGTCCTGCCAATACTGCCATAGAAAACCACATCTCCCGTTATCAGAATCTTATTATCCGGCCAGTAAAGGCAAATCGAGCCCGGCGAGTGACCAGGAGTATGAAAAACCTGAAGTTCAACCTTGCTTTTAGTGCCCATACTCAGGTTTCCTTCTTTAAGATAAAACAGAGGCGTGAAATTGGGCACTTTTGCCCCCAGCATCGAGTACATTTTCTCCCCCAACGTGTTTCGAAATTCGTCTTCCTCCTCGGACAAAGTAACCCAGGCTCCGCTTTTTTTGACCACCAGCTCATTTGCCTGGCAGTGGTCAGGATGACTATGAGTATTGATTATCAATCCTAAGTCATCAACCTTAAAACCATCCTGCTCCATAGCGTCAGTCAGGTAATCAAAACATGTCTCGCCGAATTCATTAGTCACGTGCCCCGGGTCAACGATAGCGTGAGGTCGTTCGCCCCTAAGCACATTAGCAAACAAACAAGTATTGCAATTATTACCGCTTCCCTGCCAGATGTAACAGTAAAAGTCGTCGGCAAGCTGCACAGACTTAAAAGGGCTAGACGACCGATAAACCATATCCTTTACCACCATAGCTCAAAAAATAACTTTGAATACCTTAAAATTATAAGGTAAAATTCCAGCGAAAACCAATTCGGGCGTCAGGTATAAGCTATATGGGAGAAATTAAGAGCGCCTGGGAAATCGCTCAGGCAAAGGCCAGTAAGTTAGGCGAGCTATCTATCGAAGAACGAGAGAAACAAAGACAAAGCCGATGCCGCCTGATCGGGAAATCGCTGGCTGAGAAATACCTCAGTCAATATGACATCAGCTCCCTCGGAGCCGAGCTCGGCAAACATAGCACTCAGGATAAAAGCTCAATAAGCGAAGCAGCCATCCACCGACTCATTGAAGGGATTGACCTGAGATACATCCCAACGTTAGACAAAATAAGTCAAGGCATTCTAACTTTAACCGACAATATAACGGCTACAACAACTCTAGGCAAAATAAAGGAGCTTTTCCAGGAATACGAGGAGGCTGAAAGCAGAGAAAGACAAGAGATAGAAAAGGCTGGCAGGGAGATGCTCCAGCAGTTGAGAATCTCCGGCACAGCCATCAGCCAGATTAATACTCGAGCCAGAGATGAATGGCAGAAAAAGCTGAGCCAATTGGCTCATCCCTTTGAAGACAGATTGAACTACCTCAAACACGAACTCTTAAGCAATGCACACGCTTAAATTGGTCTGAAAGAAATCGCACCAGTGCTAGATAACCGCGAAGCAGCAGTTTAAGCCAGGTTCATAGCGTGGCGCATAGCAGAATCAACATTTTTATGCGTATCTTCTGTGGCGTCTTCGGCTATCATATTTGCCACCTGCAACAATTTATTCTGCTCTGCGCTCCCCAGGTGTTCCAGCAACTCTTCCACTCTTCTTGCCAGTTGCACCTGGTGCTCCAAAGAAACACCCTTTGACGACCGTGGCAACGCCAACAAGGGATGAGCGAAAAGTATCGGCTTAAGCAAAGTTGTCAGATAGATAAATTTAGTCTGGCGATTTGTCTGGACCAATTTCCAGTCAGATTTATCCCGCTCCGAGGGTTGCAAAAAATCTAGCGCAAAAGCAAGCTGGCAGCTAATGAAGTCATGCTGAATCAAAAATTTGGTGGCTTCGAAATCTTTAACCGCCACAGACACATAGTAAAGAGCCTGGTCCAGTACAGTCGAATCAAGCGCCTTAATCGTGGCCGTATGACGGCAATCATCGGGAATCCTGAAAATATAATACTCCAGCGAACCGTGAATTGCGCTGTGAGCTGCCTCATGCCTTATTGCCCCAGGCCTGGCTAACCTGTTAAGTTTAGCTAGCTTCTCCACGCAGCAAATCACCCGTGGGTAGCCGCGCCAGGCATCATGTGAACAGATAAATTCCTCATCGCCGCTTGTAGCTATACCGAGCCTGAGCTTATCCTCTTTAAGCAGGGCTCGCATGTTACCTTCCCTATCAACCACATGAATTTCAACTTTGTAAGGAACTCTAGACCCGAACCGCCGATAGCAATCGCGGAATATATTTTCAATGTCCCTCTTTAACCCCCAAGGGATATTGCCGCTGGTAATGACGTTCAGCTCAACGGTAGCCATGCTTGTTAATAACAAAGATAACAATGTTAGTCAGTAAAGTCAATACCATTGCAATTAGCTGTTAAGCCATGTAAGATAAGGCAAGAACAAAAGACAAAAATGGAACAGCTCTGGGCACCATGGCGAATAGAATATATACTTCAAGCTGAAAAAGACGGCTGCTTTCTCTGCGAGAAACCCAAGGAATCCAAAGATGAGTCCAACCTGATACTCTACCGGGGCAAAGGCAATTTCATAATTCTAAACTCATTCCCCTATAACACAGGGCATCTGATGGTAGCACCCTATCGCCATATAGGCAACCTCGATGGGCTCACCGATGAAGAGGCGAAGGAACACTTTAATCTGGTTAAGCTTGGCCTCAAATTGCTAATCGAGGTAGTAAAACCAGCCGGTTTCAACATCGGCATGAATCTAGGAAAGGCGGCTGGTGCAGGGGTAGATGACCACATTCACACTCACATAGTGCCTCGTTGGCAGGGTGATACCAACTTCATGCCGGTTATTGCAGATACCAAAGTCCTGCCAGAAGCACTAGCAAAAACTTACAAGAAGTTAAAGGACAGTTTGCCGAATATGACCTAGCTATCAAGCGCGGCACGGGGATAAGAGCCGAGTATCTTTATGAAATTGGTTCTTCTATTAAGGTCTGCCAGGACTTCCTGGCAGACCTTATCATCTATATATCCCTCAAAATCAACATAAAATACATATTCCCAGGGTTTATCTCTGCTTGGCCTAGATTCCAGTTTCGTCAGGTTTACATCCCTCATGGCAAAAGCCCCCAGACAATCATATAACGCCCCCGGAATATTCTTGGTGCTAAAGACCAGAGACGTTTTGCTTTTCGGCGTGGGCTCAGCCTTTATCTTGGAAATAACAAAAAACCTGGTATAGTTATTGACATTGGTTTCAATCTTCTCCGCCAGTATCTCCAGACAATAAATTTGAGCCGCCCGCTTGCTTGCCACAGCAGCATACCCCTTAAGACCAGCTTCCTTTATCTTTTTGGCGCTACCAGCAGTATCGTAGGTGGGTATAATCTCAGCCTTGAGCTTCCCCAAAAACTCCTCGCACTGGGCTAACGCCTGAGGATGTGAATAGATAACCTTTATTCCCTCCAGACTTTCTCCGGGCAAAGCCATTAAGCAATGGCTTATCCTGAGATGAATCTCACCAAAGATATTCAGAGGATAGCTTAGCAACAGGTCATATGTATCATTAATACTACCGGCTTGAGAATTCTCTACCGGCACTACACCGAAATCGACCTTACCCTTAAGCACAGCTTCGAAAACGTCGCCTATATAACGGCTGGGGAAAAGCTCGGCATCACCAAAAAAGGTGATTACGGCATCTTCACTGAACGCTCCCCTCTCCCCCTGAAAAGCAACCTTAGCCATCACTCCACCCAATACGAGGGCTAATCACTAGCCAATTCCTCTTCCAAAGCCTCTTCACTACCAGTAGTTGTCAAGGCGATGATGCGGTCATTAACCTCCAGAACAGTATCGGCTGTGGGCACCTGAGGCTTGTGCCCATTTCGTATTAGCAGGGCTAAAAGAGAATCGGGAGGCAATGACAGCTCCTTAACCGACTTACCTGCTGCTTTTGACCCATCCAGTATTTTAACCTCAACAATCTCTATCTTCTCCTCCCCCATAGTCAAAAGGTGAATTAGCGGATGTGTGGGTATTTTCTCTTCAATATGTTCCAGAATGAGATTAGTAACACTGATGGGACAGTCAACACCCAACTTCCTGAAGATTTCTTCGTTTTTAGGGTCATTAACTCGAGCGATAGTTCGCGGCACACCAAATTTATGCTTGGCTATCTGGCAGGCTACCAGGTTATCCTCATCCTCATCGGTAGCTGCTATAAAAACCTCAGCCCTGGATACACCTGCCTCAGCCAGAGTAGCCACTTCACAACCGTCACCTCTCACACAAACGCTCCCCATATCATCCTCAAAATTCTCACACTTAGTAGCATCCTTGTCCAGCACCAATACCTCGTGCTCCTCCTTAAGCAGCGCTTTACACAGATGATAGCCAACACTGCCGCCACCGACGATAATTATATACATTTATGCAGTTTCACCTCTTTCACTCAGCCAGCAGTTTATCCTTCAACAACTGAGCAAAAACAGTTGTCGGGCTTACAGCCTCAAGTCCAAGTGTCTCATAGACATCTTTACGTAACGGGTCATATATGCGGCATAGCACCTTCGGGACGCTAAAAACATGTTTTGCTATTTGAGCTGCCATAACATTGCGATTATCACCTTGAGTCACTGCCACAAAGGCATCCGCTTCCCCAATGCCAGACTTCCTTAGCACCTCCTCGTCAGTCCCATCACCGACCAGCGCCGTACCGCCGAAGCTTGGCGGCAACCTTCTAAAACTATGGGCATCCACATCCAGAACAATTATCTTGTGCCCATCAGCATCGAGTAAGCTGGCTAATTGGGCTCCAACCCGCCCACACCCCATAATAACGATTTTCATAATTCTTACCTCAAGACATTGGTTCGCGGCACAGCAGGACACGACAGGGAGCTCCTTCTAAAACATAAGGTATGATCCTGCCCAAACTAAAAACACCAAAACTTTTCTTATAAGTAACGCCCATCAAAATCAAGTCGACTTCTCTTTCCATTGCCTCGTCCACGATAGCCGGACCTACTTCCCGCGCCTGAACCAAGTCGGTTTCTACCTCATAATCCCTATCGGCAGCAACCTCCTCGGCACGAGTCAGTGCTTTTTCTGCCTTTGCTATCTCGGAATCTATCACCGCGTCCAACGGCAAGCTGCGCTTGACTTCGATAACGTACACAACGTAAACCTTTGCCTTCGATTTCTTAGCCAAATCACAGGCTAGCTTCACCGCTTCAACATCAGCGTCTTTACCACTTACCGCTACCAGTATTCTCTCAAGTCTCATCAGACTGTGTTATCCATTATAGTTTCGCCCGCCAAGTTGTGCAATCATTTCTGGCTTCCCGTAATGCCAGCCAACGAACTGTCTGCTTTATGCAAGGACGATTTCCGTCGCCAGCGGTAGATAACATAGATAACAAGCCCCACAGCCATCCAGGCAAAGCCAACCACACGGCTATAAGGTTGAGTAAATATCACGACCAGCCATACAACGGCTGTGCCTAATAATCCTAAAACGGCAGTAACAGGTAACTCCCGTTGTCTGAACCTGATGTTCCAACCCAACCTAAAAGGACGAGGAAAGTCAGGATTTTTAATGCGCAAACTCATAATAGAAGCATGAGCCAGGACAAATGAAAGCAAGGAGCCAAAAGCATATAAAGCTCCAAGCTCAACGAACATGCCCGGTGCGAAAAAACCGGGGACCAGAATAGCAAGAGCTACCACCGAAAAAAGAATGATGGCAATGTAAGGGGTTTTAAATCGTTGATGAACACGCCCTAGAACCGGGGGTATCAACTGATACCTCCCTAGAGAGAAGGCAAGGCGTGATATGCCCATAAGTCCGGCATTAGTGGCTATGAAAAGGATGCTGGCTGCGAGCACAGCTACTAGAACTGGCAACACATCACGAAGACCGGTGAATATCCAGGTAAGAACAATAATAATCTCAGTTCCTGTAGAAAGCGTAGCTGCCATTTCCTGTGGCGTTATAGCCATGGATATACTATGAGCGATTCCGGCTATAGGGTCAGTCGCCCAGGAATTGGCGAGCTCTTGAGGCGTCATGGCTGAAAGACCTACAGTAGACACGCCAGTGAATAGAACCAGCACGGTGATTATCATCAAAATAAGCGCTCTGGGCACTCTCTTCGCTGGTTGCTTAGTCTCTTCAGCCATCTGAGACATAGTTTCAACTCCAGTATAGGCTATAGCAGCTAAGGCTACACCGAAAATCAGGTTTTCCCAGCTCGGCCAATAAAATGTGATGTTATTTACAAAGACATCAAAATTAAATACAACCAAAAAGCCTAAAGATATTATCAGTAGCTGAACCAGTACATCAAACACTGACGCAAAAACATTAACAACTGAAGTTTCTCTGACACCGATGACATTAATTACCATGAGGAAGAATATGATGCCCATCGATACAGCCGTGCCAATAACAGCAGATTCCTTTAGCGGTGGCCAAAAGTAGCCCAGGTAAGGCGGGATAACAAAGGCAGAGATAGCTATAGTCACGATGTAACTCAACATCAGCGCCCAACCGGAGATAAAGCCGACTGAATCATTAAATCCATGTCGAGCAAAGCTGGATGAGCCGCCAGCTTCAGGATACATAGCTGTGCCTTCAGCATAGGTGAGAGCAGTGAAAATAAATAAAATGCCGGCTATAGCCAATACTACCGGTGCTGCCCCCATCGCCACCAAGACGACAATACCCAGAGCATAGTAAATGGAGGAGCCGACATTACCATAGCCAACACTAAATAGACCGGGAATGCCTAGTACACGCCTTAAAGGATATGCTTTGATTCGAGGACGACGGATAACCTTATCGCCTAGTTTGGGCTGCCAATCGTTACGCACAGATAATCGTTTCTTGCTCCCGTTGGTGGCGAATTTTAACCCTGTTATCGCCTATTGTCAATAGAAATTCAGCCTTCTATCCACCTTTTAAGCTAAATTTAAAACTTAATTGAATAGAAATACCTGCTCAGTTATAATGATTAACTGTGACCCATGGTGAGCGTAGCCGAGTGGTTTAAGGCGTCAGGTTGTGGCCCTGAAGAACGAGGGTTCGAATCCCTCCGCTCACCCCAAAACTAAGAGCTTTAAAAACCGTGCCCTTGCGGCTCTAATTGCGCCTATAGCTCAGCGGACAAGAGCACCGGTCTTCGGAACCGGGGGTCGTGGGTTCGAATCCCTCTAGGCGCGCTATCTATCTATTCATACCGGCATCTTTCACACCACCCGATTATACACCCCTGACTTGCCTGCATTTCTTAGAAAGGTAACCTTGTGGTAAACTAGAAGAGAGGAAAGTAATCATGGCACAGGAGCTAGGCAAAATAAACAAACCAGAGGCAAATAGCTTTAAAAGCGGGAGGAAACTTCTCCTCGTTCCATTGATATACTCATACAAAGACGCGCCTCCTGATTACACAGAGAAATACGAACTCTACTGGAAGCAGGTGGCAGAGCATTTAGCTAACCTAGAAGCCAAAATAGGCACTATTAGCCAGGTATACCATGAATCAATCAGCTTGGGTGGCGATGACGGACTTAAGATTATGGAGAAGCTGAATCCGGAGAGCTGCCAGATCGCCAGGCAAAAGTGCCAGGGCGGCGCTAAACTTGAGGTAATAGAAGACAAAGAGCTAGCTGAGGAAACCATCGACTGGGAGAGGTGCTTATTCATCGGATTTCTGAGCGATAAAGTGGCCAGGAAAGTGTCTGAATTTTACATCGAAGCCTCCAGGAGAAGATACGAACAGATCAGCAAAAAGATAGACGAAATGCTCAAAGCTGATGAAACGGCTATACTGTTCATCAGGGAAGGGCATGCGGTGCAATTCCCCCAGGACATCGAGGTATTCAGCGTGGCACCACCGGCACTCGATGAAATTCGCCGCTGGCTTCGCGACCACACCGCAGCAAAAGAATCGGAGGCCGATAGCCAACCGGAGGCCTGAATCTATTCTAACATGTCGATAATCTGCACTTTCAGGCATATCTCCAGACCATGATATAATGTCTTGTACTGCAGAGAGAACAAGCTTGGGAGGAGCTTTGAATTATGGACGATATTGAGAAACTGGTCAAGACAACACTCGGAGAAATCGAGAAAGTTCTCGACGCTAAGACCGTTGTCGGTGAACCCATAACTGTCGCAGGCACAACCTTAATTCCCTTGATGAGCGTTGGCTTCGGTTTTGCCGCCGGGGGTGGCTCAGGTAAAGGAGAGTCCAAAGAGGCAACTGAAGGTGGAGGCAGTGGCAGCGGCGGCGGTGCCGGGGTAAGACCTATAGCTATCATAGTCATCGATAAGGACGGCGTCCGCATAGAGCCAATCAAGGGAGGTATGGCAACAGCCATAGAGAAACTGAGCGAAACCATACCCGACATCGCAGCAAAACTCACCGAGAGATGGGGAGAACGCAAAAAGGACGGGGGAAAATAGTTGTGGGCCATCGCTGTTCTAGCTAGCCTGGCGATACTCATCACTCTTCTCCTCTGTGTGTCGCTTGACCTGGTTTTCCGTACAAGCGTATATGGAAAGCCCAAATTCAGCATCAGATTAGTGTGGCTTTTCGGGTTAGTTAGTAAGGAACTGAGACAAACAAAAAAAGAGCCTGAAGAAAAGACGGCGATTGAACATAAACAGAAGCGTCAGGATTGGATACGGGGTATAAGAGCTACATCAGAAACCCTGCGAATCAAAGGCTTCTTAAGACAACTCATCAGCTTTACGAAAAGAACTCTCAGGCGCATTAAGGTCAAGGAACTCACAGCAGACTTCAAAATAGGACTTGAAAATCCGGCTGATATAGGTCTGCTCTTTGCCTTTTTAGCACCACTTAATCTACTTCTGAGCTACTTCTCACCTCACCGCATAAGACTGGAGCCTTCATTTACCGGCGAGGCTATCATCGAAGGATATCTTCACGGAACGGTAAGGGTCAGGCCTATCCAACTGGCTGCACCTCTGATTGGATTCGCCTTCTCATTGCCCACATTGCGAGCTATTAAAAAATTGGTTTTTTCTAAATGGAAACGGAAAGAGTAATAGTCGGCGACCCTGTTGCAATAGCCGGAACAACTGTAATGCCGGTGGTTAAATTATCATTTAACTGCCAGCCCAGCTGTGGTGGTATCTTCTTCTCTGGCGTCAAAAAACCTGTAAGCGTAGTAGTGACTTCGCTATCGACAAAGAAAGCCTTCGACATCACAGGGGAGGAAATTTCACTGGACCAGCTTATTCAAGAAGCCCCCGGCCTGGCTGAGATTTTGGAAAAAGCTTAGCTCGCTCCAAATTTAGCGCTATAGAGGCGCTGCTGATTCAAGTCAAACCACAAATAGCCGCCTAGACAATAACGGTAAGTGCCCCGGGCAATACGCTGAAACGGGCCGGTGCTTCTCCGAGCAGTTCACCATCAGCCTGAACAGCCGATGTCAGTGTCGGCTTTATCTCTACCTCCCGCGCCCTCATCAAGGTCACTTTGGGGTGGGTCAGATGAGTGCCCCTATAGATTCTCGGCAGCGACATGATAAGGTCTGGTTTGGTTATGTCATCTATTATCACCAGGTCAAAAAAACCATCCCCCGGGTCAGCATTAGGTGCCGGCATCATGCCTCCACCTCCATACCTGCCGTTATTCAACAAGACAGTGCAAATCCGTCTCTCTCCATGTTCGCCATCCACTGTAATAGAAACATCTCTGTTTTCGTAGGACATAAGGGTAGAGAATAGTCCCATCAGATAGGAAGGCATATCCCCCAGAGCCTTAAACTTCTCGGTAGTTGCCTTGACAACTTCGGCATCGAAGCCAATACCGGCAAAATTGACAAACAACCGTTTCATTCGTTGCCCATCCTTTGTATATTCAACGACGCCAAGGTCCACCACACGCCTGTTCTTGCTTAAGAGACACTTGCAAGCCTCTTTATAGCGACGAGGTACACCGATGGTACGGATGTAATCGGCACCCGTCCCTGTGTTTACGATGCCCACTGCCACATCAGCACCACCACCAGCCTCATGTAAGCCATTCACAATCTCATGTATGGTCCCGTCACCACCCACAGAAACCACCATCTCATAGCCCTTCTCAACCGCTAATTTAGCCAGCTCCATGGCATGACCTGGAGCTTCCGTAACATCATGCTCAAAGTCAAGTCCCAGGCTCTTCATCAACACCATAATCTGCGGCCATTTCCTGGCAGTTTTTCCCGCACCAGCCGCCGGATTAACTATAACTCTCATACGTGACACGTTCATTCTCCTCATGCATTAGATTTATGTATAATACCATTACCACAAGAGTATAACATGCCAGTCAATGCCTAGCACAACTATAGTGACCCGCACACTATCGTATTTCTAAAACTTCGATAACCTTGTTTCTGCTTCCAAAACCGCTTGAGATGACTACCTGCCTCTGAGGAACTCCAAAATGCCCGGCCAGCAATTTGATAACCGCCTTATTAGCTTTGCCTTCTTTCGCAGGCTCTTTGACCCTCACCAGAAGCCTGTCACCTTCCTTGATAACCTCCTCGGTCTTCGAATTGGGAACCACCTTGACGCTAATCTTCACCTGTAACCTCCCCCCACAACCCCTGACCATACACCCGGACCGGCCGTACCGAGTAAAACTTATTGGTCAACGGCTCATTGCTGTGGGTGAAAACCCGAATATAGTTATGGCTAAGCCCAGAATATACCCCGCTGCCCGGCTTAACCTCATTTTCCCACAAGACAGTCATTTTCTGCCCTAGGAACCTCTGACAGAATTTGCGCACACTCAGTTGAGCCAGCTCCAGCATTCGCAAACTGCGCTCCTTCTTCAGTCTATCATCAATCTGCCCTGACATCCCCGCCGCCAGCGTACCCGGTCTAGAGGAATAGCTGAAGACATGAATATTGGCGAAATCGATTTCTTCGCAAAAGCGGTAGCTCTCATCAAATTCTTCAGCGCTCTCACCGGGAAAGCCTACCATAATATCCGTAGTTATAGCTACATCAGGCACGGACTTTCGAATCAAAGACACCGCCTTTTTATAATCCTCCACGGTATAATGTCGCTTCATCCGTCGAAGCACAGCATCACTACCGCTTTGCAAAGCCAGATGAAAGTGCCGACATAAGCGAGCGTCTTGCCACAAGCTGAGCAGCTCTGCAGAAACATCCTGGGGCTGCAAAGAAGAAAGATGCAACCGTTCCACACTAGTAACCTCCAGAGCTTGCTCAACCAGCCGCTTGAGATTTGCCCCGTTATGCTCATAGTCGCCAATTTTAGTCCCGGTTAGCACCAACTCTTTATAACCAGCAGCGACTCTCGTCTTCACCTCGCTAACCACCTCCGCCATTGGCAAAGAATGCTCTCGTCCGCGCACATGAGGCACAATGCAATAGGCACAATAATCGTTGCAGCCATCCTGAATCTTCAAAAAACTGCGAACCCGAGTGACACCATCTGCCACGAGCTGTCCCGATAAGCAATGAGCCGCAGGGACGAGCATATTTTTTAGCTCATCCAGAAGACACATCTTCCTCTCGTTGCCCACAACAAGGCCAGCACCGGCTTGAGCCAGCTCTTTAGGAGCTCTTTGCGCATAGCAGCCGGTGGCGATAATTAAGGCTTGTGGGTTTCTTTTCCGCCACAGCCTCACCAAATGCCGTGACTTGCGGTCTGCAATGTGAGTAACTGTGCAGGTGTTTAAGGCATAAATATCAGCCCCGTCACCGCTAACAATTTGATAACCCGCGTCGGCAAATTGCCGAGCCAGCAATTCGCTCTCAGCTTGATTAAGCTTACAGCCCAGGGTATGAAAGGCAATTCTCAGCTTAACTTCCATGTCTACGCTCAATGACAATTATATTTGCCGCATACTTGCCCGGTCAAACCAGCCTGCTTACCTTGCAGAAGGTGACAACTTATGATATAAATCAGCCAATCGGATGTCCGAGGCAAAGGCTTGAGCCGCACCCACTGGAAATTACTGACCCCAGACACATCGCCAATTGACACACCTGGGGTTCACCCGCTATTAGCTAAACTGCTTTGCAATCGAGGAATATCCGAGCTTTCCCAGGTCGAGCTTTTCCTCAATGCCGACAGTCGATTGGAAGCCGACCCCTTTCTTTTACCTGACATAAATCAAGCAATAAGCAGGACTTATCAGGCTCTGCTTACCGGCGAGGAAATCGCCATCTACGGCGACTTTGACGCCGATGGTATCACCGCCACGGCAGTACTGGTTCAAGGACTTTCAGCACTTGGCGGCAAAGTAATTCCATATATACCACACCGTTACCGTGAAGGTTACGGCTTGCAGGTAGCTGCCATAGAAAAGCTCCGCAAAAAGGGCATCAGCCTTATCATAACTGTCGACACCGGCATCACTGCCATTGCCGAAATTCAAAAAGCCCAAAAGATGGGAATGGACGTAATTGTCACAGACCACCATCTGCCTCTGGCCTCCCTGCCGCCAGCTCTGGCAGTGGTTAACCACAAAAGAAGTGATTCCGCCTGCCAAACCACCGAATTTGCCGGAGTAGGTGTCGCTTTCAAATTTCTCCAGGCGCTCCTGAAAGGCAGCGGGCGGGAAGAATTACTGAACGGATTGCTAGACCTGGTAGCTTTAGGCACCGTAACCGATATGGTTCCGCTGACTGGCGACAATCGCTACTGGGTGAAGCGTGGGCTTGAACTCCTTAACAACACCGAGCGCATCGGGCTTAAAGAGATGATGCGCGGTGCCAATCTAAAACCAGGTAATCTCGATACTGAAAGTATTTCATGGATACTGGGGCCTCGCCTCAATGCAGCCGGTAGACTTGATGACGCTGCCACAAGTTACCAGTTGCTTCTCACGCAAGACCCAAAAGAGGCCGCCTCACTGGCTTCAGAACTTGAGGAAAAGAACGCCAGACGACAAAGGCTAACCAGTGAACTAATGGAACGAGCCCGAAAAAGCATAATTGCCACCGGAACCGACCTCCCACTACTGATGACAGGCGAAGAAGACTACCCGGCTGGCGTTATGGGTCTCGTTGCCGGTCGGCTCTCAGAAGAGTTCTACCGCCCGGTAATACTTTTCAAATTCGGTGCCGAGCTATGCCGTGGCAGCGGAAGGAGTATACCCGAGTTTGACCTCATGGCTGCCTTCAAAGACTGCCGCGACCTTTTATCGAATTTCGGTGGCCATACCAAAGCGGCCGGCTTCAGCGTGCCTACCAACAATCTCCCCGAGCTCCGAAAACGTTTACTCGCCCTCGCTGAAGCTCAACTGACTGGTCTGGATTTGCGTCCTCACATTGACATCGATGCTGAAGTGCCTTTATCGGTCTTTGCCGGCGAGACCTTCAAAGAGATACAAAAGCTGGCTCCCTTCGGCTCCGGCAACCCGCTGCCCACCTTTGTCAGCCGCCATGTCGAAATCGTCGACCGGCGCCCGATTGGCAGCCAGGGCGAGCATCTGGGGTTGAAGCTAAAGCAGGGTGGACTAGCCTGGGACGCCATCGGCTTCCGCTTTGGCAACCGTGCTCAAGAAATAACAACTTATCTGGATATAGCCTATAATCTGGATATAGACCGCTGGAACGGTGGGCAAAGACTCCGACTCAAGCTCCTTGATTTTGACCCGGCCCACTGACCTCGCCAACATTTGATGAGACCGGTCGATTAGTTCGATAACGCCACATCCTGATAACAAGCCAGGGCACTGTCACCACCAATATTATTATCCCTATTAATTGAGCTTGCTGCATACCGAAAAGGAAGGGGTCTCCGGCTCGCACAAATCTTATGCCCAAATCGCCAGCAGCGTAAACGGCCAGATACAGTAGAAAGAGCGAACCCTGAGGCTTAAGCCTGCGGCGCAGCGACCAGAGTATGCCAAATCCTATGAGATTCCAGAGCAAGTGATAAATCTGTGTAGGCTGTACAGCTTCGGCAGGCCCATAACTGCCCGGATTAGTATAAACCACACCCCAGGGCAAAGACGTAGGTAACCCATAGCAGCAACCATTTATGGTGCAGCCAATCCTGCCTATAGCCTGCCCCAGAATCGCCCCGGGAGCGACGACATCACCTACTTGCCAGAAGGAGAGCTTCTTAACCCGGCAATAAATAAAAACCGCCAAAAGGGCGCCCAAGACCGCTCCGTAAACGGTCAAACCTTCAAAACCAATAATCTGTCTGGGATTAGCCATATAATAATCCCACTTGTCAATAACATGAAACAATCGCGAAACTAAAACACCACCGATGATAGCCCATAATCCCATACTATAAATATGGTCTTCAGCCAGACCAACGCGTCTGGCTTCCAACAACGATATGGCAATGACTGCCACAATAGCCAGGACAACCATAATCCCATACCATCTCACCTCAAAAATTCCAATACTGAAAGCAACCGGGGCTATGTCTATATTAATCATTCTTTCTCCTTTACCTAAAGTCCCAAAATAGCTTACTTACATTGTCACCCTGAGCGACAGCGAAGGGTCTCTGCATTTCTCAGAGAGTTTGCCTTCAGCCAGATTCTTCGCTTCGCTCAGAATGACAGGCAAGACTTCTAGACGCTTTACGAAAAAATCGCCTCCACAAAAATGTTAGCATCGAAGGCGGCCATGTCGTCAAGTTGCTCGCCGGTCCCAATATATGTGATGGGAATCCTCAGCTCATCACAGACTGCCAGAACTATCCCACCTTTGGCAGTCCCATCGAGCTTAGCCAAAAAAATTCCATTCACCCCTACAGCTTCAGTGAAATGCCTGGCTTGAGCCAGACCATTCTGACCGGTAGTGGCATCGATTACCAGCAGCACCTCCTGAGGCATCTCATACTTACCAGCCACACGCTTTATCTTCTTGAGCTCCTCCATAAGGTTGAATTTGGTATGAAGACGTCCGGCAGTGTCAATTACGACCACCTGAGCCTGCCTGTTTTGAGCTGCCTGAAGAGCATCATAAACCACCGCACCCGGGTCGCCACCAGGCTTATGAGCCACAACTTCCACCCCAATCTTTTCACCCCAGCTTTCAAGCTGGTCGATAGCCGCAGCCCTGAAGGTGTCCGCAGCAGCCAGGATTACCTTTTTACCCTCACTCTTGAAACAATAGGCAAGCTTAGCAATGCTAGTCGTCTTGCCCGAACCGTTTACCCCCACTACCAGAATGACCTGTATGTCAGCCGGACCGGAAACACTTGACACTCCACCAGCAACCTTCAGCAGGTTCACCATCTCCTCTTTTAAGGCTGCACGCACCTGTATCCCTTCGCTCAGATTCTCTGTTCTAACTCGTTGCTTCACCTTTTCGATTAGCTTCTGTACGGTAGCCACCCCAACATCCGCGGCAATGAGCAACTCTTCTAACTCATCCCAGACCTCGTCTCCGACTCTGGTTCGGTCAAAAAGATGAGCCATTTTGCCAAACCAAGTCTCCCGGCTACGCTTTACGCCTTGTTCAGTTTTATTCGCCAAATCACGCATATCAATACAATTTCACAAATTTCAGAATGTTAGCACACCACTCGGTAGTAAAACAAAGCAAATAAGTTTCTATGGTGGTTGAGCAATGGGATGTTTCCGGCTGACTAATCTCCGAAATCCAAAGGAAACCAAGAAAAAGACTCCGCTGACAATTACAATCGTAGCTCCCGATGCCAGGTCAAGCTCATAAGAAAGCCATAGTCCGCAAAGAACAAAAATAATACCTAACAGGGCTGAAAAAAACATCATTTTCTTGAGGTTATATGTAAACTGTTTCGCCATTGCCGCCGGGATCGTCAGCATAGCTATTACTAGGATAACGCCAACCACCCTTATTAACACCACCACCGTTAGTGCTATAAGGCACAATAGAGTCAAATATAAACGTTCGACAGGAACTCCGACTACAATACCAAACTCTTCATCAAAGGAGATAGCCATGAACTCTTTATAGAGCAGAAAAACTACCAAAGCTATAACAGCATCTAATATCAGCATCAAGACTAGGTCTGAAGTAGGCACAAATAGAATATTCCCGAAGAGATAACTAAATAAATCGACAGCATAGCCGGGGCTTAAGCCGATGAAGATTACACCCAAAGCCATACCTACTGCCCAAAAAACTCCTATGACTGTATCTTCGGGTAAACTTGTTCTTCGGCTCAGTGTACCAATACCTAAAGCAGAGGCAAGAGTAAAGAACAGTGCCCCCACGACAGGGTTTATGCCCAGCAAGAAACCTAATCCTACGCCACCAAACGAAGCATGGGCTATGCCGCCACTGATGAAGACAATTTTCTTTACCACTACATAAACACCGACAATCCCGCAGGCAACAGCCGCTAGCACTCCAGCCGCCAAGGCATTTCTCATAAAATCATACTGTAATACCTCTAGCATTTACCCCTCAATGTTCCTTTAATACCCGGTGAGGCACACCGTGGGCTATCATTTGCACCGGACACTTATAGGTAGCCTCCAGTATCTCAGGTCCAACTTCTTTCGACCCATGATAATACAATTGGTGATTTAGACAAGCAATCTTGTCAACATAGATGGAAACAGCACTTATGTCATGTGATACCAAGACTATTGCCATCGCGTGCTTCAGCTCGGCTAATAATTCATAAAATTCAGTCTGCATAGGCGTATCAATGCCTGTCGTTGGCTCATCAAGAAGCAACATCTTCGGCTCGGCTACTAAAGCCCTGGCGATAAAAACCCTCTGCTGCTCACCTCCAGAGAGCCTACCTATCTGCCTGTCCTTGTAATCAAGCATCTCGACAGTTTCCAGCGCTTTAAGAGCCAAATTTTTATCCTCGTTGCTGAACCGCTTTATTAACCCCACCTTCCCATAACGCCCCATGAGCACCACCTCCAAGACGCTTATGGGAAAGTCATGGTCAAACAAACTACTCTGAGCAATATAGCCGATGAATTTCCTGTTCCGCTCTGGAGTGCTGCCGAGAACGGTGACTTCGCCTCGGCTTGGCTTCACCAGCCCAAGAATGACTTTAAGCAAGGTTGTTTTGCCTCCTCCGTTAGGTCCTATTATGCCCAGAAAGTCATCCTGGTCTATAGATAAGTTTACATCCTCTAATATGGCTACATTATCATAATGCACCCAGATGTTTTCCAACTTGACCAACTCTTTGCTAGTCATTTTTACTCCATTGCTTTAACTAGCTCATCTAGAACCAAACGCATATTGCCGATATAATCTTCAGCCAACGGATCTATAAATACAACTCTGCCACCAATTTCCTTGGCAATGATTTCGGCACTTCTTGGATTAAATTGAGGCTCAGCAAAAATAATCTTGATACCTAGTTCCTTGGCTTTTTGTATCAAATCGGCAATATCCTTCGCACTCGGCTCCTTGCCACCAATTTCTATCGATATCTGCTCCAAGCCATAGCCCCTGGCGAAATACCCCCAAGCCGGATGAAAGACAATAAAACGTCTATTTATAACCCCAGAGAGCCCCTCCCTAATATCCTTATCCAGCGCATCTAGCTTCGCCAGATACTCGTCTCTATTTCGAGTGTAATATGACTCATTTTGATGGTCGACTTTAATTAAGCCGCTACAAATGTCCCCCACCATTAATTTGGCATTCTGGGGGGAAAGCCAGATATGAGGGTCCTCGCCTTGATGTTGCTTATCATCATGTTCATCAGCGTGATGTTCCTCCATCTCCATCATCTGTATGCTCTTCGAGCAGTCAACAACCAGCATTTTCTTATTCTGCTGGCTAATCTTGTCCATCCAGGCTAATTCGAATTCTATGCCAGAGCCCACTTTAGCATACATATTCGCCTTGCTGACCCCTACCATCTGACTGGGAGTCGGCTCGTAGGTATGAGGGTCGGCCCCTGGTGGCACCATGACAGTAACAATTACTTTTTCTCCGCCAACAGCCTCCACAAAATCAGCCTGCGGTGCTATGCTAACAACCACCCCTATTTTGCCATCTGGTTGATTTGTCTCATGGCAAGAGATAACTAAAAATGCCAGCACGAGCAATATCAACGAAATAAGTGAGAGCGACACTGCATAATACTTTCTCATTGTTTGTCCTTCTTGCAGTCGTAACATAGACCAACCGATTCAGCTAAATGCTGTTCAGTATAGAAACCTAGGTCCCGGGCAATTTCTTTTTCCTCATCACACAGTGCCTCGTCGGCAAACTCCTGGAAAGCACCGCACTCCCGGCACATCAAAAAGCGATGGCAGCCTGCTTTTGCACCTAGCGTACACCGCACAAAGCCACCTAGCGACGACACCCTGTGAGCCAGATTAAGCGAACAAAACAAATCGAGAATGCGGTAAATGGTGACATGGTGTATGTGCTTACCATTTCCCTCTAGAATCTCTTGTATGTCATAAGGCGATACAGGCCTCTGTGCCTCTGCTAAAACCCTGAGCACACGCTTTCGAGGCTCAGTGACCTTGTAGCCCCTGCTGCGTAAGACCTTGAGTTCATCATAAATCTGAAGCATAGGCTCAATTTTATAATATCACTATTGCTAATGCAACATTGTTGCATTAGCAATATATCTGTCGTTTCGAGGAGCACCCCAACAAAACAATCTTCGCCTTCTTTCCCTGTCATTGCGAGGAGCGCCAGCGACGTGGCAATCTCAGTAGCTTCTCTTGTCATTCTGAGCGAGCGAAGTGACCGAAGAATTTCAAATGTAGGGATTCTTCGCTTCGCTCAGAATGACAGCAGAATATCAATAGGTCACTTGATGCCCAGCAGTCCCTGCAGCAACGCCAGAGCTGCTTGCTTATCCAGTGGCTCGTTGTTGTTGCCGCACTTGGGCGATTGGATACAGCTAGGACAGCCATCCTGGCAGGGACATTCCTCAATCGCCTGCAACGTAGCTGACCATAGTTCATTTATCATCTCAAAGCCCTTTGCCGTAATACCAATGCCTCCGGGATAAGCATCATAGATAAAGATTTGTGCCTTCCCCGTATCAGGATGGAAGGGAGTAGAGACACCACCGATATCATTGCGGTCACACAGGGCAAACAGAGGCAACATGGCAATAGCCGCATGCTCAACAGCATGCAAGCCGCCAGCAAAATCAAACCCGGCTCCAGCTACTCGCTCAATGGCTGCCTCGGGCAATTCAAACCACAAAGCCTGTGTGACAAAACGCAGTGGCGGCAGGTCAAGAGACTCCTCACCAATGACCTCTTCCGTGAACTGCATTTTCTTCTTGAAACCGACCACTGTATTGGTTACATCAACTTCACCAAAGCAGACTTTTACGCCCGAGCATTGTCTCTCCTGCTCAGTTCTTAAAATCTTGATGTCAGTTATTTCCTTGGTCTGCGTGTAATAAGTGACATCGGTCGGTACCACTATAGCCACGTGATTCTCACGGTCCATCTCCTTCACCAAATAAGAATCTCCTTGATGAAGATAAATAGCTCCGGGATGTATCTGGAAAAAGGCAACGCTGGCTTCTACTGTCTCTATTAACTCGTAGCCTCGAGAGGCATCGATAACAGCGTAATTCTTACCGGAGGCAGACCTGATATTAATCTCCTGGGCTGGATGCGATATTCTGGGAGAAAGATACCGCCGCCCACCGCTTCTTCTAACCTTGCCCTCCGCTTCCAGTTCAGAGAGCGCTAAATCGAAGGCAGCACCAAATAGCGCGCCATCAACATCGGTAAGGGGCTGCTCCCAGGCGCCGCAAAGAAGATGGGGCTTGAGAATATTAAGGTTTTCCGGGTTTATCAATGCATTCTCAAAGTTTTTGCCGAAGAAGTAATCCGGGTGGTGCATAAAATACTGGTCGAGCGGATTGTCCTGAGCAATAAGAAAGCTCAAAGATTGTCCAGCACCTCTGCCGCTACGACCTGCCTGCTGCCAGGTGCTGGCAATACTTCCCGGGTAACCGACAAGCACGGTAGCTTCCAGGTCACCGATATCAACCCCCAGTTCCAAGGCAGTGGTAGCCACAACACCCAGTAGATGACCATCGAACAACTCCCGCTCAATCTGTCTCCTGTCTTCGGGAAGATAACCCGCCCGATAAGGCTTGATTAGCTGACCAAGAGAAGAACCCAGTTGCTCCCGAGTATAAATGTAAATGAGTTCGGTCAGCTTTCGGGTTCGGGTAAAAACCAGGCTACGAATGCCATTTCGAACTAGTTCAGTGAAAAGAAAGGTAGCTTCGCTATTGGAGCTGCGCCTGCCCGTCCCCTTCTCATTAATAAACGGCGGATTCCAGAAGACAAAGGACTTGCCACCGTGAGGCGAACCATCATCAGTGATTACCTCGAAAGGTAGCCCAACGAGCTTTTCAGCATGCTCTTCAGGGTTGGCGATAGTCGCCGAACAACAAATAAACTGTGGCCTGGAGCCATAATAGGCGCAAAGGCGACGCAGACGACGCAAAACATTGGCTACATGAGAACCGAAAATTCCACGATAGACATGAGCTTCATCCACTACAACATATTTCAAGTTACGAAATAACCTCGACCATGATTTATGATTAGGCAAAATGCCCAAATGAAGCATGTCGGGATTGGTGAGCACGACCCGGGCTTTCTTTTTTATCTCAGCCCGCTCAGATTGCGGCGTATCACCATCAAACGTAGCGCAGCTCCCGGAAGAAATAAGCTCAGGGCAAGCTAGCTCGTTCAAGCTTCGCAGCTGGTCTTGTGCCAGAGCCTTGGTCGGGAAAAGATACAAAGCCCGACTGCTTGAGTCTTTTAGTATAGCCTCCATGACCGCCAGGTTATAGCACAGTGTCTTGCCGCTGGCGCTGGCTGTAGCCACCATTACATTCTTGCCAAGACGAGCTGCGTTAATAGCCCCGGCTTGATGAGTATACAAAGACGATATACCTGAAGACTCTAGACATGCTTGCAGAGCAGAATGGAGAGGCTTATCTATTTCTCCAAAAGTGGCATTATGCGACGGAATAAACTGGGTGTGAGCAATCTGCTGCTTATAATCAGGTGAAGTCAAGAGGTGGTGCAGGAAAGCTTCAACATACATTGAAATCGTTTAAACGGCTACAGGCTATGGACCGGAAAAAATCTCTTTCTGGTGGTCTATAATTTCCAGCTCGGGGTAATTATTGACTATGAAATTCATCACCTTGGATAAAATCTCCTCAACATGCTGGTTATGGTTGCTAACACAAGCTATTCCCAGGGTCACCAGCTGCCACAAATCCTGGTCATCTACCTCTGCTACAGAGATATTATACTGACTCCGAAGCCTAGAGGTAATAGATTTCACTACTCGTCTTTTATCCTTGAGCGATTGACTATCCGAAAGGTGAAGTTTTATCCTGCAAATACCAGCATTCATTTTTTCAGAACAGCTTACGGGTAAACCAGCCTATTAAAAAAACACCCCTCTCAGCGGGGAGACTGTTGAGAGGGGTATCGGGCTATTTTAGCTACTTTGTTTCATTTCCGCGTAGCAAGCGCTACAATAAATGGGACGGTCATCTTTGGGCTCAAAAGGCACCTCGCAATCAGCGCCACATTTGGCACATGTTGCTTGATGCATAACCCTGGGCTGACCATAGCCCCGGTAGCGACTCTGTCTTTTAGCTGCTCGGCACTCTGGGCACCGACCAGGCTCATTCTGTAGCCCTCGTGACTTGTAAAACTCTTGCTCGCCTACGGTAAAAGTAAAGCTACTACCGCAGTCTTTACAAGTCAAAGTCTTGTCCGCTAGAGCCATCTATGCCTCCTTATGAAAGTTATGCCCTGTCTCTGTTGCTGTCTCTAACGGCTCAAGACCTCTATATAAGTTGCCGCAAAGAATACCCCGGCAAGCTGGTCTCCCCACTATAAGAGGAAGCCGAGCTAGGAAACGGCACCAGCCAGGTTTTTGCATACAATAGCTAGTGTAATTTATAATAGTGAACTAGTCAAGTCCAGCACAACTAGCTGGGGACCGATGTTATGTCAAATACTACTGAAGCAAGCCACCATAGGGTGAGGTCAATGGTAAGCCTGGTAGCCGGCGTACTGCTGGGGCTTACTCTGCTCATAGCAGGTAGCGGTAAGGTGTTCGGTTTCGGTGAGATGCCCGGCCAGACCATGCAGTTCATCGGTGCCATTCTGCCGAATGCCTGGCTAACACCTAAAGTGGCACTCTTTTTTGGTGATATCTTGTTCCCCTATATTATCCCCTATGTAGAACTATCACTGGGCATGCTTCTCCTTTTGAGCATCTGGCCTCGCCTCATGGCAGCTATATCACTTCCGCTTATTATAGCCTTTATAGCCAATAACTCATGGTATATTAGCCATGGTTGGATGAAATTCGCTTCCTGCGCATGCTTCGGTATATGGGAAGAGATGTTCGGCACGCTCACACATGTACAATCTCTCGCTATCGATATTGTGCTTTTTGCCCTGGCAATGACTATAATATTTGTGCACCCCGGCGGCTTTCTGTCTTCGCCGCCATGGTTGAATAAACTGGGACAAGGAGCCGGGGATAAAGACAAAAAGGAATAAATATGATATACATTAGATGGAACACATCGCCAGCAAAATATATGTCCGGGTTAATCATTTTGTTGCTTACCCCTGCGCTGCTATTAAACAGCGCCTGTTTACCAACTCTACCACCAGCTCCACCGATTCCGCCAGCTCCACCACCAAACGAACCACCCATCATTAGTTCCCTGACAGCGGAACAGGAGGTTCCCACTCTATCGGAAACCCAGATAACCTGTGAAGCCAGCGACGCCGATGGCGACGGCCTGGCATATCAGTGGTCGGCTGATAGCGGAACTATCAAAGGAGAGGGCAGCAGTATCACCTGGGTCACGCCTGATACTGCCGGCAACTACAACGTTGAGGTCACGGTAACAGATGACAAGGGTGGTACTACCAGCAAGTATACGACCATAACTGTTATAGACAAGCCCAACCAGCCTCCGGTCATTATCGGTCTAACAAGAGACGGAACCCCGGTGACCGAACAGAATCGAGTCAGGGAATGGAGAACAATAACCGTTCATTGCAGAGCCGAGGACCCGGATGGCGACCAGCTAAATTATCTGTGGAGAGCCACGTGTGGCAAAATTAACGGAGAGGGAAGCACGGTTGGATGGACTTCACCCGGTGTTCCCGGCGACTGCACGGTCACTGTCTTGGTAACTGATGGTAGAGGTGATAAGGCTGAGGCATCCGTTGTGTTTACAGTGGCTTGCTGCGGCGGTGGATTCTAAACAGCTTCACATGCTGTTGTACCCACTCATAGAGACACCAGCTTCACGCTGCCCCACATGCCCATCCTATCGCCTTTTATTACGAGTATGCCAGCCAGTCCATTGATATCCTGAGCCTGCTCAACGGCCACATCGATATCCTCGGCATCACCCACTCTATTACCGATTGCCGTAGCCGCAGCATCAGCCAGCGCCGTAGAACGTGAAAATGCAATCACAGCATCAGCAGCGCCAAGGCTGAGCGAATGTCCCACAGTTCCCGAAGAAGTGCAGACACCCAGAGGTGTTTCCTCGGGATTTATCTCCAGGGCAATTTTGCCCGTAAAGAGCGATTCACCGGCATAAACACCAATCAGCCTGGGTCGCAAAACCCTGATAAAAATATCACCGCCATTTTCGACGATTACCTCCGGCGTATGGGCAAGCAGGTCTTTGCCCACAGCCTCAGCAATAGCTCCAGCCACGGCTGCCATCGGACCAACGCCGGCTATCCGGGCAGCCTGTGCCATATCTCTGACAATAGCCGGAGCATCCTCCTCAACAGAACAAGGCTCCAAACTATGGAGGAAAAGCGGGTGATTTTTGATATACTCTTCAAGCGGCGTGCGGTGTCTTATGACCGCTTCTATGGCTTCGGCTTCGAGCTTGCCTGCCGCTCGAATATAGAGGTCGGTCTCCTTAACGGCAACATCGAAGGAAACTAAATCGTCGTCTTTAATCCAGCAACGATAAGTCCTCGGCTGGTACATGTTAGAACACCATTCTCGCCCTTTGTCATTCTGAGGGAGCCAATCACCCCTTTGCCATTCTGAGGGAGCGGAGCGACCGAAGAATCTCACACTGTATAACCCGCTAAAGGTAGTGGGACTTAAACTCCTCTCCAGGTCTGCTTTGAACAATGCTATAGATTCTTCGCTACGCTCAGAATGGCAGCCTAATTTGCCATGTGGCCAGCCTAATAGATGTAAATCCCTAAAAATACAGCTCCATGGCTCGAGGCGGACAGGCTTTGATGCACATCTCGCAGACAACGCATTTGCTATTGTCGAAAATTACCTTTCGAGTCTTCGGGTCGACAGAAAATGCCCCGGTAGGACACAGAGTAATGCAGGCACCACAATGAGTACATCTCGATTCATTCCAGACCACATCCTGGCTCAGGGATTGAATCTTCACCCCGGTCTCAGTAAGGTATTTCACCCCCTTATCATAGCCCCTCTGCTCTCCGGTTAATTCCATGACCAGAAGCCCCTCCTCCCCGGGGGTAACTGAAGCCTTTAGGATATTAAACTCAAGGTCAAAATCTTTCACCAGTTTGTAAACTATAGGCTCGTTTGTTAAACGCTTAGGAAAGTGCAAAACCAATCTTTTCGAAACAGTAGCCATCTTCTCCCTCCTTTTTTACGGAAGCGGACGTTCCTCAAGCGGCTTGAAGACTATTCCCGATTCCACACCGGGCAATGGCGTCACCGGCTCAGTCAACAAGAACTCGCCCTTCTTTATCCACTCCTTCAAGATACCGGCAATCTCCACCGCTCTCGAATAGCTGGACAGAGAAGCAGTGGGGACTTCCTGACCCTTAACTTTAATCTCACCGCTCTTTAGCTCGGCATAGCTAACCTCGGTCAGAATGTCCGGCTTTCTCTGGGGGTAAGCTTCGGCATAATCGACCACGGGGGCAAAAATCTCAGCATCTGTCACCAGTGTATAGCGGAGCATCTCTTCAGATAGAACAGGTATAGGAACTCCAATACCTACAGTCATCGTGCAGCCATAGCCGAGAAAACTCGTGCCCACCAGCCATTTGGGTTTCATTTGCTTCAGGTCGCCGATAACGGCAAGCGTGCCGGCACCTCTCTTTGGCACTCCATTGTCGCCCCGCAAAACATTCGGGTTATGCTGTGTTCCCTGCCAGGCAACATAGCCGATGCCGCCGCCGAGAAATATCTTGGTACCGATGCCTACGGTCTTATAATGCGGGTCATTGAACAACGGGGAAAGCTGACCGGAAGTCGAGTAATTGGCATTTCCCAACTTCGGTTTTAGCACCCCCATGTAGGTATATATAATCCGGTCGGACAGGTTCACCGCCACATTGTAATTTTGATAGGCGTTCCTCATATTGAATAAAACCGCCTCGTTTATATCCTTGATATTAATCAAGGTTTCCAGCTTTTTCCTGGGATAGCAATCGGTGCCATAAGCAACAGCCTCCAGTCTGACATCCTTGCCGGCTACAAGCTCTTCTATTACATGCCCGCCGCCGTATCTGAACTCGCCGGGATAGATTCTGTTCTTGGGGTCATCATCAGGTAAAGCCGTTGCCCCCAGAAAGAAATCCACAGCGGCTATCCCTGTATAGGCGGGAACATCATTCAGATAGACCTTGCCTCCACCAAGCTTAATTCTCGGCTTGGTATGCCCGACGTTAAAGTAAGCGCCTGAGCCGCACATCGGCCCGAATGTTCCGGTGGTCACCACGTCAACTTCTTTAGCCGCCTGGCTGACACCCTTTTTCCTGGCGATATCAATTATTTCCTCGGCAGTAACTACCACCGCCTGACCTTTTTTGATTTTTCCGTTAATCTCAGCAATTGTCTTTGCCATATCACCTCACCTCTTCAAAACTTGAAATCCAATCTGTCATTGCGAGTCCTTCGCCTCTGTCATCCTGAGAGAGTCCTTCCCAAATGGGAAGGACGACCGAAGGATCTGGCTCAGGATAAACTCCAAGTGTCAATCTCGCCCCTGCAATGACATAAAAATTCGACCCGCTATTTATTTCGCTTCAGCAAATTTATAGCCAGTTCAGCAACCTTCCTGCCTGAAAGAATCATGCCGCCAAATATAGGTCCCATACGAGGCGCACCGAAGACAGCGTTGGCTGCCATGCCGGTAACCAGTAGACCGGGGCAAACCTGTTTGGTGTTTGCCACGATTTCCTTTTCGCCAACTTCAGCCCACATCGACTTCTCACCGATAACTTCTACCCCGGCTCCAGTTTTTCTAGCCACTATGCGGCAAACCTCGGCATCATGACCTGTGGCATCTATTACCAGCTTAGCTCTTATAGCCAGCGGGTCAACATGCAGGTTCGCCAGAGACACAGCGCTCCAGTTTAATACCAGGCCAGTTACTCTGTCACCCTCACGAATCATAACATCCTCAACGCCGAGCAAATTGAATATCTTAGACCCGGCCTTTATCGCCCGGGAACAAAGGGTTGACACTGCTTCTACAGCATCAGCTATGTAATATCCATCTTGATACTCCTCAGCGGAGATACCCAGCTCATCCAGAATCTCCTTCCCCTCGCTCTGAACCACGATGCGGTTAAACATCATGCCGCCACCCCACATGCCGCCGCCAACGCTCAGTTTCTTTTCAAATATAGCCACCTTAACACCACTCTTCGCCAGATAGTAGCCGGCAACCATGCCTGACGGCCCAGCCCCTACCACCGCCACATCCATCTCCAGAAACCCGAGCAGGTCTTTCAAATAGCTTTCCACTATCGCCTTAGATATAATTACTTCATCCATTGCTTGCCTCCTGGCTATCCATTCATTCTTAAGTCATTGCGAGCTCTTCATCTCGTGTCATTCTGAGCGCAGCGAAGAATCTCCACTCATTGTAAACTCCACATTGCAATCTCACGGTGTCCCACACCTGAGATTCTTCGGTCGTTTCGCTCCCTCAGAATGACAATGGAGGGAAAATCACTCCTTTGTAACTCTTGCGAGCAACTCCCCGAGCTCCACCGGTGATACGGTCTTTTGCTCCCCACTCATCATATCCCGCAAAGTCACCGTGCCGCTTTTGACCTCATCCTCGCCCATAATCACCACATATTTGCTGCCAAGGCTGTTAGCCTGCCTCAATTGACCTTTTAAACTTCTGTCGCCAGAAGCCATTATGGCAACAACGCCGTCTTTACGCAGCGTGGAGGTAAGTTTTACCGCCTCAAGCTTGGCTTCATCGCCGAGATGGGCAACAAAAACCGGCGGCGCCGGCAAATCCGGCACAGCGATTTTCTGACCCTTGAGGTTAAGCACAACGCGCTCCATGCCGGCAGCAAAGCCGATAGCCGGCGTAGGCTTACCGCCTAGCTCTTCGATAAGGTCGTCATAGCGCCCGCCACCGCCAAGTGCAATCTGAGCTCCCTCCCCGGGCGGCTGAATTTCAAAAACAGTCTTTGTGTAGTAGTCCAGACCGCGCACCAGCCTGTGATTTACGTCGAAGGGAAGTTTCACTGCCCTCAGGTATTCAACAACGGCTTCAAAATGCGCCTTACACTCAGGGCACAGGTATTCGGTGCTTTTCGGCGCCGCCTCTGCCACATCATAGCAGGCAGGTTTCTTACAATCGAGCAGGCGCAACGGGTTCTTGTCAAATCTGGCTTTACAATCAGAACACAAGCCTCCCAGATGAGCGGAATAATAACTCTTCAGGCTCTCCAGGTACGCAGGCCGGCATAGCTTGCACCCGATGCTATTGAGATACAGGTAAAGACCGCCCAGCCCCAGCGACTCAAAAAACCGCCATGCCATCTCGATAACCTCAGCATCCAGAGCCGGTTCGGCATCACCTATAGCCTCAAAGCCGAACTGGTAGTGCTGCCGGTACCGCCCCGCCTGCGGCCGCTCATATCTGAAAATGGCAGACAGGTAATACAGCTTCACCGGCTGAGACAAATTGTCCATGCCATGCTCAAGATAAGCCCGGCACACCGGTGCCGTGCCTTCAGGTCTGAGTGCCAGTATATTGCCGCTCCTGTCCTCGAAGGTATACATCTCCTTGGTAACGATATCGGTGCCTTCGCCTATGCTCCTGGTAAAAAGCTGCCAGTCCTCAAAAGCCGGGGTATCGAGGCGCTGGTATCCATAAAGCCGACAAAGAGCAAGGGCACTGTTCTCAACAAATCTCCAGTAGCCCTGCTCTTCAGGTAAAATATCCGCAGTACCTCGAGGCGCTTTATACAATAAAGGTCTCCCCTTTAGAAGCTACATTATAGCAGATAGATTCGGCAAAGGCATGCCGATTAAGAATAGCAACTCACATGCGAGGCAAGCCGACTGGTATTGGGAGTTTGACCCCTTTTACTTGCCTTTCCAGCGGGGTTCTCTTTTCTCAAAGAACGACTTGATGCCTTCAGTGAAATCCTCGGTCTTGCAGCTAAGCTGGAAGGCATAGCGTGTCGCCTCCCAATGCGCTTCCATGCTACGCTCCAGCCCCATGTACATGAGCTGCTTCGTCATCTGCACCGCCAGAGGCGCGCCTCGCTGCATCTTCTTTGCCATTGCCATGGCTGCCGGCATTAGCTGGTCATCGGGAACAACCTGGCTTACCAGCCCTATTCTCAGCATCTCCTGCGCATCTATAATCTCCCCGGAAAATACCAGCTCGCAAGCCTTGGAAAGTCCCACTATTCTCGGCAGCAGATAGGTCCCGGCGCCGGTATCCGGAGTCATGCCTCTTAACACAAACACCTGCCCGAACCTGGCGCTCTCGGCAGCGATTCTGATATCGCAATGAAGGGCAAACTCGGAGGCGATGCCTACTGCGGCGCCATTGATAGCGCATATAGTCGGTTTCGGTATGCTGTTAAAATACCACATCGACTGTCGGTATTCAGTGGAATTCTTTTGCTTCATAACCTCAATTTCTAGCTGTGACATTACGGGCACATCGCCTGATATATCCGTGCCAGCCGAAAAAGTCCTGCCCGTTCCTGTTAAAATCATAACCCTTACTTCATCATCTTTCTTAATCTCTTCTATAAGCTCTACTAATTTTCTCAGCATAGCGTGCGTTATGGCATTCAGCTTTTCCGGTCGGTTCAGGGTAATAATACCGACACCGTCTTTTTTCTCATACATTACATTATCCCGGGACATATTTACCTCCTTAGAAATAGATGTCACAAATTATCATGCCGCCGCACAATTGTAGCACAAAAGGGGTGCCCTGAACGCATTAGCCGCAAGGCTTTAACCCGTCGCCATCCGGGCACTTGACAGTTTCGGTATTATCAGGTAAAAATACACTAATAAAGACTTAAGTATCAATGTAGATGGGAGCCGTTAAGCTACCGGTCTGTAAATGGCCATTTAGATAGCGGGAAGCCCATAGTGAGAGAGGTGGGAAATGGCAACATCACCTGAATCGGATTCAGGGCTACTATTCGGTAGTCCGGAGAGACACATTTCCAAGGAACAATTGCAGGTATGTGTGTACACTCCCACTTGCATGCTCAGCGGATATACTCATTGCTTGCAGGGGCAACGCCTTTTGGACCTGCTCAACAGCATAGTGATGAGGTCATTTCGCCTTGGTGCCGACTTTTTGCCTGTCACCGAAGCTACCAGACACGCCCTGGATGGCACGGAAACGACAACTCAGTTTACCTTAATTAACAAGTCGAACATCCTCTTCGTAAGTGAGAGTGAGCCACAGGAAGAGCCCGATGCAGAGACAGGTTATGAGCTACCTCTAACGAGAGAGAAATTCCTTCTCATCGCCAGGTTCTACATACCACCTTATACGCTAAGTGGACAGATGCACCGTGCTAAAGGGCAGCGATTGTCAGACCTGCTAAACACAAAGGACACGTTCCTACCCATGACAAACGTGGATATCGTCCTAGAATCGGGTATTCGACAATCGGCTGTCTTCGTAGCTGTTAATAAGAACCAGATAGTCTATGCCGAAGAGGCATCGCCCTAAGATGTTATGTTGAGACCTCGACATTTTCACCTATCAATCGAAGCCGCACCAGGTTGTGAAACTATCGATATGCTCACGGTCGGTCTCCAGCTTGTTCGCCGGGAAATCCCAGTCCGGATAGCCGATGGCGATGCTTATCACTATCTGCTTTGACTCAGGTATACCCATGAACCTTCTAAGCACCTCCGGGAACGCCGTCCCCTGGTCTTCAATGCAGGTGCCGAGGCCATACTCCGGTGCAGCCAGGCAGATGCTCTGGCAAAATGCCCCTATATCAAGCAACGCCAGCGATTCCGGTGCCGAGCTATCTACCGACAAAATTATAGCTGCCGGGGCATCGAAAAAGCGGAAGCCTCTTTCCAGCCATTGTGTTCTTTTCTCCCTGTCCTCTCTGGCTATCCCCATGAGCTTAAAGATTTGAACCGCCAGGTCCACCTGGCGTTGCCTGTAAGCGCCCTGAAAAGAAAAACTGCGCCAGATTTCCGCTCCAGACTTCAGCATCTCGATATTGGCGCTTCTCACCTTATCAAGCGTTTCGCCGCTGACGACAGTGACCTCCCACGGCTGTGTGTTCATCGCCGACGGCGAATGCGCAGCAGTCTCCAGGACTTTTTTCAGTATTTCCATCGGAACTGGCTCAGGCTTATATCCCCTTATGCTCTTACGCTTGCTTATGGCTTCGATTACATCCATATCAATAACTCCTTCCCGGCAAAAATCCCTTTATGAAATAGCTAATATAGTGTAATTGACTATCTAGGGCAAGAGCAACAAAAGAATATTAGAGGATGAGTGGCGTGAAGCCTCAGGCACGCTATCAGCTCAGTAGCTTCTATCTCCTGCACAAAACGATGGCTTGTGCAATCCGCGTCGTGGTTAAGCTGGTCACCGCTATGGTTCGAATCTAGCACGGTGGGGCTTACTGGACGGAAAGAAGAACTTTTGCCCTGGCTTTCCGCCTTGCCACTTAGCCCTCCAGTCTTGGATTTTAGCAACAAAGCACCGCTAGTGCAAGGAGCGCAGCAATGAGTTACCCTTTCCTCTCCACTGCCTTGTTGCTTTCATAGTTCGTAGCTAGTTCGTAGCTGGTGGTCCAGGAGTTCGGTGTCCCACTAAGAAACCCAAATACAAAAAGTGTTTAATTTCACCTAAAGTTCGTAGCTAGTTCGTAGCTGATGAGCCGGAAGTTCGGTGGCCAGCGTAAGAAACCCAAATACAAAAAGTTACTAATTTCCTTAAAGTTCGTAGCTAGTTCGTAGCTGGCGAGTTGTGAGTTCGGTGGCCAGCTACGAACCTCCAGCTACGAACTCCGAACTTCCCTCTGTATAGTAAGGGAAAATTGCAAGGGGTCATTCCTGCCTGTTGGTGGCAGGTCAGCTGCCAGATTTAGGCAATTTTTGGCAGTTAGCTGCCAACTAGCTGCCTTTTAGCTAGGCAGTTTATGGCGTGGATCTGCCAGATACTAGTCAGTTAGCTAGGCGGTTTCCTGCCATCTCTAGCTTGGCAGGCAGCTTTTTAGAGATGTCCTATATAGCTCTCCCGAAGGGGGTCACCCCTCTCAGGGCGAATTAACTGCCCGTGCTTTGCCTGTGGACTGCCTAATCTTTCTGCACTACCTGCCGCCATAAAAACCAGAGCGGTGTCTTTTGTCCACCGAAGTCATCGAGCGGGCTTTATCCTATGATACTGGAGATCTGAAACGCTTGCTGGTCTCCAAGATAAATACAATCTATCTATACTATAAAAACTATAAATTCTATCTATGAACGTACCTCTGCAGGCATTGTACAAGCATCCTGGCGCTAATAAACATAAAAAACTCCCCGGGGTGACCCCAGTGTGGTACATCGAAGAAACTTAATCTCCACAACCGAGAGCATAAAGTGGTCGTTGACGTTTCAGCCATTCTCTGGTATTCTGCCCGCTAAATCGACAGAAGGGGAGGAACGAAATGCAAGCCTACTGTATGAAGTGCCGCACCAAGAGAGAAATGAAGGACGCCAAAAGCGTAAAGATGAAGAGTGGTAAACCCGCAACCCAGGGTGTCTGCCCGGTCTGCGGCACCAAGATGTTCCGCATCGGCAAGAGTTAGCTTAGCGAACCTTCTTTTTTACCCTCTCCACCGCTAATACCGCCCAAAGAAGCCTGAGTCAGAACTTGATCAGGTGTCGGGTACACTTTCCGATGTTGTGTTCAGCCTAGTCTCAGCAGTAGAATTGTGTCTGTGAAAAACGAACAGTCAATTGTCTCAGAAGTGACCAAGGCAGTGCAAGATGGCCAAGTAGCGTTTCTAGTGGGAGCGGGAATTAGTGCCGAACGGCAATCTTGGGTTCCATTATGGTCAGACCTCGTTTTGTCGCTTCTCGAGGCGATAGCCGGAGAAGAAGGCGAAGATGAGGTGCAATACGTAAAGCCTCATATGGGTTTACTCTTTAATGAGGTTATTCTTTATCAGATGGTGCAGGTTATAGGGCTCGATAACGCGACGAAGGCAATCAAAATTTGTATGGCTACTAATTCCTATAGCACCACCCATAAATTCCTCGCATGGGTGATGAAGGAGTTTAGGAACGTTGTTCTAACGACGAATTATGATGAACTCATCGAGGAAGCAGCTGGCTGGAAGTACCGTAGTAATCTTGGAATATCTTCAAAAGAGCCATATAGAGACTTGCTCTTAAAGCTGCATGGAACCTTAATTGACATCACACACGCACGTTTTACCATTAATCAAATCTTTGCCCCGCTGGAAGCTAATTTGAGGCAGAAAGCCGTGGACATGTTGAAAAACCGAATCGTGGTAGTTGCAGGATACCGTGGTGCAGATGAGTTTGATATTATCCCAGTCCTATTCGAGGAAGCAAATCCTCGAAACGTTATATGGCTTGTACGAAGTGACATTGATCGGGATGTCAAAAAACGACTAGATGACAAACATTATATGTCCATCAAAGTTGACGTTGATGAGTTTTTCCAGAAAGTTTACCAGAAGGTTAACAAAGGTGAATCAGATCCAGAACTTGATATTTGGCAAACACAATGCCCAAGTAATCCAAAAGACTGGTGGGAGGCGAAATTGAAAAGCTGGGGGATTGATTTATGGCACCAATCCAAGAAGGAGGTGAGGCTACTCTGGGCTCGTATTCTTGACTATCTGCGTATCTACCAAGTTTATGAGGGCGACATCAGGCACGAGCCAGCCAAGGATGCTTACGAACGTTTTTTGAGTGAGTCTTCTGACGTAATTATGAACTTAGAGGTCCAGGCACGCTTGGCCTATATAAGGCGCACAATTGCAACGGGCTCACCGCAAGAGTCCTATAAAGTAGTAGACGATATTGAAACTACATTAGCACAGACAAGAGACAGGGACCTTCGAAAGAGGTTGCAAAAGCTTCTTGGTTGGGCACTCCATGAATACGGTATTATATTGCAAAATGCTGGTGACCATGTAAAGGCTAAAGTAGTTCTTGGTGAATCAGCAAGACTCCGAACCTTGATCGACGATCCAGAGCTGGCTTACACTCTTTTTCAGGAATTCATGAACGCAACAAGAGCTACAAAAAATATTATGGGCAGCCACGTAGATGATTTCGCTCCTCCAGGCTGGAGAAGCTGGTTGATCAAGGAACTGGGGAAATATGCTGAGCAATTCAGACAAACTAGTGAACCGGCTCATTATGGTCAGACTTTGCACAACATGGCGTTTGTGCACCAATTCCTAGCCGAGGAACTCATGAGCTTAGAGAACTTTGTTAAAGCGGAAGAGGAATTTAGCAGCGCCCTTAAGACCTACCACGAGGCGATGGGAATTAGAGAGCGCTTGCGCGATCCGAGGATGATTGCCCAAAGCAAAGTTCGCATTGCTCAATGTAATTTGGGATTGGCTATACTTGCCCGCAGAGGATGCAACAGAAAGATGACAAAGGGGCTAATTGGTGAAGCGAAGGAACTGGCTGACAGTGTGAAAAGTATTTATGAACAGATACCCCAAGAACGATTCAGGTTAGACGATGTAGAACGAGTTTACAAAGAGGCAAACTATTTAGAAGAGGAGCTTAAGAACAACTGTGTGCCTGAAATGGGGGGCTAAGAAGATCATCGTTATAAAGAGATTTTCGTGGAGGCAGTTTTATTTCGCTGCAATGCGGCTTGTCAAGTCCTCTCTTAGATTAGAGTGTATGCGGACGCTGCTTTAAACACTCTGGCTAAATGTTTACTCTCACATGGCGCTTTTAGATGCTCAACAGATCCAGAATAGCCCTAGTGACTTCTTCTGATTTTTCCTTGTGCCCGCAGTGCCCTGTGAGCTTACTCCAGGTAGTCTTTGAGTTTCCGGCTGCGGCTGGGATGGCGCAACTTGCGCAATGCCTTGGCCTCGATCTGGCGGATTCGCTCCCGGGTCAGATTGAACTCCTTCCCCACCTCCTCTAAAGTTCGGGGTCTATCATCCTCTAAACCAAACCTGAGCAATAAAACCCTTCTCTCCCGGTCACTGAGTTCAGAAAGTACCTTGATTAGTTGCGCCTTAAGTAATTCTCGTGAGGCAGCCTCGGCTGGCGGCAGGGTAGTTCGATCTTCAACAAAATCACCGAGCTCGCTGTCTCCCTCTTCGCCAACAGGAGCCTCTAAAGACAACGGCATTCTAGATAATTTCAAGACCTCCCTTACTTTTTCTGAAGGGATGTCCATGGCTCTGCCAATTTCCTCGCAGCTTGGTTCACGCCCATACTCTTGAACCAGGCTACGAATGGTCTTATATAACTTATTGATAATTTCTACCATGTGCACTGGGATACGAATAGTACGGGATTGATCAGCTATAGAGCGGGTAATACTTTGTCTAATCCACCAATGAGCGTAAGTGCTGAATTTATAACCTTTCCTGTATTGGAATTTGTCCACAGCCCGGAATAAGCCAATGTTTCCTTCCTGAATAAGGTCCAGAAATGGTATTCCGTGTCTGGTATATTTCTTGGCGACACTCACAACCAGGCGCAAATTTGCTTCAATAAGCTGTTTCTTTGCCTCACTTGCCGTTCTTTTAACCTCACTGAAGTGGGCTTTAAGCTGCTGGCTCTTAGCACGAAGCTGGGAAAGGAATTCAAGATTAACGGGCTCGGCCACCCAAGACTCCATCTGGCTCCAGGAGGTTCCGTCTACCATGCTCTCCAGTAGTTCCGAAGGCAAAAGCCGGTTATCTATCGAAAGGTATATCAAGCTTAGCCCAACCTCTGAGATACTTTTGCCATTGGCTTCGGTAATAGCTTTCACCAGTTCCGGGTCGATTACACCGTTGATAGCCGCCCGCAGTTTGGGATTGCGAATTGTCTGGATGAGGCTATCTGTCGTGGCAATTTCAAAGCGCTTGACAAGAATATCAACCATGGGCCGGGCTGCAAGTAAGTGACGAAGCAGATAGATTGTCGTGCTAACCGCTTGGGAATATCTGCCATGTTGCTCAGGACTAAGACCTTCAATCTTTGCCAGATACTTGGCTTCTTCTAATTTGCCGGCTAATACCTTCTCATCGTTTACGGTGAGAAGCGAGACTTTGCCGATCTCGTGGAGATACATGACAATCGGGTCATCAACCGGCTGTTCCCAAGGCTCTACTTTAGGCCCAGGCACAGACTTAGCTCCTCTTTCTGTCTTATCTCTCCACTCATCCTTATCTCTCCACTCATCTTCAAGGTCAGCAGATTCTTCAGCTTCCCAAGAAGAGTCAGATTCGGTAATATCTTCTTCTGTCTCCTCGTCGTGAAAAGTGTCTCAAGCTGTCTTGGGAAGTGTAAGTGACTCAACCTCAGACCTCATGCTTAGGATGTCTTCAGAGTTTAGACCACCGTTGTCTTTCATAATTAAAAGAGAATAAAAGCGCTCTATCCTGGCGCGATTATCATTCTATTACCATCGACAATGTACTAACCCCCGCTTGTTCGGTCAGTTGTATGCTAAGTATCAATACTATATGTCTTAAGCCTGTAGATGAGGACGCGATTTAGTATCTTCTCTGTCTGCCTCCTCCGCTAAACCCTCCGCCTCTGCTGTCGGAGCGAGGGCGAGCCTCATTAACATCGAGCGTCCTATCCTTCAGCGTTTTTCCTTTGAGGCCGGCAATTGCAGCTTCGGCTTCAGGCTTAGATGGCATTTCAACAAAGCCAAATCCCCTGGATTGCCCGCTGTACTTGTCTTTTATGATGTTTACGGAAGTGACTCCTCCAAAAGCCTTGAACTCCTCCCGCAGTTCCTCTTCAGTTACATCAGCCGATAAGTTGCCCACGTGGATATTCATGTTTTGCTCCTCCTTCTATTAGCACGCTGTGTAACATACATAGGCCACGTACCCCCGGCCTATGTATGTGCTTAAAGCCAAACTAGTATTCCCTACTAAGTCTGGTGCTGCTGTGGCTGTAGCCACCTTGTGAATCGCCGCGCTGTTGTTTCTTAGCCTGTCGGCACTGAGGGCAACGCTTAGGGTCGTTGGTAAAGCCTTTAGACGCGAAGAATTCTTGTTCCCCAGCAGTGAAGGTGAAGGTGGTCCCGCAATCGGGACAGAGAATCGATTTATCTGTGAAACTCATTGGATGACCTCCTCTCTTACGAGTAGTTGGTTGGAGTTGGGGTCATCCGGAGCTTGGGTAAGTTGGGTAAATCTAAAGTAATTTAACTAAGTACGTGATAACCTAAACTGGAACCACCACTTCTACTATACACTAAAACGCCCCGCTTTGCAAAAGCCTGGACAAGCTTCCCAATAAGAAAGATTGCCATGGTCAAATCCAAGGAGCCTTCGCTTGCTTAACACTAATGACATGAATTATTGCTTACTCCTGCACGGTGGGTCTTTTTGTTGCCTAAGTAGTAACTTTTTGACGTTTTGTTCAGCCTTCCCTAACCTCGTCATCAATCCACCTGAGGTAATCCTCATTGCCGCAGCGATTAAAGTGCTTTCTGATACTAAGTCTGGGGTGGCCTTTAATTACACAGATCAAAACGGGAAAACAGGGTCTATGGTTGAAGCACAAGTTGTTGCAGAGATACTCCTTTATTTTCGTGAGTTAACTCAAGTTATGCTTGGAGAGGCCATATCATCTTCGGAGCTCATTGAATTCTTAAGATCAAATGGCCTCTCGTAATAGAAATATTTAGTATGGTAAAAAATGTATATTTAAGCTCTTCCATTCTTATACACAAATTGGCTGGTTGTTAAGGATGGATCTAGAACTAGTGACCTCCACGATGATATGTACACGATACTTTTTGTCAATATCAGGTCTTACTGAATTGTTTCGCATCATTAAATCATCCAAATGTCATTTTATCCTTATTTAATAATCCCTCTTTTTTCATCAGAATATTGTTGCCTATGGCTTCTAGCTAAAGGACAAGTACACTTTTTACAGTTTCTTATAGTAACCTCACTATTTGTATGCTTCAATGAATGAAAGGTAACCTCACATCCTCCATTGTGAACATAAAGCCCATTGCAAAAACCCTTACTTTTATCAAACTTCATTTTCCCGCTCCTTTTTGTGTAACGAGATGAAAAAGTATATGTAATCAACTAAGTACGGAATGACATGTACGCAGTTCTACCAGAGGTACACTGTTTCCCAAATTACCATGGTCGCTGTTAAGAGTATCTATCATTTTATCAAAGCTCCTCGTTAACAGCTTGTATGAGGACACACATAAGCCACACAATTTCGGGCCTATGTATGTCCTCAAGGTCAAGTCAACTATTATTTGACTTATCTTCTACTGTCGCTGAACGCATAGTTGGTTGAACCACTATTCTGTTGTTTCTTAGCTCTTCGGCACTGAACACAACGCTTAGGTTCGTTGGTAAAACCTTTAGATGCAAAGAATTCCTGTTCCCCGGAAGTGAAGCTAAAGGTAGTACCACAATCGGAACACTGAATCGATTTATCTTCGAAACTCATGGATGACCTCCTCTTTTAAAATAGTTGGTTAGAGTTATGGTCACCCGAAACTTGGAAAAATCTAAGAGGATCTAGGCAAGTAAGAAGTAACGTAAACTAAAAACCACCTCTTCTAGTGTATACTAAATGAGGCGCAATTGCAAACGATGCACAGGCTTGCCTACTACCCATACCTCTTTAGCTTATTCTGGTGGTTGATTTTCGCTTTTTCGATTTCTCGCCTTCTCGCCTCCTGATCTTCGGCTATTGCCTGTTCTCTAGCCAGACCAGTTTTTCTTCTTGCCTGCTCTCTGGCTAGTCGCGCAGGTTCTTCCGCAATGCGCTTCTCTTCACGCTTGGCCCCTCTTGCTGCTTGCTCTTTTTGAATCGCTTGCTCTCTGGCCAGATCAGTTTTTCTTCTTGCCTGCTCTCTGGCTAGTCGCGCAGGTTCTTCCGCAATGCGCTTCTCTTCACGCTTGGCCCCTCTTGCTGCTTGCTCTTTTTGAATCGCTTGCTCTCTGGCCAGATCAGTTTTTCTTCTTGCCTGCTCTCTGGCTAGTCGCGCAGCTTTTTCCGCAATGCGCTTCTCTTCACGCTTGGCCTCTTTTGCGACTTGCTTTTTCTGGTCTATCATTGTCTCCCACCTCCAAACATTAGATAATCGTGAAACCAATCATGAATCACTATAAAGTTGGGGTAAGTTTACTAAACTCCAGTCCCTTCTACAAGATTCTCACCAGATGCACTTTTTGACGTTTTGTTCAGCCTTCCCTAACCTCGTCATCAATCCACTTGAGGTAATCCTCATTGCCGCCGATGATGGGCAGGGCGATTATCTCGGGGGCTGAGTAGCTGTGAGCTGCTTTGACCAGGTCAATGACCTCTTGAAGCAGCGAGGCTCTGGTCTTGATGATGAGCAGGCTTTCCTGTGCCGAGTCCAGCTTGCCCTGCCACCAGAAAGAGGAGTTTACCTTTGGCACGATGTTTACGCAGGCGGCTTTTCTACTGGTGAGCAATTGGTCGGCTATCTTGCGGGCTTCTTCCTCAGAGTTGGCGGTAACGAAGATGACGACCTTGCCGGTATCTTTCATGCGCTCCTGCCCACTGCCAGCATCCTGTCCACAGCCTTTTTTGCCTTGAGGCGTATTTTCTCCGGAACCTTGACCTCAGGCGCCATCTCCTCAAGAGACCACAGGACTTTCTCCAGTGTGATTAGCTTCATGTTGGGGCATATAGCCTGCTCTGATACAGGTATGAACTTCTTGTCCGGATTCTCTTTTCTGAGCCTGTAGATTATGCCTACCTCCGTGCCCACTATCACCTGCTGAACATCTTCCCTGCCGGCAAACTTTATCATGCCGCTGGTGCTCAATACCTCGTCAGCCAGGGCTATCACCCCGGGCTTGCATTCCGGGTGAACTACCACCTTAGCCTCGGGATATTCCTGCCTTAGCTGGATGATATGCTCAGGCAGTATCCGGGCGTGGGTGGGACAAAAGCCGGGCCAGAGAACCATCTTTTTGTCCGTCCTGGTGGAAACATAATGCCCCAGGTACTGGTCAGGGACGAAAAGTATCTCATCCGCATCCAGGCTCTCAATAACACCAACCGCGTTGGCAGAGGTGCAGCAAACATCGGATTCAGCCTTAACCGCCGCAGAGGAGTTGATATAGCAGACCACCGTAGCCTGTGGATGCTCTTTCTTCTTGGCGCGAAGCTGTGGGGCAGTTATCATATCCGCCATGGGGCAGCCAGAGTGCAGGTCCGGCAGCAAGACCGTCTTATCTGGACACAGAATCGACGCCGTCTCCGCCATGAAATGGACGCCGCAGAAAACTATGACGTCGGCACCGGTCTTGGCGGCTCTCTGGCTGAGGTCAAGCGAATCGCCAACAAAGTCGGCTATATCCTGCACCTCGCCCAGTTGATAATTGTGGACGAGTATGACGGCATTTCTCTTTTTCTTTAACCTCAAGATTTTCTCAGCCAGCTCTGGCTCTCTATCCATGGTCAGCTAACCTCCAATCATTTGCGTAAACATTCATCCTCTTTCCCCTGACAAAACCGATAAGTGTGACGCCCAAATCGCTGGCTAGCTTCACACCTAGGTCGGTGGGCGCTGATTTTGAGATAAGCAGGGGAATATTCTTTTTAGCCGCTTTAAACAATATCTCCGATGAAACTCTGCCGCTGGTAACCAGTATGCGGTCAGCAGTAGATATATCTTTCAAGATACATTCTCCAAAAATCTTGTCGATGGCGTTATGCCTGCCTATGTCTTCTCTGAAAATCAGTATGCCCCCGGTATCGCATAACGCCGCGCTGTGGACACCGCCTGTAGCCCTGAAAATCTGCGACCGGTGCTGAAACTCGGCTACCAGCTCGAAGACCTCAATAGCCGATATTCTGGTTTGAGATTCTACTTTTATCCCTCCGCCGACGTCAGCGGCGCTGTAAAGAGAAGTGCCTCTGCCACAGCCCGATGTAATCAGCCGCTTAAACACCAGCTCGCCAGCCCCTTTTTTCTCCGTTTCTGTTTCTACGCGGACAACGCCTCGCCGCTCGTCAACCGTTATCTTTTTGATGTCATCTTTGCTTTTCAGTAGCCCCTCGGAGGAAAGGAAACCGACCGCCAGATAATCGAGATTTGCCGGAGAACACAGCAAAGTTACCAGCTCCTGGTTATTAAATACGATTGTAAGGAGGAATTCCCTGACAACGACATCATCGGTGCGGCTCTTCCCCTCCTCGGTAAGCCGCGATATGGGAACCCTCTCTACCTCGCCCGCCATCTCACCCCACCTTTATGTGGTCTCCAGATTTGACAGTGCCGCCTTTTATCACCCTGGTAAACACGCCCTCTTCAGGCATGACGCACTTGCCCACCTGCTGGAAGATAGCGCACCCGGCATGGCACTCCTTGCCGATTTGAGTGACCTCCAGTACGACCTGCTCGCCGACTGACATCCTCGTGCCCACAGGCAGAGACATCAACTCTATTCCCTCAGTAGTCAGATTCTCGGCGAAATCGCCCGGCTTTAACTCCAGTCCCAGCGCCCGCATCTTATCGATGCTCTCCACGGCCAGCAGGCTCACCTGCCGATGCGTGCAGGAATCAGCATGGGCATCGCCGACGAGGCCGAAGTCTTCCTCCAGAATACCTTCTTTTACGTCTTCCTTCTTGGTTCCTCTTTCATCGCTTTTGCAGACGGCAATAATTTTACCCATACCCTTATCCTCCGTTGAATTCGGTGAGCTGCGAGTATAGCAAATAGAGAAATGTGACGATTTTTACTCTTGCCTCCGTTTGAAATTATAGCTAACTCTGTCCGCAATGCGGGTATTCGCTATATTATAGTCCTATTGGCTCAGTTGGTCGAATGCCTGGCACAGGAAAATCAAAGCTCCTGAAAAAGCCAGGTGGATATATAACGCTCTGCGGTATCGGGTAAAATCACCACGATGAGCCTACCCTTGTTCTCGTTTCTCTTGGCAACCTCAAGAGCCGCCCAGGCTGCGGCACCGGAAGATATGCCGGCCAGTATCCCCTCCTCTTTGGCTAACCTCCTGGCTGTGGCACCGGCATCATCGCTGGTTACCTTGATGATTTCGTCGACCAGCTCCAGCTTCAGTACATCGGGAATAAAACCGGCGCCTATGCCCTGAATTTTATGCGGGCCAGCTTTGCCGCCGGAAAGAACCGGCGAATCAGACGGCTCGACGGCAACAGCCCTAAATCCAGGTTTTCTCTTCTTAATCACCTCAGCTACACCGGTGATGGTGCCGCCTGTTCCAATACCGGCTACCAGAATGTCTATCTTACCATCTGTGTCCTTCCAGATTTCCTCAGCAGTGGTCTGGCGGTGAATTTCAGGATTCGCCGGGTTCTTGAACTGCTGTGGCATAAAGTAATTCTTGTTCCCGGCTACCAGTTGTTCAGCCCTCCGTACTGCACCGGACATGCCCTCACCACCGGGCGTTAGCACCAGCTCGGCACCCAGGAAAGACAGAATATGCCTTCGCTCCACTGACATCGTCTCCGGCATGGTTAGTATCAAGCGATAACCGCGCGATGCACAGACAAAAGCCAGGGCGATACCGGTGTTGCCGCTGGTAGGCTCGACAATCACCGTATCTTTGTTTATTAACCCCTGGTCTTCAGCGGCTTTAATCATAGACACTGCAATGCGGTCCTTAATGCTGCTGCAAGGGTTGAAGAACTCCAGCTTGGCTACGACTTCGGCTTTGGCGCCTGCTGTTATCCTGTTCAACCTGACCAGAGGAGTATTTCCGATAAGCTCTGTAATATCTTTAGCCATTTTAGCCATTAACTTAACTCCCTGCTTTTCCTGGTGAATTATGGCTCGAATATTTGCGAGCCATTTCGCCATCTCTCAATTGTATTACCTTTGAGCTATTTTAGCCAGCTTCAGATTATGAGTAACTATAATCAGGGTAAGACTCTGGCTGTTCAGATTAAGACAAAAATTTTCGAGTAAGTCTGAATTTGCATATGCCGCTTCGTTTGCATTATTATACTGGCGGAGTGGGATTGAGATGGATGCTGTCGCCCTCCTGGAAAAAGCCAACGAATACCTGCCTCCTGCCAAAGTGGCTTTGGTTGAGGCAGCATATGAATTTGCCCTAAAAGCTCATGAAGGACAGGTGCGGAAGTCCGGCGACCCGTATCTAGACCATCCGTTACAGACAGCTACCACTCTAGCCAACCTTCAGCTTGATGCCGCCACTTTAGCCGCAGCCTTGCTCCATGATGTGCCCGAAGACTGCCACGTGCCCCTGTCCGAAATCGAGGCTAAATTCGGTCCGGAGGTAAGCAAGCTTGTTGATGGCGCCACCAAATTGGGCAAATTATCCTTGCGCCGTGGTGAAGCCAGGAAACGAGAATCTCAAGCCCAGAACCTGCGAAAGATGCTGATAGCTACAGCAGAGGACTTGAGGGTAGTTTTTATCAAACTGGCCGACAGGCTGCATAACATGCAAACTTTAGCACCTCTGTCACCGGAGAAACGGCGCAGCATTTCCCAAGAGACACTGGATATATATGCGCCTCTTGCCCACCGCCTGGGTATCTGGCAGATAAAGTGGCAACTGGAGGATTTATCTTTCCGCTACCTTGAGCCACGCCAATATCATAAAGTGGCTCGCTTGCTGGCCACCCGCAGAACGCAACGAGAGGCTTTTATTAATGAAATTACACAGATATTAAAACAAGAACTGGACAAAGCCGATATAAAGGCAGAAATCATAGGCAGACCAAAGCATATCTACAGCATCTGTAATAAAATGAACCGATATGCGACTCAAGGCAGAGACTTCGACGACATTCATGACCTTTTCGCTTTCCGGGTACTGGTAGACACAATCCCGGACTGCTATAAAGCGCTGGGTACTATCCACAACCTGTGGCATCCTATTCCCGAGGAGTTTAACGACTTCATCGCCAATCCTAAAGACAACGGATACCAGTCACTGCACACCACAGTGCTATGCCAGGGAACAACTCCACTGGAAATACAAATCCGCACCTATAGCATGCACCGAACTGCCGATTTCGGTGTGGCTGCCCACTGGCGTTATAAGGAGGGTGCCAAACAGGATACACACTTCGAAAACAAGATAGCCTGGCTACGTCAGCTAATTGAGTGGCAAAGCGAGCTTGGCAGCGAGGAATTCCTCGAATCGTTAAAAACTGATGTCTTCATTGACCAGGTCTTTGTTTATACCCCCAAAGGTGAAATAAAAGCTCTGCCCAAAGGCGCCACTCCACTGGATTTCGCATATCGCATCCATACCGAGTTAGGACATCGCTGCATAGGCACCAAGGTAAACGGCAGGCTCGTGCCCCTGAACTACGAACTCAAGAATAGCGAAATCATAGATATTATGACCGCTAAGGTCGGCAAGGGTCCCAGCCTTGACTGGCTCAACCCCGACCTGGGATTTGTCAAGACTTCCCACGCCCGAGAAAAAATTCGCCAGTGGTTTAAGAAACAGGAACGAACACAGAACATAGAACGCGGTAAACAGATTCTGGACAGAGAACTCAAGCGGCTTGACATTGCCATAACCAATATCGAGGAAACGGCACGCCTGTTCAATTATGAAAGCTCTGATGATTTTCTGGCAGCTATTGGCTATGGCGGCATTACCACACATCAGTTGGCGCTCAAATTGGCCATCGAACCGGAAGAAATCCCTTCTATAACCAAAACCGTACGCAGCGATAGGACTACTGCGGCAGGAATTCAGGTTCTCGGCGTTGGTGACTTGCTTACTCAATTAGGCCGCTGTTGCAATCCCTTGCCTGGCGACCCTATTATCGGTTATATTACCCGGAGTCAGGGGATTACTGTGCACCGCAAAGACTGTATAAATGTCATCAATGTAGAAGATAAAAGGCGACTAATCGAGGTGAACTGGGGAGAGATACATGATGTTTACCCCGTCGATATACAGATAGATGCCTGGGACAGAGTAGGCTTGCTCCGGGATATCACCACCGTTATCGCCGAGAACAAAGTAAATATATCCAATATGAGCACTACATATCACAATGAAATCACCTCCGTATTTGCTACCGTTGAAATCGTAAATATGGCTCAGTTAACTCAACTATTGTCACGAATCCAGGGCGCACGTGGTATTATGAGCGCCACAAGAGTCAGTCAAGCTAAAGCCAGTCTTAGTTCTTGAGAAAGGAGTCAGGATTGCCCAAAAGTAAATCAGCAGAAAAAGCGGCACGAGCAGCAGGGAAAAAAAGACTACGAAATAGGTCGGTTAGAAGTGCTACCAAGACACATGTGACCAGAGCAGAAAAGCTTATTTCAGGCAACGAGCCCGAGCCAGCAAAAGATGCAGTTGCAACTGCCATAAGTGCTTTAGACAGGGCTGCCAAAAAGGGTGTCATCCATCCTAATACAGCCGCAAGGCGCAAGTCACGCTTGATGAAAAAATTCAATCGAGCCAAGCTTCCCAGCACTGCTCCCAAGAAAGCAACCAGAGCTGACAAAGCCTGAGAAAGTAATGTTGTCTAACTGCGCCAACGTTTGCCATGACTCGTAAAGCGCTATCACCAAAACAGAAACGTATCCTCCAGTTTATCCGGAAGTTCGTTGACGCCAGGGGCTACCCCCCCACAGTCAGGGATATAGTCAGCGGCTGTGAGATAAGCTCCACCTCGGTAGTCGCCTATAACCTGGCCAGATTAGAAACAGCAGGGTATATACGCCGACACGCTAAAATATCGCGTGGCGTCGAATTTCTAGCCACCAGGCGCAACCCTCAACATATCGTCTCCGTGCCCGTAATAGGAGAAATAGCCGCTGGTGAGCCGATTCCTGTCCCAAACTCAGAAACCTGGGACACAGTTGCCACGGAAGAACTAGAGGTTACCGAGGACTTGACGCGTGCTAAACAGAGAGTCTATGCCTTGAGGGTAAAGGGAAACTCCATGATTGACGCCCTGATAAAGGATGGCGACATTGTTCTGATGGAGTATGTGAGCAACGCTGAAAATGGCGATATGGTAGCTGTGTGGCTAAAAGCAGAAAAGGAAGTCACCCTCAAAAGATTGTTCAGAGAGACCAACCGTATCCGCCTTGAGCCGGCAAATACCCAGATGCACCCTATTTATACCGCTCCGGATAATGTGGAGATTCAAGGCAAGGTTATCACCGTGATTCGCCAGCTAGCCTGATTGGAATCTACGGTTTGACTTTAAGTACAAAACTGGTGTAAAAGTAAGATAGATGCTAATTTCTCAGTTTCAGACTGTTGGACGCGAGCTCTGCGCCCGAGGGCTGGTATCATCTCACGGTGGTGATCTCAGTATTAAACTGGGAGAACGCCTGTACATCACTCACCGGGGCAGTATGTTGAACTGCCTTGAGGAACATGACCTTGTGGAAACCGGCATCAATAAAAATGACCGGTTCACCCCCTTAGCCTCAACAGAGCTGGCAGTCCATCGCGCCATATATAAGCGCACGCCGGCTTCAGCTATAGTACATGCACACCCTGCTTATGCGGTTGCCTTGTCCTTTTCCGAACAAGAAATCGTACCCCGTGATGTCGACGGAAGGATGATACTGCCAAAGGTGCCGGTTTTAGGCTGGGAAACAGCTGTAAGGCCCGGAGAGCTTGCCGAGGAAATAGCCAAGGCACTAATAAAGCACAAGATCGTCCTGGTGCATGGACATGGCAGCTTTGCTGCTGCTCAGTTGCTTGAAGAAGCCTACCAATACACTTCAGCTTTAGAGGAAAGCTGCCGTATTATCTATCTGCTCAAAACCCTGCGAATAAAGACCGATAGCACGCCAAACCGTACAAAGAAATGAATCCGGGGATGTGGCCCGAACGTAAGCGGTTGCCGTAGTTAGATTTCTGTCACTACCTACTTGGTCTTTACCAGTTTAGAATATGCCGGAGTGCACCAACCTATATATTTGGGATTATTGCCCTTTACCACGTCGAAATAGAGGCGCTGTAGCTCCCTGGTCACTTTTCCTATTTTCCCATCTCCCACCAGACGGTGGTCGATTTCAAGGACCGGGCTGACATGGGCAGCAGTACCGGTAAAAAACACCTCATCCGCAAGATACAGCTCGGTGCGATCCACTGACTCCTCGATCGTCTCTATCCCCAGCTCATCTCTGGCTAGTTGAATTACTGTATCTCTAGTAACGCCCAATAAGATATTATCGGAGCTTGGCGGTGTCACCAGCTTACCATCCAGTACAAAGAAGATATTCTCACCACTGCCCTCGGAAACGTGACCATCATGGTTCAATAGAATTGCCTCATCGAAGCCGTGCTCGTTAGCTTCGGTCTTAGCCAGAGCGCTATTCACATATATGCCGGTAAACTTGCCCCTGGCTGGGATCATGGTATCATCGACACGCCGCCACGAAGAGGTGCAGCAGCGGACCCCCGCGTCGACATCGAGATAAGCGGGCAATGTGGCAACGATGATAAAAAAATCGTCCTCCAAATCGTGTAACCGTACCCCTATAGCCTCTGAGCTCTTGTAAGCCAGAGGACGAATATAGACGTCTTCACGATAGCCGCTCTTTTCCACCACTTTTACGGTTAACTGGCACATCTCATCAGCCGAATAAGGGAGGTTTATCTTCAAAATGCGACAGTTTTTGAGCATGCGCTTATAGTGTTCTTTAACACGGAATAGAAACAATTGCTCCTGCTCCTCATTCCAGTTACCGCGAATGCCCTCGAAACAAGCAGTACCATAATGCAGAGCATGGGTTAGAATACCAATTTTGGCTTCGGCAAGCGGCACGAATTGTTTTCTAAAAAAAGCGTATGGAGGCATCCCTCTCTCCTTTTTTTCTAAATTTCAATAATGAGAAGCTGGATTTAATTATAGCCCCGCCCCATAACAAAAACAAGGTTAGCGGGAAAGCGATGGCGTTTCAAGTATGTAGTCATCATCACGACTAGCGAATATATCTTTAAGCAGCAAGGTGCGCCCAGTCTGTATGGAGGTAAAGCCATATTTATTGCGGATACGGTCAATAGCCTTATCCAGATGAGCCATCCTTTGCGGTCTGGAATCAAGTAAATGAAGCTGCCTCCCATAACCGACCAGGTTCGATACTCCGACTCCAATAAGCCTCACCAGTTTCCGATTTCTAGCCAGAGCCTGGTCAAGCAACTTAAATGCCCCTGCAAAAATGACTTCATCAGCATCCGTAGCCTCTTTGGAACTAATGCGGCGGGTAACGGTCTCAAAATCGGCATACCTCAACTTTAGGGTTATAGTTCTGGCGTGCTTGCCATCCTGGCGCAGCTCAGCGCCGACCCGCTCACAGAGATAACGGAGGATGGCTTGAAGAAAGGTTCGGTCCAAGGTATCTTCAGCAAAGGTGGTCTCTCTGCTGATAGATTTAGCCTCACCCGGCGGTTCCACCTCCCGGTTATCTATTCCGTTGGCATAATGATGAAGCATCATCCCAGCAACGCCCAAACGATTCTTGATTGTTTCGGGTGGCAAAGCTGCCAACTGGACAATAGTCTTTATTCCCAGCGACTTCAATGCCTGCTCTGTTTTTTTGCCAACGCCAGGCAAGCTGGCTACGGGCAATGGCGCTAAGAATTCCTTTTCTTGCCCCACAGCCACCTCAACCAGGCCATCCGGCTTACCTAAGTCAGAAGCAATCTTAGCCACCACTTTACAACCAGCCACACCTACTGAAGCAATCAGCTTAAGCTCCTTCTTGACACGCCCCTTTATGTGCAATGCCAGCTCATAAGGAGTGTCATAAGCTTCACAGCCAGTAACATCAAGATAAGCCTCATCCAGCCCTGCCGGTTCCAAACAAGGCGAAAAATCAGCCAGAATCGCCATAAACTTTTCTGATGCGTCTCTATAGGCAGGAAAGCTACCCTGAAGGAAAATAGCCTGGGGGCAGAGGCGATAAGCCTGAGACAGAGGCATGCCAGCCCGAATGCCGAAAACACGAGCATCATAGGAAGCTGAGGCTACCACACCACGACGGTCAGGACGCCCACCAACTACTACCGGCTTTCCACGCAAGCCCGGTGCCAGTGCCTGCTCCACAGAAACAAAGAATGCGTCCAGGTCAATATGTAAAATATAACGATTCACGCTCAGCAACGATTATAGACTAGATAAGGGCAGCTAACAAGGAGAACTCGGCATAAAAAATAATGCGGGGCTTAAGCCTCGCATTACAACGCTAGATTGACTGAGTTTTTGGTCTCACATAAACTTCGGCGGTGGTGCTTTCTTGGGATCAATCCCAAGCTCCTTAAGCCCTTTATTGCGCAAAGTTTCCAAGAGCGACCTCAGTTTTTGGCGCTCAGATTCAGAAAGGGCAGACATTATCTTCTGGACAGATTTCCTCTTCAGTGCTTGCTTATATGCCTGTTGCCCCTTCTCAGTTATGGTGACTCTCACCAAATTTTTTCTGTGCAAGTCCTTGGTTTTCTTAACGAGTCCGGCCTTTTTCATTCTTTCTATAATTCCCGAAACCGAGTGGGGCCGTCGGAATATCATCCGTGATATCTGGGCCGGTGTCACCTTATCGCCAATAGCTTTAATAACAAATAGAACCTCAGCCTGTGTGGCTGGAAGGCCATGTTCCTGCAGCTCTGCTTCCCTGGCATTAAATATTATGTCGCTCACCTGATGCAACAGCACCCACAAGTTATAGTCGCGATCCACACCTGAACCTTCTGGCATGATAATCTCCTTCTTGAAATTTAAAATCCCTAATCGATAAATCAATTCTCCCGTGAGAGAACTAACTTATAGACTGATTCTATCACAATAATCTATGAAAAAACAAAGGCTTCTAGATAGCATTCTCATCGTCCGTAATAGGTCAAACGACTAAAGTATAAACGCTCTAGTACTAAAGTACCATCGTAGTACGAGGTTTTACCCTAACATCAGAGCACTGTTGATGATAAGATATTTTCTAGCCAAAACTGACACACTACCCATTGTCAGTTTTATTTGCCGAGTGGTCTCTTGAGATCAAGGCTTTAACTCGGCGCTCAAAGGTCCCCCTTTCCAGAAGAACCTGCCTCTGGCACTTAAGGCACTTTACCCGAATATCAACTCCCAACTTTACCACCTGCCATTCATCGCCCCCACAAGGATGCTTCTTTCGTAAGCGAACTACATCACCTAGTTCTATATCCATGCGTCTTAGTGGACAATTTGTCTAACTAAATTATTGATATTGTCTCGTAGCTCTATCGCATTATTACGGGCAGCCTGAGCAAAGTCTTTTCCTTGAGAAGCATAAATAATTTGCCGCGAGACAGCGATAATGGCATTCTCCCCCCGAGCATCAACTCCGTATTTAACCGTAGCGGCTAAATCACCACCCTGCACCCCGATGCCCGGGATAAGTAGCGGCATTTCAGGGCATAACTGCCGAACCGACTTAAGTTCTTCAGCATATGTAGCCCCAACAACCAAGCCAATATTGCCACCAACATTCCATTCCCTGGCTTTGCGAGCTACCGCCTCGTACAACGGCATGCCTTCACTATTAACTAGGCTCTGAAAATCCACTGACCCGAGGTTAGACGTTCGGCAAAGGATAAAAACCCCTTTATCTTTATACTCGATGAACGGTTCAACTGAGTCAAAGCCGAGGTAGGGGCTTACCGTAGCAGCATCAAAGCCAAAGGTAGCAAAAAGGGCTTTAGCATAGGCTCTAGCTGTGTTGCCGATATCACCTCTTTTACCGTCACCGATTATCGGGATATGGCCGGGTATGTGTTCGATTGTCTTCTGTAAAGCTTTAAGCCCGTCGACGCCCATAGCTTCATAGAAAGCCAGATTGGGCTTATAAGCACATACCAGGTCTGCAGTGGCATCAATGATAGCCTTATTGAAGGCTAGAAGACCTACTTTCGGCATCAATACCGCGTCAGGGTCGAGGCCAACACACAGCAAACTCTTATTCTGACTGCTAGCCGCCAGAAGTTTATCGACAAATTTCATATTCCTTCAAAAGAAATTATAGCTTAAGAACCAGAGTTATCCAAGCCACAGACTTGCTCACGTTTTATAAGGCAAGATATTTATGGGCTTTGCTTCCTATTAACACAACACGGGTTACAGAAGTCATTTCTCATCATCAACCAAAGAGGCTTGCTTTTTGACAGGTTGACACAAGTCAAGTATGATTCCAATACGTCATAATGGGGCAAAAGGCAATATACTATCTCAAGAAACTAGTACCTCCAGTTGCTATGTTGATGTTGCTTGCTTTAATCGCATGTACATCATCGCCCACGCCAGCCCCAACACCCGAACCCGTGCCCGAACCATCGGCCAGGCCGGCACCTTCAGAACTAGTACCGCGCATAACTATAGAGGAGTTATTGCAGAAAATGGAGAGCAAGTCCGACATCCTGATTGTCGATAACAGACACAAAGAGGAATACGACGTGGACCATATCAAGGGGGCTTTATCTGCTCCCCTTTCTACCATAGTTGAGGGAGAATGGATACCACCGTCCGATAAAGAGATTATACTCTACTGTAGCTGACCAAATGAGAACACAAGTGCCCGTGCGGCGCTTGAGTTGATTAACAAAGGCTTCTCGGAAATAAAAGTCTTAAAGGGTGGGTATAATGCCTGGAAGGCAGCAGGCTACCCCATGGAAACGGGAGCCCCTTAGGACACCTAGTGCTTTATGCTTTGAGTATATGCCCCATATGCAAAGCCAAAAAAGACCGGTTCGAACGTTTTATATAGTCACGCAAATCTCTATTATTGCTTACCGCCTTAAAATGAATCTGAAATGAACTATCGACAGGCTGAGAAATACATCTTAAGCTTCACCGACTACGAGAAAATACCGGGCATCGCCTACACATCGGCTAATTATGACCTGAGGCGGATGGAAAAGCTGCTGCAGCCGTTGGGAAATCCACACCTCGGAACGAGAACAGTGCACATAGCTGGCACAAAGGGTAAGGGAAGTACCGCAGCCATGATTTCCCAGGTGCTTATCGCCGCCGGCTACAAAACCGGGTTATTCACCTCGCCACATCTAAATACCTTAAGGGAGCGCGTCAGGATTAACGGAACTATGATCTCCGAAGCTGATTTTGCTGCTCTGGTAACAAGACTCAAACCAATTACTGAAAAGGTAAACAAAGAAGCCGTTTATGGTGAATTGACCACCTTCGAGATATTAACTGCCGTTATTTTCGCTTATTTTAAGAAAAACGGCGTGGATTTCCAGGTTCTTGAGGTTGGATTAGGAGGCAGGCTTGACGCCACAAACGTCGCCAAGGCCGATGTCTGCGTCATCACTTCACTTAGCCTCGACCACACCGAGATTCTTGGTGACACAGTCGCCAAGGTAGCCACAGAGAAAGCGGGCATAATCAAGCCCGGATGTATGGTTATCAGTGCTCCACAGATTAAGGAGGCTGAAAAAGTAATCGAACAAACCTGCCGCCAGAAACAGGCAAAATTGATTCAAGTCGGCAAAGACATAATCTGGCAAAAAACAGACGGTGACTTACATCAGCAAACCCTGAAAATTGAAGGCAGAACCGGGGATTATGACCTGACTATACCGCTGCTTGGTGACCATCAGTTGGAGAATGCAGCTACAGCCTTAGCCGCTTTAGAAGCCTTAATTTGCCTCGGCGCAAAGATTTCAGCCCGAAACATTGCCCAGGGATTCAGCCAAGTAAGCTGGCCAGGCAGGCTTCAGATTCTGAATCATGAGCCGATGGTGATCGTTGATGGAGCTCATAACGCCTATTCAATGGGTAAATTAGTAGAATTTATAAAAAACCACTTCACTTGTAACAGGTGCTTCGTTATCTTTGGCTCGTCGTGCGATAAAGATATTCCCGGGATGGCGCGAGAACTTAGACCTCTTACTGACAACATTATCGTTACCAGTTCTTCTCATCCTAGGGCAGCATCTATCTCGATATTGGTAGAGGATTTCGCCAAGCAGGGAATTAAAGTGGATGTAACTGAAAACATTTCTACGGCCCTATCCAAGACTCTGGCTGCAACTCAGAAGACAGGACTTATCCTGGTTACAGGTTCTCTCTTCGTAGTAGCTGAAGCGATAGACTTTTTCGTCAGGGCAAGGGTGGTAGATGTCAGCCAGTAATTTCGGTATCAAGAGAGGTACCTGCCTCTACGGGCAATACCCCAGAAAAAAGCCGCTGTAATGCCATGGTATGGCTACATGTCTCCCACTGCGAAAAAAATTGGCAGGTGCAATTCCATTTATTACTTTTATAAGTCACCGTATAATTGTCATGCTCACCGCGAAAATCAGCGGAGAATTCTGAAAGGGTAACACGGTCTGGTTCCTGGGCATATCTTTTGGCTTTTTCAATTTTTCCAATGAGACTGGAATGCATTTAAATACCTCCTAAATAAGTATATAACTAGGTTTTAAAAAAGTCCATGACGCGGAACCACTCATTCTTCCGGGTTGAACTATTTCGGCTTGCCTCTAGATGCGATGACAGGCTACAATACATGGACTTTAGAAAGCAATAAGATGCGAGACAGGATTGTCAATTCTTTGCAGGGTCATAAAGCCGACTATGTCGAGATTCGGCTTGAGGAAACCCAGATAACCCGGATTATTTACCGCGGCGAAAGGCTGGAGGAGGTAGGCAGAACATCAAGTCTGGGTGGCAATGTTCGGGCTCTGGCCAAAGGCGGTTGGGGCTTCGTCAGCTTCAATAATATCCAAAATCTTCGAGACAAGGTGGAGTTAGCCGTAAAACAGGCAAGATTTATAGGCAAGGAAGACTTCAAGCTAAGTCAAACAGAACCGATAATCGACGTAGTAGTCACTAAAAAAAGTGGGCCAACGACTATTCCATTATCATCGAAAAAACGACTACTTGACGAGTACAACGACATTATACTGAGCACACCTAAGATACGAACATGCAACATAGGCTATTATGACAGCCAGAGGAAAGTAACTTTTGCCAGTTCTGAAGGCACTTACATAGAGCAAAACAAAGCAGATGCAAATCTGCGTCTAACAGCTATAGCCTCAGAAGACGGACAAGTTCAGCAGGTTGGGCTGAGCTTAGGTAGCCAAGGCGATTTTGCAGCTATAGGTGGTCTGCAAGAGCAGGTAAAACAAATGGCACAGCGAGCAGTAGATCTCCTTTCAGCACCTCAAGCCAAAGCAGGCGAATATACCATTGTCCTCGACCCTGTCCTTGCTGGCGTATTTGTCCATGAAGCCTTCGGGCATTTGTCCGAGGCGGACCATGTTTACGAAAACAAGCGACTGCAAGAAATCATGGTCCTGGGTCGGAGATTCGGCGACAAGTACCTAAATATTGTTGATGGCGCTGCCGTCCCCGGACTGCGAGGCAGTTACAAATACGATGACGAGGGAGTTCCAGCAACAAAGACATATCTCATCAGAGAAGGTATACTCGAAAGTAGACTGCACTCCCGAGAAACATCTGCCAAAATGAATGAAAAGCCCACAGGCAATGCTCGGGCAATTAGCTACCTTTATCCACCAATAGTCAGAATGACCAACACATATATCGAACCCGGAACGCTATCTTTTGAAGATATTATCAGCGACATCAAAGAAGGCATCTATGCCAAGGACTGGTACGGCGGTACAACCAGTCTGGAGATGTTTACATTCTCCGCCTCTGAAGCCTACATGATTCGAAATGGCAAAATAGCAGAGTTACTCCGTCCGGTAGTTCTCAGCGGTAATGTCTTCGTCACTCTGGACAATATAGACGCCATCGGCAATGATTTACAGATGAATCAGGGCGGTGGCTGTGGCAAACGCGGACAGTCACCCTTACCCGTTTCCAATGGCAGCCCACACATAAGAATACGCCGCTGTCTAATCGGAGGCAGTTAAATGGAGGAGATTCTATCAAAAGCCAAGAAATTAGCCGAGCAGGCCGAGGTATTCCAAGTCTCTTCTAAAGTGACTCCTGTTCATTTCGAAGCCAACCTGCTGAAACAAATACAGAGCAAAGAAAATGTCAGCACAGCCTTAAGGCTCATCAAAGGCGGGAAAATAGGCTTCGCTCAGTCTGACGGTTACATCGAGCCGGAAACGCTGGTCGAAATGGCAGTAGAGACATGTCCATTTGGCATGCCAGCAAAATTCGACTTTCCCAACCCGAAGGTCTATCCAAAAATAGAGACCTTCGATCACCAAATTGACAACGTAACTGTAGAGGAGATGGTCAATTTGGGGGACCAACTTATAAGTTCAATAAAGCAGCACACACCAGAAATTCTATGTGAAGTATCTGCAACCAAAGGAATCATCTCAGTCAATATTATCAACTCCCAAGGTGGCGAAGTCAGCTACAGCAAAAGCTTTTTCAACCTTAGCCTCGAAGGTGTTCTTATTAAAGGCGAGGACATGCTATTCGTGGGCGATAGCTATAGTTCATGCCACCCGGTTCTTGATTTCAGGCCGTTAGCTGAAGAGGTAATCAAACAGCTAGAGCTAGCTAAGAGAAATGCCATTATATCAACCAAGCAAATGCCGGTGATTTTCACGCCAAATGGTGTGGCTAGCTCGCTACTCGCCCCTTTAGTATCTGCTTTCAATGGCAAATTGGTTTTTGACGGAGCTTCACCGCTGAAGAGCAAATTGGGGGAGCAAGTTTTTGACAAAAAATTCTCACTGCAGGATGATGCTACTCTATCATATCAGGTAGCCAGTTACCCAAGCGATGATGAGGGAGTGTCAAGCCAACGAACGCCGCTTGTTGACAATGGAGTGGTGTCACACTTTCTCTACGACATTCAGACAGCTGCCCTGGCTAATACGCAAAGCACCGGAAATGGCAGCCGCCATGGCGGCTTGCCAACACCTTCTCCAAGCTCCCTGATTATAGGCAAGGGTGATACTCCTTTCTGGGATATGGTAAGAGATATTACAGAGGGTCTGGTAGTAGAATTTCTAATAGGTGCTGAACAGGGAAACACACTCAATGGGGACTTTAGCGGTAATGTTTTATTAGGCTATAAAGTCGAAGGGGGGGAAATAACAGGCAGAGTAAAAGATACTATGGTTTCTGGAAATGTATATCAGGCCTTAAGACAGATTGAAGCAATAGGACATGAGACACGGTGGGTCGAAGGTTTTCTATCGACTCCCTGCCTCTACTGCACCGGCTTATCAATAGCCGCAAAGATAGGGTAAGCAATATGAAAAACGCAATTAAGCTCTATAAAGAACCGCGCCGCAAGGCATGTGACTTGTTTGCAGCCTGGCCTGGGATTGGTAATGTGGCTCTTATCGTTGCCAGATATATCAAAGACAAGCTAAAAGCTGAGGAGATTGGGGGAATCGAGCCCTTCGATTTCTTCGACCCCATTGGCATAATGGTTAAAAACAACATAATAGAAGCTCCTCAATTCCCAGAAAGTAAATTTTATTACTGGCACAATCCCAACTCCGACAGAGACCTCGTCTTGTTTATCAGCGACGAACAACCCAGCTTCAAGGGTTATGAACTGGCTAGCTGTGTTCTAGACATTAGTCAGAAACTAAAAGTCAAAAGGGTGTATACCTGTGCCGCAGCTATCGCCCGAATTCATCACACTGAGAAACCGAAGGTATGGGGAGCTGCCACAAACCAGAAACTTCTCGATGTACTAAGAAGACATGACGTCATTCTTCGTGGCGATATCCAAATCGCCGGACTTAATGGGTTATTTCTTGGAGTAGCCAAAGAAAAAGGGCTCGAGGGTATCTGCCTATTGGGCGAGGTGCCTATGTACACTACTCGAATACCTAATCCAAAAGCCTCTCTGGCAGTAGTCGACGTCCTATCCAAGATATTAGACATTGATATCAACCTGTCTGAGCTTGCCAGACTGGCTAAAGAATCAGATGAGGAAATGAAAAAACTGGCTGCTGAAGCAATGGGGGAGTTCATCGACCGTTACACCAAACCTGTATGGCCACCAGAGGAAGAGGATATGGAAGAGGAGGAAGAAGAAGAAGAAGAGGAGGATAACGATAACTGAGATGAAGAGGAAAACGAATAAATGGCAGCAGAATTATCGCCCAGAATACAGCACATAGCGGAAATCCTAGATTCTAATAAACCCATAGCCAGCTCTAAATTGGTGTATCTGTCTGACCTTAATAACAAGGAACTGGAATTTCTGGAAGAAATCTGGGCGGATGCAGATACATCACGACGGCGGCAGATTATATCTCATCTTGTACACCTCAGTGAGGTTGACGTTAAGCTTGATTTTAGTGGCGTCTTCATCTCATGTCTCCATGATGCTGATGCGACAATAAGAACCCAAGCCGTAGCTGGTTTAGACGGAGAAGAAGACTACACCCTTATCGCCCCACTGCTGCACGCTTTGAAGCAAGACAGTTCTGCTGAAGTACGGGCGGCGACAGCCGTAGCCCTTGGCAAATTCGCACTTCTATGTGTACTGGGAAAGCTCCCCTCTCACTTCACAGACAAGATATACACTGCTTTACTAAATATTTGGGACACCAAGGCAGAAACTGCCTTGGTGAAACGTAGGGCTTTGGAGGCTATTTCTCCATTCTATTCACCACGAGTTAGAAAACTCATAGAAGAGGCTTATCATAGCAACGATAACAAACTTAAAGCCAGCGCTATATATGCCATGGGACGCAATTGTGATTTAGCATGGTTGACTACCCTTCTGGCTGAACTGAACAGTGATGAAGCTGAAATACGATACGAGGCTGCTAATGCCTGTGGCGAACTCGGCTCTGAAGAAGCTGTGCCTCATCTCATCAAGTTGACTGAAGACAAAGACAATCAAGTCCAGGAAGCTGCTATAAAGGCTTTAGGCGATATAGGCGGCGAACAAGCCAAGCAAGCCCTAAGCAAACTAACAAAAAATCCCCAAACCAGAATCCGCGAGGCAGCAAAATCAGCCCTGAAGGAGGTGCATCTTTGCGAAGACCCTCTATCTTTACAGACCTAATCAAAACACCGATACTGACCGGCAACAAAGTGAATTTACGTCCAAAGCGGCAGCAGGACGCCGCTAACGATTATATCTGGCGGCAAGATGCTGAGCTATGCCGCCTAGATGCTGCTATCCCCATATCATGCCCATATGAAGAATTTTTCGAAAACTATATCGAGGAATTAAATCGCCCAGGTAAAAGCTACCGTTTCGCCATTGAAACTCAAGACGGCAAACACATTGGCAATTGCAGTTATTTTAATATAGATGAGACAAAGCAAGATCTAGAGATGGGCATCATGATTGGTGACCGCGCTTACTGGAACCGTGGTTACGGGACTGATGCCATACTTGCCACACTTAATCACATTTTCTCAAAAACCAACCTGAAAAGGGTCTATCTCAAGACCTTAAATTGGAATTTCCGAGCACATAAGTGCTTTCAAAAATGCGGTTTCATCCCCTGCGGACAAATAACTCACGGAGACTACACTTTCATTCTCATGGAGGTTCAACGCCCGAATAAGCTGAAAGACAAATAGAATTAACCGCAGCCTACCGCAACCTCAATGGACAAAAACAGGGTTCTTGTCAGTGATGATTCTTTTTGTAATGGCTAACTGATGACGGGTGTGCTTGGGCAGTATAAATGAAGACCGGTGAGTCAGTCCGTCGTATGACCTTGGCTTCCTCAGCAATCGAGCTGCAATCCTACGGTCCACATCTTCAGACAACAGTTCAGCAGGATTGATTCTCTGCGACGCTGTAGCAAATCCCCACAAGTCAACGAAGGAGGGAACATAAGCTTGATACGGACAGACTATATCGAAAACACCTTTTAAGGTGTTAATGATTGCAGTAAAATTTTGTAAGTTAGTCCAGCCGGAAGCTCCAGACTGAACACACACGATACCTTCAACATTTAGCCTTTCTTTAACCAGCTGATAAAACTCCTGAGTATATAGTAAACAAGCTGGCCCCTCTTCAAGTGGCTCAACCAGGTCAATTATCACAACATCAAACTTATCATCAGTCTCCTGCAAATACCTCCTGGCATCGGCAAAATGCATTTCCAAGCGAGAATCATCAAAAGAGCCCTGATGAAATTCAGGAAGATAACGGCGGCAGATATCTATAACCTGCCTGTCGATATCCAACATGACTACTCTTTTTACCGTCTTGTGAGCCAGCACCTCGCGAAGAGTAGCCCCCTCACCACCACCAGCAATAAAAATAGCCTCGGGGCAGGCATGACTGAGCATCGCCGGATGAACCAGGGCCTCATGATAGATAAATTCATCTCGCTCACTGGACTGAATCTTGCCATCAAGAACAAGACAAACCCCGAAGCTCATGGTATCAACAATCTCTACAGACTGGAACTCAGTTCGCCCTGAATATATTACCTTTTTAATCCTATGCAGCTGGGCGAGGTCAGGACTGACCTCATCATGTAGCCATTTACGTTTATCAGGATTATCAGGGTCGTTCATTTCAACTCACAGCTAACTCGATTATTTTGCAATATGCCTCTTTTCAACTCGATAAAAGAGGGATTCTTAGACCCCAGCTTTTCCACGAGCGGATTGACAGCTCGCTCAGGCTTAACAGAATCCCCACAAGTAAAAATGTCTATAGCGGCATAACCATGCTCCGGCCAGGTATGTATGCACAAATGAGATTCAGAGATAACCAGCACGCCGCTTATCCCGTGAGGGCTAAACTCGTAGAAACATTCATTAACTACGGTAGCTCCAATCTGGTCAGCGGCGTCATGAAGACAATGTTTTAGAAAATCTAGGTCATTAAGCACCTCCACGTTGCAATCTTTCAGTTCGATTAGTAAGTGTCTTCCGAGAGCATTCAAATCACCGTCCCTCCTTTAGATTTTTAATTCTTAATGAAGTTATCACCCCCAATCTGGTGGAGAATCAAATGCACCAAGCTGTAATTGTATATTTTGCAAAAATGATTTTCAAGACCCCGCCACCCTATTGACAAAAACGCTTTGACCCTGTAAAATCGTTTGATAAAGGGTGGTCGAACCTTTAAAAAGTAAAACTCAAGATGGAGGTGACAACTTGAAAATCTTCGGTATTTTGTTTGCTTTAGTGTTGGCTGTGTCCTTTGCGATACCAGCCGCCACGTTTGCGCAGGACACTTATGATGGCTTGGACAACTGTGCATGGGATACGGTAAAGTGGCAGGACAATGTGAGCTCTTGGCATCTCTACCTGCAGCATTGGGGGAGGACCCCAATCCAGGCTATGTCACGTCTGGCAGGTCTGTGCGGTCCTGATGCACTGTGCGCTCAGCTAGGTACAAGCTGCCAAAACCCAACGAAGTCCAGGCTTTATGGGGATCCGAATGCTTGTCTTGGCGGTTGCCCAGCTTGCCGAACGGAGGAACAAGGAGCCCTTGCCACATGCTCAGATCCAGTAGCATGTGAAGCTTCCTTGACCAGTGAGGCATGTCCGGCAACAGGTCAAGAGCCGTATGAATGCCCAACCCAACCGGCATATAAGGAAGCGACCTGCTGCTGCTGCTGGGGAGTCAGCCTCGCCTTCGCCAACAAGAGCTGGTCTGCTGCTACCATCGGTGACCATCCAAGAATCAGCGACAAACACCTCAACCATAAAGGTGTCAGCGACTGCTATGGTGGCAACCAAGGTGGCGATTGGGGACTCAGCGGATGTCCACACACAGAATGTTGCTCGCTAACCTGGTGTCTGCAGGACAATTGTCTTGCCAGTGGGAATTGCGCACCATCAAATGCTACTCCTTCGGTACTACCGTAAAAACTATATAACATAGAGCATCTTTCTGAGAAAAAGATATAGAGACTGGGAAGCCCTGGTTGAGGGTTAGTATTACCCTCAGCTAGGGCTTTTGTTCCCCGTATGTGCCGTGTTATGGCACGACTTTTGTAAACCGTCTCAGGCTAACTTCCCGGTTTGGGGCTGTACGGTCTCTCTGCTTCTCGTCAGACCTTAGCCTGGGCTACACCATTAATTATCTTAACAAACAAGAGGGTCTATCTCGTGACCGAAAAGACTGAACTCACCACAGTCTACATCGCCAGTGGACAAATAGAGGCAGAAATCGTAAAAGGACGACTCGAAAGCGAGGGGATCCCAGCTATACTTCGCTACGAGGCTGCCGGGCTTATCTATGGCCTTACCATTGACGGACTTGGGCAGGTAGAAGTACAGGTGACATCTTCTCTGGCTCAACATGCCAGAGAAATCTTAGCCGATGTGAAAAACGAGAGCTATTAAGCTTTTAGGCCAAGCTCTGAATAAAGCGCAGCAAAATCAAAATAGCGATCCAAAATATTGCCAAACGCCTCTAGTTTACGAGGGTTTCTAAAATTGGCTTTACTTAGAGCCTCTTCAATGCGGGCTATAGCTGCAGAGTTATCCTGTTTAACCATAATTATTGGCACATGTTTATCTTGAGCCTGAGATATGACAGCGGGCAAAGGTTTTACATTGTTGGTAAGAATCAGGCATTTGGTTGAAGTTTCCAAAGCAGCTAGTTGCATATCAGCACGATCACCACGAATCACCGCCGCCTTGTTTTCTTTGCGGCCGAAATAGATTGGTCCAGAGTCAGGTGTCATCGCCCCTAGCATTACATTTTCCACTATTTCATCAGCATTATCTGTAGAAGTCAAGACCTCTCCATCAAGAATTTCAATCATTTCTCCGACAGTGACGCCAAGCAGGCTCCTGACCTCAGGAAGTATACCAAAGACCTTTATTCCAGCCTTATCAAGTAAGTCAGCCAATTGTAATTTCACCTGCTCTATCCTGGAATTAGGCACAAAGTTTATGACAATTCCCATGGGCTGACCCAGTTTCTCACCTATGTGCACGACTTTCGACACGTCTAAAGTCGACGAATAACGGAGCGCAATAATTACCCTAGCTTCCACCGACTCAGCAATCGTGTAACAAGCCAGAGTAGAGACTTTATCCACATCCAAATTGCCCAACCCCTCCATAATGACAATATCTTTACCCTTTGATATCTTACGGTATATCTGCCTCATATTATCTGTGAAGTCGGCTACTTCAGTGGTCAAGCTTCGCCACAATTCACTCTGGGACAAGCGAACAGGAGCAAGCTGCTCGCCAGATTCCTTCAAATCTAAGATTTTCTTTATGAAAGCAGTATCTTCATTATTACCATCGGTGCTGTCTTTTTCAGAAATCTGGACTGGCATAAAAAAGCCTATCTTTAACCCCCGGTCAAGCAATTTTCTACCAATACCGGCGCACAAGGCCGTTTTCCCGGCAGCTTCCATAGACGTTACATATAAAGCAACCACGTTACCTCCTAAACATGAACTCTTGTAATTATATTATCTTGCCTCGCTCTTTACAACCAAGCCAAAGCAGCCTATAATATGTGCCAAACTTCAAGCTGACTGAGGGTTACCAGGCCCTCAGTTTTTTACTAGCTTTCGATACAGGAGACATCACATGAGCCAGAAGAAAATTCTTATCACCAGAGAGGGCTTGGACAAGCTCCAGTCTGAGCTGGAGCACCTACTTTCAATACGAAGGCAGGAAGTAGCCAGTAAGATTAAACGCGCCCGCGAAATGGGAGGAACTGAGAACAACGCTGAATATGAAGATGCCAAGAACGACCAGGCTTTTGTCGAGGGCAGAATACTTATGCTGGAGAATATCGTCAATAACGCTACAGTCATAGAGTCGACAGTCTTACCAGGCGTAGTCGAGATTGGTGATAAAGTGCTGATCCAAAATCAGGACGGCAAGATAGAGCAATTTAACATTGTAGGTAGCGCTGAAGCAAATCCTGTCGAGGGCAAGATTTCCAACGAATCACCTGTAGGGCAAGCCCTGTTAGGTAGAAAAATCGGCGACGAAGTTGAGGTGGCAACCCCCGCTGGAGTGCTTAGATTACTGATAATGGACGTAAGTTGAACATTTGTCCACTATATTAACCTAGAAAAATCTAAGATTCTCCTGTAATGAAGGGCATCACCGAATTGGAGAGTTGGTCAGGCACAAAAAAACGGCGAATTTTTCAGGGGCTACTAAACATTTATGGCAAGATTAAAGCACATTGCTCAACAGCGCCAGGAAAAGCTAGACAAAATCAGAGGCAGCGGAATAAATCCGTACCCTCACTCATATCGCCGCAGCCACACTACCCAGGAAGCAGTGACTCTCTATGAACAAATAGAATCAAGTCCGCAGACCACCCAAAATCCAGAACTAAGCCTCGCTGGCCGAATTACAGCCATTCGCTTCATGGGGAAGGTTGCATTCTTCGATATTCGCGATAGTTCAGGCAAAATACAGATTTTCTTTAGCCGTGACATCATTGGTGATAAAAAATACGAATTACTTCACGAAATAGATATCGGTGACATCATCGGTGCCAAAGGCAAGCTTTTTAGAACTAAGACCGGTGAAATCAGCCTTGAGACAAATGATCTCACTATATTGACTAAATCTCTTCAACCACTGCCCGAGAAATGGCACGGACTGGTTGATGTTGAGAAGCGTTACCGACAACGTTACCTCGACCTAATCTCCAACGAAGAAGCCAGGTCTGTCTTCAAACTGCGGGGGCAGATTATCTCAGCTTTGAGGCAGTTTCTAAACGAGCGGGAATTTATCGAAGTGGAGACACCAGTATTACAGCCAGTAGCAGGAGGGGCTCTGGCACGACGTTTTAAAACCCATCATCAAGCCCTGGACCAGGACTTATATCTTCGCATTGCACTGGAACTTTATCTCAAACGGCTAATAATAGGCGGCTTCGATAAAGTCTACGAACTCGGTCGCGTATTCCGCAATGAAGGTATATCAACCAGACATAATCCCGAATTCACCATGACAGAAATCTACGAAGCCTACACCGACTATAATGATATGATGAAGCTGGTTGAAGATGTGGTATGCTATATTGCCACAGAAGTCGTAGGCAAGACTGAAATTAAGTTCGGTGAAGAGCTTATTAACCTGACACCTCCGTGGCAACGAATCTACCTGCGTGAGGCAATCAAGGAGCGTTGTGGCATCGATTTTGAGGACTACCCCGACGCTAAGTCATTGCGGACGAGGATGGAAAAACTGGAATTAAAAGTTGACCCCGGCAAGGACAGAGGCAGGCTGGTAGATGAGCTCATCTCCACGTTTGTCGAGCCTGGACTGATGCAGCCTACCTTTCTGGTAGATTATCCAGTAGAGATGTCGCCTCTCGCCAAGAGAAAACGAGGCAATGACCGCCTGGTAGAGCGATTTGAGGCTTTTATAGGCGGCATGGAAATCGCTAACGCATTCACCGAGCTTAACGACCCCCAGGAACAAAGAGAGCGCTTCCAACAACAGAAAGCTATACAATCTACTGAATTAATGTCAGCTAAAACAGGTGATGAAGAGCCGGAAACTGAGGCTATTGACGAGGATTTTCTCCAGGCCCTAGAATACGGCATGCCGCCCACCGGCGGGCTAGGCATAGGTATAGACCGTCTGATAATGTTATTCACTGATAAGCAATCCATACGTGAGGTTATCCTTTTCCCTCAACTAAAAGTAAAATAACAAAAAGTTAAGTCACCATGCTGGACATCAAGTTAATCCGTGACAATCCTGACTTAGTCCACCAAGCCTTAGAAAAGCGAGGTGAGAGCGCTCCGCTCGACCAAATCATAAGCCTTGACGAGCGACGCCGTCAGCTTCTGCACGAGATGGAAACGCTGCGGGCTCAGCGTAATGAAGTCAGTAAACAATTAGGCATGATGGCGGATAAGCCGCCTCAGCTTATTGCCGATATGCGCCAACTCGGTGAAAAAGTCACTCGCCTGGAAGCAGAGATATGCCAATTTGAATCTGAACTTGAAGACCTTCTGCTGCGATTGCCAAACATCCCGGCTGCCGATGTGCCTGTTGGCAAAAACGCACAGGACAACCTTGTGGTGCGCTCCTGGGGTGAGCCAGCACAATTTCCCTTCACACCACTACCCCATTGGGAACTAGGTGAAAAATTAGATATTATCGATTTCCAGCGTGGAGCCAAACTTTCTGGCAGCCGCTTTTATGTCCTCAAGGGCCATGGCGCTCATTTGCAACGAGCACTCATTTCTTTCATGCTCGACCTGCACATAAAGGAGCACGGCTACACAGAAATCTACCCCCCTTTCATGGTAAAACGTGAATGCATGGTTGGCTCAAGTAATCTGCCTAAATTTGCTGATAACCTGTACCATGATGAAGTCGACGATTTCTGGTTTGTACCCACCGCTGAAGTGCCCTTGACCAATCTGCATCGTGAAGAAATCCTGCCGCCGGGCACTCTGCCTATTTATTACGTAGCCTATACCGCGTGCTTCCGCCGCGAGAAGATGGCAGCGGGCAAGGACACCAGAGGCATCAAAAGAGGGCATCAATTCGACAAAGTCGAGTTATATAAGTTCACCGAGCCAGAAAATTCCGACCAGGAGCTAGAAAAGCTGGTGAAAGATGCCGAAGATGTATGCCGCCGCCTGGGAATACCCTATCGTGTGGTGCAGCTATGTACTGGCGACCTGGGTTTTGCCTCAGTTAAATCATTCGATATCGAGATGTGGGCTCCCGGCTGCGGCGAATGGTTGGAGGTCAGCTCATGCAGCAATTGCGGCGACTTCCAGGCCAGGCGTGCAAATATTCGCTATCGTCCAGAGCCCAAAGCTAAGCCCGGCTTCCTGAACACACTTAACGGCTCAGGACTGGCTTTGCCACGGGTAGTCATAGCACTGCTGGAAAACTATCAGCAAGCTGACGGCACCATAAAAGTGCCTGAAGCACTGAAACCGTATATGGGAACAGAGGTAATTAGCAAGAGCTAAAACTGATGCAAGATAATTCCAAACCACGTTACGCTTGCCCCCAGTGCGCAACTAAAATGCACGACCAGTTTGGAACCTGCCCGAAGTGCGGCTTCATCGGTGGCATGGAACACAAAGATATGTATCTTCGAGGAACAAATGCTGCCGGCAAACCAATAGTAGTTGACCCGCCAACAGTACAGCAAGACACTACAAAGCAAAAACAAACGAAAACATCAGGCACAATGTCACAATACAAATGCCCCCGCTGCAGCGCCAAGACCAGCAAGGCATACGGACGCTGCCCGAACCACCGCAGCTGCGGTTACGCTGGCCCTATGCAGTCAATCACCATCAGCAAGCCGAAACCAAAATAAAAACTTTATATTGTTGATAGAGATTAGCATACAGGACTTATAAAACAGGATAATTTTACTTTGTCTTATCTGCATGTATAATCTATGTAGGACATATTGTCTCAATCAACTGAAAATAAAAAGTAGCACATTAAAGAGAGGTGCTAGGTAAACACTTAATGAGGGCTATGTGCAAAGGATAATACTGTGTCCTAAGTGTCGCGTTCAGGTAAAGAGGGACAATTTAGGCGAGCTTTTATGCCCGAGTTGTAACGCAAGACTGTGCCCTAAAGCTCACATCTTTGACGGCAAGATCTGCCCGTACTGCGGCTGGGAAGACCCTAATTACAACCTGTGGCAGAAGGCACAGAAAGCGCGGATGCAAAGCTCTGCATCTATGAAACCGCAAGAATCCTTTAAGAGCAAGCCACAATACATGTGCCCACGTTGTCACACGCAGGTTAACGTACCACGGGGAATTTGTCCCAACCAACGAGGTTGCGGATACAGTGGCCCTATGCAACGCAGGGATGTCCAGGAACTAGAAGCAAGTGCTACTCCAGCACCAGTGAGCAAGCCAATGGACATCATCTCCCGGTCGTCTAAATCAGTGCCCCTGACACCGAACAAAATGAGCGTCGCACCTCCACGAAGTCCAATTCTTTCTGAAATTGCAAAGACCGAGCGGAGAGAGTGGGATTTCTCCCCGCTAAAGCGTTTTATAAGGCCAGTCCTGGCCAGCTTGCTGGTTGTCATTATACTCAGCAGTCTGGTCATGGGAGGTATCTATGTCGCACGACTAATTAGCCAGAGTGCTGCTGAACCTGGCACTCGACCGTTCCTTCCACCTCCCACTACATCCAAAACTTACACCCTGAGCACAACTGTGATTCCCGAAACAGGAGGTGAGATTAGGCTAGTGTCCCCTCCATCCAGCAGCAGGACATTTGAGCCCGGCAGCCAAATAAAACTGATGGCTGTTCCAAACGACACCTGCTACAAGTTTAGCTACTGGGAGGGCGCCTCAAGTTCGTCGGAGACGACCACCATTACAATGGATTCAGATAAAACCGTTGTCGCACATTTCACGCTCAAAGACACAACACTGCCAACCATTTCGGAAGTCAAAATTCCTAGCTATTCCGATGTAAGCGCTACCATAACCTGGGAAACCGGCGAGCCCGCCACCAGTCAGGTCGAGTATGGGAGAACAAAAGACTACGGCTTGAGCGCAACATCCAATGACGAACCAACTACCAGTCACAAGATTCGGCTAACCACGCTGGAGCCAAATAAGACTTATTACTTCATGGTGAAGTCAGCAGACGAATGCGGAAACGAAGCCACCAAAACAGGAATGCTTACCACCCTACGTGAAATATTGGTGGGAGACAAAGTTGGCAACCGCGCCCCGGACTTTCAATTGCGAGAATACCAGGATGATAACCCGGAATCACCTAACAATGGTGAGATTGTAAAGCTGAACCAGTTCAAAGGCAAGAAGGTGTTGCTCAACCTCTGGGATACATTCTGCGGAGCCTGTCTTGGAGAATTCCCCTATATCCGGGCGATTTATGAAGATGAGAGATGGGGCAATAAGAATTCTAATTCTGAATTTGTTGTACTTACTATATGTATTGATAGAAGAGCAGACCGGATTAAAAGACTTGAAGATAAATACCTTGACGAAATGGGGCCTTTCACATTTCCCATCTTGATTGACGCAGAAGAAAACTCAGCCAAGGATAGCTACAAAGCCTTGATGATACCTAAAACCTTCTTCATCGACTCAGACGGAATTATACGGGAGCTCAAAATTGGACGCTTCAGCAGCAAAGAGGAAATAGAAGCCATATTCGAATCTCTCGACTAGTCTCGTCTCTCCCATGACAGGTTAAAACCCCAACCGTGTGTTCACAACCTGGCACAGCTCGTACACCAACCAATGTAGGACAAATTACTCTCCCAGAGAAAAACCTGAAATGATAGACGATACACTATAGAATATTCTACTTTATGTTTTGACTGGATTATAATAATATAGATAGAGAAGGTAATCAGCATGTCCTGTAAAGCTGAAGAGAAAGCAAAGGAAACGCTAAAGGTGCCAAATAATCGGAGGCTGATAATAACGTGCAGCCCAGAATAACCCTGTGTTCTATTTGCCACTCACCGATGCCCCCGGGTAAGTCAATCTGCAATAACTGCGGCGCGATGCTGTGCCCTCATTGCCGCGAACCTCTACCTCAAAGGTCGAGGTTTTGCCCAAAATGTGGCTTCCTCTGCGTTGTAGAACAACCTGGCCCGATCACCCAACCATCTCAACCTGCCTCATCAGCAGGGCAACAAGCTATGCCTATCCCAAGAGTATCTAGCGCGCCAACCCAACCTGCCGCACAGGCTGCCATGCGTCAGCAATCATCTGGAGTTCCAGTTCCACAGCTTCGAAACAACTGCCCCAGGTGCGGCGCCGATATTGACCTTGAATCAGGACGCTGCTCAGGCTGCGGCTTGCTTTACGGAATCAGGCATCGGGCAATTCAGCAACAAGCAGCATCCACTGCATCAGCACGCCCTCCGCTGGTACCGAGGCCACAAACCCCCGCAGTACAGCAACCGCCAGCAGCCCGGGGCATGATGCCTCAATACGGCAGTCCCCAACATAGCCCTCCTCCCAGCTTTGGACAGCGCCAGAATTACGGCTCTCCCGGCGCTATGCCAGGCGTCGGCATGCAACTGCCGATACCAAGTGCCGCACCCGCAGCCGCCGGCGCAATATCGGCAGGTCTACCACCGCCGACACTGGCGGCAAAGCCATATCCTTACCAAGCAGCACCACCTGCGCCTGGAGGAAGAGGCATTCCAGCCGCCGGGAGGCAAGGGCTACCCGGAATCGCTACCATCATCATTGCTCTAATCGTATGCCTTTTTATCGGCGGCGGTATCTATTACTTCATCAACCAGGGGAATACATCATCCCCCACTGATGATATCGTATATAGCACGCCCCCCAGCATCCAGAACACATCGACTTCATCTATAACCGAAACAGGCGCCACCATCACCTGGAAAACCGACAAGCCTACCACAGGCAAGGTGGAGTACTGGAAAAATGAAACGGACGTCCAAGCCAAGCTGTCAGATGGCGATCTTTCCACCAGCCACAATGTCACATTGACCGGACTCGAGCCCGGTACAACCTACAAATACACTATTATATCCATAGACGCCGACGGAAATGAAGCCACGTTAGAGAAGGAGCTGACAACATTAGCCGCAGCCGATGAAACCCCGCCGGTGATTTCAGGAGTTAGTTATTCCAACGTTACAGAATCGAGTGCTATCATCACCTGGATGACAAATGAGCTCGCCACCAGCCAGGTGGAGTACGGAGAAACTGAAGAATATGAGTCAAAAACTACGGAGATTTCAAACCTTACCACGGACCACAGCGTCACACTGACCGGACTTGACGATGGTAAAACCTACAACTTCCAGGCAATTTCAAAAGACTCCAGCGGTAATGAAGCAACATCAACCAACCAAACATTTGAGACTCCGGTAGCCATCCCGTTCGGTTCTCAAGTCTATAACCGCGCCCCGGACTTCACTGTGCAAAACCTTGACGGCGAGGATGTGGATATAAAGTTGAGCGACTTCCGAGGCAAGATTGTGATGATTAACTTCTGGGCAACCTGGTGCATACCCTGCACGCAGGAAATGCCTCACATACAGGCAGTTTTCGAAGACTGGACGAGGGAAGACCTGACAATAATTGCTATCGCCAGTAATACTAGTGAGAATATTGATACCGTCAACGAGTTCATCGAAGACGAGGGATACACTTTCCCCGTATTTTACGATTCCGAAGGACAGGCTAAAAGTCTTTACAGTATCCAAGGGTGGCCTACAACCTTCTTTATCGATGCCGAAGGCATAATCAGGTACATACAATTTAAGGATTCTTTCGATGACCAGGCTGAGATAGAAGACATACTAGACTCTCTCTAGCCGTGTCTTTTGCCTAACAATGTAGCCCCTAGTCTTTAGCCTCGGGCACCCGACCCTGCAGGGGCGGGGATATATCAACAAGATTCTTCGGTCCTCAGTTTTATCCCGAGCCGTGCGAGACCCTTCGCTGCCGCTCAGGGTGACAATAATGAAAATGTCATTCTGAGCGGAGCGCAAGCGGAGTCGAAGAATCTCTGCCGAGGCCGCTCAGGGTGGCAATCAAAATGAGGTTGCCAAACACAATGCATTTTCCTATACTAGGATGGTTCTGGAGGGGTGGCCGAGTGGACTATGGCGACGGTCTTGAAAACCGTTTTCGCGAAAGCGAACGTGGGTTCGAATCCCACCCCCTCCGCCATATCTCTGTAATCTAAATTAATCGCTGTAATCATATAAAGGAGATGGCTGGGTGAAAATCCACGAATATCAGGCAAAGGCTCTGCTGTCCGAATTCGGCATCCCAATACCCACAGGTGCTGTAGCCACCACGCCAGCCGAAGCTAAAAAGATAGCCGCCGAGCTCGGAGGCAAGGTAGCCATAAAAGCCCAGGTCTACGCCGGCGGTAGAGGTAAAGCCGGGGGTATAAAGGTAGCTAACACCCCAGCGGAGGCAGAAAAACTGGCAGGGCAAATACTGGGCACCAGATTGGTAACACATCAAACGGCGCCGGAAGGGGTGCCGGTGAGCAAAGTCCTCGTGGAAAAAGCCGTCAACGTCGAACGCGAGCTTTATCTGAGCATCATCGTGGCTGCTGCCAATCGCATGCCGGTGATGATGGCGAGCGAAGCCGGCGGCATGGACATCGAGGAGGTGGCACGAGTAAGCCCGGAGAAAATCCTCCTTGAATATATCGACCAGGCGGCTGGTTTCCAGGCCTTCCAGGGACGCAAGCTGGCTTACGGGATTAACCTGAACCCAGCCCAGGTGAGAGCCACCACCAGCCTGATGACCAATCTGTACAGGCTCTTTCAAGTCAAAGACTGTTCCTTAGCCGAAATCAACCCGCTGGTCATCACTGCCGACGGCGAAATAATTGCACTCGATGCCAAGCTGAACTTCGATGACAATGCTCTTTTCCGCCACAGCGACATAGAGCAGCTTCACGATGCGGAACAGGAAGACCCGCTTGAAGCCAGAGCAAACGAGCTGGGAATTAAGAATTACGTGAAAATGGACGGCAATATCGGCTGCCTGGTCAACGGGGCTGGCTTAGCCATGGCAGTTATGGACCTTATCACCCACGCCGGCGGCAGACCGGCTAATTTCCTGGACATAGGCACCGTCAACGACGTCAGCCGTGTTGTAAACGCCTTTAAGATTTTTACCACCGACCCCAGCGTTAAGGCGATTCTGGTCAACATATTCGGCGGCATGGCCAGGGTGGACACCATCGCCCACGGTATCGCTGAAGCACACAAGCAAATGGACATAAATCTGCCGCTGGTTGTCAGGCTGGCAGGGACAAATGCCGACGAAGGAAAAGGCATACTGGCTGAATCCGGGGTTGAATTTATCGAGGCAACTGATTTCTATGACGCCGCCTATAAGGCGGTGCAAGCTGCTAAGGGGAGCTACAAATGAGCATTTTAATCGATGAAAAGACTCGATTGCTGGTTCAAGGGATAACCGGCGGCGAGGGCAGCTTTCATACCCGGCAATGCATTGAGTACGGCACACGGGTTGTCGCCGGCATGACGCCGGGAAAGGGAGGCAGCGACGTATTAGGCGTACCCGTCTTCAACACTGTAGAGGCAGCCATAGAGAAAACCGGAGCCGATGCCAGCATCATTTTCGTGCCGGCTGCATTTGCCGCTGATGCCATCATGGAGGCCGCCGATGCCGGTATCCCACTGGTCGTGTGCATCACTGAAGGTATTCCGACTTCAGATATGGTCGTGGTACACAACTATCTCAAGGGAAAGCAAACCAGGCTTATAGGTCCCAATTGTCCCGGGCTAATCTCCCCGGGCAAGTGCAAGGTGGGAATAATGGCTGGCGAGATTCATCTCCCGGGCAACGTCGGCGTCGTCTCCCGCAGCGGCACATTAACCTATGAGACAGTTGCCCAGCTAACCGGTCTGGGTATCGGACAATCCACCTGCGTCGGCATCGGTGGCGACCCTATGCCCGGCAGTACCTTCGTCGATATACTTGAGCTTTTCCAAGAAGATAAGGATACCGGGGCGATAGTGCTCATCGGCGAAATCGGCGGCACTGCAGAGCAGGAAGCTGCCAGATTCATCAAGGAGAAGATGACCAAGCCGGTGGTGGCTTTCGTTGCTGGAGCTACCGCCCCACCCGGCAGGAGAATGGGTCATGCCGGAGCTATCATAAGCGGCAGCTCAGGCACCGCCGGGGATAAAATGGCAGCCTTAGCTGCTGCCGGAGCTACTATAGCCCCCAACCCGGCCGAAATCGGACTCACCATGAAGAAAATGTTGTGAGCACAGTCATGGATGACATAGAAAGATATCTTAAGCCATCCCCCAGGATTGACAGTGACAATAACTCCATAAGACAAAAGGCAATAGCTCTGACCAAAACTGAACGAACGGCTGCGGATAAAGCCAAAAGTCTTTTCTATTGGGTAAGAGATAAAATTAAATACAACCCACTGGTACCACTGGAAATTTTCCAGGACTACCGGGCAAGCAAGACATTAAAAAGCAGAAAGGGATTTTGCGTGGAAAAGGCGGCTGTTCTGGTTGCACTTGCTCGAGCTGTGGGCATCCCCGCGCGTCTACATCTCGCCGATATTCGAAACCACCTTGTTTCCGATAGATTACGCGACGTCATGGGTACAAATCTGTTCAGCTATCATGGCTATACTGAGTTGTACTTAGAAGGGAAGTGGGTCAAGGCTACCCCCGCTTTCGACTTGGAAATGTGCCAAGCCAACAGGATCGTCCCCGTGGAGTTCGACGGTAAAAATGACGCCATATTTCACTCTCACAATCTGGATGGCAAATTGCACATTGAATATGTCGCAGACCACGGATGTCGTGAAGATGTCCCTGTGGATGAGATACTTGCTGCCTGGGAGCAGCATTATGGACTTAAGGCTCAGGACCGACTAAACAGTTTCATTAAGGCAGAAAAAGCAAGGGGGAAGAACTGCAATTTACGAAAATAATAATGAACTAAACGAAGGATTGCCTAAAAGCTGCGCCTGCATTTATAAAGAAAAGGCGGCTACCCCGTGAGCATAGAGAACCGAAATATCCTGATTGAAGAAATCCATACCCCCTTAACCGCTCCTGAAATTTTCGAACTGTTTCACCGTCATCTCAACAGCTTTTTCCTCGATAGCGGCATGTGCCCCCAAAGGCTGGGAAGATATTCCTTCATCGGCACCGACCCATTCCTTGTGATGAGGAGCCGGGGCAACCAGGTCACGCTTATAAGTCAGGACAAGGAAGAGAGCCGGGAGGGCAATCCCTTCGACGTTCTGGGTAAGCTGCTGGAGACATATAGACTGGACTCCCCCACATCACCAATTCCCTTCTGGGGCGGCGCCGTGGGCTATCTGAGCTATGACCTGTGCCATTTCATCGAGCGCCTTCCCACTACAGCAATAGACGACTTGCAGCTACCGGAAAGCTACTTCGGCTTCTATGATACCGTTGTTGTCCTCGACAATCTGGAAAACAAGACTTATATCGCCTCCACAGGCTTCCCCGAACTAGCTGGGAGTAAAAGGCTTAAAAGAGCCAGGCTGCGCCTCGAGGAGATGAAAAATCGCCTATCCTCGCCACTGCCAAACGACCCGGAAGCGAATTCAGCCAACGCCAGCAAGACGACTGAAGCCATACTCAAGTCAAATTTCACCCCTGAAGGCTATATGGAGGCGGTTAACAGGGTCAGGGAATATATCGCCGCCGGCGATGTATTTCAGGTAAATATCTCACAGCGCTTCGAGACCGAATTGACCGTTACCCCTTACGAACTTTACCGCCGCTTGAGACAGCTAAACCCGGCACCTTTCGCCAGCTACCTCAACTTCGACGGCATAACTATTGTCAGCGCCTCGCCGGAGAGGTTTCTCCGCGTAGACGGCGACTGGGTGGAGACTCGCCCCATAAAAGGCACCATGCCAAGAGGTAAAGACGCAATTGAAGATGCCGTGCTGGCTCAAGAGCTGCTCGATAGCATTAAAGACCGCGCCGAAAACGTGATGATTGTTGACCTGGAAAGAAACGACCTGGGCAGAGTTTGCCAGTACGGCACAGTAAAGGTAACCGAGCTGGCAATACTGGAGACCTTTACTACCGTGTTTCACTTGACATCCACCGTTATCGGCAAGCTGCGTCCAGACAAAAACCGCATCGACCTGCTCAAAGCCTCGTTCCCCGGCGGCTCCATAACAGGCGCACCCAAGGTACGGGCTATGGAGATTATCGATGAGCTCGAGCCGACAAGGAGAAGCGTCTACACCGGCGCCATTGGCTATCTGGGCTTCGGACGTAATCTCGACTTCAACATTGTTATCCGCACCTTTATAATCAAGGGCAACAGAGCCTACTTCCAGGTTGGCGGCGGCATAATCTACGATTCCGACGCCGGGGCAGAATACCAGGAGACTCTGGATAAGGCTAAGGCGCTGATTCAGGCACTTCGGCTGGCGCCGAGGGTGGCTGTGGAGACCAAATGATGCTATCAATACCATTGCGAGCCCTGTCTTCGCTCATTCTGAGCTTGTCGAAGAATCTCATCCCCTCTCCCTTGACGGGCTTTGCCCTAAAAGTGGCATTTGCCTCAAAAGTCCATCAGTTGCCCCAAAAGTAGGAAATAATGAAAAAGATGATGAGCTATACCATTACGTGCGGTCAGGGGTATATAATGATGCTGTACTATGCCATGTTCAAAACTATTATTTGCCAAAGCCAAATTTATATCCTTTATGGTTCAAGTTAAGGCAACAATTAGTGATATGGTTACAAAACTTATTGTTAGATATAGAGAAGTGTCGCTATATTGTAAAACCAGAGGCAATTTTATCGCATCTGATTTATGGAATACACTCTCTATTATCTCTGTCCTTTATGTGGCCGTTTCCGTGGTTATATCACCATTCATTTTGTGGGGTAAATTGCCCGTAGAGATACTTCTGTATATGAATATTATTTGGGGTACATTACTGATTATTATTTATGGTTTTTTCTTTATAGAACTTCTTTTTTGTTCGCTGTCTAGTAAAGGCAGAAAATGGTTTGATAGACACTACCACTATAAAGAAAACGGTTTAATGAAAAAATTAGAAGCCATAGAACATAAATTAGATGATGTAATATCAGGCCAAAATAAAGCCAGAGCTGCATTAGATAGTACTAAATCTAGAGTGGGGAAAATTGAGAAAGAAATACATACTCAACAGCCAAAAAAGAGAGACATGAATAAATGAGAAAGTTAGGAAAGGCAAGTTCTTAGTGAGGAGGTAAACAAATGAATATTATTCTTTATATTTTCAGTGATAACGTCTGGCTTCCATTGCTGGAATTATTTATTGTGTTAATATTTCTTCGAGCTATTATCTACGATATTATTGCTCGCAAGTGGCCAGATAATCCCAGTAAAAAAGTAACAAGGGGCGAGAAAAGTTGGGGGATTTTATTATCCTTTTGGGCACTGGCTATCATCATTGTGGAGATAATAATTTCTTCGGAGTTGATACGTGACTATAGAGTGATAGTTGGTTTAGTAAATTTAGCTATTCTAACATACTTAAACCTTTTTAGTAGCTATTTCAGAAATAAGATTATAGGGTGGACATCATGGCTCCAAAAAATAGAGGAACATCATTAGTTCCCTAGTAAATCGGACTTTTGAGGCAAAGCTCCCTTGACGGGAGAGGGTTAGGGTGAGGGTGAAAACAAAAATAACATGATATTGGTAATTGACAACTACGACTCTTTCGTCTACAACCTGGCTCAATACCTGGGCGAACTGGGCTGGGAGCCGCTGGTCTATCGCAACGACCGGATAACTTTGGCTGAAATCGAGAAACTGGCCCCCAGCCACATAGTCATTTCTCCGGGACCGTGCACACCACTGGAAGCGGGCATTTCCAACGATGTAATACTTCACCTCGGCGGCAAAATACCCATCTTAGGTGTCTGCCTCGGGCATCAGTGCATCGGCCATGTCTATGGCGGCGCTGTGGGACGAGCCTCAGTACCAACCCACGGCAAGACTTCGCTCATCTACCACGATGGCGAAACTATCTACGAGGGCATAGAGAATCCTTTCCCGGCAGCCCGCTATCACTCATTGATTATTAAACCGGAGGCGCTGCCCTCCTGCCTCAAAGTCACTGCCCGAACCCAGGAAGGAGAGATAATGGGAGTGAGGCACAAAGACTACGTGGTCGAAGGCGCCCAGATACACCCCGAGTCCATACTTACCGAAGCAGGACATGACCTGCTGGCCAACTTCCTCCACTTTATCGAGCCTCTATGGCCCTGAAGTCTAAGGAATAAAACAATGCTAATAACCTTTATGTCATTGCGAGCCCTGTCTCCGCTCATTCTGAGCCTGTCGAAGAATCTCTATCTCCTCTCCCTTGACGGGAGAGGGTCAAGGTGGGGGTGAAAATGAAAGAAATTATTTACCTTAACGGCAACCTGATTCCCCGCTCTCAGGCTAAGCTATCGCCCTTTGACCACGGTTTCCTCTATGGCTACGGCGCCTTCGAGACCATGCGCTCCTATGGCGGCACTATCTTCCGCCTCGACCGCCACCTGGCAAGACTACAACATGCCGCCGAGACGCTGAACATAGCCCCTAAACTGACTGCTTTCGACCTTGCGAAAGCCTGCCACGACCTTTTAAAAGCCAACAACCTCACTGAAGCCCGCATCAGGCTCACCGTAACCGCCGGCGAAGGCGACATGGTTCCCAATCCCGATACCTGCAAGGATATCACCGTATTCATTGCTGCCCAAAAGCTTGTACCACCACCACCGGAAACCTACCGGCGAGGCTATTCGGCAATACTATCATCCTATCGCCGCAACAGCCGGTCGCCGCTCTCCAGGCTCAAGTCCACCTCCTATCTGGAAAACTTCTTAGCCCGTCAGGAAGCCAGAGCCGCCGGTGTCAATGAAGTAGTGCTGCTAAACGAAAAAAACTTTGTCGCTGAGGGCAGTTCCACCAATATCTTCTTAGTTAGCCAAGGGACGCTGATTACACCCTCTTTAGAAAGCGGCGTCCTGCCTGGAATTACCCGTGAGGCAGCCCTGGAGCTATCTCAAACGATAGGAATTATACCGCTGGTGAGACAGGTGGCTCTGGATGAACTGCTCAAAGCCGACGAGGCTTTCTTAACCAGCTCCACACTCGAAATCATGCCCCTGACCCAGCTGGACGAGAAGCCCATCGGCTCAGGCACGCCGGGATCAATAACTCGACGCCTCATGTCAAGCTACCGGGAGCTGGTAGCCAGAGAGCCGTGGATTTAACCAATCCACAGTAGTTGATAGAGGAAATCACGGTTAATCATTTTAAGAAGGAGAGGAAAATGTCAGAACCGCAAAAAGTCAGGATAAAAGTAATAAGTCAGAAAGGAACCTGTGCCGCCGAACACAAGGTCGGCGACCAATGGATCATAACTACAAAAACGCCAGATGGCATATGTCTATCCGCCTTTCATACCTTGCTTCCTAATCTGCGAGTACTGAGGTTTGGCGGTTCATTCCCCTGGGAAACCGACCCGGATGTGACCACGTTGGCTTGCCCCGATGCGGCTAATCCTGTCGTGTTTGAGCTTCGCCGTCTGTATGAATAAACGCAACCCCGGCTCACTTCACAGTCAAACTGGAGGCTAGTAGACGTGTGGATATAACAGCTATTTGGCACACAGCCAAGAAACCCGGTGGGTAAATGCTCATGGCAACAGGAAAATACGCAAAACTTTTCGAGCCAATCAGCATCGGAAAAGTGGAGATAAAGAACAGAATCGCCATGGCTCCTATGGCTATTGGTGGCCTGACCACTCCAGATGGTGGCTTTGCCGGGCGAGCCATTGATTACTACGTTGAAAGAGCAAAAGGTGGGGTGGGGCTGATAATAACCGCCGCAGCGCTGATCGATAATGAAACTGAGAGATTTCCCCGTTCCACGTTGTCCGCAGCGCGCAATCGCGACCATTTCATTGAAACAGCTTCCGAGTTGACTGAAAAAGTACACGCGCACGGCTCGAAGATTTTTGTCCAGCTGACAGCCGGAGTTGGGCGTGTCGCCGCCCCTCCAAGAAGGGCGCCTGCATCTGATTTCACGCCGGTGGCACCATCTCCGATACCATATTACTGGGACCCAACTATAACCTGCCGCGAATTGACCGTAGAGGAAATCCAGAAGCTGGTAACAAAGTGCGGTAATGCCGCAGAGGCAGCGGCTGCCGCCGGCTTCGATGGCATAGATTTCCACGGATTGCATGAGGGCTACCTAGTTGACCAGTTCGCCATCGCCATGTTCAACAGGAGGCAGGACAAATATGGTGGAGATTTAAGGGCAAGGTTGACACTTCCCATAGAGATACTTCGTGAGTTCAAAAAAAGAGCCGGCAAAGACTTTCCCGTTCAACTAAGGCTCAGCGTAAAAAGCTATGTCAAAGACTGGCGCCAGGGAGGTCTACCCGGCGAAGAATTCAAGGAACTTGCCCGTGATACCGAAGAGGGGCTTGAGGTTGCCCGGATAATGGAAGAGGCCGGCTATGATGCCTTTGACGCTGATGCCGGCACCTACGATGCCTGGTACTGGGCTCATCCCCCGAATTATCTTGAGCACGGTTGCTACCTTCATCTGACTGAAAGGCTCAAGAAAGTGATAAAAGTCCCGGTCATCGTTGCCGGCAGGATGGAAGTGCCGGAGCTGGCAGAGCAGGCGATAGCCGAGGGCAAAGCTGATATCGTGGTGCTTGGCAGAGGGCTGCTGGCTGACCCCTACTGGCCCAACAAAGTGAAGGAAGCCAGGGCCAGGAATATACGCCCCTGCTTAGGCTGCCATCAAGGCTGCCTGGGCAGGATGATAGCCAGAGAAGGACCGCTCTCCTGCGCCGTCAATCCTGCCTGCGGCAATGAAACAGATTACGCCATACAGCCAGCTAATGAAGTCAAGAAGGTGATGGTTATCGGTGGCGGCGTTGCCGGCATGGAAGCCACCAGAGTTGCTGCCATCAGGGGACACAGTGTCACGCTTTACGAGAAGAATGACAGGTTGGGCGGGCATGTCCTCACCGCCTCAGTCCCATCCTTCAAAAAAGACGAGGTTCGACTTCTGGACTGGTATCAAACAGAGCTGACTGAGCTCAAAGTCAGGATTAATATGGGCAAGAAAGCCACTGCTGAGCTAATACAGAAAGAAAAACCCGATGCTGTCATCATTGCCACCGGCTCAAAACCTGTTATTCCTGATATACCCGGCATAAACAAGGATAAGGTAACCACAGCGATTGACCTTCTTCTAGGCAAGAAGAAAGCCGGAAAACAGGTAGTCATTGTAGGTGGCGGGCTGATAGGTTGTGAGACCGCTCTATGGCTGGCGCAGCAGGGCAGGCAGGTGACCATAGTAGAGGCTCTAGACAGACTCATGCAAGCCGGCATCCCTGTACCGCGTCCCAACATGATGATGCTCCGCGACCTGTTGAGATTTCACCAGGTAAAGGTGCTGACGAATACCGCTCTCTCAGAAGTAACAGATGACGGCGTGGTAGTCGTAGAAAAATCCTCGAAAAAAGCCACACTACCTTCTGACACCGTGGTTATCGCCGTGGGTCTTTGTCCTGACAAGGAGCTTTACAGCTCGCTCAAAGACAGTGCCCCCAACGTGCACATCGTCGGGGATGCCGTAGAGGCACAGAACATCATGCACGCTGTCTGGGATGCCTATGAATTAGCCCGCAATATCTGAGCTTCGGTTCTTCGTCGAAGCCCTCCGATACCACCACAGAAGCACGAGCCAGACAACAAAACAGGTTTTTGTTAAATCTTTCGGCATAGGCTTGACTTTGTACCAGCCAAAGTAGAGTTCTACTTATAATTAATCACCAAAGCAAGTACCTACCGACCGAGCTGATTTTATTAAAGGATCACTCAGAGAAACATTCCTTTGGCCTTTGGCGACTTCCTCTAATGATACTTCAACAAGCGAGTTGCCTTTAACTCCCACCATATACCCATACATCTCATCCTCTATCATATCAATTGCCTTGGTGCCCAGCCTTGTCGCTAGTACTCTGTCGAATGGCGTTGGGACGCCACTTCTCTGAAGATGCCCTAACACTACTGTACGTGTTTCAATGCCTGTTACCTTCTCGATTTGAGAACCAAGAACAAAACCTATACCTCCAAGGCGAACCGGCTCCGGGCTCTCTTTAACGACTCGCTGTATTGTCGTATCTCCGTCCTTCGGCTTTGCGCCTTCTGCAACTACTACTATGCTGAACCTCTTGCCCCTTCTATTTCTTTCCCTAACTGCCTCCGCTATGATGTCAATGTCATACTGGATCTCAGGGATAAGCACAATCTCTGCCCCGCCTGCAATGCCAGCATAGAGAGCAATCCATCCCGCATTACGTCCCATAACTTCCACAATCATGGCCCTATGATGTGACTGTGCAGTAGTACGTATCCTGTCAATTCCTTCTGTGGCGACATACACTGCAGAATCAAAACCGAAAGTGATATCGGTTCCTCGCAAGTCGTTGTCTATTGTCTTGGGCACACCGATAACTGGGACACCGTCTTTGAACAGCCTGTGGGCTATTCCCAGAGTACCATCTCCCCCTATACATACCAGGCAGTCTACCTCTAGCTTATTTATATTGGAAATTGTGTGCTTTGACAGATCTTGAAACTCTACTCTGTTGTTTTTTCGTACAGCGTAGCTATAAGGATTTGTTTTATTAGAGGTGCCAAGTATTGTACCGCCAAGCGTAATAATGCCAGAGACATCATCAAAAAGGAGTTTTCTATAGCGGCCGTGGAGCACACCATCGTAGCCGTCTTCAATACCGATGACATCCATTCCATACTCAAGGATGGCCTTCTTTGCAACTGCCCGGATGACTGCATTTATACCTGGGCAATCTCCTCCCCCAGTTAGAACAGCGATTTTACGTTTCTTACCCATGATTTAACATCCTCTCTGAAAGGTATAGATAGTCAATGGAAACAGCACTTAAGCTAAGGCTACTATGCTCTTATTGTACACGAAACGCTATATTGTTAAGTAGATAGCCCGCCCTATTATACACATCATTAGTCACCGCCATGCCCTTGCGTGTGAACGCTCAGCGCACCAGACATTAACTACAAAATCGAGGTGAAGGCTTTCTCGCCAGCACCAACGGTATCTCGAATGTCCTTATCGGTGTGGACTAAGGAGACAAAGGCGGCTTCGAACTGGGATGGAGGCAAATATACACCCTGGGACAACATCTGGTGGAAGAACCTGGCATAAAGTGCGGTATCAGCCCTGGCGGCGGTTTCATAGTCGGTGACCGGGCTTTTGGCGAAGAAGATGGTGAACATCGAGCCATTCCGAGGCAACTGGATGTCTACCCCGGCTTTATTTGCCGCTTCAATGATGCCCTTCGCCAGAATAGACGCCTTTCTCTCAAGCTCCTCATAGGTGCCTGATTCCTTCAAAATCTCGAGAGTCTCTATGCCGGCAGTCATGGCTAATGGATTTCCAGCCAGGGTCCCCGCCTGGTAAACCTCCCCAGAAGGTGCCACCATCTGCATAATGTCTCTGCGCCCCCCATAGGCGCCTACGGGTAAGCCGCCACCTATAATCTTTCCCAGGCAGGTCAGGTCGGGAGTTATGCCATATAGCCGCTGGGCGCCGCCGTAAGCCACCCGGAAGCCGGTTATGACCTCATCGAAAATGAGCAGCGCTCCATGCTGCTGAGTCAGGCTACAGAGACCTTCCAGAAACCCTGACTTCGGCAGCACCACGCCCATATTGCCAGCTACAGGCTCGACTATGACGGCAGCGATGTCGGAGGCGAAGTCCTTAAAAAGCCGCCCTACCGCCTCCAGATTATTATAAGGTGCCACCAGTGTATAGGAAGTTAAGGCTGCGGGCACGCCGGGAGAGCTGGGTATGCCCAGTGTAGCCATTCCCGACCCCGCTTTAGCCAAAAGCCCGTCGGAATGGCCGTGATAGCAGCCGGCAAACTTAACTACCTTGTTTCTGCGGGTGAAGGCTCGGGCTAACCTTATGGCGCTCATGACGGCTTCCGTGCCCGAATTAACGAAGCGCACCATCTGGATAGACGGCATAGCCTCGCAGATTAATTTTGCCAGCGTGGTTTCCAGCTCAGTCGGAGCTCCGAAGCTGGAGCCGTGTTCCACCGCCTTTTTGAGGGCTTTTACCACGCGGGGATGAGCATGTCCCAGTATCAGAGGACCCCAAGAGCCGACGTAATCTATGTATTCATTGCCGTCTTCGTCATACAACCTGGAGCCTTGACCTCGCTTTATGAAAAGCGGCGTGCCGCTGACCGCCTTAAAAGCGCGCACCGGGCTATCGACGCCTCCGGGCAAGTAGAGTTGGGATTCCTGAAAAAGTTGCTTTGAGCGATCGGTTTTTTTCATATTTTTTCACCCTCACCCTGAGCCTCCCCCATCAAGGGAGAGGGGATTGAGATTCTTCGCTGCGCTCAGAATGACAAAAAATAAAAGGTTCCCTCATAATGACAGCGAAATCACAGCCACTGGGCTACTTCCTTGGCATAGTAGGTTATGATGATATCAGCCCCGGCTCTCTTGATGGCGGTTAGCATTTCCAGTACAATTCCCCTCTCATCCAGCCAGCCCTGCTGCGCCGCTGCCTTAACCATGGCATATTCGCCGCTGACGCTGTAGGCAGCCAACGGGTGATCATAGGTATCACGCACTTTGCGTATTACATCCAGATAAGGTAAGGCAGGCTTGACCATAACGATGTCCGCCCCCTCGGCTATGTCCTGCTCCACCTCTCTCAAAGCCTCCCGCCAGTTGGGCGGGTCCATCTGGTAAGAGCGACGGTCGCCGAACTGCGGTGCCGATTCGGCGGCTTCACGGAAAGGTCCATAGAAGGCAGAGGCGTATTTGGCGGCATAAGCCATAATGGGTACATTTTGAAGCCCGTTTCCATCGAGCGCCTGCCGGATCGCCTTCACCCTGCCATCCATCATGTCCGAGGGAGCTACCATGTCGGCGCCGGCTTCAGCATGAGACAGAGCCGTCTTTGCCAGTAATTCCAGTGTTTTATCGTTGTCTACATAGCTATCTACGACAACACCGCAGTGACCGTGGCTGGTATATTCGCAGAGGCAGACATCGGTTATAACCAGCAAATCGGGGGTTACCTTTTTAATGGCTCTTATTGCCTGCTGAATGACTCCCTTTGGGTGATAAGCTAAGGAGGCGACCTCATCCTTCTTCTGCGGTATTCCGAAGAGTATTATCGCCGGAATACCGAGCTTGGCAATTTCCTCGACCTCTTTTGTCAGCAGGTCAGCGGAAAGGCGATATAGCCCGGGCATCGAGGATATTTCCTGCTTCATCTTGTTACCCTCTACAACAAAGAGGGGATATATCAGGTCTCCGACCTCAACTTTTGTTTCTCGAACCAGCGCCCGCAGGGCTTCGCTGCGGCGGAGCCTTCGCAACCGTGTATTCGGAAAATTACTCAACTTCATTCCCCCTTTCCTTGAAAGTAATGCTCTATAGTGGCTACCAATCCGGACATAGTGTGCTCCGGGGCAACTATATCAGGCTTTATATCTTTGTCGATAAGGACTGCGGCTGTTTTGGGGCCGATGCAAGCCAGCTTAGCCTGCTTTATAACCTCCCATTTCTGACCCAGCATAGCCAGCAGATTATTCACCGTGGAAGCGCTAGCGAAGGTGATGACATCAATTTCGCCTTTCAAAAGCATCCGCTTGGCTGGTGAAACCGACCTGGCAGCAGCGGTGGTTCTATAGGCGGTTACCTGTTGAACTTCGGCTCCAAGTCTGGCGAGTCCATTGGAAATTTCGTTATCGGCTATATCAGCCCGGGGCAGAAGAACCTTGCATCCGGCAATGCCTTTCTTTTTAAATCCGGCAAGGAAGCCCTGGCTGGTATATACTTCCGGAACATAATCGGGATGTATACCTTTTTTTTCGAGGGCGCCAGCCGTAGCCGGACCGATGGCTCCAACTTTAGCGTCAGCAAGCCAGCGCGAATCCAAATCCAATGTATAAAGCCTATCCCAGAATATTTCCACGGCGTTAACGCTGGTGAAAATTACCCAGCCGTAGCTTTTCAGGTTCCGCATAGCCCGGTCAAGCTCTCGCCAGCTATGCGGCAGACTTATTGCTATGACCGGCATGTGCACAGGCAGAGCCCCCCGCGATAACAGAAGCTGGCTCAGCTCTTTTGCCTGATGCTCGGCCCTGGTCACCAGTATTCGCTTGCCGAAAAGAGGCAGGTTGTCGAACCAGCGGAGTTGCCCTCGAAGCCTGACCACCTCACCGATTACTATCACCGACGGCGGCTCGAAGTTCTCTTTTTTGGCTTTATTGACGATATCTTCCAGCGTGCCAGTTATCGTCCGCTGCTTTGGACTGGTACCCTGGCTTATCACCGCCACAGGAGTAGATGGCGACCTGCCATTCTGTATCAACTGTTTGACTATATACATCATATTCGCCATGCCCATCAGGAAGACCAGGGTATCGCTGCCGGCGCTCAGCTTGTCCCAGGAAATGCTCGACTTACCTTTTTCAGGGTCTTCATGTCCGGTTATTACGGTGAACGAAGAGGCCAGGCTGCGGTGCGTTACAGGTATGCCGGCATAAGCAGGCACGGCATAAGCCGATGATACCCCCGGGACAACTTCAAAAGGAATTTTATTGGCAGCCAGAACTTCCGCCTCCTCGCCCCCTCGCCCGAGTACAAAAGGGTCACCGCCCTTTAGCCTGACCACACTCTTGCCTTCCCGCGCTTTGCCAACTATCAGCAGGTTTATTTCCTTCTGCTCCACGGCATGACAACCACGCCCCTTGCCCACGTATATCTTTTCGGCGTCAGGCAATGTCTCTTCAAGCAGGCTATCATCGATAAGCCGGTCATAGATGATGACATCGGCTTTCCTAAGGTATTCCAGCCCTTTTACAGTTATAAGTGCCGGGTCGCCGGGTCCGGCACCCACCAGATAGACCTTTCCGAATTTCATCTCAGTTAGGTTATTCTACCACATCACCTTTACTACTCACAGAGTCAACGAGGTTTTGCCGCGGCAAGCTTTTATGATAAAGTGTATAACCACGGAAATCGAGATTGAAGAACTCCTTTACGCTTATAACGCTGTACATAGTAGCCTTTGTCGGATTTGCCGGTTTCAGCTTTATGTTTCCGGTAATACCCCTTTATGCGACTGAGCTCGGTGCCACAGTATCACAGGTCGGGCTGATAGTAGCTACCACCTCCTATGTTGCCGCTTTCTTTCTCATTCCATTCGGCATGCTTGCCGACAGATTCGGTCGTCATAAGCTTCTGGTCGGTGGACTGGTCGTATTTACGCTGGCTCCACTGCTCTACCCACTAGCTAACAATCCTGAGCAGCTTATTCTAGTCAGAGCAATTCACGGCCTGGCGGCAGCGGCATTTCTGCCCACAGCCATTGCCATGGTAGTCGATTTAACCACGGAGGCAAAGCGAGGTACGGCTATTGGCTGGTACACAGCTTCACTACAACTGGGACTTATGGCAGGCCCAATAACCGGCGGCTTCCTGACAGGTAGGTTTGGCTTCGATGCCGCCTTTTATGGCTGCAGCGCCGTCTCGCTGGTAGGTCTGATTTTTATTCTTTCCCGGCTCGATGTTATCGTCCATCGCCCGGCAGCCGCTCCAGATAAAGTCAGCTCATCTTGGCGCTGGCTGGGACGACCTCTGGCGCTTGCGGTTCTGTTAGCCCCGCTGCTGGTGGCTGTGGGCTCAGGCACAATTGGCAGCTATATACCCCTTTACGGCAGAGACTTCGGCATGACCGAGGCCGACGCCGGAGCCATCATCACTGCCGTTTATGCCAGCTCAGCTATATTGCGGGCACCAGCCGGCAGATTGGCGGACAGGATCAATAGAAAGCTGCTGCTTATCGGTGGCGTGGGAATTAGCGCCATAGCTGTATCCCTTTTCTCCTTCTTCCACAGCCTACCGCAGTTTATAATCATAGGCATTGTCTTCGGCATCGGCATGGGAATAGCCATGCCGGCGAGCCTGGTCATGGCGGCTGATTTTTCTTCAGCAAGCGGTAGAGCACTGTCAATGGCTATACCTACATGTTTCTTCCAGGTCGGTCTGGCTGCCGGACCTACGGCTATGGGATATGTAGCCGATATAAGCGGCTACGAGACTATGTTCCTGGCATGTGCCGCCAGCATAGCTGTTGGTTTGTTCATCATGCTCGTCTTAATGCGCACCCAAAAGGTACAGTGATGAAGGTAGTGTTACATATATGCTGCGGAGTCTGTGCTGCCGGTGCCGTTGAGGCATTGACCAAAGAGGGGCATGAAGTAGTCGGCTTCTTCTACAATCCAAACATACACCCGGCTGAGGAATATCAAAGAAGGCTGGAAACTACTCAGAGAGTAGTTCGAGAATTGAATTTCTGGTTGGAAGTGCCGGCTTATGAGCCTGAGGAATGGCTCAGCCAGACCAGCTCCTTAAAGGATGAGCCTGAAGGTGGCAGGAGATGCCAGGTTTGCTACAGGCTAAGACTGGAAAAGGCATATGATTACATGGTGGACTGTGGCGCCGATGCCTTCACCACTACTTTGACCATAAGCCCCCACAAGTCGGCACAGATAATAAATAAGCTGGGGCAGGAAATAGGCGACGAGAAGTTCCTGGTGAGGGATTTCAAGAAGAAGGACGGCTTCAAGCGGGCTGTGCAGTTAGCCAGGCAATGGGAGCTTTACCGGCAGGACTATTGCGGCTGTATATACAGTTTCAAGCCCTCAGCACGACCATAAAGGGTCATGGCTAAATTCTAAATTTGTATTTTAGTGATTCGAATTTGCTTAGGATTTTCATTGATAGGATTCTCGCGGAGTTTACCCTGAGTGAGATTCTTCGGTCGCTTCGCTCCCTCAGAATGACAGAAAGGTTACTCACAACCGTCCTCTTTTGCGGTAAGTCTCGATAAACCTTTCGATGGAGCGGTCGTAGGTTCTCTCTACATCATCTGGAAAATAACAGGCTGGCAGCTCACCCAACCTTTGGTGATAAGCCAGGCATTCGCAGCAAATGCCTTTTCTGGGACACGGCTCATATGTGCAGTTACACTTAGCCTTGTTCTGTTCGATTTTGCACTCTCTCATAGCAACTCCTTTACTAAATCCCAGCCCCTATCTTCTCTGGTCGAACCTGCGGCCAAGCAGGAAGGAAGCGATGGCGATTCTTTGAATCTCGATAGTTCCACCGGCGACACCCCAGCCCCAGCCATCGCGCATCATCCGTTCCACGGGATATTCCTTAGAGTAACCATAGCCGCCGTGTATCTGCAAAGCCATCCCGGTAACCTCTCTGACCATCTGATTGGCAAAGCACTTAGCCAGGTTAGCCTCAAGCGGAACAGGCAACCCCGTATCGGCATTGACTGTAGCTCTATAGATAAGAAGGCGGACGGCTTCGACCTTCATAGCCATCTCTGCCAGCATAAACTGCACTGCCTGGAACTCGCATATGTCTTTGCCCCACTGTTTTCTCTGTTGAGAATATGCCATGGCTTCCTCCAGAGCGCCCTGGGCTATGCCCAGGCACATGGTGGCGTTACCGCAGCGCTCCAGGTCAAAGGCAGTCATCAGCTTCCTGAATTCACCTTCCTTGACTACCATGTTTTCCTTTGGCACATGACAGTCCTCAAAAATCAGGTCGCAACTGGGAAAGCCCCTCATGCCCATAAACTGCTCCTGCTTTCCAAAAGAGAAACCGGGTGTACCTTTCTCGATGATTAGCCCGCCGATGCCCTTAGCCCCTTTCTGCTCGCTGAGCCCGACATACACAACATAAACATCAGAATTACCTCCTCCGGTGATAAATCTTTTCATACCATTGACCACATAGTGGTCACCTTTCAATACCGCCCTGGTGGTCAGGTCGGTCAGCGCCGAGCCAGCCTCCGGTTCAGTCATGCCAACGGAAATCATAGATTCACCGGTGCACACGGGAGGTATATACTTCTGCTTCTGTTCCTCGGTACCGAATTGCTCAATTACCTTGACGGGACCTACATTAGATTCGAAAACAGGCGAGGCACACAAACATGACACTCGTGCCAGCCCTTCGATTGCCAGTATAGCTTCGAAAGCTGAGCGTCCCTGGCCCCCGTATTTGACCGGCAGGCACAAACCCAGTAGGCCCAGGTCCGCCAGCTTTTTTACATATTCACGGGGCATGTGTTCAGCATTAGCTTCCCATTCCGCAGCCTTGGGGCGGAACTCCTTATCAGCCACATCGTACACCATTTTCTTCAGCATCTTTTGCTCTTCAGTTAACTGAAAGTCCATCTTCTGCTCCTCACATTTTTATAGGCTCTGTCTCGGTATTTTATGCCGCTGTTGGCTTTTTTACAATACAGGTCCGAGATGTCATTGCGAGCCTTTTCCCTTGTCATTCTGAGCCCTTCACTTTATGTCATTCTGAGGGAGTGAAGCGACCGACGAATCTCACTCAGGGTAAACTCCGCGAAGAATCTAAGTCTATTTGCCATCACAGAGATTGCCACGTCGCTGCGCTCCTCGCAATGACAGAAAAGTTCTTGCCATCCGCTGAATAATTTTGTTAAGCTGTGAAAAGCTACGCCAGGAGCCTTATTCACCTTTATACAACTTCAACAATAGCTTATAATCAGTTTAAGAAAATTTGGAGGTCGGTATGGAGAAGAAAGTCATTATTACTGCAGCCTTGTCCGGGTCAGGCGTTTTCAAGCACCAGAACCCAGCCATCCCCTATACACCTGCTGAATTTGCCGAGGAAGCCAATAAGGCATACAAGGCTGGTGCTGCTATAGTTCATGTCCATGCCCGCGAGGCAAAAAGCGGCTTACCTACCTGCGATGTAGAAACTGTGAAAATAGTCTACGGCGCCATTAAGCAAAAGACGCCTGAATTGATAATTCAGATATCATCTTCAGTAGGGCCGACCTATGAAGACAGGATGGCTCCTATTATCGCCCTCAAACCCGAGATGTCGTCGCTAAACACCAACACCATGAACTTCAGCGCTTTGGACAGGAAAACTGGCCAGATCGTCTTCGATAACGTTTTCACCAATACTTTCACCATGCTGCAGGACTTCGGCAGGAAAATGGAGGAACTGGGTGTAAAGCCTGAGCCAGAAATATACGATATCGGCGGACTTGATAACTGGTTTCTTATCTCAAAGCAGGGATTCTTCAGCAAGCCTTACGATTTCAACTTCGTCTGGGGCGTTGCTGGCGGTCAGAGGTTCAGGCCGATTACCTTCGCCAGCATGGTCCAAATGCTGCCACCGAACTCCAACTTCACCACCTGCGGCATAGGCATCGAGCAGTTCCAGGCTATCACTCAATCCTGTTTGATGGGAGGGCATATGCGTGTTGGGCTTGAAGACAATGTCCGCATCCCCACCGGTGAGCTGGCTAAAGGTAGCTGGGAACAGGTGGAATGGGCAGTCAAGATAGCCTCTTGCCTTGGTCGAGAACCTGCTACCCCGGACGAGGCAAGAAAAATACTGGGGCTCAAGACCAGAGCGAAGTAAGTTAATGACGAAGCTTAAGCCCCGTACTCAAATACCACCCCTCTGACCCTGAAGGAGCGAAACGACTGAAGAATCTCACATTAGGCAAAAGTTCTGCCAAGCGTATATAAAAGATTCTTCGCTGCGCTCAGAATAACGAAAAGAATATGCAGGCATCTACTTCGTGCCAAACAGGGTGTAGAAACCTTTGCCTGTTTTCCTGCCCAGATAGCCGACTTCCACCATTCTCTTCAGCAACGGTGCCGGCTTATATCTTTCCCACCCGGTCTGCTTGTATACCTCCTCCAGCAGGTCGACACCGACATCCACGCCTACCAGGTCGCATAGCTCGAACGGGCCCATGGGCCAGTTGAAGGACAACTTGCAGATTTTGTCTATGTCCTCTATAGAAGCCAGGCCTTCCTGTAATAACTTGGCGCCCTCATTCATCACCAGCGGTAGTATTCTATTGGTTACGAAACCAGGCGAATCTTTCACCACCACGGTTTCCTTGCCTATAGACTTGCCGAAATCGAGGCTGACCTTTACCGTTTCCTCCGCGGTAAGCAGCGACTTGACCACTTCCAATCCCCTCATCATGGGCACCGGGCTGAAAAAGTGCATGCCGATGACTTTGTCCGGGCGCTTTGTTGCCGATGCCAGCAGACCTATGGGTATACTTGAGGTATTGGATGCCAGTATAATCTCCTTGGGGCATATCTCCTCAAGCTGCTGGAATATTGGCATCTTGACTTCAGTCCTTTCGAATACCGCCTCGATGACGTAATCAGCGTCCTTAGCCGCCTGTTTTAAGTCCGTCGAGGTGCGGATATTCGTCATTGCCTTATCCATATCCGCCTGGCTGACTTTGCCTTTCTCCACAAATTTACTCAAGCTGGCTTTTATGGCGTTCATGCCCCTGTCGACGAACTCCTGCTTCACATCGACCATCGTCGTTTCGTAACCACCCTGCGCCACCACCTGGGTTATCCCGTTGCCCATCGTTCCCGAACCTATAACACAAACTTTCTTTATAGCCATACTCGTTACCTCCAGAAATTTTGGGTTAATTTTACCATGAAGTCCTATGCATGATAAGCTTTCTAGTGATAGGTGTCTTTTGTCTGTCATTCTGACCCTGAACAAAGTGAAGGGGAAGAATCTCATCAAGAGGCTGACGCATTGAATACGCCTGCTATGGTCTATAAAATAGGGTAAGGTCATAAAAAGGAGGAGGCCGTGAAAGATGTATGTCTCGAATTAAACTCGATAATCAACGACTTTTACAATAAATACAAGGGGCTGGACGATGAAACCGCTTCGAAAAGACCAGGCGCCGACAAATGGACTCTGAAGGAAATCATGGGACACTTAATCGATTCCGCATCTAATAATCATCAACGATTTGTCAGGTTACAGATTGTAGATGAACTGATATTCCCAGGATATGGAAAGGATAATTCAAAGTGGCTTGAGATTGAAAAATACAATGGCTTAAACTTCTCCGACATAATTTTGCTCTGGAAGCAATATAACGTCTTAATCGGCAACATAATCAAAGAAGTAGATGAGAGTAAATTAGAAAACTATTGGATAAAATCAGACGGAGATAAAATCGCATTAAAAGATTTGATGGTAGATTATGTAAGACATATGAAAGAGCATGTAAGGCATTTTGAAGAAACACTCAAAGAAATTAAACGATAGCCTTTGCTGATACCGCACCTAAAGGATTATAATATCACTTCGTGCCATAGGCTGAAATTCATGGCCAATCAAGCAGAAGACCGGAGCGTACATGAAAATACTACGGCAAATCAAATATAAGCCCGTCAGAGTTGTCGGTGGTTACACTGACCGTATACTCAGGATCGACCTGGGCAAGCAAGAGATCGCCATTCAGGAGCTACCGCCTGATTTTAAGAACAAATACATCGGCGGACGCGGCTATGCCCTCAAGCTGATTTGGGACGGCACAACTCGAGAAACCCATTACGATAGTCCCGAGAATATTCTGGTAATGTCCAGCGGGCCGCTGGGTAATGAGCCGGCATTCCCGGGAACTGGCAAATTCATAGTCGGCACTATCTCGCCTCTGACAGATACGTTCATCGATTCTAATATAGGCGGTCATTTCGGACCGATATTGAAACGTGCCGGCTTCGATGCGCTGGCTGTCTCCGGTATATCTAAGAAAGACGTGGTTATTTTAATTGACGGCGATGCTCAGGCCATCAGCATTGCCGCTGCACCCGTTTATGATAGAGAAACCGACGATGGGGCACTTTCCCTTGGCGAGAGACTGCTGAAAGATGCTAATGGTGGAGAGCTCAGCGATTCTCTGGCTGCCGTAACCGCGGGGAAAGGCGCCTGCAATGCCAGGTTCGGCATTGTCAATAGCCTGTTCTTTGATGTAAGGCGGAGGCGTCTCCGCTCAAAGCAGGCGGGCAGGGGTGGCACAGGCACCGTCATGCGATACAAGGGACTGCGAGGCATTGTGGCACGCTCCAGCCTGTCAGTGGTAAATGGCAACAATGCCATAGACAAGGAAGGTGTGCGCCAGGCAGGCTCAAAGCTGAAGGCGGTCGTTTCCAAATGCGATACTCAACAGCTTCACCTGTCCACTTGGGGAACCACAGGTCTATCCGAATATATGGATAAATTCCACCTCTTCCCTATCAATAACTATCAGTACGGGCAGAGCCCTGAGTCAGCCAAACTGTTTGCGCAAGTTTTTCTCGATAAGTATTTCAGCAAGAAGATACCCGATGGCTGTTACTATGGATGCAATCTTGCCTGCGCTAAGGGTTCTGAAAATGTTGAACTCACACGTGGACCAAAAGCAGGTAAGGTGGTTAACATCGACGGACCCGAATATGAGACCGTCGGCGCCGTTTCCTGCATGGGTATTTTCGACCCTCAATTCGTCATGGAATACAACTGGTACTGCGATGAATATGGCATAGATACCATTTCTACGGGCGTGACAATCAGTTTCTTTATGGAATGTTTCCAGCGTGGATTTTTGAATGCCGATGACGTAGGTTATGAACTGACGTTCGGTAACATAGAGGCCGCGGACAGGCTGTTGCACGAAATAGCCGATGGCAGAGGCTTCGGCAAGGTCGTTGGGCAGGGTGTAGCCAGAGGCAAGAAATGGGTCGCCCAAAAGCATGCTTCCCGAAATGGCACTTCAGGAGACGCCGTCATGGCTGAGCTAAACAAGTTCGGCATGGAAGTTAAAGGACTGGAGTTCTCCATGTATATCACCAAAGAGTCGCTGGCTCAGCAGGGCGGCTATGGCTTTGCCCTCAAAGGACCGCAGCACGACGAGGCGTGGCTGATTTTCATCGACCAGGTCCACAAGGAACTGCCCACCTTAGAGGACAAAGCGAACGCACTTAAATGGTTCCCCCTCATTCGCACCTGGTTCAACGCCACCGGGCTCTGCAAGCTGCCGTGGATAGACGTACGGAACCCGGAGGCAGCCAACACTGCTGAGCCCTCGAAGAACCTGCCCACGCTAGCCTATTATGTTGCCTATCTAAATGCCACCACGGGTAGCAACAAAACGCTCCAGGACGTTCTGGATGATTCGGAAAGGCTGTATGTACTTCAGAAGCTAATAAACCTGCGCCACGGCAAAGGGACCAGGGCCAGCGACCAGATACCATGGAGAGCAATAGGTCCTGCCTATTTCAATGAATATGAAGCCCGGGCTGAGTACTATGATGAATGGCTAGAGCAACAGCTCGGTGATAATAAAGTCCCGGCAAATCCGGAGCAAAGACACGAACTTCTCATGGAGAAAAGGATTGAGACTTATCAGCATCTATGCGACATCGTCTACGAAAAGAAGGGTTTTACATCTGAAGGCATACCCAAGCATGAAACAGTAGAAAAATTCGGTCTAATGGACGAACAGGCAAAGCAGCTGCTAAGTCAATTAGGTGTGAACAAGTAAGATGATAGCTTCAATCAAGTTCCTCGGCATGCAGCGTGTGCTAACAAATACTGATAGTATAGACATGCCTATCAATGGAAATACGATGGTGAGCGATGCCCTTCAATATGTCAGGCGGCAGTACCCCACCCTTCCTTTAGAAGAAAGGATGATACTTATAACCGTTAATCACGAGGCAGTCTCTACGGGCAGGATTCTCAAGGACAAGGACACTATCTCATTTCTGCCTCTTATAGCCGGCGGCTGACCATTTACATATTCCGAATTACTATGACTTTATTAATTCATTCGAGGAGGTAAATCAACATGATAATTGTGGCTGCAAAGCTAAAGGCAGTCGAAGGCAAAGGAGATGAAGTCGAGCAGGCATTCCGGAATCTTGCGCCCAAAGTTCTTAAAGAACCGGGGACAATAAGCTACGTTATCCACCGCGGCACTAATACCCCGAATGACTTCCTTGTCTATGAGAAATATGAGAGCATGGAAGCTTTGAAGCTTCACGGCTCAACAGAGCACTTCAAGGAGTTTTCCAGGGCTATCGCCTCCCTGCTGGACGGACGCCCTGAGGTTGGCATATACAACGAGCTGGCATAAAGCGCCTTGAATTAGACCTGCCCCTCTATCTGTGCTCCAGACAGGTAAGACATCGAACCTTCAGGCTATGGACATGGCAAGAAAAGTCGGGCATCAATCGGCCATGATAGAGAAACTTGAGACCAGCATTAACGGGCAAACCATCACATATACATTAAAGCGAAGCCTCAGGGCAAGGCGTGTCCGGCTCGAGATTAGACCACAAACGGGGCTTTCGGTAATTGTCCCTCGTTCTTACAACATCGGGCAAGTCTCTGAACTTCTAAAATCTAAGGAACGATGGGTCTCAAGAAATCTGGAAAGACTCAGCCATTTCCAATCGCTTCCAGCTAAAAAAGAACTCAGTTGTGGCGATACCGTCCCGTATCTCGGCCGAGACCTGGAGCTGGTTAAACGGAAAAACCAAGATGGCGTTGATGATGTTACTCTAGAGGGAAATATGCTGGCAGTCAGTCCCGTATTATTCAAGAACGGTATACTGGAGTTGGCTCTGGAGAGGTGGTACCGGACAGAAGCTGCCAGGCTGATAAACGAGAGAGCAGATAAACTGAGTTCTAATATGGGCATCAGCTACAAACGAATTATCATACGAGGGCAAAAGACTCGTTGGGGCAGCTGCTCCCGCAAGAAAAACCTTAGCTTTAACTGGAAACTAGTAATGGCGCCACAGCCTGTGCTCGACTATGTCATTATCCATGAACTTACCCATCTGAAGGAGATGAATCATTCAAAGAAGTTCTGGGAACTGGTAGCTCAATACTGCCCCGAATGGCGAGAACATAAGAAGTGGCTAAAACAACATGAGTCAGACCTTACTGCCAGGCTCTGCGCCTAAAACAGGAAGGATCTGATAAGCAAACAGGCTCCGACGATGTCGGAGCCTGTCCATTTGACCGAATAGACATTTAGCTGGTGAGAATCTTAACTGCCTCTTTCCTGTAGGCTTCCATGAGATAGGGTATGCCGGTGACCTTGGCACACTCTTCAGTAAGGGACATCAGCTCATTTCGGGTAATCGCCGGCACACTGAAACACCTGGCGCCGGCCATCAACTGCTGTAAGCCCACCCTGATTTTGTCAGCGTAGCTGTATATACCGATAGCACCCAGCGGGATGTTCTTCATCTCATTGGCACCCACAATATTTTTTACCTGTTCATAACAGACAAAAATCTCCTCCGGAGTCGAGCCGAATTGGCTGACGGTATTCGGCAGCTTGCCATCCTTGAGCCACTCGGCAATATTCTTGCCCACCATGCCCGGAATCATCAAAGCTCTGCCCATGCAAACTGCCCTGGTAAAAGGTGCACCCAGAGCAAGCGCCTTGAATACACCATCCTCGCTGCTGAAACCGCCAGCGAAAGCCATGTCAGGCGGTCTTTGACCTTTATCAGCCAGCATCCTGGCGAACTCACAAGATGCAGCATGGAGATAGAGACTGGGAATACCCCACTCTTCCATCATTCGCCACGGGCTCATGCCAGTGCCGCCGGAGGCGCCGTCTATGGTGAGCAGGTCTATCTTGGCTTTCGAACTCCACTTTATAGCCATCGCCAGCTCACGCAGACCATAGGCACCGGTCTTCAAGGTAACGCGTTTGAATCCCAGATCTCGCAGGCGCTTAACTTCGGCATAAAAACCTTCCTCATCGATAAAACCGAGTCGGCTGTGCCTTTCGAACTCCTTAAGAGCGCCTTCTTTAAAAGCGGTCTGATTAATGGGGCCTGATGGGTCGGGGGTAATGATATAGCCACGTTTCTGAAGTTCCAGAGCCCGCTCCAGAGAATTGACCTTGATTTCGCCACCGATGCATTTAGCGCCCTGCCCCCATTTCAATTCGATGGTCTCTATGCCATGCTTTTTGATTATATATTCAGCAACGCCCAATCTGGTATCTTCAACATTCATCTGCACCAGTATTTCGCCGAATCCTTGATGATAGCGCCTGTATACCTCGATTCGGCGGTCCATATCTGGCGCTGAAGTAACCTTGCCCTTGGCATCGCGCTCCAAACGCGGGTCAATACCACACACATTTTCGCCGCAGACCAGGGTAACGCCGCTGATAGCAGCGCCGACGGCAAAATGTTCCCAGTTCTTACGGGCTATCTCGGTAGAACCCAGAGCGCCGGTGAAAATAGGAACTTTCATCTTGACCTTGATATCCCAGCCGTACTCGGTCTCCGTATTTACCGACGGGAAAATGGCGGTATCCGGGTCACCAGTAACACCCTTAGGCAGCCCTTTAGCTCCCAAGGCATAGCCCTGGATGTTAAGGTGTGAATAATCAACGGGATAGTCCTTGTCGCCGCCTGCAGTTATATCTCCGAAGGGTCCGGGGTAGATTAACTCCCGTCCGCGGAAGGTGGCTTTGAAAACTTCGCAGTTCCCGGTACAGCCGTCGAGGCAGCGGGAGCAGAGACCACTGCTGGGAACTACGCTTCTGGAGCGATTGGCGGTTCTGGTGGCTTCGTTTGCGTTCGGTCTTTGTAAATTCATTTTTCCTTACTCCTTATTTATATTTTTTATTTTTGATTTTTAACTTATCTTTACCGGTATCCCCTTTTCTTTCAAATATTTTTTGGCTTCGGGTATGGATATCTCTCCAAAATGAAAGATGGACGCAGCCAGGACTGCTGAAGCTTTGGCAATGACTACGGCTTCATAAAGGTGCTCTAATTTGCCGGCACCGCCTGAAGCTGTAACCGGTATATTCACCGCTTCAGCTACTGCCTTGGTCATCTCCAAATCATATCCCTCCTTGGTACCATCAGCATCCTTGCTGGTAAGCAAAATCTCTCCGGCACCCAGTTTCTCCACCTTCTTTGCCCAATCAACTATGTCCAATCCCGTCGACTCCATGCCGCTTTTGACCACAACTTCTAATCTGGGTCGGCCGCTACCTGGCGGATTCTTGATGCCGTCGATGGCAACGACAAGCCTCTGTTTGCCGAACTTCTCGGAGGCTTCCTTTATCAGGTTGGGATTCCTGACGGCAGCAGTGTTGATTGATACTTTGCCTACGCCGAGGTCAAATAACTCTTTCATGTCCTTGGTGTCTCTAATGCCGCCGCCTACAGCGAAGGGGATGGTTACTTTGTCGGCTACTCTCTTGACCCATTCCAATCTTGTTCCCCTGTCCTCGGCGCTGGCCATGATATCCAGGAACACCAGTTCATCAGCACCTTCCCGGCAGTAGGCTTCAGCAGCCTCCACCGGGTCGCGAGCGTCCCTCATGTTGACGAACTTTATCCCTTTGACCACCCTCCCCTCCTTTACATCCAGACATGGTATAACTTTTACCTCTTTCAATTCATAACCTCCTGAAATTTTTTTAACTTCTGATATTCCATGACAGTGCTCATGGCATAGTTTTCTGCTTCTATACCTGCCTCCTCAGCGGCGGCTACTGGATTTAAGCCACCTGTAAAAATCATCCCGATTCTGTTGACTTCCACAGGGATTTCACATACCGGCTCGCTCGTGTTACCCATAACCATTAGCCCTCCTAGGCCTGCCTCCTTCAATTTAGCCACCACGTTTTCAGCTATGGGGCGACATAGAGCTGGTATTTCGCGGAAATTAGCCAGCATCTTGCCGTTACCCGTTCTGGCGGTCTCTCTTACCGAGGTCATCCTGGCCCTGATAAAAACCTCAGATGGGTCTAGCGAGGAACCGCCGTAATGAATTAGCTCCACAAAGCGAAACGGCTCGTGGTTTCGAATCTGCAGTATGCCACCGAAACGGGAGTCCATGGGGACGCCGGCTTTAAGCAGCGTACCATTCATCACGATGCTACAGACGGTGGCTAATCCTATCTTGCCCGCAGGGACGATTAAATCGCCCAATTGTTCTCCCTCATGAGATACAGCCACCAGATCGCTTACGCAAATCCCGGCGGCGAAGACGGGCTTCATTACCTGGACTGCCTTTTCAAATTTATTTTTCGGAAAGAGTGAGACATTAACCGGTATGGTGCCTGTACGCTTCTCCCAGTCGAAATCAGTGCGAAAGGCGAGCAATTCTATCCTGGTTATGGCAAAACCCACTTTATCTCTAACCAGGGCATTACCCAGTTCTTCAACACCCAATTCGGTGATTAACCGGCCATCCCGGCCGACAAGCCTGGTTAGCCCCCGTTCATCCATCAGCTTCAGGTGATATCTAACTGCCCTTTCACCCAGATAAACACCGTGGTCTTTCAATCTGCGGGCAATAACCCTGGCACCCAATGGTTCCTGGGAATCGTTGAGTATCTTAAGTATGAGGCGTCCTTTTCTCTCAACCTCTTGCGTTTCAACACCTATCACGATACTACTCTTAAAGCTGATATCTTAGGCGGTAGGCAACCGTTTGCCTAGTACACTGATGTCTATTATATAGATGGTTGGCAATCTTGTCAAGCCCCCTGGAACAAAGCAAACGACTCGCCAATCTTGACTGTGACTACGTCAAAAAGTAATATTAGTGAGATTAAGCCATTTACCACCAGGTATAGAGGTAAAATGTCAGCCCTGAAAGATATAAAAGTTTTAGACCTAACTCATTTAGTTCCCGGCGCTTTGTGCACTATGATTCTGGGAGACCTGGGAGCTGATGTGATTAAAGTGGGGGCACCGCCCGGTGCTGGTGGTCGGGGTGCAGGATTGAGCACGCTGTTGTCGGGGGAAGAAGAGGAAAGGCAAGCTGCTTTCGACGCACTAAACCGAAATAAAAAGAGCATTGGGCTGAACCTCAGGTCTGACAAAGGGCGTGAGATATTCTACAAACTGTCGCAGTCTGCCGATGTTATAGTCGAAGGTTTCAGGCCGGGCGTGGTTAAACGCCTGGGTGTGGACTATGAAAAGATAAAGGAGTTTAATCCCGGAGTTATCTACTGTTCACTCAGCGGCTATGGGCAGGACGGTCCGTATAGCGGTATATCCGGACACGATGTCAACTATATATCGATAACAGGCGCGCTCAATCTCATTGGTGATTCAGACAAACCACCGGCTGTCCCCCTAAATTTGCTGGCTGACTTCGCCGGTGCCTCTCTCCATGGTGTCATAGGTATACTGGCAGCTCTGGTAGCTAGAGGCAAAACAGGTAAAGGGCAATATGTGGATATAGCCTATGCGGATGGGGTAATAACTCTGCTGACCTGGTTTATCAGCAATTACTTTGCCCGGGGTGTTAAGTTCAACAGGGGCGAAACCTGGCTTCACGGTGCGTATCCCTATTATTGTGTTTATGAAGCCAAGGATGGCAAGTACATCAGCATCGGCTGCGTTGAACCATGGTTCTGGGAAAATTTATGCCGTGCCCTGGGCAAAGAAGAATACATTCCTTTCTGCGTCTCACCTGAGCATTTTGTACACAAACCCGAAGGCGAGAAATGGGAAGAAATTTCTTCCTGCTTAAAGCAGGTGTTTTTGACCAGGACCAGAGATGAGTGGTTTAATTTTCTTGTTGACAAGGATGTGCCTGTAGGTAAGGTCTACACCTTTGATGAAGTGTTCGATGACCCACAGGTGCTTCACCGTCAGATGGTTTTAGAGATAGACCATCCGACATTGGGCAAGGTAAAGCATCCGGGCATTGCCATCAAGCTATCCGAGACTCCCGGCAAAGTCAGGAGCCTGGCACCTGTATTCGGCGAGCATACTGAGACAATATTGCATGATTTAGGCTATAATAAGTCACAAATCGATAAGTTGCGTCAATCTAACATAATAGGCTAAAATTCCAGCTAGAAGGGGGTGAAATTATGCCAGCCAAGGCCTTTGTGCTAATTGAGACAGAAGTAGGCAGGACCAAAGATGTGGTAGCAACTCTTCAAGCCCAAAAGGTCAAGGAGATCAAAACGGTTGACCTGGTAACCGGCCCTTACGATGTTATCGCTGTTGTTGAACATGATGACTTCAATGCCGTTGGCAGCCTGGTCACTGAGAAGATCCACCCGATACCAGGTATAAAGAGAACGGTTACCTGCCTGTCAATCCGGGTATCATAGCAGCCGTCTTATACTGATGGAATGTATTTTTTGCCGGATTGTTGCCGGGGAAATACCTGCTGATATTATTTATCAGGATAAAGAGTTTGTAGCTTTCCGGGATATCCATCCCCAGGCGCCTACACATATTCTCATCATCCCTAAATCTCATATCGCCTCAATGACAGACCTCACCGGCAAACACCAGGCACTAATGGGTCGGCTCATCTTATTAGCTAAGGAACTGGCTAAGAAAGAAGGCATCTCGACCAGCGGTTACAGATTGTCAGTAAGCACTGGGGCTGATGGCGGTCAGCTTGTGCCTCATCTACACTTCCACCTCCTCGGCGGCCACAAGCTTGATGACATGCTGGGTTAAGATTCTAATCGCCGCTGGCAAGAGATTTCAGTGTCAGTACCACCTCTTCTATAGCTTCATCCGGTGTGGAGGCACCGGCGGTCACGCCTATATGCTGCTTCTCCAAAAGCCAACCTCTTTTTATCTCAGCGGCGGTTTCTATTAGATGAGTCTCGACAATAGGCGAGCATATTTCAGCCAGGCGTTGCGTGTTTGCGCTGTTGTGTCCGCCAACCACTATCATCAAATCACTTTTACCGGCTAATTCGAGAGCAGCTTCTTGTCTTTTTCGCGTTTCCTGACAAAGAGTATTTATTATGCGCAGTTCCTGGACATCAGGAAAAACAGCCCTGATAACCTCATCGATGAACTCAACAAACTTGGCGTTGCTCTGCGTGGTCTGCGAAATGATGCCAAACCGGCGAGGTAGTTCGAGTTTGGCTATCTCATCTACATTCAGGGTGGCAATAGCATTATTACCCGCCCAGCCAAGCAAGCCTTTAACTTCAGGATGGGTGGCTTCACCGAAAATAATGACTCGAAATCCAGACTGAGCCAATTTCTGGGCTGCCTTTTGAGCGCTACGGACTGTGGGACAGGTGGTATCGATTACCTGAAGTTTCCGAGCCTGAATTTGCGACAGCAATTGTGGTGGGGCACCGTGAGAAGTGATGGCAATGACTCCGTCTTGAACCTGGTCCAGGTCATTTACGACCTTGACTCCACTAACAGCCAGCTTGGCTACCACCAGGTGGTTATGCACTATAGGTCCCAGCGTGGCTATTTCCTGGTGCTCTTTGGCTGACTTATCGATTATTTTGATAGCCCGCCTGACGCCAAAGCATAAGCCGAACTCGCGGGCTTTTTTGACTTCTACCTTGGCCATATACTTAGGTTCCTGTAAGAAGCTCAACAGGGCTTATATATGCCCCGATATTCTGAAGGCAAGATAGCAGCAACTTTCCCCATTATGTGCTCAGTGAGCCCTTTTAGCTGCCTCTCACTTAACTCACCATGTACAGACGGAAGCGTGAAAGGCTTGCCAAAAGTGACGGTTACCTTTGGGCGAGTAAGCCAACGGATTCCTCGTAGCTTCTCGGTTCCGAGTATGGAAACAGGGATAAGGGGAGCGCCGGTACTTAAGGCTATGAGTGCACAACCATGATACGCCTCTTTCAGGCAGCCGGCCTTGCTCCGTGTGCCTTCCGGATATATGCCGAAAACAAGACCTTTCGCCAGTACATCTTCTGCGTATTTCGTCGCCAGTTGTCTTTCCTCAGGAGTTCCACGGCGGCGCACAGGATAGGCTTCGGCAGCATCCATTAATATGCGGAATATGGGGATGGGCCAGTAGTAGAACAGCTCCTCCTTGGCCATAACTATGCTATCACGGGGCAGAATGCTGATTATATGTAGAGGCGGGTCTATCATGTTCAAATGATTGAAGACGGCGATTATGGCTCCGTTTTTAGGCAGGTTTTCCTTGTCCTTTATCTCTAAGCGGACAAAAACTCTAAGCACACCTTCGACTAATGCTCTGGCTATCTTAAAAGATAACTTTAAAGTCGGTCTTCTTAATCTTCGCTTGACTATTCCGCCCTTGATTGGGAATTCATAGACATCGGCATGCGTTTGCTTCCGCTTAGCGGTGCCGACATATTTGCGAGTCCTGAACCATTCCGCAATCATAGCCCCCTCCTTATGTTCCTTACGGTTAATATTATAAATTATAAGCCCTGTGTCAAGCTATTACCGCTGAAGTAGCTGGCGATAATAGGTCTATTTAGACATAATTTTATGGGATGGAATGAACGAATGATATGACGAGGGGCTATGCAGAAATATTACGGTCAAAAAGAAGTACGACTTAGCACTGGAACTGGGGCGATATCGTTTGTAATACCGACACTAGCGAATTGGTTATCACCACAGACCACATCGAGAAGGCGCATCCCTAAAAGTGGTTCCTCGCCTTTTAAAATGTGCTGGATTGGGTAGGTGGGATTGAGTAGTATCTCACCTATTTTTAGTTGATTTGAATACAATTTAGGTACGCTAATTTCCACCAACCATACCCAAGGTGATAAATCGGCATTTTTATATACCTGAGATGTCTCGTTTGACAGCCCGATATTATTTAAGTGCCCAAGGAAGTCTTCTTTAGTAACTAGCAATGGTCTTAAAACTACATTTCTGGTGCTAAACATACCCGAAAGGATATCACGCCAAGGTTCTGTAGTATTAGTATGAGAAAGAAAATAACGGGATATTTGTCCTGAATACAAATAGCCTGCTGCAAAGCTTTCAGCTGCATATCCTGGTAAGAACACTGGACAAGTAGGTGGGGTTGGTATGATGACGTGCTGAGTAGTAAGTCCAAGTAAAGTCCGAGGGCAAGACATGTAAGGTCCAAAATTGTCATCCTGTATTATAAATTCAGGTGTCCAAGCATAACTGGGTATCCAACTGATACCTGTGCCGAGAGAAGGGAAATAGCCCAACTCTGCTTCTTGCCACCATGAGTCTCGGTCAAAAGTATGCCCGACCACTAAAACTGCATGGCCTGCATTCTCTGTTTCGATTCCCACTATGACTGGGATACCAGACTCCACATAGGGATAAACTACACGCTCAATAGACAATCCATGTGTACGTTCTCTTCCTTGCTCAAACAAGTAGAGAATTGCTGATGCCCCCATACCCTCAATAGCATTCACTATTTCAAAGGAAGCCAGCCCAGTGGATGGTAAATGACTACCTTCTAAGAGCGGCATAGCAGCTACCTTCTCTTGTATATCCTTAACAGTCATTGTTTTACAATTGTTGTAGTTGCATGCTAGTATCATCGATAGCATTCTAATAGATGCGTGAGCGCAGATACCAAGAACACCGTCCTGTTGCACAAAGGGACATGCATCTTTAATTGTATTTTTTACATAGTTCCCATGTTGGTTAGGGTACTCGGTCTCAAACTTGCCTCCACACAAGAGATAATGGTTTTTCAGACCAGGAGGTGTTCGAACAATAGATTCAACAACAGTTCTCATAGGGCCAGGACGCAAAGAGACATAACCAAAGTACTGGCCACTTTCACTTTCAGATATAGGATTCTCTGAAAAGAAATCCATCCGCACCACAGGGGTGGGTAATGGGGGGTAGATTTTGGAATACAAAGTTCGATATTCGGCATTCCACTCGTCGTTATTTGAGTCATCCCAAATAAGACAATACCGTGCACCTGATCTGTATACTAGCTCTAGGATACGGAAAAGGGGTTGGTTCTCCCCTCCAATCTCTATGTATAGCTTAAATAGGTCTAAGATGTTTGTAAGCGACTTAACTATGGGTAGAGTCGTACTGCTATGTTGACCATCAACCACCATAACCTAATCCACCCAAAGAATTTAGAATAAGTATAGATGCGGACGATATTTTGGGCACAACTAACTCTTAGAACGTCAGATAGTTGTATCTAATAACCCTGACTTCCTTGTTCCATTCATCCAAAGCGGGCTTGATGTTCTCCCGAAAGCTCTTTCTAATTGACAAAATAACTTCCTGAGAGGTGGGCGTCCTGTGTTCTGCCACATCTTTGGATGATGCATTTCTCTTTTGTTCCATTTCCTCCATGTTTTCTGCCATTTTAACCTCCTTTCCCCCTAGCCTCCCCTTCTATACTTGCCTAATTATACCACGGCCTGTCAATACCAAAAGGTGAATTATAACAAAATCAACGACATATTGCACATTTCCCCAAGAAAGAGAAATAGAACACCATCCTGAATAAAACAGGGCTATTTTTGTCATTACAGAATCAGGTTCTGCAGGCTGCCTACGATAAGTGCCGCCGCTATCATTATACCGGTGGCTTTAAGCATATCTCTGGCGCCTAACTCTCGAGCCAGTATCACGAAAGTGGCGACACAGGGGAAAACCATAGCCAGAACGGTAGTGCTTATCACCAGTTGCTTGGCAGTTAACTCCAGAGGAGCCAGCATGCCCACAGCTACATCTTTGCGCAGAAAACCAATAGCTAAAGCAACAACCGTGTCTTTGGGCAGCCCCAATAGCCCGGTCACGAGCGGAGCAGCGATGTTAGCTATAAAATCAAAGACTCCCAGCATATAAAGGATGTTTACCACCAGCACGGCTCCGAGCACTATGGGCAGGGCTTCTTTTATAAAGCCGTAGACCCTTAGCCAGAGTTTCTCTCCGATAACACGCCACGGTGGAAAGCGATAAGGAGGAATCTCAATCATTAGTTCCGGACTGAACCCTTTTACAGCATAATTGAGTATAAGCCCTATGATAATCCAGGACACAAATAGGCTGCCGTAGACAATAGCCACATATTGTATGCCCTGCTGCCCCACCAGTCCTATTATCATGGCTTGCAATGCTGCACAGGGGATACCAATAGAGATTAGAGTAGCGGCAATGAATCGCTGCCTCCGGCTCTCCAGTATTCTGGTTGCCAAAACCGCCGGTACATTACAACCGAAGCCTAGTATTGTAGGAATTATAGCGTAACCGTGTAACCCCAACCTGTGCATTAATGTGTCCATCAATACCGCCAGGCGAGGTAGATAGCCGACATCTTCCAGTATTCCGAGTGCGAAGTAGAAAGCAATGATGTACGGTAATACTGCGGCAAGTGGAATGTAAATGCCTGTGCTCAGCAAACCGAACGATTGAAAATAGTTAATATCCCCATTGATAAGCTTACCTATCAGGATGTCATGCCAGAAGCCTCCTGATCCCAAGGCGAGGCTCAGCTTCATAAGCAATGGTGTCCACAGCCAGTTGAAAAGAGGGTCAGTAATATAATTGATAATCCCCTCACCGATAAAGCGAATGACAAAGAAGGTGGCAACCAGAACCAGCAAGGCTATAGCAGCACCACCTGCCGGATGGCTGCTGGCATCCTCCAAAATCTCGCGCCAGGTGTGGTGGCGATGGCTCAACGATTGCACCTGGCTCACGATATCGCCGATTTTTGCCCACCTTTCGTCACTGCCAGAATAGATGACCTGGGGTGCTGCTGCCTCAGGAAAACGGCTGACTAACTCCTTAATTCCCTGTCCGGTTACTCCTACCGTAGGGACAATCGGTACACCAAGTAGCTCTTCCAGCCTGGCGACATCTATATTTATTCCCCGGTGATGAGCGTCGTCCCACATGTTCAGCGCCACTATTACCGGCACTTGTCTTTCCAGCAACTGCAGGGTGAGATTGAGGTTTCTCTCTAAATTGGTGGCGTCAACTACATCGACAATTAAATCCCCTTCCTGCAACATGTCGGCCGCCACCTCTTCTGCCTTGCTGGTGGGCTCGAGAGTATAAGTGCCGGGGACATCGATAATCTCAGCCTGCTCCTCACCAAGTTTCAGCGAGCCTTTAGTGAACTCGACGGTGGTACCGGGATAATTTGAAGCAATGATACGCGTGCCGGTAAGCCGGGAAAAGAGAGCACTTTTACCCACATTAGGGTTACCCATGAGTAGAATCTTCATCGTAACCTACGGTGAGCTTTAAGCGGATTTATCGATCTCAACCAGGATTTTGTTGGCCATACCAAAACCGATAGCCACCTGGGTATGGTCTGACCTGAAGGTAACCGGGCCACGGAAAAACATAGAGCTTATCTTAGTCACCTTCTTTCCCGGCCTGATGCCCAGAGCATCAAGACGCCGGACCAAGCCTCGACCACCTATAATTTGTATTACCGTGCCGGTCTGCCCGGCCCCCATCTGCCCTAAGGTCATTTGTATATTCTTAAACATAAACGTACGTTAACTCCTATCCGGCATTGTTTTATTTTGCCTGGCACGGCATCGCGAGCACAAGCCTGTCATTCGGACTTCGACATCTGTTATATTGAAATCATATTGCTTGCCTATATTGTCTCTAAACTCATGGCTCAAGGGACAGGCAAATTCGACTACCTTGCCACAACTGATACACAAAAGATGCTGATGCTCTGCGCCCGATTTCACCTCATAATGATGGTGCTCCTCATCGAAGTGATGCTCCGCTATCAACCCCAGCTTCTTAAAAAGCTGCAAGTTTCGATATACCGTGGACAGGCTAATACGAGAATTCTCCTTTCGAGCCCTCCTATACAACTCGTCTGCATCCAGATGTCCACCGCTCCGGCGGAGCAGTTCCAAGAGCAGAGCGCGCTGTGCCGTTACCCGCTGGCTTGAACTACTCAGTACCTGTCGAGCCCCAGCTTTTCGTTTAATGATTTTTGCCATTTCCCAACACCGTATTTGTCTTTAAACAATAACCTGCTTAATCTTCAACGTCTCTTGATGCTAATGCAAATCATTTGCATTTAATAATACACTACTTAAATGGCAACTGTCAAATGGTCAAAACAACGGCGCGAGTTAAACGGGTGTATAGTCAGCTAATAATCGAGTGGCTATCATACGCGGAACGCCTGAAATCAAAGTATCCGTATCTTTTCTCACTGGTAGCCAGGACGCATCCCTTCCAGGAGCATCCATCACCCGTAGTCACATAGCATTGATACATACTCGGTTCCTTGTGAAAGCTTACAAGTTTCAGGTAATTATGTACTTCGATTTCTCGCTGAGGTCATGGGTGTCTTTTTGACGCAGGCTTGCTCAATTGGGTAGACTTTCTACTATTGCCATTGGCAGTGAGGTTTAAATGCCTAAGAATAAGAAACTAAGGCCAAGCTGGCTGGACAGGACTAAAATCATCATCAAGAAGATGCTGGGTATGAACATCTTACTCTGCGATAGCTGCAAGTGGAACTGGCGGAGCGCCTGCCACCGTCCAGAACGACCCAATGCCATATGGTGCCCCGATTACGAAAAACGGGGCACATAACTCAACCTGGTAGCATCTTATGCTTAACCTCGCCACGCTCCCGGTATAAAATGAACTTAACGTTCTGACCTTTTAGTAGATATTCTTCGCTCTGCTTACGCAGCTTTCTGAAATCGGCTGACTGCAAAAACGTCCGAAGAAGCTCTACCTTTTCCCCAAATTCAGCGCCACCTTTGCCAGCCTGCAAATAACCGCTCACCAGATTCTCAAACTCTTTTCTGGCTACGGTTTCGATGCAGTGAGAGAGGTCAGGGATAAGCTCTATTTGAACCACTTCCAGGATTGATAATACTGCTTAAGATATGGAAATGCAAAATGGTCGATGACTGCCAACTCTTTGACACTGGCACAGCCCGATGCTATGATTGTATTGAATTGCCTGGTCGAATAATCGGCTGGGTTGCTGATGGAAAGCATTAACAGTTTATTTTTAATATTATTTCTGATATCCCTGATAGCGGCAGCATTCTTCTGCAGCGCTGAGACGGCTTTTATCGGCATGCAGAGGCTCCGCCTCAAGCATCTGATTCATACCAATCAGCCCAATGCTAAGGTTGTAGCTAAGATTTTGGAGCGGCCGGAGAAATTCCTGGCTACTGTCCTTTTAGGCATCAATTTCTTTGAGACTGCGATGGCTACTCTGGGAACGGTGATGGCTGTGTCACTTTGGGGTGAAAACTTAGGAGCAGCCATAGCCACTATTGCAATTACAATACTAACCTTAGTTCTCGTTGAATATATTCCAAAAAGCTTGAGCGCCCGCTATGGAGAGAGGATTGCTTTTCTCTATGCCAGGCCCATAGAATTTATATCCATTATTTTTTATCCATTCGTCTATGTCCTGAATCATATCGGCATAAGATTCACCAACGTGGATAAGGAAGGGACTGAACTGAGGCCAACGATTAGCGAGGAAGAATTCCGCACCGCCATTACCGTCGGCGAGGCCGAAGGGGTTTGGGAAGAAGAGGAAGCCGAGATGTTGCATAATGCCTTCGAATTCGCTGACCGGCCGGTTAGCGAGGTAATGCAGCCGCGAACAGAGGTTACCTGGCTAAAGCAGGGAATGAGCATAGCTGCCTTTCTTGAGGTATATCGTCAGTTTCCCTTCTCCCGTTTTCCGGTCTATAAGGGAACTACAGATAACGTGGTCGGAGTTTTATCTATTAAAGACGTGCTAATGGCTCAAGCTAACAAATCGCTAATTCCGGATAGCCCGATTGATGAACTGGTGCGACCGGTTCATTTCGTGCCCGAGACCAAGCGCATGGGCGAACTTCTGGCCGAGATGAGGGATAGCAATTATCACATGGTAGCGGTAGTTGACGAGTACGGTGGGGTGGCCGGCATAGCAAATCTGGAGCACCTGACTCAGGAAATAATGGGTGTTATTGGTGACGAACTGGCTGGCAGAGAGACGGACTTTGTAGCTATCGACGCCCATACTTTCGAAGTCGATGCCGGACTCAGGATAGAGGAAGCCAACGAGGAATTGGATTTAGGGCTGCCTGACGGCAACTATGAGACTGTAGCCGGCTTCATCCTGAGCCATCTGGGGCGCATTCCGAAGCAGGGTGAGCACCTAAAATATAAAGAATTGAAACTGAGTATACTTAAAATGCGAGGGCGAAAGATAGAGAGGATTCTGGTAACCAAGGAAAAGGATGCAGCGCCTGCGCCTTAAGTTCAGCCGTGGTGAAGAACTCAAGTTCCTTTCACACTTAGATTTGATGCGTCTTTGGGAGAGGGCTCTGCGGCGGGCTGGACTCCCTTTAGCTTATTCGGAAGGTTTTACTCCTCACCCGCAGATTGCCCTGGCAGCTCCCTTATCAGTAGGTATCACCAGTCAAGCTGAGTTAATGGACGTGGTCTTGTCCCGATGGCTACCTCCGCAAACCTTTATGGCTCAAATAGGGGAACAGTTGCCTCATGGAATCGAACTGCTGGAGGTCTGGCCGGTAGGGCCGAAAACTCCGTCACTTCAATCTCAGGTCAAATTTGTCGAATATAGGGTTGAGGTAGAGACAGAAAAAGAAAAACAGGAAATCGAGCTTGCTTTACAAACTTTACTTTCAGCCAAGGAGTTGCCGTGGCACCATCTCAGAGACACAGGAACCCGCTACTATGATTTGCGTGCCCTGATAGATGACCTGTGGCTCATGGACTGCCGCGAATCTTTATGTGTTTTGGGAATGAGATTGCGCTGCGATGAAAAAGGCACTGGCAGACCGGAACAAGTGGCTAAAGCTCTGGGCTTCTCGCAACGTCCTAAATTAATCCATCGCACCAATCTGATCTTGAACTGAATCTAATTTGATTAAGTAATGCAGCTAGCAGAGCCCCGTTTAGATACCAAGCGTCAAGAACTGGCTAAAGAATATGCCAGGATTATGAGGCGGCTGTCCTTCGTCGAGGTGGCAATAGTCGGCATACTGTTTGTAGGGCTTATTTTCGGCGGCTTATCAGCCAAACTGAGCTATTTCTTAGCTTTTCCCCAGCCTTGGGGATCAGCCTTGTATTTTATTATTCTGGTGATCTGCTTAAGTGTAATCATGATGCCATTGACCCACTACCAGGGCTTTATACTGCCGCATCGTTACGGTCTATCAAGTCAAAATTTTGGTGCCTGGCTGATGGACAGCGCTAAAGCCTCAGCCATGGGTTTTGTGTTAGGTCTGGGAATGGTAATTTTTGTCTACTGGTTATTGGATCGCTTCCCAGACGTCTGGTGGTTATGGGCTGGTATATCGGTACTGCTGCTCAGCTTACTGCTAACGCGGCTGACACCGACATTACTCCTGCCTATTTTCTTCAAGTTAGAGCCTCTGGATAATTTGAAACTCAAGCGAATGCTGATTAATCTGGCAAAGCGGGCACAGACCCAAATTGTCGGTGTATTTACCATGAATTTGAGCAGTAAAGGCACTACAGCTAATGCCATGCTAGCCGGTCTGGGCAAGACTAGAAGCATTATTCTGAGTGATACTCTGCTTCAGCAATACACTGCGGAGGAGATTGAGGTAATACTGGCACATGAATTGGGACACCACATCCACCGGGATATTCCCAAGCTCATCGCTATTGAAGCTGTGGCGGTTTTGCTGGCTTTCTATCTGCCTGATTGGGTTTTAAGAGCCAGTGTTATGCCTCTGGGTTTTCAAGGGATTGCCGATGTGGCAACCTTTCCTCTGCTGGTTCTATCTTTAGCCGTTTTTGGACTGATGGTAACGCCATTTATTAACGCCTATAGCCGTTATGTAGAGACATCAGCTGACGAAGCCGCCCTGGAACTGACGGCCAACCCGCAGGCTTTCATCACGGCAATGACCAAGCTTACCGATCAGAATCTGAACGTAGCCGAACCCAGCCGCTGGGTGGAATTACTATTTTATGACCATCCACCATATAATAAGCGTGTAGATTTGGCTCAGCGCTATACTTTGAAAGTTTCTTAAGGAGGTAAGGCTAACGCAAGATTATCGGAGGTAAGCATGGTAGATATTATCACAGCTTTTTTTGCGATCTTAGAGACTGGAGTTCTAATTGGGGGCCTTGTATTTGCTTACAAGCAAATTTCCGAAGCTAAGCGAGTCCGGAACCTTCAAGAATTTGCAACGCTCATGGAGCAATGGGGCCAAGAGGAGGAAAGAAAAAACCGCCAAATTGTCATGACAAAATTCCCGGATGACACATCTAAACTAACGGACGAAAATAAATTGATTGCAGCGTCCGTTGCAACACGGTTAAATCGCATCGGATTCATGGTCAATAAAAAGCTTATTCCAGAAGATGATGCGGTGGAATTAGTGGGAGCGGCAGCTATACGGTGTTGGGACAAACTTAAAGGATATGTATATGACATGCGCGGCGAATATGAAAAGCGAGGCATCTCTTCTAAGTACTTGAGCTATTTTGAGTGGTTCGCGAATAATGTTTGCATGCCCCGATTTGTAAACAAAAACTAGTAGATTTGGCTCAGCGCTATAACCTGAAGGTTTCTTAGGGAGGTAGGCGATTAGACTTATACTAGTTAGACATGGCGAAACTGCCTGGAATCAGGAAAGGCGGATCCAGGGTGGCAGTAGCGACACCGAATTAAGTGAGGTTGGGAGAAAACAGGCAGAGAGGTTGGGGCTAGCGCTGAAGGAAACGAATATCGACGCTATTTACTCCAGCCCGTTAAAACGCGCTTCTGATACAGCACAGGCTATTGCCAGCCGCCATCGGCTAACGGTGCAAATTGAGCCCGATTTGCGGGAGATGGAGGTTGGCGAACTCGAAGGCATATCTATAGCTGAACTCGGAACCAGTTTCGGTCAGTTCCTGCTCCAGTGGCGGCAGGGACAGGGTTTGGAAAAGCTGCCCGGCGGTGAGAGTGTAGCTGAACTGGCGGACAGGGTATGGGCAACAATTGGACGTATAATAAAGAGGCAAGAAGAGGGAACAGTAGTGGTGGTAAGCCATTTCTTCACCGTTGTGGTCACTATCTGCAAAGCCCTGGGATGGCCGCTCACCACATTGGAACGGGTCAGAGTACAGACTGGCAGTATTAGTATAATTGATTTGGAAGATGGGCAGCCTCGTTTGTTGTCACTGGGTGACACCTGTCATCTAAAAGAGGGCTGAAGTGGTCAGAAAAAACAAAACGCTGGAACAAAGAGTTATCAACTTTATCCAGCAACACAACCTTTTTTCAACTGGCGATAAGCTGGTGGTGGCTGTTTCCGGCGGTGCCGACTCAGTTTGCTTGTTTCACATTCTGGCGCAGCAGCGGGAAGAGCTTGGCATAGAACTACATGTAGCCCATCTCAACCACCAGCTTCGAGGTGCCGAAGCCGACTCTGATGCCAGATATGTCTCCGACTTATCTCATAAGCTTGGTGTGCCGATAAAGATTGAGTGTCGAGATGTGGCAGAATATCACGCCAAAAAAGGTGGCTCATTAGAGGAAGCCGCCCGGGAAGTTCGTTATGGCTTCCTAGCTGAGGTAGCCGAGAGAACAGGCACCTCTAAGGTAGCAGTAGGGCATACCCGCGACGACCATATCGAGACTATTATGCTGCATTTACTGCGTGGGGCTGGCACAGCAGGACTACGTGGTTTACAGTCTCGTTCCGCATTACCATACTGCGAAAGCGTTTCACAGCTTGAAGTAGTGCGCCCATTGCTTGAAATCACCAGGCAGGAGACACTGGACTACTGCCAGAGATACAGTCTGGCTCCGCGAAGCGATTCATCCAACGCATCGCTTTCTCATTTGAGAAACCGTGTCCGCCTCGAATTGCTACCCGTGCTCAAAAGCTATAACGCCGGTATCGACGAAGCTCTAATCAGGCTGGCGGATATTGCCGGAGATGACATCTCCTTTATTGAGGAGCAAGCCTCATTGCTATGGAGTGAGTTAGTCAGAGAGGAAGATGAGGCAATCTATCTGGACACAAACAAGACGGTTGCCTTGCCGCATGCCATACAGAGACAGGTCTTTAGAAGAGCAGTAAAGCAACTTCGAGGTAACCTTAAGGATGTTGAGGCCGACCACATTGAGGCTATGATGGGTTTCCTATCAAAACCGGCGGGTAAAAAACTGTGCTTGCCAGATGGCCTGGTATTGTCCACAGAGTATGGTCGTCTAATCTTGGCCTCGACTAAGGCTTCAACCTGCCCATTACCTCCAATTAAAAGTATATCCCATATTAATATTCCCGGCAAAACCGACCTGCCTGGCTGGCAGATTAGAGCGGATATAGCACAAGAAGTGGTCGGCGACGACAATGGCCTTGCTGCCAGCTTTGATTTGGCTAAGGTCGGAAAAGAATTGATGGTGCGGCGACGCAGACCTGGTGACCGTTTTCAACCTTTAGGTATGAGTCAAACAAAAAAGCTCCAGGACTTTATGGTTGACTCCAGAATTCCCAGTTCCTGGAGAGACCAAGTACCATTGATTTGTTCGCCTGAACAAATATTGTGGGTAGTTGGCTGGAGAATAGACGATAGGGTTAAAGTAACTGAACACACGAAAGATATACTGCTTATAAAGTTTGAAAGGTTGACCTGATGACAGTGGATTTGGAGTTGCGCATAAGGCGGCTCACTATAGATGAGGCTTTACCGAAGCTTGACCGCTACCTGAATGCTGCCTTCATGGCTGGAATGCCCTCTGTACGCATTGTCCATGGTAAAGGAACGGGGGTGCTCCGTAAAGCAGTACATGAGACGCTGGCTGAACATCCTCTAGTCAAGTCCTTCCGGTATGGTGACTGGGGTGAGGGAGGAGCAGGGGTCACAATAGTTGAGCTGGCAAATCAATAGCTTCGTGGCTATACTAGAGGCGCAATCCTTATAATAGGAGACAATAATGACCACAAAGACCGTGACTGTCCCCAGACAGATGTGGTATGAAGAGGGAGAACTTCAACTGACATTCCCTGAGTCATGGGAGGTGGTGCCTTGCTTGATGAATGGGCATGACGCTCCTCAGGTAACTCCGGAGCAGATAAAAGCTGCCTTCGACAATCCTATAGACAGCCCTGCGCTCAGAAAACTGGCCCGAGGCAGAACTGAAGTGGCCATAATCTTCGATGATATCTCGCGTCCTACAAGAGTTGCTGATTTGCTACCATACATCCTGAACGAGCTGGACTCAGCGGGTATTCCCGATGGGTCTATCAGATTCATATGTGCTACCGGTGCCCACGGTGCTCAAACCTTTCAAGATTTTCAGAAGAAGCTGGGCGGCGAAATATTGGATAACTTCCCGGTTTACAACCATAATCCGTACGAGAACTGCACATATATCGGTCAGACATCCACAGGCACCAAACTTTCAGTAAATTCCGAGTTTATGAGCTGTGACCTGAAAATCGGCATCGGCTCGGTAATCCCTCATGCCCAGAGCGGTTTTGGTGGTGGCGGAAAGATTGTCCTGCCCGGCATAGCTTCCATGGACTCAATCGAAACCTTCCACCGCTGGGAGATAAATGCCAGGGAAGCCGGGCATGGTAATATCGTAGGCCCCGGCCATTATGTCGAAAACCCTATGGTAAAGGATTTCAATGAGGCGGCAAAAATGGCAGGTCTCGACTTCAAGATAGACACCATAATCAACGGTATAGGGCAACCTTGCGCCATATTTGTGGGTGAGCTGCAGGCAGAGTACTACGAGGCAGTTAAGTTTGCAGTTCCGCACTATGCTACAAAGCCCGTCCCGGGAGCCAGCGTGGTTGTGGTGAACACTTATGCCAAAGGCAATGAGGCTATACTCGGCTTGCTTATAGGCATAATGATGCTGACGGAAAGGGGCGGTGACATGGTATTAATCATGGATTGCCCCGCCGGCCAGGTAGTGCATTATCTGCTGGGTAGTTTCGGTGAAAAAGCCAGAGGTCGCTTATTCACTGCTGTCAATTTTAAACTGCCGTGGCTGAAAAGGCTGATAGTATTGTCACCGCAGTTTGAGAAATCCATGGCTGATTGGCTGGCGATACCCAATACCGCATGGGTAAAGACCTGGCCAGAGGTGATAGATATTCTTAATCAGGATTTTCCAACTGGTACCAAGGTGGCAGTTGTTCCTGATGGCACTATTCAGTACCTGTAGTTGCCGAGGTTCTTGGAGAAACAAGATGGCTGCAGCAAACAAGGAACTTATAGAAAAATTTAAGGCAGAGGCCAGCAGGGCAGGTGCCATAGTGTATGAAGCCACAGGTACTGAGGACGCCAGTAATTATTTGCTGAAGCTGGCACAGGAACGCAATGTGAAGCATGTAGTTAAGTCAAAATCTAAGATGGCTGATAAGCTCAACTTGCGAGAGCGCCTTGAAAAGGTTGGTATCGAGGTGAAAGAGACCGACCTTGAGGAGTGGATTACCCAACTAGCCGGGAAAAAGCCGGACGGACGGAAAACCATCGAGCAGGTGGCAGAGCTTATCTCCAAGGCGACAGGCAAAAAACTAAATCCCGACCCTCAGGTTTTGTTAGGTGTTGCCAACCGAGCTATCAGACAATCATGTATCGATGCTGACATGGGTATCTCAGAAGCCGGTGCTGCCATAGCTGAGACCGGAACTCTAGTCATCGCGAGTAATTCGGGTGATTCTCGGCTGGTGGCTGTATTACCTCGCATACACTTGACAGTGGTTGACTGCGAAAAGATAGTCCCGACCTTGGAAGATGCTGCTGCCAAGATTAAGCCGCCTGGCAAAAGCGTGGCAGACGGCTATATCTCAAGCTACGTTACCTATATCACAGGCAGGAACACCACTGCCGATATACCCGGCGCCATACTGGCCAGGGCTCAAGGGCCTGCGGAGGAACACATCCTGCTGCTAAATAAGGCTACAAGCAATCGAGGTATAGCATGAGCCGAGCCATGACAAAGCGCGTGCACAAGGCGCTGGCGGATGAAAATTTGCAGACTGCCCTCACCAGATTGATGGGGCTGATTAAGTTCGCCCGCCAGATAGCATTCACCAACATCGATTTCGAATCTCTAAGCAAGGAAATACGCCGTGTTAAGGAGAAATCAATTGCCAACCTTCCACAACTGGTTGAGCAATTCAAGTCACAAGCTACTGAAGCCGGTGCCGTAGTTTATGAAGCCGAAGACGCCGAGGATGCCAATGATTATGTACTGAAGCTGGCTAAGAAACACAATGTGCAAAATATAGTCAAGTCTAAATCCATGCTGGGAGAAGAGATTGGACTCAGGGAACATCTTGAAAAAACTGGCATCAAGGTAACGGAAACTGACATCGGCGAATGGATTGTTCAGCTAGCTGGAGAGAGACCGGCGCATATAGTAGGACCGGCAATACACAAGACTATCGAGCAGGTAGCTGCGCTTATCTCCAGGGCGACCGGCCAGGAGTTTGGGTCTGACCCTCAAGCTCTGCTGGATGCAGCACGTCATGCCTTGAGACAGACCTATATAGATGCCGGTATGGGTATTTCGGGGGCTAATATCGCCATAGCTGAGACAGGAACACTGGCCATCGTAACCAACGAGGGGAACGGCTGCATGGCGACCACTTTGCCTCCAGTTCATGTGGCAGTAGTCGGCTATGAAAAGATAGTCTCGAAGTGGGAAGACGCCGCAGCCATATTCAGATTACTCAGCAGATGCACCGCAGGTATGAAGATGCCGGTATATATCTCCCACATCACCGGTCCTGGTCGTACAGATGCCATCCCCGGGTCAACACTTCACGGCTCCGGAGGTCCCGGTGAAGTCCATATTGTTCTGGTGGACAACGGGCGCTTACAGATGAGGGAAGCCGATTATTTCAGGGAAGCACTATATTGCATTAAATGTGGTGCCTGCCTTAATGTCTGTCCGGTTTTTGCCTCGCTCGCCGGACAGACTTACGGCTACATATACCAGGGTGGCATCGGCGCTATATTGACAGCATTTTTACATGGAATCGATGAGGCGGAAGACGTAGCCAGCTTGTGTCTGGGCTGCATGGCTTGCAAAGAAGCCTGTCCGGTTCGCATCGATATACCACGGATGATAACAAAGTTAAGAGCCAGTCTGACAAAGGAAAAAGGCTTGCCATGGATGAGCAAGGTGGCTTACCGAAGTATCTTAAAGCACCCGCAAAGGTTAGATAGCACGGTAAAAGCCGGCTCGTATTTGTTGCGACCTTTCGCCGACAAAGATTCTATGATAAGGCAGCTTCCCTATCCGTTGAGCTCACTGACTCAAGCCATCAGCTTGCCTTTGCCGCCACATCAATCATTACGTGACAGGTTGAAGGACTATTGGACACCAAAGAAAGTGGGCAAGCCTAAGGTTGCTTTCTATTCTGGCTGCATTGCCGCTTATGCCTATCCTGAAATCGGTGATGATGTGATTAGTGTCATGAAACAATACGGCGCAGAACCTTATTACCCTGTAGGGCAGGCATGCTGTGGTGCTCCGGCTTTCTTTGCCGGTGACTTTGAAACAGCTTTGAGTTTAGCCAAAAAGAACATGACTTCCCTGGAAAAGATGAATCCGGATTATATCGTCACTGTATGCCCAGGCTGTGCTGCCGTGATAAAACGGGAGTACCCGGAGTTAACCGCCAGTGAGCCAGAGTGGAACCAGCGAGCCAGAGCCATTTCTAATAAAATTCGTGACTTTTCGCAGCTAGTCCTGGAACTGGAGCCTTCGTCAGAAAAAAAGCCTTCACGGAATCATAAAATTACGTATCACGACCCGTGCCATCTTAAACGAGGTATAGGTATCTACAACGAACCCAGGGAGTTGCTTGAACGAGAGGGTTTCGAACTGGTCGAAATGGCAGATGCTGATGCCTGCTGCGGCTTCGGTGGCCACGTTGTTCTCGATTACCCAGAGCTATCCGCCGCGGTCTTAAAACGAAAACTTAAGAACATCGAGGCAACCGGCGTTGACACTGTGGTGACCAACTGCTTGCCTTGCGTCCTCCAGCTCAGAGGCGGCCTTGATAAACACCACAGCAGCATAAAAGTAATTCACAGCGTCGAGCTACTGGCGAAATGCCGGAAAGCAACACAAAAATAACTCACCACGTCCTGAAAGTGATTGTTTAGGTAAACCGTGGTATCCTAATTGCTGAAGGTTGGTATTTCAGGGTCAGCCATATATGAACTCAAAGCCAAAATATAAATGGCTATTTCTTATCCCGACTTTTCTCGTAGCTCTGGGCTTATTCCTAAATAGCTCTGTTGCCACTGCCACAGCCAACCGGGCATACCATTACGAGTCCATAAATGTTGACATCAAGATTCTGGAAAATTCAGATATAGTAATCAGCGAGATTCAGACATTCGTTTTCACCTCAGGCGATTTCCACTACGGATTTCGATGGATACCCACCAATAGGCTCGAATCGATTGACAACGTAGAAGTCTGGGAAGGCGACCGACAATACCAGATGAATCCTTCGGTTAAAGATTGGATAGACATCCGACAGGAAACAGGTAAATCTCCGGGTGGTGACAACTATGCTTATGCCACCTGGAAGGAAAAAGACAAATTCTGGATTGGCTGGTGGTTTCCGGAGACTGTGAACAGCAGCCGCAGCATAGAGCTAAAGTACACAGTACACGGTGCTCTGCGCATCAACAGTCCTGCTGACCAGCTATACTGGAAAGCTATTTTTGGCGACCGCGATAGCTATGTAGATTCAAGCCAAGTAACCGTTCATCTCCCCCAATCCGTACCAGCAGAGCATCTCTCCATCTACAGCTATGGTGTACCCGCCACCAAGAGTATAATAGATAACCAGACCATAGAGTTCCTCACCGGTACAATACCTCCTGCTGAAGAACTCGAGCTCAGAGTCTATTTTCCCCACGGCATGGTCAGTGGCGTGCCACCAGCATGGCAAATAAAGCTAGAAAAGCAAGAAGCCTACAACAACGAGGTGAAGCCGATAGTCAACCTTTTCCTGATGCTATTCGGATTAGTCTTTGTACCACTGCTTGGCTCGCTCTGGATACGCCGCGCCTTCAGCAAAAGAGGTCGCCCGCCCGCAATCGGTCTGGTATCGCAGTCACAATACTCGCCTCCGAGTGACCTGCCTCCAGCTTTGGTGACTCTGCTAACCCGTGCCAGGGTGGGCCCAGCAGAACTCTCAGCTACCATATTTCATCTGGCAAATAAAGGCATCCTGGAAATAGTTCAGACAGAAAAACAGCGTTTGTTTGGCAAACAAAAAGACATCCTGCTCATAAAAGTTAAGGATGGTGAGAAATTCTCCTTCGAAAAACTACTAACACGGACTTTGTCCAATCGCGAAGGGAAATTGCTTTCAGAGCAAAAAACTCGACTCCCGCAACTCCTCAAAGAATTTAGCCAGGAGGTAGAACGGGACGCCGTAAAGCAGAGGTTTTTTGAGGAGGCACCGTCGCAGTCAGTCAAACGCCTGCAAACTCCAGGATTCTTACTCATATTTTTTGCCATGTTCCTCGGCATACCGTTATTCATTTTCCTGGGCCAGTATGCTGAGATGATATTCGTTCCTTTTGTGGTACTAGCTTTTATAGGTGTGTCAGCATTAATATTATCACCGAGACTACCAAAGCGAACTGAGACAGGTGCCATGGAGGCTGCTCAGTGGAAAGCTTTCGGCAAGTATCTCAAGAAAATGGTCAAAGATAAGCAACTGGCTACTGATAATATGGGTTACTGGGACTCTTATTTTCCATATGCCGTAGTCTTCGGCCTGTCCCAGGGCTGGGTAAAACAGTTCACCGAGCTTGAGGCTCCGACACCAATCTGGTTTTATACTACTACTGATACAAGCCACGGCATAACCCCCGGCACCGTGGCTGCCGCATCTGCACCATCACTAGGCTCTATAAGCAGCGCCTTCAGTGGCATGGTAAACATGGTGCAAGGAAGCTTTTCCAGCGGCAGTGGCAGCAGCGGAAGCGGTGGTGGAGGAGGAGGCGGAGGTGGAGGTGGTGGTGGTGGGGGTGCCGGATGAAGTCCGGAAAATAAGCACCCTCCCGCAGCCATCGCCAAGCGCAAAACAAAAAACTTTAAAATGGATTTCGCATGTCGAGTATTCGTAAGGAAACACCGGAAGATATAGCTGCGATTCGCCACGTTAATGAGCAGGCATTTGGCGGCACTGTTGAAGCAGACATCGTTGAGAGACTTCGAGCTCGAGGTGTGCTGACACTTTCGCTGGTTTCGATTCAGGATAATGAGATTATAGGACATATTGCCTTTAGTCCGGTAAAAGTCGAATCAGAAGATTCGAGCTTCGAAGCAATAGCCCTTGCTCCAATGGCAATTCTCCCGGCATATCAGTATAGAGGGATTGGCTCGCAACTAGTTCATGCTGGGCTCGAAGAATGCCGCCGACTTGGCTATAAGGCAGTGGTGGTTCTGGGTCATCCCGACTATTACCCGCGCTTCGGCTTTGTGGCAGCTAGCACATTTAATCTCAAGTGCGAATATCCAGTCCCTGACGAGGCATTTATGGCCTTAGAGCTAAGTAAAGGCACCCTGACAAATATAAGCGGAACGGTGAAGTACCAACCCGAGCTCCAAGATGCCTAAGAACACTATCCCACATTATTTCTACTAGTTCACCCCCTCATACTGAAAAACCTCTTCTAAAGGCACCTCGAAAGCCCTTGCTATCCTAAAAGCAAGCTCAACAGAAGGCACATATTTCCCCTGTTCGATGGCAATAATTGTTTGCCGGGTGCAGCCGGCACGATTGGCCAGTTCCCGCTGCGTCATCTCATCATGGTCAAATCGAAGCCTTCTAATACGATTCTTTACCATATAGCTAACCATTGCGTTCCATTCTCCAGTAACCAATCAAAATGCCGGCAGACTGCGCCAGTATGTTCACAACTACGCTGGACATGGCTATGAAATACGGGAAAATGACTGGAATCTGCCCCACATCCCAGTAAATTTCACCCAGAGCGATAGCCCATATAACAAGCGAAAATACAATCGACCATAGTTGTATAACCGTTGCCCGGCTGGCTATAAGTCTATCTCGTTCATCCATAGCCACCTGGCCTTGCCTCTGACGAGTAAGAAACATCATCAGCAGATAAGCCAAAAGTCCCCCTATAAATATCCCATCTACCAATAGCCTCATCCCGACATCTTCACTGAATGCCGTAACTCCGCCTTTGGTCATAAATACAACCACAATCGCTATAGCCCAAATAATTCCGATGAATAGACCCCACAAGGCTCTTTTCTGCTGCAGTGCCATAGTTCGCTCTCCTTTTCAAATGTTGAGTAATGTTTATGATACATAATGTATTATATAGTTTACTCAATGTCAAGTATATATTACATCAAAGCATATTGACAAGGTATGGACGGACGGTTAGTATGTTTACAACTGACCGGGTGAAATGGAGGGGAGAAATGGCAAACCGATTTGTTATATCAATATTCTGGGCACTGTTTGGTGTTTTCATCCTGCTTGCAACCGTAATGCAGTTGCTCATGGGGCCACCGCTGAGACAATTGATTAATGATTCTCTAGGCATCAATTTCGCTCCGGCACTCTTCTTCGCTTCTGGTTCACTCTTCTTTGTGTTGGGACTGACATTGCTGATTCTGGCAATCAAAGCGGACACAGATAAGATCTTAAAGAGATTCCTTATACTGACCGGCGCTGCCGCTGTAGGAATCTTTGCCAGCATACTACTTCACAACCTCGTTTACGGAGCATTTACTCAGTTGTTCGGTGAGGACTTCTGGGAGAGAACCGGCATAGGTGATGAGCCATTTTTCTTCATTATGGCAATTTTCATTTGCCCAATCGCCTATTTAGTGGGAACAGTGGGTAGCATCGTCCTCATGTTCCGAAGGAGGAAGCACGAATGACTCCAATGACAAAGGAGACTAGGATAAAGGAAAATCAGTTACAGTGGTTGCTGGAGCCAGGCGATATTGGCGTGAAATACCTCGCCATGCATGATCTCGTCGAAACAGATACGAGAGAGTTAACGGCGGCAAAGAAAAAGGCACACGCCGAAGGCCCCATTGCTGATGTTCTGGCAAAGATGAACAAAGAAGGGTATTGGGTGCAATCCGGAGCCGGATATTATCCGAAATATACCGGAACTGTATGGTCGATTATCTTATTAGCTCAACTCGGCGCCTCCATTGAGATGGATGAGCGCATAGCCACCACCTGCTCCTATGTGCTGGAGCATACGCTGACCAAAGACGGGCACTTTACAATCAACGGGTCACCCTCTGGAACAATAGATTGTTTACAGGGTAATCTCTGCGCCGCTTTACTGGACCTGGGATATCAAGACCCACGCTTGGATAAGGCTTTTGAGTGGATTGCGAGGAGCGTAACCGGCGAAGGCGTAGCTCCGACGCAGGATAAGGCGGCTCCGATACGCTACTACGCTGGGAAATGCGGGCCAAGATTTGCCTGCGGTGCCAATAATAAATTGCCCTGTGCCTGGGGAGCGGTAAAAGTGATGCTGGCTTTCAGTAAGCTGCCGAAGGCAAAAAGGACAGCGCTGATAAACAATGCGATTCATGCAGGGGTTGATTTCCTATTCAGCAAAGACCCGGCTAAAGCAGATTATCCCTGCGGTTATAGTACTAAACCGAGCCAAAATTGGTGGAAATTCGGCTTTCCGGTGTTTTATGTGACCGATTTGCTGCAGAATGTTGAAGCGCTGGTTGGACTAGGCTACGGCAATGAACCCCGGCTGGCAAATGCTCTAACCATAATTTCTGAGAAGCAAGACTCTCAGGGACGCTGGTTGCTGGAATACGACTACACAGGCAAGATATGGATAGGCTTCGGCGCCAAAAAACAACCTAACAAATGGGTAACACTGCGTGCCTTGCGCGTATTGAAAGCCGTTGCCTGAAAACTCATAGCCCAATAGTTGAAATAATCTAATCCCTAAATTTTAACATCCAGTGGACTAATACGTATTGCATTGGTTCAATCATGGGTATATACTAAACTAAATCTAGCAAATCTCCGTCATTGACTTGTTTAAAGGGGGGTGGGAATCATGCCAATTTGATTTGTTCGCATTCGCCTATCTGGTAGGCATCGTTGCTTTTGTAATATTTTCACTAAACTACCCACAGTTTAATTTAAATCCAATTTAGGAGAAAGACATGCCGAACGAAAGTAAATCCAAACGCACGCTGATAATAATGCTCGCCATCGCCCTGTTGGTAATACTGGTGGGCAACCTGCTGGCATATACGACTCAGACCGACTGGGGCAAGGTTAAAGTCCGCGATGTGCGCTTTGTCGGAACTGATGGCATGGTCATGAGTGCCTTGCTGTATATACCCAAAGGCGTCACCGCTAAGAACCCGGCTCCCGGCATACTTGCCATACATGGCTACATAAACTCGCGCGAAACACAGGACGGTTTTGCCATTGAGTTTGCTCGCCGTGGTTACGTAGTACTCGCCATTGACCAGACCGGCCACGGCTATTCAGACTCACCCGCTTTTATGAACGAATTTGGCGGCATCGATGGTCTGCGCTACCTGCGCAGCCTCGATATCGTTGACAAAGATAACATTGGCCTCGAAGGGCACTCGATGGGTGGTTGGGCAATTATCAACACGGCAAAGGCTTTCCCTGACAACTACAAGTCAATGGTCCTGTCAGACTCTGGCATGGGCAGTGTAACCTCCACCTTCCCACGCAACATGGGCGTAATTCTAGGAGAATGGAGCGAGTACTCACAAGCCATGTGGGGGACACCTGTGGCTAAAGATGCCGTCAAAGGTGCCCTGCTCAAAAAAGCCTTTGGAACAGAGGACGACGTGGTGGTGGGCAAATTGTACGGCTCGACTGCGGACGGCACCGCCCGCAAATTCTATCAGCCACGCACCACACATCCCGGTGTTCATCTTTCACCTGCAGCCATCGGCTATGCCGTCGACTGGTTCCAGTCAACCTTACAGGGCGGCAAACCCTTACCGCCTTCCAACCAGATCTGGCACTGGAAGGAAATCGGCAATCTGATCGCCCTAATCGGCATGATATTGCTGTTCTTCCCTGTCGGCGCCCTGCTACTGCGCTGCAGTTTCTTTAAAGGGCTCGTGGAAGCTCCGACAAAACCTAAATCCGCTAAGGGTATTGCCTGGTGGATATCCGCCATCATCTTTATCGTCATACCGCCATTAACCTATTTCACGTTCAAAGAATATGCTACCAAGTATAAAATTGCACCAAACCAGGTTTTCCCCCAGGCAATCACGGCTCAATTGCTGGTCTGGCTGCTGCTGGTCGGTCTTATCGCAGTAGTGCTCTTCCTGATATGGCATTTCGCCTTCAACCGCAAGGCAAAAGCCACCGCCAGCGACTACGGCCTAACCTGGGGCAAAAAACTGGACTGGGGAAAAATCGGCAAATCATTCTTGCTGGCTTTCCTGGTGGCATTTGTAGGATACCTGACCCTGGTCTTCTCATCATGGATGTTCACGGTTGATTACCGCTTCTGGGTCTTTGCGGTGAAACCGATGTCGACCATCCATTTCCGAAGCTTCGTGAGCTACCTGATTCCCTTTATCCTCTTCTTCATAGCTATAGGTACGGTACTGCACGGGCAACTCCGCCCCACCCGCAAAGGAAATGAATTGAGCCTGGGCAGCGAGATGGCGATAAACGTTGCCCTGATGGTTCTGGGCTTCGTTGGCTTGCTGCTGTTTCAGTATATCCCGCTCTTGATGGGCGGTACACTCTCCCTTCGCAGCGAAATTCTGTTCAGCATAATCGCTATCCAGATATTGCCAATAATGACTATAGTGGCTCTGGCATACACTTATTTCTATCGTAAGACGGGTCACATATACGTTGGCGCTTTCCTTTGCGCCATGCTGGTTACCTGGATTCTGGTTGCCTCGCAGGTCACCAATATTGCCTTATAATGTTAATACGGGGGAACAATATGGTCGGGGCTAATGTATCCGCCCCGACCATATTCTCCTGCATGGAATAGCTAGGCTAGCGCCATATAAACATTAGCTGCTTTTTGGAAACTACAACACAAAGGAGACATATTATGAAAATCGGTAAGTTATATCAAAACAAAATCTGGCTGGCTTTCTCAATACTGTTGCTATCGGTACTGTTAATCTCTTCTGTTTTTTCGGCTTGCGCCCAGCCTGCAACTATATCAGACGAAGCTTCAGGAGGTTTCCAGACTGTTCAGCCAGAAGACATCGGTCTCTCGTCAGAAAAACTGAACGAGATTGATACATTAATAGAGGCCGACATGGCAGCCCAAAAAATAAACGGCGCTGTGCTCCTGGTGGCTCGAAATGGCAAAATCGCCTACTTCAAGAATTACGGCTACAGGGATAACGAGAAACAGTCGCCGATGGAAAAGGACTCAATATTCCGGGTCTATTCCATGACCAAATCCCTCACTGCTGTGGCGACAGCTATGTTGATGGAAGAGGGAAAATTGGCATTTTCAGACCCGGTAGAAAAATACATACCGTCTTTTAAGGATATCCAGGTGGGAGAAGTCTCGAAAGACGAGAATGACAAATATGTGGTCACCATGGTGCCGCCCAGCAACGTCATGACGATTCAGCACCTCGCTACACACACTTCGGGGCTGAGTGGCATGCTCTTTCCTACACCAGGCATCCGGGAACTCTATATACAAGCTGGCATGGGCAACACTGGAGGATTAACAAATGCCGAGGTCTGTGAAAAATTGGCCACGTTGCCGCTGGTTAACGACCCGGGAACTCAATACATATACGGCACGTCGTACGATGTCCTGGGCAGGGTGATAGAGGTTGCCTCCGGCATGCCGCTGGACAAATTCTTTGAAGAACGTATTTACAAACCATTGGGAATGAGCGATTCCGGATTCCGCGTCACGGGAGAGGACGTAAACCGCCTGGTTTACTTGAGTCCCGGATGGCCTCTCTACATTGATGTGACCGACCCCAACAGGAAATATTTGAGCGGATCTGGTGGTACTGTATCGACGACCACGGATTATGCACGATTTGCCCAGATGCTTCTCAACGGTGGTGAATTTGAAGGTAAGCGCCTGCTGAAACCGGAAACCGTATCCTTCATTACTTCAGACCTGTTGGGGCCACTGGGTAACCGCAATGATACCGCGTACCCACCCGGACCCGGATATGGTGTAGGCTTCGATTTTTACGTTCGCGTAGATGCCGCAAATGTAGACTTCCCGGCAAATGTCGGCGAGTTCTGTAAGGATGGAGCTGCCGGTACTATTTACTGGGTTGACCCCAAGGAAGACTTGATTGCAGTTTTTATGATAAATTCGCCCGTCTATGGAAAGTATTTCCGGGGTTTAATACAGAAAATGATTTACCAGTCCATCATCGACTAGCCTGAGGATTTCAGGCGTTGCCAAGCTGATTCTACTATGCGGTGTCACTGAGCTCTGGAGATAACCCGAAGGCGTTCCTTTGTTAGATATCCAGCGCGCCGGAGATGGCAATGGCACCCCCTGCAATGAAGGAAGCCCTATCAGACGCCAAGAAGCACGCCAGCTCAGCAATCTCCTCGGGCTGGGCTATCCTGCGCAGCGGGATGCTGCGCGCAGTTTTGTCTTTGCGCACCGGGTCAATGGTTAATTCCTTTGTCATTTCCGACACGGTCCAAGCCGGGCATATGGCCACGATGCGGATGTTATATGGAGCAAACTCTTTTGCGGCCGCATTTGTCAACCCTATCACAGCGTGCTTGCTGGCGCTATAAGCGGCAATCTTTCGCAAAGCTCTGAGGCCGGTGATGGAAGAATTGTTGACTATCGCGCCGCCGCCCTGTTTGAGCATCTCCGGAATCTCGTATTTCATACATAGCCAGACGCCCTTGAGGTTGGTGTCTATCTGCTCATAAAATGCTTCCTCCGTCTCCTCTGTCAGACTCTGAAAAATGCCGGCCTTTCCCGCGTTATTGAAGGCGATATCTAGTCTGCCGTATGTATCAACCGTTTTCTTAACCATGTTTTCAACCTGCGCGGCAATTCTGACATCCGTTTGCACAAACATGCCCTCGCCGCCGGCATCCTTAATCATCCTTACCGTCTCTTCACCTTGCTTGATCCGCCGAGCGGCAACTACAACCTTGCCGCCACGTTTGCCGAACATTATAGCCGCGGCACGGCCTATGCCCGAGCTGCCTCCAGTAACTATTATTACCTTACCTGTGAAATCTCCCAATTTATTTCTCCTTAATATTTGGTGCTAGTATTGAAACAAAGAGCTAAAAGCTCATGAAACCCATTGTCATTGAGGAAATATCAACCTGAGAAACTCACGTAACATATCAGCAGTACAGTGGAGCTGAGGGGATTCGAACCCCTGACCTCCTCCGTGCAAGGGAGGCGCTCTCCCAGTTGAGCTACAGCCCCGTACGTTGATTCATTATACTAGCAAGCAGCCTGTATCAACAAGCTCCTGAAACATGTCGCCAGCCATACCGGGGTAGCGTCTGTTGCTCCACATCTCGCTCATGCGGAACATAATACCAACCCGAAAACGCCTACCGGTAATTGACTGTAACTGTACGGTATGCTATAAGTTATTCAATTTCTGGCAATTTCAATCTTTGCTGTCTTAAGACTGGTATAACCACAATCCACAACGTTGGTGGTATGAAATTGATGTAGCGCTTATTCACAGATGGAAAAAGGAGGCATCCCAATGAAATTCATCAAGAGAAGGGAGCCAATAAAGTTTGGCATATACGGTATTGTGGCTCTGCTGTTGGTAACAGCTGCATTAACACCAGCCTGTGCACCACCACCCAGAACTATAGACATAACAATCGGAGCCCTGCTACCCCTCACAGGTGAGCTGTCCTCCGGGGGTGAAGACACCCAAGCAGCGCTAGAAATAGCGGCTGATGACATAAACGATTATCTATCCGAGGTTAACTCAAAAGCAAGAGTGACACTGGTCATTGAAGACACGCAAACCAGCCCGGCGGTTGCCCTAGATAAGCTGGACAGCCTTGCACGGAATGGCATTAAGCTGGTAATAGGCCCGGATTCCAGTGCCGAGGTTCAGGCAATTAAAGCCTACGCCGACGAAAATGAAATTCTGGTGCTCAGTCATGCCAGCACTGCTGCCTCACTGGCAATTCCAGGGGATAATGTCTTCCGCTTTGCCCCTGACGACACCCTCCTGGCTGAAGCCCTCGCTGTACTGATGTGGGATGACGGAATCAGAGCCATTATTCCAATATGGAGAGGCGATGTTTGGGGAGAAGACCTTTTGAAAGCCACGAAAGAAAAATTCGAAAAGCTGGGCGGCAATGTGATTGATGGCATAAGCTATGACCCCACCGCGGGCAGTTTCGGCACAGAGCTGGAAACTATGGACTCAAAGTTGGGTGAAGCAATAGATGAGTACGGCACCGGCGCAGTGGCGGTATATCTCCTGTCTTATGAAGAGGCACTTCAAATCCTGGCTCAAGCACAGGACTATGCCAACCTTACCCAGGTCAAATGGTACGGCGGCGGGTCCCAGTCTAACAACGCAATCATCAGCGACACCCAGGCTGCGCAGTTTGCCGCTGCAACCAGCTTCCTTAACCCGATGTATTCGGATAAGGGCAGTCAGGTGAAGAGACAGATTGAGGACAAGATAAAGAGAACCCCCGAGCCCTTTGCTCTGGTTGCCTACGATGCAGTCTGGGTAGCAACAAAAGCCTACCTGGCAGCAGGAACACATGAGACCGGCGTCCTAAAGAAGGCACTGATGCGTGAAGCAGAACAGTACTATGGCGCTACTGGCTGGACGGTACTCAACGAAGCAGGAGACAGAAAATTTGGTGAATACGACTTCTGCGTGGTAGTGGAGGATAACGGGACTTTCCAATGGAAGCGGATTGCCAGATACGAGTCTGTCCCCGATGTGCCAAGAAGTATCATTCGGTAGCCTGGACAGCAAACCAAAGAACAATTCCACCAAGCACCGAACGGAATCAGCTGCATCAAAGGAGGTGACATACATAAATGATAGCTGACATAGGTTTGATTATGATCATAGTGGCATGGGTCTTTCAAATCTACAGGGCGTTAGCTAAGAAAGACCTGCAATTTAATCTGGTTTTCCTTGCGTTTTATATAGCGGGTTGTCTTCTTCTGGCTGTAGCCGGTTTTATGCAAAACGACATGACCAGCGCCATTCTGCAGCTAATTTGCGCTATACTCCCGGTGATAGTCCTGGCAGCAATCATTTGGCTGAAAAAGGGTGCCCGCTAAAGACACCAGTTTCATAAGCACCACACGTATTCGGCCAACCTGTAAGCGAGCTAATTGCATGCCCGGGTAATTAGCAATAAAATATAGTTAGTTAACCTATCAGGAGGGGGATTATGAGCAAAACCGATGACAATCTCCAAGATGCTTTTTCTGGAGAAAGTCAAGCCAGTCGCAAGTATCTTTACTTCGCTGAGAAAGCGGATGAGGAGGGACACAAACAGATAGCGCGCCTGTTCCGTGCTGCATCGGAGGCTGAGACAGTCCACGCCCGCAACCATTTAAGGGTTATGGGTGAAATAAAATCGACCAGAGATAACCTTAAAGCTGCAATCAGCGGTGAGAATTACGAGTTCACCAAGATGTATCCGGAATTCATGAAGCAGGCTGATGCCGAAGGTAACAACAAGGCGAAAGGCAGCTTTGACCTGGCGAACAAGGTGGAGCAAATTCATCATCGGCTATATCAGACCGCCCTCAGCATGCTGGAGAAGGGACAGTCTATGGCCGAGAAGCCTATCTATGTCTGCCATGTCTGCGGCAACACGGTCGAAGGCGAAGCTCCTGAGAAATGCCCTGTATGCGGAGCACCCAGGAAGATGTTCAAACGAATCGACTAGATACTGCATTCCAACAGTAATTAAAATAAAGGAGTTGAGCTATGTCGAAGAAGATGTCTGAAGACGAAATTCGTGAGATAGCCACGCATAGAGTGCGAAGAAGGAGGGGATTTTACGCCCATTTGACGGCATACATACTGGTCAATTTGATGCTCTTAGCCATCTGGTACTTTTTAGGCGACGGCTATTTTTGGCCGATGTGGGTGCTGTTATTCTGGGGAATAGGACTGGTGTTCAACGCCGTAGCCGTCTTCACCAAGGGTGACATTGGCTCAGAGAGGGCCGCTATAGAGAAGGAAATAGAGAAAATCAAAAAAAGCGGTATCTAGCAGGTGGCCCTTCTGCTGAACCGGCGAGATGAATCAGCCAGCTCACATAATCCCATGAGCCAGGCGACCTTCGCACTCACATAACATTTACAATCACGCTTCCCCAGATGGTGAGGAGCACATTGCCGAATGCGTATGGAGCCGCATAGCCAATTGACGGCATGGTGCTTTCAGCATCTTCCTCCAGCGAGTTGAGAGCTGCTGTGATAACTCTGGCTCCAGCTACCGCGCCCAACAGTAAAACAGGATTCATTTTGAGCACCCGCCTTCCAAAAATTAGAGCCGCAATCATGGGAAGGAGCGAAAGGACTATACCGGCGAGGAACAAAGTCAAACCGGTAGTCTGAAAAGCCTGTACTGCCTGCACAGCCGCTGATAAGCCGACACAGGCAATAAAGAGATTCAATCCGAGGTCAGTTAGTAGCCACTGGCCACCGCTGGGAACCTGGCCAAAGGTGGGATGTATAGAACGTAACCAGCCAAATACCAGACCTGCAACCAGAACACCACCACCAACACCCAGAGTTACGGGCAATTCGCCGAAATGTACAACAATCAGACCCACCAATGTCCCCAGCGTAATGCCAAGACCAACCATGACCAGGTCTGTTATGGCGGTAGGACGCTCAGGATAACCCAATAGCTTGATCACCCCTTCGATATCCCCCCTGGCACCGATTACCTGAAAAACATCGCACTTATGGACCACGGTATCCCTGGTTATGGGTATCTCACGGCCCTGCCTCGTTATTCTCCTCAAGAAAACGCCATGTGCTTGTTTGTTCTGGCTCAGCTCACCGAGAGTCCTGCCCACAACATCTCGATTGAGAACGCAAATATCCATCACCTCGCCCACCATCTCTGTTACAGTACCAATATCAACTTCAGGGCCAATCGCCTCAGGCGCCCTGACAAATTGCTTGCAATGCCCTGACAAGACAACTATATCTCCTGCTTGAATCACCACATCCGGTTCCACATCCATGGCAACATTAGCGCGTTTCAATTTATTAACGGCAACTCTATCCGGGAAAAGGCCCTCTAGCTCTGCCACCGTTTTACCAATCGCATTCCGGCTTGATACTTCATATGCTCGAAGTTCTAGCTGTGCTGACCACGAGAAAAGCTCTGGCTTATCGGCAGAAACTGCTCCGCCTGACATCTTTGCTGCCAGCTTTTGAGCTTCCTCTTTTAGGTTTATCCTCCAGAAACCGGGGATCATTTTCAGAAAAACAATCGTTCCAGCCGTGCCGAAAATGTAGGTAATGGCATACCCCACGGCAACATTGGTATCCAGAGCTGCTTTCTGCACGTCGGTAATAGGCAGTTGGCCTATGGCGTCTTCTGCCGTTCCGATTGCCGCTGATTGTGTCACGGAGCCGGCAAAGAAGCCTGCCGTCGTCCCCTGGTCGAAATGTAAAAGTTTACCCAGGAGTATGGCTACACCCAAAGCTACGAAAGCCGTTACCAGCGAGATATAGATATAATGAAGCCCCTCTTTCCTGAGTGCGCCGAAAAACTGGGGGCCAACTTTATATCCTATGCCGAACATAAAGAGGGCAAAGGCAACCGTCTTCAAGAGTGCCGGCACTTGAACATTTATCTGTCCCAGAACAAGTGCGGCCAGAAGCGTGCAGGTAGTTGCGCCAAGACTGAATCCACGGAATTTTAGCTTACCGGCGGCATAACCAATAGCAAGCGCCAGAAAAATCAATACCTGGGGGTTATTTCTACATATATTAACGATGAATTCCCACATGGCCGCCTCCTCAGTGCAATATCAAGACTCCTATGCTACTTCTTCTTTTTTGCTAACTCCCATTTTTGATAATACTCCGCCAGCAGCTCACTTATACCCTTACCGATTGCTTCATAAGTGTTGTTGGAGAGGTTTGCCAAAGAGACACGAATCGACATATTCGGTGCATCAAAACCACCACCATCCATCAGCACAACAGATTTCCTTTCAGATAACTTAACCACGAAATCAATCGGCTCGTAATTCTTTACCAGATAGTTGGCAAACTCCTTACTATACCTCGTCCGGGCAAGTTCCGGAATGTCAATTGTCGTGTAATAGTGCGCATCATATCTGTTCTCGGGACAGGGTATACCAATGGCATCATAAAGGGTCTTGAACCTGTGACGTACAATATATTGGGCAACTTTCTTATACTCGCCTTTTTCATCCAGCAGACAATAAAGGGAAAAGAGTGTCATCAGGACCTGTTGGGGTGTAGATAAGCCGGCGGTATGGTGTAACGCCACACTACGGCTGTCAGCCACCATCCGGTCAATGAGCTTCATCTTATCAGGGTTAAGAACTACCGTACTGTAACGGTCGTGCAGTACCTTTTTATCTCCATCCGGTAGGGCAGCTATCATCTTATCGAAAACGTTATCTTCGTGGATGCCGATAACACCGAGCCTCCAGCCTGTAGCACCGAAGTATTTAGAAAAAGAATATACCAGTATTGTATTACGCGGGGCTACAGCGGCGAGTGAACGGAAGCCGTTAACAAAGGTGCCATAAACATCGTCCGTGAGGATTATCAGGTCTTTTCGCTTGGTCCGCACGATTTCCGCTATTTTGTCCATGGTACTACCTTGCATAGCCACAGATGTAGGATTGGAAGGATGCACCAGAAAGAAAGCTTTTACTGATGGGTCAGTCAGTTTCGCTATTTCCGAGTCAGGATATTGCCAGTAGAGACCCTCACCCTGTTCAATTTTCAACTCAACAAACCTGTAGTCATTCAACCGTGGAATCTCAATATAGGGTGTAAATATCGGCGTTCCAATAGCTATTTTATCTCGCTTGTGAAGCAACCTGTTTTCCATCAGACTGGTAAAGATATAGTCCATGGCAGCCGTTCCACCTTCAGTGGCAAACAGGTCAAACTTACCTGGAGGATTGCCGCCAAACATCTCTTGTTCCAGGTATTTGTGGATGATTTTCTCACAGCTGATTAGCATCCTATCAGGTTCTGGGTAGTGGTCACCCACTATGCCATCAACCATTTCAAAAACAAATTCATCAGTATCTATGTTAAGTACACTGCGCACGTAATTCTTCGCATTATTTAAGAAGCCGATGCCGGGTACATTAGAGTTCTTATCCAGAAACTTCTCAAACCTGTCTGTTATACCATCTTTTTCAGGTGCGCCTCCGATAGCAGGCAGGTCAACAACCCGCAATGATTCTTCAAGTGCAAACAGCCCCAATTGAAAAAAACCAGAACGAGGTGTAATCGCCACCCAGTTCGGATTACCGCGACCAGCATTCAACATCATCCTTTCATGATGTGTTTTGGCTATCTTTATCAGTTTATCCTTCAGCTCAAAGGGACTTAGTTTTTCGTAAAGTTTCTCTTCCGAAGGCTTCATGACAACCACCTCCTGCACAATCTGAAATTTTTACAGTCGCCAGAGATTATTTCATATCCGCTGCGAATTTACAAGCGTCTTAAACATAGACTTGATAGTAACCAGGCACGACAAGAGCCAATTCAGTCGAGGAGAATGCCCTATACGGCCATACACCATCGTAAATTGATTGACGCAAATTCACACCCCTGATAGAATTACAAGCTAGTAAACATTAAAGTCATGATTAAGTCAATTGCCTCATGGAAAATAGTTGTCCTTCTTAAAAGAACAATCCAGGAATTCACCACCGACAACTGTCCGCTGCTTGCGGCAGCCGTTTCCTATTACCTGCTTCTATCCATATTCCCTTTCCTGCTGGGGATAATATCATTGTCCAGTTTCTTCGTAGACAAACCGGCACTGCAGGAACAAATATTTCAGGCTTTCAAATATTTAATTCCCGTGTCACAGGATTTTATAATAAATATCACAAATAGCGTGATTAACGAGCGGGGAGCTATAGGTATCATAGCTGTTATATTCCTGCTTGTGGGCTGTATTGCATTTTTCAACGCACTGAGGAAATCACTTAACACAGCCTGGGGAATCCACAAATCCAGTTCAATCATACGAAGTCAGCTGACCAATTTCGCTATGATTCTCGGAGCTGTCTTGCTACTATTCATTTCTCGCTTCATAACCATAATCCTGAACGTCAGCGAAAATATACTGAGCACAATTGTAGAACAACCCATAACCAATTTAGTCCTGTTGCATCTCTTTATCGTTATAATTAATATCGCTCTTGCTTTTTTAGTTTTTCTTATCCTTTACAAATTTGTACCCGAACGCCTAATTAGATGGAGAGACATCTGGGGCAGCGCTCTGGCAGCGGCAGTTTGCTTTGAGGCAATAACAATTCTATTTGTCCTATACCTGGATACATTTAACCCTTATAACCTGATATACGGTTCGCTCGGGACTATAATAGCCCTGCTGATATGGACATACCTCACTGCCCTTATCTTTCTCTTTTTTGCCAAAATCTCAGCGGTCAACTTGAGGATTAAAACCGAACAACCATAACGAAACGTTTCGCTGGATTGTTCCTTCCGAGAGACAGCCACATTACGCCTGAGAGAAACGAATTATATTCTACCGGCTTCTAGCGCCTTTCTGTTTCTCGCGCATAGCCAGGTTAAGCGCCAGAAGCACACCACCCAGCACAGCACCGAAAAGGAATATAGCGTGGAACCCGGGAACAAAAGCCTTCGGAGGCAGTGAATGAGCGGCAACACCTGACGGTGAAATGCCCTGGCTGGCAATAACTGAAAGAAAGATAAGCGTAAAAACTGCAATGCCCATCACCGCCCCAACATTCCTCACCGTGGTAACAAGACTGTTAGTTACACCTTCACTACCTTTGGCGCTCATACCCATAACGAGACTGAAGTTTGCCGGCATGATAAGCCCGATTCCAATTCCCTCAAGTGCCAGGGCTATGATTATGTAATACAGGTCTGTATTGTCACCCATTAGAGCAAACATCAAAAATGCTGCGATAAGCACAGCCGACCCCAGGATGCAAATGGGACGAGAGCCGATTCGCCCGGAGAGCAAGCCGGCAATCGGACCGCAAACCATCATAAAAATAGCAGGCACAAGCAGGACAAGTCCTGCGATATTGGTAGCAAAGCCTTTTTCAATCTCCAGATAGAAGGGGAAGGCATACCACGAACCCTGACCTATTAGAAGAATAAGTAGGGCAACAGTGACTCCCATAGTGAAATTCCTGTCCCTAAAAAGACTGATCTCGATTAGCGGGAACTGAGTCCTTTTTTCGTTAATAATGAAACCGGCCCATGCCGCCAGGGAGACAACGATGGTTATAAGGATGCGCCAAGACAGCCATCCAACATTATTGCCCATATTTAAGAAGAAGATGATACTGACGAGTGCCACAAGGAGAAGGCAGGCGCCAGCCATGTCGAACCGCCCTTTGCCGAACTCCCCGGTATCTCTGGGCAGTACGGAAATACCGAGTACAATAGCAATGAGACCTACCGGAACATTTATAAAGAATATCCAGTGCCAAGTGTAGAACTGAGAAATAAAACCGCCAAGAGGTGTGCCGGCGGCAAGGCCCACAGCGGCGAAGGTAGTAAGTACGCCGAAGGCAGTACCACGGACTTTCTCCGGCAAATATCTAACAATCATAGCTCCACCGATTGCTTGCAGCATTGCAGCCCCAATGCCTTGAAGAACACGAAAGCCTATGAGCAAATATATGTTCGAAGACAAGCCGCATAACAGCGAACCGATTGTGAAAGTAGCGAATCCGGCAAGATATATCTTCTTATAACCACGTATATCTGCAACTCTGCCAAACATGATAAGCGTACCTGAAAGAACCAGCAGGTATGCCATCGCCACCCAGGAAACGGTGGCAATATCACATTGGAAATACTTCGAAATCGTGGGAAGAGATATATTAACGATAGTGGCATCAAGCGCCCCCATAAAAGAGGCAAGCGAGATTAAGGCTAGAATAAGCCATCGATGGGAGCTCCCTTTTGAACGACTAGTTGAACTCATAAAAAGCTGCCAGAAATAAACAATTAGCTAACAGATGCTCCTGCTTAATTGCAACAATATAGAATAACTAGAGAAAGAATGCAATATCCTGATACTCAAGAATACATGTTATGTCAACAACAAAATACTACCTTGACCCGCCTTTTTCCCTAACATATAATGCCCTCAAAAAGAGTGTGCACAAATTACGTGAGCACCAAATATTAAAAGAGGAAAAACGATATGACAGAAGAGGTATATAAGAAACTAGCTGATGCACTCAATGCCCGCAGCATGACATATCCATCCATACCTTGCGATGAGTTCTATGCTTTTGCTAGAGAGCTTTTTACGCCAGAGCAGGCAGAGATTGCTTCAAACATGCCTATAGACCCAGTGACGGCTGAAGAGCTGGGCAGCAAGATAAAAGTGGCTGATGTCGCTCAGCTAAGAAAGCAACTGGAGGAGATGGCAGACAAAGGTCTGGTGCGCATTAAAGAGAGCCATGGCAAGAGATTATATGAGTTCATGCCACTCGTCCCGGGAATCATCGAGTTGCAGTTCATGCACGGTCAGGTGGATGAGCGCACCAAGCGTTTGGCACAATTGTTGAAAAACTATGCCAAGGCGCTGAAGAGCCTGATGATGACAAGCCCGCCCCCACCAACTTCCAGCATCAAGACTGTTGCGACCAGAAGAGTCTCCGTTGAGGAGGAAATACATGACCTTCCCACGATTCTGCCTTACGACGAGGTGATGAAACTTATAGATAAGACGGAGTGTATCGCCGCCGGAACCTGCGTCTGCAGGCATCAGGGCGACCTGCTGGACAGGCCTTGCGACAAGCCCAAGGATAACGTATGCATGATTTTCGGCCCATCGGCACAGTTCGCCCAGAGTCATGGCTTCGTCCGCCTTCTTTCTAAGGAGGAGGCCAGACAGAGAATAGACGAGGCGGAGAAGGCCGGATTGGTCCATAATTATGCCAACAGTCACGATAGATATATCGACCTACTGTGTAACTGCTGCGGCTGCCACTGCTTTATACTGAGGGGAGTCAAACGGGCCCCTGTGCCCAGTCAGGCCGTCATCGCCGACTGGGTCATCACCATAGATAACGATGCCTGCCTTGGCTGCGGTGCCTGTATCGACAGGTGCTGGATGGACGCCTTGAAAATGGAAGGCGATCTGGCAGTGCGTGACGCCAATCGCTGCATCGGCTGCGGTATATGCAGGTATGTATGCCCAACCGATGCCATGAAACTGGTGCGCAGAGAAAAATCACCGCTGAAAAGCTAGAGCAGAGCAACCTGTCCGACCATATAGGCGTATATACCACTCCACAATACCATTTTGTATTGCTACAATTGTTTGGCTTTCCATATAGACAATTTTGTTATATATCATTTGTGGCTTATCGAGGCAAGGCTCTGATAAAATTAGTCACTACATGATAAATAGAGGTGAAAAATGAACCTGGCAAGGCTAATGGAAGACAACACGGCAAGGTTTGGCGAATACGAATTTGCCTGCTTTGAGGGGCAGTGGCATACTAACCTTGAAATGAATCACATGGCTAACAAGCTGGGCAATGCGCTAAAAAGCCTGGGGATTAAGAAGGGAGACCGGGTAGGTGTTCAGTTGCTGAACTGTCCCCAGTTGATACAGGCATTTTTCGCCACTTTCAAAATCGGTGCCATATTAGTCCCGGTAAACCCGTCGCTGCGCGCACACGAACTTGCCTACATCTATCAGGATGCCGGCATAGTAGCCTTAATCAGCAGCACAGATTACATTGACGTGATAAGAGAGGCCCGCCGAGAAGCGACCATGCTAAAGAGCGTGGTCTTGATAGGAGAGGAAATTCCGCAGGATGCCATATCATACGACAAAACTATCAAGCAGGCTCCGGATACACTGGTAATGGAGGACACGGACAATGACGACCTGGCTGTCATCCTCTACACCGCCGGTACCACAGGAAATCCAAAAGGCGTGATGCTTACACATTATAACTGGTACACTCACGTTTCCGGATATTATGAGCTGGTATTGCTGGATAACAGGGGCGTCACCTTAAAGGGAAGGAAAAATAAGCAAGATGTAGAAGTTTTTGGCGTAGACAGGAGTCGCATCTCTCTAATAACTCTGCCTCTGTTCCACGGTTACGGTATATTCGCTGTAAATCTTGAGTTCCTGACTGGAGGAAAGCTAGTCATACTCAGGCGTTGGGATGCCGAGGAAGCCATGAAGTGCATAGAGCAATTTAAAGTCACCGAATTTCGCGGTGTGCCAACAATGTATATCCAGCTACTTAACCACCCACATGCAGATAAATATGATTTAAGCTCCCTGCAGACCTGTGTCTGTGGTTCAGCGCCTATGCCACTTGAGGTGGCTCGCATGTGGAAGGAGAAGTACGGTATTGATATCTGGGAAGGGTACGGGCTTACTGAAGCCACCACTGTCAATTGCGGTAATTTAGCGGGAAGACGACCGCCCAAGTATGGCTCGATTGGAAAATGCTACCAGAAGTGCAACACCATCAAGATATTTGACCAGAACGACCGGGAACTTCCTCCCGGAGATACAGGAGAGATAGTTATAAATGGTCCATGCGTTATGAAGGGTTACTGGAATAACCCTGAGGAAACAGCAAAAGTGCTTTGGAACGGCTGGCTTCATACCGGTGACATAGGGCATATCGACGAAGATGGCTATATTTATCTCACCGAGCGAAAGAAAGACCTTATTATCCGGGGAGGAGAGAATGTTTACCCCAAGGAAGTAGAGGGCGCCCTTCACAAGCATCCTCAAGTCCTGGAAGCCGGAGTTATCGGCATTCCCGACCCTGTCTACGGCGAAGAGGTAAAAGCGTTTGTTGTCCTCAAGACCACAGGCTCAGCCAGTGAAAAGGAACTCATAGATTTCTGCAAGAAGCATTTGCCCTCCTATAAAAGACCCAAATCAATCAAGCTTATGGACTCGTTGCCGAAGAGCGCAGTGGGCAAAATATTAAGAAGAGAGCTAAGAAAATTAGCCTGACTATCACCATTGTGGTTAATCTGCCATGAAATATATGCCCACAACCACTGTCGCCTATTGACACCTATCACCGAACCAAATACAATTGCGAGATTAGGGAGGTGACAGCATGAGCGAAACTATAGGTCAGTTTTTCCCGGTTGATAAAAAGCACTGGTGGCAAATAGCGGTGCGGGGGCTCATAGCCTTGCTATTCGGCATCTTGCTACTCGCCTGGCCAGCGGTCAGTCTGTTCTTATTTGCCATATTCTTCGGTGCCTATGCTTTCGTAGATGGCATATTCACGCTGGTGGCTGCGATTAACTACAAGGCTGGGGCAGGGCAGCGCGCCTGGCTATTCGTCCGAGGTATTCTCGGCATCATTGTCGGCATTGTTACCTTTTTCTGGCCCGCCATTACAGAGATAGCATTGGTGTTACTCATAGGAGCCTGGGCACTGATAGCCGGCGTAATGGAGTTAAGTTTTGCTTTCAGCGCCGTCAAGGAAACGGGCGCCAAATGGCTATTTGCCGTAAGCGGTATCCTTTCAATAATTCTGGGCATACTGCTGCTGATACGTCCCATAGCTGGCATTATTGCGGTGATATGGTTCATCGGGGCTTACGCTATAATAGTCGGCATAGTGCTTATAATCCTCGGCTTCAGACTGCGCAGTTCAAAAGCTTAAAAACACAGTATTTTTACTGCCATCTGCCTGTTTTTAAATCTATAGTGACGTTGTTGTCGGGCGGCTCAAGGTCGTTCCACAAGCCGGTAACCAGGTCCTTGCGGAAAATAACCACAACCCGGCCGGGTATGCTCAGCCCCTTGGTCTGCATAACCTCCTGGCCCGGTGGAAGATATTCGTCACCTGCGTAGTGGGCTAAGAAAGCCTGGGCAACCTCCTCGGCGAGTTTCTCCGCTTCAGCCTGGTCAACTTTGTAACCCATTATAGTGCGGGTGGCGATGCCCTTTATGCCGCTCTGCACATACGCCCTGGCATATTCCTGAAAATCATCAGGATGTGAGCTTATCGATTCCACGTTTCTGGTCTGCACCGCAGCTTTTTGTGCGGCATCTATGCTTACGATACGGTAAGGAGTGGGATAGGTTACCATAGAGCCGGTTTCAATATCGTAGACGAATTTATTCGTTTCTGGCCAGCGCACCACAGTTATATCCTGCGCATGATAATGACCGGTAAAAACTAGGCGCGCATTGTACATCGCCAGCAACTTCGAGACCGCAGAATAATCATCCAACACGTATTCGCCAAAGTTCTTCTCCTGCCCGACGTAGTGCTCAACGATGCCATGATGCATCATCACGATAACCGCCTTATTCTCTCTGGCGGCTTTCTCCAGCATCTCTTCAATCCACTCCAGAGTAGCAGCGCTGAATTTGCCGTCAGTGATGGGTTCTTCATCCTCAACATTCTCCCGGTAAAGGCAGGAGTCCAGGGCAAACAGCCACAGCCCGGCTTGCGGCTCGGCTACATAACTTAGCGAAGCGGGGTCGCGGTAAAGCGCTTCCTTATATCCGAATTCATCGTAAATCTGAGCGAACTCTGCCGGCGTTATGTTGGGCACTCGTTCAGTTCTATCGCCAATGTACCTGAACGAGTGACCGTTTTTAATATCGTGATTGCCCGGCACCACGTATACCTGTTTCCCACCGGCTTCCAACTGGCTCAAATAGCCAGCCACCAGCTCGTGCGAGACTCGCTCACCATCTTTTGTTAAATCTCCTGGAACAAAAACCAATCCAGCCTCTTCGTCTATTATCGCAGCAACAGCCGCCTCCATGATTTCCGTGCTTTCCCTCAGAAGCTTCCGGTCATCCGCCAGGTAGTCTTCGAATGCCTGCCCCTCAGTACCCAGCGCCGGGTCATATGTGTGCGGGTCGCTGAAAACAATGAAGCTTGTCTCAGGATAATCCGGGGCTGCTTCCAGGAGCGTGCGCAAGGCGGCGTCGGACTCGTAATTGAATTTCGGCTCGACTTCCCTGCCAGCCGAACAGGCAACTACGCTGATGAGTACCAGTAAACAGAGTGCTGTGTAGAATATTTTCGGTAGTGCTCTCATCTGACTCCCTCCTGTGTTTATCTACTTCCAAGAAGGATTATACTATAATTGGTCCCTCCTGAGCACTTGCAAAGTCGGTGAATGTAATAAGCGGTGGGGCAATGTGAACACTTCCCAAAGTACTGTTTGAGAAAAGGGGACTAATTCCGGCTTTGCAACAATTGCTATTTCGTTCCGTAGATGATTCCTATGGAGCCGACCATGAATGGTAGCTTCAACAATCTGGGAATGAAGTCGCTGGTGCTGGTGTTCACGAATTTTACGTTCCGGATACCCCAGCTACGGATGTTTGCCAGTAAATCTTCAGCTTCACCATATATACTTTTGACCAGAAATAAATCCTGAAAAGAGAAAACTCCGCCTTTTTTCACCACCCTCAATGCCTCCCTGATGACCTCCCTTTTATCCCTGGCATCCTTTACTTCATGGAATACAAAATTGCTGACAACTGCATCAAAATAATTATCCTCGAAAGGTAATGATGAAGCGCTGGCCTTCCTGAAATCTACCTGGTCTGCTACGCCTTCAATCTCCGCATTATTTTCGCAAGCCTCTTTTGAATATCCCCATGTCCCTCCCCAGTAATCAATCCAGATGACCAGAGCTTGCGGGTATTTCTTAGCCAGCTTAATCACAAAGGCTGCGTTCCCACAGCCGATATCTAGTGCCTTCCCTTCCCCACCCCATTTCAGGTGGTCCAGCACCAAATCGTGAATCTTCGTCTGCAAATCTCCGCCAGCGGGTGAGAATTTAAAACGTGCATAAACAAAATAAGCAAAAATTATGATGAAAAAAGCTGCTACTATGATGAATAAATAGGACACCACGGATAGTCCTAAGAAAAATAATGCCGTTGCAGCCGGCATATAGAGCAACCAGTTTGAAATCCAGTTGCCGTAATTCGCTTTCCTGGCATCTTCTTGGCTCATTTATCCCATCCTTAAAAACAGCTCAAAATATTATATCAACATCTGGTAAATCCCTGAAGTATCTGCACGGAGCAAGGAATAGATTAAATAACAACATTATCTGAATGGTGAGGCTTACTGAACGGAAAGAAGAACTTTTGCCCTGGCTTTCCGCCTCATCATATAGCCCAGCGTTTGTCATAATTGTAAGTCGGCAATCTATTTGACTTTATAACAGTCATAATTGAGAATACCAGTACACACTAGTATCGGTTGAAACTAGGGAAGAAACAATTTGACCGTTTCTCCCACATTTCCAATAATAGTCTCTCCGACAACTCGATAATCCGGGCTCAACATGATGGCAGGTAATTCCTTGAGGCGCTCATTTTCTAAAAACTTGTCGTTTATCTCAGCGCAAACAACCTTGCCGATAATAAGTGAAAACTTCTCTCGTAGTATCTCCTCGTCCATTACTGCTTCAATCCATCCCAGCGCATCCTTTATTCGTGATTCGTGGTGGGGTGGTCTTCTTTGATGGAATAGATTTAAGTCCGACCGCTTCCAGCTCATTTACATCAGCTGGGTAATTCCTGGCTGTCAGCATGGCCTCTTTGAACTTGGGCCTACCTATTACGTTTACAACGAACTCTCTTGTTTCCCGTATATTTCGTAATGTGTCCCGAGGAAGCGCTGAGGCCATGGTTATAAGGTCAAGCGGCCTAAGTATGGGCATTACACAACTATACGGTGCTGCGTTGGCTATACCGCTGGCACCGATGGTAGTAATCACGGTTACGGGTAACGGCAACATTTTTTTAAACATCTCTGGTTTTAGTTCCATGTCAGTTCTCCTTGTTTCAAATTGTTATTTTATTCTACGTTTCACTTGAAAATATGGGCATAGTTTTATCTTCGTCACCTGAATGAAGTTCAGCCGCCGCATTTAACAATTTTCGCGTGTAAGAGTGGGAGGGGCTGGTTATAACCTGGCTAGTCGAACCCTGCTCAACAATCCTGCCATTCTGCATTACCGCTATACGGTCGCTGATCTTACGTGCGACCGCAATATCGTGCGTAATGAAAAGCATACTCAGGCCTCGGTTTTCTTGGAGGTTCATCAATAGTTTGAGCACTTTCGCTTGTATGCTTGAATCGAGAAACGAGGTTGGCTCGTCAGCGATTAAAACTTGGGGATTCAACACCAGCGCCCTAGCGATGTTGACCCGCTGCAATTCACCACCGCTAAGATGGTGAGGATATTCGTTAAGAAATTTATCCGTGTTTGGCAATTCTACCTCTTCGATGACCCTTCTAGCTACCTTATCACGCTCTACCTTGGTACCAACACCCTGGATCTCCAGCGGTTCCCGGACTGATTCTATCACCGTCAGCCGATGACTCAAGGCCTCACCTGGATTCTGGAAAACCATCTGAACCGCTCGATGGTAATCCTTCGATTCCTGTTCGGATTTCCCTTCTTCAAGCTGTATATACCCCTTATCGGGCTTAAGAATCCCTGCGAGCATGCGCGCCAGTGTAGTCTTGCCGCAACCGCTCTGTCCCACCAGCGCCAGCGTTTCTCCATGTTCCAGTGTGAGGCTCACTCCAGCCACAGCTTTCAACTGTCCGAAAGATTTGCTCAACTTATTTACCGAGAGTGCAGGAATAATACCCCCTCGATGACAGGCGACCAGCCATCCGTCGTGTTTTTTAAGAGCCGGTATCTGCTTCTGGCATATCGGTATAGCCTGCGTGCAGCGTGGATGAAAGGCACACCCTGTTACTTGTCGGTCCATCCGCCCCTTAATGCCCTGCAGGTCCTTCGTAGTGGTCATGTTGGGATATGAGCGAAGCAAGGCACGCGTGTAAGGATGACGCGGATGTGAGAGCACCACACGGGTCGCCCCCAGTTCGACGATACGCCCACAATACAGGGTCGCTACTCGAGAGGCAAGCCTAGCAGCAGTCGAAATATCGTGAGTCATTACCAGTACAGTACGACTCGTGATAGCCCTTTTTAGAAATGCTATCATATCTACGCGGGAGCCGGCATCTAATGAGGATATGGGCTCATCGAGGATTAATATCTCGGGGTCGTTAATAAGTGCCATGGCGATAAGTACTCGCTGCTGTTCGCCGGCGCTCAGTTGATACGGGTGATGATGAAACTTGGCCGGTGCCAGCCCGGCTTCTTTCAATATCTCTGCCGCTCTTTCTTTAGCCTGTGCTTTGTCGCCATGTCGGTGAGCAATCATAGGCTCTGCTACCTGGTCCAAAATCCGGTGGGTCGGATTTAACCGGTTCTGGGCACTCTGGAATGCCATAGCCACACGATTCCAGCGAATATAGCGCATCTCTTCATCCGGGAGAGCAAGTATTTCCGTATCCCCCAAAAAGATTCTACCGCTGACAGTCCCGTTTAGAAGGCCCATAGTGCTGAGTCCCAGCGTCGTCTTGCCGGCGCCTGACTCACCCACAATAGCAATACACTCGCCCGTCTGCACTTCGAGGTCTATTCCCTGCAGAACACGCTCGCTCCCAAAGCTTACCTTTAGCTCTTCAATTTTGAGCACTGATTTCACCTTTAAGTCTAGGGTCCAGCGCAGGTTCCAATGAATAGCCGATTAATGTAATAGCCACGATCGTCATGGAAAGAGCTATCCCGGCTGGCAGAAGCCACCAGCGCCATACATCCAGAAATATCCATTCACGGGCATCACTGATCATGCTCCCCCAGCTCACTATGTTGGGATCACCGATACCTATAAAAGCCAGACCGGCCTGAAGGAACACAGCGCGGCGCACACAGAATACAAAGTCTGCCACCAATATCGGGCCCAGGTCAGGGATGATATGGCGTCGCATTATGTACCATATACTGGCGCCAAATCCCCGAGATGCTGAAATATAGGTATTTTCTTTTAGAGATAGCGCCTGGGCACGAACCACTCTAGCTCCGCCCTGCCAGCAGAGCAGCGACAGTATGATTATCAAACCACCGGTGCTTGGAATAATATCGCGAGATAATAAGACCAGGGCAATTACAGGAAGGATTATAAATGTTCCCATCCATCCCAGATTGCGCACTGTATAGAACGATATAGCGACCACAGACATAATAATCAAGACCTCTGTGACGATGAGAGATCCGCCGCTAAGGTTCGGATTAAAATATATTGAGAGGAGAATAAGCAGGATGATTATCGGTATAATGATAAACGCATCGACTAACCGCATGACTATGCGGTCATAGGTACCGCCGATTAGCGCGGCCGAAGTGCCAATTAATGCAGCTAAAGCGGTAGATAAAACCGCCACCATCAATCCTACCAGCAGCGATGTACGTGCTGCATAAACGAGCTGGCTCCAGATGTCCTGACCGACGTGGTTGGTTCCCAAAGGATGGTCCCAAGATGGTGCTTCGAATATTTGTGTGGTCTGCGCCAGCGGTTCATAGGCGGAAAGGAGAGGTGCAAAGATTGCCAAAAAAAACACGATTAGGAGTAAGGCCATTCCGATCCTTCCTCCCTTGCTCTGAACGACCTCTCGTTTAGGATCAACGTGCATAATTCACTCTCGGATCAACCTTAGCGTACAACAAATCAGCAATGAAATTCACCGTCAGCACACAAAGTGCGGATACCAGCAGCAATCCCTGAAGTAATGGGTAGTCACGATACGTCAGTGCCTCATAGGTCGTAAACCCAATTCCGGGATAGGAAAAGACAACCTCAACAAAAAGCACACCGGTGACCATCAAACCCAACAATATACCAGTTCGGGTCATTATGGGTAACAATGAATTACGCCCCGCGTGCCGATACCTTATAGTTCCTTGTTTAAGTCCCTTAGCACGTGCCAGCAAAATGTAAGGTTCTCTCAGTTCACCGATCATGGCATTTCGAGTAAGGAGATAGCCACCACCGACCCGTGCTAGAACCAGGGTAACGAGTGGTAAAAGCAAATGCTTAGCGATATCCACCAGACGTTGGAATCCGGAGAGACCGGAGTAAGCATTTTCAGCACCAAAGAGAGGTAAGAGTTGAAGATTTACAGCAAATAAGAGTAGTAGTAGTATACCCAGTAGAAAATCGGGGAAGCCGCTTAGGGCTACTATGCCGGTGAGTAAGCTCCCATCGAATTTCCTACCCCTTCGCCACCCTGACTCAATGCCAAGCATGATGCCCAAGATTGTCGAAATTATTAGCGCCAAACCGGCTAGCAGCAGAGTCCAAGGCAGCCTGCCAAAGATAACCTCTGTAACAGGGGCATTGTAAGCATATGAATATCCCAAGTCACCCTGGAAAAGCGCTACCCAGTAAGAGACGAACTGCCTACCCAGCGGCTGGTCCAGAGAAAACCGCTCGGTCAACTCCGCCTCGAGTTCCGGACTCATCTGTATTACTGCCACATCGCCGTAAATGGCTATGATCGGATTACCTGGCATCATCCTGGGCAGCAAAAAATTAAGTGTCAAAATGATAAACAGAGCAACCAGATATGTAATTAGATTCTGCCTTGTCAGCATGACGATTAGCTCCATCGCGGCTGATACATTACAAGAAAGTACAGCCGTGATAATCTATTGCCGTGCCTGCTGTCTCTATACTTACTTTTCCACAAACGCAGCCTTATTCAGCGGTATCGGTATTCCAGAGGCAACGCCTTCATCCGGATAATAGATATCAACCGTACCGTCATGTGCCCAGTACCAGTCTGGATAATAGAGAGTAATAGCAGGTATATCTTCGGCATACAGTGCTTGAGCTTCCTGTACCATCTGTAGCCGTGCGTCCAGGTCCATCTCATGAAGCTGGTCTTCCAAAACTCGGTTCAGTCTATCATTGGAAGTATATCTAGCGCTGTTAAAACCTTGACCTGTAATGATCTTAGGCAGAATCGAGGGTTCATATAAACCACCGTGACCGTAAATAGAAATATCGAAATCCCAGGCATCCACCTTGGCATCAAGGCTCTTCCCTTCCATAACGATGAGGTTGGTCTTGATACCCACATCTTCGAAATTATCCTTGATGAACTGGCCCACGTCTTTGAAGCCATATGCTGTTTGCGTTATCAGGTTAAGTTCCAGGATCTTATTATTTTTGCTTAAGTAGCCATCATTATTTAAATCGTACCCTAATTCATGCAGCAATTCTCGTGCTTTATCCGGGTCGTAATTGTACTGCTCGATATTCGGATTGTACCAGCGATTGTTCGGCGGTAATAGACCCTGGCTGCCCGGTATAGCGTGCCCGCGTTGTGTTATATCCACCAGTGTTTGTCGATCAATGGCATAGGCCATCGCCTGGCGGAATTTTTTGTCATTCAACGGTTCTTTTTTGTGGTTGATGGTCAATTTGGCACACCAGCCATACGGACATGATATAACCGTAAAGTCATTGGCTTTCATATTGTCGACCATCTCCGGTAGGATAGCGGCCGCATTTACCTCGTTCTGAATAAGAGCTGAGGTAACCATTTCATCGCTTACCTTTACAAAGACAATCTGGTCGGCTATCGGTTTGCCCTGATAGTAGTCATCGAACGCCTTGTAAAGATAAGTCCCCTGTGCCTTGTTGTAGTCTGCTAATACATAAGGACCCGTCCCTATTACTGCCTCCGGGCTGTCAAAGCTCATAGGATTGTCCACGGATTTCCATATGTGCTCGGGCAGGATAACCATGGTACCGGCGACTTCATAAAGAAAAGGTGCGTACTCGGACTCAAGATACAACTTGACCGTATGCTCATCGATCACCTCAACCCTGCTGATGCCGCTGGGTCCCACCAGCGTGACGAATGGGTCGGGATGTTCTTTGAGATACTCGATAGTGAATGCCACATCGTCAGCAGTAAAAGGCGTTCCGTCATGCCACCTGGCATTCTCTTGAAGCTTAAAAACGTAAGCGTTCTCAGCTTCATCATACGACCATTCCTTAGCTAATGCAGGAGTAAAATGACTCTTATCTCTCCAGATAAGAGTATCGAAAATAAAACTTGACCTGATGTATCCTGGACCACGCGCATAGCGCAGATACGGCGAAGGGTAACCCCAGTCACCGGTGGGGTCGGCGATGACATATGAGTGCACCACGGATGGCTCTGTACTGGTGCCGGTACACGCCGGGAAAACAAGCAGTGATATGGATAGCAATACGAAAAGAAGAACCTGTAAAAGTTTTGTATTATACATTCTTACCCCCTTCGCTAAATTGGTTATTGCAAAGAACAGTTTATAGTATGCAGTCGGATGTCTTTTTTGACCCGTTCACTTGCACGAAGACTATGGTGATACATATCCAGAAGCATTTCGGCAAATTCTTCGAGACCGTTAATATCGCTCCAACCGATGAGCGGTGTGTAGCCGCAGAGTGATTCATCAGTAGCCATCCACAGCGATGTGAAACCAGTTTTCCTGGATACATCCAGTTTAAATCGGTTCACGTTCACCTCCTGAAATAGATTCTTTATTACCTAGGGCGTAATGACTGATATACCGTCTCCAGCAAGCTGATAAAATTCCTGTCCTGAGCAAGGTATACATACTGGCTTACCATCTTTCAATCTGGCACGGGGCTCCATTACGTTCTCACCACAGATAGAGCATTTCACACCGGCGAAAATACGAGCGTAAGCAGGCACCTCTATTCGCATTCGCCTGATATCAAAGAGTACTTCATCAGAGACTTCAAGCAGTTTAAAGGAAAGCTCACGCCACATTTCCTTTAGTCTTTTTTCGTCTTCTGGAGTACCTGCGCGCTCCTTGACTACTTTTTGGAAAAGCGCCATAGCTTCAGGCTCTCGTTCTTCCAGGAACCTACTGTCAGCCTTTACTGCTATCCTTATCGCCTTGCCGCTCCTTTTAGCCAAGGTAAAGGCAGTTTTTCCATAGTCTCGATAGATAAGAGCGTTATTCCCGAAGCTGCATCCTGTAATAAGTTGCACCCCGTCGCTGAAGCAGTTGTTGGTTTCTACAATTGCTATCGTCTCTTCCATACCGGTGGATTTAACGCCAAGCTCTCTCACAGCTAGCGCAGCAGCTTTAACACCAATGGCAGAATAGGGGCAGAAATGCCCGTGCAACATACCGGTGAGCAATAGCAGTTTTGAAAGGTTGTTATCAGCAATAGCTTTCGCTATCTCTTGCCTTGGATTGTCCTTTACGATAGCGTTCAAAGGTAACCTCCCTTCGACTAATCGTACTTCCGTCGGGGTAATGCATAATTATGCAAATGCAACAAGTTGCAATAGTACCATAAACCAGTGCTTCTGTCAATACTAACCTTGGATTGCCACCAATAAATCGGAGGTTCTGGTCAGGAAAAACTCAGAGAGATCAGAATGGCCTGTAGTGAGATGAAACGAAGTACTTTATGCCTCTAAGAATCAGGGGGTTTAGCTGGCAGCACTGCCTCTAGTTTTGGTGGGCCTAAGTGTACAATAGACAGAACTTTTAGTCTAGCCTTCACCCTCTCCAAATAATTGGAGATATCACACTTTTCAGGCAATTACGCAATATAAACCAAACGCAGTGCTCTCAGAACCTACTTTTACACCGGAATTCAATTTTCCCGTAAAGCAGTACGCCAGCCTCTTGACACGACAAATAACACTATGTATAATGTGGTATGCGGCAAGCGGTTGCCGCATACCACATACTAAGAGGAACGAGATGAAGAAGGTTTACGTAAAAGAAGAGGCATGTATGGGCTGCGGGCTTTGCCGTGTCTACTGTCTGGCTGAGCATTCCAGTACACAAGATATCATCAAAGCATTTAAGAGAGAGACCCCCCGACCCCTGTCTCGTATTCGCGTAGAGAGAAATGGAGAGGTGTCTTTTTCTCTTCAGTGCCGGCACTGCGATGAGCCCTGGTGTGTTTACTCTTGTCTCACCGGTGCTATGCATAGAGATGAAGCCACTGGCGCCATAGCTGTTGATGTTGAAAAGTGCATAGGTTGTTGGACATGTATAGTAGCCTGTCCTAATGGAGCACTTGCCCGGGACGTAGACAGAAAGGTTGTGGCGAAGTGTGACTTGTGCCCGGGAAGCGACGTACCAGCCTGTGTGGCTAATTGTCCCAATGAGGCACTTGTATTTGCGGAAGATAGCAAAGTTGAGCAACTTCCGGAATTAGCGGTCGATATTGCAGGAGTAAACGGGTGAAATGATTGCCATAATCGATTACGGTGCAGGAAATCTGGGTAGCGTGGTTAATGCAATTACAAAGCTTGGCTATCGGCCGAATATCACTGATAGCCCAGGCGACGTGCTCAGTTCCACAGCTGTTATTCTGCCGGGAGTTGGTGCTGCCGGTGACGCCATGGAAAAACTGGAGGTTATAGGTATGGCAGATGCGATTCGGCAAATAATACATGAGAATCGGCCATTATTCGCCATTTGCGTTGGACTACAGCTTCTTTTCTCCAGCACCGAAGAAGGCGGCTTCCACAAATGCCTAGATATAGTCCCCGGCACTATAAAGAGATTGCCTCAGGGCCTTAAAGTTCCTCATATGGGCTGGAACCAGGTTAAGCAACAGGTGAAACATCCAATCTTTAATGGCATACCTGATGAAGCCAATTTTTATTTCGTTCACAGCTACTATGTCGAGCCGGAGGATATGTCAGTTGTAGCTGGCACCACAGATTATGGAGCAACCATGTGCTGCATGGTCATCAAGAACAATCTGATAGCAACCCAGTTCCATCCCGAGAAAAGCGGCAAGTGGGGTTTAAGGATGTATTCTAACTTTCTAGAAATGGCATTTGGCAAGGAAGGACAACATGGGAAATCGTAAAGCAATTAGAGCTGAATATCTAATCATAGGCAACTCAGCCGGTGGCATAGGGGCTGCTGAAGCTATTCGCGAGGTCGACAAGACAAATTCTATAACCATAGTTTCTGACGAGCCCTACCATGCATACTCTCGTCCCCTGATATCAAAATATCTGGCTGGCGAACGTAGTGTAGATGAAATACTGTTCCGGCCTGCCGATTTCTACAGCAGAAACAACATTGAACTTGTGCTTGATAAAAAGGTGCGGCACCTGAACTTGGACAATCAGACTGCCCAGCTGGAAAAGAGCGGGCAAATCGTATGGGGAAAACTGCTGCTTGCCACAGGTGGTAAACCTATAGTGCCCAAGATGAAGGGTGGCGATAAGGACGGTGTATTCACATTCCTGACCATAAAAGACGCCATAGCAATAGATGAGTTTATAAAAGATGGTTTCCAGGCCGTCGTAATTGGCGGCGGGCTTATCGGCATCAGCGTGACTGAAGCTCTGGTAAAGCGAGGAATGGGTGTCACTGTGGTCGAAATGAAAGACAGGATACTTAATACCATACTCGACGAAACAGCATCTTCTATCGCTGAAGAGGCCCTCAGGCAAGCCGGCGTAAGGGTCGTCACCAACCAAACTGTAGCCGAGGTAACAGGAGGCACACAGACCGAAGGGGTTATCTTAGATAGCGGCGAGAACGTTCCGTGCAACCTGGTAGTTATAGCGATTGGCGTATTGCCACGTGCTGAACTTGCAACTGGTACCGAGATAAAAGTGAATCGCGGCATACTGGTAGACCGCCTCATGGCTACAACTCATCCCAACGTCTACGCTTGCGGAGATGTAGCCGAAGCTTATGATTTTGTTTATGACACAAACCGAGTGATTCCTATATGGCCCAATGCGCACATCGGGGGTAGGGTCGCCGGCTATAACATGGCAGATGTCAGGACTGAATACCCAGGCGGTACAGCCATGAATTCACTCAACTACTTCGGCCTTGCTATTACTACGGCCGGAGCAGTAATTCCTCCACCTGACAAGAACTGGGAGGTGGTCAGCCAGCGAAACGACGGTGTTTATAAGAAGATTATCCTGAGTGGTGACCTTGTAATGGGGATGGTTTTTGTTGGTGATATAGAGAAATCCGGCATGATTTTCAGCTTAATGAAAGACAGAGTTAACGTGGCCAATTTCAAGCAGGCACTTCTGACTGATGACTTCGGTCTGGCATATCTACCTAGAGAGCTGTGGCAGGAGCGTCTGGGAAATGCCCACGCCCCAGTAAATAATCGATGAATACTGGAGTAGTGAGATGAAAGATATTACAAAGATTAGCAATCCATACTGCGATTACAAGGCAATCGACGCCTGTTCCATATTTGGGATGATGGACACCACAGGTAAGCGTTTCTCTGGCAAGGGCATAATAAAGGCTATTGCCAATATGCACGTTCGAGGCAACGGGCTTGGTGGAGGCTTCGCCGTATATGGACTATACCCAGAATACGCTGACCTTTATGCCCTTCATATCATGTATCTGAGCCGGGAGGGAAAAGAAGATACGGAGAGCTTTCTTAAGCAGAAGTTTCAGGTGGTTCGCGATGGAGTAGTACCGACTCAACCGACAAGTGCCATTGTGAACCCGCCTCTGGTATGGCGTTATTTCCTGGAAGTTAACCGCCGCGAATCTAAGGGGCAATTGGACGATGACTATGTGGTGGATAGGATCATGGATATCAATACCGGGATCAAAGACACCTTTGTTTTCTCCAGCGGCAAGAATATGGGCGTATTTAAGGGAGTGGGCTACCCTGAAGAGATAGCTGAATATTTCTGTCTGGAGAACTATGAGGGCTACTTATGGACAGCACATGGCAGATTCCCTACTAACACACCTGGCTGGTGGGGTGGTGCCCATCCTTTCAACATACTCGACTGGACAGTGGTTCATAATGGGGAGATCTCATCGTACGGCATAAACCGGCGATATTTAGAGCAATTTGGCTATCACTGCACTCTACAAACTGACACCGAAGTGGTGGCTTATGCTGTCGACCTTTTAATTAGAAAACATGGCCTACCCATAGAGGTGATAGCTAAGATATTTGCACCTCCTTTCTGGAATGATATAGAGCGTCGCCCTCTGGAGGAGCAAGAATCCCTCCGCGCCTTGCGTCAGGTGTACGGCAGTCTTCTAATGAACGGACCTTTCACCATAATCATTGCTCATCAGGGTGAAATGATTGGACTGACCGACAGAATCAGGCTGCGACCTCTGACCGCTGGTATAAAAAACCAGATGCTATATCTCTCTTCAGAAGAATCGGCAATCCGACTGATTTGTCCCAATCTGGATGAGACGTGGATTCCGATGGGTGGCGAGCCCATAATAGGTAATTTAGAAAAACCGATTCAACAAAGAATAAGGTACGGTGACAGGTAAATTTGTCAAAGTAAGCTAGCTTTTCAAAGAGGGTTCCGAACCGATGTTAACAAAAAGAATTATACCCTGTCTTGATGTAACCAAAGGTCGTGTAGTCAAGGGCACGAGTTTCACCGACCTTCGTGATGCTGGTGACCCTGTAGAGCTTGCCGCATTTTACTATGAGGAAGGTGCCGATGAACTGGTATTCCTAGATATCGGTGCCACCCCTGAAGGGCGCGACATCATGGTGGATGTAGTTGAGCGTGTCTCGAAACAAGTTTTTATTCCGCTTACTGTCGGTGGCGGCTTGCGCATTATTGAGGACATGCGGCATATGCTTGAGGCAGGCGCCGACAAAATAAGCGTAAACACTGCCGTTGTTTACAGCCCTGACCTCATTGGCGAAGCAGCACGCAGGTTTGGCTCTCAGTGCATCGTGGTAGCCATAGATGCCAGACGAAACAAGAACAGCAGCAAGCCTCGGTGGGAAGTTTGCACTCATGGTGGTCGAGTACCAACAGATATAGATGCCGTCAGGTGGGCAGAGAGGGCTGTTCAGCTAGGTGCGGGGGAGATATTGTTAACCAGCTGGGATGCTGATGGTCAAAGGGCAGGCTACGATTTAGAGTTAACCAGCGCCATCAGCGAGACTGTGACAGTGCCGGTTATCGCCAGTGGCGGTGCTGGAGACCTGGAGCATTTGTATCAGGCGCTTGTAGTTGGCAAAGCCGATGCAGTCCTTGCAGCCAGCATCTTTCATTACCAAACCTATTCTATAAGTCAAGCAAAAACCTATTTGGCGGGAAGAGGGATTCCGATAAGGACAGACCAATAGATTGGAGTATACAGATGAAGACTTATTTGCCACCAAAATTTATAGTAGAACGAGATTCAAACCGCTGCATACAGTGTCAAGTTTGTGTCAACCAATGCAGTTTCGATGTGCACAGCTATGATGCTGCCGATGACGAGGTAAGAAGCCGCGAGGAAAACTGCATCGGCTGCCATAGGTGCGTGGTCTTCTGCCCCACTAATGCTGTGAGCATCAGAAAAAATCCACTCGATTACAGAGAAAACTATAACTGGCGTCCCGAGGTAATTGAAGACATTATCAAGCAGGCTGAGACAGGCGGCGTTCTTCTTACTGGTATGGGAAATGACAAGAGCTATCGCGTATATTGGGACCATCTAGTACTGAATGCCAGCCAGGTAACAAATCCTTCAATCGACCCGCTGCGTGAGCCTATGGAGCTGGTCACATATATCGGTAGCAAACCAGACAGGGTCGAAGTTAGTGATGGCGTCCTTAAATTGAAGACGAAGCTGGCTCCTCAGGTCAAATTAGAGGTGCCGGTGATGTTCTCTGCCATGTCTTATGGGGCAGTAAGCCTAAATGTCCAAGAATCTCTGGCTCGAGCAGCTACTGAGGCTGGCACCTTGTGGAATACCGGTGAAGGTGGACTACATCCCAAGTTATATAAATACAGCAAGAACACCATAGTCCAGGTAGCTTCAGGGAGGTTCGGCGTGCATCCTGAATATCTCGATGCCGCCGCAATAGTTGAGATCAAGATCGGCCAAGGTGCTAAGCCCGGTATCGGTGGACATCTACCAGGAGAGAAGGTGAGTGCCGAGGTAGCTATGACCAGGATGATTCCCAGGGGGACCGATGCTCTATCTCCGGCACCACAGCACGACATCTACTCCATAGAGGACCTGGCTCAGTTAATTTATGCTCTTAAGGAGGCTACAGACTACACCAAGCCGATATCAGTGAAAATAGCTGCTGTTCATAACTCAGCAGCCATTGCCAGCGGCATGGTTAGGGCGGGAGCGGACATGATAGTTCTCGATGGGTTGCGAGGCTCCACGGGTGCAGCCCCCAAAATCATCCGTGACAACGTCGGAATTCCTATTGAGATGGCTCTGGCTTCAGTGGATACGCGGCTGAGGCAGGAGGGCATACGCAATCAAGCATCGGTGGTAATTGCCGGTGGAATCAGAAACAGCGGTGATGTAGCTAAAGCAATCGCTCTTGGTGCTGACGCTGTCTATATTGGCACAGCAGCCCTGATGTCTCTGGGTTGTACCTGCTGCCAGCAGTGCCATACCGGCAAGTGCGCCTGGGGCATTTGCACCAGCGATCTTGCTCTGACAAAGAGAGTCAATCCCGATATAGGAGCTAAACGTGCGGCAAATCTACTCAGGGGTTGGAGTATTGAGCTGAAAGACATACTCGGCGGTATGGGCATAAATGCTATAGAAAGCCTACGAGGCAACAGGTTGGCCTTAAGAGGAATTGGGCTTACCGATACGGAGCTAGAAATACTAGGAATAAGGATGGCAGGAGGTTAAAAATGACACATGCTATCAAAGAAAAAACAAACTCAGTGGTGGAAATCGATGCTACAGGCATTTTAACCCGTGATCTGAATACGCGCTTGCGGCAGGCTACAGTTAACGGGACCAAAAAAATCGAACTCAGAAATGTCTATGGCCAGAGATATATTGGCACCGACCTGGACAAGCGTGTTGAGATTGAGATATTTGGCACACCGGGCAATGACCTGGGGTCGTTCATGGATGGCCCAAGAATTATTGTGCGCGGCAATGCACAGGATGGCTGTGGAAACACCATGAACGACGGAGAAATCATAGTCCATGGTCATGCCGGCGACATCACTGGCTTATCGGCTCGTGGCGGCAAGATTTTCATCAGAGATGGTGTCGGCTATCGAGCAGGCATACATATGAAAGAATACGGAGATAAAAAGCCGACTCTAGTCATAGGCGGCACTGCTCAGGACTTCCTCGGTGAATATATGGCTGGTGGAATTTTGATCATTCTCGGCCTGAATTTGAAAGGAGGTGAAACGCATCGAGCTAACTACATAGGTACAGGCATGCACGGTGGTGTTATCTATCTCAGAGGAAACGTCGCCGATTTTCAGCTAGGTAAAGAGGTGGGTATGGCCGAGCTTGACGAACAAGACCGCCTAAATTTAGAAAAATACGTTGGTGAATTTGCCTCCCACTTCGGCTATAACTCAAAAGAAATACTGAGTCACAAGTTCATCAAGCTGTTTCCACTTTACCTGCGCCCGTACGGCAGACTTTACACTTATTAGGCGGAGGATTTGAAAGTGATAGGGCAGGAGAGTCACGAAGTAGAGAGGAAGATAGCAGCAATTCTGAAGGTCCTCAGCGATTCCTCGGAACCGCTAGGCGGCAGGATTATATCTCGTCGACTTAAAGAACAGGGCATAGACCTTAGTGAGAGGGCGGTAAGATACCATCTCAAAATGATGGATGAGCGTGGATTTACTCGTACGAAGAGATATAGAGATGGCAGGTCAATCACACAGCCGGGGCTTGAGGAATTGAAAAGCACATTGGTCTGCGACAAGGTGGGATTTGTAACCGACAGGCTGGAACTTCTTGCTTATCTAACTACCTTCGACCTGGATAGACACACCGGAGGAATTCCAATCGATGCCTCTCTATTTCCCAAGAGAGATTTTCCCCGAGCCCTGGAGGTAATGAAAAGCGTTTTTGAAGCCGGCCTCTGTGCCAGTAATCTAGTGGCAATAGCCACCGAGGGTGAAAGACTTGGGGAGACAATGGTGCCCCAGGGCAAGATAGGCTTTGCCACTGTGTGTAGTGCAGTGGTCATCGGGTCGATGCTAAAGGCTGGCATTCCAGTTGATTCCAGATTTGGAGGCATTCTTCAAATTAAGCACAACGAACCAACGCGTTTTGTTGAGCTCATTGAATACACCGGCTCTACCATTGATCCATTTGAAATATTTATTGCTGGTCGGATGACCAGCGCCATTAAGTCGGCTAAAAACGGCGACGGCAAGATACTTGCCAGCTTTCAGGAAATTCCATTGCCTTCAAAGGTAGAGGCTGAGGCTGTTTTGGAGAAGCTGAAAACAGCCAACCTTTGCAATTTAGTCATTATGGGAAAGGCGAGTGAACCGGTTTGCGAAATCCCGGTGAGGCTAAATAAAGTTGGATTGGTGCTTCCCAGTGGACTAAATGCGATAGCAGCAACTGCGGAGAGCGGTATTGATGTGACAAGCAAAGCCATGAACGGCGTTGTCGGAGTTGGAGAATTAAGGAGCTTCTGGAACCTGTGAGAGATTACATATTGAGTTGTAAGAGGTACTACCTTGCACAAAGTATTAATAATAGCTAAAGAAGTTGCAGAGATTAGGGAACTGCATTCAGGGCTTAGCCGCATGGGTTTTGCCTGTTCGGTTGCTAATAACGGCTCGAATTTCCCTGACGAACTTATAAAGCAGGCATGCGATGTATTGCTCGTTGACATCGAGGGCTCATCATCTCCAGCCCAGACTGAACCAATGTTGGAACAATTACGTGAATTGAGGATAACAAGAAAACTCCCTGCCATCGCCCTCGTCTCTAGTGAAAGGCTAAGTCGTCTCGATTCTAACTTGGCAATAGATGATTTCGTGGTTAAACCCTGGAACCTAGTTGAGGTAGCGACCAGGGCAAAGCGGGTTATCAAGCAGTCGAACAATACACAAGGCAGTGACTTAATTAAATGCGGCGATCTATTGATAGATATAGCTAAATGCGAAGTTTCCATTGATGGGAGGTTACTCGCCCTGACATTTAAGGAATATGAGTTACTGAAATTCCTCGCCAAGAACAAAGGTAAGGTTTTCACAAGAGAGGCTCTGCTCAATGAGGTCTGGGGATATGACTATTATGGTGGCGATAGGACTGTGGATGTGCACATAAGGAGACTTAGAAGCAAGCTCGGCGATTATACAAATAACTATATTCAAACTGTGAGGAATATTGGGTATAAGTTCAGCGAAGAGACACAGTCTGTGAGTCAACATAATAGGATACTCAATGAGACTCAGTAACATAGATTTAACATGTCTGTAATATGTTGGTAACAATTGCCGGCTAAACTAATGCCAGGCCAGTAAAAAAACGAAAGGAGGTGTGCACATGTCCGTAAATACCGGTGATACTGCCTGGCTATTGGTATCGACGGCGCTGGTCATGCTCATGACGCCGGCATTAGCTTTGTTTTACGGTGGAATGGTAAGAAGGAAAAACGTCCTCTCCACCATCATGATGAGCTTTGCCATCCTACCTCTGGTTTCTATCCTGTGGGTTCTCTACGGCTACAGTTTGAGCTTTGGGCCGGACTCGGGTGGAGTGATTGGCAATTTTAATTGGCTCGGATTGATGGGGGTGGGACAGGAGCCATCATCCGTATATGCCACGACTGTCCCTCATCTGGCATTTATGATGTTCCAGGCCACGTTTGCCATCATCACCGTGGCGCTCATCACAGGCGCCGTTGTTGAGCGCATTAAATTCGGTGCCCTGCTTATTTTCTCAACCCTGTGGTTAACCCTGGTCTACTGTCCGGTTGCCCATTGGGTATGGGGCAGCGGTGGCTGGTTAGGAAAGTTAGGCACTCTGGACTTTGCCGGAGGTATTGTAGTTCATGTTAGTGCCGGCATATCAGCACTGGCACTGGCACTGGTGCTGGGTCCTCGCAGGGGATTCAAGGAGCGAGTCCCTATGGAGCCTAACAACATACCCATGGTTGTATTGGGAACAGCTTTGCTCTGGTTCGGGTGGTTCGGTTTTAATGCTGGAAGTGCTATCACTGCTGGCGGACTGGCGTCCAGTGCTTTTGCTGCCACCAACATTGCGGGTGCTTCAGGAGCTCTTACTTGGATGCTACTCAGTTGGATTAATCGCCGACCATCGGTTCTAGGCGCTGCTACCGGTGCAGTTGTCGGGCTGGCATCAATCACACCAGCGGCTGGCTTCGTGCATCCCATATACGGAATACCTATAGGAGCAATCGGAGTGGCGCTGGCTTACTATGTCATGATGTGGAGAGTCAAAACTAACCGGCTGGACGAGTCTCTTGATGTTCTAGCCTGTCATGGTGTTGGCGGTACCTGGGGGACGATAGCCACCGGCATCTTTGCCGCAGGAGTAATCGGCGGAGCCGAGGGACTTATCGCTGGAAATGGCAAGCAGGTTCTGATTCAGCTGGCTGCTATTGCTGTCACCATAGCTTTTGCCTTCAGTATAACATGGCTCTTAGCAAAGCTGGTCGACGTCACCGTAGGTTTACGAGTCACCCCAGAAGAGGAAACCGTGGGTCTAGATATCTCACAGCATGGCGAACGAGCGTATGGAGGGCTGCTGAGATGAAGAAGATAGAGGCCATCATAAGAGAAGAGAAGTTGGACGCTGTCAGAATTGCCCTCGAGAGCCAGAGCTACTTCGGTATGACGGTCAGCGAGGTGAGCGGCAGAGGTCGACAAAAAGGGCTGACACTACAATGGCGGGTGGGAGAATACTGTGTGGACTTTCTGCCCAAGATTAAGATAGAGGTCGTCGTCCTTGATGAGGATGTCCCCAAGGTTCTGAATGCCATTACCACAAATGCCAGGACAGGAGAGGAGAGGGGCGACGGCAAGATATTCATCATCCCGATCGAAGATGCGGTCCGTGTTAGAACCGGTGAAATGGGCGAGAATGCAATATAAAAATAAAACTAAAAAAGGAGGCTAGAAATGGCTAAGAGAAGCAAAGACGAGAGCAAGGAATACGTACTCAAGATGGCGAAGGACCACGATGTCAAGTTTATCAGGATGTGGTTCACTGATATCCTGGGCTTCCTCAAGAGCTTCGCCATCACCCGTGAGGAGTTAGAGCAAGCGCTTGAAGATGGTATGGGATTCGATGGTTCATCTATTGAAGGGTTTGCCAGAATCGATGAAAGCGATATGGTGGCTATGCCCGACCCTGACACCTTTCAGTTGTTACCATGGCGACCGAGGGAGCATCGTGCAGTGGCGCGGATGTTCTGTGACATCCTGAAACCCGGCGGCGAGCCTTTCGAAGGAGATCCCAGATACGTTTTGAAATGGAACTTAAAGCGAGCGGCGGACATGGGCTACACGTATTATGTTGGTCCCGAGCTGGAGTATTTCTACTTCAAGGATTCTAAGGGAACGGAGATCCTTGATGAGGGAGGCTACTTTGACATGGTGCCCCTGGATGCAGCTACCGACCTGAGGAGGGAAACTGTGCTTATCCTGGATGAGATGGGCATCGGCGTAGAATATTCGCACCATGAAGTGGCACATAGCCAGCACGAGATAGACATGAGATACACAGATGCTCTGACCATGGCAGACAACGTGATGACCTATCGGCTGGTCGTCAAACAGGTGGCTATACAGAATGGGTTGTACGCTACATTCATGCCCAAGCCTATTTTCGGCATCAACGGCAGTGGCATGCATGTACATCAGTCGTTGTTCAAAGGCAATAAAAATGCCTTCTTCGACCCCAATGATAAATACAACTTATCCAAGGTGGCCAAGAGTTACATAGCTGGTATCCTGAAACATGCGCCGGAAATTACGGCGGTCTGCAATCAGTGGGTGAATTCATACAAGAGGCTGGTACCCGGCTATGAAGCTCCTGTCTATCTATCATGGGCAAGACGAAATCGAGCTGATCTGATACGGGTGCCAGAATATAAGCCTGGCAAAGAGAATGCGACAAGGATAGAGTTCCGGTCTCCTGACCCTGCCTGCAATCCTTATCTCGCCTTCAGTGTGATGCTGGCTGCGGGCCTGGAGGGTATCGAAAAAGGATATGAGCCACCTGAAACAGTGGAGGAAAACGTCTATGAGATGACAGATGAAGAGAGGAAGAAGAAAAACATTACTACTTTGCCAGCGAGCCTGCACGAAGCTATCCAGCTGTGTGAAAAGAGCCAGCTGGTGCGCAAAGCCCTGGGCGAGCATGTTTTTTACGCCTTCCTAAAGAACAAGAAAATAGAATGGGACGAGTACCGAATACATGTGACCGACTACGAAACTAGTAGATATCTGCCCATCTTGTAGTTTGATGTTAAAACTGGTTCATATAACCATGCGAATTAATCTGAGAAGGAGGTGACTATAGAGGATAATGATTGACTACGCCAATAAGCAAAATCAAATGAATATATCTAATCGGAGGTGAATCATGTCTTACAATTGGGGACCGCACTATATTGTTCCTACGGATATTCTGAAAAGCTATTCCGGGGCGGTTGTGCTAAGGGAGGAATTTGATGAAGAGTTGCTTCGTAAGGAGATGGAAGCACTAGGTATCGCCGGGCCGATAGCTAAAATTACCAACCCCTGGTATTACCGCAAGAAGGGAGCAGAAACCTGGGTCAAAATCGGGGAGTCATCCGATGAGCATCAAAATTTCCCCACCAGATGGGATACAACAGGACTGAAGAACGGGCAGTACGAGGTGATGGGACTAATGCATGTCTTCGTCAAAAAGAATGGCACGGAAACTGCCATTGCCCGGCAAAATATAGTGGAGGTTAATGTCCAGAATTAGATTATTCAACCTTTATCGGCTATGCCTTTGGCATTTACACCGCGAGTTGCAAAACCAAACAGCAACACGGGGCTCAAATGGTTGCATGTCAACTCGAGGTGTATTGGTCGTCTTCCAAAATTGCTCGTGGTTTAGCTTGGAGGAAAACAAACATGCGTAAGTTGCGTATAGGCATGTCTCAAATTAATGTCACCGTAGGCGATTTTGCCGGCAATACACAAAAAATTATAGGCGCCATCGCCGAAGCCAAGACTTTGGGAGTGGACCTTATTACCTTTCCTGAACTTGCTATATGCGGCTATCCGCCAGAAGACCTCCTATTTAAACCGCAGTTTATCGAAGAAAACTTGAGGTGTCTTGAGAAAATCGTCGAGCAAACCACTGGACTCGCAGCTGTTGTCGGTTTCGTTGACGCTAAAGAAGGTATTTACAACGCTGCCGCAATTATTAACGACGGCAAGCTTATTGACGTTTATCACAAAATATACCTGCCAAATTACGGCGTTTTCGACGAGAATCGCTATTTTCAGGCTGGCAGGGAATGTCCAGTGTACGTAATATACGGCGTGGGGGTGGGCGTGAATATCTGCGAGGATATATGGTATGAAGCAGGGCCAGCTACTGCTCAGGCATATGGTGGAGCAGAAGTAATAATAAACATAAGTGCCTCACCTTACCACGCTGGTAAACGCAATTTTAGAGAGAGAATGCTTGGAACTCGTGCTTCAGACAACGTAGCCATCGTCGCTTATACCAACCTCGTGGGCGGACAAGATGAGCTGGTTTTCGATGGTAACAGCATGGTACTGAACGAAAAAGGTGAGCTGATAGCCAGAGGCAAACAGTTCGAAGAAGACCTGATAGTGACTGACCTTGATGTGGAAGCCGTTTTTCGCACTCGTCTACACGACCCCAGATGGAGAAAAGAGACAATACTGTTACAGGAACAGCACTGGCAAACAGCCAGAATAGTGGTGTCTGAAGCGCCCTCTACCGCCTCCAAGCCAGCGCTACCTAAAAGACACTCTGAGGTGCGTGGTCTCCCCGGTGAGGTCTACGACGCTCTGGTACTGGGAACTCATGACTACATATTAAAGAACGGCTTTGAAAAAGTGGTAATGGGGCTATCAGGCGGCATTGATTCCAGCCTGGTGGCTGCCATCGCTGTTGACGCGTTAGGGTCAACCAACGTAATAGGAGTATCAATGCCCTCGAGGTATTCTTCTTCCGGGAGTATATCCGACGCCGAGCTTTTAGCCCGTAATTTGGGCATCAAGCATATCAATATTCCTATCGAGAAGGTGTTCCAGACCTATCTTGATACACTGGAAGAGCATTTTCGTGATACCAAGCCCAACGTAACTGAGGAGAACATTCAAGCGCGTATCAGAGGCAACATTCTGATGGCTCTATCTAACAAGTTCGGCTGGCTCGTTTTAACTACAGGCAACAAGAGTGAATTTGCCACTGGCTATACCACCTTGTATGGAGACATGGCTGGGGGTTTTGCCGTGATAAAGGACGTTCCCAAGACCATTGTTTACCAGCTCGCTAAATACCGTAATTCAACAGCCGGTCGTGAGATATTGCCATCCAGTGTTATAAATAAAGCGCCGTCTGCCGAACTGAGGCCCGAGCAGAAAGATATCGACAGTTTACCGACATACGATTTGCTCGACCCTGTTCTGACAGCCTATGTCGAAGAAGACGAGAGCGCCGAACAGATTATTAGCGCAGGCTTCGAAGAAGAGGTGGTTAAGAAAGCAGCTCGACTGGTTGACACCAGCGAATATAAACGGCGCCAGGCACCACCGGGCATTAAGATAACGCCTAGAGCCTTCGGTAGAGACCGCAGGTTGCCCATTACGAATCGGTTCAGGGGATATTAGTGTATAATTTAAAGACACGATTAAGCGAGTATAGATGTCAAAGCCCAAAGGGAAGTATGGGTAAACGCGCCTATTTGACATTGGAAGACGGCTCGATTTACGAAGGCTATTCCTTTGGTGCTAAAAGCACTACCTACGGCGAAGTAATTTTTAATACCAGCATGTCCGGCTACCAGGAGATGCTAACCGACCCTTCCTACGCTGGCCAGATTTTGGTTCTTACCTATCCTCTCATCGGCAATTATGGAGTTAACGATGCCTTTTTCGAATCCAAGCAAGTGCAGGTGAGAGGCCTCGTTGTTAGAGAGCATTGCATTGTGCCCAGCCACTGGCAAAGCGCCGGCAGTTTGTCCGAGTTCTTGCAGGCAAATGGAATCCCCGGGATAAGTGGGGTTGACAGCCGGGCATTAACACGCCGTCTTCGTTCGGCAGGAGTGATGATGGGCATCCTGACCTCTGAGATGACACCAGAGGCAGCTCTGCAAGAGCTAAAAGGGTTGCCAAGCTATGATTCCACCGACTTCGTCAAACAAGTCGCTATTGATAAGAAATATCAGTGGGGCTTGACTTCAGATAATGCTGCCCTCCTATATCACATAGTAATTGTCGACATGGGGCTGAAGTACAATATTGCCCGCATATTGACCCAACTCGGCTGCCTGGTAACTGTCGTCCCCTGCACTATGGCAGTCGAGGAGATTATGAAACTAAAGCCGGATGGCATCGTCCTCTCTCCCGGGCCCGGTGACCCAGCTCTCCTCGACTATATGACAGAGACAGTCAGGAAACTTGTGCAGCAGAAGCCGGTAATGGGCATTTGCTTAGGCCACCAGCTGATAGGCACAGCCTTTGGTGCCAGGACATTCAAGTTAAAATTTGGTCACCGTGGCGGCAATCATCCAGTCCGTGACCTGGCAAGCGGCAGAGTCTATATTACCACCCAGAACCACGGCTATGCCGTGGATGCCGACAGTCTGAAAGATGGGCTTGAGGTCAGCCAGATAAATCTGAATGACGGCACAGTTGAGGGACTGCGCCATAAAGAGTTACCGGTAATATCTATACAGTATCACTCCGAAGGCTCTCCCGGCCCTCAAGATAATGTTTACCTGTTTGACAGTTTTCTACAGATGGTGAAGGAAGCGCAGTGATGACTAAAACCTCGAAGGTCTTAGTCATCGGCTCGGGGCCGATAATTATCGGCCAGGCGGCAGAGTTCGACTATGCCGGCACGCAGGCATGCAAGTCGTTACGTGAAGAGGGCATAACCACAGTGCTGGTTAACTCCAACCCGGCAACTATAATGACCGATGAAGGCATCGCCGACATTGTCTATATAGAGCCATTAACCGCAGAAGTTATAGCCCGCATAATCGAGCGGGAACGCCCTGATGGCTTATTGCCTACTCTCGGCGGGCAAACTGGCTTGAATCTTGCTGTTGAACTTGCCGACGCCGGAATACTGGATAAATACAGCGTCAAGCTGCTGGGCACACCGCTGGAGACAATCAAAAAGGCAGAGGAGAGGTCACTATTCAAGCAACTTATATTAGACATTGGTGAGCCAGTACCGAAAAGCGCCACGGTACATTCTATAGAGGAAGCAAAGGAGTTAGCTGAATCAATCGGATTACCATTGATCGTTCGACCTTCCTATACCTTAGGTGGTACTGGCGGAGGCATTGCTCACACTATGGAAGAACTCGAAAACACGGTAGCCGGCGGCCTGTCTTCTAGCTTGAGCCACGAAGTGCTGGTGGAAAAGTGTCTTCTTGGCTGGAAGGAGATTGAATATGAGGTAATGCGCGATGCTGCCGATAATTGCATAACTGTCTGCAATATGGAGAATATCGACCCGATGGGAGTCCACACCGGTGATAGCATCGTCGTCGCCCCCAGCCAGACCCTGACTGACAAGGAATACCAGATGCTGCGGTCAGCCAGCCTGAAAATCATTAGAGCTTTAGGCATTGAGGGTGGCTGTAATATTCAATTTGCCTTGACTCCCAGCCCTGTGGTAGCCAAAAAGTGGGCACCAGACCAATTAAGTGTGAAGGTAAGTGAATATTATGTGATAGAGGTAAATCCTCGCGTTAGCCGCAGTTCAGCCCTCGCCAGTAAAGCCACGGGCTATCCTATTGCCAGGGTGGCTGCCAAGATAGCTGCAGGCAAAAGGTTAGACGAAATACCCAATCGGGTGACTGGTAAGACAATGGCAGCTTTTGAGCCGGCTTTGGACTACTGTGTGGTAAAGATTCCCCGCTGGCCTTTCGACAAATTCGCTCTGGGTGACCGCAATACCGGGAGCCAGATGAAGGCTACAGGCGAAGTCATGGCAATTGACCGTTGCTTCGAAGCGGCCTTACAAAAAGCAGTCCGATGTCTCGAGTTTGGGAAAAAATCTCTCCTCTGGGAAGATAGAAGTTGGGGTAATAGCAATGGAGACCTCGATTCTTATCCCTTGCACCCCAATGACCTCAGGTTGTGGGCAGTGATAGCAGCACTCAGGCACGGGGCAAACTGTGAACAACTCGCCCAACATACCGGTATTGACCCCTGGTTCGTCTATAAGATACTGAATGTCGTCCAGATGGAAAAACGGCTTCTCTCCGAGCCATTAGCTCCTGAGCTTATGTGGCAGGCTAAACGGCTCGGTTTCTCCGACGAGCAAATCAGCACCTTATCTGATAGATTGCCTGAGCAAGTGCGTCAGCTAAGACATAACTGGCAAATATGTCCGGTATACAAGATGGTGGACACCTGTGCCGCTGAATTCGATGCCGAGACACCTTATTTCTACAGCGCCTATGAAAAGGAAAATGAAGCCGAACCATCGAAAGACAAAAAGGCTGTAGTCATCGGCAGCGGACCCATCCGAATCGGACAGGGCATAGAATTTGATTATTGTTCTGTTCACTCCGCCTGGGCGCTGCAGGAGTCAGGTATCAAGAGTATAATGGTCAATTCCAATCCAGAAACCGTTTCCACGGATTTCGACACCAGCGACCGCCTGTATTTCGAAGCTTTAGATGAAGAAAGTTTGAGGGACATACTCGAAAATGAAAGTTTTCCATTCCAAGATGACCCAGTTCCACCATGTATTGTCCAGTTTGGCGGGCAAACAGCTATTAACCTGGCTGAACCTCTAGCTCGCAGCAACATGAAAATACTTGGTTCTACCTCCGAAGCTATTGACATTGCTGAGGACCGTCGCCGTTTTGAGGACTTCCTCAACCAGCTAGGCATACCTCAGCCACCTGGGGCCGGTGTTTTTTCCTTGCAGGAAAGTATCAGCACGGCGAAGCTACTCTGTTATCCTGTGCTGGTTCGTCCCAGTTATGTTCTCGGCGGCAGGGCTATGGAAATTGTCCATAATGAAGAGGAATTGGTGCGTTATATGTCCCTGGCTCTGGAAATGGACAGTCAACATCCTACATTGATTGATAAGTATTTTGAAGGCAAAGAAGTTGAAGTTGATGCTGTCAGCGATGGACGGGATGTTCTTATTCCGGGAATCATGGAGCATATTGAGCGTGCCGGAGTACATAGTGGCGATTCGATAGCTGCCTACCCCGCGCTGAACCTTTCCCAAAATGAGGTGAACACCATCGTTGATTATACGATAAGAATTGGGCGGGCGCTCCAGGTTAAGGGACTGATGAATGTCCAACTGGTAATCATGCGTGATGGCAGCGAATCATCAGTTTACGTACTTGAAGTTAATCCTCGTGCTAGTCGTACCATCCCGTTTATTTCTAAAGTAACCGGTGTACCCATGGTCCGGATTGCCACCAAGATAATGCTGGGCATGAGCCTTGAAGAGCAGGGCTACACTACAGGCTTGTGGAAGAGACAGAAGCTAGTAGGCATAAAAGCCCCGGTTTTCTCCATGTCAAAGCTGGTTGGTGTAGACACATATCTCGGTCCCGAAATGAAATCGACCGGTGAAGTCATGGGAATTGACTACACCTATGAAGCCGCGCTGATAAAAGCGCTTCTGGCCGCCGGTCTTATGTTGCCATCTCAAGGCAATCTCTTGTTTAGCATTGCCGACCAAAATAAGGCAGAAGCCTTACCTATCATAGAAGGCTTCTATTCCATTGGCTACCAGGTTTATGCCACTGAAGGTACAGCAGCCATGATTGAATCTGCCGGGATGAAAGTAAAAAAGATTGGCAAAAAATTGGGCGAAGGTCATCCAACTGTGGTTGACATTATCAGTGATGGCTCTGTGGATGGGGTTGTAAATACCATTACCGGCGGTCGTGTTCCACTCCGAGACGGTTTTCATATTCGGCGTGCTGCTGCTGAAAAGCGAATACCATGTTTTACATCGCTTGACACAGCCCGCGTGGCTCTGAACGCACTAGCCAGCGGCAGCCAAATTTACAGTGTCAAGCCGCTTCGAGAATATCTGGCTGCACCCGATTAGCTAAGTCGAAGTAACTTCTCAGCAATCCGTCTAGATATTACCCATGTGGGAAGCTAAACTATTCTTTTTTGGCATTGGAGATAGTATAATACATGGTAATCTATAACAAAGCGATGATATAAAAAATGATATCGAGCGCCAACTCTGACACGGAAAAAAAGATTCTATCAATACTAAAGGTGTTGAGCGAGTCTTTCGAACCATTAGGCTCAATCACAATCGCTCGGGAGCTTGAGAAGCGCGGGCTTTCCTTGAGCGAGAGAGCAGTCAGATACCATCTGAAGATTACGGATGAGAGAGGTTATACTCAGCCTCTGGGTATTGATGGGCGGATGATTACATCTCGAGGGCTTGAGGAACTGCGAATAGCCCTGGCACCAGACCAGATCGGTTTTATCCTAGAAAAGCTCGAGCTACTGGCATTTCGTACTACATTTAGTCCGGAGAGCCGGACCGGTCAGGTTCCCATAAATACCTCACTATTCAACAAGGATGATTTCCCCAGAGCCGTTGAAGCCATGAAACCTGTATTTGAGGCAGGCATATGTGTAAGCGAGTTGGTGGCTGCAGCGTCCGAAGGTCAGAAGCTCGGCGATGTAGTCATTCCAAACGGCAAAATAGGCATGGCAACAGTCTGCGGTGTGACTATAAATGGAGTACTGCTAAAGCATGGCGTTCCGATGGAATCGAAGTTCGGTGGAGTGCTTGAAATCAGGGATTCTAAGCCAAGGCGTTTCGTTGCCATAATCAACTATGGGGGCACATCTCTTGACCCTTCCGAACAATATATTCGTGCTGGAATGACCAGCGTCGGCGAAGCCGCTAAAACCGGTAACGGCAAGATACTGGCTAATTTCAGAGAGATACCAGCACCAGCCAGGTCAATCGTTGAGGAAACCATCACGGGGCTTAAAGAAGCGGGCATAAATGGCGTCTTCGCCCTAGGCAATATCAGCGAGCCCATCTGTCAGATAGCCGTGGGCATGAATCGAGTTGGCATGGTTTTACGTGGTGGACTGAATCCTGTAGCTGCAGCAGTAGAAGCTGGAATCGAAGTGGAAAATGCCGCTGAAAGCGGCATGCTGGATTTTAAGCAGCTAGTCAGCTTTTGGCAACTCTAGTGCAGCTGCTGTCCAAAAAGTAACTCGCATAACTGACCTGCAGTGCTTTAGTCATGTACTTATAATGTAGCCGTTGCCTATTCCACGAGCAAATTCAAAGAACCGCTGGACAATTGCTACCTTTTGTAAACTTTTGCAAGCAGTTGGTGGGCGATAGTGGACTTGAACCACTGACCCCCTGCGTGTAAAGCAGGTGCTCTAACCACTGAGCTAATCGCCCAAATATGGTACGCCTGGTGAGATTTGAACCCACGACCTCAGCCTCCGCAGGGCTGCGCTCTATCCGCTGAGCTACAGGCGCATGGTGCCGAAGGTGGGATTTGAACCCACACATCCTTACGGATACTACGTCCTGAACGTAGCGCGTCTGCCATTCCGCCACTTCGGCCCTGGGCAGTACTGGACTTGAACCAGTGACCTCTTGCGTGTGAAGCAAGCGCTCTAACCACTGAGCTAACCGCCCTGAAACGTATCTATTTTAGCCCGAAAAGCCAGCTTTGTAAACATACACCTCTTGCTTCGTCAAATTTTTGCACCGATATAGGGGCTTTGCTCCGCGGTTACCAGCTCTGCGCCGCTAGTGAAGGCAAAAGCCACAATTCCATAGCCATTGTTACCAATAGCGTAAATTATCTTGCCGACTTTCTCAGCTCGCGAGGAATAAGCACAGACGCCACTCAAATCAGTCGCCGTGAGATCAGGGCCTTCATTCTTTACCTCCAGCAGAAAAGATGCTTCTCTGGCCATCGCTTCAACCACGTCCAGGATAGGGGCATTACTGGACATACCATCAATTGCTACCTCCGCAGCATCAGGAGCTTCTTCTCATGGCTTGTTTCTGAGAACATTATAGCTACCAACCCCTTTGACCAGGTAAAGATTCCCCGGCCACCGAGAAAGGTCATCCCTGCCTTCAGTAATTTTCAGATTCAGCAGTTGCTTAACGTTATAGACACTTTAACTGCCGATGGATACCGGGACTACACCATCATTCTCACCTTGCTTGACACTGGGCTAAGGGTGTCAGAGCTGTGCAGCCTTCGGCTCTCTAATCTTCGGCTTGAGGACGGCATGCTCAAAGTTTTAGGCAAGGGCAATAAAGAGCGTCTCGTCCCAATAGGTAAAAATGTTCAGCGACTCCTCTGGCGCTACATCAGCCGCTACCGCCCAGAGCCAGCGATGCCGAATTCCGACTTGCTACTCCTAACCATGGGTGGTAGACCAATGACCAAGGATAGAGTGGACAAAATCATGACCTACTACGGCAGGAAAGCTGGGCTGGCAGGCGTAAGATGCTCGCCTCATACCCTTCGGCACACAGCAGCGGTGTCATTTCTTAGAAACGGCGGCGATGTCTTCAGTCTACAGCGGATATTGGGCCATGCCAGCCTTGAGATGACTAGAAGATACTGTGAACTCGCAGATATAGATGTTAAGAAAGCCCATATGACGGCAAGCCCGGTGGACAACCTAGCCCCAAGACAGCCAAGAAAAAAGCTACCTAATGGACGAGAGGACAGGTCTAGGTAACATTCTCAGCCTGTTCAAGCACTGTGGACAGAGCAGTAAGAAAAGGCTTAACTTGACTCTTGGTTTCAATCGCCTTGTTTCTTATGTCCCCAATCCTTCCATCTTTAACATATTCGCTGCTAAGAGAGACAGTGACTTGCTTGCACCTAACCATCTCATCCTCAGCGCCTATTGCCAATACATAACTTGGAAGGCTCCTGGGTGCAAGCTTATATCTGTGCAGGTCATGTGGAAGCACTTGTAGCTCCGGCTGTTTTGGAGACAGGTAGTTGTCCAGGGCGAACTCGTAAATAAATCTAGGCACGTTTAACAGATGACCACTTCCTGTCACGAGAACGTTGCTCAATATTAAACCTGTCTCTTTTTGAGACCTTTTCAAAATTTCTTGGGCTACATCCCAACACAAACCGAAGAACTCGGCAAGCGACCTCTTTAAACTATCGTATTCCGCTAACTCTGGAAATACCGCTTTCAGTTTGGACATGAGAACCGGAAAACGCTCATCGTTTTCTATCGCTAGATTTACTGCGAGTATGCCCCGATCTGTCCAGACTCGGAGCCCAGCTTCAGATGTCATCGGAGGCTGCCCGGTGTCAGGCTGTCCCCAAACAGCCCAATCCTTTGGACCAATAAGGGAAAGGCTGTCTCGTAGTCGGGTTGTTAGGCCATAAAGCCACTCCCACTCCACAACCTGGGGAGATGTTTGTTTTTCTTCACGTTTCAGGTCTGGCCTCAGTTGCCTAATCCAGTTCTGGAGGTCTTGTGGCAAACTCGCCACTTCATCAGGAGGCATATCCATTATTTCCTGCTTCAAGCTCTTATACGTGTCCCTGCTTATCCTGAGGTATTTCGACTCGTTATCAGCAAAGAGTTTATCTTCGCCAGTGGTTTGGCTTTTCCCAATGATCGCCTTCTCCCAGGACCGATAAGTGGGATTGTCTTTCATGAGCCGCCACAGCTTTATTTTGGTGTTCTTCGGGATATCCGTCTTCATCCAGCTTGGCTTCAACTTGGGCATTTCAAATTTCCGTAATTTTATCTCTATTTTTCCACAACCCCCACTGAAACACAACTGATAAGATGGGAATGAGTTTTAGATTTCTTAGTGATGTGAAAAAAGTAATGCTCAACCAGAATATCGATAGGTTTCTCGACGAAGTTCTCCATGAACGGAATGCCGTTAAATTACACGAATTTTTGGAAGGCTACCGGCTATCAGCTAAAAGCGAGGGAAAAAGCCACAATACCATTGCTATCGTGGAAGCATCAGTACGCTACCTGAATGAATTTCTTACCGTCAATAACCTCCCAACCAATGTCGGTGAGATCACAGTTCAAGAACTACGCCACTTCATTGTCTATCTTAAAGAACAACCTCGCTTTTTTAAGCACCGTTTCACCAAGCCCCAGATCGGTCATCTTTCTGGACATACCGTCAACGGCTACCTACGGGCACTTCAGGCGTTCTGGGCATGGCTAGAACGGGAGAGCTTTATCCAAGAAAACCCTTTCGCCAGGCTGAGGATACCGAAGGCACCCAAAAAGGTCATCCCGACCTTCAACGAAATGCAGCTACGCCAGCTCTTTGCGGTTATAGACATTATGTCGCCCGTGGGCTACCGGGACTACGCTATTATTCTAACTCTTCTTGATACGGGGATACGATGTAGTGAGCTCACCAACCTTAAGCTCACAGACGCCAATCTCGAGAGTCGCTTGCTTAAGGTGTGGGGCAAGGGAAGTAAAGAGAGATTAGCACCAATTGGAGCCAAGGTACAGAAAGCCTTATGGAAATACATAACCTGCTATCGCCCACAGCCGGCTACACCCCGCTACGACCATGTATTTCTTACCCGTGATGGTCGTCCTCTGACCAAAGATCGATTGGAGGCGATTATTGAGCACTACGGAAAGAAGGCTGGTATTGCCGGGGTACGTGTGAGTCCCCACACCTTCCGCCACACCATGGCCGTAACATTTCTGAGAAATGGTGGCGACGTCTTCAGCTTACAGCGGATTTTGGGACATTCACAATTAGAAGTTTTGAGGGGCTATATCAACCTCGCTCAGGCCGACATCAGCAGGGTTCATCAGAGAAATTCTCCAGCTGACAACTTGGAATTCAAATTGCCTTCAGCTTGCAAAACAAGACGCACGGCTCATCAGGGTGTGACACAACGGCACAGCACATTAAAGACCTAAGGAGGTGAACATATGGAAGCAAACGGAAAAGTGACTCAGATCGAAGAACTACTCCGCCAAGGAGTAACTAAAAAACAACTAGTGGCTGCCGGATTCGCCGAGTCCACAACGCGCAAAGCCTTGAAGCGGCTAGAGAAAAAGGGAGAACCTGTTACTCATGACCAGGACGCGGGCAATGTCAGCAACGTATCTAGCAATCATTCATCTACCAGCGAGACGGGATTACATTTCCCAATGAAATTGGGCGCGAAGGAGATAATTCCAGTGGAAGCCATCCTTTCTGATATCAGTCTTCCAAATGGTGAGTACAAATCGGGCTTTATGGATGGTCTGAGGACAATAATGGGAGTTCAGTGGATGGTGTATCAGCAGGTTGGCATTCTACAAGGACTCGCTTCTGCCCAATCTGAAATCACGGAAAGCCAGCTCAGAATACTCCGTGAAGCTAAGAGCGAAAGCGGTGATGTCGCAACACAGGCAGCCCAGGAAGCAGCATCCGCTATCGCCCAATACCTTGAACAGACTAAACCGTGGCTTCAGGCTAATCCAGATCCCATGCGATCTATGATGGTAGACCTCATGAAGCCCATCCTACAAAACGTTCTAAGTAAGTTTATCCCAGGTTTTCAGCCTGGCCAGGTCGAGCAAGGTGGAGCAGGATTTAGCCCACCATCAGGATTTACCTATAAAGAGGAAAAAGAAAGTGGTTGATCAATCAGCATTCGAGAAATACGTGACTCCCGAGCAAATGGGTACATTAGGAGCTCTCAAAGGAAAGACCAAGAGTATAAAGGCTCAGATCATTATTTGTAGCGATAGCGCCGAAATTAAGTTAGCGGCCGGCAGCGCAGAGGCGGCTCAATATCTGCCTCAAATCGCAACAAGTATAGGGATGATGCTCAATGTCATGTTTGGCATCACAGGAGAGATAGTCAAGCGTAGCTAATCTTATTAAATTAGGGTGCTAAGGATATTATGTTACCGCTTCATACCAGATTGTGAGTGACGAATGAAGGCATACCTGGACATAGACGAAACGGAACAGCTTGAAAATGCGGCGACGTGTCTTAGGGACAAGCTCCTCATAAGAGTTCTGGCACGGCTGGGTTGTCGGATATCTGAAGCGTTAGCTCTAGAGGTGAAGAATATAGACTTTGGCCAAGGCACGGTAACTATCCAGCATCTGAAGTCGCGCATCAAGTTGAACTGTACTCAGTGTGGTGCCAGGCTAGGGAAGAGTCACACCTTTTGCCCTATATGCGGCGTCAAGATAGACAAGCCGTTGACCAAAGAACAGGAGCACCGAAAGATGAGGACACTGCCACTCGACAGCGACACCCTTGACCTATTGAAGGACTATATTAAGCGCGGCGGACCGGTAAGGCAAAAAGACAAACTACTTATATTTGGCATCAATAGACATAGGGCATGGCAGATTATCCGCGACTGCGCTAACAGGGGAGGGTTACCTAAGCTGGTGAATCCTGAGACCGGGAAAGTGCACAATGTTAGCCCGCACAAACTAAGAGATTCGTTCGCTGTTCATGCGATGAAGCTCGACGATTCCGGCGATGGTCTAAGGCTGCTTCAGGTGCAATTGGGACATGCCTCTTTCAACACTACTGCTAAATACAGGAAGGTAGCAGGTGAGGAGTTAAGAGACTGGTATGACCGATTATGGAACAAAGAGGTAAAGTCAGGTGGACATTAGACCTCAGCACGGTCGGTTTCTCAGACCTTTTCACACTGGCATCTTTATCCGCGACTATCTCATGGGCAGAGGACCTTTCGGCTCATCCGTAATCGACCCTGAGCGAGGAGCAGCAACAGAAGACATCAGATATGCCTATAAAACTGCCCTTCTTCGCGAATATGCCGAGGACATGGTTGCAATGGCCATGGAGGAGGGTATCGAACTTTCGGTTGAAGAAGCTCTGGAGCGAATACCCAAGAGACTTACTAAAATGCGGTCACATTCATTCTACAGATACTTTCACCACCTCAAGATGCTTGGCTGGGTGAAACCAACCGGTGAGGAGGAGAAATCGGCTATGGGCGGTATGCCTGGCGCTCGTATTAAGAAGAGCGGGAAAGGTGCTCTAATCGAAGTGCCTCAGCCGAGGCGTTTTTACCGGCTAACAGCCAAAGGCAAAACTGCCTCAGATGTGGAGTGGCAGGATCCTCTTCAAACTCTCTATCACTACCCCAAGGAGGTTCGCAGCCCGAAACCTCTCAAATACCGGCACCCAGGCAGTCTGCCCCGCAGGAAAAAAGGCTCGAGTCCGTCGTAGCTCGTTGTTCGACAATCGGGATGAGAGAGGAGTCCTATCGATAGGACTCCTCTCTTTTTTGGAGTCGGTAAACCTTCCAGAGGGGGGAGTGGAAGGTATTAGTTCCACTCCTTCAACAATCGCTTATTTTGTGCAACAATAATCATATAAGAACAAGCACTTTAACAACCGAATAGCTGAAGCCAGAACGCTTGCCTTCAAGGTGAGGTGAGGCATTATAAATCCCTAGCCAGCAGACACTAGCTAGGGAAATCTAGCCTTGCCTCGAATGGAGACAAGATGACGCTAGACTGGCAAAAGTATATCGAGATTGCAGACAAGTTTCAACATAAAGCGAAGGCGGTCGATAAAGCAGACTTGAGACAGGACATTATCTTAAGGCTTGCCGAAGTAGCCTCTAATAACGGACACGAACCCTTTAGCGAAGGGGCTATGGTCAGAGTTGCCAGCTATACGGTTATGGCTTACTGGAGAGACCGGATGCGGAAGCCAACCATCTTAAGCCTGAACGGTGAGCTATCAGACGGAGACGGAGACACAGTCGAGCTGTGGCAGACCCTAGCCGATGATAAGGCGATTGACCTAGAGGCTTGGCAAGATGCCAAGCGGTGGCTGCTAGGCTGCCCCAGGAGACTGGTTCAGATTGCCGTAAAGCTGTATAGCGGTAAGCGCCTTGATGGTAAAGACTATGACTACGTAGAGCGTTACCGTCAAAAAGAATCAAAAAAGTATCAACTAGCCTTAACTTGATGCGGAATTTCAGCCCTCTTTTGGAACTATATAGGTAGAGGCAAAAGCTACTGCCAGCGGTTGCGGAGTAGCCAGTAGCCTTAAATAAGAATGACGCTTACCGTCAAGCGTCTGAAATAAAGGGGGTGATTTAAGACGGAACAACTTAATATCGAAGGCAAGCGTTCTGGCGATGGTTTTGTGTGCCATAAGGAAAGGCTTGTAAGTGCTCTCTCCAGAGCAACTGCCGAAAGGGTGATGCTATTCGATAGCGAAACCAATATAGGCAGGAAAGGCTTTTTGAGCTACCTTAAAGCTCTGGCAGGCGGTAACATGGTTAAAGTTATACCTGCCAACGGTAGTGCTAGCGGATTGCAGGCTAACGGTAAAGGCTTAAAGGTAGTCTGTGGCAATCACCAAAGCTATATATCAGATGGAGCTTGGCTAAAGGACAAAACGCCTTTCACTTTTTGCCAAGTCCGAGTAAGCCCAAGCTACGCTGTCATGCCTAACCTCGGCGGTAATGAGCTAGCCGAAGCCTTGTCGAGGGTGCTACCGTTTACCGATGCCGATGACGCTAGACCAGTTCTCCAATGCGTCAAGGTAGTTCAAAAAGACGACAAGCTAACCTTGATAGCTGCCGATGGCTTTACGCTTGGAGAGATTAACCTTGACTTCGAGGCTGGAGAGGCTGAAGCCTTAATCAATCGAGACGATGTTAAAGGCTTAATACCAGCCTTAAGGAAAGCCAAGAGAGTTAAGGTTAGCTTCGAGCAAAAGCCAGATAGCGACAACGGTGGCTTGCTTGCCAAGTCGCTGATTGTTGATACCGAGCTAATCAAGTATAGCTTGCCAAGCCAGCAAGGTAGCTATCCCGATTATGACAAGGTATTTCCAAGCGATTTTATCGCTAGTGCCAGCTTCGACACCAAAGAGGCAGTCAAGGCGTGTCAAAGCCTGTTGGCTATCTGGTTTGATGATAACACCAAAGGGCTTTATAGACCTTTAACCTTAACCGTAGCCGATAACAAGGTTATCATCGAGGCAAAAGAGGATAGAGGCTCAATGGCAATATCAGCCGAAACCAGTGGAGAGGCAAAGATAGCTGTAGCTGGAAACTACCTACTCAAAGCCTTAAAGGCTTGTGGTGGCATAGCTGAAATGAAGCTGGCAAGTCCACAATCGCCGATAGCCTTAAACGTTGACGGTTACCGATGCTTGGTTATGCCCATGCGCTTCCCTGAAAGCAAGGCGGTGGCAGAAGCCGAAGCGGTAGCCACAGAGACGGAAGCGAAGGCAGAGGCAGAGGCGAAAGCTGAAGCCAAGCCGAAGCGGAAAGGTAAGCGAAAGGTTAAGCAGCCTGAAGTTGAGCCAGAAGAGGTAGCCGAACCTGAAGAGGACAGAGAGCCTGTAGCTGTAGCTTAAACAAAGCCGATATAGAACGCAAAGCCAACAGGAAGACCAACGCAAAGAGCGGGGGAGCGACCCCCGCTTTTTGCTTTTTGAAGGGCTAGAAAGGACTGTAATGAGCCTAACCTATAAGTGCGCCAATACCAGGAAGTGCTACTGGCTATGTCGGGAATGCCTTAAGGGACGCCAGAAGTGCTCGCCGAAGTGTCCCGACTATCTGTCGGTAGCCAAAGTAAAAAGGTTAGCCAAAGAAAAGAATAGATAAGCCTGTAAAGGGAAAGGTAGAGGGTGGGAAACCTAGACAACCCACCCTTTATTTTTGCCTGAATCCAGAGAGAAAGGAGGTGATGAAAAGTGTTTGACTACCTGTGCCGCAGGGTCAGGCCGTCTAAGGACTCTGTTCAGGCGATGCTCGATAGAGAACTGCCTGAACTGGTGTCTCGGATAAAAGGCGATAGTCCGGAGGATGACCTGGCGAGGCTGTGCCTGGAGATTGACCGAGACTCTATGTGGTTGGGAAAAGCTGTCAGGGCTGGCGGTATAGCCTTCGTCAATAGCTACAAGGACGGCTACCCCGATGTGCCTGATGAGCTATGGTCTCTATTTCAGATGTGGACTGCTGCCAGTGTCTTAGTCGTGCTTCGCCTCGTCGAGCGTGAGCTTGAAGCCGATGACCTGACCCAAAGGCTAGGAATGACAGACAAGCTGAAGGAGTAATGCGGGTCGAGTTTGATGGGGTAACCATGCCCAAAATAAGCGAAGGAGGTGATAACTATGACCGAACTGTTTACAGATGAGCTAAAAGAAGCTAAGCCAAAGGCTAAAGCCAAGCAGAAGCCAGGCGAGCATTATATCTCCGATCTGGTAGGTGCTATCGCAGATTCCATCATCGTCTTCCCCGGTGGCTGGGGAGATACAATCCCTGATTGGCTTAAGAACGCCATCACTCTGGAAAGGCTTGAGATTAACATGAGAGAGTTCAAAGGTGCAGAACCTACTGGTACAGATGCTGAGGCTTGCGCTTATCTCTACACGGCTGCCTTAACCCAGCCGATGGACTATGACTGGGGGCAAATCTACCTGTATGTCGCTACCAAAGTCTACGGCCGATGGGGTAAGAGTGAAGTGCCTGAAGATATCAAAGTAGAATCGCTCAGAGATGACCAGATGACAGACCTAAATCGGCTTAAGAGATGGCTCTATCAGCAGCGAACTAGAGCCAGACTTGAAAGAGACCGGGCCGAGAAACGTCAAAAGGCCGAGGCAGCTAAAGCCGAGCTGGAGGTGATGCAACCATCATTGTTTGACTTCTAGCTTATTCAGCGGCTGACTAGAGGGTGGGGATTCAAGAATCCCCACCCTCTTTTTTTATTCGCTTTGACTCCCAACGTTCGGGAAGCCTACCTGGCAAGTTTCACAATGCAACAGAAATGCATTATAACAGCCTTAGCGTGGTTTTCCATGGCCGGGAACCGTTGATGGCCATTTTGAGACGTTAGAAAGACCAAGAGGGGACGGTCCGGCTGTTTCCTGTCATCCCCCCCCCGTGATTAATAGCTCACAACCCAACGAAACAACGACTGCACTGGCACCATTGATTATACAAATCAGGCTATTGTTTTTCTCTCGTTGGTCATGAAAGAATGAACAGTGCATGGGACTATAATCCTATTGACATTCAACTTGAAGGTGTTATATCTTACTCTCAAGTATATAAAGGAGGTGTGTCAATGCAAGCATACTGCATGAAATGCAGAACCAAAAGAGAAATGAATAACCCGAAGGCTGTTAAAATGAAGAATGGCAAGCCAGCAACACAGGGAACTTGCCCAAAATGTGGAACGAAGATGTTTAGGATTGGGAAGAGTTAAATCAGGTTATCGTGAAATTCGGCAAAGCTGGGTATCTGGTTTACAAGTGCCCAGCTTTTTTATTAAAACTGTACAATCTGGACAACTGCGCAGCGGGATGTGACCCTCTACCGCCCTGCGGTCAAAGTGCGCTTAACCTCTCTGATTAACTGCTCGGCATCAAAAGGCTTGTCGATATGGGCAACTTTAGTCTCGGAGAGGAACTTTTCGGTATCGGCACCCATAACATCGCCGGTGATAAATACCACTTTCTGGGCTAGCGACTTGTCTATCTTTTGAATACGCTTGTATAACTCCACGCCATTCATGCCCGGCATCTTGATATCCACCAGGATGAGATTGTATTTCTTACTTTCGATTTTCTTCAGAGCATCAGCGGCGTTATCTACAGTCCCTACCTTGTGACCTTCACCAGTTAGCACCCGATTGATAATGTCCCTCACCACTTGCTCATCATCCACCACCAGTATCCTGGCTTTTACCGCCTTCTGAGACGTTTTAACAAGTGGCTCAGACGGCTTTGGCGGTGCGACTTCGGTGACTATAGGCAGCTCGACGACAAAGGTAGCGCCCTTGCCCGGCTTGCTTTCAGCGTATATCCTACCCTTATGTTCGGCTATTATGCCATAGCACAGGCTCAAGCCCAGTCCGGTGCCCTGGCCCACCTCTCTGGTGGTGAAGAAGGGGTCGAATATCTTATCCATGACCTCTGGCTTTATTCCTGGTCCATCGTCCTTGCAGCATATCTTTATTGTGTTGTCGCTCTTCTTCGTGGTTATGGTGAGCTTGCCCTTGCCGTGAGCCAGCTTCATCTCCGTCTCGGCGTTGACGATTAAGTTGAGCAGCACCTGCTGTATTTGACCGGGGTCAGCCACGGTTTCGAGCAAATCAGGAGCTAGCCGTGTAATAACTTCAATGTTGTTGACCCTCAGGTGATAAGCTCTCAGGACTAGCGTGCTCTCTATAAGCTCGTTGATATCGACCAGCTTTCGCTGCGGCTTGGTCTGGCGAGAGAAGGCCAGCAGCGTCCGTACAATGCCGGCCACGCGTCGAGCGCCGTCATTGATAGCTTCCAGATCGCTCCTGATGTCTGGTGGGATGTCCTCTCGGTCCATAAGCAACTGGGCATAGCCGGTGACGCCGGTGAGAGGGTTGTTTATCTCGTGGGCGACGCCGGCTGCCATCTCGCCCACAGAAGCCAGGCGGCTGGTAATTTGAGCCTTTAGCTCCAGTTGTTTCCTCTCCTCTTCAGCCAGTTTGCGCTCGGTAACATCACGGCTAAGTCCACGGAACCCGATAACCTCACCACTTTCATTGCGGAGTGGCAGCACAGTATCCTCTGTGTAAATAATCCTGCCGTCCTTGGTTATATTCCTTAAAGGAACCCACCTCAGTGGCTTGCCCGTCCGATAAACCTGATTAAATTTCTCGTTGACAGACTTCCAATCTTCTTCAGGCGTGTAAGTTCGGTAGTTCATTCCCATCAACTCTTTCCTGAAATACCCCGTTTGACGGCATAACGCATCATTGAAGAAGGTGTAATTGCCAGCAAGGTCTAACTCATAGTAAACCTCGTATATTTCATTTAGAATCGTCCGATATTTTTCTTCGGATTGCTGCAGTGTCTCTTCCGTCCGCTTTTGCTCAGTGACATCTCTGAATGAAATCAAACCTGCTGGTTTCCCTTGATATTCTACTACTGCCCCGACTGCGCTTACCCACACTTCCTTGCCAGACTTATTCACCAATCGGAACTCGTTTACTTGCTTTTTGTCGTTTTCAAACATGTCCTTTGTGATAGTTTCGAGAACACGCTCCCTTTCCGGGGATGGAATGAAATCGAATGGATTTACTTCGAACACTTTTTCCGTAGACTCGAAACCAAAAATGCGGGCGGCGGCTTCATTGACCAGCAATACTTTCATTGTCTCGTCCATGACGCACAAGCCATCGATATTAGTGTCGAATAAAATCCTATATCTCTCCATAGATAGCCTCAGTGCCTCCTCTGCCTGGTACAGCGCCTGATACGCCAGCCTTTGCCTACGCTGCCAGATGAACCCGATGCCGGCAAGTACGGCAATCAGCAGTCCAGCGAAGAAAACTATAATCATGCCAGCCCGAGAGTGCCATGCCGCAAGCGCCTCGCTGATATCGATTTTGGATACCATATACCATGGGGAATCGGGGATATGCTTCAGGGCAGCTAATACTTCTACTCCGCGGTAGTCCCTGCCTGCGACGACTCCCTCTTTCCCCAGCACAGCCATGACAGCAGGGACATCCTGCTGGCTCAAGGGGATTCTCAATTTGAGGGCGGTGTCTTTCTGGTGGCGCAGCTCGTTTAAAAACAACACCTGGTCACCATCGCGTTCCACCAGCAGATTCTCGGCGGTTTCGCTTGGTATAGGCGAGGACTGCAACAGCGGGTAAAGATATTGAGCGGGGTCGATGTAGAAGACCACGGCGCCTATCGCCTGAGGCGAATCTTGCCCCCAGGGGAAGAGCGGCGCAATAATATCCAGATGTGGAGAGTCGCTATCCGGAGGATGATAGAAATCGGTAAAGACGGCTTTATGCTCCTTGATGGCAACTGCCAGTTGGGACAATGTCATATCGCCGAGGCGATTCACGCTATTATTTAGGCTTAGAAGCACCCTACCATTCACGTCGGTGAGCAGTATGTCCTGGTAGGGATAGGCTTTCTCTATAATTGCTAATCGGGCAAGGACCTTATCCTTAGCCTCAGTATCCATTGGCGAAGCCATATACTTCTCGATCCCTTCGGTGAAGAATGGGCTTCCCACCAGAATATTGGCATTCATGAGCCTTTCGGCACGCCACTCTGCAATCTGCTCTGCCTTCAATTGAGCTATGATTGAGAGTCCACCCTCAATGCGCTGGCGCATTTGTTGCTCCTGGAAATAGTAAAACAAATATCCTCCAACCAAAATAACCACTGCCACCAGTGCCATCACCATGTGTAACATGCGAGGGGAGGGGGACCCTGTGTTTTTGGAAGTGCCGATTAGAGGAGCTTCAAATTTTTCCTTGCCCGGTGGTTTTGTTGCCATTTTCTTAGCTTGCCTCGCCTTTTGACAGCCACACATCAATGGTATCTTTACGGAAACGCAGTTGGCGGCCTACTTTGCTTACTGGTATTTGCTTCTGCCTGACTAAACGATAAACACTCGCCCTTGAAATTCGCAGATATTTGGCAATCTCGGTGGTAGTCATCAATTCTAGTTTTCCACCGTTTGAAGTTTCCATTGGCTCTGTTTCTCCCTTTTTTAGCATTGTTGATCAATATTGCACGCTACCTAGATTAGAGAGGCATTATTGGTCAACAGTGTGCACAATATATCAATAGCAAGCAAAGGCTGAAAGACCTACTTAGGCTATTTTTCATTGGTACTTTAGTCATATGCTCGATGTTCTTGTACGCTCAAGAGATACGAGATTCTTTGAAAGCCTCGTAGGCGTCTATGAATAGATAATTGCTATATGAGAGATATGCAAGTTAAACTCATATTCCTGCCCACCTCACGAAGCCAGAGCCTACATGCAAGCTATGTCATCATATCCCCCCTCTAGATTCATTCTATTGCGTTCACATATATAGTTGTCAATTCAGCCATGAGGCTTTAGCCCCGCGATCCCGGCCCTAAAGGGTCGCGGCTACTTTTCTTGGGAGAAGATAGACAAGCAGGGGATAAAGCCATGAGCGTCGGAGGCAGCTATTCGAGTTTACCAGATTGAACAATCCGCCCTTTCGTTCAATGCTTATGGTACCAAGCCAAACGGTTCCCCACAAAGAGTCTGATTTCGTCTAATTATGCAATCCCTTCTTGCAGATCCATCTGACCTCGTCGGGAGTTAGGAGCAAAACATCGATGGGACCACCAACATTTTTCGGCCTCGCTTGGAAACGCATAGTGTCGATAGTGGTCCTGATCGCATAGATTGAGAAATCGATTGCGTCTTGAAGTGTCATTGCATCCCAAACAATCGGTGCTGGTGCTCGAATTACCCTATCAGCACCCTTGTCATCTTTGATTGCCACGGGAGTGACGATGGAGGCGAGAATATCAATTTGCCCAGACCAAGTAGCGCCGTAAGCAAGTGAGCCGTCAGGCTTAATGTTTCTTCTTTCCATGGTATTTCGATTTACGTGACAATGATAGACATGGGGTACGCTAACCTTTCCCTCTTTCTTGTAGCCGCAAACATGAAAACCCGCGTCGGCATTGGGAAATGATCTGCGAAAATATTCAATCAGTTTTCTAGGAACTGTCATTACATCGTCAACGGCTGCTAATTCCTCCTCGATGAATTTCTTAATGTAACTTGCCATTGGTACACCTGCAAGCAAGTCTTCCCCAAAATTGGAGAGCCCAACCCCCTGTTTTTCCAAAAGAAAAGTCTTCCAGACAGCGTCGGAATTGACCGTCTCAACCTTAAAATCCTTTCCCTCAGGTGTTTTCCCTTCGATAGTTATGGACTGTCTGCTATCCGAGGCCATCACAATGCCTTCCGGCACATAAGTTGCGATTACTAATGACATTGCACCCTCCTTCCCTGTTCTGTTCTTGTTCGAATCTGATTATATTTGCATCTGGCAGAGATTCGCAAAAACTGAATTTCATCTCTAAGTGGAAGTGATCACCTCCAGATTACGATTATAACACACCGGTTGTGCTAGCTGTTGTCTGCTAGTCGCCCAAGCAATGGTGTTACCTGGTTCAATTCTCGATTAACAAAGCGCTATAAAGTGTAATGAGGACTCACCAACAAAATGCTAGAAAATGTCCAGTTTATCCATTATCATCGTCTACCTACGCTCGATATAACTCTGGCTGACAGGTTTGCAGGGGTGAGATTCGGACTCACGATTCTCCAGACAGTTTAGCGTTTCCTGTCGTTCTACCACTGAACTACCCCACCTAACTGCCAGCTAGAGTCCCGATGGGCTAGATTAGAAATTAGCGGCTTCCTTTCTTGCCGCCCTTCTTTGCACCTATCCCTTTACCTCTTCCACCAACTCTGCCTCCACCTTTTCCTCCACCCCTGCCGTCTCTCGGTCCCTGCGAACCGGCGGGTGGGCCGGTCTTATCACGGTTTGGCATATTTCACCTCCTTTCTGAAATTTGTACTTTCGACCTGAATCTGCCAAACATAATTTCTTTTTAATGTTACACCACAAACTTAAATTAGACTATTATGCAGATAATAGTCAAGAGGCAATAGACTGGGCGTGATTTCGAGGGAATCGCCTTGTTTTCACGGGTTCTTCCGATATCACATTATGAGTTTTTGTTACCGGATAAATAGGTGACTTATTACCCATCAGATCCTTCCGGG